>NZ_VORT01000009.1 GCF_007997155.1 Aequorivita antarctica | reverse complement strand
CGATGCCAGCGATCGCACGGCTGAAATAGATCTTGAAATCAGTCAGGTCAAAACAACTGCCCGTATTGTCCTCGATCCGAGCGTAGATCGTCTGGGGGGAAGGGGGAACTATGATGTGGACCCCGCCAAGGATCTCATTGGTATCGTCAAAACTGTCTTGGTAGGTCTGGTAATATTTTATAGTCAACAAAGTAGGGTCCTGACCGCCCATTATGTTCGCATCATTGTCCGTCAGGTTGAAAACGCCTGCAGTGGTACCGTAATCGCACTGGTACAAATCAACTGGAGGGTTTGCTATAGGTTTGGGAACAAGAATAAGGTTAAATTGAGTAGTCGCATAACAACTTGGGACAGTATTATTTTCAACTCGAACAAAAATAAATTGGGATCCAGTAACAACATGCGGCTGAGATAAGGGGTTGGTGCCCGCTATTGCATCTGCTGGGTTAGCATGATAGGTTACTGTGTATTGAGCGGGATCCTGTCCATTAAGAATGGCGGTATCAAAAGTGGTATTTAAGTTAATAGGCTCTTGTCCTAGAACACCCACATCGCATAAGTAATGAGGGCTTGCAGGGGCCGTGGCAGTAGCGGCTGCAAAACTAATTTCAAAAAAATCTATCGCATAACACGTTCCGCTTGGTTCTTCTATACGTACCCAAATTATTTCAGAAGAACCAACTATAGGATATGCATTTGGAGGAATTATAGGATTACTATCATTAATTGCATCCAGTTGATTATTATGGTACGTAATCTCAAACAACGGATCTTGCCCACCCCGCACATCATCATCATTTTCAGTCAAATCGAAAATGCCGGGATTGGTACCGTCATCGCAGATATCAATATCTAATGGAGGACTTGCAATTACAGGTTGGGGATAGAAAACCACATCAAAAAACTCTGAATCAGTAACGCCTAATGGCAAATATATTTCTGCTTTGTAATTACCGGTGGTAGTAACAGATAATGTAGGAGAGGTTTCAGCTGGAATAAACGGAACGTAAATCCCTGATCCTATAGGGTTTTCATAAAACCATTCATATCCTAGAGCATTTGGATTTGTAGCATCTAACACCACTGTTTCTCCATCGCAAGCAGAGGTTTGCACAATGGAACAATCAAAAGCATCAGGATCACCAAACGTTAAATTGAAGACATCTGGAGTATTTGAAAATCTATCAACCACAATTATAACTTCGTCACCCGGAACCAAACTTAAAAACTGAACCTGCCCATCCCCAACAGCAGTTTCACAGAAATCGGTTGCTATAAGATTCAAACCCGTATCGTATTCACCAACGGCTGGCGCATCGTAACTAGCCCTATCAGCCACGCCAAGGTTATTACAGTCTGCGTTGACCCATACTGCAAAATCGTAATCAACGCTTCCTGTGGGTTCTATTTGAAATGTAAAATTTGTGGCCTGAATAATAGCCAACCTGAACCAAATGGTACGCGTTCCAGACAGAATTTGACAACCAGTGTCTATGGTTACTGGAGAAGGATCTATGGCATTGTTTTGCAAACCATCCTGACTGTCACAAATAGGAATGAGAATATCACAAACCTGAGCTTGAACTGTACTGAAAGAGATTAAAGTAAGTGCAATTAAAAGTATTAGTTTTTTCATTGAGGGGATATTAATGCTATTGGGGGCAATATTTTTTATATTTTATTGAACGGAATTATTTTTACCTCAGTATCATCAATTATGAAGCGTATCTCATACAATCCATTTTCTAAAAAAGAAAAGTCCGTTTTCAATATTTGAGAGTTTTCGTTTTTATTAATTTCTTTTATTAAAACATCTCTATTTCCTTGGGTTATTATATATTTTATGATTTTTTCTTCTGCAAATTCAAAACTTAAAATTGCGCTAGAAACTACCTCAGCGGGTTCCATAGAAATTGTTGTTTCATAATCTGAAACAGTTTTTTGTTGTCCATATATTAAAGAGAAAAAAAGAATAGCGATTAAGGTGGGGAGTTTTTTCATGTGCTTTAAATAATTTTTTTTGAAAATTAAGAAAATTTTATGAAAATATAAGGTTTAAAGTCTTAAAAATAAGAAGTTCGAGTTTTCAGTACCAAAATGCTATTGCGTATCTTTGCAGCCCTATATGAAAAGATATTTTAATCAATGGATTTAGAAAAACAACTGAAAGAGATAGAAGCTATGGGCAATGACCACATTGGCAGTTCTACAGAAACGCCCATGCGCCCTGATGCTTTTGAACTTAGCGATATTGAAAAAATTGCAAGTATTAAAAAAGATGTTCAAAATATTCTGCACACTTTAGGTCTCGATCTTAAGGACGACAGCTTGAAAGGTACACCTACGCGTGTAGCAAAAATGTTTGTACAGGAAATTTTTGGCGGACTGCATCCGGACAGAAGACCAAAGGCTTCCACTTTTGAAAATAAATACAAATACAAGGAAATGCTGGTAGAGAAAAACATTACCCTCTACTCTACCTGTGAACACCATTTACTTCCCATTGTTGGAAAAGCGCATATTGCCTACATTTCTAACGGATCTGTGGTTGGACTTTCAAAAATGAACCGGATTGTTGACTATTACGCAAAACGCCCACAAGTTCAGGAACGCTTAACGATGCAGATAGTGAAGGAGCTGCAACAAGTTTTGAATACTGAAGATGTTGCCTGCGTAATTGACGCAAAACACCTCTGCGTAAATTCGCGCGGCATTCGCGATATTGATAGCAGTACGGTGACCAGTGAGTTTGGCGGTGCTTTCAAAAATTCTGAAACGCGTAGGGAGTTTTTGGACTACATAAAATTAGACACCCAATTTCAATAGCATTTTAAAAGAAAATTAATGGGCCTTTATCAACAGCAAGAACTTTACATTTACAATTCCCTTTCAAAAAACAAAGAAAAATTTCTCCCAATTCACGAAGGCGCGGTGGGAATGTACGTTTGTGGCCCAACTGTTTACAGCAATGTCCATTTGGGCAATTGCCGAACCTTTCTTTCTTTCGATTTGGTTTTCAGATATTTAAAACATTTGGGTTACAAAGTTCGATATGTACGGAATATTACCGACGCTGGACATTTAGAAAATGACGGTGAAAGCGGTGACGATCCTATTTTGAAAAAAGCACGGCTAGAGCAATTGGAACCTATGGAAGTGGTCCAAAAATACACTGTGGATTTCCATACTACAATGGCGAAATTCAACGCCTTACCACCAAGTATTGAACCAACTGCAACGGGTCATATTTACGAACAAATTCATATTGTTGAAAAAATAATCAAAAAAGGTTTTGCTTACGAAAAAAATGGCTCAGTCTATTTTGATGTTGTAAAATTCAACGAAACCAACAATTACGGAAAGCTGAGTGGAAGGAAGCTAGAAGATATGATTGCCAACACTCGTGAACTTTCTGCACAGACCGATAAGAAAAATCCGCAAGATTTTGCATTATGGAAAAAAGCCGAACCACAGCACATTATGCGCTGGCCCTCACCTTGGAGTGAAGGTTTTCCAGGCTGGCATTTGGAGTGTACTGCTATGAGTACAAAATATTTGGGCAACAATTTTGATATTCACGGTGGTGGAATGGACTTGAAATTTCCACATCACGAATGTGAGATTGCACAAGCAGAAGCCTGCAATCATACATCGCCAGTGAACTATTGGATGCACGCAAATATGCTTACATTGAACGGGAAAAAAATGTCGAAATCTACTGGCAACTATATTCTTCCGAATGAAATGTTTACAGGTGAAAACGACATTTTGAGCAAGCCCTTCTCCCCTACGGTTACTAAATTTTTTATGTTTCAGGCCCATTACCGAAGTATTCTTGATTTCAGTAACGATGCCTTGGAAGCTTCGGAAAAAGGATTCAATAGATTGATGGATGCTTACAGAACGCTTTCTGAATTAAACACTTCAGAAAACAGCAGCCTTGATATCCAAAGCTGGCGAAAAGCATGCTACGACGCAATGAATGACGATTTCAACAGTCCTATTTTGATAGCGCATCTTTTTGAAGCAGTGAAATTTGTAAACTCTTTAAAAGAAGAAAAAGAAACCATTTCTGCAAATGATTTGGAACTGCTAAAGAAAACGATGGATGACTTCCTTTTTGATGTTTTAGGGCTGGAAAATAATGCCTCAGAAAATTCACAAGATGGCGAAAAACTTTCTGCCGCGGTTGAGCTTCTTATTCAATTGAGAAATCAAGCGCGTGCGAATAAGGATTTCGCGATGAGCGATAAAATACGTGACGAACTTGCTGTCAAAGGAATTCAGCTTAAAGACGGGAAGGAAGGCACGACTTTTTCATTAAATTAAGAAACACCCCCCGCCCCCCTTCAACGGGGGAGTTTTTATGAAAAAACTTTTCACATATCCATTCGTATTATTAATTAAGGGATATCAGAATTTCATTTCACCACTTTTGCCTTCTAGTTGTCGTTATACACCCACTTGTTCACACTATGCAGTGGAAGCACTGCAAACACATGGTCTATTAAAGGGCGGATGGCTTGCCACAAAACGAATAGCCAGTTGCAACCCATGGGGCGGTTCGGGTTATGATCCTGTTCCCCCGAAAAAGAAATATATAGACAAATAAAACATTTGATACGCAATACTTTTTCGGTTTTGCTATCTTTACACTGCTCAATAAAACCCCTATTATGCACTATTTAAGTTTTACATGGAATCCTTCTGAAGGGATTGATCTTGGCTTTTTTATGATCCGCTATTACAGTTTGATGTTCGTAGTGGCGTTCACGCTGGGCTGGATACTCACTAAAAAGATTTATGAAAGAGAGGGGCAACCACAGGAAAAACTAGACAGCCTTTTTATTTATATGGTCGTTGCTACTTTGATTGGTGCACGTTTGGGTCATGTTATTTTTTATCAGTCCGAACTTTTTGTAGAAGACCCACTTTCTATTTTTTTACCAATCAGCACAGTTCCCGAGTTTGAATTCACAGGATTTCAAGGATTGGCAAGTCACGGTGCAGCAATTGGAATTTTAATTGCCATGTATTTTTACACAAAAAATGTAATTAAAAAACCTTTTTTGTGGATTATGGACCGGATCGTAATTGCGGTGGCCTGTGGTGGCATTTTTGTGCGAATCGGGAATTTTATGAATTCTGAGATCATCGGGAAACCTTCGGGTGACTTTCCGCTGGGTGTTCGTTTTGTTCACGAAGGCATTCGCAAGCAAGAAGCGGTTCAAGCAACGGGAATTCAAAATCCGAATAAAGCTTATGACGCTATTGTACACAACCCACAGTTTTCAGAATTACTGAATTCCGTTCCTTTTCGCCATCCTGCACAGCTTTATGAAGCGGCGGGCTATGTGATTGTATTTTTAGTTTGCTGGTATTTATACTGGAAGACTGAACGCAGAAAGCAGATCGGTTATATTTTTGGAGCGTTTTTAATTCTTCTTTTTATGGTTCGCTTTATTGTGGAGTTTGTAAAAGAAAGTCAGGGCGGGTTTGAGTCTGCACTTGGGCTACTTTCCACCGGACAATGGCTTAGCATCCCTTTCATCGTAGCAGGAATCTACATTATGTGGAAAGCTTCAAAAAAGCCAATAACTGAATAAAAATTAATTACGAATTCACGAATAATTATTATTTAAATATTCGTGAATTCGCAGTCTTTAACATACATTTTCAATGAAAAAAATACTTATTTCTGCGTCTCTCGTCTTTTCAATTTTAACATTTTACAACTGCAAAGACGCCGTAAATTCAGAAAATAAAAGTCTTACCAAAGAAATAACTTTCACTAAAGAAGGGCAACTTACTTTATTGAAAGCTGAAAACGATTCAATAATTTCCACGCTCGATATTGAAATAGCTGACGATGAGTATTCAACCCAAACGGGCTTGATGTACCGCCACTCTATGGCCGAAAACCAAGGGATGCTTTTTGTATTTAACGATTCGAGACAGCGATCCTTTTATATGAAGAATACGGAAATACCATTGGATATTATTTATTTGAATTCTGATAAGGAAATAGTAAGTTTCCAAAAAAATGCCAAGTCTTTTGACGAAACCTCTCTTCCTTCCGAAGCAGCTTCGCAATATGTATTGGAAATAAATGCAGGGCTTTCTGACAAATGGAAGCTTGAACAAGGTGATAAAATTCAGTTTACTAAAAATTAGTTACGGTTTTAATTCTTAAAATCTCAAAATAGAATCTTTCCAAAAACAAAAAGCCCTTTCCGAATGGAAAGGGCTTTTTTATTTCTCAGAATAAATAATTTATGCTTCCAATGCAGGGGCACCTTCTTCTTCTTTTTTATCAATCAAATCCTCAACTTTTTTGCGTTTTACAGTGTCGTACATAATCGGTGTTGCAATAAACAAAGACGAATAAGTACCTACAACGATACCAACGATAATTGCAAACAACAATCCACGAATAGATTCCGCACCAAAGAAGAACATACACAACAATACAATAAGTGTGGTGAATGACGTATTTAACGTTCTTCCCAAAGTACTGCTCAATGCCACGTCAATGATTCGATTCATTTTCCAGCCTGGGTGTTCGCCAAAGTATTCACGGATACGGTCAAACACAATTACCGTATCATTCAGCGAGTAACCAATTACGGTAAGTATTGCCGCAATAAAAGCTTGGTCAATCTCCATACTGAAAGGCATAAACCTATACGTTAGGGAAAACACACCTAAAACGATTATTACATCGTGTGCCACAGCAGCCACAGCACCCAAACTAAACTGCCATCTTCTAAAGCGCAACAGAATATAAAGGAAAACCACAACCAACGAACCGAATACGGCCCAGAAAGAGTCCTTCTTAATATCATCTGCAATGGTAGGGCTCACCTTGTAATATTCCATCCTTCCGATGGTTTTTCCGGTTTGGTCCCCAACAAACTTTTCATAGGTCATATCAGCTGGCATATCTTTTTTAACGGTTTCAAAAAGCATGTGCTCTATTTCCTCATCCACTTCTGTACCGGTTTCGTCAACCTTATATTTAGTTGTAATCTTCAACTGGTTGTCGCCACCATAGGTTTTAGCCTCGGCACTTCCAAAGGTTTTTATAAGATTGCTTTGAATTTCCTGTGAATTTACATCTTTTTCAAAACGAACGGTATATGTACGTCCACCTACAAAGTCAACACCTTGGTTAAGACCAATGGTGAACAAAGATGTAACACTTATCAAAATCAAAATTCCAGAAATCACATAGGCAATTTTACGTTTTCTCAAGAACTGAATACTTACATTTTTGAAAAGATCTTTAGTCACAGATGTTGAACAAGGCAATGGTTTACCATTTTTGGTATAACTGTCAATAAACAATCTTGTGATGAAAATAGCCGTAAACAATGAAGTAGCAATACCTATCAACAATGTAGTTGCAAAACCTTGAATTGGTCCAGTTCCAAAAACCAAAAGAATCAAACCAGTAAGACCAGTAGTAATGTTGGCATCAAGAATGGAAGACAATGCATTATTGAAACCATCCTTAACGGCATCTTTCTGTGCCTTGCCTTTTGCAAGCTCTTCTTTAATCCTTTCAAAGATAAGTACGTTCGCATCCACAGACATACCTACCGTCAATACAATACCCGCAATACCCGGTAAGGTAAGTACAGCACCAAGTCCAGCTAAAATTCCGAAGATAAATAATATGTTTACCATCAAAGCGATATCAGCAAAAGCCCCAGCTTTTCCATAATAACCAATCATCCATAAAAGCACTATAAAAAGCGCAACAACGAAAGACATTACCCCACTGTCAATTGCTTCATGGCCCAATGTTGGTCCAACAACTTCCCCTTGAATAATCTCTGCGGAAGCTGGCAATTTACCTGCACGCAACACGTTGGCCAAATCCTGTCCTTGTGGCACAGTAAAGTTTCCGGAAATCTGGCTACGGCCTCCAGCAATTGGTCCTGAAGTTACTCCAGGCGCAGAATAAACAATATTATCTAGAACTATAGCAATCTGGCTCTGGTTTTGGTATGCATCGCCAGTCATTTGCTCCCAAACTTTGGCACCTTGACCGTTCATTTGCATAGAAACCACTACACGACTTAAATTGTCATATTCCTGTCTTGCATCAACCACAACACTTCCTCCAAGTGGTGGAACATTGTCTCTATTTCCTTTCAACGCATATAGCGCAGTTATTTCTTCACCATTTAATTGTGCATCTGCCTCTGGCAAGCCCCAAACAAATTTCGCGAAACGCAATTCAGTTGGCAACAATGATTTTACTTGCGGATTGCGCAAATAACCATTTATAGTCGAGGTATCTTTTAATCTGAAAGTAGCAATCACAGGACTTCCTTGGCTACCCAAAGAAACCATTTTTGAAAGTATTGGGTTTGCTTTATTATCGTTAACAAGTGAATCTTTCACATCCTGTCCACCCAAAAGTTTACTTACATCGTCCTCTTCTGTTTTAGTTGAATCAACAACAGTCTTTGTTGTTTCAGTTTCAGATGCATTTTTCGCCATTGCAATTTCACCAGCTTTGGTATCTGCAGCTTGCAGGAATCCTGCCATTTCATCAAACTTATAAACATCCCAGAATTCAAGCTGAGCAGTACTTTGAAGAAGTTTCTTTACCCTGTCAACATCTTTCGCTCCCGGAAGTTCAACAAGTATTCTTGCGGATTTCCCTAAACGTTGAATGTTTGGTTGGGTTACCCCAAATTTGTCAATACGCTTTCTTAAAACTTCAAAAGCAGAAGTAATAGACTCATCGATTTTCTTTTCAATAATTGGTTTTACCTGTGCATTGGTCATTCCAATATCAATTACATCTTCCAAGTTTTTGTTGAAGAAAATATCTGGTGACGCAAGTTCGTTCTCGCCCGGAAGCGCCTCAAATGCCTGAAAGAAAGACTCAATGTAAGTATCCTGGCTATTCTTCTGAAGTTCCTTGGCATTCTCCAAAGCTTGGTTAAATGCAGGGTCTTTAGTATTGTTTGCCAACCCTTTCAAGATGTCTTTTACAGAAACCTCAAGGATAACGTTGATACCTCCTTTAAGGTCAAGACCTTTGTTCAATTCCCTCTCCTTAGCATCATTGTAGTCTATTCCCAAGAATATTGACTGGGTGCCCACAGAATCAAGGTAACGGGCTTCTGCGTTGTCACGCTCGTGTGGTTCATTTTCAGAGAATTTGCTATTGGCAAACTCCTTAGCGCTGTCCTCCACTTTGCTAGCCACATAAGTGAATGAGAGCTGATAAATACTTACCAATCCAAAAAGGATGGCAAATATGGTAATTAGTCCTTTGTTTTGCATGTATATATTTTTTTGGTCAGATTTTTTTATCCCAAAATTTCGGGAGCGCAAATATATGATTTGCTGTTATATCTGACAATTATCGCGGTTATTAATAAATTAATTTTAAAGACTTCGGAATGTGAAATACGGAAGCCGTTTTATGAAAGTGAAAAAAAGCTCAATTATGTTTCAACCTTTTCACTTTAAAAAATTTTACGAAGAATTTCTTTAAGAAAATGGTCCAGCCCGTACCTCTGGAATTTTATGTGAAGTAGTATCTATTAATAGTGAAACATTGCGATAGTTTTTATACGCAACTATTTCAAAATTTTGTTTTAAACTGAAATTAGCATCCTCTATGACAAGAGAAACAATTTGGTTTAAATATTGATCTTTTGCAGACTTTAATTCTACAAGTAGGCCATGAAGTCCTAGATCTGAACCATAATCCTTTTGGATTTTGATTACATCTAGTTTATAGGTATAGGAATCATTACTAAAAGGAATTTGGGAAGAGCCATCCTTTTCATTAAAAGCCGTATCATCAAGCTGAAGTTTGTTCTGTTTATAAAACAAATTCTTTATTACAGCTACATCAATGCTACTGTAGTAAGTAACTTTTAGTTTACCATCCAGCAGTTCTGATACTTGAACATCAGCAACGCCAATAGCTTTTAATTGGTTTGTTATATCGGAAACAGCACGTTGCGCCTCATCAGCACTTACAGATTTGGCATCAAATTGAACAACAATTTCCTGATTGGGAAGCGTTGATTGCTCCAAGCTTATTCCAAAAAAAGCAAGAGCAATTATTAATACCGGTATATACCATTTCCAGTTCACGCGTCAAATATAAAAAAATAAAGACTGTATCGCTACAGTCTTTATACAATATAAAATAAACAAAAAAATTAGAACTCTATTTCAAAATAAAGACTGCTCTCAGGGTTTAACTCTGTAACGTCTTCTCCTTTCAATACCTCACCGCTTTCATTCATCAATTTTAAATTAATTTTCCAATAGCCGGTCATTGTAAGTGACAATTTACCATTGTAAATTTTGGTTGCTGCATTATAAATCAAATCCTGATTGTTTGGCGAAGTGTGGTTCCCCATTCCGGGCATTCTTGGATCAACAGTTATTTTGAAGTTTTCAACCACTGGAAAAGACATCATAGTTTCCATTTTGTAAAGTACAGCTTGCAAATCGTTAATTGCAACTTTGGGGTCTTTAGGATTAACATAAGCCAAAATGTAACGCGTATTATCGCTGCCCGTAAATACTTGTGTTTTGTTCAAACCATCAGCAGGCTGTGCTACCGAAACCGCCATAGCCTCCTCGATTGCCTGACCGTTAAGGTTATAGTTAAGCATTACTTCCCAATATTCAGTGCCGTTGCTCGCCATTTGGAAAACGATATAACCTTTATAAACAGTGCTTTCTTCAGAATTGCTCAACATAGTGTGTGGTGCGGAATGGCTCATAGTTTCCATATGCATCATTGGCATCCAAGTGGGGGCGGCGTTGGTAACGTATTTGTTGCTAGCCATATCTTTTATTCGGATAGAAACTTCATTGTAACCCACTTCGAGGCCTGTTTTTTCAGAATAGATTTCAACAGAATGGTCAGCTTCTGAAAATTCATAAATTTTGTTCAAACCCTCAACAGGGCTAACTTCTACTGGTGTGTCATTATCATCATCAGAACAACTAACGAATGAAATGGATAGAATAAGGATTGCGAAAATATATTTTAATGTTTTCATATGTATTTAATATTTATTTTGAGTTATTAATTAATTGAATAAGAAATTGTTAAATAAAGGTTTCTGCCCATCCGCGGAATGTTGTTCCAATCGGTATAGGACGAATAATTTGTATCAAGAATGTTTTCAATCCCCGTTTTAACAAAAAGATCATTTTTATTTATGAAGAAACGTTTCCCAAAGCTTGCCGAAAGCGTGGCATAAGCAGCGGTTTTCGTTTCGCCATAAGCAGGATTGTAATTTATTTGCTCCCCAGCGCCATCAACCGAAAGCGATGCAGAATATTGGTTTTTATAGAAATCGAGTGCGCTCGTGTATGAAAGCGGGCTGATCAATGGCAAATTTTCGCTCTCATTGTCAACCCCTCGGTGATACGAAACATTAGCAGATAATTTAAAAGCATTTGAAATATTATACCTTCCCGAGAGTGAAGCATTAAAAAGCTGCGCATAATCAAGATTGGTATAAATTTTAACACCATCAGCACCAATGGTCATCGTGCTGAGCGAATTATCCACCACTCCAATTATATAATTGAAAATATGGAAATAATTTGCCCCAGCAGTAATTTCAAAAGTTGGTTTTTTATAGATTACCGAAATATTGGCATCTGCAGAACTTTCCGTGTTAAGGTCTGGGTCGCCAATATAATCGTGGTTATCAAAACTATTGAACAGATAAAACCCATACCCCTCCGAAACCGAAGGCGCGCGTTCGCCATACGAAAGACCACCGTTTAAGTGAAAATCATTCAGCATTTTGTGATATTGTGCCGAAAAGCTTTTCAAAAAACGGGTATTTGTCTTATCCATTTCGGGATAGAAAATTTTTAAGCTGTTCAACCCAAAATCATCTGCCACTGTATTTGAATGGTAAGCCAAACGCGTTGAAAGTTTTAACGAAGATTTTTCAAATGAAATGTGATCTTCGGCATAAAAACCAACGTCTTTGGTGCGCACATCTGGCCACGTTAACATAAACATCAACGGCTCGTTGCTGTTGGTTGGATACATTGTCATTTCTGCATAACTCTTATTGTAAAACCCATCCAGCTTGAAAAAGAAATGATTCTTTTCTTTGTTGAAATTCAGTTGCGAATAAAACCCGGCAGTTTCACTCCAGCCTGGCATATCCATATGTATCAATACATCTGGACGCTTGGTGTCATCCATGGTATGCTTAATGTTATTGTAATACAATTTGGATTCCCAATTGGTGAAATTCCCCAACAAAGTATCCTGATTAAAACTCACCGAACCGATTACCGCCCGCGCCAAGGAAACGTCCATTGTTAAGGCAGGATAACCCACATCGTTCGCTTCATCATATATTAAGGTAGCGGAAATGGATTTGTCCTCGGCCAATTTATAGCCCGAATTGATGGAGAAGTTATATTTTTCAAATTGCGAAAAAAGCACTTCTTTATCACCTCCAGCATAGTAATTATAAGCCTTACGATAGATTGCATCGGTATTCAAATAGAATTTTTCGTCGGAATAATTGAGTTCGCCACCAAAAACACGCATCTTGTTATTGCTTTCATAGGCGCTTTCCAATGAACTAGTCCAGCCAGTGGGCTTAAAATTACTTTTGTCCAGCTTCAAGTTGATACCACCGCCAATGGTATTCCCAAACGCCGCACCTTGTTGGCCAGAGCCAATCTGCGCTTCTGAAAGATTCGACACGTCAACATAGGAAGTTATTGGGTCCATTTTGTCGGTACACGCGCCGAAAATCTGCATTCCATCAATTGTTACAGCCAAACGTTCCGAAGCCATATCGTTCATCGTTGGCTCCCAAGCATAGGCGCCGCGTTTCACCATATTGACACTGAGTGACGACTCCAAAAACTCGTCCAATGTAGACAGTGGTTTGCGCTGTTTTTGATGGTCCAATTGTTTGCTTGCCGAAATTACAATCACCTCATTTAGATGAATCAATTTCAGGCTATCAGCGGGTATTTCTTGAGCGTACAACTGCGATGTTAAAGTACCACAAAGTAATGCACACAAAAGGTAACCCATAAGTATTACCCGCATGGGAAATACACTTTGAGATAATTTCATTTTACGATAGTTTTGAGAATTTAATAAGATATGGACACTCTGAATTATTCTAGAAAATTTCAGAATGAACCGTCGCTATAAATTATCCCAACTGTGGTGGATGAAGAATTTTTGAACTGAAAAGAGAAGAATTCAAATTTGGCTTGTAGCCAATATTTTCCAAGGAAGCAAACCCTGCTTCTGAAGCAAAAGTATACTCTTTAATATTTTCTGAAATAATAAACTGAAGAATTTCAGTTTTTGAAGTTTTACTGTTGAACGGATTCTTATTATCAGCACCAGCTTCTTTTGCCAACTCTTTCGACAAATGACATTTTCCGTTACATTGCATTTCCGGCTTGTCTTTGTTTTCGCAAAGTACGTTGACTATATAATCATAATTCACGACATAATCAACCACTGGCCACATAGGCTTTGTGAGCATTATTAAGGAAGAGATTATGAGAATTACATTTTTCACCATGCAAAATTACAATTCTTATACATTTCTAAAAATGATTTTTGTCACATTTAATGTTTTTAAATAAATCAAAGAGACATAAACCTGAAAACACATTTTTCTATAGGTTTCAGTTCGAGGCAAAATCTGACTGAGAACCAAAAATACTCTTCAAAAAACATTTTTTAATGAAAAACATTTATTTTCAAAATTTGTCAACTTTTTAGTGTTGATAAAATTTTATATAGCTGATTATAAATATATTAACAATACATTCTTGACAACTTTAAATTTTAATATTAGAATGAGATTACTATTTTAGTATATTTACCCTACATTAAAATTCCAATTCAAAACAACCAAAACACTTTCAGAATATGCAAGTAAAAACTGTCATCCCCGCACCTCAAACTTATACACAGGACGAAGCATTCGAAGCTTCGGTTGAATATTTTAAAGGAGACGATCTTGCAGCACGCGTATGGGTAAATAAATATGCCCTAAAAGATTCTGAAGGCAATATTTACGAAAAAACGCCGAACGACATGCACCGTCGCATTGCAAAAGAAATTGCACGCGTGGAAAAGCGTTATGCAAATCCGATGACGGAAGACGAAGTTTTTGATGCCATAAAAGATTTTAAATACATCGTACCACAGGGCAGCCCAATGGCGGGTATTGGTAATCCATATCAAATTGCGTCACTTTCCAATTGCTTTGTAATCGGAAACGATGGCGATTCCGACTCTTACGGTGGAATTATGAAAATTGACCAAGAGCAAGTTCAATTAATGAAACGTCGCGGCGGTGTGGGTCACGATCTTTCGCACATACGACCAAAAGGCTCACCTGTGAAAAATTCAGCCTTGACCTCAACTGGAATCGTTCCGTTTATGGAGCGCTATTCAAACTCAACTCGTGAAGTGGCGCAAGATGGTCGCCGTGGCGCATTGATGCTTTCGGTATCTATAAATCACCCCGATTCCGAAGATTTTATCGATGCCAAAATGGAGCAGGGTAAAGTTACCGGAGCCAATGTTTCTGTTCGAATGGACGATGCTTTTATGCAAGCCGTGAAAGATGGAACAAACTATGTACAGAAATATCCTATTTTCAGCGAAAATCCAAAAAATACTAAAAAAATCGAGGCTGGAAAACTTTGGAAAAAAATAGTGCACAATGCATGGAAATCTGCTGAGCCGGGTATTCTTTTCTGGGATACTATTATTAAGGAGTCCGTTCCTGATTGTTATGCAGATTTGGGCTACAAGACCGTTTCTACCAATCCGTGTGGCGAAATTCCGCTATGTCCTTACGATTCCTGTCGTTTATTAGCCATCAATTTATTTTCTTATGTTGAGGAACCTTTCACAAAAAAGGCTTCTTTCAATTTTGAGCTCTTCAAAAAGCATATTGGGATCGCCCAACGAATTATGGACGATATTATCGATTTGGAACTTGAAAAAGTAGATGCTATTATCGACAAAATAAACGCCGACCCACAAGCTGAAGAAATAAAAGCTGTTGAAAAAAATCTCTGGTTGAACATTCAAAGAAAAGCCGAAGAGGGCCGTAGAACTGGAATAGGCATTACCGCAGAAGGAGATATGCTTGCCGCTTTGGGCATAAAATACGGCAGCAAGGAAGGAATTGATTTTTCAGTTGAAATCCACAAGACGGTCGCTTTGGAAGCCTATCGCGCTTCGGTTTATGCTGCAAAAGAAAGAGGCGCTTTCAAAATATACGATAGCGAAAGAGAAAAAAACAATCCGTTTATCCTTCGCCTAAAAGATGCAGATGAAAAGCTGTATTACGATATGCTGGAATTCGGTCGAAGAAATATTGCGTTGCTAACCATCGCACCAACAGGAACCACAAGTTTGATGACGCAGACTACTTCTGGAATCGAGCCCGTTTTTCTTCCTGTTTACAAAAGAAGAAGAAAGGTGAACCCTAATGACAAAAACGTACGCATTGATTTTGTGGATGAATTGGGCGACAGTTGGGAAGAATACGTAGTTTTTCACCACCGTTTCAAGCAATGGATGGAAGTAAACGATTTTGATACCGATAAAAACTACAGCCAGGAAGAACTGAACAAAATCGTAAAAAAATCGCCTTACTACAAAGCCACTTCCAACGATGTGGACTGGATGAGCAAAGTACGCATGCAAGGCGCAGTGCAAAAATGGGTGGATCATTCCATTTCTGTAACTATCAACTTACCCAATGATGCTACTGAAGAATTGGTTGGAAAACTTTATTTGGAAGCATGGCAAGCCGGCTGTAAAGGCGTTACTGTTTACCGCGATGGTTCACGTTCTGGGGTTTTGATTTCCAACGAAGAAAAGGAAGAGGAAAATGAAACACTTACCGCTTTCCCTACAAAACGTCCAGAAGTTTTGGGTGCAGATGTAGTTCGTTTTCAAAATAGCAAAGACAAATGGATTGCGTTTATCGGTTTGATCGATGAAAAACCTTATGAAATCTTCACAGGTTTTGCCGATGATGAAGACGGTATTTTAATTCCACGTTGGGTAAATAACGGGGTAATTATTAAAAACAGAAATGAAGACGGAACTTCGCGTTACGATTTTCAGTATCAAAACAAAAGAGGCTACAAAACCACTATTGAAGGGCTTTCACATAAATTTAACCCAGAATTTTGGAACTATGCAAAATTGATTTCTAGCACGCTTCGCCACGGAATGCCGATTGAAAAAGCTGTGGAATTAATTAACAGCCTTCAATTAGATAGCGAAAGTATAAACACATGGAAAAACGGTGTTGCCCGCGCCTTAAAACGATACGTTGCCGACGGTACCGAAGCACGCAAACAGAAATGTGAAAATTGTAACAGTACATCGCTTATTTATCAAGAAGGTTGTTTGACTTGCAAGGATTGTGGGTCTTCTAAATGCGGATAGTTCTCGACTGAGTTCGAACTGACACCATATAATAAAAAAGCCGGCAATTACCGGCTTTTTCAATTTTATACACTTAATTGCAAATTACAATTCAAGCAAATCATTTGTTTTGCGAACACCTTCCGCACTTTCTTTCATGTGTGCTTTTTCGGCATCGTTCAATTCAAGTTCAACGATTTTTTCGATACCGTTTCTGCCCAAAATAACTGGAGCACCAATACAGATATCTTTCAATCCGTATTCGCCGTTGAGCATTACGGAGCAAGGAAACATTTTCTTTTGATCGCAAGCAATTGCCTGAACCAAACCTGAAACTGCTGCTCCCGGAGCATACCAAGCTGAAGTTCCCAAAAGTTTGGTCAATGTAGCACCGCCAACTTTAGTGTCTTCCATTACTTGATTTAATCTTTCTTCGGAAATAAACTTGGTAACCGGAACACTATTCCTAGTTGCCAAACGCGTCAATGGCACCATTCCAGTATCGCTGTGACCACCGATCACCATTCCGTCAACATCGCTGATTGGCGCACCCAAAGCCTCAGCCAAACGGTATTTAAAACGTGCGCTATCTAAAGCACCGCCCATTCCGATAATTCTGTTGCTGGGCAAACCTGATGTTTTATGAACCAAATAGGCCATCGTATCCATCGGGTTGCTTACTACGATTATAATTGTTTTAGGAGAATGTTTTACAAGGTTTGAGGACACGTCCTTTACTATTCCGGCATTGATACCAATCAATTCCTCACGCGTCATTCCTGGTTTACGTGGAATTCCACTGGTGATTACGCAGATATCACTATCAGCCGTTTTAGAATAATCACTTGTTACTCCAGTGATTTTCGTGTCAAAACCGTTTAAAGAAGCGGTCTGCATCAAATCCATCGCCTTTCCTTCGGCAAATCCTTCTTTGATGTCCAACAAAACTACTTCACTTGCAAAATTCTTGATGGCAATGTACTCTGCACAACTTGCGCCCACAGCACCTGCTCCTACAACTGTTACTTTCATATTAATATGTTTATTGTTTGTGATTTATGGTTATTCTGACGGATATCAGAATCGTTTTTATTTGTTTTCAAGTATTATTGAAATACTACACAAAAGTACTATTATCTACTTAAAATTATGACAATAAAGGGTTAAAAACTAAAAAGCCCATTGCTGAATGTATCAGCAATGGGCTTTTCAAAAATTATTTAGATTTAGTTACACATCAATATTCGCATAAATTGCGTTTTTCTCAATAAACTCACGTCTTGGCGGAACTTCGTCACCCATCAACATTGAGAAAATTCTATCAGCTTCGGTACCGTTATCTATTGTTACTTGGCGTAAAGTACGGAATTCAGGGTTCATTGTAGTATCCCAAAGTTGTTCGGCGTTCATTTCACCCAGACCTTTATAGCGCTGGATTGCTGCACTTCCACCAAACTGTTCGTTTAGGGCATCACGAGCTTTATCGCTCCAGGCATATTCTTTTTTGGCACCTTTTTTCACTAAATAAAGCGGTGGAGTGGCAATATAAACGCAACCCGCTTCAACTAATTCACGCATATAACGGAAAAAGAAAGTAAGAATCAGCGTTGCAATGTGGCTACCATCCACATCCGCATCACACATAATCACAACTTTATGATAGCGTAATTTTTCAAGGTTTAATGCCTTACTGTCTTCTTCGGTCCCGATGGTTACACCAAGAGCCGTATAAATATTTCGGATTTCTTCGTTTTCAAAAACTTTGTGCTGCATTGCTTTTTCCACGTTGAGAATTTTTCCTCGAAGCGGAAGAATAGCTTGGAAATTACGATCACGTCCTTGTTTAGCAGTTCCACCTGCGGAATCACCCTCTACAAGAAATACTTCGCATTTTACAGGATCCTGTTCAGAACAATCAGAAAGTTTTCCTGGCAGTCCACCACCACTCATTACCGTTTTGCGCTGAACCATTTCTCTAGCCTTTCGCGCTGCATGGCGTGCCTGTGCCGCAAGTATTACTTTTTGAACTATTATTTTCGCATCGTTTGGATGTTCTTCCAAATAATTTTCAAGCATTTCGGAAACCGCTTGACTCACAGCTGAAGTAACTTCACGGTTACCCAATTTAGTTTTTGTTTGCCCTTCAAATTGCGGTTCTTGCACTTTAACTGAAATAATTGCGGTCAATCCTTCACGGAAGTCATCACCTGCAATCTCGAATTTCAATTTATCCAGCATTCCGGAAGCGTCGGCATATTTCTTTAACGTACGGGTAAGACCTGCACGAAAACCAGCAAGGTGCGTTCCCCCTTCGTGGGTATTTATATTGTTTACGTAGGAATGAAGGTTTTCACTAAAAGAAGTGTTATAAACCATCGCAACTTCAACAGGAATATCATTCTTTTCGCCTTCCATTGAAATTACATCCGTAATTATTGGTTCGCGATTTCCATCCAAAAAGCGGATGAATTCCTTTAACCCTTCTTCACTGTGGAATTTTTCGGTTTCGCTCTCTCCATTTTCATTCTTTTCCCTTTTATCGGTAAAGTAAATAGTGATTCCCTTATTCAAAAAAGAAAGCTCACGCATTCTACTTGCAAGGGTATCATAACTATATTCCAACGTTTGCTGAAATATTTCGCTGTCCGGTTTAAAAGTAACTATAGTCCCGCGAAAATCGGTTTCACCAATAGTCTTTACGGGATATAAAGCTTTACCGCGCTCATATTCCTGTTGCCATACTTTACCATCGCGGTGCACGGTAGCAGTTAAATGTTCCGATAGTGCATTAACCACGGAAACCCCAACCCCGTGAAGACCTCCGGAAACTTTATAGGAATCTTTATCAAATTTTCCACCCGCTCCAATCTTGGTCATTACAACCTGAAGTGCAGAGACCCCTTCTTTTTTGTGAAGATCCACGGGAATTCCACGACCGTTATCCTTTACGGTTACCGAGTTGTCCTCGTTTATCCATATTTCAATCGTGTCGCAATAGCCACCCATGGCCTCATCGATGGAGTTGTCCACCACTTCATAAACCAAATGATGCAAACCGCGCGGGCCTACATCGCCAATATACATAGAGGGGCGCATACGCACGTGCTCCATTCCTTCCAACGCTTGAATCTGGTCGGCGCCGTAGCTGCCTTTTTTCTGTTCTTCGCTCATATAATAATTTGAATGATTTTCAGTTTTTTTCGTAACGAACAAATATAACCAAATACCCAATAAAATTGAGGGTTTACGCAATTTTTAAGTCGTAAGTTATTAACAAATTGCTGTGGAAAAACGCAACATTTCAAGCCTTAAAAAAGAGATTTCGGATTTGGCGTAATAGTTGCGCACTATTTTCGACTTATTAAACGTTTTTATTATTTATATTTTAATGAATTTTAATCTTTTTTAAACTTTTCACTGAAATATTTGTCCTATTTCTTGAATAGGCCTTAACTTATTTGAAACTCTTTATTTATGAAAAAAATACCCTTAATATTTTTTATTGTTTTTTCTCCTTTTGCTTTTCAAACCTTGCAAGCACAAAGTTTTCCAGAAATGGATTCCTCTCCAATGGATTTAACAATGGCAAGGCTTGACAAAAAAAGTCTGCCCTTGGCAAGAGTTATTTACAGTCGCCCACAAAAAAAAGGCCGTGATATTTTTGGAGGCCTAGTGCCTTATGGCGAAGTGTGGCGTACTGGTGCTAATGAAGCAACGGAATTAACTATTTATACTCCTTTGAAATTTGGGAAAACACTTTTAAACCCTGGAACTTACACACTTTATACAATTCCTGACGAAGAAAATTGGACCATCATCATAAACAGTGACAACAATGTTTGGGGTGCTTTCAGCTATAAAAAAGATAAAGATGTGGCCAGAATTACAGTGCCGTGTTTGCAGGCCGTTGCACCCATTGAATCACTCTCGATGATTTTTAAAACAGACAGCAAAGGAACCACATTAATGATTGGCTGGGATGACCATTATGTGGAAATTCCTTTCAAAAAAATCTGAGTACTTTTTTGAAAGGAATTTCAATTTCCAAATCACAAATCCCAAATTCACAAAAATAAAGGGTTGGGATTTGGGATTTGTTTTTTGAGATTTAATTTTTAAGGAATATTCAAGTATTTATGTGTTTGCAGCGAAACTTTCCACTGTGGGTTTTGCATTACATAATCCACGATTAGGGGACTCATCTTTTCGCGTTTGCTCCATTCAGGTTGCAAATAAAGGATGCAGTCCTTGCCTACTTTAGCTGCTTGTTCTTCCGCGAAGCGGAAATCATCATTGTTGAAAACAATTACTTTCAATTCATTCGCAGCCTTATAAACTTCTTCAGTAGGAAGTTTCATTTTCTTTGGAGAAAGGCATATCCAATCCCAAGTTCCGGTAAGTTTATAAGCCCCAGAAGTTTCAATATGCGTCTGCATGCCACGTGTTTTCAACATTTCTGTTAATGGCCCCATGTCCCACGTAAGTGGCTCGCCTCCTGTAATTACGATGGTTTTAGAATATTTTGAAGCGTTTTCAACAATTGCTTCAATTGCAGTTGGCGGATGCAGCTCCGCATTCCAACTTTCTTTTACGTCGCACCAATGGCAACCAACATCACAGCCGCCAACTCTAATAAAATATGCGGCAGTTCCTTTGTGAAATCCTTCGCCCTGAATGGTATAAAACTCTTCCATTAATGGAAGCATCACTCCTTTGTCCACTAAATGCTGTACTTCTTTTTTCATCGCTGCAAAATTACTTGAATTGTGGGTGAAAACTATAGTATTTGAGAAGCAAATTCTAAATAAAAATATTTAGACACTTGGAATTTGGTGCTTTAAAAAACTTGGTGCTCTATAATTTATTACTTTTGAGCAAAATTTAGTGCCATGGCAGATAAACAGGCTTTTTTTAATTACATAAACAACGGTTACACAACAAAAGGAGATTTCATAACTCTTGGATCGGCTATGCTTGACGGTGAAACCGTAAAAGACGCATACGTTAAAATTCCTTTAAAAACACTAAACCGTCACGGATTGATTGCTGGTGCTACGGGTACTGGAAAAACCAAAACACTTCAAATTATTGCTGAAAACCTTTCTGAAAAAGGAATTCCAGTACTTATGATGGATATAAAAGGAGACCTCAGTGGCATTGCCGAGCCTGGAACAAACAATGCCAAAATTGAAGAACGCCACACTGCAATTGGTTTTCCGTATGAAGCAAAAAAGTTTCCTGCTGAAATACTTACTCTATCAGATCAAGAAGGCGTTCGTCTTCGCGCTACCGTTAGTGAATTTGGTCCTGTATTGCTCTCTCGAATTCTCGACTTGAGCGATGTGCAGGCGGGTATAGTTTCTGTCATTTTTAAGTATTGTGACGATAACAAAATGCCTTTGCTGGATTTAAAGGATTTCAAAAAAATATTACAATACGCCACAGACGAAGGTAAAGATGAATTTGCAGATGCGTACGGCCGTATTTCTACTTCTTCAACAGGTTCCATTTTACGAAAAGTTGTGGAATTGGAACAGCAAGGAGCAGATATGTTTTTTGGAGAAAAATCGTTTGATACTGATGATTTACTTCGTGTGAATGAAAACGGAATGGGTTACATTAACATTATCCGTTTGACAGATATTCAAGATCGGCCGAAGCTTTTTTCAACTTTTATGCTTAGCCTATTAGCTGAAATTTATGCTACATTCCCCGAACAGGGTGACAGTGGTAGGCCGGAATTAGTGATTTTTATTGACGAAGCGCATTTAATTTTCAACGAAGCCAGCAGCGCACTTCTAAACCAAATAGAAAGCATTGTAAAACTGATTCGCTCCAAAGGTGTTGGGCTTTATTTTGTTACGCAAAATCCAACCGATGTGCCTGACGCGGTTTTGAGCCAATTGGGTCTAAAAATACAGCACGCGCTTCGTGCATTTACAGCAAAAGACAGAAAGGCCATCAAATTGACAGCTGAAAACTACCCACTTTCAGATTATTATAAAACCGACGAGGTTTTGACAGCTTTAGGGATTGGGGAAGCTTTGGTAAGCGCCCTTAACGAAAAGGGAATCCCAACGCCACTAGCACGAACTATGCTTCGAGCACCGATGAGCCGCATGGATATTTTGACAGATATTGAATTGAAAGATTTGTTAAAAACCTCAAAATTAATCCCGAAGTACAACGAAGTTATAGACCGCGAAAGTGCCTATGAAATGTTGACAGAGAAAATTGAAATTGCCAACAAAGAAGAAGCAAAGGAAAAAGCTCAAAAAGAAAAAGAAGAAGCTAGAAAAACCACTTCAAGCCGAAGCTCATCCAGCCGGAGAAGCACTTCAAATCCTTGGATAAAAACACTTTCCAGCCCAACCGTTATTCGTAGCGTTTTAGGAATTTTGGGGAAGATGATGAAATAATTTAGTGGTCAGTAAAAAAAACTTATAAATTAAAATAAAAAAATAAATGAAAAAGACACTTTTAATAATTGGAATAGTTTCACTTGCTTTTGTTCAATGCGGAAAGGACAGCGATCCTTTTTTGATTAAAAATGGTTCCATTGGAAACCTAAACAAGGAAATAAAAATCAAGCAAATCGATTCCATTTTTGAAGCAGATTCCATTGTGAAAATAAACTCATCTCCCAATGCTCTGGAAACACAGGGAGAAGTTGAAATTTATGAAAAAGGCGGCAAACAACTTCTTTTACTTTCGCCCGATGATGAAAGCGATCCAAATTCAACCGTAAAAAATATACAGGTTTTTGATTCCAGATATAAAACCGAAAAAGGCTTAACCTCAGCAAGCACCTGGAAGGATGTTAAGGCCAATTACACCATAGACAATATTGAAACCACCATCAATGCTGTTGTAATATTTTTGAAAGAAACCGATGTCTTTTTGACTATTGACAAAAAAAGCCTTCCAGAAGAGCTTCGCTACAACATGGACTTAAAAGTTGAGGCCAGCCAAATACCAGATGATGCGCCTTTCAAATATTTTATGATAGGCTGGGAGCCTACAGCTAAATAAATTTTTGGCTGCAAAGATTTTGTTAACATTCATTATCATCTGAATGCTTTCCTTTAATTTTAATCCAATTAACCATCAAAAATAATTGAATTATGATTAAGATTTTAGGTTTCATTTTAACCATTGCAGGAGGAATTGGTCTAGTAATGGGCGTTCTTAGCGCATTTGGAAGTCTCAACGTTGGGATGAGCCCTTGGGCGCTGATTATATTGGGTATTGTATTCTTCTTTGCAGGTATAGGCCTTCTTAAAAATAGAAAAGATACAGATCAAACATAAATCATGAATTTTAAAACCCTTTGAAGTTCAAAGGGTTTTATATTTAAACACTATTGTTATGCCAAATCCAAGAATCAAAAACGAAGAGCAATATGAGGCATTGCGAGAGAAAGGATACAGCAAAGAAAAATCTGCTCGTATTGCAAACACCCCAAATGCTGGGAAAAAAGGCGGTAAAGCCAAACCTTATGAGGAATGGACAAAAACCGAACTATATGAACAAGCAAAACACGTTGGTATCGACGGACGTTCAAAAATGAAGAAAAAAGAACTTATTCACGCTTTAAGAAATAATTAATGAGCAATCAATTAAGACCATTCCACCTAGCGATTCCCGTTGATAATTTGGAGCATTGCAGAAAATTTTACAGAGATGTACTTGAACTTCCTGAAGGGAGAAGTAGTGACCATTGGGTAGATTTTGACTTTTTTGGGCACCAGCTTGTCATTCACTTGAAAGAAAAAAATCCCAAAGTAAAAGAAATTATAAATCCTGTGGACGGCAAGGACGTGCCGATACCTCATTTCGGAGTAGTGTTGGATATGAAAACCTTTAGGATTTTTTCAGAAAAACTAATTCAAAAAAACATTACCTTCATCATAGCCCCATATATCCGTTTTGAAGGACAGGTAGGCGAACAGGCCACAATGTTTTTTAAGGATCCAGCAGGAAATGCATTGGAATTTAAAGCATTTGAAGATCTAACTCAATTATTCGCCAAATGATCAAACAAATACCCCCTCAGTTAATACGCCAAATATTTGTAATCTTGCTCATCTTATTAATGGGAAGTCTTATTTTTAGAGAACTGCTTCCATATCTTACTGGAGTTTTGGGTGCTGTAACCATCTATGTTCTTATGCGTAAATGGATGGCCACATTGGTTAATAAGAAAAAATGGAACCCGTCCTTGGCTGCAACGGTTTTAATGGTAATTTCCTTTTTTTTAATCCTTATTCCTATTGCCGGAATAATTTTAATGCTCACTAACAAAATTGGAAAAGCCGTTCAGAATTCTGAAGAAGTAGTTAATGCGCTAAAGGAACAGTTGGGCAAAATGGAAGATAAGATAGGATATGATCTCAATTCACAAATTGATCCTGGAGCAATAACAGGTTGGCTTTCTGAAAATCTTCAAAATTTAGCTGGTGGTACCTTCAACGCTTTTATTGCAATTGGTTTGATGTATTTTATGCTCTATTATATGTTTATAAATCGTACCGATTTAAGAGAGTCTCTGAAAGAATACATCCCTATGAATCGTGAAAACTTAAAAGAAATAGGTTCCGAAGTGCAGACAATGGTGCGTTCCAATGCGCTGGGAATTCCTTTGGTTGCATTGGCCCAAGGAGTTGTAGCTCTTATTGGTTTTCTTATTTTCGGAATTGAAGATCCTTTATTTTGGTTCGTTATTGTAACCATTGGTAGCATGATTCCCTTCGTTGGGACATTGATTGGAATTCTACCTGTTTTTGTGCTCACGCTTTCAACAGGACATAGTTTTCAGGCCTGGGGAATTCTTATTTACGGTTTTGTAGTTGTGGGCTCAACGGATAATATAATTCGCCTCTACGTACTTAAAAAGCTTGATAATGTCCATCCACTTATTACACTTGTTGGGGTGATTGTTGGAGTGCCACTATTTGGTTTTATAGGGTTAATCTTCGGCCCATTGCTTATAAGTCTTTTTATGGTGATTGTACGTATCTATAGGAAAGAATACGGAAAAGAAGAAATAACCACCGATGAACAAGCGGTGTGAATTTATTTCCCGAATAATTATTTGTCTCTTCAAAAATATTTATAACATAATTTTAAAAGTATTCGGATTTCCATTTGTTACTTTTAAATAAAAAAATAAAGATTATGATTTTCGGAAAAAAGAAAAATAAGGACTCTTCAAACATCGCGATGATGGACTCCAAAGTCAACCAAAATTACGTTGAGGAAAAAGTGACTAAAATTAAGGACGAAGATGTTGAAGTAGTCATGGAAAATGAAGAAGGTATTTCAGAAAAATTGAGCAATGCAAGTCCTTTGCGTAAATATGCCGAACTCGGAAAAATTATGTTTGCAATGCTAAAAGACGTAAAAAAAGGGAATTACCCAAATGTTCCTTGGTTTACAATTGCTTCTATTGTAGTTGCGCTTTTATATGTTTTCAACCCCTTCGATTTGGTTCCAGATTTCATTCCGGGAATTGGGTATATTGATGATTTGGCAGTACTCTCCATCAGCATGGGATGGATAGAAACAGATCTTCACAAATATTTGGATTGGCGTTTGGCTGAAAATGAAAAAGCTTAAACCTTTCTTTGCTCGCGCGCTAAAAGGGTGTTTTTAAGAAGCATAGCTATGGTCATCGGGCCCACGCCACCAGGAACGGGAGTTATATAGGAAGCTTTTTTGCTAACGTTTTCAAAATCAACATCTCCTGTAATAACATACCCTTTTGGGTGTGTTGGATCTTCTACTCTAGTAATCCCTACATCTATAATAACTACATCATCCTTTACCATTTCGGCTTTCAAGAAGTTGGGAACTCCCAATGCTGAAATAATTATATCTGCTTGTGTGGTTATTTGCGCAATGTTTTTTGTGTTGCTGTGTGTTAAGGTTACCGTACTGTTTCCGGGCCATCCTTTTCGGCTCATTAATATACTCATTGGACGACCAACAATATGGCTTCTTCCTATAACTACAGTATGTTTTCCTTTGGTTTCTACATTATATCTTTGCAATAATTCCAGAATGCCAAAAGGTGTAGCTGGAATGAAGGTACTCATATCCAAAGCCATTTTTCCGAAATTTTCTGGATGGAAACCATCCACATCTTTTGATGGGTCTACGGTAAGCAAAACTTTTTGAGTATCAATTTGTGGAGGTAATGGAAGCTGAACGATGAAACCGTCAATATTGTCGTCTTCATTAAGTTCTTTAATCTTTTTTAATAATTCTAATTCGCTGGTAGTATCTGGCATTTTAACCAATGTTGACTCGAAACCAACGCGTTCGCAGGCCTTAACCTTGCTTCCAACGTATGTAAGACTAGCGCCATCATTTCCCACAATGATAGCTGCAAGATGTGGAACTTTTTCGCCATTGGCTTTCATCTTATCGACTTCGGCTGCGATTTCATTTTTGATGTCGTTGCTTACTTTCTTTCCGTCTAGAATGGTCATAATTCCTATAATTAAATATTAAAACCTCTCGACTGCGCTCGAGGTGACATCTTAAAAATTTACCTCATTTTACCCATTGCCTGCATCATCTTTCTTCCGCCGCCGCCTTGCATCATCTTCATCATTTTGCTCATTTGATCGAATTGTTTTAGCAATTGATTTACTTGCTGAACACTCGTTCCACTTCCAGAGGCAATTCTTTTTTTGCGGCTTCCATTTATTACCGAGGGTTGGGTCCGTTCTGTTGGTGTCATAGAGTGGATAATGGCTTCAATACCTTTGAAGGCATCATCATCAATATCTACATCTTTTAAAGCTTTTCCAGCCCCGGGAATCATTCCCACCAAATCTTTCATGCTTCCCATCTTCTTAACCTGTTGAATTTGGTTAAGGAAATCATCAAACCCGAATTGGTTCTTCGCAATTTTCTTCTGAATTTTTCTGGCTTCCTCTTCATCAAACTGTTCTTGTGCTCTTTCAACAAGTGAAACAACATCTCCCATCCCCAAAATACGGTCGGCCATACGAGCTGGGTGAAACACGTCAATGGCATCCATCTTTTCACCGGTACCAATGAATTTGATAGGTTTATCAACAACACTTTTAATGGAAATTGCGGCACCACCACGAGTATCACCATCTAATTTTGTAAGTACAATACCGTCAAAATTCAACCTTTCATTAAAGGTTTTTGCTGTATTTACAGCATCCTGTCCCGTCATTGCATCAACCACAAATAGTGTTTCCTGTGGATTGATTGCTTTGTGAACATTTGCAATTTCGGTCATCATCGCCTCATCTATTGCAAGTCGACCAGCGGTATCCACAATTACAACATTAAAGCCGTTTTGCTTAGCGTGGGCAATTGCGTTTTGGGCAATTTGAACTGGATTTTTATTTTCGGGCTCACTGTAAACCTCAACACCAATTTGGTCTCCAACTACGTGTAATTGGTTTATTGCTGCGGGACGGTAAATATCACAGGCAACCAAAAGTGGCTTTTTTGCCTTTTTGGTTTTTAAATAATTGGCAAGTTTTCCAGAGAAAGTAGTTTTACCACTACCCTGCAGACCAGACATTAATATTACAGTTGGCGTGCCACTTAAATTGATTCCGGCAGTTTCACCACCCATCAATTCGGTAAGTTCATCTTTTACCAATTTCACCATTAATTGGCCTGGTTGCAATGTAGTAAGTACGTTTTGGCCCAGTGCCTTTTCCTTTACGGTATTGGTAAATTCCTTGGCAGTTTTGAAGTTAACATCGGCATCCAAAAGAGCGCGGCGCACTTCTTTTAGAGTTTCGGCTACGTTTACTTCAGTAATGCTGCCGTGACCTTTCAGTACGTGCAGTGCTTTGTCCAGCTTATCGCTTAAATTATCGAACATATTCTTGCTTTCTTTTTACGAGGGGCAAAGATAAAAAAAAGTAGGCAGTATTCAGTTATCAGCGCTCAGTATTCCATAGTAGTATGCTGCGTTTCTTGATTCTAAATAATGATTTAAAAATGTTTAACCAAAAAAAAATGTTTGAAGGTTTCGTATATTGTCAGTTCGAAAAAATATATGATAAAAGAAAAACTACTCTCCCCTTTTCAAAAATTTGTCAATCTTCAAAGTTCCAGTGGAATTCTGTTGTTGGCAACAACAATCATTGCTTTGGTATGGGCCAATTCAGCATTTTCAGAAAGTTATCAATCATTTTGGCAATATGAATTGGGGTTTATCTCAGATAGTTTTGAACTTAAAAAACCGTTGATCCTTTGGGTAAACGATGGGCTGATGGCTATTTTCTTCTTTTTGATTGGATTGGAAATAAAACGCGAATTTTTAATTGGAGAACTCAATTCCACCAAAAAAATCATGTTTCCCCTATTTGGAGCAATTGGAGGAATCGCGCTTCCGGTTCTTATATATGTTATTCTGAATCAAAATCCAGACACACTGAAAGGCTGGGGAATCCCAATGGCTACAGATATTGCTTTTTCGTTGGCAATTTTAAAAGTGCTTGGAAATCGGGTGCCTTTAAGTCTAAAAATATTTCTTACAGCCTTCGCCATAGTTGACGATTTAGGTGCGGTACTAGTCATTGCAATTTTTTATAGTAGCAGTTTGAATTTCGTGTTGTTAGGTTCCGCTTTTGGATTATTAGCTATTATCTATTTCTTGAGTTATAGGGGTTTGTATTTCGAATTTTTAACCATAGTTTCCGGATTCATAGTTTGGTTGTTGTTTTTAAAAGCGGGACTCCATCCTACCCTGGCTGGAATCTTGATGGCATTTGCCATTCCAGTTAGACAAAAAATAAGCACTCACGAGTTTACCGATCAGCTGGAAAGTATCGTGGGAGAAATAAAAGATAGTACCATTCTTCAAAAACCTGTGCTCTCACCAAAACAGTTGGAACTCATAGACGATTTGGATGGTTGGGCCGATAAATACAGATCACCCTTACAGCATTTAGAACACAAACTCCACAATTGGGTGGCTTATTTAATAATACCAATTTTTGCACTTGCAAATGCTGGAGTTGCCATAAACAGTGATGGTGGATTGGAAACGGCTTTAATAGTGAATATTATGATCTGTTTGATTTTGGGGAAAAGTATCGGTATTTCTACAGTTATCTTTTTGGCGAGAAAATTCAAAATCATCGATGTGCCAGAAGATATTACCAACAAACAAATAATAGGGGTTTCATTTTTGGCGGGAATCGGCTTCACGATGGCCATATTTATAGCCAGCCTCGCATTTAACAGCAGTCCAGAATATATAGATTCTGCAAAGATTGGGATTTTGATTGGCTCCTTTATTTCGGCTATTATAGGTTTCGGAATTCTTCGTTTTAATACCGTGAAGGGAAAGTTTGATCATTCTCCTTTGGAAAAAAAGGAATGATGATAATTGCTTTTTAGGGTTTATTAGAATTCAAAGCGATTAAACAGGGCCAATGCGTTCTGCTTATTATTTATTATTCTCCATCACGTAGTTAAGTACTTTTGTCATTAAATGTACCCGATCCTTGCCGCGCACATTGTGTTCGTGCATTGGATACACAAAGAAGTCCATTTGCTTTTCATTCTCAACAAAAGATTTAATCAAAGATAGATCGTGTTGCATAACTACAACGGGGTCTATCGATCCGTGGATTGTCAATAATTTTCCTTTCAAGTTTTGGGTTTTGTTCAGTAAGCTTGCAGTTTCATAGCCTTCCGGGTTTTGTTGCGGTGTATCCATATAGCGTTCGCCGTACATTACTTCATAATACTTCCAGTCAGTTACTGGTCCTCCAGCAACACCCGTAGTGAAAACTCCAGGATTGCGCAACATCATCGATACTGTAATAAACCCTCCAAAACTCCAACCATGCATTGCCAAACGATCTGAGTCAACATAGGGCAGTGATTTTAAATATTCCACACCTACTAATTGGTCTTTCAATTCCTCAGTGCCCAATTGTCTGTGGATAATACTTTCGAAAGCAAAACCTCTATTTGCGGACCCTCTCCCGTCTAAAGTGAAAACGAGATAGCCTTGTTCTGCCATCCATTTCATCCAGAGTGATGCGCCGTCGTTCCATGCGTTTGTGATCAATTGGGCATGAGTGCCTCCATAAACATAAACCAAAACCGGGTACTTTTTATTTGGGTCGAAGTTTGACGGTTTTATTAAACGCGTGTAAAGGTCAAAACCATCGTGCGACTTCAATTTTCCAATCTCAGTGGTTCCTAGTTTATATTCGGCCATTGGATTTTCTGCTTTTACAAGAGCTTGGACCGTTTTTCCTTTGTTGTCCAATACCTGCGCAACGCTGGGTTTTTCGTAATTTGAGTATTGATCGAAAATATATTTTCCATCTGCAGACACACTGGCATTGTGAGTACCGCTAGTTTCGGTTAAACAGGTTTGTTTTCCGTTGGAAATATTTACGGAATACATTTTAGTGTCTAATGGCGATTCGCCCGTTCCAGAGAAATAAACCTCAGTTCCCTTGGTGTTGTTTCCAACTATTTCTTCTGCAACCCATTTGTTATTTGTCAATTGTTTTACAATTCCTTTGGAAGTATTGCACAAATAAAGATTCATAAACCCATCTTTTTCACTCATCCAAATAAAGTCTTCGGAAGAATCGGAATAAAAATAGGCAGGATGTTCTGGCTCTACCCACTTATCGTTCTTCTCTTCAAGAATCGTGCGGGCCAACTTTCCCGTTGTAGCGTCAAAAAGCTGGAGTTTCATATGATTTTGGTCGCGATTCAGCTCGGCAATTAGCACGTTTTTTTCATCAGGCGTCCAAGATAAATTTGTTAGATAATCGTCAACATTTCCTGTGGGGGAAATAAAAACAGTTTGCTTGGTTGACAAATTATAGACTCCTACTTTGGGGCGTTCACTTTTCTGTCCCGCCATCGGATACTTAATTGAATTTAACTCTCCCGGAGTTGGGTTGATGTTCAGCAGTGGATAATCTGCAACCTCGGTTTCATCTTTTTGGTAAAAGGCTAAGAGGTTTCCTCTTGGCGACCAGAAAATGCCATTGGTAATACCGAATTCGCTTCGGGCAATGGCTTGACCTGAAACCATATTTTTATCCGAATTTTTGGTGACAGCTATAGTCGAACCATCAGTTTTCTTAATATATAAATTGTTATCGATGGTATATGCTACGTTTCCAGTTTCGTTTTGAAGCGTGCTGTTTTCTGCGGAAGTGTCAATTTTTGAAATTAGCTGCCCTTTCCTTTGTAAGTAATCATACAAGTAATAGGAATTGTTATCCACCAAATAAAAGGAATCACCATTTTTCCAATCCATTCCTGAGAACCGTTTTAAATTGCTATTTAAACTTTGATTTACTTCGGCAATAGAAAGCTGTTCATCTTGTTTTTTGTTCTCAGCAGATGCTTTTTTTAGCGTAGTTCCATTTTCAAGATAAGTATAGGAAGTAGTCCCGGGAACCCACTGAAATCCTTGAATATTTTGGGGGTAAAATTTACCGTATTGCTCCATTACAGCATCTTTCAGCGTTAGTTCTTTTTGCTGTGCGTTATTATTTACAAAGCATAAAACAAAAAGTAGGACGGCGAAATAATTTTTCATAAGTATATTTTTTGGTGGAAGAAGCGAAATATTCAAGTCTTTTTGGAGGAAGCTAAGATAAAAAACCTTTGCTGTGTTTGAAACATAAGCCCTGAATATTTAAGCTAGCGTTGCAAGGGGATTTTTATAAAAGTTACAACCTCGTCTTTGCTTTTATTGTTTTCAACTGTAAACTCAACATCGTTTCCATACAGCGTTTTCAATCTATCTTGAGTATTTTTTAAACCCGTTCCCTTTTGTAGCAATTCCTCAAATGGTTGTATTAAAGCCTCGCCGTTGTTTCTAATTTCAATGAAAAGGTATTTGTTGTCTTTATAAATTTTCAGATTTACATTTAATTCGGTAGTATCGTATCCATAGCCGTGTTTAAGGGCATTTTCAACCATTGGCTGCAATAGCATATGTGGCACCAATTCATTTTCAACACCAGGTTCAATATTTTTTTCTATGAATAAATGGTCTGAAAATCTGACGGAAATGATGGCGATATATTTATCGAGAAGTGCGAGTTCCTTTTGAAGCTGAATCAAATTCTCATCTTTAAAATCCAAAATATCGCGGAAGAGATCCCCAAAGTCAGCAATTAAGTTTTGTGATTTTTCCTTGTCAATTTCAATCAATGCAGAAATACTGTTGAGGGTATTAAATATAAAATGCGGATGCAGTTGCGCCTTCAACATATTGAGCTTTGCAGTTGCTAAATGGGTCTCTATTTGGGCTTTTTGAATTTCAATATTACGTACTTTTTTTATGTAATAGTAGACGTTTATAATGCCAATCATTGCAAAATAAATTAGAAAATTAACCTCCACCACCGCTACAAAGTGATTAAATGATATATAGCTCGAAGCTTCGGTAAAGGAAGCTTTACCTATTAAAAAAGTTATGACAGCGGTCACAAAAAAGATAACATAGCCAATAAAAAAAGAAAAGAAAAGATGTACCCAAACAATTTTCTTCCACCCTTTTGCGCCCCATTTTTCAAACATTAATTTAGTGAGTAGACTTATGAAAGCCATAAAAACTATAACGACAATCCAATCTATAAATACTCCGTAATTAAACAGTTGCCCCCAACTTAATGGCCCATAACTACTCGTTCCTTTTACTTTCCAATAGCTTTTTTTGAACTGTACCAACAGCACAACTATGGTGTAAAAAACAGCAAGATATTTTAAGAGCTTTATGTCAATATACTTTTTCAGCATCACTTTACAAACCCAGGCTTTTTTGAAATTCTTTTCGATAACTTTTGCTTACACGGAAAAGTGAGCCGTCCTTCATCTTTACATCAATTTCCCCGAAATTTGAATGAATCACTTTATCCAAAAAATTTGTGTTTATAATGGTTGAGCGATGAATTCGAAGCATTTGTTTGCTTTCCATTTCATCCATTATATTTTGAAGCGAATCGCGCAGCACATGTTTTTTATCGAGCGTACAAATTTCAACATAACTGCCGGAAGCAAGGATGTATTGAATTTCCGAATAAGCTATAAATGAAACCGTATTTCCTATTTTTATAGGCAGCTTACTTTTTGAAGTCGTGTTGTTCTTTTCAGTTTTTTCTTCTTCAATATATTCCAATAATTTTTGAAAATTGCTTTCCAAATTATTTCCTGTTTTACTTTTAAATTGCTGCTTGGCTCTTGCCACAGCTTGCTGAAAACGTTCTTTTTTAAAGGGTTTCAACAAATAATCCAATGCAAAAGCATCAAAAGCTTTTACGGCGTAGGTGTCAAAAGCGGTCACAAAAATCACCATTGGTTTTTTATTGGTTTTCAGCTTTTGCAAAACGTCGAATCCACTCATATCCTTCATTTGGATGTCTAGAAAAATAAGGTCGGGATGTAATTCTTCAATAGTCAAAACTGCTTCTTTTCCCGTTTTGCATTGGCCGAGCAATTGCAAATCTTCCATTTCTTCCACCAAAGCGAGTAATCGCTTTCTAGCCAAGGGTTCATCGTCAATTATTAGGCAACTTATTTTCATTGAATTGGACAATCTATTTGAACGTTAAAAGATTTTCAAAAGTAAATGTAGCAAACCTATCAATCATTTTGGCAGAATTATGTGTACCCAACTCCAAAAAAAGGCAATTCAAAACCGCATTTTTAGTATTCACATCAATTATGGAGCTTTTCGCATCTTTTTCACAAGTACTAGACTTTTAGTTTTTCAAAGAAAATCTTGAAATGTAAAAAGATTTTTAAAACAGTTTGTAAGTGTTTCAAAACAATATTCTTCCGTTCACCACATAACCGAAAGCAATGTTGAAGTTTCAAATTAATTTCACACTACATAAGGCATTTAACCACTAAACTCAAAATCAAACCATTATGAAAAAAACAATACTTCTTTTCAGCATTTGTATCGTTATCTTTTTCACCGAAAAAACAAAGGCGCAGTCTTTTGAGGAAACAACTTTTGAAGACATTACCACCACCCCTTCCGCCTCGCGAAGCGCCAATTTTATTGATGTGAATGGTGATGGTTGGGACGATATATTTTTTACGAACGGGCCAGCTGCAGGACAAAACAATATGCTCTACATAAACAACGGCGACGGCTCGTTCACGACTGTAACTTCTGATGATATTGTTTCGGACAACGACCGTTCGGACGGCGCGAGTTTTGCGGATGTTGACAATGATGGCGATTTGGATGCAGTAGTGGTCACTTATGGCAGAAATGGAGTTGGGAGAAAAAATTATTTCTACCGAAACAATGGCAACGGTACTTTTGAATACGAACCCACCAATGCCATTGGAATTCCCCTAACCTATTCTGAAATGATAAATTGGATAGACCTCAACAACGATCAGTATTTGGACGCGTATATCACCAATAGTGTTGTTTCAACACGAAATCTTTATTTTGAAAATCAGGGGGATGGCTCTTTTGAAGCAGTAAGCGGTTTGTCCATTACCAGCGAAACCCTTGCTTCTCGTTCCATAAATTGGATAGATTACGATGGCGATGGCGACAGCGATCTGTTTGTTGCGAATGAAAACAATGCCAACAATTCATTATTCCGAAATGATGGGCCAGATAATTTTACTCAAATCACCAATCTTCCCATTACTCAAAACGGAAAAAACTCTGCGGGCAGTTCTTGGGCTGATGTGGACAACGACGGTGATTTTGATCTTTTTGTTGCCAATTGGGACGGACAAAACAATCAGCTTTTCATCAATGATAATGGAACTTTTGTCGAACAAACAAGTTCTGCTATAGCTGCAGAAACAGGAAGTTCCTTCGGTTCTGCCTTTGCGGATGTAGATAACGATGGCGATTTGGATCTGCTTGTCTGCAACTCCTATTTTACCGGACAAGAAACAAATTCACTTTTCATAAATGACGGAACGGGTACTTTTTCCAAAGACACCAGCAGCAGTTTGGCAAACCACCAAGGAAATACGTTTGGATGTGCCTTTGGTGATTATAACAATGACGGCTGGTTGGATGTAATTTTGGCAAATACACTAAATGAAAACCAAAGCAATTCTTTATTCAAAAATACAGGAAGCGGTAATAATTGGATAAAAATTCGCTGTGTTGGTGATCCTTCAAACGGCTCAGCTGTTGGGGCAAAAGTTAGGGTAAGGGCTACCATAAACGGCAATGAAATATGGCAAACCCGGCAAATTGAAGCCGCCAGCGGATATTGTAGCCAAAACAGTTATACCAATCATTTTGGTTTGGGCGATGCTTCAAATGTTGCTGAAATTGAAATTCAGTGGCCTTCCGGAGCAGTGGAAACTTTTACTGATATTCAAGGTAATGACAGCTATTTAGTTTTTGAAGGGGAAGGGATTCAATTGAGCACAACTTCACAAGCTAAATATGGCTATGTTATTTTTCCCGTGCCAACTGAGGATGTTTTGGTTATCAATTTTCCGAAGGATGAATTGAATTCCAAAATTGAGCTGTTTGATTTGAATGGGAGAAAAGTGAAGGAAGAAACAAATAACAACGCAGTTTCTATGGAAATGGACATAAGTCATTTAAATGCTGGAACATATATTCTAAAAATCACCAATAATAACAAAGTGAGTTCACAAAAAATAATCATTAAATAGAAACCTACTGTTTCTGAATGTTGGTTTGTTAGTAAACGTGTTGAATTTACATATTTGAAATTCAACACGTTTTTGGTATCTTCACTTCTCTAACCAACCATCATTTATGAAACTTTTACGCACAGATTCCACACATAAGGATTTTATTGAATTGGTAAAACACCTCGACGCAGACCTTGCTATTCGCGATGGGGAAGACCATCCTTTTTATGATCAATTCAACAAATTAGATTCTATTAAATATACAATCGTTGCTTATGACGATGACAACAAGCCATTGGGTTGTGGTGCCATCAAACAATTTGAACCAAACGTCATGGAAGTGAAACGCATGTTTGTTCCCCTAGAGCAACGCGGGAAAGGAATTGCATTGAAAATTCTACAAGAACTTGAAACTTGGGCGATGGAATTGGACAACAAAAAATGTATTTTGGAAACAGGCATCAAACAACCCGAGGCCATTTCGCTTTATAAAAAAAGTGGTTATAAATTTATCGATAACTATGGTCAATATGCTGGAGTTGAAAAGAGTGTTTGTTTTGAGAAGCTTTTAAGAAAAGACTAAATGAAGATAAAATCAAATGCTGCCTCATCTGAACTCACATCTCCTTTCTATAAAATAAACGAGGAATTTTGCAGACAATTTGAAAATTATATTGCCATTAAGAATGGTAAAGTAAAAGGAAATTACAACGCTTGGTCTTATTTTATTCAAGGTGAGATAATGGCTCCAAAACCTTGGCATTTAAAATATAAAAAAGCCACTTACACTTCCACAGGAAACTTGATACTTTCTTCTAAAAAACAAAACCTTCTTACCTTAGCAGAATGGTCAATTCCTTGGGCTATATCAAACAATTCTGAGTTTATAATAAGAAAAAAAATAGCGTTGGATTCGCGGAAAAACTTTTCAATAATTTAAAAGGATATAAATTATCAAAAGATTATTTAATAAAAGGCGCTGAAAATAATAATGAACTTATAAAAAACTTACATCAAAAACTCAACACACTTTTTACAACAGGTGAAATCTATTCCATAATTCTTAAGAATGGTATATTGACAATTTCACTTAGAACAGAAAAACATCATTTTGATACTTTTGAAAAATTACTCAAATTGTAACGAAACCATTTCAAGCTAACATCAGAAAATAAATGGTAAAGAAAAAATCTAAAAACACTATAAAACTAAAAGACGCAATAGCCATAGGCATAGGCGGAATGGTAGGAGGTGGGATTTTTGCGGTTTTGGGTTTAGCTGTTTCACTTGCAAAAGGAGGAACTCCAGTAGCCTTTCTATTTGCGGGAATTATAGCCTTGTTTACAGCTTATAGCTATTCCAAACTATCGTTATCATTTCCAGACAGAGGTGGAACCGTACGGTTTGTTAATGAAGGATTTGGTAGAGGCATTTTTAGTGGCGGCATCAATAACGTCCTGTGGATAAGCTACATAATTATGCTCTCCCTTTATGCCAGTGCGTTTGGTTCGTATGCGCCAAATTTAATTTCTATTACTGGCTCCAAAGCTATAGACACCCACATATTTGTGAGCGGGGTGGTTTTATTGGCGACCTTAATTAATTACTATAGCTTAAAAGTTGTTGGCGAAATTGAAAGTCTTGCCGTATTCATAAAACTATTTATTTTATTGGCTTTTGCAGGAATTGGAATTTATGGTCTGTTCGGAAATGCAAATATTTCCCAATTGAATCCCGCAAACTGGGAAAGTCCATTGCAACTTCTTACAGGTGGGATGGTTATATTTGTGGCATACGAAGGTTTTGAGCTTATCGCCAATGCCGTTCCCGATATGGAAAACCAAAAGAAAAATGTTCCTCGGGCGTATTTTATTTCTGTGGGCTTTGTGGTTTTGCTCTATATAATCATAGCCTTGGTAACCGTGGGTTCCTTAAGTTTTGATAAAATTGCTACCGCAAAAGATTACGTTTTGGCCGCCGCCGCCAAACCTATGATTGGGCAGATTGGCTTTACCATTATGACGGTTGCTGCGCTTATTTCAACTTTTTCGGCTATAAATGCTACACTATACGGCGGCAGTAGGGTAAGTTATGAACTTGCAGAAGACCATGAGCTCCCGCATTCCTTTACAGATCAATTTTGGGACAAACCTATAGGATTGCTAATTACGGTAATACTTACATTACTGACGGCGAATTTTCTGAACCTCGAAAGTATTTCAACATCGGGAAGTGCTGGTTTTCTATTAATTTTCGCAGTAGTAAATTATGTAAGTTTTCGGAAAGCGAAAGCCATAAATGCCATTAAGACTGTTAGCTTGATCGGCGCCTTACTGTCGGCCATTGCCTTTGTTGTTTTAATTGTACAACAAACCTCCTCAAACTTTTTGGGCGCAGCCATTTCAGTGGGAATAATCTGCATCTGCTTTATAGTAGAATGGTTTTATAAGAAAGAAGAACCAAAAGACAATCAATAAAATTTTTACATATTTTTTTGGATTTATTCCATTCAATTCATTCTTTAATCGTAATATTGCAATATACAATTTATACAAAGCAATGGGAATTACGAAAACAGAAATATTTACTGAACAACAAAACCAAATTGCAAACTTTGCCAAAGCGTTTGGGCACCCTGCACGAGTAGCCATTCTTCAGCATTTGTTTAAAATAAACGCTTGCATTTGTGGCGACTTGGTGATAGAAATTGGCTTGGCCCAGCCCACCATCAGCCAACATTTAAAGGAACTTAAAACACTTGGTTTGATAAAAGGAAATATCGAAGGCACAAGTATCTGTTATTGCATTCACCAAGAAAGCTGGACCGCTATGAAAACAGTTATGAACCAGTTTCTGGACCAAGACATTGAGAATAAAACCAATTGTTGCTAATTTTTAAACTGCATTATTATGAAACTATCTGAAATCAAAAAACATTTAAATAGTTTGGAACAAATAACGTTTATGCTTCCAAATAACGAATTGGTGCCTACCCACTTTCACGTTACTGAAGTAGGGAAAATAACCAAACACTTTATAGACTGTGGCGGCACGGTACGCAATGAAGAAGTTGCCAATTTTCAGTTGTGGAACGCTAACGATTACAATCATAGGTTACATCCAGAGAAACTACTTAAGATAATTAATCTTTCAGAAAAAGTTTTGGGACTTGAAGATTTAGAGATTGAAGTAGAATATCAAGGTGACACTATTGGCAAGTTTGGGTTGGACTTTGACGGTACCAATTTCCTTCTTACAACCAAACAAACAGACTGCCTAGCTAAAGAAAGTTGTGGCGTTCCTTCAGAAAAACCAAAATTAAAGTTTTCTGAACTACAGGAAACAGGATCAAGTTGCTCCCCAAACTCAGGCTGCTGTTAGTATTGAATACAATTAAAAATGAAAACTATGAAAAACGAACAAGAATTAAAGGATATAGTAAAAGAGCGTTACGCAAAAATTGCTGAACAGGGCAAAGCTGAAAATGCTTCCTCCTGTTGTGGGGCGACAACACCTTCCAATAAAGTTTACAACATTATGATGGACGACTACTCCGAAACGGATGGCTATGCGGAAGATGCAGATTTGGGATTGGGCTGTGGTCTTCCAACCCAATTCGCCAAAATAAAAAAAGGAGATACCGTAATTGATCTTGGGTCTGGCGCCGGCAATGATTGCTTTGTAGCCAGACATGAAACTGGAAGTGAAGGCAAAATAATCGGGGTGGATTTTACGCCAATAATGATTCAAAAAGCCCGTGCCAATGCAGAAAAGTTAGGCTATAACAATGTAGAATTCCGTGAAGGGGATATTGACGCAATGCCCGTTAATAATGACGTTGCCGATGTAATAGTGAGTAACTGTGTTTTAAACCTTGTACCCAACAAACAAAAAGTAATTGCTGAAATTTTCAGAGTTTTAAAACCTGGAGGACATTTTAGTATTTCTGATGTTGTTTTGGAAGGAAACCTTCCTGATACCTTGAAAGAAGATGCAGAAATGTATGCAGGATGCGTTGCGGGTGCAGTCCAAAAAACGGAATACTTACAATTCATAAAAGATGCAGGTTTTCAAAATGTGCAAGTCCAAAAGGAGAAACCTATTGTAATCCCAGATGATATTCTTGAAAAGTATCTTTCTACGCAAGAAGTGAAAGATTTCAACAATGCGGGAACAGGAATTTTCAGCATCACTGTTTATGCAGAAAAGGCTGGAACAAAACTTGAAAACCCAAAGGCGAAGCTTGCTGAAATAAATGATGAACCCTGCTGCTCGCCAGACGGAAATTGTTGCTAGTATGACAGTGATTGAAATTTCAGAAGAAAACTTTCCTGAAGTTACCAGAATTTACGGCGAAGGTTTAGCAACGGGGACGGCTACTTTTGAAACAACCATTCCCTCTTGGGAAAAGTGGGACAGCGGGCATCTTTCCTTTGGAAGAATACTGGCTGTGGAAGAAAACAACTATTTAGGCTGGGCTGCCCTCTCCCCCGTTTCCAGCCGCTGCGTTTATGGCGGCGTTGCCGAAGTAAGCGTTTACGTTTCCGAGGCGGCAAGGGGAAAAGGGGTTGGAGAATTTCTTCTGAAAAAATTAATTGAAATAAGCGAAGCCAATAATATCTGGACATTACAATCTGGAATATTTCGGGATAACGTTGCTAGCCATAAATTACACATGAAGTGCGGTTTTCGAGAAATTGGATATAAAGAAAGAGTTGGCCAATTAAAAGGCGTTTGGAAAGACAACGTGCTTATGGAAAGGCGCAGTAAAATAGTTGGAATATAAAAATAACATGCCAAATGAAACTATTGAAACCTATACAAGAATACATTAAGACCCTTGACACAGTAAGCCTTTCTGAGGAACGAAAAGCCATTTTACATCCTCTTATAGCATACATAAACTCCAAGACACAGGAAGAGCAAATAATTCAGTTGAATTTTATTTGCACCCACAATTCAAGGCGTAGTCATTTGGCACAGGTTTGGGCGCAGGCTATGGCCTCATACTTCAACATACCGAATATTGCATGTTTTTCTGGAGGGACTGAAGCCACGGCTGTTTACCCAATGGTAATTCAAACTTTGGAGAAAGCAGGGTTTCAGATTTCCATAGATATTTCAGCGGAAAATCCTGTTTATCACATAACATTCACGACAGACAAAACGCCTCTGCTTGCTTTTTCAAAAAAATATGATGATGATGCCAACCCTAAAAGTTGCTTTGCAGCAATAATGACTTGTTCACAGGCTGATGCCGGGTGTCCATTTGTTGCAGGATCGGAAAAAAGAATTTCTATTATGTATGAAGATCCAAAAGTTTCAGACGGAACCTCAGAGCAAAAGAAAGTTTATAAAGAGCGCAGCGAGCAGATTGCGACCGAAATGAAATATGTATTCTCACAAATAAATTCATAAAATGGCGACTCCCAAAAAATTAAGCTTTCTTGACAGCTACCTCACACTTTGGATTTTCATTGCAATGTTTTTGGGTGTTGGAATTGGTTATTTTGTTCCTTCATTTCCAGACATTCTAAATTCATTCAATAGCGGCACTACAAATATTCCCATTGCAATCGGGCTGATTTTAATGATGTACCCGCCACTTGCAAAGGTAAATTATGCCCTTTTGCCAAAGGTTTTTAAGGATGTAAAAGTACTTTCCATCTCCTTAATTTTAAATTGGATTATTGGTCCCGTTTTAATGTTTGTGTTAGCAATTACATTTTTGCGTGATTATCCAGAATATATGGTAGGCCTTATTTTAATTGGCCTTGCCCGTTGCATAGCGATGGTTTTGGTATGGAACGATCTTGCCGAAGGAAGCATCGAATATGGCGCAGGTTTGGTAGCGCTCAACAGTATTTTTCAGGTGTTTGCCTATAGTTTTTACGCTTGGCTTTTTATTACCGTATTGCCTCCCTATTTTGGGTTTGAAGGCGCTATTGTAGATATTTCCATAGCAACCATAGCCGAAAGTGTGGCAATTTATTTAGGTATTCCTTTTGTCCTCGGCATTTTAAGTAGGGTCATTTTAGTGCCGTGGAAAGGTGAAGAATGGTACACAACCAAATTCATTCCTGCCATTTCACCCATTACGCTTATAGCTTTGCTATTTACCATTGTTGTGATGTTTTCATTGAAAGGAGAATTGATAGTGGAAATCCCAATGGATGTGTTGCTCATTGCGGTACCCCTACTAATTTATTTCAGTTTAATGTTTCTTATTGGGTTCTTCTTTTCAAAAGCAATGGGTACGCCTTATGACAAAACCGCCTCCATAGCATTTACCGCGGCGGGAAACAATTTTGAATTGGCAATTGCCGTGGCCATAGCAGTTTTTGGGTTAAATTCTGGGCAAGCTTTTACTGGGGTTATTGGTCCTTTGGTTGAAGTTCCGGCACTAATTTTATTGGTTCGAGTGTCATTTTGGTTGCGGAAGAAGTATTTCAGGAAAGAAACATTTTAGTAGTACTCCTAATCTGAGTTTTGGCTTTGGTTGAAAAAAATGTTTTATTTTGGCGGGATGAAACCGAAATTAAAAGCCAAACTATTCAGATTCAGCTTTCTGCTAAATGCTTTTATTTTTTTGTTAGGCGGATTAAGCCTTTTAGAAGAAGGTAAATATGCGCTTGCTATCCTCCAGTTTGTTACTGCGCTTTTCAACCTTTTTATGTTGCTGAAAAGAATTTCTCCAAAAAGGCGCATTACACTAAACTACATTATACTTATTCTCAATATCCTCGTGGCCGCTAGTGTTGCTTTGGATTATTATTTTATGGGAAAAGAAAAGATTAAGTATTTATGGTTTTTCGCTGCTTTTATGTATACTGTCGCACTTATTGTAAAGGTGCGGAAACAACGCAGTAGACAACAGTTGTAAGTAACCACATCCACCTAACAAAAACAATCATTATGAATTGGGAAGAAGAAAATACCACTATTTATAAAGTAGTAGTAAATCATGAGGAACAATACAGTATTTGGCCCGCAGCCAGAGAAAATCCGTTGGGTTGGAATGATGCTGGAAAAACAGGCTCCAAGGACGATTGTTTAAAATATATAGAAGAAGTATGGACCGATATGCGTCCCTTATCTCTTCGTAAAAAAATGGAAGACTTGGAGAACGACACCCCCAATTAATTACTTTCTACCACTATTTTACTTTTAGTGTGCGCATTAATTTTTGTTTAAGCATTTCGTCTATGTTTACGGCGTTGCACTTTTTGCTATTTCTTTTCTTCAATTTTTATCTTTTCGATTGGGGTTTGAGGAAATACGATGGAATCCTTGTGAATTTTTAAAAGCATTGAACTTTTACCTCTGTTATTACTTAAGCCACTTTAAAACTGAATCTTTTCTGAAGTAAATAGCTGTAAGTTACGGTTACAATTACGGTTAGCAAGCGTGAAGGTGTAGGATAGAATTCCAGCACATCAACCAAGATTTTCATACAAACATAGCTCAGCAGCAAGGCGCCCATCCCCACAATAAAATATCTAAAAAACTGAACCTTCCACGTTAGATTTGAATCTTCAAAAGTGATAAACTTGTTCAATAAAAAGCCTGTAGTGAAGGTAATGGGAAACACAAAAAAGAGAGAAGCAATGTGAGGGCTCAAGACCACAAAATAAAGATCGATATTCTGTTTGTGGAAAATAAAATGGAAAAAAATAAAATACAAGCAAATATCAAAAACCAGATTACTTCCTCCACACACCGCATACCGGTAAGTCTTTAAAGGTAACCAAGGCCGAAACAAAAAATAGAAGGCGTCAATAAATTTAATAATGCTTTTTCCCATACCGAATAGGCCGCAAAGGTAATCACAAGATTAATGTTTTGATCATTCTCAAGCAAAACATACAAAGTTATTACAAGCAAAATTTTACTTAAAGTCAATCCAAATACTCATTTTAAAATCAATTCCTTCCTCAAAAAAAAATAATTACACATAACAGCCTAATTATCAGATAAAAGGCGTGATGCTATTTTAAAACTGAATGATTTATTTCCTAATTTTAGTTGACTAAATTAAATCAACAAAAACTATGAAAACACAACTTTTAAGCCTGGCCGTTCTTTGTGTTCTGGCCGCTTGCAATTCCGAAAAAAAGGAAAAATCAACCGCAAAAATCTATGAACCCAAAATGGCTGAAGTAAAAGTGTCGCAAGTTAAACGCGGAGAGATGCTTGTTAGTGCCGTTGGCTGCAACGATTGCCATTCCCCAAAAAAAATGACGGACAAAGGCCCTATTTTAGATCCTGACCGTTTGCTTTCGGGACATCCTGCTAATGAAGTGTTGGGAGCTTATGACATGGAAACTGCAAAATCATATCTTCTTTTTTCCCCTGGACTTACGGCTGCTATTGGGCCATGGGGCACCTCGTTTGCCGCAAATCTAACTCCAGATGACACGGGCATTGGCAGTTGGACAGAAGCACAATTTCTAACCGCCATTAAACACGGAAAGTACAAAGGGATGGAAAATAGCAGATCTTTGATGCCGCCTATGCCTTGGCAAACTATCTCTCTTTTACCTGATGAAGATTTAAAAGCCATGTTTGCCTATCTAAAAAGCATAAAACCAGTTTCTAATATTGTCCCCGCGCCAATCCCCCCGAAGGCTTGATCGCGTTTGTCAATTTACCATCGCAAATTAGTAAAATAAAAATACCGTCATTTTATCACTTTCGAGCTAACTCGATTTCGTATAAAAGACGGTATTGTTTAGAATAAGGAGTTCAAAAAGAAGAAATATTATCTTCTACCTCTACTCCTATTGTTATTTTGACCTTGAGAGTGATTGGTTTTCTTAGCCTGGTTATTTCGCCCACGGCTGTGCCGTTGTGCTTTTTCCTTTTTCTTTTCCTCCTCGGCGGCTTTTACTTCAGCCATTGTTTCGGTGGGTTGAAAATCTGAAAGAATTTTAGGCTGAAGGCGTTCGCCAATCAACTTTTCAATATCTTTTAAATAACCAACCTCATCAAGGCTCACCAAAGAAAGTGCTTCCCCACTGGCTCCAGCTCTTCCGGTACGACCTATGCGGTGTACGTAATCTTCAGAAATATTTGGAAGTTCAAAGTTTATAACATGTGGCAACAAAGGAATATCCAAGCCACGAGCGGCGATATCAGTCGCAACCAAAACACGTACTTTTCCTTCCTTAAATCCGGAAAGTGCTCTTGTTCTTGCGCCTTGGCTTTTATTTCCGTGAATTGCAGCAGAAGTAATTTTCGCCTTTTCAAGCTTTTCGCTCAAACGATTGGCGCCGTGTTTGGTTCGGGTAAAAACCAAAACCTGTTGCCAATTCCCTTCGGAAATAAGTTTTATAATCAGATCCGTTTTTTGGGCTTTATCAACGCGGTAAACGGTTTGTTCAATTTTCTCAACAGTAGTATTTTCAGGCGTGGCTTCCACCAAAACGGGATGGTGCAGAAACTCATTGGCCAGTTTCTTTATTTCTTTTGAAAAAGTAGCTGAGAAAAGCAGATTCTGTCTTCTGGAAGGCAGCAATGCGAGTATTTTTTTAATGTCACGCAGAAAACCCATATCGAGCATTCTATCGGCTTCGTCCAAAACAAGGATTTCCACTTTTGAGAGCGTAAGTGCACGCTGATTAACCAAATCCAACAAACGTCCAGGTGTGGCTACCAAAATATCCACCCCATTTCGCAATGCTTTAATTTGTGGATTTGCGCCCACACCACCAAAAATCACGGTGGAACGCAGCTCTGTAAATTCGCTGTATTCCCTAAACTCATCCTGCACTTGTGCAGCGAGTTCACGGGTTGGGGTAAGTATCAATGCACGAACGGGTCGCTGGCGCAAAGAAGGTTGATTGTTTAATATTTGCAACATTGGCAATGCAAAACCCGCAGTTTTCCCACTTCCAGTCTGTGCGGAGGCAAGTACATCTTTTCCTTCTAAAATTAAAGGGATTGCTTTTTGTTGAATTGCCGAAGGCGTTTCATATCCTTTTTTGCTGATTGCTTTCAGCAGGGCATCGGACAGCCCAAGTGATTTAAATGACATATATATTTTAGATTGTTGGAGCGCTTAGCTTATGGAATCTTCGATTTGTAGAATCTGAAAACTTTACGCTTTGTATTTTTTAGACCGCTGCGCTTGGAGATAGTATATCGCGGCGCTTTTAGATTTCGGTCTTTTTAAAAACCATTAAAACTAAGAAGACGGTTTTAATAAGCGGCGAAGATACGGCTAATTTTCTGCGTGGGGGATTTTAGTGTTAAAATGAAACGATTTGTGAAAAATTTTTATTGTAACTTTCGGATAACTAAAATATTATGAATTACCCGACATCTCGCAATACGTCGAAAACCGAAAGGAAAAATCGAATATTGAAATTTTCCGAAAAATGCTAAGACGAGTAGTTGAACAGATGTTTGCAATTAATTTAATAGTTTGAATTAAAAATGAGAACGATAAAGATTTTTATTGCTTCTTCTTCTGAACTTAAAGAAGATCGGGATGATTTCGAAATTTTTATAGGTAGAGAAAATAAACGGCTAGTAGATAAAGGCATCTTCCTTGATCTGGAATTATGGGAAGATTTTCTTGATCACATTTCTAATAGCCGACTTCAGGATGAATATAATAATAAGATAAAAGAATGTGATATTGTTGTTTGTCTCTTTTTTACAAAACTGGGGAAATACACGGCCGAAGAATTTGATACTGCTTATGAGCATTTTAAAATTAAAGGCAAGCCGAAAATATGGACTTATTTTAAAAATGCACAGATAAATACAGGTTCAATTACCGAAGAAATAAATACGTTATTAGCCTTCAAGGAAAAGATAAGCAGCCTCGGCCATTTTTATACTGAGTATTCCAATATTGATAACCTGATAAATCAATACAGGTCACAATTGGATAAATTCCTGCCTCAGTTTGAGCAAGGAAACAACATAGAAGTCAACCCAAATAACGAAACGAGCTCAAAAAAAATAATCGAAGAGCCTATTAAAAATACCTTCAACGAAGTTCTTACTAAAAGATTGATTGAAGCCATTAGGGGTTACGACAAAAAAGCGAATGATTTTTTGTCCACATATAGTGATTGGGAATCAAATCCCGACCTTATTCCCACAGCAAAGCGAATTATTATTTCAGGCTATGTAGGTGTAGTGGGTGTCCAACTTCGAAAGCTAATGTCCATTGGGGAGGAAGATTTTTCAGACAATAAGACGAAAAGATATCTCGAAAACTGCCAGCTCACTACAATAAGGGCTTTACAGCTTATTTGTTATGCACTCATCTCAACTTTATGGGATAATCAAATCAATAACAAAACCAAACTTTCCCAAGTTCAGACCAATACTTTGGTGAAATTTTTTAAGAATGCGGCAGAAGAGAACATTAATGGTTATACGGAGCTCTTAAAAATACTTTTGGAAACTTTTTCTGAAAACAAATTGGAACTTCCCATTCCCCAATTGAAGGAACTTCTACCCAAGCTAGAGCCCGAAACTAGTTTCCATAAAGCCTGTTCCAATCTGAATGCACTGACCCAGCTATTGGTGGATTCTTCTTATTCTACTACTGATTGTAGCGAAGCAGAAAATAATCTCGCTCTGGTTTTAGAAAACCTTAATTTCCTTGCTGAGTACAGAATGATTTCCATCAAAGACATTAATTTCGACCAGCAACGTAACGACAGAGAAGGACTTTACCTGCATAATTACACCTTATTGGAAGGCGATAGCCAGGCAAACAATAATAATCAGGGAAGAGTTAGAAAGGAAACAACACCTGTTATTTCCAATGCGGTTTTGCTTTTTAAAGACAACTACCGTCAGAACATAAATATGGTCCCCTTCATAATTGATTATAATGGTCTGGCCGATTCCGGAGGTTCAAAAATTTGTTTTTATTCATTCTGCAACACTTATGACGACCTCAACCTTAATTACAATTTTATAGAAGATAACAGTAAGGTAACCATCAAAAAATCCAACAACCCTAAGCCTGACGACAAGGACACGCGCAAGATAAACACATGGTTGGCAAAGAAAGAGAACCGGAAGGATATGAATTTCGACAATGTTTTCCATCTGTTTTATGAAGCCAAAAAAACACTCACAGGGATTGAAGAAGAGACCGTAGACGATATATTTTAAAAGATTTTATTTACATAAAAGCAGAAAATTATGAAAAAATATCCCTTTAAATTTTTGGATTCCTATAACAGGGAGGACAGGGGTATTTTTTTCGGGCGGGATGAAGAGATCGCCGCGCTTTACGAAATGGTTTTCCAGTCATCAATTATACTTGTATATGGTGCATCGGGCACAGGTAAAACAAGCCTTATTAATTGCGGACTTGCAGGCAAATTTCAACCGCACGACTGGCTGGCATTAATGGTGCGCAGAGAAAATAACATAAATAAGTCATTAGAAAAAGTGCTGAATGATGCCGGCGGCAAAATATCCTCATTAACCGAGGAATTTAACTGGTCCGATGAATGGTCTGATGACGTTAAAAAAACTGCACCCCAACTTACTCCAATCGGGAAGTCTATCAAGGCCATTTATCAAAAATCTTTCAGGCCTGTTTATCTGATATTCGATCAGTTTGAAGAACTTTTTATCTTAGGTTCTGCCTCCGAACAGGAACTCTTTATCCAAACCGTTAAGGATATTCTACAATCGGAACAACCGGTAAAAATGATCTTTGCCATAAGGGAAGAATACTTGGGGCATTTATTCGAATTTGAGCGGGCTGTCCCACAGTTACTTCAAAAAAAATTGCGAATTGAGCCAATGAATCTTGAAAAAGTAAAGCAGGTAATTATTGGCGCTGCCGAACATGAAGACTCCAACATTAGCATAAAACAAGGGGAATCGGACCAAGTAGCAGAAGGAATCTTTGACAAGATAAAAGGCAACGAAAAATCACGTACCATACAATTGCCATTCCTACAGGTGTTTCTGGATAAGTTTTACCTGAAAATTACCGAAGATAAAAAGCGCAAGGCGGAAGCTGAGTTTAATGTACAGGCTCTTAATGAAATGGGAGAGATTGGGGATATCCTTGTCAATTTCTTGGAAGAACAGGTTAGCAGCATTTCGCAAAAACTTAAGGGAAAATACCCTTCTTTGAATGTGGATCGTACTTGGGCTATTTTATCACCGTTTTCTACCTTAGAAGGTACCAAGGAACCTATTAACAAAGAGGAATTGTATGAGCGGTTACCGGACTATGATACCGGACTAATCGATGATGTGGTTGATGCTTTTACCAACAGCCGTATCCTGCGCTATAATGAAGGTGCAGATATGTTTGAAATAGCTCATGACGCTCTAGCCAAACCTATTGCTGAAAAAAGGAGTGTGGAAGAAACTGCCCTGCTAGAAATAAAGCGGTTGATAGAAAGCCAGGTGGCCGTTAAAGAAGAAGCTCGAGAATATTTTACAGAAAAGCAATTAGTATTTATAGAACCCTATGTTGAAAAATTTAATGTGGGGGAAGAAGAGCAGAAATGGATTACTAAAAGTGAAGAATTTAATAAACAAACCCATAATAAGGAATTAGTAAAAACAAGGAAACGATTGCGAACATTGTATAGTCTTTTAGGTGGCGCTATGATTGCATTGGTTGTTGCTGTGGTTTCTTATTTTAATTCCAAAGAATCTGAAGATATAGCAACAAAAGCATTAGACCAATCTAATACAGAACAGCAGGCAAGAACAAAAGCACAGTCAGCCAAAGATGCGTATGAATTTAAGAGTCTCGAAAGCAGAGCCAATATCATATTGGAAGTTAATGGCTGTCCTAGTGCAATTGTTAAGAAAATGGATTCACTTTTAGCGCTCCACAGTAATAATCTTCAATGGCAAAAGAAAATAGATTCAATAAAGATTGTCCAAAAACAAAAAAACTGCAAATGAAACACATAATAATTTTTCTCTTTTGCATAGCATTCCACGTAACTTGTTTGGGACAAAGTAATTATGGTCAATCCATAAAGAATTATGATGAAGCTATAGCAAAAGGGGATGCTGCAGTGGATAAAGAGCAATTCAATGAAGCTATCAACTATTATTTTGCGGCAGAGGCCTTTGATCCAACTAAAAAGGATTCAGTAAAAGCAAAAGTGAACAGAGCATTTGATGCCATTGAAGCCTTGCGCAAAAAGGCCGAAGCCGATAAAACCCGTGCAGAGAATGCAGAAAAAAATGCGAAGATCCAAACCAAAAAAGCGCATAGCCTTACTCTCTCAGCATATGCTAATGAACAGCGTGATAAGAATCCTACGGTTGCCTTACGATTGGTTGAAGAAGCTATCAAGATAAAAGATGATCCTCGTTACAAAGAACAAGCAATAGATATTTTTGCGGATAGGGAGAGTATGTTTTACAAAACGATTGTTGGTGAATTGAATGATGAACTAGTTGATAATAATGCTTATACCAGGCATACATTTTCTAAGGATGGCCTATTATTGGCTATGGCAAACTCCATAGGAGATATAATTATATGTGATTCCAACGGCCTCATAAAGAATAGACTAAAAAGATTAGATTCTTCAAATGTCAATGCGCTGGCCTTTTCCAATGATAAAACAAAGCTATTCATAGGTACTGAAAAAGGAAATTACTATTCCAAACTAGATGAAGAAAAATCCCTATATCCGTTGGCAACAAACCGCGACTTCTTCGGAGAATATGGCAAAGCTATATTCCACCCAAATGATTCTGTAATAATTCAATACAACAGTCAAGGTAAGATTTTTGCAATGACTCTTGGGGGAGAAAGTGCTTACTTGGATATCGAATCACAAATTTATAATGACGGTCGAGATTTATCTAAAGATAATTATAAAAATGTCAAACGATTTTATTCTTTAGGGTGGACCTTTTCAGATGATGGAAAAGAATTGTTTATTACCCATAATACATTAATGGCATTAAGTTTAGATCTGAACTTTTACAGAGGTCGTTTAACCTTTAAAGTTAATTATGTTTATAGCTATGATGAAGCTTGTAATAGGGACTTTTTACCACCAGAAAATTATGATGCCAATCGATTGAAGGATGAATTTGGACAGGTCTTAGATGTTTCTAGTGATGGTAATAAAATCATTACCACAAGCACATTTGGTAATGATTTAAAATTATTTTTATTTAAAGATACCACAGCAATTTCAAGAAAATCAGATTTTTATTATTCACCAAATACTCCCAATCATCAAAAAATAATTGATGAAATTATTCCTCTAAAACTTTATGGCAATCACCAAATTACAGCTCTGGCATTTTCTCCAAATGGAAATAGAATAGTTACTGGAACTAACGGTTTTGAAGGTGGAATAATCGAGTTATGGAATATATTTGGTGAGAGAATTTATAGCTCCAAGACACAAAGACAATGGTTTAGGAACTTGACTTTTGTGCCGGAGGAAAATGCAATAATATCTGTTGGACAAGATGGATTTATAAAAAAGTGGGCATTAAAAGAAAGTATAATTGGGGAATATACTCATCAAAAACGTGATGAGTACCATTATACACCTGAAAATTTAGCGTTTGCCAATTCTCCCGATGGGAAGAAACTCGCCACTCTGGATGATAATGATACTATAATTATCTGGAATATAAATGGAACCGAAATTGGGCGTATAGAAGATGATTTTGTTAGGAAGATTAATTTCCTCAGGTTTTCTCAAGATAGTAGATATCTTTTAGGAATGTATAATAGCGATCATAGTGATGAATTTGCCATTTGGACGGTTAGTGAAGAACCACAGCCAATAAAGTTTATTGAAAAGCATTGGGAAAATGGAGACATTGCTTTTTGGCAACTATCGCCGGATGGAGAAATAATCGTCTTTGGGTATGGCGATGGGCGCATAGAATCATACAATATGCAGGGAGAAAAGTTAAATGATTTTCCATACCATAAATCGCCTATTGTTGACATTAGGTTTGCCCAAGACAGGGAATTTTTTATTAGTATTGCAGAAGATGATGATAATGTAATCTTATGGGATTATAAAGGAAATATAAAGCAAGTGATTCAAGTGTGTGATGGACAAGAAACAGTAGAATGGTATGCCGATATATCGGCCGATGGTCAAACGATAGTGACAGGATGTGATAAGCAAATAAGACTTTGGCACAATGGTTCATCGACGGTATTTAAATTTATGCCGAAATGCGTAATTTTTTCCGTAAACATTTCTCCAGACGGATCGGTTATTTATTATACTTATTACGATTTAGAATCGAAAGCTAATATTAGAGTATTGGATCATAAATTAAATATATTGAAAACAATAGAAAATATCGGTACGGAAAAGGGACATCCATTCTTTTACGCAAACAAAAAACTATTCTATTATGACACGTCTAATAACGGGATTTGGTATGATATAGAAAAAAACGAGATAGTGAATAAATATTTTAAGGTGTCTAACGAGAGACAAGGATTTAGTCCTTGTACTAGTATGTCTAAAAATGGTGAATATATTTTTGAAATTGAGAAGAATACGGTTTACTTAATTAAGCTTAGGTCATATGAGGAATTTATCAAAAGTGGTTTACTGGATGAATTGACTCCGGAGCAAAAAAAAGAATACAACATCGATTAAATAAAATGAATTATTGAAATTAATTTTATTTAATCGCTGTAACTACTTTTCCGTTTAAACCGCCTTGATTTCTCAACTAAATCCTTAGTGAAATTAACAGATAATCTATTGTATTCTTCCCAATTGCCACATTCAATTAATCTCCCTATATTTATAATCAACTAACAACCAATCATCAAAATAATGAAACGACTATTACTCATTGCAGTATTAGCTTGCGTTTCGTGGAGCGGTCTTCCCCAAACTTCTTCCCAAACCCAAGAAGACACGCTTAAAAGCTCGTATTTAGATTCTGGAAAAGCCATTCCAAATACTAAAGACACGCTTTTAGAATACAACAATTTCAAAAAAACAATTCAGCTTTCCAAAAAGAGTAAGGATTTTGAAACCCTTGGAAATGCTTACATCGGTTTGGCAAAATGGCATGAAGACCACACCGTGCTGGATTCTTCCATAGTTTATTTGCAGAAGGCTATTTCGCTTTACAAAAAACAGGAAATGACCAAATCTTTGGCAGACACTTACCTTTTATTGGTTTCCAACTACAGCGGCACTGCGGAATATGACAAAGGCTCTGAAACAGTTTATAAAGCATTGGCGCTTTATGAAAAAATTGGCGACCAACGTGGCGTTGCGCAATGCTATACAAAAATTAGCGACCTCCTGTATTATTCAGACAGTTATGCCGAAGGCGCGGAATATTGTAAAAAGGCTATCGCCATTCAGGAGAAAAACGGCTATGAAGAAGACTTGGCCCTCTCCTATCGACGACTCGCGGAAAACCAATTGTTTTTAGGCAATCTGGATGAAAGCTTGGCAAGTATGAACCAAGCCATAAATCTCTATAAAAAAATTGGCGAAAACGGACCACCGCTTTTGGCCTGTTATAATGGTCGGGGGAATATCTATAAATACATGGAAAAATATCCTGAAGCTATTGCAGATTACAATCGCTGTTATGAAGGTGCCGAGAAAATTGGGTTTACCCGTTATATGATGCCACCTACAGCAAATATTGGTCATGTGTATATTTTACAGGGAAAATATGCCGAAGCATTGCCCTATAATTTAAAGGCAATAGAAATTATGAAACGCATTGGCAACACCAAAAACCTTTGGGAAAACTATATGCACGTTTCCAACATATACAGTGAATTGGGCGATTATAAAAATGCCTTGGAATATCACGAGCTATATGAACAAGGACATTCAGAATATCTCAACACCATCATAGCTCGGAAGGATAGTGAACTACAAGTAAAATATGAAACGGCGCAAAAAGATATGGAAATTATGAGCCAACAGGCAAAAATTTCGCAACAACGCAAAACGCAATTCCTTTATATTGGCATCGCCGGCTTGCTTGGTATTATTCTCTTCGGAATGTATTTTACGTTAAAAAATATTCGCAAGAAACGAAAAGCTTTATCAGTTTTGAATGTTGAACTGGATGCCAAAAACAAGCAGAATGAATTGCTATTGAAAGAAATTCACCACCGCGTAAAAAACAATCTGGAAATGGTGAAAAGCCTCATCGCCCTTCAATCGGCAAAATTGGAAGACGGCGCCAGCAAGGAAGCCATGCTCGCCAGCCAAAACCGCGTGCAGAGTATGGGTATTATTCACCAAAAACTGTATCAAGGTGAAAATTTGGGTAGCATTGAAATGAAGGATTATTTTGTGAATTTAGGCGAAGGGGTACTTGACACTTTCAACGCTGAAGACAAAGTGAAGATAGAATGTGCAATGGATGATCTCAACTTGGACGTGGACACAGCTGTACCCATCGGACTTATTGTGAACGAACTTTTAACCAATGCCCTAAAATACGCTTTCCCAGAAGGAGTGAAAGGACAGATAAAAATCAGTCTTACAAAAGAAAACAACGACCTTTTACTGAAAGTTTCAGATAACGGTATTGGCAAAACCGAAGGCTCAAAACCAAAAGGAACGGGTTTCGGCACACAATTGATACAACTACTTACACAACAATTAAACGGTACTATTTCCGAAGATTACAAAAATGGGACTGCTGTATTTTTCAACTTTAAAAATTTTAAAACCGCTTAATGGGGAAAGCAATAAAAATATTGATCGTTGAGGATGAAATGGTCATTGCGGCAAATATTTCGTTGCAATTGAGCGAGCTTGGCTATGAGGTTACCGGAATTTTGCCCCGCGGTGAAGAAGCGCTTTCCCAAATAAAAATAGACAGGCCGGATATCGTTCTGATGGACATTCAACTAAAAGGAGAACTGGATGGCATACAAACCGCTCAAGAAATTCAAAAATATTGTAAAATCCCAATCATCTATTTAACCGCAAATGCAGATGAGGCGCATTTTAAACGTGCTAAGGAAACCCATCCATATGCCTTTATTTCAAAACCCTTTAAAAAGCTAGACCTACAACGCGCCCTTGAGCTTACTGTTGATAGAATAACTTTAGAAAAATCTTCGGAAAACGGCATTAAGGAAAATGGCGAAGAATCAACTCCAACTAATGGAAATGCTACCGATTTTATATTGAATGACCGCATCTTCGTTCGCCATAACGAAAAGATGCTGAAAATAGACATTAAGGATATTTTCTACATTGAAGCAGATCGAAACTACTGCCGCATTTTTTCACAAGGCAGGGAATATCTTTTGGTAATGACTTTGAAGGATATTGATGAAAAACTTCCACAGAACCATTTTCTCAGAATACACCGTTCTTATATTATCAATCTTTCCCAGATAGACGAAGTGGCAGGCACTCATGTGGTCATTTCAAAAAAAGCAATCCCGATGAGCAAGGCGATGCGCACGGAACTTCTTAAGCGATTGCAAACAATTTAAATTTTTGACTTTTTGAATCACGACGTTTGGACTCACGACGGCTTGAGTTAAATATTAACGAACTATTCAAAAGATAATATCTTAAATGTCGTGGCTCAAACCGTCGTGGTTCTAATCTTCCAATTTCATTAAAATTCTTTTCGGCAAATAAAAACATCCCTTCGGACAGAAATTGACCCTGTTCGTCCTAAACCATTTTCAACATTCTTTGATTATCAGTTATTTAGATGTACTCCCCAGAACATTTTTTCAACTAACTAACCATTTAAATCATCAAGAATTATGAAAAGAGTACTCTTTTTAGGACTTGCAATAGTCCTTTCACTTACCGCTTGCCAAAAACAGGAAAAGCGCTACACCCAACAATCACCAGAAATTGACACTTACAAAAAAGTGATTACAGCCTATGAAAACCGCGATTGGGAAGCTTTGGCAAGCCATTATGCCGACACCGCAAAAATATTGAACAATGTAACCATGAAAGAAGCGCAAACCATTGAACAATTAGTGGAAATGGACAAAGAAGACGCAACGCTTTTCGCCTCTTGGAGATACGTTCCAGAAAGTGTAGAATATGAAATGGTGGTTACCGATAAAGGGCAAACTTGGGTAAATTTTTGGGGCCATTGGGAAGCTACTTTATTGCCAAATAACAAAACGTATGTAATTCCGGCTCACATTACAGCTCAATTTGTTGAGGGTAAAATTGTAAGAGAAGATGGCTATTGGGATCTTTCTAAGATAATGCTCGATATGCAAGCAATGCAGCAGGCAGAGACATCTGTAGTGAATGATTCAATCAATTAACAAATCAAATAATTAAAGAGATGAAAGTAAACGGATACGCAGCCCTTGGGCCAAAAGAAAAACTGACTCCTTATTCCTATGAATTGGGAGCGATAGGCCCTGAACAGGTAGATATTAAAGTTTCCTATTGTGGTATTTGTCATTCAGATATAAGTATGATAAATAATGATTGGGGAATGACTCAATATCCACTTGTTCCTGGTCACGAAATTATTGGAGAAGTAATTGCCGCAGGCAATGCGGTTAAAAACGTGAAAGTTGGAGATAAAGTAGGATTGGGATGGATGTCATCTTCCTGCATGAGTTGTGATCAATGTATGGACGGACACCACCACCTCTGCTCTCAAGGCGAGGCAACTATTGTAGGTAGAAATGGTGGTTTTGCCGATTATGTTCGTGGACATTGGTCCTGGGCTATTCCGCTTCCGGATGCTATTGATATGAGTAAAGCAGGACCGCTGCTATGTGGCGGAATTACAGTTTTCAATCCAATAATATTAGCTGGAGTAAAACCTACAGATAGAGTTGGTGTAATAGGAATTGGAGGATTAGGGCATATGGCCATCAAATTCTTAAAACATTGGGGATGTGAAGTTATCGCTTTCAGCTCAAATCCGAATAAAAAGAAAGAAATTTTAAATATGGGAGCCAGCCAGGTTATTAATTCAACAGTTCCTGAAGAATTAGAAAGTATCGCTGGAAAACTAAATTTTATTTTGAATACCACAAATGTAACATTGGATTGGAATTCATATCTGACCGCATTGGCACCGAAAGGAAAATTTCATACAGTAGGAGCTGTTTTAGAGCCGATGGCAATTCCTGCATTCAGTTTAATTATGGGAGAAAAAACAGTTGGAGGAAGCCCCATAGGCAGTCCTGCATTAACTAAAACCATGCTTGATTTTTGTGTAAGACACAACATTTATCCAACTGTTGAGGAATTTCCGATGGCAAAGGTAAATGAGGCCATTGAACACTTAGAAAACGGTAAAGCTCGATTTAGGATAGTATTGAAAAATCAATAGCTATCCATAGCCAAACCGTTCCCAACAAAACAGCAATACAGGAGTATAACTCCTAAGGCCCGACAGGCATTGCAGGTGAGGAAGCAGTCAACCTGTTGGGTCTTTTTATAAAAACCAATTAGCCCCTATTTAATCCCTAAAAAATACAAAAATATGAAAACAGTAGGCATCATAGGTGGTTCAGGCTTTATAGGAAGCTACACCACCAAGAAATTTCTGGAAGAAGGATACAATGTAAAAGTATCTGTAACAGACATTAAAAAAAGTGAAAAGTACCAACATCTCTTCAATCTTGAAAACTCGGACAACCTCAACATCAGTGCTTTAAAAGTTGAAGATTTAGAAATTTTGAAGGATTTCATCAGTGATTGCGAAATTGTAATACACGGCGGAACGCCTTTTCAGTTAGACGTTAAAGATCCACAAACGGAGCTTTTCGACCCAACTATAAAAGGAACCGAGAATTTTTTGGAAGCCATACAGCAAGCACCAATGATTGAGAATGTTGTTTTTATAGCTTCGGTTGCAGCGTATAACACCAACTTTCCATTACCTGCTGGAGATAAAAAACCGCATGACACTTTCAGCGAAAAAGACACGCCGTTTATGAGCGAAGAAAGCCATCCCTATGCACAGGCAAAGTTTCTTGCCAACCAAACGGTAGAAAAATTCATAACAAATCATCCTGTACTTCCTTTTGAAATTACTTCAGTCTCGCCTGTGGGGGTAATGGGGAAATCTTTATCAAATAGGGAAGATTCCACTTCAACTGGGCTGCAGTTTCTCTTTAAAAACAAAATTGCCCCCAATCCATTTGTGCAAATGCTCTATGATACCAATGCGGAAATGGCTTCGGTTGATGTTGCGGATGTTGCGGAAGCCGTTTTTAAAGCTGCGACAACTTCCGGACTGCATGGCAAAAACTACTTATTGAGCAGCGAAAGCTATCCGGTTAGCGATATGAGCTTGATGCTGAACCACCAAGCCCCTAAAAACAATGCAAGTGTAATTTATGAAAATACACTGGCAATGAACGATTTGGGAATGAAATTTAGACCCGTACAGGAAACTTTAAACAATTATTCAAAGTAAAATCAAACAGAATATTAACCAAATAAATATATAAACAATGAAAACCATGAAAACAACAATTCTATCGGTAATGATGCTGATTACTTGCATTACCTATGCACAAAAAAAGAATGGAACTATTTATGTAGACCATCCGGCTATCACCACAGTGGAGGCCATGACCCAAGCCTTTGTTAGTGGAGATTCAGACAAGGTAGCCAGTTATCTGGCAGATGATTTTAAGTCATACAACGGCACGAGCACCAACCCAAATGACAAAGGTCAGGACAAAGCTGCATTTTCTAATTCGGCCAAAAGTTGGCACAACAACCTCGATTATTTTTCCATAAGTCGCACCCCTGGAGCTTATCCCGATGCTTTAGAATACAAAGACGACAACCAAAAAGATGTGATCTGGGTACAGACTTGGGAGGACATCAAAGGTGTTCAAAATAAAACAGGAGTTAAAGTAAACCAACCGATGCACCGATTGTTTATAGTGAATAAAAACAATAAAATACAAACCATTATAACCTATAGCAACGATAATATTGGTTCAGAAATTAACCAAAGTTATAGTGACAGAAAAAATGGTACTATTTATAACCACCACGAGAACATCAACACCATTCGAAAAATGGTCTATGCCCTGGAAAACAATGATTTGGAAAAAATGTATAGTTTTTATGATAAAGATGCACGGTTTGTAGATTCCAGCTCGCCCACTTACGAAAGCGTTTCCTTAATGGAACAAAAAGCAGTGGACAAAAAGATTTTGGAAATGTTTGAAATTACCAGCATAGATATGGTTGGTTATCCAGATTACCTAAACTATGAAATGGGTGATGCTCAGGTAGTTCAGTCTTGGTGGAACATCAACCTAATTCGCAAAGCTGACAAAAAGAAAATTGTTCTTCCCATCCTCTATATAAACGATTTCAATAAAGAGGGAAAAATAACTGGAGAAACTGCCTATTACAACGCTAAATTATTGGATTAAAAATTCTTTAACCCTCCAATTAATTAAGGTTGAAAAATTTAATACTAACTAGTTCGCGAATAACGAACACAAATTAAACATCATGAGGAAATTAATTTTTACAATGCTTTTATTGCCAATCTTGGCAATAGGGCAAAACAGTACCGAATACGGCGTATTCGAAAATGCAGTACTAACGCCAAACCCCGCTCAAGTCACCCAGTTTGAGGCAGGTCTCGCGGCACACAACAAAAAATATCACGCAGAGGGCGCGTATGGAGCAGATGTATTTTGGATTTCTAGTGGTCCCAATACCGGTAGTTATTTATGGAGTATGGGGCCAACTCCTTGGAGCGCCATGGATAAACGGCCTGCCCAAAAAGATGGCCACGATGCAGACTGGACCAACAATGTGCTAAAATACATGATGCCTGAAGGTGCCCAGACCTATTGGAAAGCAATTCCAGAAGCATCACGATTTACAAAGAATATGACCATTAAAAATCTTGTGGTGGATATTTATGATGTAAAGCGCGGAAAAATGAAAGACGCTATGGCACTGGTAGAAAAAATACATAAGGTTTACACCGAAAAACTTCCAAACGAAACCTACGGAATTTACACCAATGAATTTTCCAGCACTAAGGAAGGTAAGGATCTTGCCGTAGTTTCATTCTATGAAAATATGGGAGAGTTTAGCCAAAACAATGGGATGGACAAAAAATTTGACGAAGTTTATGGCAACGGAAGTTGGGACCAATTTTTAAAAGATTGGTATAATGTTACCGATGGTAGCGAAAGTGAACTGTGGGTATTCCGCGCAGATTTGAGCGGCACAAATGGTGAGATAAATGTTGCACCAAAAAAATAAACTTTTAAAAGAAAATTTACGGTGTGGTTTTGCCACACCGTAAATTTTTCACTTTAAAGTATTCATCTAAAAAATAGATTTATGAAAACCGGCGAAACACAATGGAGCAAGGAAGAACTGAAAACCTATATTTTAATCCTCTGCGCAAAGGCTGATAAAGTAGAAGCCGAAGAAGAAATTGCACTTATAAAGACCAAAACATCAAACGAAATTTTCGATAAAATGTATCGAGAATTTCAAAATGATGACGAAGATGAGAGCCTAGAAAAAATTCAAAACGCCTTAGAATGGCACCAATATTCTGAATTGGAACTGTGCGAACTGAAAAATGAAATTCAGCAAATATTCGCGGCAGACCGCAAGATACCCATGTCTGAAAGTAATCTTGGGAGAATTTTGGAGAATATAATTTATTGAGAGAACAGAGAAAAAGAAGACATATACACATAAAAGACAAATCCGATGAGATCAAAAATTTTTAAACTTCTAATCTTTCTGTTTATGGGAGTATATTCGGTACAGGCTCAAAACAGTGACCCCCATGGAAGTGTTGATTCACATATAACGGGAATGCCTTCAGAAAAAATATTGATGATTCTGGACATAACTGTTCACGATTCGCTGCAATACCAAACATACCGATTAAAAGTGGAACCCCTGATTGAAAAATTTGGGGGTATTTATTTGGTTCGCTCTGGTGGGATGGCGTTTGACCCAGACCCAAACCGAAAAGTGACACCCGTGGAAGGAAGCTGGAACCCAAGTCGATTCATAATAATCCAATGGGACTCCATGGAACAGCTTCAAAATTTTTCAACTTCACCAGAATATAAAGCTGTAGCAAAACTGCGGGAGAATTCAGCTTCAACAAAATCCATCGTTGTGAAAGAATATTAATGAAATATAAAAAATAACAAAGACCTAAATTATAATTTTCAAACATTCAAATCATTACCAAAATGACAGATTTTAAATATTATTTTTTGATAGGTCTTGCTTTCAGCTTGATGCAGATGAATCAAGCTATTGGTCAAAATTCCGATGCAATGAAAAAAGCACAAACAACAAACGCAACAATAAAAGTTTACACCCAAGACGAAGCAGATGTAAAAGCAACCGTTGAACAATTTCTAATTGTGGCAGGTAATTACAATTTGGATGCCATGACAGAAATGATGGCAGACAAAGCAAATCTCGCAATCGCAAGATTAAGGGACAGCAAATGGACTACCGAAACCATGCTAATAAGTGAATATCTTGAATCGGCAAAAAACAGAACAAATCGTCCTTATTTTGAACCCGTAAAAGAATACACAATCCACGTAAGCGATGGACATTTGGCATTTGTAAAAGCCATTGCTGTTTTACATGCTTTTGGAGTTCCACTTTTGAACAACATTGATTATTTCACATTGATTAAGGAAAACGAAGTCTGGAAGTTTATCAATATTTCATTCACCTCAACCCGTATTCCAGAAGCTGAAAGAATTTACGACCCAATCGTCTTCGCTAAAAGTTATGCACAGGCATGGTGCAGCAAGAAACCCGAGTATGTGGCTTTATTTTATGCCGAAGATGGCTCGCTTAATATAAATAATGGCACTCCCGCTACTGGCAGGGCAGCCATTACCCAATCTGCCAAAGCATTTATGGATGCCTTTCCCGATGATATGGTTGTAGCTTTTGACAGTTTGGTAAAAACTCCAAAAGGTATTGAATTCCATTGGACCTTGACAGGTACCAATACTGGACTAAATGGCACTGGAAAAAAGGTAAACATCAGTGGTTTTGAGCTTTGGCAATTGGATGACAACGGTTTAATAAAAGCATCAGAAGGGAGTTTTGATGCTGAAGAATATAGCAGGCAGATTAAATATGGTGTTAATGATTAAACCCTAAATTATAAATCAACTATAAAACAATCAAAAATGAAGACAACAAAATTAACAACATTAGTAATCGCTTTAGTGGCAGCAATATCATTCTCCAGCTGCAACGAGAAAACCAAAACGGAAACAACTCTAGAAAAACCAAAACCAACTGAAACTGTTGTTGCAGATGAAACTCCAGACTATTTTCTACTACGTCCAGAAGTTGAAAAAGCTTATGGCTATTCACACGCAGTAAAAATTGGCAACGATATAAAAATCTCCGGTGCTGTGAGTATGGACGATGAAGGTAATCCAACTGCAGTAGGCGATTTTGAACAGCAAATGAAAAACTGTTATGTCGATTTAGATAAGATCCTAAAACATTACGGCTGCACTTTTGACGATGTGGTTGTTGAAAATGTGTTCACTACAAATATGCCCAAGTTTTTGGAAGTTGCCGCTTACAGAAATGAAATCTATAAAAAACAATTCCCAACTGGATCTTGGCTTGGTGTAAAAGAATTGGCGCTTCCCGAATTTTTGATTGAAATAGAGTTGGAAGTGCATAAAAACAGTAAATAGTATTGAGTATTGAGAAGATTAAAACATATTTCATATTAACCCAACAATTAAAAACTTTAAACATAGAAAGAATGAAAAAAATAATCAATTTATGAAATCATCATCTTTACTCATTCTTGGAATCATTTTCATGCAATTTTTGGGTTGTCAAAATCCTAATTTATTAAAACCAGAAGAAGGATTTTTAGAAGTGGAGGGAGGTAAGATTTGGTATGAAGTCTTTGGATCAGGGAATAAGACACCAATCCTTCTACTTCATGGTGGGCCTGGATATCCAAGTTATTATCTAAATCCTTTAAAAAAATTGGCCAATGATAGGTCGGTTATCCTATTCGATCAATTGGGTTGTGGTCGTTCTGATATCCTTACAGACACAACATTAATGACCATTGATGCTTATGTTGACCAGACCAGAAAGTTAATCGAGCATCTTAAAATAGATAAAGTCATTATTTACGGTCATTCTTGGGGTACGACCTTAGGAACCGAGTACTACAAGAAATACCCAGATAATATAGAAGCGATAATATTGGGTAGCCCTTGCATTGATTCAGATATGTGGCAAAATGATACAGATAAATTAGTATCTCAATTACCAGATTCAATTAGAGTTCCAATAGAGAATCACAAAAACAAATCTATTCCAGATACAACAGCATTGAACAAAGCCATAGATTATTTTTATCATGAATTCTATACGCGTAAACTTCCGCTTTCTAAGGATATAATAAAAGCAGATTCTTCGTGGTATGCAAAGGAAAGCATGGTTTATGAATATATGTTTGGTGTTGAAGAATATTCGATAGATGGAACATTGAAAGGTTATGATGGAAAAGAGATACTGAAAAAGATTAATGTTCCGGTATTGTATATAACCGGTGAGTATGATACGGCAACACCTTCGACGGTTAAAAAGTATCAAGAAATTACACCAAATTCAAGGCTAGAAATTATTGAAGATGCTGGACATCAAACATTAAATGATAATGAAGAAATAGAATTGAAGATTATAGAATCTTTTTTAAAAGAACTTAAGGAATGAAAAATAATAACATTTCAAATCCGAGAATTATGAACAACCCATTTTTAACAATACTAATTACATTGTTGCTTTTCTGTAGTTGCCAATCAACAGATAAGAATTCAATTTTAGAGAAAAACAAAGAAGTTGTTTTGGAGTATCACAAAGTTTGGAATGGAAGTAACATGGACAATTTAGATGATATACTAACTTCAGACTTTGTTTGTCATTATTTAACAAGTGAAGAATGGACAGGCATTAAAGAATCTAAAAAAACAATTTCAGACTGGAGAACAATTTTTCCAGATTGGCGTGAAGAAATAGTTGATATCATTCAAGAAAAAGATAAAGTCGTCACTCGCTATAAATCCTCAGCAACTCATACAAGAACTTACGAAGGAATTGATTCTACAGGAGCTAAAATTGAAATATACGAGATTTCTATTTATCGAATAAGTAATGGTAAAATAGCTGAACAATGGTGTTTTCCTGATGACCCAAGCATAAAAACACAAATTCTCAATTTTAAAGAATAACAGAAAAACCTGAGCACAACCGTTGTTCATCATTAAAAAAACATAAAATGAAATCAATTTTAACCAGCTTTATAATTGCACTGCTAACAATTTCGTGCACATCACCAAAGAAAAATAATGATTTAGTGGTTATAAATCAACCGGCAGAGTTTGACACCCAAGAAGCAATTTGGTTGATATGGCCATCTACCAATCATAAAGAGGGTGAATCTGTTGAAAATGTTACTCTTTCAATCATAGAAGCTTTAATTGACGATATAGACATTGTCGTTACTTGCAAGAACAAAGAACTTCTTAATCAGGCAAATGCAACCCTAAAAAACCGTTTTGGAGAACAGCCACGACTGAAGCTTTTGGAAATACCATCTTTTGAAATCTGGACACGAGATATGGGGCCCATTTTTGTTGAAACCAATCAAAAGACATTTGCTATTGCAGACTTCAATTTTAATTCTTGGGGCTATACGGACACTTTGGACATTGACACCAAAACGGAAGAAATGTACGATGTACGGGTTGCCGAACATTTTAAGTTGCCCGTAATTTCAAGTTCAATGATTAGTGAAGGTGGAAACAGAGAAGTAAATGGAAAAGGCACTTTAATAACTTCAGAGGCAGTCGAAAAAGGTAGAAATCCCGGTATGAGCAAGCTAGAGATGGAGGCCGAATACAAACGGCTTTTAGGAACAAAAAAAGTAATCTGGTTAAAACAAGGATTGGTGGAAGATGACCATACATTCCTAGGCCCTATTAAAACCTCCGACGGAACAAAAGCTTATACCGTTGTAACTACAAATGGTCACGTAGATGAATTTGTGCGTTTTGTAAATGATTCTACCATCCTTTTAGCACAAATAGACAGCACGGAATTGGATGACCCAATCGCCTTTGAAAACAACAAACGAATTGAGGAGAATTACCAAATATTGTCCAAAGCGACTGACCAAGATGGACAACCATTTACCATAATCAGAATGCCACTTCCTGGAACCATTTACAATACAATGAATCCTGGCGATTATGTTTATGAATACATTAAAACGCTTGATTATAAAGACGGCAGTACATTCCCTGATGGTAAAAGTGTAAAAGTTATAGCAGCGTTAAGCTATCTCAACTTTATAATTACCAACAAAGTAATTATTGGTCAAACCATTTGGAGGGAAGGAATGCCCGACGAGTTAAAATTAAAAGATGAAAAAGCTGCCCAAATTCTGCAATCTGTTTTCCCAAATAGAAAAGTAATTATGATAGATGCCCTTGCAGTCAATTTGGGAGGTGGCGGAATTCATTGTATAAGTATGCAACAACCGGCTTTCTCAAATAATTAGATGTTGAAACGAAATAAACGATTTACAAAGGCAAAAAAAATAATCCAATCAATGAAAAACAAGAAAAACACATTTGCCCTTATCCTGTGCATTGCAGTCCTATTCAGCTGTAGCGAAACCAAAACCTATGACATTCTCATTAAAAACGGGCAAATTTTGGACGGCTCTGGGGAGCCTTCTTTTGTAGGTGATATAGGTATCAACGCCGATACCATTGCAGCCATAGGAAATTTGGAAAATGCCAAAGGATTACAAGAAATAGATGCTACCGGTCTGGCCGTAGCACCCGGTTTTATTAACATGCTGAGCTGGGCGAATGAATCCTTGATAGCCGATGGAAAATCGCAGAGTGATATTCTGCAAGGAGTTACTTTAGAGGTATTTGGAGAAGGCTGGTCAATGGGGCCTTTAACAAAAGACTCAGAAAAGTCAATTAAAGGTATAGGCGATGGTAACATTAAATATGAGGTTAGTTGGAATACTCTTGGTGAGTATTTAGAGTTTCTGGAAAAGAAAGGGGTCACTCCCAATGTCGCCTCATTTGTAGGTGCTGCGACGTTACGGATCAACACGGTAGGCTTTGAAGACCGCGCTCCGACCGAGGAGGAAATGGAGGCCATGAAAGCAATGGCCAGAACAGCAATGGAAGAAGGCGCTATGGGCATTGGGTCAGCATTGATCTATGCACCTGGTTTCTATGCCAGTACAGAAGAACTAATTGAACTTTGTAAAGTGGCTTCCGAATATGATGGCATGTACATTTCGCACATGCGCAGCGAAGGAAATCGATTTTTGGAAAGCCTGGATGAATTGCTTCAAATAGCTGATAATGCAAACATCAGGGCGGAAGTCTATCACTTAAAGCAAGCCGGGAAAGACAACTGGAACAAACTGGAGCCCGCCATCGCAAAAATAGATTCCGCACGCTCTGCAGGTTTACATATTACCACCGATATGTACAACTATACCGCTGGAGCTACCGGGCTTGATGCTTCTATGCCGCCATGGGTACAAGAAGGTGGTTATGCTAAATGGGCGGAGCGTTTGCAAGACCTTGAAATCAGAAAGAAGGTTGCCAAAGAGATGACAACTCCTACAGATGAATGGGAAAACCTAATGTTAGCAACTGAGTCTTATGATAGAATCCTATTAATCGGCTTTAAAAATGACAGCTTAAAATACTTGACCGGAAAATCATTGGCCGAAGTGGCAAAATTGCGGAATACATCTCCCGAAGAAACCGCAATGGACTTGGTAGTTCAAGATGGAAGTCGTGTCGGCACAGTCTATTTTCTGATGTCGGAGGAGAATGTAAAAAAACAGATTGCCTTGCCGTATATGAGTTTTGGATCTGATGCAGAGTCATCAGCTCCAGAAGGTGTTTTCCTAAAATCAAGTACACACCCTAGAGCGTATGGGAACGTTGCCCGACTACTGGGCAAATATGTACGGGATGAAAAAGTGATTTCCTTGGAAGAGGCCATTTATAAATTAACCAGCTTGCCGGCAACCAACCTTAAAATCAAAAAACGGGGGGCGCTGAAAGAAGGCTATTTTGCCGATTTGGCCCTATTTGACCCAAAAACCATTCAAGACCAAGCCACTTTTGAAAAACCGATGCAATATGCCACAGGCATGCGTCATGTATTTGTAAACGGTGTGCAGGTTTTAAAAGATGGGGAACATACTGGTGCGCTTCCAGGGAAAGTGGTGCGTGGACCGGGCTGGAAAGGAAATCAACAGTAGTAACCAACATCATCTAAATAAAAATTATAAATGACAAACCTAAGAACTGCCTTATGAAAGTAAAAAACATATTCTTCCTTGCTTTTATTCTATTTCTACTTTTTACACCTTCAATGGGAATATCCCAAGAAGCTTGGTTATCTACTCCAGAAAGTATCAACCAATTTAGGGAGCAAGTGGAGTCTATCAGGCCCGACACAACTCAATTTGACTTAACGGTTGTAAACAAAACGATTCAAATAACTGGACGTGAAATAGACATACGCATTTACAAACCGAAAGGTACGAGTTTAAAACCCACCTTAATATATGTTCATGGCGCTTGTTGGGTAGCAGGGAGTCTTGATAGTCATGATGAAATCTGTAGGTATTTGGCAGTACAAAGTGATGTGAACGTCATTGCCATAAATTATAGATTAGCTCCAGAAAATAAATATCCTGATGCTCACAATGATGTTTATGATGCCACCGAATGGATTTGGAAAAACGCAAAAGAACTCGGATTGGATACAGAACAGTTTGCAATTGCCGGAGAAAGTACTGGAGCATACTTTACTGCCGCCACAACGCTGAAAGCAAGAGATACCAAAGGCGGCCCTAAGTTTTCTTTTCAACTACTTGTGTATGCCGCACTTGATGGCGGAGGTTCATCTTGGTCTGAATGTAAAGACTTGTACTTTACTAATGAAGAAGATATTAGAAGTGAATATGGCTCACCGCTCTGGTCTAAAAATCTCTCTGGACTACCCACTACATTCAACATTTTAGGTGAATATGAGACGTCTCGTGCCGAAGAAGAGTTGTTTATGAGAAAGTTGAAAGAAAATGGCATAACCACTAAAAGTTTCATGAACGAAGGTGTTGGTCACGATGTGGTTAATTGGCTGTCTGTTAAAACCGAAACCCCTGCACACTTGAAAGCGATAGAATTTATAAAAGCAGGATTCAACTTAGAATAAGCGATACCTAATACATACTAATTTTTTCAATGAAATTATATTCTAACCACTAACTATAAAATTGATTTAAAATTCAAAAACCATCAAAATGAAAAATTACATCCTACTATTACTAACCGTATTAGGCATTAGCCAAGGTATTAAAGCACAGGAAGACAAATACTTGTGGTTGGAAGAAGTTGATGGCAAAGAGGCTTTGCAATTTGTTGAAAAACAAAATAAAGCCACCGTTGCAGAGTTGAGTGCAGAAAAAAACTACCAAGACATTTACGACAAGAATTTAGCAATCCTCAATTCTACCGAAAAAATTGCCTACCCAACAATTCACGGAAACTATGCCTATAATTTCTGGAAAGACCAAGACCATGTGCGAGGAATTTGGCGAAGAAGCAAATTAGAAAGCTATAAGAGCGGAAATCCAGTTTGGGAAACACTGCTGGATATCGATAAACTTTCAGCACAAGATAATAAGAAATGGGTTTATAAAGGAAGCTATGGGCTATATCCTGACTACAATCGTTTTTTAATTCAACTATCCAATGGTGGTGGCGATGCCGTTTATATCAAAGAATTTGATGTCAACAAAAAGCAATTTATAGAAAACGGTTTTTCAATAGACGAAGCAAAAAGTAGTGCAGCGTATTTAGATGAAAACAACTTGATTGTTTCAAACGATTTTGGCGAAGGCACTATGACTACTTCGGGTTACGCAAGACAAGTAAAACTTTGGAAACGAGGTACTCTTTTAAAAGATGCCCAACTTATTTATGAAGCGGAAACTACAGATGTGTTAGCTACAGGTTTTATTATCCACGATGGTGACAAACAATACACCCTATTGGTTAAAGCATCTAGTTTTTTATCAGCTCAACTTTCGGTTTGGTTAAATAATAAACGCATCCCATTAGATATTCCAGAAGATGCTGCCATAGGTGCAGTTGCTTATGAACGATTAATTATAAAGGACAACCAATTTGTGATTCAATTAAAATCAGACTGGACCGTAAATAACAAAACCTATACCACAGGCACGCTTATAAGTCTCAATTTTACTGAATTGTTAAAAGGAAATAAAGACATTAAAGTCATCCTGAAACCCGATGAATTTTCAAGTATTTCCGGAATTTCTACAACCAAAACTAAATTACTTGTTAATGTACTCACTGATGTTACAAGCAACTTATTCGTCTATTCATTTACCAATGGAAACTGGGTCAGTAAAAAAGTAGCAGCGCCAAAATTAGGAGCACTTAGTGTTGTTGCAACTTCAAATCATTCTGATCAGTATTTTTTTGATTTTGAAAACTTTATCACACCTACTACTTTATATCTAGGCGATGCAAGCAGTAATAACTTTACCCCATACCAGTCCCTACCCACCTATTTTGACACCAGTAACCTTGAAGTTAAACAGTACAAAGCAAAATCTAAAGATGGAACGATGATTCCTTATTTCATGGTGTCTCGTAAAGACCTAAAAATGGATGGTACCAACCCAACCTTAGTATATGCTTATGGTGGTTTTGAAATTTCTAGCTCCCCTTTTTACTGGGCATCAATGGGAGTTTCTTGGTTAGATAAAGGCGGTGTTTTTGTATTGGCAAATATTCGCGGTGGTGGTGAATACGGTCCCAAATGGCACCTAGATGCGATAAAAGAAAACCGACAAAACGCTTTCGACGATTTATATGCTGTATCTGAAGATGTAATTGCTAAAAAAATCACATCACCAAAACATTTAGGCGCGATGGGTGGCAGTAATGGTGGCCTTTTAGTAGGGGTTGCTTTTACACAACGACCAGATTTATACAACGCTATTGTTTGTCAAGTACCACTGCTAGACATGCAACGCTATAACAAACTGTTAGCAGGAGCAAGTTGGATGAGCGAATTTGGAGATCCAGATATTCCTGAAGAATGGGCATACATCAAAAAATATTCACCCTATCATAATTTAAAAGAAGGAACAGATTACCCAGAAGTCTATTTTGGCACTTCTACTCGAGACGATAGAGTACATCCCGGTCATGCTAGAAAAATGGTTGCTAAAATGAATGATATGGGCTACAAAACCTACTATTATGAAAATACCGAAGGTGGTCATGCAGGCTCATCTACCAATGAACAAAGCGCAAAATCAAACGCGTTGACTTATTCCTATTTGCTCAAGAAGTTGAAGTAATTCAGGTACTGAAATCTTATTCTAAAAGAACAAAACCATACCAATTAAACATAAAAAAATGAAACATCTATTACAAATACTCACATTCGCACTGGTATTAACAGCCTGTGTCGATAAACAAAAAGAAATTAAAGAAACAACACTTCCCCCTATTTCAGAAGTGTATGACAGTTTTTATGAAGGCAGTCTGGCGTTAGATCCACTCTTTGGAAATTTTTTTGGTATCAACAGGTATTTGGATACGCTGCCCAACAATCTAACGGATGAATTTAGAGCTAAAGAAGTAGCTCATTATCAAACACACCTCGATAAAATCCAGCAGTACGATAGGACACAACTCAACGAATCAGACCAGCTTAACTATGATATTATCGTTTGGTACACCAAAAATAGACTGGCAGCCAACCACAATTTTGTAAAGTATTTACCCATAAATCAATTGAGTTCAGTTAATCTGTATATCGCCCAACTGGCTTCAGGCAGTAGCACACAACCTTTTGTTACGGTTCAAGATTATGACAACTGGATAAAAAGACTAAAAGATTACAATGTTTGGTTAGATACCGCATTGGCAAATATGAAAGAAGGCATTACCCTAGGTTATGTGCAACCAAAATCAATCGTAAAAAAAATAATTCCGCAATTTGAAGAAATGGCAAAAGGTCCTGTAGAAGCCCATTTATTTTACAGTCCCGTTAAAAATATGCCAGAGGGATTTACGGAAGCCGAAAAATCAGCGATTGAAATTAAATATAGAAAAACAATAGAAGAAGATATTATCCCGAGGTATCAAAAATTAGCTGAATTTTTTAAAACGGATTATTTAGACGCTGCTCGGTCCACTTCTGGTATTGGCCCATTGCCGGCAAGTTCGGAACACTACAAAAACCAGATTGAATATATGACCTCGACAAACCTTTCAGCAGATTCTATATTCAACTTAGGGAAATCTGAAGTAGCACGGATTAGAATAGCAATGGAATTGGTTAAAAAAGAGGTCGGTTTTGAAGGCAGCTTGGTCGAGTTTTTTAATCACGTACGCACCAAGAAAGACTTAATGCCTTACACAGACCCACAGCAAGTGCTCAACAGTTTTGATACTATTCAGAAGCGTATGGCACCACAACTAGCCAAGTTGTTTGATAAAAAACCTAAAACACCATTTATGGTAAAGCGCACCGAGGCGTTTCGCGAAAAATCGGCGAGTGCACAATACAATCCTGGCAATCCTGATGGCTCAAGACCGGGCGTATTTTATGTGCCTATTCCAGACGTAACCTCATATAATGTAAATGCTGATGAAGCCTTGTTTTTACACGAAGCCATTCCTGGTCATCACTATCAAGTGATGCTTGCAGCAGAAAACGAAAGTATTCCTGCGTTTAGAAAGTTTACATATTCTGGTGCATACATAGAAGGTTGGGGTTTGTATGCTGAATCGCTAGGGAAAGAACTGGGATTGTATGAAGACCCCTATCAATATTTTGGCATGCTAAGTATGGAAATGCACAGAGCAATCCGATTGGTAGTAGATGTTGGACTACACGATAAAGGTTGGACGCGTGAAGAAGCCATAGCCTATTCGCTAGACAATGAAGCGTTTCCAGAAGCTGGTATCATTTCAGAAATTGAACGCTATATGGTAGAGCCAGCACAACCACTGTCGTATAAAATAGGGCAGCTTACCATTTTAAGATTACGACAAGAGGCAGAAAAAGCCTTGGGTGATGACTTTGATATCAAAGCCTTTCACAACACCATTCTTGATGCAGGCGATATGCCACTTGCTGTTTTAGAATAGCGGGTTCGAGCGTGGATTGAAGAAGGCGGGAAATAGACAAAATCTAAAAATGAACAGCATTTAAATAATAATCATGAAAACAATATCTAAAATTCTTATCCCACTATTCTTCTTGATAGGATTCGTTACAAGCAGCCAAACACTCCCACAAGCACTCGCTAAAATCAATACCGAAGGCTTTCAGAAATCGCAGGTTATGAATTTAATTACAGACTTGTCTGATGTTTATGGCCCGCGGTTAACGGGAACGAATCAATACTTTACTGCTGCAGAATGGGCAAAAAAAACCCTGGAAAATTGGGGAATGGACAAGGTTTATTTCGAAAAATATTGTAATGATTGTATGGGCTGGGAAGTAAATTCTTTCAACGTTGAAATGACATCACCTGCTTATATGAAAATACAGGCATATCCGTATGCGTGGACAGAAAGTTCAAATGGTGTGCAAATCGGTGAATTGATATGGATTGAAAGTCATGCCGATTTAGAAAAAGTAAAAAAGCAATGGAGCGGAAAATTAAAAGGGAAAACCATATTGATGGGAGCTGTGCCAGAACAAAATATGTTATTTGATGCACTTTCAAAAAGATTTGCCGAAGACCAAATTGAGCAGGCTGAAAAATCGATTGTTACTTCTCTAAAAAATGCTTTAGATCCTTCTGCTTCAGATGATAATTTAATTGAAGATGACAAAGGGTTTGAAATATATAAGAGAAAGGATGATGCTTTTTTCGCATTCTTAAAGGAAGAAGGGGTATTAAGTGTTTTTGATTCAAGGGCTTTATTTCCAGGTATTATCCATCCGGGTGGAACTTATAATTATAAAGAAAGTGACGCAAAACCAATCCCCTATTTTGCGATTTCACCAGAAAATTTCGGAAAACTACAACGCTTAATAACCAGAAATATGAATCCAAAAATTAAATTCAATTTAGATTCAAAACTCTATTTAAAACCTGAAAATAATGTCAATATTATAGGAGAAATTACAGGTTCAGATCCAACATTAAAAGACGAAGTAGTGATGATTGGTGCCCATTTTGATTCCTGGCATGCTGCTTCCGGAAGCACAGACAATGGCGCAGGTTCGGCAGTAATGATGGAAGTGATGCGCATCATCAAAGCAGCTGGTTTAAAACCAAAACGAACGATCAGAATAGCACTTTGGGGAGGCGAGGAACAAGGGTATTTAGGTTCTGAGGCCTATGCCGAACATCACTATGGAAAAATAATGGAAACCACTCGAAAAAAAGAAGTTGAAAAAATTTCGGCCTACATCAATATGGATAATGGTGCCGGAAAAATGCGGGGCATCTTTTTACAGGGAAACGAAGCCGTCAGACCCATCTTTGAAGAGATGCTAAAACCCTATGCGTATTTAGATGTGAATGCTTTTACCATTGAAAACACAGGAGGAACCGATCATGTAGTTTTTGACTATTACAAAATCCCGGGATTTCAAATCATTCAGGATCCGTTAAATTATGAAACAGTAACGCACCACACCAATTTAGATGTTTTAGAATATGTACCAGAACGCGATATGATGGTAAATGCCACTGTAATCGCTGCGCTAGTTTATCAAATTGCACAAGAAGATTCACGTTTGCCGAGGGAAGACTAAAGTGTGTTTTAATTCAAATTGTTATTAGAAAGTTTACAAAAAAATTAACCAAATAAAACCATTCAAATGAAAACATCAAAACTAATTTTAGCCATCACTTTTTTAAGCATTTCCACAGCATTTGCTCAAAAAAGCAACATTGAAAAAGACCTTAAAATGTACACCCAAGTTTGGGACGACATCGTAAACAAAGGTCAAATTGACCTCATCAACGATAAAAACTTTGACCCTAATGTCGTACAGATTAATGATACCGGAAATATTGTAGGCATTGCAGATTTTAAAGCCTATTACCAAAATTTTATAACTGGATTTTCTGACGTCAAATTCACTGTAGAGGATGCTTTTGGTCAAGGCAATAAAATTGTAAAACATTGGCGATTTGAAGGAAAGCACACTGGCGATTTCTTCGGTATTCCAGCTACTGGAAATAAGGTTAATGTCGATGGCGTTACATTGGTTTTAATGAAAAACGGACGCATTGCCCAAGAGCAAGATTTTATGGACAATGGGGTGCTTATGCAACAATTGGGATTAGTTAGTGATCTAAATAATATAGCTGTTGTTGACGGAATGTACAAAGCATTTGCAACTGGTGATATTCCTAAAGTACTTGGCGCGATGGATGCCAAAATAGTTTGGAACGAAGCTGAAAGCAATTCCTTGGCTGATGGTAATCCATACATAGGACCAGATGCCGTTTTAAATGGTGTATTTGCAAAGTTGGGAGCAGACAATGAATATTTTAAACTAATGGACATTCAACTTCACGGAATGGATAACAACCAAGTATTGGCAACACTTCGCTATGATGCCAAAGTAAAGAAAACTGGAAAAACCTATAATGCCCAAGTTGCACATCTTTGGACACTTAAGGATGGAAAGGTAATCGCGTTTCAGCAGTTTTTGGACACTAAGAAAGTAGCAGATGCAATGCAAAATTAAATCTATTAGCCAAATATAAAATTATGAAAACAGCACTCATTACAGGAACAAGCAAGGGCATTGGCCTTGAAACAGCATTAACATTCGGTCGTGCAGGCTATAAAGTGTTTGCCACCATGCATAATCCCGAAGCAGCTTCCGATTTTAAGCAAAAAATCAAAAATGAATCTTTGGACATCACGATATCTAAAATGGATGTCGATTCTGATGCTTCTGTAAAGAAATGCATGGATGATATCCTACAAAAACACGGTTCAATAGATGTACTTGTTAATAACGCTGGGATTGAACGTCATGGATCAATTGAAGAGATGTCGATGGACGATTTTCAATCTGTTATGAATACCAATTATTTGGGGGTACTTCGGTGTACCAAAGCCTTGCTGCCACATATGCGAAAAAACAAAAATGGTTGCATTATTAATGTCGCTTCAATATCAGGTCATATTGCCAATAGTCCGTTGGGTGCTTATGCCGCAAGCAAATTTGCGCTTGAAGCTATCAGTGAAGCTTTGGCACAAGAAGTAAAAACCTTTAACATTAGGGTTGCTATAGTAGAACCAGGCATCATCAATACCGAAATGGCTGCTGATATTTCAGTCAATGGCAACTCCATCTATCCACATTCAAAACGTCAAGCTGGTCTTTTCAAAGCAGCATTAAAAACGCCAACGCCACCTTCACTCGTGGCAGTCAAAATTTTGGAAATTTCAGACAGTAAAACATGGAAATTAAGACATCCCGTTGGCCCAGATGCAGAACCGTTTATGGCATGGCGAGCTTCCTTGACAGATGAACAATGGGTGGATTGGAATGCCGCAAGCGACGAAGATTGGTATAAATCGGTTGAGCAGGATTTTGGTTTGAATGCGAGATAAATACTAAGAAAATGGCACTTAGTTGATGAAACATTAAATTATCATAAAAAAACGGAGCAAGCCAAAAACCAGATAGAGTAGGCAATAAAAATATTATAAAAGTTAACAATCAAAATAACAAAGAATTCTTTAAGCAAACCTATAAGACAGAAATTCTAAAACCATAAAAAATGAATCTAAAAATAATAGGAGCAGGATATGGACGAACAGGTACCATGTCAACATTTACCGCTTTAAAGCAATTGGGATTTCCATGCTACCACATGTCGGAAGTAATTCTTAATAAAGAAAATAAAGGGCATCTCGATTTTTGGAATGATGTGGCTAATGCAAAGGCTGGTCAGCAACATGATTGGGATAAAGTATTTGAAAAGTATAACGCTACTGTAGATAATCCGGCATGTTGTGTATGGCGTGAATTGTATGAAGCAAACCCCGATGCAAAAGTATTACTCACCTTGCATCCGCGCGGACCCGAGGCTTGGTATGAAAGCACCATAGCAACCATTTATTTTACCGAAAACCGATGGCAGTTTAAAGTCCTTGAACTCTTCACCTCGTTCGGTAGAAAAATGGGAAATATGAGCGCGAAATTAATTTGGCAACGAAATCACAAGGGGACAATGAATGATAAAACATTAGCTATTGCACGCTATAATGCACATATAGAAGAAGTGAAAGCTGCAATTCCTAAGGAAAAGCTTTTAATCTTTACAGTAGATCAGGGATGGGAACCACTTTGTAAATTTCTAGATGTTGAAGTGCCAAATTCTGAGTTTCCAAATGTAAATGATCGTGCAGAAATTAAAAAGACAATTGCAGATATAACCAAAGGCGCATATACCATATTGGCAATTGGAGCAATCGTATTAGTTGGGATTATCTATGGATTGATTAAATTCTTTGGATGAAGTTTAAAGAAGTGTTAGAAGATCCAGCTTGGATAGAAGCGCAGAAAAGGCACACCAAATTATGCCCAGTTACCTTATAGGTGCAAGAGAAGTATAAAGGGTTATTTCACTTTCAGACTTGATTTGTGTTTTTAAAGAAGCAATTGGCAATAAATTTTCAACAATTTTTGAAGACAATAATCAAAACTAAAAACATAGACAAAAACGGAGCAAGCCGAAAACCGGATAGAGTAAGCAATAACAATTTAAATTACAACACAATGGTAACAGTAATTGGTCAACACGAAGTGAAAGACTTCGATGAATGGAAAAAAGGATTTGACGTAGACCAGCCAAATCGAGACAAAGCAGGACTAAAATTTAAAGGACTGTACAAAAATGTTAAGAACCCGAATGATGTAACCTTCATTTTTGAAGCACCCAGCGTGGAAACTTTTAATTCTTACACCAGCAATCCAGCTACGCAAGAAGCAATGAAAGAAGCTGGTGTCATCAGTGTACCGAATTTTAGCGTGCTTGAAGAAGCTTAACGGCTATGGTAAAACAACTTAGCTTTTAAAGGTCAGAAAGGGCGAGCAAATTTGAAATACAGGTCCGCCCTTTTTAATTTAAAAACAACCCTAAACACACACATAATAAAAAGACTTACTATTCTAGTACTAGTGGCTAAAAATGTTGGGTTATTGACCATGAATTGTAACAATACTAATGCTTCCAAAGTTTCCAATGGAAATAATAAAGTTTAATAGGTTCAAAACAGTAACCTTTATACTAAACCAACTATCAAAATGATCAAACTTTTCCGAAACGTCCGCCAAAACCTTCTCAACGATGGTAAAACCACAAAGTATTTGAAATACGCCACCGGTGAAATAGTCCTTGTGGTCATTGGGATTTTGATTGCCCTGAGCATTAATAATTGGAACGAAAACAGAAAGCAAAAAAAAACATTATATAGTATTTATCAAATTATTAGAGAAGATATATCTATTGACATTACCGAAATAAATTCCTTTATAAATGATTATGATTCCGTTAGAAAACCCGCTTTCGAGGCTGTTCTAAACAAAAACCCTTCAAAAGCAGACTACCTAAAACACCCAGAGTACCTTAGTGTTTTAAAGGGTTTCAAAGATTTTTCAATCAATCTACGTGGTTTTGAATTACTTAAAAACCTACCGAACGATGGTACTATTGATAAACAAAATCTTGCCTCTAAAATTAATCTATTTTACAATCAACATCTAACAGAAATCAATGTAGCCACTTCTGAGGTAATGCGCGAAATGATTAATAATTTGAGTGATTATAAACAATTACCCTGGTTTTCGTCTTTTTTTATTAATAACGAAACCGATGAAGCGATAGATTTTATGATAGACAATCCATTACAAAAAAATCGGATTGCAATATATTATTTAGTGCATGACATTTATGTTCAAGAATTACAGAAATTCAAAGTAAACGGAGAAGCCATTATTAAACAAATTGATGCTATTAATTAAATTTAGAAAATAATGATTAAACTCTTCCGAAATATCCGCAAAAACCTTTTAAAGGAAGGTAAAACAACCAACTACCTCAAATACGCCATCGGCGAAATCATCCTCGTGGTCATTGGGATTTTGATTGCATTGGGAATCAACAACTGGAATAACGAACGACAGTTAAAACAAAGCAACAAAGTGTTTTTAAGCAAAATGCTAAAAGACCTTGATGCTAATGAGAAACGATTAAGTACCATAGTTTATGATTCTTTAAATGACGGCACCTATCCATCGTTGGAAGAAGCGGTAAAAGCATGTGATTCCATATTAAAACTAACCTATTTAGGACTGAAAGAATCTCATTTCAACTACCTCATGACAGCTCCCTTTAATTCAGGAAGTTCGCTTTTGAATTTGAATGACAACACATACTCCGAATTGAGCAATACAGGCAAATTATATTCTCTGGGTTCTGAAACTTTGGTGGAAGCCATCACAACCTACTACAAAAGAGGCGAACGCGAATCAGACTATAATGTAACGAACTCTAAAGACATAAATTATGGATTTATAAAATTTGATGATGGTTTTGGGAAGCTAATGATGGATTATCATATAGACTCCCTCAATTTCAACCTAAATAACTATCCATTTTACACTGACAAAAACTCGAAAGAATACAAAGATTACCAAATAGGAATGGACCTAATTGGAGAAGGCCAAAATCAAAATATGATTAAAATGAAAGAACTCATTATTGAGACAATCAAATTAAAGGATCTCATAAAAAACGAATTGCAACATGATTAAATTTTTTAGAAAAATACGCCAAAACATGATTAAAGAAAACAGAGCAAGCAAATACCTCCTCTACGCCATTGGTGAAATAATCCTCGTGGTCATTGGAATTTTGATTGCTTTGAGCATTAATAATTGGAATGAAAAGCAAAAATTAAATGCAAAGAAACAAGATTATTATGTGCAGTTAATAGACGACTTGAAAAGCGATATTAAATTTTCAAAAGACTACCTTGAAGAATCTAGCGCTTACTTAAAAGAATATGAGAGTTATACAGATGGGTATCATAAAGATGTATTAACACCAAATCAAGTTTATGAACAGATCTCTAAACTCGATTTGGAAACGACACCATTAACATTTAATACAAGTACTATAGAATCACTTCAGAGCACTGGTGATATTGGATTAATTCCTTCTAATATAAGAAATAGATTAGTCGATCTAAAACGTCTTCAAGCCCTTACTATAAAGCGTTTTGAAGATACAGACAATGGAAAGAGTGACATTACTCAAAATTTAAGCCTTTTGCTAGGGTCAACAACGCTACCTAAAAGGCTATTGAATCAACCTAAACTAAAGGATTTTTTAAATATTGACGAAAATTTAAAGAAGCTGATTTTGGTTTACGAAGGAATACATCGTTGGAAAAGTATATCTCTAAACGAAACCAAAGAGAGATTAGAAGAAATGCAAAAGGAAATAAATACTATTATGGAACTAATTAATACAGAATTAAAGACATAACGAAAGCACAATACTTTATAATATTAACTGCTAACCTAAATGATAAAACTCTTCAGAAACATTAGACAAAACATGCTCGCAGAAGGCAAAACCACAAAATATCTCAAATACGCCATTGGCGAAATAATCCTCGTGGTCATTGGCATTTTGATTGCTTTGGCAATAAACAATTGGAATCAAAACCGAATAAAAAATTTACAAGAAAGAGATGACTTACAAAATTTAAAAGAAGAACTCCAAAGCAACATTTCAGACTTTACAAAGCTAGATTCACTTTACGCAACCTTTGAGCGAAGTACTGCCGATGGTTTAAAATTATTCAATAATAATCCTAAAGTTGAAGATTTTAGACAAATTGATACGCTTATTGTTACCCGTTTGAAGGTATTTCCATTAACAAGAAGCACCTATGATGAAATGCTGAATACAGGTAAATTTTATAATCTTAAAAATAAAACACTCAAAACAAAAATAACCCAGTTTTATTCTCAAGCAGACAACTACTCGTTAGCATTTCTTGAAATCAATAAAGAAGTTTTAAAAATGATGAATCATCCCGATTTATATCAATATGAACTACTTATAGATAAGCTAAAAACGAAACTGATAAACATAAAAAATATTGACACAACGTGGGTGCACAACCTAAACACACCAACATATTTGGCATTTTATAAAAAAGCAAATTACATTCAAGAATATAGCAATACAGCAAGACGTGATTTAATGGCAACACAGATTTTTGTTTGTAAAGAACTCGTTGTTTCAATTGATACTGAATTAGAAAACAGAAAATAATGAATTAATTCTAAGTAACTTTCAATATAACATCACTAGCTAACCTTTCAAAATCAGCACACTAAATGAAAACAAAACTATTAATTTTATTAAGTATCGCAACCTTTCAATTAAATGCGCAGTCCATACTTCCACCCATACAAGAATGGCACGGAAAAAGTGAATTACTCATTGCAAATGCTTCAAATAAGTGGATAACAACTGCAGAAACATCAGCTTTCACCAAAACCCCAACCTATGACGAAACGATGAGTTGGTTTAAAAAACTAGCTGACGCTTCGCCATTCATTACTATGACTTCTATTGGCAAAAGCCCGGAAGGAAGAATTATTTATATGGTGATTGCTTCCACAGAAAAAACAGTGACTGCCGCATCATTAAAAAAATCAGGAAAACCAATATTATTGGCGCAAGCTGGAATCCATTCTGGGGAAATTGACGGAAAAGATGCGGGAATGATGCTTCTTCGTGATATTGCTTTTGGAAATAAGAAGTCATTGATAGAAAATGTGAATTTTTTATTTATTCCCATCCTAAATGTAGATGGACATGAGCGAAGTTCATCATTTAACAGACCCAATCAGCGAGGACCGCAAAATATGGGATGGCGTACCAATGCCCAAAATTTAAACCTGAATAGAGATTATGCCAAAATAGACACCAAAGAAGTGCAATCCGTAATAAATGTGATCAATGAATATGACCCGTTACTTTACATGGATCTTCACGTTACCGACGGTGCTGATTATCAATACGACATTACATTTGGTGGTTTGGATGGACAAGGGTATTCAAAATCTATTTCCAATTGGCTAGACAAAACCTACAAAACACAGGCGGATAAAGACCTAATTGCCAATGGACACATTCCCGGACAATTATTGTTTGCTTTAAACGATCGTGACTTTTCTGAAGGAAATATACTTGCATCAGGAGAACCTCGATTTTCAGATGCTTATGGAGATGCGCGGCATACTGCTAGCGTTCTTGTTGAAAATCATTCTTTAAAGCCATTCAAACAACGGGTTTTAGGAACATATGTATTATTAGAAAGCACTTTAAAAATACTAGCAACAGAGGGAAATTCACTAAAAGAAAGCACGATAACCGATAGGGCAAAAAGAGAATCCCCGCTTCCTATGAAGTTTAAAGTGCCACAAATGGATGATAAAGTAAATTTTGAAAATTTATCCATCGCGAAGTTGAAAGAGGATGTGGTTGCGGCTCCCGATAGTCTAAAACTTTTAGGAATTGAATCAAAAATTGTAAAATCCAAAGTAACCAATACGGATTATGTGGAATGGACAGGCAAACCGGTAACCATGACCATTGCCAATTTTAAAGCCACAGAACCTATGGATTTGGTGGTTCGCCCAAAAGGATATTATGTGCCAATATGGTGTTCTGAAGTCATTGAAAGGCTAAAGCTACATGGTATTCAAATGGAAATTTTAAAAGAACCAAAAGAAGTAGCTGTAGAAATGTACCGCATTCAAGACGCAAAATTTCAGGATGACTCAGGCAACGTTTTACCCTATGAAGGCCATATGCAAGTAAAAGGTATACCCGTTCCAGAAATCCGAAAAGAAGTCTTTCCAGCAGGTTCAGTATATATTTCAACCGACCAACCTTTAGGAGATTTAACGATGTTTTTATTGGAACCCAAATCACCCGATTCTTTTTTGAGTTGGGGATTTTTCAATGCGATTTTTCAACGTACTGAATATATTGAAGCCTATGTTATGGAACCAACCATCACAAAAATGCTTGCGGATTCCCCCGAATTACTAAAAGAATTTGAAGATAAAAAAGCATCGGATACTATTTTTGCGAACGACCCAAATACCATATACACTTGGTTTTATAGCAAAACAAAATTCTATGATGAGCGCTATTTATTATACCCAATTGGAAGAAATTTATAAAATATTATGAAATGAGCATAACCAATAATTGGTAGCAAAAACCAATAATGATATGAGACCCGAGAGCTTTGCACGAATTGGCGAAGCAATTACATATAACCGGTAAAAAACAATAAACATCAACATATGAAAACAAAACTATTTATTTTATTAGGAATTGCAACGCTTCAATTAAGCGCCCAGAATTATCAAAAAATTCACAGCAAAGCCATTCTTGTGGACACTCACAACGATTTTCTTACCCAAACAATGGAGAAGAATTTAGTATTCGACACCGATTTAAAAGGCAAAACCCACAGCGACCTCAACAGGATGAAGGAAGGTGGCTTAGATGTTCAATTCTTTTCTGTTTGGAGCGATGGCGAAAGGGTAAATCCGTATGCCTTTGCCAACCGCCAAATAGATAGTTTGGATGCTGTAATAAAACGGAATCCTGATAAAATCGTAAAAGTCGCCAATTCAAAAGAACTTTTAAAAGCGGTAAAAAATGGCAAAATTGCGGCTTTAGTAGGTTTGGAAGGCGGCCATCAGTTTGAGAATGATTTGGGCAAGCTTGAAGCGCTTTATAATCGCGGTACTCGCTACATCACGTTAACTTGGAATAACTCTACACCATGGGCAACCAGCGCTGCCGACGAAACCAATCCGGAAGGCGCAAAAAATTCCGAAGGAAAAAATGGGCTTACCGCTTTTGGCAAACAAGTAGTCCAAAAAATGAACCGCTTGGGAATGTTAATAGATATTTCGCACGTGGGTGAACAAACGTTTTATGATGTAATCGCCACAACTTCAAAACCTGTTATCGCTTCACATAGTTCAGTTTATACACTTTGTCCACATCCTCGAAATCTGAAAGATGATCAAATAAAAGCGATTGCAAAAAATGGTGGCGTAATTCAAATAAACTTTAATTCAGGATTTATTGATCCAACTGTTGATAAACGGGAAAGTGTCTTTCTTAAAAAATACAAAGCAGAAATAGATTCATTAACGCAGGCTGGGATGAATCCATTTATCGCTCAAGAAAGTATCTACATAAAATATGCAGATGAATCCCAACAATTTCGCGCACCTTTTGAACTGGTAATTAAACATATAGAATACGTCATCAATTTGGTAGGTGTGGATTATGTAGGTATCGGTTCCGATTTTGACGGAATTTTTCTGCCACCAAAACAATTGGATGATGTTACCGATTATATAAAAATTACAAAAGCCTTGGTTGAAAAAGGCTACAGCGAAAAAGATATTGATAAAATCCTTGGCGGAAATCTGCTTCGAGTTTTAAAAGCCAATGAAACCAATTAACATAAAACCAACACTTATGAAAAATACAATTTACTTTCTCATAATTTCCGCAGTGCTACTTTTAAGCTGTGCCGAAAAAAAAGAAACCGCAAAGTCTGAAACCGACTGTAAATCCAATTATTTCGACTATTCAAATAGCGATGATCAAATAACGGGCGGCATCAAAATGATTCCGATTACTACTCCAAAAGGCACTTTTAATGTGTGGACAAAACGCATGGGCAACAACCCAAAAATGAAGGTTTTACTACTTCACGGTGGTCCCGGTGGTACCCACGAATTTTTTGAAAATTTTGACGGCTATCTTCCCAATGAAGAAATAGAATACATCTATTACGATCAACTGGACAGTTATTACAGCGACAAGCCCAACGATTCCACACTTTGGACCACAGAACATTTTGTGGAAGAAGTGGAGCAAGTGCGCAAGGCTTTAAATTTAGATAAAGACAATTTCTATCTTCTTGGTCAATCGTGGGGCGGAATTTTGGCAATGGAATACGCACTGAAATATCAAAACAATTTAAAAGGTTTGATTATTTCAAATATGATGGCCAGCATTCCTGAGTATGAAAAATATGCTGAAGTATTGGGAGCTCAACTTCCTCCAGAAATTTATAAAGAAATCAAGGAATTGGAGGCAAAGGAAGATTTCTCAAATCCCAGATACGCCGAGTTGGTGATGAATAATTATTACACAGAACACATCCTTCGCAAACCTTTGGATGAATGGCCCGAGTTTATCAATCGCGGTTTTTCGCACCTCAACCCAAACATTTATATCTATATGCAGGGTTATAGTGAATTTGGTGTAACTGGAAATGCAACATTGAAAGGCTGGGATGTTTCCGATAGATTAAAGGAATTGACTGTTCCAACTTTAATGATTGGTGGAAAATACGACACTATGGACCCAAAATATATGGAATGGATGAGCACCCAAGTGCAACACGGAAGAAGTTTGACAGTCAATGCAGGACACGTTTCACAATATGATGACCCAGAAACTTATTTTCCAGGATTGATAAAATTTATTAAAGATGTAAATACAGGAGAATTCAAATAAGGTTGGTGTAAAATCAGCTAATTAACAACCAATGATACCAAAAACCAACCGAATTGAATCCATTGATGTCCTACGTGGCGTTGTGATGGTCATCATGGCCTTGGACCATGTGCGGGATTACTTCCATTATGGTGCTTTTTTTTCTGACCCCAGCAATCTGGAGACTACTACACCAATGCTGTTTTTTACACGCTTTATTACACACTATTGTGCCCCGGTATTTGTGTTTTTAGCAGGAACCTCAGCATTTCTGTATGGAAGCAGAAAAACAAAACCAGAACTTTTTAAATTTCTGTTTACCCGTGGTATTTGGCTCATTTTTTTGGAAATCGCTGTCAATAATCTTATCTGGACATTTGATTTAACATATAGCCTTAATATTTTTCAAGTTATCTGGGCCATCGGATGCAGTATGGTCTGCCTTTCCTTTCTTATCTATTTACCGAAAAAAATTATTCTTATAATAGGAATTGCTCTGATTGCCGGACATAATTTATTGGACGACTTTGTGATGCAAGGCAAAAGCTTTGAGGCCATCATTTGGTATATTTTACACCAGGAAAACGGTTTGGTTTTCGGGCCAAATTCTTTGGTTATATTACATTATCCGTTAATTCCATGGATAGGACTGATGGCTTTGGGCTATTTGTTCGGCACATTTTATCAAAAGGATTTTAATGCAATGATTCGTGGAAAATGGCTACTGTTATTAGGCTTTGGCGCGCTTTTTCTATTTTTTGTTTTAAGGGGAGTGAACGTTTATGGCGACCTAGTGCCGTGGACAATTCAAGATACCGCATCCAAAACTATTCTTTCAATATTTAACGTAACCAAATATCCGCCTTCTTTATTATATCTGTGCATTACAATGGGGCCAGCATTTATATTCCTATACATATTTGAAAACACAAAAAACAAGCTCACGGATTTCTTTTTGGTTTTTGGAAGGGTTCCACTGTTTTATTATTTCCTCCACGTTTTTGTAATCCACGTTTTTGCAATTGTTGGCATGATGATTTTTGGTGGAGATTGGCATTCTATGATTTTGACCGCGGAAAATTTCAGTAATGCAAGTCTTATAACCTATGGCTATTCCCTATTTGTTGTTTATCTGGTTTGGATTGGCGTAGTGCTTCTACTCTACCCTTTCTGCAAAAAATACATGATCTATAAAGCTAACAATAAGGATAAATGGTGGTTGAGTTATTTATAATTAGAAAATAATATTATGATTCAAAAAGACGAAGGATTAAAAAGAAGAGTTGGCGCACTGGGTTTATCGGCTAACATCATTAATATTATTATTGGCTCTGGTATTTTTGTACTACCTGCAATTGTAGCTAGTTATATGGGAGCATCCAGCATTGTTGCTTATTTGTTTTGCGGACTGTTAATGGCAATGATAATGCTTTGTTTTGCAGAAGCTGGAAGTAAAGTAACAAACACCGGCGGACCCTACACCTATATTGAAACAGCTTTTGGCGATTATCCTGGCTTTGTTGCTGGTGTTTTTGCTGTTGGAAGTAATTTGTTTGCAGATGCCGCTGTCTCTAATGCGCTAGTAAATGTTGTTGCCTCGGCATATCCCATATTTGAAAATGGATGGCCTCGATTTTTGTTTTTATTTATTCTTTTTTACGGTCTAGTTTACGTAAATGTAATTGGCTTAAAACAAGGGATGGGTTTAGTGAAGTTTAATACCATCGTTAAGCTAATACCTTTGCTTTTACTGATTTTCATCGGCATTAAGGATGTTTCCTTAAGCAATTTGTATTTTCAACATTTTCCGAGTGTTAAAACTTTAGGCGAAACATCCCTTATTTTATTTTTTGCTTTTCAAGGCTGCGAAACGGGTATTATTGTTGGCGGAGAGGTTATTAATCCAAAACGTACAATCCCTAGAGCTATTTTAATAAGTATTACAACAGTCGCGATTGTTTATATCTTAATTCAAACAGTTTCTCAAGGTGTTATGGGCGATGCTTTACCAAATTTTAAAGCAGCTCCACTTGCTGAAACCGCCCGTGTTGTTTTTGGCCCTTTTGGATATATGCTTTTAATTGTTGGCGCCGTTATTTCCATGTTTGGTTATATGAGCGGGACCATTCTGAATAGTCCGAGAATAGTTTATGCGCTTGCCAGAGATAAGGTAATCCCGATAAATGCATTATCCAGAATTCACAAATCATTTGCTACACCACACATAGCCATTATTTTATATGCAACTATCGGTTTTATCTTAGCTGTTACTGGCAGTTTTGAACAATTAGTGATTATTGCCAGTAGCGCAATGTTGATTCTTTATTTGGGAGTAGCACTTTCTGTAATTAAGTTGCGCAATTCTAAAGAACAATATACTGGAGGATTTAAAATTCCAGGAGGTTGGACTGTCCCCATTTTAGCTATTGCCATAATCCTATACTTTTTATCAAGCCTTTCGGCAAATGAGATGATTGGTACAGGAATAGTCATAGTTGTATTAACGCTTGTTTTTTTCGCTATTAAGTTTTTAAAAAAGAAAGTTGTATGATAAAACTCTTTAGAAACATCCACAAAAACCTTCTCAATGAAGGGAAAACCAGTAAATATCTTAAATACGCTATTGGTGAAATAATCCTTGTGGTTATTGGTATTTTAATTGCGTTGAGCATTAATAATTGGAATGAACTTCAAAAAAATTCCATTGAAGAAAAAGCAATATTGGAAAGTCTTGATGAAAATTTCATTTTAGCCAAAATACAATCAGAATTAAAAAACAAATAGCCAATAAATCATCATAATAATAGTCATATATATTTAACTAACCCATTTTAAAAATGGGTCTATATTGTTACTAACCAAAATATTATATTATGAAAACATTTTATTTTCTTATCATTTCCATTCTTATTTGTGCAAATAGCATTGCTCAAAACTCTAAAAAATTGGAACTTTTAGATGTTTTTAATATGGAATATGTTTCCGAACCTATAATCTCTCCTGATGGCAACCACATTATCTACGTCCGAAATTTCAAGGATGTTATGACAGACAGAAACTTATCTAATCTTTGGATGGTAAATGTTGATGGCAGCCAAAACAGACCCATTACTACAGGAAACCAAAACGATTTTGCACCAAGTTGGTCGCACGATGGAACAAAAATAGTGTTCAAATCGAATATGAAAGATGATAAAATAAAGCTCTATATGATGTGGATGGATTCCAAAGATGTTTTAGCCCTTACCAACACTACAGAAAGTGCTGGTTCAGTATCTTGGTCTTGGGATGATACACAATTGGCATTTTCTATGTTTGTACCTGCTACCAAAACATCTCCTATCACCTTACCCCAAAAACCTGAAGGCGCTAAATGGAATGCACCTCCAATTTATATTGACCAAATGAAATACAGAGGTGATGGTCAAGGCTACCTTAAAGGTGGCAACGACCAATTATTTATAATTTCAACAGATGGCGGTACCCCAAGACAGCTAAGTTTTACTGCTAACGATCACGGAAATCCTATATGGTCTAAAGATGGAAGATCGCTTTATTTTGGCGCCAATCTTCACGAAGACCATGAAATGGAACCTGTAGATAGCGAAATTTATCAGCTCTCTATAAGCACAGGAGCCATTAAAGCACTCACTACTCGAAAAGGTCCAGATGATGGTGCAGTTGTGTCGCCTGATGGAAGTAAAATAGCCTATACAGGTTTTGATGATACCTATCAAGGCTATACAGTTACCAAACTTTATGTTATGAATGCCGATGGTTCTGACAGCAAAATTATAACCGCAGATTTAGACAGAGATATTTCAAACCCAATTTGGGAAGATAACGGCAAAGGTCTTTATTTTCAGTATGATGAAAAAGGCGATACCAAAATTGGCCATGTAGCACTCACTGGAAAAATAAGAACTATTACAGACCATCTTGGTGGGCTATCATTAGGTCGTCCCTACAACGCAGCTTCCTATTCAGAAGCAAAAAACAGGCTTGCTTATACACTTGGCGGAACTGACCATCCTGCAGATTTAGCAGTTTGGAATGGTGGTGAAACCAAACGCATTACCAATTTAAACGAAGATCTATTTGCTGGCAAACAACTTGGCAATGTAAAAGAAATGTGGTGGAAGTCTTCTTATGACAATAGAGACATTCAAGGTTGGCTTGTAACACCTCCAAACTTTGATGCTACTAAAAAATATCCTTTTATCCTCGAAATACATGGAGGTCCTTTTGCCAGTTATGGTTCTGTGTTTTCAGCTGAAATTCAAATGTATGCCGCTGCAGGTTATGTGGTTTTATATTCCAATCCTAGAGGAAGTACAAGCTATGGACAGGAGTTTGGAAATTTGATTCACCATGATTATCCTAATCACGATTATGAAGATCTTATGTCTGGTGTTGATGCTGTTATAAAAATGGGCAATGTAGATGCTGCAAATCTTTTTGTTACTGGTGGTTCAGGTGGAGGCGTATTAACTGCTTGGATTGTTGGCAAAACCAACAGGTTTAAAGCTGCTGTGGTGGCTAAACCAGTTATTAACTGGTACAGTTTTGTACTTTATGCAGATAGCCCTGCATTTTTCTACAAATATTGGTTTGGAGACAAACCTTGGGATAATCCTGAAGCTTATTTCAAAAGGTCGCCATTGTCTTATGTTGGCAATGTTACCACACCAACCATGTTACTAGGTGGTGAAGACGATTTTAGAACACCTATTAGCGAACAGGAGCAGTTTTATGCAGCCCTCAAAATTCAAAATGTAGAAACTGCTATGGTAAGAATTCCGGGAGCTTCGCATGGCATTGCTAACAAACCAAGTAATCTGATTGCCAAAGTTGCAAGTATATTGGCCTGGTTTGATAAATATAAGAGCAAAGACTAATCTTCAATGATAAAACTCTTTAGAAACATCCGCCAAAACCTGCTCGCAGAAGGCAAAACAAGTAAATATCTCAAATTTCAACCGCTTCGGAAAGTTTTAAAATGCCTTTGTCCTAAAGAGATAACTTTTTATAGCTAAATTTCTTAACTTTAACAATCTCCCCAAAATAATCATTCCTAAAAACTTGAAAGCAAACAGATTATGTAAATTCAACCGATTTCAAAAAACAGCATTATGGAAGAACAAGAAAAACAACCCCTACCGCCAATTAAAAATAAGCATACTGATGATTTAGTAGATCACTATTGGGGTAGCATTAATTACGTTGCTGGCTTAATAAAAGCTTCCGAACTGAAGGCTGGACTTATTCTTTCCTTTTATGGAATTTTACTGAATTTTATTTATCAAGGTGCGGCTATGGCGGTAAAAAATGTGCCAAATGAAATGATATTGTACATTCTTTTAGGGCTTTGGCTTTGTAGTACGGTGGCGTCCATTTATTTTGCTATTCGCTGCTTTATTCCTAGAATCGAGGCAAAATATGACAAAAATATATTCTTCTTCCGCGACGTAATTTCAAAGTTTGGGACCATTAATGAATTCTCCAAAACCTTCCACCGAATAAGTAAAGACGAAGATCAACTTTTTGATCATTTGGGACAACAAGTGTTTATCATTTCAAAAATTGCGACAATAAAGTTTAAAAATGTGCAGCGATCGCTTAAATTTTTGGCATTGGGTTTAGTGTTAGTTCTGATTACTATTATTTATTATGTGATTACTACCCTGTAAAAGTCCCAGTCAAATGGCTTAAACGACGAATAGCCAAATCGCAAATGGTTCAAATTAAAATTGAACTGAAATTGTTACCTTTAGACCATTCTATAAATTATTTATTATGAGACTTTTAGCTTCTTTCTTTATATTATTTTTTATCTTTTCTTGCAAGCAACAGGAAACAAAAAAAAATTATCTAGGCGTTGTAAACATTACGATCAGCGGAAAGGAAAGTGCCCAGCCTCATTTTGAAAAGGGATTATTGTTTTTGCATTCCTTTGAGTATGAAGATGCTCGAGAAGCTTTTCAAGAAGCACAAAAGGAAGACCCAAAAATGCCCATGGCCTATTGGGGCGAGGCGATGACCTATAACCACAGCTTGTGGCACGAACAAGATTATGAAGCTGCAGCAGCTGTTTTAGAAAAGCTTGACAGCATTGATATAGCAAAAAATACAACAGAAATTGAACAGGATTTAATTGAATCTGTACACATATTATATCAGCCAAAAACAGAAAAAAAGCAACGAGATCTTGAGTATTCAAATTTTATGGAAGGTTTATACCAAAAATATCCTGTCAATCAAGAAGTGGCCGCTTTTTATGCTTTGTCATTATTAGGTTCAGTACCTGAAGGAAGGGATGATAATATTTATGGGAAAGGAGCAAAAATTGCTCAAGGTATTTTAAAAGAAAATCCAAACCATCCCGGTGCACTTCATTATTTAATACATTCCTATGATGATCCGGATCACGCTACCCTTGCTTTGGATGCCGCCAATGCATATTCAAAAGTAGCTCCAGATGCCAGCCATGCGCTGCATATGCCTTCCCATATATATGTTGCAATGGGTATGTGGGATAATGTAATTTCTTCCAATATTGCTTCATACCAAGCGAGTATCAATAGAATGGAAGAGAAAAATCTAAACAATGATGCCCGCGGATATCACGCTTTCCATTGGCTGGAATATGGCTATCTTCAAAAAGGAAATTATAAAGAAGCAAAAAAAATGGTGCTTGATATGAAAAAATATGCTGCCGAAAACTTATCAAAAAATGCACGGGTATATTTGGTGTTTTTAAAAGGAACCTATTTAATCGAGACCGATGAATGGGAAGATGAAGTAGCTAATATTCCTGTAAACATAACAGATTTGAACATTTCCGTCCGCTCCAAATATCACTTTCTGGAAGGGATGAAAGCTTTTAAAACAGGCAACACACAAAAACTTGACAGTATACTCAATGTTATGGACCAAGACCACAAAAGGGAATCGTTTGTTGTTTCAGAAGGCAGTTCAAAACTTTGTTCAGGGGTTACCCGCGATGAAGCTACAAAAATGGATTTAAAGGAAGCTGAAATTAGGCAAAACCAATTATTGGCACTTCGTGCTGAACTGGATAATAATACAAAATTTGCAGAAGAATATTTTATAAAGTCTATTGATATTGAAAACAGTATAAGTTACAGTTATGGACCACCGTCCATCCAAAAGCCTACGCATGAGCTTTACGCAGATTGGCTGCTCACCCAAACAAGAAAAGAAGAGGCCGCAAAACAGTATGAGCTTGCCCTAAAAATTGGCCCTGGTAGGTTGCGTGTTTTAAAAGGAATAGAAAAAACAAAACAAGTAATTTGAGTTTACAAACTTCAAAAAGTATAGTACTTAAATTTTCAATTTCCACTTTGTGGGCAAAAAGGCTTTTACTTATCTTTAAATTCTGAAAAAAACTTCAGAAAAAACCATGAATATCGATCAAATTTTCAAAAACAATGAAGCCTGGGTAAACGAAAAATTAGGCACAGATCCTGATTATTTCAAAAATCTTTCCGAAGGCCAAAATCCCGACGTGCTTTACATTGGGTGCAGTGACAGCCGCGTTACTGCCGAAGAAATTATGGGTGCTAAACCAGGAGAGGCTTTCGTGATGCGAAATATTGCAAATATGGTTTCAAACTTAGACCTCAGTGCGATGAGCGTAGTCAATTATGCGGTGAGCCATTTGAAAGTAAGCCATATAATTGTTTGTGGCCATTACGGTTGCGGCGGTGTAAAAGCCGCAATGCAAAGTCAGGATTTGGGGATTTTAAATCCTTGGTTACGAAACATTCGCGATGTTTATAGATTGCACAATCAAGAACTCAACCAATTAAAAACCGAAGAAGAAAAATACCGTCGGCTTGTAGAACTGAATGTACAGGAACAGTGCGTTAACGTTATTAAAACCGCAGATGTACAAATAGCTTATCGAAACCGAAACCTAACAGTACACGGCTGGGTAATGGATATGGAAACAGGAAAATTGATAGATTTAAAAATTGATTTTGATACAGTGCTGAAAGGGATAATGGAAATTTATCATTTAGATTAATTTAGATAAGTCTCTAAATAAAAATGCCGCTTTCCTGAATTGGAAAACGGCATTTCATCTACAAAGCAATTATTACAATTGGGGAAGAAGTACTTTATCAATTACATGAACAACGCCATTAGCGGCTTGAACGTTCACTACTATAATATTACTAACGCGTCCGTTAGGATCTGTTATGGTTGCATTTCCAGCATCAATAACCAAATCATCACCTAAAGTACTTACAGTACCATTTACCAAATCTTCAGCACGAACATTAGCACCTGCAATCACGTGGGTATTTAAGGCCGCTGTTAATACAGGCCCATCAATATCATTTAATCCACTCGCGCCAAGTTCAGCCAATAGTGCCACAAAAGCATCATTGGTTGGAGCAAAAACTGTAAATGGCGCAGGGCTAGTTCCCGCAGGGGTTGATAGTACGGCCACATAATCGGGTTGATCATAACGCGTTAAAGCCGCTACCAAAGTGGTGAAAGTTGGATCTGCTGTAGCAAAAGTAACTACTGTTGGCAAGCCAATTACTGAATTAACAGCGTGAATTACTCCATTGTCAACAGCAACATCTGCAGTTGTTACAGTGGAAATTCCATTTAATTTTACACCAGATGTAGTGTTTACATACATACTCAAGTTTTCTCCTGAAGATGCTTCGGTTGCCAAAGAGTTAATGTAGCCAGTACTCAAATCAGCCGCCATTACTTTACCACTTAAAACGTGGTTTAACAACACATTTTTAAGTAAATCTGTTGGAACATCATCCAAAGAAGCAAATCCATTTGCAGTTAAAAATGCAGCAAAGGCAGCATTGTTAGGGGCAAAAACGGTAAAATCTCCTTGTCCTGCCAGCGTTGCTGTAAGGCCAGCTTTATCTAATGCTGCTTCCAAAGAAGAATAATCATCATTTGATGCTACAAAATCTGCGATTGTGTTTGTTGGAGGGTTCGGATTGTTATCGTCATCATCACTACAAGAAGTTATTCCTATTGCGATGAAAACAATCATAGAAATTTTTAATAAGTTTTTCATTGTTATATAGTTAAGGTTTTTATGAGCAGCAAATCTATTGAATGCGTTTCCTTGTAAAAAGAACTTTAACTTTTGTTTATCTTTTTTAGTTAAAAGTTAAACAAAATTTTAATAAAATAAATTTATAGTTTCAATACAAAACTTATCTTTATAGCAAGTTTTAACCAATTCTCAAATTAAATTATGAAATACATCTTTATATTTTTTTCGATTATATTATGCACAAGCACTCTATTCTCTCAATCTGAAAAAGAAAAAGTAGAAAGCACCGTAACTAAAAACAAAATTGAAGGGCATATCTATTTTCTTGCGGACGATCTTTTAAAAGGCCGCGCCACGGGCACACCCGAAAATAAGGTTGCAGCTTCCTATCTTGCCAATACCCTTAGAGGCTATGGTGTAATACCAGTTACACAAAATGTCTTAAAAGGTTCAAGTACAGAAAGCTATTTTCAAGAAGTAAAATTGAACCAAATAACCCCCATAAAACGTCTGCTTTTGGCTATAGATGGCAAAGAGTTAAAGAAAAAAGTAGCTATAAAGCCAAACAAAATGGAGTTTACGGGAGAGGCCGTGTATTTAGGTTATGGTCTTGAAAGTGATTATAAGGGAAAAGATGTCTCTGAAAAAATTGTAATTGTAAGGTCAGGTGGGCCAAAAGTTACTGATACTCGTGCCGCCTTTGGCTTGATTGAACAAAAAGAGCAATTGGCAAAAGAACATGGCGCGGTTGCAGTAATTGAACTTGTGGACACAAACGAAATAATTTGGGAATATATCGACCACAGTTTTAATGGTGACCGTCTTGAAATTGCTGATGACAAAAATAGCAAAGAAAAAGGACTCGCATATCTTTGGGTACACGATGAAAATAATATTCTGGCGAATGCACTTGGAACTAAGGACAAATTGAGTGCAAAACTTATGATGGAAGGTGAAGAGAAAAAAACTATTATTTCTCAAAATGTAATTGGGATGGTTGAAGGAACAGATCCACAATTAAAAAATGAATTTATTATTTATTCCGCACATTACGATCATGTGGGTATTGGTAAACCCGATGAAACTGGTGATGTAATTTACAATGGTGCGAGGGACAATGCTGTGGGAACAACAACGGTTTTAAGTATGGCCGAAAACATTGCAAAATACCCAGCAAAACGTTCGGCATTATTTATTCTTTTCACAGGAGAAGAAAAAGGATTACTGGGAAGCGAATATTATGTTGAAAACCCTGTACTTCCTCTAAACAAAATGGTTTATTGTTTTAATAGTGATAATGCGGGTTATAACGATACTTCAGTAATTTCGGTAATTGGATTGCCAAGAACAACAGCGTCTGAAAACATAAAAGAAGCCGCCACAACTTTTGGCCTAACAGCAATTGATGATGCCGCTCCGGATCAAAATCTTTTTGATCGCAGTGATAATGTAATGTTTGCTAAAAAAGGCATCCCAGCCCCTACTTTTTCATTGGGATTTAAATCTTTTGACGGCGATGTTACTAAATATTATCATCAAGCTGGGGATGAGGCAGACACTTTGGATTACGACTATTTATTGAAATTTTTTCAGAGCTACGTTTTGGCTGGCCGTTTAATTGCAAATGATACTAAGACCCCTACTTGGACTAAGGGGGATAAATATGAAGAAGCAGGAAAGGTTTTATATAAGAATTAACATTTTTAAACCTATTTCACTAAAACAAAAAAGCCACGGGAAACCGTGGCTTAATCGTAGGGATTAAAAAAACAATTATAGTTTTTGAAAAGTTAAGTAATCAGTACCACCGTTGCCTCCACTAACATCAAAGAGTTCAACTCTGGTGTTTGTATATGTAACAACATCCCAATCGTCATTAAATTCGTCAAAAGGCATAGCGGTTCCAAAATCTAATATTACGTCAAGACCATTGCTGCTGTTAACAACACTCCAAGTTCCGTTAATTGTATTGTTGCTGTTTTCTGCACTCACGTTCCCATCAGGTTTAAAAGTCAGTGCGTAACCATTGTAATCGTTGGTTTCGTCATTGCCATCGTCTATATAGCTTTGCACATACCATTGTCCATCCATTAGAATATTGGTCAGCTCTGTGGTGTTTCCTCCTCCATTACAATCTCCGTAAGGGTTTCTTCCAAAATTCAGATAATCTGTTCCACCGTTACCTCCGCTAACATCAATTAATTTTATGATTTGGGCGTCAAAACTGGTTACGTCCCAATCATCATTTAAATCTTCAAAAGGATCATTGCTTCCGGATATCTCGAAGTTCAGAATAAGATCTATCCCACTACTGCTATTAGTAACTGTCCAGATACCGTTAACCGTGTTGTTCGTGCTTATTGCAGTAACTGTTTCATTTGCGTTGAATTTGAATTCATAAGCTACATAATCACAAGTCTTATTATTTCCGTTATCTTCCAATAGGTTTACATACCATACATTATTTGTCAAATTATCCGTAAATTCAGAAGTGTTTCCGCCGCCGCCGCCGTTCGGTGTTCGTTCGTAAGTTAAAAAGTCTACACTGCCGTCGCCACCACTAATGTGTTTCAATTTAATGATATCTTGGGTTGCTTCAATAATGTCCCAATCTTCATCAAGTTCATCAAAAGGAGCATTGGTTCCAAAGAAAAAATTTAGATCCGGGGTATTGCTATTTGTCAAGCTCCAAGTGCCATCAACTGTATTGGAAGTACTTACGGCTTGTGCGGTATTGTCTGTAGCGAATGTAAATTCATAACCAGCAAAATCGCTCGTTTCATCTGTGTCATCGAAATAATATGTGACAAACCAAGAACCTGTGGTCAATATGGTTTCAAAATCTGAAGGAAAACCTCCTCCATTAGATGAGCAATCCGAAATTAATGTTACTAATTCTGCATTGCTATTTACTTGAACCGTAGTGCCATCCTGCAATACAACACTTATTGGAAATTGCAAGGCAATATAAGTTCCCGGATCTAAGGAAAGCAATAAGGCAAGTAGTTCACCATCGTTGCCCACCGTCTGCGTTCCGGTTTGCTGCTGATTTGAATTGTAGATAAAGAAGGTAAGCGGATAAACAAGATCAATACAATCTATTGAAGAATTATTGTTGCCGTCCGTAGTGCGAAGCAATAAATTTCCGAGTTCGGAATCTACGGCTACAATATCTGTGTTCGAATCATCAAAAGGCTGTGAATCTTCTGTTGTACAAGAGCTTACTAAAAAAATTAATAAGAAAGCTGAAAATGTGAGTTTGATTAATTTATTCATGGTTGTTTATTTTTATGTTTTATATAATTAAGACAGACAACCTAAAGAAAACCCTACCATACATTTATAATTTTTATTTGAAACAGAGAAATTCACTGAAAAAAAGGGAATAAAAAAACCATCCGAAAATAGGATGGTTTTTTTTAGAAGATGAAAGTGATTTTTAGATTCTTTCAAATGTTAAAAAGTCCGTACCTCCATTGCCGCCGCTTACATCGGTTAATTCAATTTTTGAATTGCTCACCGAAATAATATCCCAATCATCAGAAAGGTCTTCAAAATCTGGAGGCGAAGCAAAGAAAATATTAAAATCGGCACCACTTGAACCTCCATCATCGTCACTAGAATTACTATCCGTTACAGACCAAGTTCCTGTAATTGTCGTACTTCCTTTTATAGCTGCCAAGGAACCATTTTCATTGAAAGTAAAAGCATAACCAGTAAAATGATCAGTTTCATCCTGATCAGAGTCAAAAAAGTAAGTGACTTTCCAAGTGCCGCTTTGTACAGTATTTATGGTTTGTTCAACGGTTGTATTTTGCTGTTGATTGTTGTCATCATCTTTATTACAAGACATTGCGAGGCCAGTGTAAATAAAAATTACAAGAATTGCATTTAAAAGGGTTTTCATTGTTTATTATATTTTGCGATTAGTATTTGATTAAAATATTGTTGTTTAATTTTTTTTGAAAATCAAAGTATCTTCAATTTCACCTTGGCTATTTCGGGTGATAAAGGTTACTGAGGTTGGTGAATATTGCAATGCTTTATATTCATCATTATCCGCACCATTTATGGGACTGTCCATATTAAATTCAAAATTTAATTCTTGGCCGGTCAATGTTACGATCCATATTCCATCCACATTTTGCGATCCATTTGTAGCCAAAATATTCTGATTGGCAAAGAAGGTAAAATCATAGCCAGAATAATCTGAAGTTTCATCATCGCCATCGTCTAAATACTTTTCAATATACCAAGTGCCCGATTGAAGAATATCACGAAGTTCCTGCGGATCTGGACCACCTCCTCCACCGCCATTTGGTTCCCGGCCGAAAGTAAGACGATCTGTTCTACCCCCGCCACCACTCACGTCAGAAAGACGAATAATGGTTTGTGTGGCTTCCAAAACATCCCAATCGTCGTTCAGTTCACCGAAATTGCCGTTAGTGCCTGTTTCAAAATTTAGAATGAAATCTAAATTGCCACTATCTATTGCAGCAGTCCAAAAACCATTGATTGTATTGTTGTTGCTCACGGCAATAGCAGAACCATTTCTTAAGAACGCAAATTCATATTCATTGAAATTTGCAGTGTGGTCGGTTCCATTTTCCTCCAGCAAATTCACGAACCAACTTCCTGTACTCAGGTTCTCTATGAAAAGATTTAGTTCAGTATTGTTTCCGCCGGTATTAGGATTGCGGCCAAACGTTAAATAATCTACACTACCATCACTTCCACTAATGTGTTTCAGCTTAATGATTTCTGAGGTTGCTTCAAGTATTTCCCAATCTTCGTCAAACTCATTCAACGGCGCATTTGTTCCGAAGAAAAGATCGAATTTAAAATCGTTCACGAGCGCCCAAGTTCCAGATATGGTAGTTCCAGATTTTACCGCTTGAGCCGTTCCATCTAAAGCAAAGTTAAATTCATATCCGGCATAATTATCAGTTTCGTCATAATCATTAAAATAGTATTCAACATACCAATTCCCAGTTGTTAAATCTTCTTCAAATTGCGAAATATCTATGGGATTGTTATTTGTATTTGCCACACAATCTGCAATCAAGGTTTGTAATTGTTGGTTGCTGTTCACTTCTGATGTTGAACCATCAACAAGGATTACCGAAATTGGAAAATCCAAACTAATAAAATCATTCGGGCCCAATCCTTGCAGAAAGCTGAAAAGCTCTAAATCATTATTCACAAACACAGAACCTGTTTGCTGTTGATCTGAATTGTAGGTGAAAAAAGAAATAGGATATACAAAATCCAAACATCCAATTTCAACATCATTTACACCACAAGTGGCGGCAAGAGCGTCCAACTCAGCTTGAGTGTTTACTTCTAACTGTGTAAAATCAAAAAGCTCGAGGGTAATTGGGAACGCTATTTCTAGAGTATCCGTATCGTTTGGAAACTGATTGAAGATTTGTTGAATCAATAAAACATCATCGGGAATATTGATTGTTAGCTGTTGTCCGTTTGCAACAACCGTAATGGGGAGCACTACAGAAGCACAACCATTTCCATCAATTATATCATCGTAACTGCCTGGATTCTGTGAGGTGCGCAATAACAGACCAGTTAATGGAGAGCCTGCAGTTATGGTATCCGCAGGAGTTTCATCAATATATTCCTTTTCCTCTTTCTGGCATGAAAAAAATACAATGCCAATAAAAAGCAGAAGGAAAAAACGGAGGATGTATATTTTTTTCACACTAGCTGTGTTAAGTGGTTTATATTAATAACAAATAAATTAAAATTTACCCTACCCTCCAACTTGAAAAACTTTTAAATATATTTGAAGCCAACCAACCACCTTTATGAAAGAGCCTGAAAATGTTTGTAATGAAAATACATTCAACCGTCTTTATGAAACTCATGGAAAGCCGGTTTGGCGTTTTATCTATTTCAAATGTGGTGATGGGGCGCAAGCTGATGATTTGGTGCAGGAGGCTTTCATAAAATTGTGGCAAAACTGCGCTAAGATAACGAAAGAAAAAGCAAAATCATTTTTATACACCGTTTGCAACAATGCTTTTTTAAATGAAATGGCTCACAAAAAAGTGGTTTTAAAACACGCCAAAAGTCAAAACGACCACACAAATTTCCAGTCCCCTGAGTTTTTGATGGAAGAAGCCCAATTTCATGAGAAACTTAAAACCTCACTTGAAAATCTTACCGAAGCCCAGCGCACTGCTTTTCTGTTAAATAGAATAGAAGGAAAAAAATATGCTGAAATTGCAGAAATGTTGAATATTTCAGAGAAAGCAGTGGAAAAACGCATGAGCCAAGCTTTGGCAACACTTCGGAAAGAAATAGGAAATATTTAAAATTTTAAGGTAGGGTAACAAGCACTTCGGCTGTTTCACTTATGAATACAAAGAAAATGGAGAAAGATTACTTATTACACAAATGGCTGAACAACGAAGCCACTCCCGAGGAACTGGAACAGTTAAAAGCCGATCCAGAATATGCTTCGTATGTTCAAATTGCAACTGCCAGTTCTAATTTTGGAGTACCTAAAATGGACAGTGAAGCAAACTTTGAAGCCATTTCAAACCAGCTAAAACCTGTTCACCAACTTCATAAGCCGAACATATTTTCAATTGTTTGGAAAGTTGCCGCGGTCTTTGCAGTTTTGCTGAGCAGCTATTATTACATTTCTATGTTAGACACTTCGGTGAAAACTGAAATCGCTCAGACCAAAACTTTTGCATTGCCAGATAATTCTGAAGTTGTGCTAAACGCAGGTTCACAAATCACATACAACAAAAAAAACTGGTCCGATTCTCGCGAGCTCTCTTTGGATGGGGAAGCTTACTTCAAAGTGAAAAAAGGAAATAAATTCAGCGTAAAAACCGTTGAAGGTATTGTAAGTGTTTTAGGAACGCAGTTCAATGTTTTTGCGAGAGATGGATTTTTTGAGGTTTCCTGTTACGAAGGTTTGGTTAGTGTAGCTTTCAATGATACACTTGTAAAGGTGCCCGCAGGAAGCAAAATACAAATTGAAAACGGAAAGTTAGCAATTAATGAAGCTACTGAAAACGCTTCACCTATATGGCTTGCCAACGAAAGCAATTTTGAAAACGCACCACTGCCAATTGTTCTGAAAGAAGTTGAAAGACAATACCCTGTTAAGGTTAATTTAGAAGATATTGATTCTGAAAAAAGATTTACCGGAAGCTTCACCCACGAAAACCTTGATCTTGCATTAAAAGCCATTTGTGAGCCCCTTCAACTGAACTATAAAATAAATAAAAACGGAGTCGTAAGCATTCATGCCAAAAATAGCAAGTAGCTACAAAATCCTTGTTTTCTTCTTAGTTTTCTTTGCTTTCGGAGCCAAATCCGTAGCACAGGAATCTGATGATACTACCCTCTTGACCTATTTGAAATCTTTGGAAGAGGAGTACAATGTTCGGTTTTCCTACGTTCGGGAAGAAGTAGAACAAATTACACTGAAGCCACTTTCAAAGGATAACAATTCCTTAGAAAATGTGCTTTCCCACCTTCGGAAGAACACGCCTTTAATTTACCACCGCATCAACGAACGCTATATCAGTATTACTTCCAAAGAAAATGACGGCAGTCTTTGCGGTCGGATTATAGATTTTGAAACCCAATTGCCATTAGAAGGTGCGACGATTATTTCAGAAAATAACTCGTTCAATACAATTTCAAACGCCGAAGGCTTTTTCTATATTCCCATGCAAAACAAAAATGTAAACTATACGGTTTCGTTTGTTGGCTATACTTCAATTAAAAAAAGCACTTCCAGCTTATCCAATGATTGTTCTGCCCTGCTTTTAGTTCCTTCGGTTTCTGAATTGGAGGCAGTGATGGTCCAAAATATTTTCACTAAAGGAATCGATAAAAACCAGGATGGTTCCATCATAATTTCTACTCAAAATTTCGGTCTCTTACCGGGACAAGTAGAAAACGATGTGTTGCAGATTGCGCAAGCCCTACCAGGCGTGGAAAGTGTGGATGAAACTATTTCAAACATCAACATTCGCGGCGGAACGCATGATGAAAACCTAATGCTTTGGGATGATATAAAAATGTATCAAAGCGGACATTTTTTTGGCCTCATTTCGGCTGTAAACCCAGATATCACCAAAAACGTAACAGTATATAAAAATGGAACCAACATTCGTTTTGGCGAAGGAGTTTCGAGTGTAATCGATATGCATTCAAAAAATACCATTTCCTCAGAAACTGAAGCTGGAATTGGTTTCAATTTGATAAACGGAAACGGATTTTTGGATATTCCCATTTCAGAAAAACTCGGTATTCAAGTTGCCGCTCGAAAATCAATCAACCATCTTTGGGAATCGCCCATTTATAAAAATTATACCAAACGTATTTTTCAGGACAGTGAAGTTTCGAATATTGAAAACACGGAGAATAATGTCGCAATCGCTACTGATGAAAATTTCAGTTTTTACGATTTCAGCACCAAATTGTTGTGGGATATTTCAGAAAAAGATAAAGTGCGTATCAACTTTTTGACAATTGATAATTCACTGGATTTCACTGAAACTTTGGAAACCAATTCCCAATCCAAAACCAGTGAATTGGACCAACGCAGCTTGTTGGGAGGTGTTTCATGGAACCGTAGGTGGAATGATAAAATTGAAACTACTGCTTTGCTTTACGGCACTTATTATCTGCTAGATGCTACCAATAAAGATATTTTCACTACCCAAGAACAAATACAAAAAAACGAAGTTTTGGAAACTGGCGTTAAACTAGACGCAAACATCTGGCTTTCGCAAACTTTAAAATTGCAAACGGGCTATAATTTTTCCGAAATAGGTATTGCTAACACCCAAGATGTAAATCTACCGCGGTTTCGCAATTACGAAAAAAATGTTTTGCGAACACACGCGCTTTTTGCGGGATTGAATTATATGTCCACCAATCAAAAAACCTCCATTTTTGGAGGAGTGAGAGGGAATTATTTTTCGAAGTTTGAAGAAATTTTGATAGAACCTCGATTGAGTTTGCATCAAAAATTGGCGAAGGGTTTTGCCGTTGAGGTTTTGGGTGAATTCAAAAGTCAAAGCACTACGCAACGAATCGATTTTGAAAGTGATTTTCTCGGTATTGAAAAAAGAAGATGGATTTTGGCTGACGAAGAAAACACACCTATTATTAAAAGTAAACAAGCTTCTGCTGGGCTTGTTTACAGCAAGAAGGGACTTTTTATGAATGTGGAAGGGTTCTATAAAATAGTGGATGATATAAATAGTGCAAATCAAGGACTACAGAATCAGTTTCAATTTTCTAGAGCCATTGGAAATTATACCGTAAAAGGCGCCGAAATTGTGGTAAATAAAAAAACAAAATCATTCAGCACTTGGCTGAGTTATATGTATAGTAAAAACGATTATGAATTTGAAGGTCTCGAACCATCAACGTTTCCAAACAATCTGGATATTCAGCATTCCGCTACACTTGCAGGAACTTATTCATGGAATGCTTTGAAAGTTGCTTTAGGACTGAATTGGCACAGCGGAAAACCCTATACAATTCCGTTGCAAAATTTTGAAACAACCACAGAAGGTGGGATAACAACTATTCAATTTGATATTCCAAATAATGAGCGATTACCAGACTATTTTCGTACAGATATTTCTGCGGAATATCTTTGGAAACTATCTCCTTCCATTGATGCCAAAATAAACATTGCGCTTTTAAACTTGTTGAATACCGAAAACACTATTAACATCCGCTATGCCTTGGCACGGGATGAAAACAATGAGATAACCGTAAATCAAATTGAGGAAATTTCTTTGGGAATTACACCAAACTTTTCGTTTCAGGTTTTGTTTTAAAAATTACATGCGCTCCGGAACCTCGATACCTAAAAGCGCAAAAGCACTTTTAATAATCTCACCAACAGCTCTTGAAATCTTCACACGGAACGCTTTTTCAGTTTCGTTATCCGTTGCCAAAATAGGCACATTTTGGTAGAAACTGTTGAATTCCTTCACCAAATCATAAGTATAGTTAGCAATTAAAGCAGGGCTATAATTTTCCGCAGCAAATTGAATTGTTTCGGGATATTGCTGAATCATTTTTATAAGCTCTTTTTCCTTTGGATGCATTTCAAAAGCTGTCAGGTCGAGCCTTTCGTCTCCGCTCAAGACAGGCTCCGTCGAGACCTCCCCAGCTTTTCTTAAAATAGACTGAATTCGCGCATAAGTATATTGTATAAAAGGCCCCGTATTTCCTTGAAAATCTACGCTTTCTTCGGGGTTGAAAAGAATTCGTTTTTTTGGATCTACTTTTAGAATATAATATTTCAAAGCGCCCAACCCGATCATTTTGTAAAGCTGCTCTTTTTCTTCTTTTGAAAAATCGTCAATTTTTCCAAGTTCTTCAGAAATAGTTCGGGCAGTTTCAGTCATTTGTGCAATCAAATCGTCAGCATCAACAACTGTTCCTTCGCGACTTTTCATTTTTCCCGAGGGCAAATCCACCATTCCATAACTTAAATGAAACAAGTTTTTGGACCAACTGTAACCCAATTTTTTCAGAATTAAAAACAATACTTTAAAATGGTAATCTTGCTCGTTGCCCACGGTGTAAATCATTCCACCAACATCAGGGTGGTCTTTTACACGCTGCACGGCAGTACCAATATCTTGCGTCATATAGACGGCGGTGCCATCACTTCGTAACACAAGCTTTTCATCTAACCCATCTTCCGTTAAATCGCACCAAACGGAACCATCGTCTTTCATAAAAAAGACGTCTTTTTTTATACCTTCCTCTATAATATCCTTTCCTAAAAGATAGGTATCACTTTCGTAATAATAAAAGTCAAAATCTACGCCGATAGACTTATAAGTTTCCTCAAAACCTTTATAAACCCAGCCGTTCATTTTGTTCCAAAGCGCTACTGTTTCTTTATCGCCAGCTTCCCATTTAAGAAGCATTTGCTGTGCTTCCTTTAAAAGCGGGGCTTGTACCTTGGCTTCTTCTTCGGTTTTACCATCTTGCTTTAAAACTTCAATTTGTTTCTTATATTCTTTGTCAAATTTTACATAATAATTACCAACGAGCTTATCGCCTTTCAAATCTGCAGAATCAGGTGTTTCGCCATTTCCGAATTTTTCCCAAGCAAGCATACTTTTACAAATATGAATTCCGCGATCGTTGATGATTTGTGTTTTATAGACTTTTTTTCCTGCTGCCTTTTCAATTTCGGCAACTGAATATCCTAACAAAACATTTCGAACGTGACCCAAATGCAAAGGTTTGTTGGTGTTTGGAGAAGAATATTCTACCATCATAGCTTCATTACCCTGTGGAACTTTTCCGAAGGAGGAAAAATCATCAACTGAATTAAAGAAATTCAAATAATACGCATCACTCAAAACAATATTCAAAAAACCCTGAACCACGTTGAATTTTTCAATCTCTGCAACATTTTCAACCAAATAGTTGCCAATTGCCTCTCCAATCTGTACTGGATTTCCTTTAACAACTCTCAACATCGGGAAAACAACAGCAGTAATATCACCCTCAAAATCCTTGCGGGTGGCCTGCAATTCTACAGATTCAAGAGTTGCTCCGTACAGTTTTTCTACTGCAGTTTTAATTTGGGTTTCCAATGTTTGTTGAAGTGTCATACTAAAATTTTAAAGTGCAAAGATACTTTTTTGAACTCTTAATTCTGTTTTCAATTTTCCGAATTTTTCGAAGCTATCAAATAACCTTCATTTAAAGTTTTGGTAAACTTCAAATTCTAAAAGCTAGCGTCCTTTGCCGAAAAAACTATGGACATTTTTTTATATGTTTTCGCTGCACTTTTTTCGGTGATAAACCCATTGGGAACGGTACCCGTATTTGTAGGATTAACTAGTGATGAGAGTACACAAGAGCGAAATAGAACCTCACTTTTAACCACCGTAAATGTGATTGCTATTTTAATTATTTCCTTCTTCGCAGGAACTTATTTGTTGGCTTTTTTCGGAATAAGTTTGAACGCGCTGCGCATTGCGGGCGGGATGATAATAGTTACTTCCGGTTTCGCACTTTTAACCGGCACATTTTCAAAGCACAAAGGGATGAAAAACAAACGGGTTCAAAAAGATTTGGACAAACGCGAGAAATTTTCGCTTACACCCTTAGCTATACCAATGCTTGCAGGACCGGGATCCATTTCCTTATTAATAACTTTTAATCAGAAATACCAAGAATCGAGCGATATATTATTGGTTGTTTTGGCAGTGTTGGCAGTTGGTTTGGCAACTTATATTATTTTGAGAAGCTCTCACTACATCAGTAAATTTTTGGGAGCTTCAGGCATCAACGCTATTTCAAGAATTGTTGGATTTATAGTAATTTCCATCGGCGTAGAGTATATCAGTGCCGCAGTGATTTCTATTTTTAAAACAATAAATATTTAAAAATTAGCGGCGATTTTTTAGTAACGCACCAGCAATCAACGCTAAAACCCCGATACCAATCATTCCCAAGGTTTGATTGGTCAATCCTTCCTTGGCATTCACTTCCAGCGGTCCAATATCCAGAACTTGCTGTGGAACAAATGCATTATACAATCCAAAGACGATCAAAACTACGCCTACTATCAGCAATACAATTTTTAGGATTTTCATAAAGTTTGGTTTTTTTTTGGTTGAAGTTTTAAAGATACCATTTTGATAAATATGCTAGCCCATAACTTAACGGGTTTTTAACTACCGTTTATTTATTATCAACTATCTTTAAACAAAATCTCCAAAATTGAAAATTCTACTCACAGGTGCTAATGGATATATTGGAATGCGTTTGCTTCCCCAACTTTTAGAAAACGGACATGAAATAATCTGTGCGGTTCGCGATAAGAACCGACTTCCACTGGATCCAGAAACCACAAAAAAAGTAACCGTATTTGAAGTTGATTTTGCCGAAGAAGTAAACCTTGAATCCTTTCCGAAAGATATAGATGCCGCGTATTATTTAATCCATTCCATGAGCGGTGCTGATAGCAATTTTGACCAAATTGAAGCTAAATCTGCTGAAAATTTCAATAAATACATGGCTGTAACTTCTGTGAAGCAGGTTATTTATTTAAGTGGAATTATAAACGAAGAACAACTTTCCAAACATCTTTCTTCGCGTAAAAAAGTAGAAGAAATTTTATACGAAGGTAATTATCATCTCACCGTCTTACGCGCAGGAATTGTGGTGGGAAGTGGTAGTTCTTCGTTTGAAATAATCAGGGATTTATGTGAAAAACTACCCGTAATGGTTGCACCAAAATGGTTGAAAACCAAAATCCAACCCATCGCAATTCGAGATGTAATTGCATTTCTTTATGGCGTCTTGAACAATGAAAAATGTTTTGACCAGTCTTTCGACATTGGTGGACCCGATGTTTTGACCTATAAAGAAATGCTGCTGAAATATTCTAAAATCCGCGGCCTGAAACTCTGGATAATTTCTGTTCCAATAATGTCTCCGCGCTTGTCTTCTTATTGGTTGTATTTCGTCACTTCAACATCTTATAAACTTGCAGTAAACCTTGTGGACAGTATGAAAATGGAAGTTGTTGCAAGAGACAATAAACTACAGGAAATTTTAAATATCCAACCCATTTCTTATGAAGAAGCCATCAAAAATGCCTTTATAAAAATTGAACAAAATCTCGTGATTTCAAGTTGGAAAGATTCGTTGGTGTCAGGCAGGATTTCGAATTTAAAAGAATACATACAAGTGCCAACATTCGGATGTTTAAAAGACAGAAAAGTGTTGAAAATTGACAATCCCGAAAAGGTTTTGGACAACATTTGGACTATTGGTGGAAATCGTGGTTGGTATTACGGAAATTCACTTTGGAAAATCCGGGGCTTTATGGATAAAATTTTTGGCGGGGTTGGTTTACGTCGCGGCAGAACACATCCTGATCAAATTTATACGGGTGATGTTTTGGATTTTTGGCGCGTACTTTATGCAGACAGGGAAAGTAAAAGGCTCTTACTTTTCGCTGAAATGAAATTACCTGGAGAAGCTTGGCTGGAATTCTGCATTAACGATAAAAATGAATTGATACAAACCGCCACGTTCCGGCCGAAAGGCTTGTGGGGAAGGCTTTACTGGTATTTAATGCTTCCGTTTCACTACTTCATATTTGGCGGAATGATTAAGAATATTACCAAAAAAGAAGCTTTGGTCTAAACTTATTCCTTCGGAAGAAATACTTCTGCCATCATACAGCGTGCGCTTCCGCCGCCGCAAGTTTCAATAGTCGTAAGATCGCTGCTCAAAATTTCACAATGTTTTTCGATTGCCGCAATTTGTTCCTTATTTAAACTTGTATGGGCCGCAGTGCTCATTACCAAATACTTTCTATCCTTGCCCTGAAGTTGAAGCATATTACCAGCAAAATGATGCATTTGCGCTTCGGTTATCTTGATGATTTCCTTCCCGTCTTTTTTTAAATGCTGTACAACATTTTTCTTTTCAGCGGCATTGTCTATTGAGTCCAAGCAAATTACGCAGAATTTTTCCGCAAGACACATCATTACATTGGTGTGGTAGATTGGTACACGCTTGCCACCAACTGTTTGGTTTGCGGTAAAGATTACGGGCAAGTATTCAAAATCTTCGCAGAATTCAATTAACAGGTCTTCATCGGCACGAGCAGAAAGCGCACAATAAGCCTTATGATTTACGCGGTCAAGCAATAGGCTTCCAGTACCTTCCAGAAAAACCCCTTCGTCTTCCGCTGGAGTATAATCGTAAACATTATTAATGACGAAACCTTCGCTTTCCAAACGGATTAAAACATCTTCACGTCTTTCGCGGCGTCGATTTTCGGCAAACATCGGGTAAAGGCCAATATCCCCATTTTCGTGAAAACTGATCCAGTTATTTGGAAAAATGGAATCTGGTGTATCCATCCTTAAATCATCGTTTTCAACAATCACATTTACACCCACGTTGCGAAGTTTTTGTACGAAGTCATCAAATTCAGCCTGTGCTTGGGCATTAATTTCAGCATTTTTAAGCGCTATGTCTTCCTGAAAAAAATTATTGACCGCTGTTTGCTCGTTCATACGGAACGCAACTGGGCGAATCATTACGATTGTATCTGTGATTTGTTTTGCCAATTGAAGAAATTTTAGGCTACAAATTTACAGGAATTTAAAATTGAAAAAATGGTTTTGAAGATGTAAGTTTATTAAAAATATATTGACTAAAGCCCAATATATTTTAGACTACTACGTTTTTAAAAAATATTTAACTCCCCAATGAAGAAAATAATTTTATCATTTGCTGCTATTGTATTCTCAATAACAGTCTCCGCCCAAGAATGGCAAACCGATTTTGAAACCGCAAAACAAATTTCTTCCGAAGAAAATCGTCCCATCATATTAGTTTTTCAGGGAAGTGATTGGTGCGCACCGTGTATAAAACTAGATCGGGAAATATGGAGTGCCGATGAATTCAAGGCATATGCAAAAGAAAATTTTGTTATGTTGCAAGCAGATTTTCCTAGGAAAAAGATAAATGCCCTGCCCGATGAACAACAGCAAAAAAATAATCAACTTGCCGAAAAATACAACAAACAAGGCTACTTTCCATTCGTAGTGGTTCTTGACAAAGAAGGGAATGTTTTGGGAGAAACAGGTTACGAAAAAACTTCGCCAAAAACTTATATAGAAAAACTTAAATCGTTTGTAAAATAGTTTGAAAAAAATAGCCCTTTTATGCATTGCACTACTTTGTGTGAATTCAATTTTTGCACAGGAAATTTTCAAACGCACCCTAAAATTGATGGGCAGCCGTTTTGAAATTACAGTCATTGCAAAAGATTTAACAGAAGCAAACAGTTATATTGATATTGCAGTTGGGGAAATAACTCGAATTGAAAAACTAATTTCCTCTTGGGATCCAGCTTCGCAAACTTCAGAAATAAATAGAAATGCCGGAATAAAACCCATAAAGGTTGATGAAGAACTCTACAATTTAATAGGGCGTTCCGTTGAGATTTCTAAATTGACCGAAGGCGCATTTGACATCAGTTTTGCTTCCATGGATAAAATCTGGAAATTCGACGGCAGCATGACCCAAATGCCTTCCGAAGAAGCTATAAAACAATCCGTTGCAAAAATTGGGTATCAAAATATTATTCTCGACCCTGAAAACTTTACTGTTTTTCTGAAGTTGGAAGGAATGAAAATAGGTTTTGGCGGCATTGGAAAAGGATATGCGGCCGACAAAGCCAAAAAACTTTTAATGGAAAAAGGTGTTAGTGCAGGAATAATAAATGCTTCAGGAGATATGAACACCTGGGGAAAACAACCCGATGGGGAGTTTTGGAAAGTGGCCATCACCAACCCAATGGATAAAAATAAAGCCTTTGCACTATTGCCATTAAAAGATAATGCTGTGGTTACCTCCGGCAATTACGAGAAATACGTTACATTTAACGGTGTTCGCTATACCCACATTATTGATCCACGCACAGGGTATCCCGCCACCGGAATTATAAGCGCCACAGTATTTGCTCCAAAAGCCGAAATTGCCGATGCTCTGGCCACTTCTATCTTTGTAATGGGAAAGGATGTTGGGATTGATTTTATAAATCAATTACCAAAAATAGAATGCATTGTTATTGATGAAAAAGGTGAGATTTTCACTTCAAAAAATATAGAAATTGAAACTTTAAAAAACTAGAAAGCCTAAAAAAATATGAAAAAGCTATTACTGCTTTCAGCAATCATAACATTGGGAACTTTGAATTCTTGTACAGTTGTAAAAGAATACGAAAAAGTGAAACTCAATGATCCCGATATGGTTTTGGGAGACAAACCCGCGGACAGGTTCGAGATTAACGCACAGGCATATCGTGAAGCTGCCTCAGGTGCTAACGGAGGTAAAACTGGTGGCGGTTGCGGCTGTAATTAAAGAATTTATGAAATACACAATTAGTTTATTTATCATTCTGTTTTCAGCAACAGTCTTTGCGCAGGATTCCACTTCTACTTATAAAAAACGAGTACTCGAAGCCAGCGAAGTAGATTTTCTAACAAGCTTCTACAGTCAAGATGGCAATAATGCCGCAGTAAGTGGTGGTATAGGTTCAGAAAAACTTACAGATTTTACCCCTACAATAGTGGTTGCAATTCCTTTAAATGACGACGATGTATTAACAATTGACGCTGGTGTTTCCGCATACACATCAGCCTCATCAAGTAATATCGACCCATTTGATGGTAATAGCCCTGCAGATCCTTATGTATCGTCTTCAGGGGCTTCAGCTAGCGATCTTTGGGCGGGTGGCAATTTTAGCTATTCACACAGGAGCGATGATAGAAATGATATTGTAAGCGCTAAAGTTTCCGTTTCTTCAGAGTTTGATTATTTTTCATTCGGTTTTGGCGGAAACTACACAAAGCTTTTCAATGAAAAGAATACAGAGTTAAGTGTGCACGCAAATGTTTATTTAGACACTTGGAAACTACTATACCCAATAGAACTTCGACAGTCTTCAACTTTTAATGGTTTAGACAAGAAAAACAGAAATTCCTATTCTATAGGTTTTGGTTTTTCACAGATACTTTCAAAAAGTTTACAGGGATCCCTTTCACTGGATTTAGTACAACAGCAAGGTTTACTGTCCACACCTTTTCAAAGGGTATATTTTAGCGACCTTCCAGATCGTTTTCGTGAAAACTTTCAGTTGGCGGATGATATTGAAAGATTGCCTGATACGCGTTTCAAAACAGCAATTGGTGGAAGGTTAAATTATTTTATAAATGAAATGTTTGTAGTAAGAACCTATTATCGCTACTATTCTGATGATTGGGGGATTAATTCGCACACGGCGAGCATTGAAGTTCCTATAAAAATCACAGATAAATTTACTTTGTATCCAAGTTATCGTTTTTACAATCAGACCGCAGCAGATTACTTTTACCCCTATGAAGTAGCGTTATCAACAGATGAATTTTACACTTCAGATTATGATTTATCTAAATTCTCAGCAAACCAATACGGTTTTGGAATTGGCTATACAGATATTTTCACAAAGTTTAGATTGCTGAAATTTGGACTGAAAAGTATAGATTTAAAATACGATTATTACAAACGGGACAGCGGTTTGAACTATAGCCTTATTTCGGCAGGGTTTAAGTTTATTGGAAATTAATTTAAGCACTTAAAGAATCCCCTTCATCAATGGGATTATGTCCAAATTTCAATAGTAATCTTTCGTAGAAATCATTCTGAAGTTGTCCTTCTTCAAGACACCCCATTAGCGTTTCCTCCAAGTCTGAATATGTAACTTTAGCGGCAACTGCTTCATTTAAATCAAAAAGTCTAACGGGGTTTGCGGGCAGGGGTTTGGTATTCCAAATGGAAATTATTTTAGTTTTGTAGTCAATATTGACATCAACTATATTGAAGAAATAGATCAAAAAGGTTCGGTGGAACTTATAGAATTCCCCCGAGGGTCGTTTGTTAAAACGACAGCTCAACGCAATAAGATTTCGCATTTCCCTATACAGTATTTCCTCCTCGTTTTCCATAGCACTATTGAAGTTACGAAGAGATTGCATTGAAATGCTCACACAGGAAGTACTTTGGCGCTAGTTTAACTACCGAAGACTCACTACGTTAAAAAATTAAGAAGGAAATTTAGTTTTTATTTTGAAGTCCGTCGGCTTCCCAATGCAAGAAACCACCTTTCATATCATAAATTTCCTTAAAGCCAACGTCTTTTAAAATCAAAGCAGCTTTGGCGCTTCTTTTTCCACTTCGGCAATAAAGATAAATTGGTTCATCTAAATTTAACTTTTCAGCTTCTGTGATAAAATCGGTCTCTGAAATATTTATATTCAGCGCGTTTTCAAGGTGTCCTTCTGCAAATTCTTCAGGAGTACGAACGTCAACCAACTGAACATCCTTCTTGCCTGCAATTGCATCGTGAAATTCCTTGGGAGTTAAAACTTGGATTTCCTGCGCAACACTTTTGTCTTTACAGGCTGTAAAAAAAAGAATAAAAGTAAGTCCAAAAAGGATAGCTATATTTTTCATAATTATTTAGATTAATTGTTTATTTCACCTTTCCACTCAATAATTCCGCCTTTTAAATTGTATGCGTTTTTCACTCCTATGGAATTTAGTAACATACAGGCCTGACCACTTCTGCCGCCAGAACGGCAATAAACGTAATAGTTTTTTTCAGGATCTAATGCTTTTGCGCGTTTAAGAAATTCTGCCCCATTAAAAATATCAATCTGCAATGCACCCGGAATGTAGCCTTCATCAAATTCGGCATCTGTTCGAACGTCTAAAATTACTGCATTATCGTCCTTCTCACATTGTTCACTCCACTGCTGTTGAGTTAAGTCTGCCATTTTATAAAATTTTTGGTAAAAATAATAAATGCGAAGGGTTTATTCATATAAAAACCGAAAACAAATTAGTCTGGGATTTCAATGATTAACTTCTTGTTAATAGTACTGTCTTTAAAAGAAAAGTTTCTCATAATTTCTATTTAAAATTTTCCATCATTTAATAGTAAACTAAGATTAGAATCTTAAAGTTTTCAGTATAATAATAATGTCTTCCAAAAAAAATATATCTTTGAACCCGAAACAATGAAAACATTTACAACAAATACTTGGTGGTGGTCTACTTTACGAAAAACGTCGTGAACTGAACACCTATGGTATTAAAAATATACGAAAAGGCTTGTCAATCACGACAAGCCTTTTTTTTATTGCATAAATTGAAATTTTAAAATGAAATACAACTTAAAAACACATTCAAAAAAACTATTGGCAGATACCCTCACGCCCGTTTCCGTGTATTTGCGGTTGCGCGACAAATTTCCGAATAGCCTTTTGCTGGAAAGTAGCGACTATCACGCTAACGACAATAGTTTCAGCTATATCTGTTTGAATCCGATTGCTTCCATAAAAGTTGAAAATGAAACCATATTTCAGCATTTTCCGGATGGAAAAAGTCTTGAAACCAGAATTACTGAAAGCACAAATGTCCCAAAAGTTTTAGATGAATTTGCTTCTTCTTTTTCTTCGGTTCTGTCTTCCGAAGCTTTAGCGAAGGGAGAAGCAAGCAATTTCAAGTTCATCAACAATGGTCTTTTCGGCTTTATGGCTTTTGATGCAGTGCGGTATTTTGAAGATATTGAACTTCATAAAAAAGAAGAGAATCTAGAAATGCCCGATCTGTATTATGCAGTTTATCAAAATATAATCGCAATAAACCATTTCAACAACGAAGCCTATATTTTTGCGCACTGTTTTGATTCTGAAAACAACATTCCGCAGATTGAACAAATCTTAAAGTCGAAGAGTTTCGCGGAATATCCTTTTAAAATAAACGGAGATAGAACTACAAATTTAAATGACGAAGATTTTAAAGCTTTGGTTCGAAAATGTAAGGGACACTGCCAGCGTGGCGATGTGTTCCAAATTGTTCCAAGCAAACGATTTTCCCAAAAATTCACAGGTGATGAATTTAATGTTTACAGAGCTTTGCGAAGCGTAAATCCTTCGCCCTACCTTTTCTATTTTGATTACGGAAATTTTAAAATCTTTGGAAGTTCTCCCGAAGCGCAATTAATTGTAAAAGGAAATCGGGCCGAAATTCATCCAATAGCCGGAACTTTCAAACGCACCGGAAATGACGAACAGGATGCGGAACTAGCCAAAAGACTTTCCGAAGACAAAAAAGAAAATAGCGAACACGTTATGCTGGTTGACTTGGCACGAAACGATTTAAGTCGCCACGGAACAAATGTGAAAGTAGAAACGTATCGTGAGGTTCAATTTTTTTCACACGTTATTCATTTGGTGAGCAAGGTTACGGCAACAAAAAATCCAGAAACTATAACAATGCAGATAGTTGCGGACACGTTTCCCGCAGGAACCTTGAGCGGTGCGCCAAAACACAAAGCGCTGCAATTGCTGGAAAAATATGAAAATAGAAGTCGCGAATTTTACGGTGGCGCCATTGGTTTTATGGATTTCAGCGGCAATTTTAATCACGCAATTATCATTCGTTCTTTTGTGAGTAAAAACCATACTTTACATTATCAAGCTGGAGCTGGAGTGGTTTCAGAAAGCAACGAAGAAAATGAATTACAGGAAGTTTATAACAAATTGGGCGCACTCACAAAGGCGCTGGAATTAGCTGAAAGTATATAATTATGAAAATATTGGTAATAGATAATTACGACAGTTTTGTGTACAATTTGGTTCATTATTTAGAAGAATTGGATTGCGAAGTAACCGTAAGACGAAACGATAAGTTTTATTTGGAAGAAGCTGAAGATTACGACAAAATTCTTCTTTCACCAGGTCCAGGAATTCCAGATGAAGCTGGATTGCTAAAAGCAGTGATTCAAAAATACGCAACTTCAAAACCTATTTTGGGTGTGTGTTTGGGGCAACAGGCAATCGGTGAGGTTTTTGGCGGCACCCTTGAAAATTTAAGCAAAGTCTTTCACGGTGTTTCTACCAAAGCAATCATTATTTCAGAGGAAGAACCGCTTTTTAAAGGACTTGAGAAAGAAATTGAAATTGGCCGATATCACAGTTGGGTGGTCTCAAAGGAAGGCTTCCCGGAAATTCTGGAAATTACTTCCGTAGATGAAAACGGACAAATTATGTCGCTTCGGCATAAGCTATACGATGTTTGTGGCGTACAATTTCACCCCGAAAGTGTGCTGACGCCAATGGGGAAACAGATTATTAAAAATTGGATTGAAAGCTGAAAAAAGTATTCAGTGTTCAGTGGCAGTGGGCAGCACTTTTAAATAGACTTTAAGCCTAAACTATAAACATATAGACTCATCGACTTATAAAAATGAAACAGATTTTAAACAGATTAATAAATCACGAACAGCTTTCAAAAGAAGAAGCAAGAACTGTTTTGGTGAATATTTCCGAAGGAAAATACAACCAAAACCAAATAGCTGCTTTTTTGACGGTTTTTATGATGCGAAACGTAAGTTTGGAAGAATTGGAAGGTTTTCGCGATGCTTTGCTAGACCTGTGTTTAGCGGTAGATTTCAGTGAATACAACACCATTGATTTATGCGGAACTGGCGGAGACGGAAAAAACACCTTTAATATTTCAACCTTGGCATCTTTCGTTACAGCTGGCGTAGGTTTGAAGGTTACAAAACACGGCAACTACGGCGTTTCTTCTGTTAGCGGAAGTAGCAACGTGATGGAAGCTTTGGGCATAAAATTCAGTAACAAAGAAGATTTTTTAAAACGCTGTTTGGATGAAGCAGGAATTTGTGTTTTGCACGCACCGCTCTTCCACCCCGCAATGAAAAACGTGGCGCCAATCCGAAAAGAATTAGGCGTAAAAACCTTCTTCAATATGCTTGGGCCGATGGTGAACCCAGCATTTCCAAAAAACCAATTAGTTGGAGTTTTCGATTTGGAATTAGCCAGAATGTATGGCTATCTCTATCAAAAAAGCGAAAAAAATTACGCAGTCCTGCACGCAGTTGACGGATATGACGAAATATCGCTGACTGGTCCCGTGAAAGTGATTACAAAAAATTCAGAAAATATTTTGAATGCGGAAGATTTTGGTGTGAAACAAATCGAGGAATCTGAAATATTTGGTGGGGAAACGGTAAAAGAATCCGCCGTAATATTTATGGATATTTTAAACGGAAAAGGTACAGAAGCCCAAAACAACGTAGTCTGCGCAAATGCTGGAATGGCAATTTCAGTAGTGGAGAATTGCAAAATAAAAGAAGGTTTTGAAAAAGCGCAAGAATCGTTGCAATCCGGAAAAGCATTGAATTCCTTAAAACAATTACAAAAACTGAGAAAATGACAATTTTAGATAACATAACTGCTTATAAACTCAAAGAAGTTGCAGCAAAAAAAGAAGCAATTCCAGTACGCTTGCTTGAAAAGTTTCCGCTGTTTGCGAAAGAAACAAAATCTTTGGCGGAAGCGTTGCGCATTTCAACTACGGGCATCATTGCTGAACACAAACGTCGCTCGCCCAGCAAATCCGTAATCAATGATAAGGTTTTGTTGCACGAAGTGGTTTCGGGCTATGAACTTGCCGGCGCCAAAGGAATTTCGGTATTAACAGATTCCAATTTTTTTGGCGGCTCGCTGGACGATTTATTGGTGGCAGAGAAAACGGTTTCCATCCCCATTCTTCGGAAGGAATTTATAATTGACCCCTACCAAATTTATGAGGCAAAAGCCTATGGTGCAGATGCCATTTTATTGATTGCCGCCTGCCTTTCTGCTGAAGAGTTAAAGCAGTTTTCGCATTTAGCAAAAAATTTAAAACTGGATGTTTTGCTGGAAGTTCATAATTCTGAAGAGCTTCAAAAATCATTGTTACCGAATGTAGATATGATTGGCGTGAACAATCGGAATCTGAAAAACTTCAAAGTGAATATTGAAACCAGTAGAAAGCTTTCAAAAGAAATTCCAACCGATTTTGTAAAAATATCTGAAAGCGGAATCAGTGATGTTGAAACTATAAAAGAATTAAGAACATACGGTTTCGAAGGTTTTTTAATTGGTGAAAACTTTATGAAAACCGAAAATCCCGGCGAGACTGCAAAGCAATTTATTGAAAAATTAAGATGAAAACATTGCTAAAAATCTGTGGAATGAAACACAATGTAGCAGAAGTGGCAGCAATTCAGCCAGATTATATGGGTTTTATTTTTTATGAAAAAAGTCCGAGGTTTTTTGACGGCGAAGTCATTCCTAAGTTGCCGGCTGGAATTAAAAAAGTTGGGGTTTTTGTGGATGCTTCTGTGGAAGAAATTTTAGAGAAAGTCAGAAAATATAATTTGAATATAATTCAATTGCACGGGGATGAAAGTGTGGATTTCTGTAAAAAATTAAAAGAAGGTCTCGATGGCGCTCGATCAGACAAAAGTGATACTATCGAGATTTGGAAAGTTTTTTCAATAAGAGATAAATTCGATTTCGAAATTTTAAAATCCTACGAAAGCATTGTAGATAAATTCCTTTTCGACACTAAAGGAAAAGAAAAAGGCGGAAATGGTTTCACTTTTAATTGGGAGATTCTCAAAAATTATCCTTCTAAAAAACCCTTTATTTTAAGCGGCGGAATTGGTTTGGAAGAAATTGAGTCCTTGAAAAATTTACTAAAAACAGACCTTCCCATTCACGCGATTGACGTAAACAGTAAGTTTGAAACTGCCCCGGGAATGAAAGATGTTTCGGCATTAAAATCATTCACCGAAGTTTTGAAGCACTACTTAAAAGAACCACCAGCCAAGACATAAAAATCAAGAGCCAAGAGACAAGAACCAATACTCAATACTCAATACTCAATACTCAATACTGAAAATATGAATTATAACGTAAACGAAAAAGGCTATTACGGCGAGTTTGGCGGAGCGTATATTCCCGAAATGCTTTATCCAAATGTGGAGGAGCTTCGGCAGAATTATTTAAAAGTAATGGCGGAAGAATCCTTCCAAAAAGAGTTTCGTGAATTACTGAAAGATTATGTGGGACGACCGACTCCCCTATATTTTGCGAAACGACTCTCAGAAAAATACAACACCAAAATCTATTTAAAACGGGAAGATCTTTGTCACACAGGCGCACATAAAGTAAATAACACCATTGGTCAGATTTTAATGGCAAAACGTTTGGGCAAAACCCGAATTATTGCTGAAACAGGCGCTGGACAACACGGTGTTGCAACCGCCACCGTATGCGCCTTAATGGGTTTGGAATGTATTGTTTTTATGGGGGAAGTCGATATAAAACGCCAAGCTCCAAATGTGGCTCGAATGAAAATGCTGGGTGCAAAAGTGGTTCCGGCTAAGAGCGGCAGCAAAACCTTGAAAGACGCCACCAATGAAGCCATTCGCGATTGGATAAACAATCCGGTGGATACACATTATATTATAGGTAGTGTGGTAGGACCACATCCCTACCCTGATATGGTTGCGCGATTTCAAAGTGTAATTTCTGAAGAAATAAAAACCCAGCTCAAAGAAAAGGAAAGTCGTGAAAATCCGGATTTTGTGGTAGCTTGTGTTGGTGGCGGCAGTAACGCCGCTGGAGCTTTTTATCATTATTTGGAAACTCCGGAAGTTGGGATTATCGCCGTTGAAGCTGCTGGAAAGGGAATTGACAGTGGCGAGAGCGCTGCAACTTCAGCTTTGGGAAAAGTGGGGATTATACACGGAAGTAAAACACTGTTGATGCAAACTGCCGACGGACAAATTACCGAACCCCACTCCATTTCGGCAGGATTGGATTATCCGGGTGTTGGGCCTATGCATGCTAATCTTTTTGCAAGCGGACGCGGGGAATTTATTTCAATAACCGATGATGAAGCTATGGAAGCTGGACTTGAACTCTGCAAACTGGAAGGCATTATTCCCGCCATTGAAAGCAGTCACGCGCTCGCAATTTTTGAAACGAGAAAATTTAAAAAGGATGATGTTATTGTGGTGAATTTGAGTGGACGGGGCGATAAAGATCTTGATACTTATATAAAATATTTTAATCTATAAATGAGACCTAACAGGTTTTAGAAACCTGTTAGGTCTAATCTTATGTTATGAATAGAATAAAAAATACACTTTCAGAAAACAAAAAACTGCTTTCCATTTATTTCACAGCAGGCTATCCAAAATTGGATGATACTATTGAAATACTTCAGCAATTGGAAAAAAGCGGAGTCGATTTGATTGAAATTGGTTTGCCTTTTAGCGATCCCTTAGCCGATGGCCCCACTATTCAAGCGAGTTCACAAGAATCTCTAGAAAATGGCATGACAACCGATTTACTTTTTCAGCAATTAAAAGACGTGCGAAACACTGTTTCCATTCCATTGATAATTATGGGTTATTTTAATCCCGTTCTTCAATTTGGCGTAGAAAATTTTTGTAAAAAATGTGCCGAAGTTGGCATTGATGGCCTGATCCTTCCTGACCTCCCTTTGGCTGAATATGAAGAACATTATGCTAAAATTTTTAAAAAATATGGTTTGTTGAATATCTTTTTAATCACGCCCCAAACTTCCAAAGAAAGAATTAGACAGATTGATACTGCTTCCAAAGGCTTTATTTATATGGTGAGCAGTGCCAGCGTTACTGGCAGCTCCGACGGTTTTGGCAAGGAACAGGAAAATTATTTTGAACGAATCGCTTCTCTGAAACTAAATAATCCCCTAATTGTGGGATTTGGGATTCAGGATTCGAAAACTTTCAGCCAAGCCACGTTGCACACCAACGGAGCAATTATTGGTAGTGCTTTTATAAAAATGCTTTCGGAAAAAGGATTTGCAGGAATTTCATCTTTCATCAAATCAATTAGATAACTTTTTCTATTCTTAAATGATTCTGAAGAAACTACAACGAAACACTATCTTTGCACTTTAACTTTATTTATTTACATGAACCAACCCGTTTCTGGATTTTCAAAAAAATCAAAGGATGAAAAAATTGAATGGCTTGCAGAAAATTATCTGCAAAACAATCCTGATTCCGTTCAAATTCTAAAAAAGTACTGGAATGAAGATACTTCCTTACAGCAACTACACGATGATTTTATTGAAAACACCCTATCCAATTATTATATGCCTTTCGGCATTGCGCCCAACTTTTTGATAAACGGAAAGTTGTTTGCCCTTCCAATGGTTACCGAAGAAAGTTCCGTTGTAGCTGCCGCGAGTAATGCTGCCAAATTTTGGCTGGAACGCGGTGGATTTAAAGCCGAAGTGATTTCCACAGAAAAAAATGGTCAGGTTCATTTCAATTTCTATGGAAGTGAAAAGGATATCGAAAATTTCTTTGAAGAAGTAAAACCGAAACTTCGCCTTAGCATCCAATCCCTCGAAAAAAACATGAAAGCCCGTGGCGGAGGTCTTGTAAAGCTTTCGCTTATTGACAAATCGCACATTTTGGACGGCTATTATTACATTCACGCCACTTTTGAAACTTTGGATGCTATGGGCGCCAATTTTATAAACAGTTGTTTGGAGCAGATAGCACACACTTTTGAAGACGAAGCTAGAAATTATGAAAGCTTCCAGAAAAAAGATAGCTATCCCGAAGTAGTAATGAGCATCCTTTCCAACTACGTTCCCGAGTGTTTAGTACATGCCGAAGTGAGCTGTAATGTGGAAGAACTTACCACAAAACATAACGACGGAAAGCAGTTTGCCCAAAAGTTTGTGCGCGCCATTGAAATCGCCAAAACCGAATCGCGACGCGCTGTAACCCACAACAAAGGTATTATGAACGGGGTAGACGCGGTAGTTTTAGCAACTGGCAACGATTTTCGAGCTGTGGAAGCTGGCGTGCACGCTTATGCCGCCCGAAACAGTTATTACGGAAGTTTAACACACGCTAAAATAGAAGATGATATTTTCACTTTTTGGATTGAATTGCCTCTAGCTGTTGGCACAGTTGGCGGATTGACTTCACTTCACCCATTGACAAAACTTGCTTTTGAGATTCTTCAAAAACCCAATGCAAAAGAATTGATGAAAATTCTGGCCGTTGCCGGTTTAGCCCAAAACTTTGCGGCAGTGCGATCTTTGGTTACCACGGGAATTCAAAAGGGACATATGAAAATGCACTTGATGAATATTCTAAACCAACTGCACGCTTCCAAAGAAGAAAAGGAAAAGGCTATGGAATATTTTATAACAAACCCTGTTTCGCATAGTTCGGCGGATGATTTTTTAAAAAAATTGAGAGGTTGATATATTTAGAAACAAATTGAAGAAAACTTTTTATAGCAACGGAAAATTATTGCTCACGGGAGAATATGTGGTTCTTGACGGCGCTATTGCTTTGGCCATTCCAACTAAATATGGGCAATCTTTAGAAGTATCCACTTCCGAAAAAGAAGGAATTCACTGGAAAAGTTTTGATGAAAAAGAAACAGTTTGGTTTGAAGAAGTTTTTAGTTTGAAAGATTTAAAAGCTTTAAACCCAGAGAATACCTTTTCAATAACCTTATCAAAAATACTTCGGGAAGCAAAAAACCTAAACCCTGCTTTTCTTAATAAACCCAAAGGTCTTACTGTTTCAACAAAATTGGATTTTCCTCGCGATTGGGGCTTGGGAACTTCCTCAACATTAATAAATAACATTGCACAATGGGCAAAGGTGGATGCTTTTGAGCTATTGAAAACCAGTTTCGGCGGAAGTGGTTATGATATTGCTATCGCAAAAAGTAGTGCTCCTATATTATATGAATTAAAAGATAAAATCCCTGAATTTAAAAAAGCACATCTTTCATGGGACTTTACAGACCGTTTGTTTTTTGTTCACTTAAATCAAAAGCAGGATAGCAAAGAAGGGATTTTGAGATATAGAAACACTTCAGTGGATCAAAAATCAATTCAAAGAATTTCAGACATCAGCAATAAGTTATTGTTATGTTATTCCCTTTCAGATTTTGAAAAATTGATGAATGCACACGAAGAAATTATTTCAAAAATTATAAAGCTTCCAACAATAAAAGAACAACTTTTTAGGGATTATCCACACACCATCAAAAGTTTGGGCGCTTGGGGCGGGGATTTTGTTTTGGTTACTGGCGATAATACCGATATGGATTACTTCAGGAAAAAAGGGTTTGAAAGTATTGTTCCTTTCGAAGAAATGTTGCTCTAAAGCCTGAAAAACAAGTAGTTTAAAACAAAAAACCCGAAACAATTGTTTCGGGTTTTTAAGTGGTGCCTCCAAGAATCGAACTAGGGACACATGGATTTTCAGTCCATTGCTCTACCAACTGAGCTAAGGCACCATTATTGAGTCGGCAAATATAAAGCTATTTTCTTTTTCTCAAAACATTAATTCAAAAAATAAAAAAAAGATAATCTTTAACCAATTTAATAAGGCCTTAACAATTACTTGCGACCTCAAGTTGTATTTTTATCACCTCAATTAAAAAAATGAATCTCACAATAGATGTAGGGAACACACTGATAAAGCTTGGAGTGTTCGATTCTGGAAAACTCAAGCTAAAAAAAACGTGCATTAAAAAAGATCTTTTGCATACACTTGCCGAAATTTCCGAAGCTTTACCCGCAATTCAGAAATGCATTATTTCATCCGTAGCAAATCTATCAGGACACCAATTATTGAAATTAGAGCAACTATTTGATGTTTTGATTTTAAACCATCAAACTAAAATCCCATTCACTAATAAATACGAAACACCACAAACATTGGGAATAGATCGCATTGCCTTAGTAAGCGCGGCCGCCGAGCAGTATTCAGGTGAAAATGTTTTAGTAATCGATGCGGGAACTTGTATTACTTATGATTTTTTAAATTCTGAAAATGAATACTTGGGTGGGGCTATTTCTCCAGGTATTTCGCTTCGCTATAAAGCTTTGCATACGTTTACCGAAAAATTACCGTTACTTGAAGCAACCAATCCAAATTTATACATAGGAAACAATACTACAGCCTCCATACATTCAGGGGTGATAAACGGCGTTTTGTACGAAATAGATGGCTATATAAGTGAGTATCATGAAAATTACCACAATTTAACAGTTATTTTAACAGGAGGAGACGTACATTTTTTGCGAGATAGTATAAAAAATGACATCTTTGCCAACTCAAATTTTTTATTGGAGGGATTGAACCATATTTTAGAATTTAACAAACATTGATGTTTAGAAAAATAGTAATTGGTTTATTTTTATTTATAACCAGTATCGCCCTTGCTCAGGAAGGAACCACCTCACCTTATTCTTTTTATGGTATTGGGTCGCTAACATTTCGCGGTACTGCTGAAAACAGATCTATGGGAGGTTTGGGTGTTTTCTCTGACAGCATTCACTTAAATCTTCAAAACCCTGCTGGTTATGCAGGACTGCGATTGATTAATTTTTCCGTGGGGGGCAGCCATCAGTCTATATCACAAAAGACCAGCACTGAAAGCCAAAACACTTCCACTACAACGCTAGATTACTTGGCAATGGGTATTCCTATGGGTAAATTCGGAATGGGTTTTGGACTTATTCCTTATACTTCAGTGGGCTATGATTTTTATTCTGAAATACCTGACGGCATTACACAATACACTGGAAACGGTGGCTTAAACAAAGCATTCCTTGCTCTTGGATATCAAGTTACTCCTGAATTTAGCCTTGGTGTGGATGCCAGTTATAATTTTGGTAAAATTGAGAACACTGCAGTTACTCAAAAATCAGAGCTTCAATACGGAACCCGTGTTATTAATAGGTCAAACCTATCAGGTTTTACTTTTAATATTGGAGCATTGTATAAAAGAATGGTTACCGAAAACTTAGAACTTACTGGTTCTTTGAGTTTTATACCAGGAACAAATTTTAACTCAGAAAATCTTAGAACAACAGGAAGTATATCTATACTTCCTTCGGGTATATATGATATTGATGTAAGAGAAGTATCTGTGCCTAACACAGAGTTTACCTTTCCTTCACAATTTACATTTGGGGTAGGCATAAGCAAACCAAAAAATTGGGGCCTTGGATTGGAATACGTAAACCAAAAAACAAGTAATTTTACAAACCGCTCATTCACCATTGAAAATGTAACCTATAAAAATGCTTCCAAATTTAACGTGGGAGGTTTTTATATTCCCAATTATAATTCTTTCGGAGATTACTACAAGAGAGTCGTTTACAGAGCTGGAGCAAGGTTTGAGCAAACAGGCCTGAGTGTGAGCGGACACGACATTAATGAGTTTGGCATATCTTTTGGAGTAGGATTACCCATCGGACGATTATTCTCTAATATGAATTTAGGTTTTGAATATGGAAGTCGGGGAACAACAGACTTTGGTTTAATAAAAGAAACCTTTTTCAATACATATTTAAGTTTCTCATTAAACGACCGTTGGTTCGAAAAAAGATTATACGATTAAGATTAATACTACTAATAGCAATACCATGAAAACGAAATTCATTTTATTATTTACCATTGCACTGCTTTCTGTTTCTGCAAAATCTTTTGCACAGGCACCGGATGACTGTACAATTTTAATGTCTTATTTTACAGAACAAGCCAAAATAAAAAATTACGAGGCAGCACTTCCTCATTACGAAAACCTAATAAAAGATTGTCCAAATTATAATCTTGCTATTTACCAATATGGTATTAAAATGTTTGAATATTTTGTTGAAGAAAAAGGTGATAAAAGCAAAATAAACAATCTTATTCAAGCATATCAATTAAGACTTCAAAACTTTCCAGAGCAAACTAAGGAAGGTGATGTTCTTTCAACCATTGCCCAAATAAAATTTGACAACAACATTGGCTCAAAAGCTGAGCAATTCAAAGCTTATGACGAAGCCTTCAAGAAGGATCCAGAAAATTTTACAAGCGGAAAAAGTCTTTATGCCTATTTCTCATTAGCTGTTGACCTTTTTAACGACGGTCAGAAAGACATCCAAGAAATCTTTGATCTATATGATATTGTTATAAGCAAAATAGACACTGAAAAAAACAGTCTCGCTTCAAAACTTACACCTTTAATGGATAAAGAAGAAGCAGGAACGGCCCTTAGTGATAAAGAACAACGCGCTAAAGATGTTTATGAAAACAACTTAGGTGTTTACGCAACTGTTGAAGAAAGCGTTAACGGAAAATTGGGGCAGTTGGCAGATTGTCCAAACCTTATCCCTCTTTATGAAAAAGACTACGAGCAGAAAAAGAACGATATAGATTGGTTAAAAGCTGCTAGTAACAGACTGGATGCTAAAGATTGCGAAAGCCCATTATCAAACAAACTGGCAGTGCGTCTTCACGAGTTAGAGCCAAGTTCTACTTCTGCCTACCTTTTGGGTAAACAAGCTGAAGCTGAAGGCAAAGCCTCAAAAGCTTTGGAATATTTCAACCAAGCTGCGGATCTAGAAAAGGATAATTCTAAAAAAGCACGTATATACTATAGCATTGCAGAAAACTATCGCAAAAAAGGAAGCCTTGGTACAGCAAGAAACTACTATAACAAAATGCTTGAAGCAAAACCTTCTGCTGGAATCGCTTACTATAAAATTGGCGCAATGTATTCAGATAGTGCCAACAACTGCGGAACTACTGTATTTGAAAAAAGAGCAATGTACTGGCTAGCTGCAGATATGATGGACAAAGCAGCCCGAGTTGATGGAACAATTGCTTCAAATGCAAGAGCAGCCGCAAGTAGCTACAGACAACGTGCTCCACAGGCAAGCGACATCTTTTCTGAAGGTATGGCTGGCAAAACAATTAAATTCAATTGTTGGGTTGGCGGAAGCGTAAGAGTTCCTAACTTATAAGAATGTACACCACTATAAATATGTTTAAAAGCGTGATGGCCTTGGTATTGGTCATCACGCTTTTTGCATGTGAAAGCAATTACCAAAACGTAAAAAAACTAAGTCTTTCTGACGGAGCACCCATTGCAGAAGGAAAAGGTATTAATTTTAAATATACAGATTCGGGGAAATTGGTGACCAATCTTTTGGCTGATAAATTGCTCGATTACTCAAATTTGGAATTTCCATATAAAGAATTTCCTGAGGGAATTGAAGTGCGCTTTTGGGACGAAGATGGAAAAAAAAACACCGTAACAGCAGATTATGCTATCCAATTTGACGGAACCGGCTTGGTCGATTTGCGCAAAAACGTAGTAGTGGTAACAGCAGATAGTGTTGTTTTAAAAGCCAACCAGCTCTATTGGGATCAAAAAAATAAATGGGTTTTCACAGACAAGCCCTATCAAATAAAATTTAAAGATGGTTCCTATAACGATGGCGCCGTAGGATTTGACAGTAGTGAAGATTTCACTACCTTTCTATCCAGAAAAAATCAAGGAGTTCAATTAGTTGACAAAACCAAAACAGAAGATGTTAAATAAAGTATATCGTTTTTTTGAATATGCATATCTTATAATTGCAGTATTTTTTGCTTATGAAGCAGTAAACAATTGGAATACTGAGCCAAACCGAGCCTATCTTTTCCTCTTTTTTGTGGTAGTTGCTATCTTTATGTTTTTCTTTAAAAGAAATTTCAGAAAGAAAATGGAAAACCGTTCCGAAGATTAATTTTAACATAAAAAAATCCTCCATTCAAATCTGTGCTGAGCGCAGTCTAATTAAGAGCTAGAGGAATGTTTCCTCTTTAAAACAAAAATTCAAATTGGATTACAGCATCATAATAATACTGACAATGCTCATCCTCTCCGCTTTTTTCTCGGGGATGGAAATTGCATACGTTTCTTCCAACAAAATCCACATAGAGATTGAAAAGAAACAAAACAACTTCTTGTCTGGAATCCTTAAAAAAATTACCAAACGTCCTTCAAAATTCATTGCTACGATGCTCGTGGGCAATAATATTGCCCTTGTTATATACGGTTTTTTTATGGGCGACCTGTTAATGGAATACATTCCACTGGCTGGTTTCGGGGGTTTATTGGTGCAAACTATTATTTCAACTTTAATAATTTTATTGACCGCAGAATTTCTTCCAAAGGTTTTCTTTCAAATCTACGCAAACAGTTTGGTTAAAGTTTTTGCCGTTCCCGCCTATTTTTTTTATGTTCTTTTTTCTTTTATTTCAGAATTCATCATTTGGATTTCAGATTTGGTGCTAAAACTTATTTTTAAGTCCGAAGGCGATACCGTGCAACTCACCTTCAGTAAATTGGAACTTGGAAATTATATTTCCGAACAAATGGATATTTCAGAGGCTAAAGAGGAAATGGATTCGGAAATTCAGATATTCCAAAACGCGCTGGATTTTTCTGAAGTAAAATCGCGCGAAGCCATGATTCCTCGAACAGAGGTTGTAGCGGTAGATATTGACACCTCGCCAAAAGAACTCGCCAAACTTTTTACCGAAACTGGTCTTTCAAAAATATTGGTTTACAATGAAAACATAGACGATATTTTAGGCTATATACATTCTTTCGAGCTTTTCAAAAAACCTGCAAACCTTAAAAAAGTATTGATGCCCGTGGTTTTTGTACCCGAAACCATGCTCGTTAAAGATGTGCTAGGCATCCTCAGCAAAAAAAGAAAAAGCCTTGCCGTTGTAATTGACGAATATGGTGGAACTAGCGGAATTATTACAGTTGAAGATATTATTGAAGAGCTTTTCGGCGAAATTGAAGACGAACACGACAGCATCGCACTTATTGAAGAAGAACTTGGCGAAGACCATTTTAAATTTTCCGCCCGTTTGGAAGTAGATTACCTCAACGAAAACTACAAACTTGATTTGGAAGAAAGTGAAAACTACGAAACCCTCGGCGGCCTTATCGTGAATCACACCGAAGAAATTCCAGAAAAAGGTGAAACCGTTGAAATCGATAAATTTACCTTCACAATTCTGGAAGTTTCCAACACAAAAATTGAACTTGTGGAATTAAAAATTATCCATGAAGATTAGATTTTGAACATTTCCACAATTTTTTCAATATACTTTTTTATTAATGCAGGGAAAATGGTATTTTCGCCACCTAAATAATCTAAAAAACAAGTCCTCTAAAACCTTGATTAACATTAAGGGATAAAAGGAATTCACAACCAAAGACCTTTTCATCTGGCAAACCGGATGTAATGGGAGATAAATTTGAACATCAAATGGCAATCTTAAACAGTATTAGAAAAAGAGGGATATTCCTTATCCTTATTATTGCATTGGCGCTTTTTGCCTTTATTTTAAGTGATGTGTTGACCAAAGGCAGCAGTGGCCCAAAGGGACAGGACACTATCGCTACCATTAACGGCGAAGACATTTCCAGACAAAGTTTTATGGAAGAAGTGGAAGCCACACAGCGAAACATGGGGCCAAACGGAAATACAACTCAAGCCATGAATATGGTTTGGGACCGCGAACTGCGTAAAGTCATTATGGACGAGCAGATTGAAAAAGCGGGACTTACTGTTGAAAAAGCCCAAATAGACGATGCTCTAAAAACGCAATTGGCCAGCAATCCAACTTTCTTGAACGATTCAGGACAAGTGGATCAAGGTAAAATCCAGGAATACATCGCAAGTATCAAAGCCTCTTCTCCAGAAATGTATAAGCAATGGCTTAAATTTGAAGAAGACATTGCGAACGGCGTGCTTCAAACCACCTATTACAATATGATAAAAGGCGGACTTCGCTCCACAGTTGCCGAAGGTGAGCAAGAATATCATTTTCAAAATGACAACTTAAACTTTCAGTATTTGTTGGTTCCCTACAGCAAAATTGCTGATGAAGATGTAAAGGTTTCTGACGAAGAAATTAAAAAATACGTTGCGGCACATCCCAATGACTTTCAAGTGGAGCCTCAAGCAGATATCCAATATGTGTTTTTCGCTGAGAAACCATCTGAAGCTGACACTGAGGAAGCAAAAACAACAATAGCCACTTTGTTAAAAGACAAAGTTGAGTTTAACCAAGACACAAAAGCAAACGATACTATTGCTGGCTTTAGAAACACAAAAAATTACGAAGAATACGTTAACGCAAATTCTGATGTTCCGTATTATGACCGTTGGATGTTCAAAAAGGACCTTCCACCGACCGTTGCTGATACACTTATCAATTTAAACAAGGGAGATATCTATGGTCCTTATAGTGTGGAAAGTGCACTTTATCTTTCCAAAGTTTTGGACACCAAAAAAATGCCTGACTCTGCAGAGTCAAAACATATCTTGATTCGTTACGTTGGTACTATGCGCGCTCCTGAAACTGTTACAAGAACTAAGGAAGAAGCTCAAAAATTGGCCGATAGCATTTTGAGTGTTGTGAAAAAAGACAAATCAAAATTTGCTGAGCTTGCTACAAAATTTTCTGACGACAGCTCCAAAGACAATGGCGGTGACCTAGGTAATTCTACTCCTGGAAGAATGGTGCCTCCTTTTGACAATTTTATCTTCAACAACTCAACAGGTACAATAGGTCTTGTTGAAACTGATTTTGGTTTTCACGTAGTTGAAGTTGGCAAGCAGTCTGGGGCAAAACCAGCCATTAAACTTGCAACAGTTGTAAAAAACATTGAACCTTCTGACAAAACCACAAACCAAGTATTTTCAGATGCTTCAAAATTTGAACTTGCTGTAAAAGATGCAGATTTTACAGAGTTGGCTAAAGCACAAAATCTTGAATTAAAACCCGTTAACAAAATGGGCAATATGGATTCTAACATTCCTGGTATAGGTGAAAACAGAACTATAGTTAACTGGGCGTTTAACGAAGAAACCAAAGTTGGTAACACCAAACGTTTCAGTGTACCGAACGGTTATGTTATAGCACAGCTTACTCGTAAAAATCCTAAAGGCCTTATGACAGCTACTGATGCTTCTGCAGCGGTAACACCTATTTTGCGCAACGAGAAAAAAGCTAAAAAAATACAAGAATCAATAAAAGGAGCAACCCTTGAAGAAGTTGCTGCAAGTCAAAACGTGGTAGTCCAAACCGCTACGGGAGTTAGTATGGCAAACCCTCTAATAGGGGCTACTAGCGAGCCGAAAGTAGCAGGTATGGCCTTTGGTACAAAACCTGGCGAAACAACTCCATTGATAGACGGCAAGAATGGCGTTTACAAAGTAAAAGTGACTGCGTTCAATCCAGCACCAAAAATGGAATCATATGTAAACTTTGCCAACCAAATGAGCACTAAAGAGGCTCCTGGCGCACCGACCCAAGTTTTCAACGCCCTTAAAAAGAAAGCCAATATTGAAGATAATCGCGCTAATTTTTATTAGTAGCACTTTAAAATTTATAAAAAAAAGCCTTGTTGCAAAATTTTGTAACAGGGCTTTTTCTTTAAAACTCATTTTAGAATATTTCAAAAAATAGAAAAATATCCCTTATTTTTAGAAACGTTTTAAAAAACCGCTTTCTTAAAAACCTCTTTTCAAAAAATAAAAGAATGGAAAACAACGAATTAATAAAAGCTATTGAAGAAAAATATAAGGCTCTTGGCGAAAATCCAGAGACATATCTAAAAGGGTTACTTCAGGCTAAACCTATTAATTATTGGGATTATATTCAAGTGGACACCTTGCTTTCACTTCAAAAAACACGAACTGATTTTAAGGATGAAGAAATATTCGTGATGTATCATCAAGTTACGGAACTGACCCTAAAAATGATGATTCACGAAATAAAGCAACTTTCTGAGGGCGAAAATCTTTCTGAAGAAATTTGGTTGACAAAATTAGACCGCTTAAAAAGATACACCCGGATGCTTATCACCTCTTTCGATATCATGAAAGACGGCATGAGCTATGACGACTATAATGTCTTCCGCTCTACACTTACACCCGCTAGTGGTTTTCAAAGTGCATCATTCCGTTATTTGGAACTCTACTGCACCAAACTTGAAAACCTTGTAAATAGCCAAGGACAGCAGCGCTTGCCACAAAATCCAACTATGGAGGATTACTTTGAGAACCTGTATTGGAAAGACGCCGGATACAACAGAAAAACGGGTAAAATAAGCTTAACACTTCTTCAGTTCATCGAAAAATACGAAGCCGATTTTAAAGTTTTAGTAGAAAAAACAAAAGGTAAAACCCTTGAAGAACGGGTAGCGCAGATGGAAAACCCTTCGGAAGAATTAAAAGATAAACTAAAACAGTTTGACCATTTTTATAACGTAGCGTGGCCATTGGTACATTTGGATACCGCACAACACTACCTAAACCGCAAAGGCGAAAGTAAAGCGGCCACAGGTGGCTCTGAATGGAAAAAATACTTGCATCCAAAATATCAGCAACGCAAATTCTTCCCGAAACTTTGGTCAAAAGAAGAAATAGCTAATTGGGGGGAATAAGTGATTCAGAATTTTCAATTTTGAAAAGTTATGGAAATCCAAATAAAAGAATTTATGAAGAGGCCTTAAAAAATGATGGTTTCAGAGTTTTAGTGGATAGAGTTTGGCCACGAGGAGTAAGCAAAGAAGACACAAAACTAGACGAGTGGGTGAAGGAGATCGCGCCTTCTACAGAACTTCGAAAGTGGTTTGACCATAAAGAAGAACGGTTTGATGAGTTTTCAAAAAAAATATAAAAAAGAGCTGGATAATCATTCAGCCTTAGTTGAAGAACTACTGAACAAAACCAAAGTAAAACGCCTCACTTTGCTCTATGGCGCCAAAGATGAAAATCACAACCAAGCCATTGTCTTAAAACAATTTCTAGAGAATCAATAACTGCTATATTAAAGCTTTTCATTATTTTTAAGGAACTAACAAAGCCTAAAAAAATAGAATGAAGTATATAATCACACTCTTTATTATCAGCTTCTCATTTACTGCAAAGTCGCAAATACTCAATGCCGAATCACTCCGGAAAGTAACAGACACATCTGGATTCTCTGGTTCCGCCAGCTTAAATTTTTCTTTAAAACGGGATGTGAATGACTATTTGGGAGCCAATTCTAGCATTCATCTTCAGTATAAAATGAAAAGGCATTTGGTTTTACTTAAAAGTGATATAGAATTTCAGAAAATAGAGGGTAACAAATTTGAAAATGCGGGGATTGCACACCTGCGCTACAATTACCGTTTTCATCCTCGAATTGCTTGGGAGATCTTCACGCAAACACAGTACAACAAAGTTTCAAAAATTGAATTTAGAGGCCTCTTGGGAACCGGCCCCCGGTTTAAATTGACAACTTCCGAAAAATATAAATTCTACTTAGGCACCCACATAATGTATGAGCAAGAAGAGTTAAGTGATGGGGTCACGCCTCTCCATAGAGATTTCAGAAGCTCTTCCTATTTTTCATTTAGTCTATACCCCACAAAAACCGTTACTTTCGTGAGTACATCTTATTTTCAGCCAAAGTTGAATGATTTTGGGGATTACCGCTTCACAAGTCAAGCTTCTTTAGTAATTGACTTGTTTAATAATTTCGCTTTCAATACAACCTATACTTTTGCCTACGATGAAACGCCAGCCGTTGGCATTCCAAACTCACAGTACAATTTGGAAAGCGGCTTTGTTTACTCTTTCGACTAAATTGTTAAACTTTCGTAAGCATTCTCTTTTTTGAAAGACTACTTGCCTATATTTACGATAATCGAAAAAACCAAAATCATTAAAATTTCGTAACTATAAATAAAGCACTCCTATGGCCTCACAAAATTATTATGACCCTGCTGACCTTAAAAAATTTGGAAAAATATCAGATTGGAGCAAAGAGCTCGGCGATAAGTTTTTTGATTATTACGGAAAGGTTTTTGAGGAAGGCGCACTCACTGCACGCGAAAAATCTCTTATTGCCCTTGCAGTTGCCCACACAGAAATGTGCCCTTATTGCATTGATGCCTATTCACAGGACGGGTTACAGCGCGGTATCACGAAAGAAGAAATGATGGAAGCCATACACGTGGGAGCAGCCATTAAAAGCGGTGCTACCTTAGTTCACGGAGTGATGATGATGAATAAAGTGAATAAATTGGAAATGTAGAAGTGCAAAATATTGCGTTTCTATAATAATAATTTTACAAACCAGAATCTATTAAAGTACAAGTTGAAAAATTATATGCTAAAAGAAAAAAAGCAACAACAACAATCCCTACATAAACGTCATAGTGAACTTGCCATGGCGAACAATCAACTAGAAAAACTCTCCAACGGTATTTTTGCCAATGGGGAACTTCCTACTTTTTCAGAAAAAATAAAAGAGTCGAACCAGTTTCCACTTCGCCCGAAAAAACTGGAAATTCTTCAAATAAACGTGGGCTATATGTGCAATCAGGTTTGTGAGCACTGCCACGTTGATGCCGGTCCAGACAGAAAGGAAATAATGACACGGGAAACGATGATGCAGTGTTTGGAAGTAATTCGAAACACCGGCGCACATACTTTAGACCTTACAGGCGGCGCTCCCGAAATGAACCCAGATTTTCGTTGGTTTGTAGATGAAGCAAGCAAAGCAGGGATTCAGGATTTTATTGTGCGAAGCAATTTAACTATCATTCGTGCCAACAAAAAATATTACGATTTGCCTGAATTCTTCAAAAACCACAATGTGCACGTAGTGAGCAGTATGCCCCACTGGACACGTGGAAAAACTGACAAACAAAGAGGCGAAGGCGTTTTTGACCTATCCATTAAAGCATTGCAAGAGTTAAACGCAGTTGGCTACGGAATGCCGGATAGCGATTTGCGATTGGATCTGGTTTACAATCCCAGTGGTGCCTTTTTACCAGGCGACCAAGCCAGTATGGAAAAAGATTTTAAAAAAGCACTACTCGACGATTTTGGAATACATTTCCACAGTCTTTTCGCTATTACGAATTTACCCATTTCACGGTTTTTGGATTATTTGATAGCCTCAGAAAACTATGAGGATTATATGTATTCATTAGTGGAAGCCTACAACCCAGCAGCAGTGAATAATGTAATGTGCCGAAATACCATTTCCGTGAGTTGGGATGGTTATTTGTACGATTGTGATTTCAACCAAATGCTTGAACTAAAAGTTGCAAGTAAGATTCAACACGTTTCAGAATACAATGAAGACATTTTGAACGATAGAAAAATAATAATTAGCCAACACTGTTATGGTTGTACTGCAGGCGCAGGAAGCAGTTGTCAAGGCGCAGTTACGGATTAGGAATTACGAAAAAAACATAGGCACTCTTATATCCGAATTTAAATATTGACAAAACAGTTTTGTATTATTTTATAAAGATGAAACACAAAGCAATCATTTTTTTTCTATTTTTTATAGCTGCAAACGGCTTCGCCCAGAAAAATTTGGATGAGTTGCTGCAAAAACATAACGTTCAAAGTATTCCTTACATTTTGGTGGAAGAATTGCAGATGTTTCAATTGAACGATACCGTGACAATTCTGGATGCCCGCGAACCTGAAGAATTTAATGTTAGCCACCTAAAATCTGCCATAAACGTTGGTTTCAACGATTTCTCTTCCGAAGAAAAACAACTTCAAAATATAAACAAAGACGCGCAGATAATTATTTATTGTTCTTTGGGAATTCGTTCTGAAAAAATTGGAGAAAAATTAGAAAAAGCTGGTTTTACCAACGTAAAAAATCTTTACGGCGGTATCTTTGAATGGAAAAAAAAAGGATATCCGGTCATCGATTCTATAGGAGAAGAAACTGAAAACGTACACGCATTTTCCAAACATTGGAGCAAATATTTGCAAGCCGGAAACCCTGTTTATTAAATAGAAAAGACTTGACTGGTTTTAAAAAAACTTTCATATCTCAACTGAATACTTACTGCAGAACACTAAATAATGGCGCTACTAACCTCAAACAACACAGGCGGTGATAATGAAATGGCTTTCGATTTTCATTTTCCCACTTCCAAAAAAGCACTGATCATTTTCACCCGAAACCCAGAATTAGGAAAAGTGAAGACCCGTTTAGCAAAATCGGTCGGTGATGAAAGCGCTTTGAATATCTATAAATTTCTATTAAAGCACACAGTAGCAATAACGGAAAAACTCAATGTTGACAAATACGTTTTTTATTCAGAAAATATTCATCGCGAGGATATTTGGAATTCAGATATATTCAGAAAAAAACTGCAAACAGGCAAAGATTTGGGTGAAAGAATGAATAACGCTTTTTCCGAAATCTTCGGAATGGGTTATGAAAAAGCAATTATCATTGGCAGCGATATGTTTGATTTAGAAAAAAAAGATTTGGAAACTGCTTTTGATGTGTTACAAACAAACCATTTTGTAATTGGCCCCGCAACCGACGGTGGTTATTATTTATTGGGAATGAAGGAACTTAATTCTGAAATATTTCAAAATAAAAACTGGGGTACAAGCACTGTCCTGAAAGAAACGCTTAAAGACCTAAAAGATGAAAAATATGTTTTGTTAGAAGAACGAAACGACGTAGATTATTATGAAGACATCAAAGAAGTTGATGCCTTTCAAAAATTCTTACCACCTTATTTAGACAAAAACTTTTTATAAAATTATGAGCTCTATAAAATATATTGAAGAAGCAGTAGCTTATCTTCAACAAAGAGGATTTGATAAACCCGAAGTTGGAATTATACTGGGCACTGGTCTTGGAAAAATAATTGAAAACGTGGAAATTGAAGTCGAAGTAAGTTACAACCACATCCCAAATTTCCCCACGGCAACAGTTGAATTTCATAAAGGAAAATTGATTTTCGGCACTTTGGAAGGAAAAAAAGTAGTGCTAATGCAAGGGCGTTTTCATGTTTATGAAGGGTATTCACTTCGCGACGTTACTTTTCCAGTGCGCGTAATGCACCTTTTGGGAATCAATTATTTGTTGGTTAGCAACGCTTCCGGAGCTATAAATGGCAACTTCAAAAAAGGCGAAATCATGCTGATTGACGACCACATTAATCTGCAAGGCGATTCACCCCTCGCCTTCCGCGGTGTGGAAAAAATGGGCGAACGTTTTGTAGATATGAGCGCGCCATACAATCCCGAAATGAACCATAAATTGGAACAAATTGCTTTGAAAAAAAATATTAAACTGCACAAAGGCGTTTACGCCAGCGTAGTGGGCCCACAATTGGAAACCCGCGCCGAATATAAATACCTAAAAATTATTGGCGCCGATGCCGTGGGAATGAGCACAGTGCCTGAGGTTATTGTTGCAAACCACTTGGGCTTATCTGTTTCGGCTGTTTCAATCCTAACCGATGAATGTGATCCAGACAATCTGCAACCCGTCAACATTGAAGAAATAATCGCGATGGCAGGCAAAGCGGAACCAGATATGATTACATTATTTACCAATTTGATCAAACAACTTTAAAATTTTTATGAGCTACCTAGATATTACAAACGACGTATACAAACAAGCGGCACTAACACCTGATGTTGGTCTTTGCTGCACGACAAACCCAATTTGGGAACTTCCCGGACTTAAAATTCCGAGAATTATGCAAGAGATGAATTACGGCTGTGGAAGCACCGTAAATGCACGCGATCTAACAAACAGCCCGAAAATACTATATGTAGGTGTTGGCGGTGGCATGGAACTGCTTCAGTTTTCCTATTTCAACAGAAATAAAAGCGGTGTAATTGGTGTTGATACCGTTGATGAAATGTTGGAAGCCTCCCGTAAAAACTTTAAGGAAGCTGAGAATGTAAACCCGTGGTTTAAAAGCGAATTTGTCGACCTAAAAAAAGGCGATGCACTAAACCTTCCCGTGGAAGATAATAGTATAGATGTTGCAGCCCAGAACTGTCTTTTCAATATTTTCAAAGCCGAAGACTTAAAAAAAGCAATTGAGGAAATGTACCGCGTTCTAAAGCCACACGGACGATTAGTAATGAGCGATCCAACTTGTGAGCAGCAGATGAACCAAACGCTTAGAGACGATGCGCGACTGCGTGCCCTATGCCTTAGCGGCAGCTTGCCAATTGCCGAATATGTAAAAGCGCTAACAGATGTTGGCTTTGGAACCATCGAAATCCGCGCGCGTAAACCCTACCGCATCCTCGACCCAAAAAACTACCCTACGAATGAATTGATTTATATTGAATCTATTGAAGTCGCGGCAATAAAAGACCCAATGCCCAAAGATGGTCCTTGCATTTTTACAGGCAAGGCGGCTATCTTTTATGGTACTGAAGATTATTTTGATGATAAAAAGGGTCACGTATTACTTAAAAATCAACCGTTGGCAATTTGCGATAAAACTGCAAAAGCTATAGCCAGCCTGGGTCGTGATGACATATTTATTAGCGAGTCCACCTTTCATTACGACGGTGGCGGCTGCTGCTAATTGGTGTAATTATGATAATGAAACTCCGTCTAACGTTTTAAAACTTGGTGTTGGAAAAGTATTTTGAGATTTTCAAAAATTCCTACTACGGCTACTTTAATTATCTGTGGCAAGAAATTACCCACTTCCATTGGGAAAACTATTTCTATGGATTAATAATCGTTTCTTTGGTAGTTTGGGGCTTGGAATTGTTATTCCCTTGGCGGAAAAACCAAAAAATATTCAGGAAAGATTTTTGGTTGGATACCTTTTATATGTTCTTCAACTTTTTCCTGTTGAATTTAATTGTTCTAATTTTCCTCTCAAATGCAACGGCTGAGTTGTTCAATGATTTATTGCAGTTTGTTGGTCTAAAGATTTCAGATTTTCAACTTTTAGATCTAGATGCACTGCCCTTTGGCCTCGGACTTTTAATTTTTTTTTTGGTTACTGATTTTGTGCAATGGAACACACACCGATTGCTGCACTACTCCCCTTTTCTTTGGAATTTTCATAAACTGCATCATTCTGTAAAAGAAATGGCGTTCGCCGCACACCTTCGCTATCATTGGATGGAACCTGTGGTTTATAAATCTGTGCTTTACATTCCTCTTGCCATAATTGGGGGCTTTGATATAGAATCTGTAGCGATTGTTCATTTTTCAGCCCTTGCTATTGGCCATTTAAACCACGCAAACTTGGGCTGGGACTATGGTTTTTTGAAATATATTTTCAACAACCCAAAAATGCACATTTGGCATCACGCTAAAGTTTTACCAGAACACGCTCAATACGGTGTTAACTTCGGAATAAGTTTAAGTATTTGGGACTACCTTTTTAAAACCAATCATATACCGCATGACGGCAGAGACATTGAGCTAGGCTTTGATGGCGATGAAGAATTTCCATCGAGTTTTATTTCACAGGAATTATATCCCATTAAAACCAAAGAGTGAGTTATTTAAAAATATAAAACAAAACTAAAATGAAAACCATTTTCAATCTTGTCGCAATCCTTTTTATTGCATTTTCTTTACAAAGTTGCAATCTAATTTCAGCCGCAGGCTTTAGTAGTCAAGGGCAACCAACAAAAGAAGTGGGAGCTAATCTAGCTTCAACCACTGCAAATTCAGCAGTAAACGTAGATCATTCAGAATGGAACAACCTTCTAAAAAAATACGTAAACAAAGAAGGTTTGGTAGATTACAAAGGTTTTAAAAGCGATAGCGCCAAACTAAATGCATATTTAAAATTGCTTTCGGAACAAAATCCTACAAACGATTGGAGCGTACAAGAGCTACTAGCTTATTATATCAATCTTTACAATGCGGCAACTGTAAAACTAATAGTAGAAAACTATCCTGTAAAAAGCATCAAAGACATTGACGGCCCTTGGACCAAAGGACGTGTGGCCGTTGGCGATAACAACCTATCACTCGGCGGAATTGAAAACGGAATCCTTCGAAAGATGAATGAACCTAGAATTCACTTTGCCATAAATTGTGCGTCCATTTCCTGCCCAAAACTTTTGGACGAAGCATATACCGCAGCAAAAATCAACGAACAATTGGACCGCGTTACAAAATCATTCATTAATAGTGCTGAAAACGATATTTCTGCCAACAATCCTAAATTGTCCTCCATTTTTGATTGGTACCAAAAAGATTTTACGGTAAATGGAAAGACGGACGTGATTGGCTACATAAACCAATATTCAAAAACCAAAATCAACTCTGGTGTAGCTTTAACCTATAAAAACTACGATTGGAACCTGAACGAACAGAAGTAACCAAAGTATTTTTTAACTTAGAATCTGAAACTTGAAATCTGAAATCTAAAAATGCTCTCCATCGTCATCCCGGTTTTAAATGAAGCTGCAACTATTAAATATCTGTTGACCTTTCTTTCAGAAAATAGCTCTGAGGAAAACGAAGTAGAAATTATTGTGGTAGATGGCGGAAGCAGCGATGGAACACAGAAAATCATCAAAACTTTTATTGAAACGGCAATAGTCTCCGTTCGCTTGCTCACTTCAGCAAAAGGACGCGCAAAGCAAATGAACAAAGGCTCAAGCGAGGCTTCAGGCGAAATACTTTACTTTTTACACGCTGATTCTTTTCCTCCAAAAAATTTCGACAAATACATTATTTCCGAAGTAAAAAAAGGAAACCCCGCAGGCTGTTTCAAGATGAAATTTGACAGTAACCATTGGTGGCTCCAACTTGCGGGATGGCTTACGCAATTCCGCTGGAGGGCCTGTCGTGGGGGCGATCAAAGCCAGTTTATTACAAAAATACTTTTTGATGAAATTGGCGGTTTTGATGAAACCTACACTGTTTACGAAGACAATATTTTAATCAACGAGCTTTACAAACGAAAAAAGTTTGTGGTGATTCAACAATGGATTACAACTTCTGCGAGGCTTTATAGGCAAAAAGGAGTTTGGAATTTACAATACCATTTTTGGACTATATATGTGAAGCGTTGGCTGGGCGCTGATGCAGACAAGTTGCATAATTATTATTTAAAACATATTAAACCTTCAAAGAAAGAAGCGCCTCAAAAATAGAACAGCAGTTTTAATTATTGTTGTGAATAAAACGCTGTAACAACCTTCTGTGCTGGTTTGTTTTGTGGTGTAAACTGATTGTTTTCTAGTCCTCCCACGCTTTTGTGTTCAATAAACCATTTCCAAAGAAAACCTCCCGCAAACCAATCTTCTTGCCACAAAGCTTTGTATAAACCTTCCAAGGAATTGGATTGCGCCTCTAAGTTTACTGAATTCATTGACCTGTCGCTCTTCCAGGGTTCTTTGCCACTAAAATCCACACTGCGATAACCGTATTCCGCAAAGAGAATTTTTTTGTTTTCTTTTTCTGAAACAGATTTCAATTCAACTTTCCATCGCTCCCAGCCAGTTTTTACTTCATCAATTGTTGGAGTTTGACTCTCCGAAACTGGAAAATACGCATCAACGCCTATAAAATCTAGCGCATCCCAAAAGGGTATGCGCTTGTATTCGTCCCAGTTGGCGGCATAAGTCAGTTTTCCTTTATAAACATTTCTCACTTCGGCAATCAACGTTCGCCAATACTCGGGACGGTGTTCAATAAATTTTTCCAGCTCAGTCCCAATACAGAATATTTCTACCTTTTCTTCTTCAGCAACTTTCGCGAAATCTAAAATAAAATTGCGATAGGAATCTTCAAGTTGAAGCCACTCGGCTTCAGAAGCCATCTCTACCAGTCCAGTAAACTCTCCGTTCCAAACCCAGATTTGGGGTTTCATCATTATATTTATTTCGTTTTTGTGAAGCAATTCTACATACTGCCTAACCCCAACAGTAGTCTCTCCAAACCATTGGCGTTGCTGGTTGTATATTATTTCAGGATGGTCTAGACTCTTAATAAAACCGAAGGGCATAATAGTCGCGTAATTTGCTCCAATTTCTTTTAAGGGCATTACATTTTGCTGCAGAAGTGTATCTCCAGAAGCAACAAGGCTTACTCCGTTTATCTTTAGAACTTTCTCCTCTTTCATCACTTTCGCTTTGGAAGCATCCTTCTTTTGTGCACAGGCTGTGATGAAGAAAAAAAGAAAAAAGCAAACCACAAAGCGGTATAGCAACATCATTTTCGGTATATATTATGGATGAATTTAAAGCTTTATTTTAAAATTCATTAAAAAAATAACTGTTTTAAATCTGTCTAAGTCGTAATTGTGTAAATTTATAAACGACTGAAGAAATCAACCACCAAAAAAACATGGAGCACATCGTTATTATAGGCAACGGAATTGCAGGCATAACCGCAGCGCGACACATCCGAAAACTTTCCGACAAAAAGATAACCATAGTTTCCGCTGAAACAGACCACTTTTTCTCTCGTACCGCACTAATGTATGTGTATATGGGCCATATGCGTTGGAGAGATATTGAACCCTATGAAAGTTGGTTTTGGGAAAAGAACCGATTGGAACTAAAAAATGCCTACGTTGAAACAGTGGATACTAATAATAAAACACTTTATTTTAAGAAAGGTGGCTCATTAACTTATGATAAACTTATTATTGCAACAGGCTCAGTAACAAATACATTTGGTTGGGAGGGGTTGGAACTCAACGGCGTGCAAGGCTTGGTCTCTAAACAGGATTTAGAAAAGCTCGAAAAAAATGCACCCAACAACAAAGAATGTCCAAGAGCAGTAATTATTGGAGGTGGATTAATAGGTGTTGAAATGGCCGAAATGCTCCGCACCCGAAACATTGAAGTAACAATGCTCGTACGCGAAAATGCTTTTTGGACCAATGTACTTCCAAAATCGGAGGCTGAAATGCTTTCGCGCCACATAATTTCACACGGCGTAGATCTTCGACATAACTCAGAACTCGATAAAATAATAGGCGATAAAGACGGAAACGTAAAATCGGTTATAACAAAAAGCGGCGAAGAAATTCCCTGTAGCGTTGTAGGTATCACAACAGGTGTAAAACCGCAAATTTCTTTTCTTAAAAATTCAAAAATTGAAACCGACCGAGGCGTTTTGGTGAATAGAAAGCTAGAAACAAACATAGAAGACGTTTATGCCATTGGCGATTGCGCACAACAACGCGAGCCTATTGGCAACAGACCGCCAATAGAAGCTGTTTGGTACACTGGTAGAATGATGGGCGAAGCATTGGCACAGACCATCTGCGGAAAACCCTTTGAATACAATCCAGGAAACTGGTTTAATAGCGCTAAATTTTTTGATATTGAATATCAAACCTACGGTTGGGTTTTTTCAGAAAGCAGAAAAAAGAATTATGAAGGTCAATTTCATTGGAAATGCAAGAGTGATTTGCGTTGTGTGACTATTTCATATAATGAAAATTCAAATGAATTTCTGGGAATAAACACTTTCGGAATCCGTATGGAACAGGAAGTTTTTGATAAATGGCTGAATGAAAAAAGAAGTGTGGATTACGTAATCCAAAACCTAAAACAAGCCAATTTTGATCCTGAATTCTTCAAAAAGTATGAAAAGGAAATTCAAACGGCATATGCCGGTCAATCCATAACTATATAATTTATGAGCACCGTTCAAAGAAATATGTCACTAACTGGCGAGCCGCCAAAAACTATCAATACACAACAAAAAATTGCATCTTTTATCGGATTGTTGGGATTGATGGTATTGGTTCTGGCTTTTTTCAACCTAAATTTTCCAAACAAAGGTTTGTGGCTTACCGCCTCTTTGATTGCCATTGGAGGGGGGACGGTTTGGTTTTCTATTGCTGCTTATACCAACAAGCACGACGGAATTAAAAACGACGGCGTATATTTTAAATCTCTCACCTCTAAAGGATTTTGGGCTTGGATTGTCGGTATGGCCCTAACCTTATTCTATGTATTGCTTTATTGGTTTCCTCAATATTTGGGATTGGCCCAGGATGGAAATAACAAAGGTGTTGTTGCTCTTTTTGATCCGTTGAGCAGATTATTAAATGGTGGCCCAGCTAGTCAATGGTTTGTTTATGGAACTTTGTATACGCTGGCTATTTTGGCTTTCGGAATAAAATTCATTTTAAAATACCGTCATAATAAATACGAAAAACTTCGTACGTTTTCAGTGATGTTTTTTCAGCTGGGTTTCGCTTTTTTGATTCCCGAGCTTATGTCCAGATTGAATAGTGACACTTTTTCACTTCCTTACTACGACTTAAAAAATATATGGCCACTCAATTATTACAATTTTGAACAATATAGAGTAGATGACTTACTTTCCGCAGGGGATGTTGGTTTGGGATTATTAATTTTCGGACTTGCATCTATCTTTATAATTACACCAATTTTAACCTACAAGTACGGTAAACGATGGTATTGCTCATGGGTATGTGGTTGTGGCGGCTTGGCCGAAACTGCTGGCGATCCCTTCCGTCATTTAAGCGATAAAAGCCAAATGGCTTGGAAAGTGGAACGCTGGGTGATTCACAGCGTCTTAGTTTTTGTCGTTTTGATGACCACAGCCGTTGTATATTCCTATTTGGGCGATGATAGTTCAAAATATTGGCTTACAAAAAATACTTTCCTAATATCGGTTGCCCTGCTCTTAACTGTGGTTTTTGCAGGAACTTGGATTTTTAAAAGAGAAGAGTTGAAAAAAGATGCACGCTTGGGAGCAATTGGTTATTTCGTAATTATAATTTCATTAATAGGCTTTCACTACTTTTCAGGAAAAAACTTATTTCTTTTTGAAGCAGAAACCCTTCGTCAGACCTACGGTTTTCTTATTGGCGCTGTATTTAGCGGCGTAATTGGCGTAGGCTTCTACCCTATTTTTGGTAGCCGTGTTTGGTGCCGTTTTGGTTGCCCAATGGCTGCAATTTTAGGTTTTCAACAACGTTTGTTTTCAAAATTTAGAATTACCACCAATGGCGGCCAATGTATTAGCTGTGGCAATTGTTCCACCTACTGCGAAATGGGTATCGACGTGCGCGCTTACGCCCAAAAGGGTGAAAACATTGTGCGCTCCAGTTGTGTGGGTTGCGGAATCTGTTCAGCAGTTTGCCCACGTGGGGTTTTAAAACTAGAAAATGGTCCTTTGGAAAAACGCATCAGTAGCAACGAAATCCTACTTGGGAATGATGTGGATTTGATGAATTACGTGAATAATTAAAACCTAGCAGATCTAGATTTGTTAGGTTTTGAAGTAGGTTTCGTCCAATGGATTGTCATATATTTTTCTGAAATTCGCAGTCCATAAATCCCGAAGTTTTTAATGATAAAAAATATTAAAGTAATCATTCCCGCATATAACGAAGAGGGTTCTATCGGGAAAGTGATTGCCGAAATTCCCGATATCGTTTCAGAAGTCATTGTGGTCAACAACAATTCTACTGACAATACCGCGGCCGTGGCTAAAGAAGCTGGTGCAACCGTGCTTTTTCAACCAAAAGCTGGCTATGGGAACGCTTGCTTGAAAGGAATGGAATATGTAGCTCGTTTCAACTCCACTGAACGACCCGATATAATTGTTTTTCTGGATGGAGATTACAGTGATTATCCTTCGGAATTGACAAAAATCGCAGCGCCAATTATTGAAGATAATATTGACTTTGTAGTAGGCGCACGAGTTAAAGAACTACGTGAAGCTGGGTCAATGACTTTTCCGCAACGCTTCGGCAATGGATTGGCTACCAAATTAATGAAGCTTTTTTTCAATTCAAAATTTACAGATCTCGGGCCTTTTCGCGCCATTAAATATGAAAAGTTGCTCGCTCTGAATATGGAGGACAAAACCTATGGCTGGACAGTAGAAATGCAATTGAAAGTACTGAAAAAGAAATTCACTTACGTTGAAGTGCCAGTAAACTACAAAAACCGCATCGGTGTTTCAAAGGTTTCGGGTACGGTAAAAGGTGCTATCTTTGCAGGCATAAAAATCCTAAGCTGGATATTTAAATATAGTTTCAAAAAATGATTCTTGAATCAATAATCATTACAGTTTATTCCATTGCCCTGCTCCTCATATTTATGTATGCTTTAGCACAGTTGAACCTGCTATTCAACTATTTAAGAGCTAGAAAAAAACATATAAATTCTCCAACTTTCGATTTTTCCAAAGAAGAAGAAATTCCATATGTAACCATCCAACTTCCAGTATATAATGAACTGTATGTGATGGACCGTTTGCTGAACAATATTGCCGAAATTGATTATCCCAAAGAAAAGCTGGAAATACAAGTACTGGATGATAGCACGGACGAGTCTTTTGAAGAAACGGCCAAACATATTCAAGAACTTCAGAAAACAGGTTTAGATATTCAACACCTAACTCGTGAAAACCGTGAAGGTTTCAAAGCTGGTGCGCTAAAGGAAGGCTTAAAAACCGCCAAAGGTGAATACATTGCAATATTTGACGCAGATTTCCTTCCGAAGAAAGACTGGTTGAAAAATACAATTCCATATTTTAAAAATCCTGAAATTGGTGTAGTTCAAACCCGTTGGGGTCATTTAAATCGCGATTATTCAATCCTTACCCGCGTTCAGGCTTTTGCGCTCGATGCACACTTCACTTTGGAACAAGTGGGCCGAAACAGTCAAGGTCATTTCATAAATTTCAACGGAACGGCTGGAGTTTGGAGAAAAGCGTGTATTCTCGATGCAGGTAATTGGGAAGGCGATACGCTCACAGAAGATTTGGACCTCAGCTACCGCGCACAACTTAAAAAGTGGAAATTCAAATATCTGGAAGAAGTAGAAACCCCCGCAGAACTTCCAATTGTTATTAGTGCAGCCCGTTCGCAACAATTTAGATGGAACAAAGGTGGTGCCGAAAACTTTCAGAAAATGGGTTGGCGTGTATTTAAAAGCCGTGATATTTCACTCAAAACTAAAATACACAGCTTTCTGCATTTGCTGAACAGCACTATGTTTTTAAACATTTTTTTAGTGGCTATTCTAAGTATTCCGATGCTTTACATAAAAAATGAGTACGAACATTTGAAAATGTATTTTTATGTAATGAGCTTCTTCGTAATAAGCACTATCATCTTTTTTATATGTTATTGGTTTACATACAAAGTTATTTATGGTGGTGGCTTTAAACATTTTCTGAAATACACCGTAATGTTTTTTACATTTTTTTCAGTGGCGATGGGCTTTTCGCTGCACAATTCCATTGCAGTTTTGGAAGGACATTTCGGGAAGAAAAGTGAATTTATCCGCACTCCAAAATTCAACATTGGTGGTTTGAAGGAGGGTTGGAAAGGCAATAAATACCTCACCAAAAACATTTCTCCCAACGTAATTTTTGAAGGTATATTGATGCTTTATTTCGCTTTTGGAATGTACAGCGCCTTTGTTGTAGGAGATCAAGGAGGTGATTTTGGATTGTTTCCTTTTCACCTAATGCTTTTCTTAGGGTTTGGGTTTGTGTTCTTTTCCTCTTTAAAATCTTCCCATTAACTTATTTTCTTACTGAAAAAATAAATTGTTGGGGCGTCATCAGTTCCAGCTTTTTAAACTGGCGGTTGAAATAGCTCACGTTGTTAAACCCAGACTTAAAAGCAATTTCAGAAATAAGTATGTTTTTGTTTTCTTTCATCAATTTCTTGGCGAACTTTATTTTTTCAGAGTTCATAAAATCAATAGGCGAAATTCCCAAAGTGTTTTTAAACTTTTTGTGAAAACTGGACGAGCTCATATAAGCCTTTTCTGCCAGCTGATCCACACTTATGCTACGGTCCGTTAAATTTTCTTTTATATACTTAACCACCGTTCCGATCCGCGTATCGCTAAAAATATTCAAACTATCATTGAGTATACTTTGCTTTGCTTTTGTTTGCAATAAACGAACAATCAATTCCTGAATCATGAGATCCAGCAGAACATCCTTTGAAGTTGAATTATGGGTAAAGGTTGTAACAAGTCGCTCAATAAGATAATTTACTTCTATTTGGTTGGTTAAATGGGAAGCAGCTCCTTTATCCAAATTCCAATTGTTATTTTCTTCTTCAATTGAAACCAATTGATTGAATTTAGAGGCAACTTCACTGATTTTTTCAGGATCAATGCCCAAGGCCAAACATTGTGTGGGACTGTCTTTGCGCGCAATGGGGAAATCAATTATCATTTCTTCATTGGCTGGCATTACTACAGATTCCCCTGGAAGAAATTCAAAATCGGGCAGGTTTTTTAAATGCATGATTTTCTTTCCGGTAAGCATGCTGGCAATTACTGGAAAATCAAAAGTAAGGGAGACTTTTTCAGCAGGGCGGTGGGTTTCAAAAATATTTAACTCAGCATACTCCGCATTATAGGTCGTCCGGTTTTCCACCAACGTATAAATTTTTCGGCTTTCCCTATGTTTTCGCAATGAGTGCTCCATACTCAATATTACGAAAAAAACACATAATCTGGGCATAAATACTGAAATGTGTTATCCTTTAATAGAATTGTTCAATTGATTGATATAATATCAAAATATCTTTAGGGAAATTATATAATTCACAGTTTAACATTCTAAAATTATTATTATGAGCGATATTCAAACAGATACAGGAAAAACATTTGAAAAACCAAAATTCAAGGATACCTATGACAATTTTATAGGTGGAAAATGGGTGGCACCTAAAAAGGGTGGATATTTTGAAAGCATCTCCCCTGTTGATGGCAAAACTTTTACAAAAGTAGCGTGTTCCACACAAGAAGATATAGATTTAGCGCTGGATGCTGCCTGGGAAGCTGCCGAAAGCTGGAACAATACTTCCGCAACCGAAAGAAGCAATATGCTTCTTAAAATTGCTGATGTAATAGAAAAAAATATAGAGGTGCTTGCAAGAGCCGAAACGTGGGATAATGGAAAACCTATTCGTGAAACTACCGCTGCAGATCTTCCTTTGGCGGTAGATCATTTTAGATATTTTGCAGGTGCTATCAGAGCTGAAGAAGGTGGTGCCAGCGAACTTGATGGCAACACCTTGTCACTTAATATTTGGGAACCTCTAGGAGTTGTTGGACAAATAATTCCGTGGAATTTTCCCCTTTTAATGGCTACTTGGAAACTTGCCCCAGCCCTCGCTGCCGGAAATTGTGTGATACTAAAACCAGCTGAGCAAACTCCAGTAAGCATTATGATTCTTGCAGAATTAATACAGGATATTGTGCCAGCAGGTGTTTTGAATATTGTGAATGGTTTCGGTTTGGAAGCAGGAAAACCATTGGCTTCTAGTTCTAGAATCAATAAGATTGCATTTACGGGTGAAACTACTACTGGTCAACTTATTATGCAATATGCCTCAAAAAATATAATTCCAGTTACTTTGGAACTCGGTGGAAAATCACCTAATATTTTCTTTAAAAGCATTATGGATGCCGATGACGATTTCTTTGACAAAGCAATTGAAGGCGCTGTACTCTTCGCTTTTAATCAAGGTGAGGTTTGTACCTGTCCCTCGCGTATATTGGTAGAGGAAAGCATTTATGATGATTTTATGGCTCGTGTAGTGGAACGCACCAAAGCAATAAAGATAGGTCATCCCTTAGATCCAGAAACTATGATGGGTGCTCAGGCTTCCAATGATCAATATGAAAAAATCCTGAACTACCTAAAAATAGGAAAAGAAGAAGGATGTGAAGTGCTCACAGGTGGTGAGCCAGCATACAATGAAGGCTTGGAAGGTGGTTTCTATATTCAACCCACAATTTTTAAAGGCAATAACAAAATGAGGGTTTTTCAAGAAGAAATTTTTGGACCCGTAGTTTGTGTTACAACATTCAAAGATGAGGAAGAAGCTATTGAAATAGCAAACGATACCCTTTACGGCCTCGGTGCTGGTGTTTGGACTCGCGATATGCACCAAGCCTATCAAGTTGCCAGAAAAGTGAAAGCCGGACGTGTTTGGGTAAACAACTATCATTCCTATCCAGCACACGCTCCTTTTGGAGGCTATAAAAAATCTGGAATCGGTCGTGAAAACCATAAAATGATGCTCGACCATTACAGACAAACTAAAAACATGTTGATTTCTTACGACAAACAGAAACTAGGCTTCTTTTGATTGTTTATTTAATTAAGCAGGGTGCCTTCAACTAATCCCCAAGTTAAGGCACCTTTTTTTAAAATGAAATGGAATCAACTTCAAAAAAATGTCAAATAAAAAAGTGGAAATAACAGAACGAGCAGCTGAAATAGTTAGAAGCTTAAAAGAAAAATACGGCGCATTGATATTTCATCAAAGCGGCGGTTGTTGTGATGGCTCCGCTCCTATGCTATTGGAAAAAGGCGATTTGTATTTAGACGAAAGCGATATCCTTTTAGGCGAAGTGGAAGGCGTGAATTTTTATATGAACAAAGACCAATATGAATATTGGAAACACACCCACTTAACAGTAGATATTACCAAAGGCAGGGGCGCCAGCTTTTCCCTTGAAATTCCTTTGGGACTTCGTTTTATAATTCTTTCCCGGCTTTTTTCAGAAGAAGAACGAAAGCATTTCGCAAGTAATTCAAAAGAATAAATAACGCATTTCAAAATTTGGGGCACAGTTTAGTATCTTAGTGTTTTCAACAAAACACTCATGTATCCACCTCCACATCACCAATCAGATGAAATTGGCAAAATGATTTCTGTAGTCAAACATTTTCCTTTGGGAATGTTAGTTACCGCAAAAGATGGGAAACCATTTGTTACCCACATTCCATTTATTTACAACGAGACCTCCAAAAAACTGGTTGGACATATAGACCGAAACAACCCACAACTGCATACGCTAACTGAAAACGCAGAAGTCACAATCGTCTTTAAAGGGCCAGACACCTATATTTCCCCTAGTATTTATAAAACGCCACAATTACCAACGTGGAATTACATCATTGTTCACGTTACTGGAAACATTCACCTTTTAAATGAACCGCAATCTATTAAAAAAACAATGATTGATATGACGGAGTTTTTGGAAGACGAAGCACAAAAATTTACTCTAAAAAATGACGATCCAAGAATGGATCGGCTCATTAATTACATTCAAGCTTTTGACGTTGAAATCACGGATTGGGAAGGGAAATTTAAACTTTCACAGGATAAAAATGCAACTGATTTTGAAAATGCAAAACAGGAATTAAAAAATAAATCCGAAAACGATATTTCCAGATTTATTGACGAAATTTATAATTCTAACTAAAAGTCTTTTTTTTTGAGCAAAGCGGTGTTAAGTCTATTTCAAATACCCCTTCACCTCCTCAAAATCCAATCCACCATAATTCCCACTACTCATCAACAGCAAACACGTATTGTCGTAATCCTGCGAAAAAAGATAGGTTTTAAAATCTGCGGGATTTGTAAAAACTATCAAATCTTCCCGGTCAAAGGCTTCGTCAATCTGTTCGCCTTTTATTTTTTCCAGTTGCTTTATCAATACTGCATGTGGAGAGTAAAAAACCACTGCACTGTCAGCCGCATCCATTGTTCCTTTGTATTCCTTCAAAAACTCAGGACTTAGACTGCTATAGGTATGAAGTTCCAAACAGGCTATCAGTTTCCTGTCTGGATATTGAGCTTTTACCGCTTCAGTAGTTGCTCTTACTTTGCTAGGGGAATGTGCGTAATCCTTATATGCTACTGCCGTTTTGGTTTCGGCTATCTTTTCCAAACGTTTGCTAGCGCCTTTAAAAGTTGCGATGGCTTCGTAAAAATCATCGGCATCCACGCCCATCAATTGGCAAATCCAGCGTGCACCTTCTAGATTGTTTAAATTGTGTTTTCCAAATATTTCAATTGGCATAGGTCCTTCGGGAGTTTCCAAAAGGGTAGTTCCGTCTTCCACAGCATATTCGGGAGTTTGATACGGATATTTTTTTATGTGATTTGTAGAGGCTTCAACAACGCGTTTTACTTCTGAATCCTCTTCATTGTATATAATTGCTCCGCCGTTTGTTATTTCATTTAGAAATATTTCAAATTGCTCCACGTAATTTTCATAGGTAGGAAAAACGTTGATGTGATCCCAAGCAATACCGCTCAACAATGCAATGTTAGGTTTATAAAGATGAAACTTGGGTCTGCGATCTATAGGTGAGGAAAGATATTCATCGCCCTCAATGACAATAAAGTCATTGCCGTCCGTTATTTTCACCATGGTATCAAACCCCTCCAATTGGGCGCCCACCATATAATCTACATCCTTTCCGTGGTAATTCATCACGTGAAGAATCATCGAGGTTATTGTGGTTTTTCCGTGTGAACCGCCAATTACTACTCGAGTTTTGTTTTTTGACTGTTCGTACAGAAATTCTGGGTAACTGTAGATTTTTAAGCCGAGTTTCTTCGCTTTTAAAAGTTCGGGGTTATCTGCTTTGGCGTGCATTCCGAGAATAACGGCATCAATTTCTGAACTCAATTTTTCAGGAAACCAACCTTCTTTTTCGGGTAAAAGGCCTTTGTTTTTCAGTCTACTTTTAGACGGTTCAAAAACCTCATCGTCGCTTCCTGTTACGATATCTCCTTTTTGGTGTAATGCCAATGCAAGATTGTGCATCGCGCTGCCTCCTATGGCTATGAAGTGGATTCTCATGTGGGATTTAATATTTAACCCTTCGACACTTCGACTGCGCTCAGTGCAGGCATGCTCAGGGTGACATTTAGTTTTGTAAAGATACTTTTTCTAATTCTGAATTTAGAATTCAGAATTCAGAATTAGAGTGCCAAGATGAGTGATTTTTCTTTTCGTGCTTCATCAAAATCATTACGGTCTGCCAAGGCTTTATTTATCCAAGTAAGGGCAATTTCTTTTTTGCCGAGGTTTTTATAAATCTGTGCCAAGCGATAATAGGCCCAGTCCTTTGGCACACCGTCTTTTATAGAATAGTCAGCCAAATATTGGCTAAGGCACTCAATACCGTATTCTGGTTCTAGGTTGTACTGTGCGGAGATTTTTCCTATTTGGTAATTTAGCTGATTGCGTTTATGCTTTTTTAAAGATTCTGCAGTAGTCTTCAAAGCCTCCTTTGGCTGATTGTTTTTTTCGTAGAGACCTGAAAGCTTTTCGTAGGTATGTGGTGAGCCACCCACTTCAATTGCTTTTTTATAAAAGCGTTCCGCATCTTTAGATCTATCTGTATATTCAGCAATGTAGCCATTGGCAAGATAACCGTCCACCTTTGAGATCGTTCCCAATTCATTTGCATAATCAATTGCTTTTTTTTCACTTCCACCAATAATACTAGGCAACTGAATGTAAAATTCCACCAAAGCCCAGCGAGCCTCAATATGCTTTGGTTCAAGCTTAGCAGCACGTTCCAAGTGATGTTTTATATCGCCAATGTATGAAACCGCTCGCAGACGGCTAATGGACAAGGCTTTCATTCCTAGGGCACCTCCATACTTAAAGTTGTAATTGGCATTGGTTTCCTCCTCGTTTACCAAGGCTTCGTAATAAGCCACGGCAATGTCCCAATTTTTCGCATAACCAGCAATATCACCCAAATACTCGCGCGTTTTTTTGTCGCCTGGATGTTTTTTCAGATGATTTTCAAAAACAGGTTTCGCTTTACTGAAGTTTTCTTGTTTAAAATATTCCTCAGCCTGCTGGTAGTTATTTTGAGCACTTAAAAAGAATGGCAAGAATAAAAGGAAAACTTGTACTATAACAAGACCCCCTCTGCCTGCGGCATCTCCTCCGAAGGGAGAGATGTTAGTTATTTTATTATGTCGTGGAATATGCAAATTTGATTATTACTGATTGCTGAACACTTATTTCTTTGGTGGATATTTGGCAAGAATTTTCTGAAGTACAGAAAAGTAATACGCTTCCTTCTGTTGCGGTGTTGTTCGTTCTTTCATTTCGCCTTCTGCCACGGCTTGCCATACAAGATCGTCTTTCTCAGTGTCTATAAAATCCATTGTTAACTGTTGGTTGAGTACATTTCCACCTATAGGAATTCCGCCGCTAACGCCGACGCCAACATTACCACCACCGCTACCAATACCGATACCGATAGTGTTTCGCGAACTTGAAATACTTTCACGCGCATAAAAATTAATGTATAATTGCGGAGTTTCACTCTGTACAAAACCGCGTTGCTGCAAGAGGCTATCCGTAATTTGTATAATGCGGTTGTCGTCAAGTTCGTTAAGGCCAGAGTCTATTGTTGGAAAATAATTGTAAGTAGTGTATTTCGAAAAATCTACTTGCTTGTCATAATCAACGGCCACTGTAGCTCCGCAGGATACAAGGAATATGGAGAGTATAAAAAATGGGAGGGACTTCATTGCATTTTCTTTTCAATAAAAATACGCAAAAAAGCCTCCTTTAGTTTTGGCTTTGCTATTCTTTAACAATTTTCTTTATAACATTACCTTTATTCGTAACAACTTCCACAAAATAAATGCCTGCGGAAAGGGTTTCGAGGTTGATTTGGTTTTCTGAAGTTTCAAGGATTAATTTGCCAAGCGTAGAATAAACGGTTGCTTTTTCGAAAGTAATTATGTTTGATGTTTTTATTTGAAGTATCGAAGTTACGGGATTGGGATATAGTTGAACCATTCCATCCAAATCAAATTCTTCTACGCTAAGATTCTCAACAACAGTTGTAGAAGCAGTATTTGTAACGATGGCTGAATTAAAGTCGAAATAAATGTCTGCTGTGTTCTGTATCACATCACCTAATGCAATGTTTTGAATAGGTTTTATTTGAAAAGCTACAAAGCCATTGCTGGCTTCGGGGTCTGAAACTTCTGGTGGTAAGTTGATGTTGTCAAAAATGAAGGAAACATTGTTGCCGTTAAGAATTTCCACTCTGTATTCGTGGCTCGCAGACAAAGGGCGGAATGTGTTCCAGTCCAATTTACCGCTCAGCACATCTTCAATACGAACATTTATTGCATCAGCCGTTCCAGTGTTTTGAAAACGCACTATATAATCCAAATAATTAGCTGTTTCGCTTTCGTAAATTTCTTCGCCTTGGTTTACTTGTTTGTCGTTGGGATCGTAAGAGTTTATAATTATCTGTTCAAGATTATAGGTATTGTCTTCGGGGTTTGTGTCATTTGAAATAGGATTTATAATGGCTTGGAACGCTAAAATGTCTCCTGAATTATTTATTGGAGGTAATAAAGTGTTGAAATTAACATTTATTGTTTTGGACTGAAATGGCAAAAGGCCTGTATAATCCCAAGTAATTGTGTTTCCGTTTACATTGTCTGCATTTGGAACTGAATTTAGATATGTTTGTCTGGTGTTGTCAAATTGTAATGTGATTTCACTATTTAAAACTGTAGTGCCAATATTTTCATATACTAATTGATATTTCGCATCAAAACCGGGACGTGGTTGATTAATAGCAATTAAAGTAATCTTTAAATCGTCTTGAATACTAATTGGTGTCAAACAAAAATCTGCTATTTCATTATTTCCTAAATCAACAAAAATTGTTTCATAAGACTCCGGATTTACGGTGAAATTATTATTTCCGGACAGTTCAACACGGGTAATAAACTCCCCTTCGTTCATATAATTTACAAAACTCCCATCTTCTCTAGTAAAGGTGGAAACTGTATTCAAACCACTCTCAGAAATTACCATAAGGTTTGAAGCTGCAATATCAAGAGGATCACAACCATCCAGATTTAAATCTAATTTTATAATCCCACTTATGGAATTCTGTGCTCCGCGATTTTCCAACCAAAAAATCTTATTATCATCAGAGTTTAATGCTAACAAATCCAATTGACCATCACCGTTAATATCGCCAGTATTTATAAAATTTCCAGCATTTTCGAGACCACCCAATATAATTGCCGGTCCAAAATCTCCCTGCCCATTTAAGTTTTCATTCCAAGTAAGATTAGCTCCTATAGCAATAATATCATTATCGCCATCATTATCTACATCGCCATAATAAACATCTCCATCAGCATCCACTATTTTTGACGTGGAAAAATTGCCATTGCCATCAAGATTTTCAAACCAAGCAACTCTAGCTTGATACCTTACTAAAACATCATTATCTCCATCTCCGTCTAGATCCACTAAATATGCAGTTTTTGCACCGTAAGTATCGTCAGCGATTATATTTTGAGAGCCAAATGTACCATTGCCGTCCATATTTTTAAACCAAGAAAAAGTTTTATCAAATCTGGAAGAGGTTAGTACATCCAAATCACCGTCGCCATCAATGTCTCCTGCAACTACACTTCCAGCCCCATCTAAATTAGAACTTATAGTCTGTCGGGAACCAAAATTCCCAAGTCCATCAAGGTTTTTATACCAATTAACAGTGTCGTTATAAGGTTCGGCAGATAATACATCCATGTCCCCATCACCGTCTATATCTGCTGCATATACCCATCTGTGATCGCGGAGAGCTTCATCTATTACATTCGCAGAAGAAAAGTCCCCCAAACCATTTATGTTTTTAAACCAATAAATCTTGCCTCCGAATGCTGCTATAAAATCAATTTTATCATCGGAGTCAATATCTACGGGAAAAATTTGCTCAGCACTTACCTCAAGACTTATTTCTTTCTGTTCTCCATAATTGCCTAAACCGTCCAAATTTTCATACCATAAAATTTCGTTATCTCCTTTTGATGAAATAAGTATATCTAAATCCATATCTCCATCAATATCTACTGCATATGAAGTAGTAGGATTGGTTACATTTTTGGTAATATTTTTTCTTAACCCAAAGGAATTTCCGTCAATATTTTCAAACCAAACCAGCGACCCATAATCATAGCCAGCCAAAACATCCTTTTTCCCATCGCCATTTATGTCACCCACAAATAAGCTAGTTGAAGAACCAATATCACCCAACATCTCTTCATAATTTCCAAAAGTACCTTGACCATCTAAATTATTCAGAAATAATATTCTATAACTGGCTGATACTATATCTATATCTCCATCATTGTCAAGATCACTTATTTGGATTTCATCGAGACTTGACAAGGCAGCGTTACCTAACATAATAGGAGCTCCGAATGTTCCCAAACCATCGAGATTTTCATACCAGGAAATACCACCAACTGGTCCAAATGTTCCAAAAACTATATCATTATCCCCATCTCCGTTTATATCAGTAATTTTAATATCGATGATAATACTATAGGTATCTGAAATTATATTTTGAGGTCCGAAATTTCCGAAACCATCTAGATTTTCATACCACGCAATTTTCTTATCTCCTCTAGAACCCGATACTACATCCATATCGCCATCATTGTCAATGTCGCCCAAGGTAACAACCATGGCTTCTAAGGTAGAATTTGTGATAATGTGTTCTTCAGAAAAATTGCCTAGACCATCAGTGTTCTCAAGCCAAGAAATTTTATTATCGGTTCTGGAAGCAAAGAAAAGATCAATATCGCCATCTAAATCTATATCATTTCCGAAAATGTACTCTGGATAATTAGTTTGGATAGGTATTATATTCGCTTCTCCAAAAGTTCCTTGGGAATCGGTATTTTCATACCAAACTATTTGATCCTGCAATTTTAAAACAGCAAATAGATCAAGATCACCATCTCCATCAATATCCAAAACTTCTAATTTAGCTACACTAGTTGCGCTTCCACTTATTAAAATTTGGTCACTAAAATTTCCTAGTCCATCAATATTTTTATACAAGACAATTTTATTCTGTTCTGAAGAACTTGCTATAACATCATTGTCGCCGTCTCCATCAATATCTGCCAATAACGTATCCTTACAGCCAATTACTGAATGGGAACTGTCAACAATAGTATGGGAATCATAAGCTATTTGTGCACTTAAAAAAAGAGTGTTTAATAATAAAAGAAGTAAGACAATATTTTTCATCGAGAACTATATTTTAGTTCTACAAGAACAAAGAAATAAACGACTTATGAAAGATTATTTAAGGAAATTTTAAGAAAAAATGGTTTAATCAAGATATGGTTTGATAGCAGTTGAATTAGAACAAAATAAGAGGTCTCGACCTTAGTTTATCCTGAGCGAGGCCGAAGGGCTCGACCTGACAATTGAGTTTTAATTCAACATCGCCCAAAGTTTATCCTTCAGCTCAGTCAATCCCTGATGGGCTACGGAAGAAATAAACAAATATGAGATTTCCTTAAACTCTTTATCTAAAATTTTCTTCATTTCGGTTTTAAGCTCGTCGTCCAGCATATCGCTTTTGCTGATAGCTACCAAACGTTCTTTATCTAACAATTGTGGATTGTAACGGCGCAATTCATCAACCAACACTTCATATTGTTCTTTAATATCCGGCGCATCGGCAGGAACTAAAAATAACAATGTGGAATTTCGTTCGATATGACGTAGAAAACGGTGACCAATTCCTTTGCCTTCTGCTGCACCTTCAATAATACCGGGAATATCAGCGACTACAAAAGTTTTAAAATCGCGGTATTCTACTATCCCTAAATTGGGTTTTAGGGTGGTAAATTCGTAATTGGCAATCTTCGGTTTGGCTGCAGTGATTACAGAAAGTAAAGTAGATTTTCCAGCATTTGGGAAGCCTACCAAACCTACATCGGCAAGTATCTTAAGTTCAAGAATTATGTCTGCTTCCAAACCTTCTTCACCTGGTTGTGAGTAGCGCGGGGTTTGGTTGGTAGCAGTTTTAAAATGGGCATTCCCAAGTCCACCACGACCGCCTTGAGCAACTATTTTTTCTTCGCCATCTTCGGTGAGTTCAAAAAGTATTTCTTCGGTTTCTTTATCGCGGACTACCGTGCCCAGCGGCACTTCAATATACACATCGGCTCCATCGGCACCGGTACTGGTCTGTTTGCTGCCATGCAGACCGTGTTCGGCTTTAAAGTGTCTTTTAAATTTAAGGTGATAGAGCGTCCAAAGGTTTTTGTTCGCTTTCACAATTACGTGTCCTCCACGGCCACCATCACCCCCATCGGGCCCACCTTTTGGAATATACTTTTCCCGCCGCATGTGCTTGCTACCCTGCCCTCCCTTACCGGAAGTAACATGAACCTTTACGTAATCTACAAAATTGCCTTCAGTCACTGAAAAAAGTTATTAGTTATTGGTTAATCGTTATTAGTTTGGGTTTCGATACATTTTAAAAGCCAAAATATATCTTTCTATTTATAAATAAAATGGTCAAGCTTTCAATATACTCAACCGCCTTACAAAGAAAGTTTCAATTATAAGTTATCTATTACCTTACTCAATCTTTCGGTAATATCCTCAATGCTTCCCACACCATCAACGCCGTAGTATTTATTCTGCTTTTCGTAATAACTTTTCAAAATAGCGGTTTCGTTGTAATAAACCTTAATACGGTTTCGGATAATGCTTTCATCGGCATCGTCTGCTCTTCCACTTGTTTTGCCACGTTCAAGCAAACGTTTCAATAGAACCTCATCGTCTACTTCTAAAGCAACCATTGCGTTAATTTGGGTGTCTTTATCGTCCATTAAGTGACCCAGTGCTTCCGCCTGTGCTTCTGTTCTTGGGAACCCGTCAAATATAAATCCATTGGCATCACTATGTTTGTCAACCTCGTTGCTCAACATATCAATGGTAAGTTCGTCTGGCACCAGTTTCCCTTTCGCCATAAAGGATTTGGCAAGATTGCCAAGTTCAGTTTCATTTTTAATGTTATATCGAAAAACGTCTCCGGTAGAGATATGCACCAAGTTATATTTTTCTTTCAAAAAAGTGGCTTGTGTGCCTTTTCCAGCACCGGGAGGGCCAAAGAGAATTATATTAGTCATGATTATGGTTTAATAAATACAAAAATGAAGGTGCAAATTTACGAAATATAAGGCAGTTGGGCTTAAAACCAATTAGAAATAAATTGGCGCCAATAATGTCGCTATAAAATCCATCCACCAATAATATGGTTTATTTATATTTAATGTTAATCCCAAGATAAATAAGACCTATCTTAAATTTAATCTTAAAGTTAAATTTTATCTATTATTCAAGAATGTTAGTTAAATTTGTATACATATCATTACTAATCTCTAAAACTTATCCATTATGACTAAAAAAACTACTTTTTCTTTTTTTAATCTAAAAACAGTTGCATTACTGGTTGCATTTTTTGGATTTACTGCGGCCAATGCTCAGTATTGCATTCCGGTCGATGACTGTACCGATGGCGATTTAATTCTAAATGTAGAATTTGCGGGCATTGCAAACCCCACTGATTGTAGTCCCGGTGGATATGGCGATTTCACCGCCAGTGTTGATCCCGCTGAAGTGGAAATAGGTGGAGTTTATACAATGTCAGTTGAAGTAGGCGCAGGTTGGTCCGTTGAAACCGTTGGCCTATGGATTGATTTTGACAATAATGAAACTTTTGACCCTAGTGAATTCTATCTTGTAGGAACAGGTTCAGGGAGCGTTGTAGAAGCAGATCTAGCTATCCCTGGAGATGCCCTTGTAGGCACCTATAGAATGAGAATATGTGTAAAGGCAGATTCAGTTCCTTATGATGATCCTTGTAATCCCGCAGCAGGATTTGGTGAATGGGAAGACTACTTAGTGAACGTTACTGATCCGCTAAGCACTCCTGATCTTGACTTTTCAAACAGTGTAACTGTATTTAAATCTGGTGAAAACTTAAATATCACCTCTGGAAGCATTCTTGGAAAAGTTGAAGTTTTTGACCTTAGCGGTAAATTGATTGCTGCGCAAAATAATATTGCCTCAAGTAATGTAACTATTAATCTTTCAGCTGCAAACCAAGTTCTTTTGGTAAAAGTACAATCTGAAGAAGGTTATACAACAACTAAGAAAGTCATTTTCTAAGAACAAATTTTAATGGAAAATAAAAAAGCTTTGGGGTCTCCCAAAGCTTTTTTTATATGCAGTAATTTATTATTTCTCTTTCAATTTTCATGCTAACGGAAATTACAAATATTGTTCTTCTGCAATATTACCTTATAAAACAACCCCTACCGCTTTATAAAGAAAGTTAACCAAAGCATTCCAAAGCTTTTCCAAAGTCACCATTAATATTCCTTTCAACGTATTGACGAAGTTGAGCGCCATGGCTTCCAGTCCGTCCAAAAAGAACTCTCGGAGATCTTCATCAATATCACCGCTGGCCACTCCCTTTTGGATAAGTGCTGTTTGTTTGGCAATGGCTTCCACCTGCCGCTCACTAAAACCACGCACTGTGGAAATATCTTTCTCCAAGATACCAGAGGCAATATCTTTTATATCTGTAATAATTGTTGTTACATCTTCAGCCATAATTTTATCGTTTTAGGAAACTTTCATATGTTATTGCTTGGTCCAGAAAGATTTCAACCTGACCTTTAAAAGCTTGCAGTGCTAAAGGCTTTATCCCTCTTTCACTATCGGTTTGCTTCATTTTTTTAAACGTTGCCGCTATCTGTTCAAAAGCAAAGGCGCTGGGATACTCACCCGAAATGGCGCTGCTTCCCTTGGATTGAAGCAGTTCGTTTATTTTTTCCAAAGCAACATTATTCGGTACGGGCCTGGCTTTGGCCTGTAGTTTTAACGACTCAAAGGCACCAATCAGCGTATTATAAATAGGCTCCCGAACTGCAAAACTCTCACTGTTTGTACCGCCATCAACCTCAGCGAAAAAGCGCATAGCCAAATCGCTGCTTTTTGTTACCTTTTCAACAATGGCTTGGTCGTAGGCAGGTGCCAGCGTAACTTGACAGCCACTAACGACAAGAAGAGCCAATAAAATTGGCAATGGGAAGAAATTCCTTCGTAAAAAACTCAAATACATCATGCTATTAATGAATCAGTTAGCACTAAAGTAATAAATATCTGTGTATAATTTCACAAAAAAGAGAATAGTATAAAGAGTAAAGAATACTGTGCTTTTATATTTTTTCTCTCCTCTCTTATTCTTTTCTCTAATTTATATCTTACGGAGAAACCATTTGCTGGCTAAAAGAGATGATAATAAATTCCGCTGGTCTCGTTACGGCGACACCAATATTTACGATAAGCCGTCCATCTAAAATATCATTGGTGGTCATTGTAGTTCCTAAGCCACATCCAACAAAATATGCATCTTTTGGGACCGCTCCAATCAATCCTCCTTGTCTCCATAGACTGTTCAAAAAGTTTTCAATCATCGAAGTTATTCGCACCCATGTATTGGCATCGTTGGGTTCAAAAACAAAGCTTTTACAGGCATTTTTACAAGATTGGTCAATACAAATCATTGTTCTTCTCACATTAATATACCGCCAATCAAGACTATTGCCGTCCAGCGTTCTAACTCCCCACACCATAACCCCCATTCCCGGAAAGATTCTAAGTGCGTTTATAGATTTTCCACTTAGGGCATCTACATTTAAGGTCTCTTGTGCTCTATTGTCAATTTTTATAGGCAAACTATCTACCCCAGACATAGAAACATTTGCAGGAGCTTTCCACACCCCCTGCATATTATCTACCATCGTAATAACACCAGCCATACCACCGCTCGCAGGCAATGTGTTTGCAACTTGCAAAACAGCCGAAATAATAGCGTTATATGTTGGGTTTATGGAAAGTAGATCACGATGATTTTCATTTACTGACTGCGGATTGCTAGAATTATAAATAGATTTTAATAAATCTAAAACTCTTTCCTCTACCCCAGGTTCCGAACTTATAATTTTAGCTAAAGCCTTTACATCTCCATTAAGTAGATTGGTATAATTCAAATCCCGCTCACCCATAATAGTCGTGCCCACAAAAGGATAATATGCTGCTCCATAATTTAAGCCCACCGTTCCGGTATGACTTCTAAATGCTTCTATGTCCACATTTCTACCAAGCTGGTTTTCTCGATTTCCGCCTATAATATCAAAAATACTTATCGCGGTCTGCATTTCGCTATTCTGCAAAAGCATCTGCTGCATCAGCGTTCCATTCTCAGCAATAGAGAGCAAGGTGGCTTCAGGGCAAATATACATAGTAGGCTCTTCCTCCTTCTTCAATGCCTCCAATCCTTTCAACAAATCTGCAAGCTGAACATTTGGATTCACTAAAGGCGCTCCAAGAAGTAAAGGCACTCCTGAAGCTTTTCCATAACCACCAACCGAAACTATATAAGCGTTCTGCCCACCATTTTGATAAAATAACTTCACGCTGTTATACAGGTAGTAAATAGTATGTGGATCGGGAACTATTGAGTAATAGTCATTTCCAATTAAAAGAAAATCCCCAAGACTAGGCTTTGAACTTTGATGAACCAAATAGTACTGCGGACTATATTGCTGAACAGGGTCAAGACTATTTGGAAAACAAAAAATACGTTCAAATTCTAAAAAGGAACTTATTTTGGTGGGCACAAAAGTACAGTCGTTCCCTCTGTGGTTTGCTTGTGGTGTGTATCCAATAAATGCAGGAATGGCAGTTTCAACTTGAGCCACCGAATTTGGAAAAGCAGAAACTTCTTCAATATAAACTCCTGGTGTTTTGTATGTTTTTTTACTCATTTTGTAATCTTTTTTGCAAACCCTTAATAGCAGTTCAACTTTAATAAATAGCTGATACTAAGATAACAAAAAGATTAACAGTAGTTGCTAAACTAAAAAAACCGGGTTAATAGCCCACAAAAAATTATTTAGCAACATCCAGCCATTCCTCTTTGTTGAGCGAATAGAAATTAAGAAGGATTCCTTCATGAATAAATTCGTTCCTTTTAATTAAACCGATTTTTTGCAAAATAATATTAGAGGCCGTATTTGCTACATCGGCAATACCTACAATTTCGCCATAGTCAAGTTCTGCAAAACCATGATGCAAAGAAGCCACAGCGGTTTCTGTAGCATACCCCTTTCCCCAATATTTTTTTTTCAATCGATAGCCAATATCGTAATAATTTGTTCTGCCGTTTAAAACTTCGGTATTATACTTAAACCCACTCCAACCAATAAAATCGCCACTTTCCTTTTCAACAACCGCCCATCTGCCAATGCCATTTTCAACGTATTGCTGTTTTATAAAGTCAATATACTTTTGGGCTTCAGCTATAGTAGCAATAGGTTTGTTTCCCAAAAATTTATGCACCTCAGCATCAGAATCCATCGCAAACATGCCGTGCACGTCTTCGTCCATTAAATCGCGCATAAGGAGTCGGTCTGTTTCTAGGTGGATTTTCATTTTAGTATTTGTTTAAAAGAAAAAACTTATGGATTAAAAAATAAACCCATAAGCTAATATAACAAATTACAGATCAAGAGTAAGACACTGAAAACAAAAGAAAACCGATGCTTAATTATTGAACAGGTCTTTTTTAACAGCGTTATAGTAACTATCACTCACAGGTATTTTTTCCTTAGAAAGCAACAATTCTCTATTCTTTAAACCAGTTACTTTTTCTTTGTTCACTATATAAGACCTGTGGACTCTTAAAAAGGTATTTGGCAATATAGATTCCAACTTGCCCAACGATTGGTTGGCCATTATTTTTTTTCCGTTTTCAAGATGATAATTTACATATTCACTATCACTTTCTATAAAAATAATATCTTGATATAATACTTTATGAAGGTCATACCCAGATTTTATAATGATGTAATTTTCTTCACTACTTTCTTGTTTTGGCAATCTTTCCACGGCGCTCAAAAACCGTTTGAAGGTTATGGGTTTCACCAAATAATCCAGTGCATTTAATTCAAATCCTTTCAGCGCATATTCTGAATAGGCGGTGGTGAAAATAATACGGGTATCGGTAGTATTTATAAGTTCGGCAAAATCGGTGCCTTTTATGTCTGGCATTTGAATATCCAAAAACAACAGGTCAATCTTGGAAGATTTCAATAGCGAAAGTGCTTCTAGCGGATTTTCAAAGGTTGCCACACATTCAAGGGAATCTACTTTTTGGATATAGGTTTTTATCAACTTTCTCGCTAATTCCTCATCATCAACAACTATACATTTTATTTTATGCATCTGCGTAAAGTTTTAAATCAACTTTAAAAGTCGATCCATTTTCAATATTTAAATCATGTTGGCTTGGATAGCTTATCTCCAAACGCTTCTTTGCGTTTTGTAGCCCGATTCCGCTACTTTTATCCTTAACTATTTTTACTTTAGGCAAACTGTTTTCAACACTAAAGGTAATTGTATTGTTTGATGATTGCAGTTTAATATCCACAAAAGCTTCGCCCCCTTTTTCTATTCCGCTGTGCTTAAAGGCATTTTCAATAAAGATAATGAAAAGCATAGGCGCTACCTCCACAGAAGTGTTTTCCAATTGATTTGTGAAGTTTATATTGAAGGATTTGCTGCTTCTCAACTTAAATAATTCAATAAAATTTTCAATATAATGTATCTCTTTTTCAATAGGCACCTTAGGTCTTTCGCAATCATAAATTACATAACGCAGCATTTCAGAAAGCGAATGTATGCTTTCTGGAGTTTTTTCTGAATTTGAAATTGAAAGCGCATAAATATTGTTTAGTGAATTGAACAGAAAGTGTGGATTGATCTGCATTTTCAAAAATTTAAGTTCACTTTCCGCAAGTGCCGCTGTTTGTTTGGCAATAGCCTCTTCTTTCTTTTGGGCAAAGAGAAAGGTTTCGGCTAAAACACTTAAAATATAACTTACCGAAATAAGCAGCAAGTGTATCAAATAAGCAGAGGGCGGACGAGGTCCATTGGGGCCAAGAGGCCCTCCCCGCCGCGGGGGTGGATTTATGGTTAATTCAGAAGAAAGGTAGGCGCTCAAAGCTACAACCGCCAATGAAACCACCAGGAAAATTGCATATTTCTTCTGAAACAACAATTTTGGAGCTATAAAGTAGGATGCCGCTAATATCAACAAAACCTGAAACCCAAAGGCGCTCAAGTTTGCCATTAAAAACCGAGTGATATTTTGTTGGTTTAAGCCCATAATAAGCCAAACAACAGCCCATAAAAGTATTTGGGCAAGGATGTGATATCGAATTTTCATCTGTATAAAATATTTGATAAAGCGGAAGATGGAATGCCTAAATTATTAATCTTCGGTTGGTTTATAATTGTTAATGGGCATTTCATACCACAAATAAAACACATTTTTTTTCATACTGTTTCAATTTAGCCTGTTTTGGAGAGGCTAAATTGAATGGTTGAACTGTTTAAAAAGCCTATTCGCTGAAAACCGATGGCATTTCACTTAATATTTAAATTCAATATTTGCATTTACAGCACCTTTGTTCCTGAAATTCAATTAATACTCAGGAAAAATGAACCAAAAAAAACTAAGAATGAAACAATTAGGAACACTTATGTTAACCGCGGTTGTTAGCATTTTTGCAAGCCAGAAATCCTTCTCCCAGGATTTATATGACATCAATACCATACAAACTATTGAAATTGTTTTTACACAATCTAATTGGGATGAGCTTTTAGATCTTGAAATGGCAGGCGATAATAATTATACACAAGCCGAATCTGTTACAATCAACGGGGAGCTTTTTGAAACAGTAGGTGTAAAATATAAGGGCAACAGTTCTTATAACCCAAATTATAACAAGAACCCTTTTCACATAGAATTGGATACGTATGTAGACCAAGACTACCAAGGTTATAAAGATTTAAAGTTGGCAAACGTAATTTTTGATCCCTCTTTCGTTCGCGAAACTGTTTCATACAATATTGCTGGACAATATATGGATGCCCCAAAAGCAAATTATGCAAATATATATGTGAACGGTGTATTGATAGGTTTGTACACAAATACCGAAGCCATTACCAAAAGGTTTGTGGATGATACGTTTGGATCAAAAACCAATGCTTTTTTTAGCTGTAGCCCTCCAGATGGAGCTGGCCCGGGCTCAAATGCTTATCCTAGTTTAGAATATTTAGGACCTAACAGCAGCAGCTATGAAATTAAATCTGATGGTGCCGACGATTGGGATGAGTTGATTGAATTAACGAACATACTTAATAACGATGTTACAAACATAGAGACTGTTCTTGATGTTGACAGAGCTCTGTGGATGTTGGCTTTTGATAATGTTATGGTAAATCTAGATAGTTATATTGGGCAGTTTAAGCAAAATTATTACCTATATAAAACTGATGCCGGCGTATTCAACTCCGTTGTTTGGGATTTAAATATGTCATTTGGCGTATTTAGTATGACTGGTGAAGGTCCTCCATTAAATTCAACTACCCAAAAAGCGCAAATAAGTCATTTGTTACACATTAATAATACGAGCTTTCCGCTTATATCAAAGTTATTGGCAATTCCAAGGTACAAAAAAATGTACTTGGCCCATTTCAAAACTATCTTAACTGAGAATATTACCAATTCAAATTACTTGACCTTGGCCAACGACTATCAAGATATTATTGATGCCGCCGTACAAGCCGATAATAACAAGTTTTACACCTACGCACAATTTGTTGGGAACATTAATACAGATTATAATCTTGGCCAGAATACAGCTCCGGGTTTAACCAATTTAATGAACGCACGCGGAAGCTATTTGTCGGCTTTATCAGATTTCACAGTAACCCAGCCTACAATTTCAAACGTAGCTCCATCAAATAATGACCCTGATGTTGGGGATGCCGTTTCATTTACCGCTACCGTAACAAATAGCAATGCCGTATTTCTTGGGTATAGAACAAATCAATACGCCCCTTTCACAAAAATCCAAATGTATGACGATGGCGCCCATAATGACGGAGCGGCAGGTGATAATGTTTTCGGAATTGATTTAACCATTACCAATGATTATACTCACTACTATGTTTATGCAGAAAACACCAACATAGGCGCCTTTTCCCCAGCACGGGCACAGCACGAATTTTACACGCTTAACGCAAACTATATTCCGTTGCCCGTAGGCGCTTTGGTGATAAACGAATTGATGGCCGATAATGAAACCATCGTTACAGACCAAGATGGCGAATATGATGATTGGATAGAATTATACAATAACACTAACGAAACATTAAGCCTTGACGGTCTATATCTTTCTGACGACCCAACTGATTTATTGCAATGGGAATTCCCTGACGGACTTACAATAGCTCCAGATAGTTATTTAATTGTGTGGTGTGATAAAGACTTAGATCAAGATGGATTGCACGCCGATATTAAGTTCTCTGCTGGGGGCGAAAGCGCCATTCTATCCTATGCAGATGGAACCATCATTGAGAATATTGAGTTTGGCCAACAGGAAACAGATTTGAGCTATTCAAGAATACCAAACGGAACGGGCGATTTTATTATTAAACAAGCCACTTTTGGAATTGATAATGAAATAATCCTTGGGACGGATTCTTTTGATGCTGAGTCGGCATTAAATTACTATCCCAATCCAACAAAATCGGTATTAAATATAACCAATTCAGATGGTGGCATAACTTCAGTAAAGGTCATTTCAATATTAGGACAAGTATTGTTTTCTCAAGCCTATAATAACTCCTCATTGGTGGAGGTAGATTTTTCAGACTTTGCAAAAGGAACCTATTTTGTTTCCGTAAATGAAAATACCGTGATTAAGATTCTTAAAGATTAAGTTTTAAAGGTTAAATTAAGAGGAATAAAACGGTTTTGTAAAAAGCTTCACGGGTTATCGTGAAGCTTTTTTGTTCCTCTTTTAAAATTAAAATTGATTAAAAACACTCGTTCACTTAAAAGCGGGGCGAGTTCGCTGAAAACGCGACATTCGCTTTAATCTATTGCAGACCTTTGAGGTCATAAGTATGAATTTAAAACAATTATATTATGAAAAAGATAGTATTCACAGCAGTAATAATGTTCTTCGGAATAACATTTTCAAACGCACAACAAAAAGGTGAAAAACCCCAAAAACCACCAACATTTAGCGAGATGCTAAAAGAGATGGACAAAGATGACGATGGAAAACTTTCTAAAGCCGAATTGAAAGGCCCCTTAAAAGATGACTTCACAAAGATTGACACAGATGAAGACGGATTCCTTTCAAAAGAAGAATTGGAGAAAGCTCCAAAACCAGAAAGGAAAGAACGAAAAAGAGATTAAATAATAAAAGATTTTGTTTGGTTGGTTAGCAGTTTGTTTAGAGAAAGTTTCGTGAGCGATTGCGGGACTTTCTTTAATAACTACCCAAATAAGATAGAAGTGAAGATCACAAAAACGTAATTAATCTAAAAGCAAAAATCATGAAAAGAAAATCAAAATTACCATTTTATTCAATTCCTTCTTTAATCGCGCTGATAGCTGTTTCATACATTTCATGTAGCAGTGACGATTCCAGTACACAGGAAGAAGAAGAAGAAGAAGTTGTAACAGAACTACACGCTGCCTTCGCGGCATTTAATCCCGAAGCGGTAACTATCTATTTGGATGGATCCAATGTGGTTATAGAAACTACAGGACTGCCCAATCACGAAACGGTGTATTGGGGTGAAGGTCATCCATTATATAGAGAAGAGCCAGGTGTTCAAGTAACGCCTTCCATTATGTCCAGCAACAATAATGCAACAACTATTACTGTGGATGCTACACCCAATTTATCGGGAAGTACTGTTTCCACTCAGTTAAATACTATTGGTATTGCGGTTAGCGGCGCCTCCATATTTAATGACCAAGAAGGCGGCGGGCCTTTAAATCAAGCAGCAGCCAGTCTAGATTGGACAGGTGCACACATTGGACCAGGAGTGTATCACTACCATTTAGAGCCAAAAGCATTTACAGATGATGACGATAAACTAGTTGGAATCTTACTCGATGGTGTATTTTTATATGGAAGAAAATGCAATGCTACCGGCACCTATCCTTCGGACTTGGATGCTTCCGGTGGTCACACAACCACCACGCAATATACAAATGGCGCACAGGAATACCATTACCATATTATCAATGAATTATATTCTAATACTGGGTCTTATATAGCATTCTCAGGTCCTTACCAAGGTTATTAATCCAATATGAAAACTCTTTTTCTTATACCCTTTGCGCTTTTCTTATTTACTAATTGCAATGACGCTTTAGTAGATAATAAAGACCATGGCATGGCCGTTGTCGCTGAAAAAGACTTGGCTATTGAAAATGTTGAGGTATTAAAAAAAGAATTGACTCTCAATCAAATAGAAGGAAAATGGTATTATAAAAACGCACCCTTTTCTGGTTATTCTCTTGTGTTTTACCCGAATGATACTTTAGCTGAAAAAATTGGTTTTATCAATGGCAAAAGAGAAGGGATTGCAAGAAAATGGTCAGAAAAAGGTGTGCTTCGGGTAGAATCTTATTATAAACACAACCGATTAAATAGCGTTTATAAAACTTGGTGGGATAATGGTGCACTATCTGCTCAATCCAATTATGTAGACGGTATAAAACAAGGTTTTGAAAAAGAATGGTATCCTAATGGACAGCTTGCAAAAGAAAGGCAACTTGTCAACGGGAGTGAAAATGGCCTGCAAAAAGCCTGGTTAGAAAATGGAAAATTGTATGTTAATTACGAAGCTAAAAACGGACGTATTTTTGGAATGCGCAGAGCAAATTCGTGTTATAAATTGGAAGATGAAAAAGTTATTAGAGATAAAAAGATATAGCCAAGTGTTTTTACTGTTTATACTCTGTACGGGGTGTGAAAATGAAACTAAAAAAGAAAACATTAAAGTTGTTGAAACAAGTAGAACAGAACACCTGCCCTATTACAACGAGGAATCGTTTACCCCAAATTGGTTGACTCCGGGATCTCAGGAAGAAAAGGATTTTCATAAGATTCCAGATTTTAAATTGATTAATCAATTAGGCGATACGGTTACACAGAAGACTTTTGAAGATAAAATCTATGTCACCGATTTCTTCTTTACCATTTGCCCCGGAATTTGTCCGCAGTTGGCCGAAAGTATGATTAAGTTACAGGAAGAATTTAAAAATGATGATGATATTCTTCTGCTATCGCATTCAGTAATGCCGTCGACAGATTCGGTTCCGGTTTTAAAAGAATACGCTGAAACCCATGGGGTAATTGATAACAAATGGCATCTCGTAACTGGTGATAAAAAAGAAATTTATTCGTTGGGCAGAGATCAATATTTTGTTGAAAATGATTTGGGAGTACCAAAAAGTATAGAAGATTTTCTCCACACCGAAAACTTTTTACTCATTGATAAAAACAAACATATTAGAGGTATCTATAACGGCCTAAACAGAGCTTCGATTGCGCAATTGATTACAGATATCAAGAACCTGAAAATAGAGTAAAAAATCTTATTTATACAAAAACGCTAATACAGTCTTTTTTCAAAGTTCCTCTTACAGCTTCTGAATAATTAAAGCTGCCAATGCAAGTGCCTTTGCTTTATTAGCAGCTGCATCGCCAGAAACTTTTACATGTAAATGAATCATCGTGCCTTTTGCCAAAAAGGTAAGTTGCGACCTTGTTGAGCCCCAAATTGCCATGTCGGCAAGTCCTTCTATTGCCTCTCCATCTTTATAAACCTTCGTTGAAGTTTCAAACATTTGTGGCGTAGCATCTTTAACCAATATTATAGCTACTTCTGCGGGAAAATCAAGACTTACTTCTTTGCCCGCAATAGTTCGTTTGGTTGAAAACATAACAGACTCCCATTTGTAAAAACAAGTGGGATAGGTGCGCATCACGTCCCTCATTTCGGTGGTCGCATCAGCTGCTATGCCCAAAACTTCTTTGATTTTTGTTTCAGTAACGAAACCACAGGGCGACGAAGCGCTTTCGGTTGCAGTAGGCTCCACTGCTTTTTCAGTTGCTACAGCTTCAGTTTGTGGGTTTTCACTTTTGGAAGTTTCAGAGTTGCCACAAGCTATTGCTAAAATACAAGCAGTAATTAATAATAATGCTTTCTTCATACTGTTGGGGTTAGTTTTAGGTAGCGTAAGATTTTAAATGATTGGTCACTAATCATTAAATGTACAAAATGACATCCAATTATAAACTACCTATCATCAGAAACAAAATAGCCTACAGATTTCCTTAAGAAACCTATAAGCTATTTTAAAAAGTTATTTGTCAATTTTTAGATTGATAGCATCCTGATTCTATCGGATTCACGACTCACGACTCACTACTCACTACTCACAAACTACTCCATCCGCTTCCCAACAATCTCCTTCCCACGCTGAAAAAGGGTTAAGCTTTCAACAGCTCCAGCACCATTTACATTAAAAACAATTTGTGCTGAAATCGCATTCACATAAAACTCAGTCTCAGATTTTGGAAGGATATCATAAGCTGACTGGCCCGTTGCTTGCGCATTCAGTTGACTTCCAGTTTTCGCAATAGTAAGAACAAACCCTGGCTTTAGTTCATAGCTACCCACATAACTTTCCAAAACAGCATCCGGCACGGTCACTTCTTTCACTATGGCATCAACTTCAACACCCAACTTTTTCAACATATCAATGCCATTTTGGTTTTCAGGATTCATTTCAATAGATTTCTTATAATTGGTAATCGCCAACTCATTCTTGCCCTGCTCCATCAAAGCCTCGGCATAACTGTCATACACATTGAAAGATTTTGGAAACGCTTCTATGTTCAGTTTAAAAACCGCTTCTGCCTCTTGCTTCTTTCCAGCTTGCAGCAAACGATAGCCTATAGCATTCATTTCACTTTCGTCAAAGGAATATTCTTTTGCACCTTTATTCTTTTCATAAAAGGAAAGACCAGCTTTTAAATCCTTATCTATAATTTCGTTGTAAACTGCATCGGCTATTGATTTCTTTGGAAAATCATAGGACTTCCCATAAAGAATTCCGGAGATTGCAATGGTTATCTTATCCAAGGGGGCACTTCCAGTATTGTTCAACAAAATAATGGAAGATTTATCTTGTGGCATACGGGTAATAAGCGTGTTAAACCCATTGATCCCGCCGCCATGACCAATAATTTCTTTTTTGTCTTCAGTATTTCCAATAGGCATGGTGCCAATAGACCATCCATAACCATAATGTTGCCCAAAGGCGGAGACGTACTTTTCAAATAGCATATCCCTGTATTTCTTCGGAAGCAACTTTTCTGTGTACAATGCCTGGTCCCACAAAAACAAGTCTTCCACCGTGGAATAAAGAGAACCCGCCGCATAAGGTGTGGACATATCTATATAGGGTGCGTTTTCAAGGTTACTTCTATTCATTTCGTAACCAGCAGCCCGTTTCTTAAGTATTTTGTTGTGGTGATCAAAGCCTGTACTATTCATTTTCAAAGGGTCGAATATATTCTCCTGCAATACCTCCTCATAAGGTTTTCCAGTAACTTTTTCAATTATGGCACCCAAGGTAATATAACCCGAATTGCTATAAGCAAACCGCTCCCCAGGTGTAAAGGTTAAGGTAGAATCAGCATACAGCTTCATCATCTCCGTTGGCGTGTATGGATCACGGCTCAGCTTCTTAAAAAAGTCTGGAAACGATGTATAATTGGGCGTGCCCGAAGTATGCGTCAATAATTGGTGGATGGTGATTTTATCACCATTCACTTTTGAATAATCCGGTAGATATTTGGAAATAGTTGCCTGTAAGTCCAGCTTCCCTTCAGCCACCAACTGCATAATGAGCATAGACGTAAATTGTTTGGTAATGCTCCCCAAACGATGCTTATTATCTGGCGTGTTGGGAATTTCCCATTCCATATTCGCCGAGCCAAACCCTTTTTTATAGATGATCTTCCCGTGGTCTGCCACCAGTACCGAACCGTTAAATTGGCCGTATTCGGTGTATTTATTTAGAAGCGCATCTAGTTGCTTCGTTTTGGTTTGCGCAAAGCTAACCGTAAGTGTTGCCACAAAGGCAATAACCACAAGATAGGTGGTTCTGCGCAAGCTGTTTTTCTGTAATTTCATGTTTTGATTGATTTTGATTGATGATAATCTTTTTGATTAAAAATAAGACGACACATAAGTGTTTCTGTTACAAAAGAATATTAGCTTTCCTTCGCTTACCCTTGCCAAAATACAACTGGAAAAAGAAAACAGGAAGAGCAATAATCTATTACTATTTAATAACAAAGCGCACCCAATGGAAAAGGAGCGCTTTGCAACTTTAAGTAGAAATAGCAATGTTTCTAACTTACTCTTTATCTAATTTCTTGGTCATGCTAAAGCCAGTAAACAAGCCAATACCCGCCATTAGAAAAATAGTTCCCGGATAGGCCACTTCTTCTTCCACGCCCATATTGTAATGAAGTAAAGAGGCTATAAAAATACCCACACCTATGCCCATTAATAATAGCGCCAAGTTCAAAATAAGGATTTTCCATATAGGTCCTGTTTTCGATTTCCCTTTAACAAAAATACTGGCATCCGCCCCTTTTTCTATAAGCGCCATGCGCTCTTTGTTACGTGTGGAATAATGTAAATAAAAGATTCCGAAGAAGGCTGCGATAAGCAACGGCATGATAACAAATTCTGCTCCCATAATAGTTCGTTTTTAATTGATTGATTGATGAAATTTAATGCGTTCATAGCCTATGACGACATCTTTTTAGTTTAGGTTACACTCTTTGCCATTTTTTTTTCAAACCCCTGTAACCTATCTTTAGTTCCCGTCGTCTTATCATCAAATGACCACTGACCAAGAAACCATTATCATCAATCAAATCATTGGGGGAGATACCCAGGCCTTTGCCGTTTTGGTGGACCGTTATAAGGACTTGGTGTTTACATTGGCAATACGAATGTTGAAAAACCGTGAAGAGGCAGAAGAGGTTTCCCAAGACACTTTTATAAAGGTTTTTAAAGCTTTGCCGAAGTTTAAAGGCGATTCCAAATTGTCAACTTGGGTTTACAAAGTGGCTTACAATACGTGTTTGGACAGAATAAAAAAGAACAAAAAGCATTATAATGATGTAGCCATAGATTCCTTTACGGAACATCAAATAAAAACCGTGGACAATGCGCTGGATGCTTTGGAAGAAAAAGAACAACAACAGACCATTCAAGACTGTTTGCAACAATTAGCGAGCAAGGACAGTTTTTTGCTTAGTTTATTTTATTTTGAAGAACTATCTTTAGAAGAGATTTCACACATTGTGAATATGGAGACAAACACTGTAAAGGTAAATATACACCGAGCCAGAAAAAGACTGGCAATCATATTAAAACAACAGCTGGAACCAGAAACAATACAACGTTATGAAAGAGAACGAAGCTAAACAGTTAGAACATTTGGTAGCCAAGGCGATGCAGAAATCTACTTTGGAAAGCCCTTCCTTACAGTTTACCAACAAGGTAATGGCTGCGATAAACGCTGAACAACATAGTGTCGCAGTGCGTTACAGACCCTTGATCCCGATATATATCTGGATTGCTATTGCTGCGCTTGTTGTTGGCTTCACGAGCTATATCTGGTTCGTGGTACAACCCACGCCCTTAGACTTGCCCACCTTTTCGTTTAATTTCATGGAAAACAATCTCCTTTCCAAGAAAGTTGCGGCAATGAGCATTCCAAAAATAACGGGTTATGCAGTTATGTTATTGGCGCTTATGCTATGCATACAAATCCCAATGCTTAAACGTTATTTTGATAAACGACAGTTTGTTTAAAATGAAATAATAAACTTTTTATTCCGCTATCTTTATAATAGTACCCGTGATAGTGCAGGAAATCTTAACCGTATTGTATATAGTACCAAACTTTTCGATATTCTTTTTTAGCAGATCGAGATTCAAATTACTGTCTTGGCTATAAATCCGCAGCTCATAATTTATTTCATCCATTCGCGGCGGTTTCTCTAATCGGGTAGCATTAATAGTTATTTCGGCACGGGAGTATTCAAAATTCATAAAAGTGGAAAACCGTTCTACGTTTTTAAGAATACAGGACGAAAGGGAACCCAAAAACAGCTCGGCTGGATTTGCCAACGTATCTGCAGTCTCGGGAGTAATGCCAAAACTTATCTCCGATTGCTTAATGTGAATGGAAGCCTTGCTTTTTGAGGATGCTTCCGCTTTTACAGCGTAGTTCATGAATGAATATTGTATTAGGGTTTTAGCCCTTTTGGAAGTGAAGTGTAAAATTTCATTTTTAGATTTTTTCTACACTGTTTTTATTGACGATATGTTGCGTGACATTGCACGCAAAAATTCATTGTATTTGACAATGCTTTTAATGATTTGTTTTTATCGCCACTTTTAAAAACTTCACTCATTTTGTCTGCACTTTCATGGAATTTTAATCCTAAATTTTCAAACTCCTTATCGCCAAAGGATGCACACATTAATTTCATTTCTGTGGTTGAACCTAATCTAGTATAGGCAATTTTTGAAGCTTCATTATATTTTTCTTCAGATAAAAGAGTAACAATATTTTGGACTGCATCTAAATGATCTCTCATATTCATCAATTGATGATTCTTTTGCATTGGGTTTAACTTTAAAGATACTCTATTATCGTCTCCCATAGTGGAATTTTCCATCATTTGAAAATCTACTTCTTTCTTTACTACTTCCTTTTCTTTGGACTTGTGTTCATTGCAAGAAGAAAAAAAACTTGCTGAAATTATTGATAGTAGAAGTACTATTTTTTTTGATGATTTCATATTATAATTATTCGTATTTATCAAAAGCTAGAAGTAGAGTTCCTTTAGGTATAATATATATAGGCTCTAATTCCCTTTAACCACTGGCTTTTCAACAAACGGCGTAATACCAAATTCGGGATATATCTCACTCGGGAAATACAGCACTCCGCCGCGAGACACCATGGAGATTGTTTTTATTGCCTTAATATCTTTTGTTGGATCATTAGGAATAAGAAAAAAATCAGCCAGCATCCCCGGTTCAATGGCACCTCTATCTTTTTGTCCAAGATATTGGGCCATATCATAACTACCCAATTTCAATAATTCTGCTGGAGTGTAACCAATTTGTTGGTAGAGTTCCAATTCCCTATGTAGGGTAAAAGCGCCACCCAAATCGGTGCCTGGCACGATTAAAAGACCACGCGCTTTCATCATTTTTAAAGTTTCTACAATTTTATCATACGCCCCTCGGTAAGCCTTATCTTCCTTGTCATCGGCTATACTTGCCATAGCCTCTTTAGCATCCCGTTGTCTACTAGCGGGCATATGGTCTATATAGTCTAAAGTACCCACCTGCGTCTCCCCATTGCGGGAAAGCAATAAAAGCTCGTGAATGGCCAGCGTTGGATCCATCGCTACTTTATTTTTCACCATTAAATCCAAGGTTTTTTGAACGGGTGCACTGTTCAAGTCTAAATCTGGCAAACGTTGCAAGGCCGTTAATCGCAATAAAGAACGGGTATCTTCCCCAGGTTCCAGCACCCAACCCAACATCGTTTGGTTAATGTGGGTCAATTCATCAAAACCCGCATTCAGCATATCGTTTGCAGTGGAAAAAGCAGGCACGTGACCCATAACAGGCATATTCAATTCGTGCGCTTTTTTAACAATGGCAGGCGCCCAAGCCCCAGTCATACTGTTGTATAATTTTATCCCGTAAAACCCTTTATCGGCATAGGTCTGAACCGCTGCAATTGCTTCTTCTTCGCTATCCACAAGAATCCCCAGATTGGCGCTAAACGGACTTTTGCCCTCTATAAAGCCCATTCGCGTGATGTTTGGGCCTGCTAAAGTTCCAGATTTTATCTTTTGAACAAGACTATCCAGCACTTCGTTGTTGTTCCCCATATCGCGAACTGAAGTAACCCCCGCCAAAACATTTAGAATGGCATCATCTTCGCCCATATGGCCGTGCATATCATAAAGTCCTGCCACTATGGTTCCACCAGCGCCATCTATTTCAATCTCGTTTTCGCCAGTAGCATCTGCCGCATCTATGCTTACTATCTTGTTGCCACTTACCAATACAGAAGCTAAATCAGTAAGTGCTAAAGTTTTTGGATCGAATATCTTAACGTTGCGAATGCGAATATTTTTATCGTAGTTGTGTGCAAATCGCTTTTGCAAATCTTCAAAACGTTCTGCCGAATACTTCTCGGCAAGCATCCGCATTTCTTTTTCTTCGCTCTCATAACCCTCTCTTATTATGATAAACCGAGCATCAATCATAGCAAAAAACTGGTTGTTAGCATCCAAAATAAAATAAGAAGGATTAAGGTTTACGCCAGACAAAGCATAGGTTTTCAGCTTTAATGGACTATCGCCTGTCTTTGTTTCTATACTTTCCAGCTCCGTCAGCTTCAAATCTCCCGCAGGAAGTGCCGATACAGATTTGTCTTTTGAATTTAACAGCACTCGCGCCGTCATAAACAGCGAATACGGACTGCCTGACTGGTTTACATAAAAGGAAGGTTTTTCCACAGTTGCAGTAGCTTCTCCAGAAGCGTCTTTCCAACTTGCGTTTTTGCCGTCCAGCTTATAATGTTCGTCTATGGTGTTGCCAAAAGTAGAACTCCCTGCAATATCCCATTGCACGGGAAACCCATCGGCGTTAAGCACTACGGTTTCCTTTATAGTTGGGCCCCTGCCATTGTTTTTATAATCATAATCGATAGCAACCGAATCACCAGCACGCGTAACGTTTAAATGCCCCACTTTTATACCCCCAGTAATCACGGAAAAAGTTTCTTTTTCGGGCAAATCTGCTTGCGAAGATACCTTCTCTGTTTTTTCTTTACAGCCTTGGTTTGCTAGTAGGAGTAACGCAAAAAGGAGATAGTACGGTTTTAGTTTTTGGAGGGTTGGGGTTTTGAATGTGAAAGACATACTTGTAGCGATTTTGGTTAGTGTGTTAGTTGTTTAATAGACATAAAACTACACTATAGTTTGTTTATCTACAAGCTTTTATATTTTCGATAAAATAATGAGGTTAGAATCAATCAAAAAACAAGTATGATTGGAATCACGAGCGAGACGTTCGCGATAGCAGGGATACTTCAAATCATAGCTGCGTAATGTGTTGATTATCTGGGTATTTGTTGTACATTTAAAGTTCAAACTAAAACCAATTAATTTATGAAAAAATTCATTCAATTTGCCAGTTTTATAACAATTCTGGCTATTACTCTTTCTGGTTGTAATAACCAGCAAAAAGAAGAATCTACCGAGGTAGAACCGATGGATATGGCCAATCTTAAAGTTGAGATTCAGGCTATGGAAGACGCTTACTCCGCTGGGGAAAAGGCGAAGGATGCCGATGCAGTTGTAGCTTATTACAGCGAAGATGCAGTAAGTTATAGTCGTAATAAACAACCCATTTCGGGTAAAGCTGCCATTCGGGAAAGTGTTGCAAAAAGTATTGCTAATGACACCTTGGGCGAATATAATGTATACAAGGTAGTTGACCTTTTTGCTGATGGCGATCTTGCTACGGAAATTGGTTCCTGGACTCAATTTGATGCCTCTGGCACAGAAACTGAAAATGGATATTATATGTCTGTTTTCGAAAAACGAGACGGTAAATATGTATGCGTTCGTGATATGAGCGTCTCAACAAAGCCTTTGAAGGAAGGGATGTAATCAAACCTAGTACAATAAAAAAAGGGAGCCTACACATTGCAGGCTCCCTTTTTTTGGATGTTTTAGAACAAGCAATTACTTATAGCGATTGTTGTGGTGGTGTTTATTATTCAGATTCATTTTCAAGCTCATCAAACTTAGCCTTCATCGTAGGATTGCCATACGTTAATTTCTGAATGGTTAAATCATCTGCTTTATTATTTGCCAGTCGCAAATTGTTTTCCGAGGATAACAAAGCATCTTTTGTTTTTTGCAGATGACTAATGGTCTTATCTATTTCGTCAATCGCAGTTTTAAACTTACGGCTCGCTAAATCATAATTATATGCAAACCCTTTTCTAAAGGCATCAATCTTATCTTCAAAATTGGTAATATCAATATTTTGGTTCCGCATCAAATTCAGTTCCGCCTTGTATTTCATGGAATTCATCGCTGCGTTTCTAAGAAGCGTGATAATAGGAATAAAAAACTGAGGCCGCACCACGTACATTTTTTGAAACTTATGCGAAACATCAACGATCCCCGTATTGTAAAACTCACTTTCCGACTCCAACAGCGAAACCAAAACAGCGTATTCACATTTCTTGTCTTTCCGGTCCTTGTCCAGTTTGGCAAAGAAATCCTCATTTCTTTTTTTAGTAGCGGTTTCGTCATTTTCGTTTTTCATTTCAAACATGATTGAAATGATTTCATTGCCCGCTTCATCTGTTTCCCTATAAACAAAATCGCCTTTGCTCCCACCGCTTGAGTCGTTGTCTTTTTCAAAATAGGCATTTTGAAAAGCTGTTGCCCGCAGTTTATTAAACTCAGATTCACAATGTTGCTCCAAGGTTTCCCCAACCATTTTTGTGGAGAGTTTTTGCTTATAATCTTTTAGACGCGCAATTTCATCGTCTTTCATTTTAATGGTTTCCTCCTTCACCATCAGGGTATTATTAAATTGCTCTTTTATGGATTTTTCGAGCAACTGCGTTTCAGTCTCTTTTACTCTTAAATTATTTGCAAGCGTATCGCGCTCCTTTTCAATTAGCTTCACCGCCTCTGAGACCGACAGCTTTTTATCCATTTCCGCATTTTGGATTTTGGATTTCATTTCTGCTAGCTCCGCTTCTTTCTTGGATTTTAGTTCAGCAAGTTCCGCTTCTTTTTTTGATAACTTATCGGCAAGATCGGCGGCGCTGTTCGCTTTTAATTGCGTTAGCTCATTATCTTTTTTGGCAAGTTGTTCTTGTAGTGAGTTTCTAATGTTAGCCTCTGCAAGCTTAACGGCACTATCCTTTTCCCGCTCCGCAAGAGTAAGCCTATTGTTAAGCTCTTCCTCAAATTGATGGTCGCGAACTTGCTTAAGTATAGCTGCAAAGCCAGCTTCATCTACTTTAAAGGCTTTTTTGCAGTTTGGACATATTATTTCGTTCATAGTATTTATGTTTTTGCACCTCACCGTTTCAAGTTTAGGCTGTGGCGGCCCGAAGGGTGCTATTGCTTATAGGTTATGCTGTGTGTATTTTTCTTTATAATATAATTAAACTCTAACACTTTTAAATTCCACAATAATAAAGTCTGTTTTGCTGTGATTCTCTCATCTTTGGAGCTAACAACTAGCTCATCTTTAAAAGACCTTATAAATTTAGTCCATAAATTACCTTTAGTATCTTTTAATAAAAAGTAAAAGCCACTATCACCAATTTTTTTACCTGAAGATGTTAAAATGAGTTCTCCATTTTCACCAACACTTGGATTTAAAATAACTGTTGCATTTCCATTTGGAAGAGGAAAGATTGCTTTTAGACAAGTTTGGCCAGAAGGGATTTCGCAACTTTCGTAAACACCTGAATACACAACTTGTTTTGAATCAATAAAAGTTCTTAGCCATATAGTGCGTTTAATTTTATTTGTCTTTTCGTCTATCAGTTGAATTATTTCACTTTTTAATGCTTTGGAATTTTCATTAGTATCCAATGGAATATTTAATTGTTCAATTCGTTTGCTAAACAATACCTTTAGCAAAACACCAAATACTCTAAAGAAAGGATTCCATTTTACTTTTAAATCAAAATTGTAATTGCTTGTATTTTCGTAGAAGTCAATTACCTCCTTAGATAATCTTTTCAATTCTTTTTCTGTGAAGTGAAGCTGACTTATAGATTGCAATAAACCTTTGTTCTTTTCACTTTTGTCTATTACTAAATGTTCTTTTTCTACTAATTGCTTAATGAATTTTTCGCCAATTCCGTTGGTTTCACCGAAAGGGCCTAATAACCATTCCCCTTGCTTTGTATTAATTTTTTCACCAAATAGTATAACCCATTGTTGTGTTAACCAGTCTTGAAAATTTTGTTTTAAAAGTGCTGTTCCCATTATGAGTTGTCTTTTCCATTAATAGGAATAAAGTTCTTTTGTCCTTTCCAAGTGCCAAATTCTGAAATAGGTTTAAAACGTAAAGTTGTGAATTCAAAATGAAAGTCTTTTCTTTCTCTTTCTTTCATTGCATTTGAATGTCTTTTTGGTTTAGGCACAGCACTATGACCGTGAACCATATCAGTCATTTCTTTTTCGGTTTTCCAGATAGAAAAAGTGGAAACTGTGTTTGGCAATCTAATAGATGCTAAGGAGAGTATAGTGCCCGGATGATCACGAACTAATTTCTCAACAGGTCTTCCCCAACGTAAAAACCTTGGCACTGCAAAAGGCTTCATTCTTGCAATCGTTACGGCAACAACTGGAGATAATGGACTTTCTAATTCAGCTTTAAATTCTGGTGTTTTAAAACCACTTATTCTACCCCATTGTCTCATAAACGCTAATCGAACACACCAACCCTTATTTAAAATTTCACCAAATTTTTCATTCTTCAAGTAGTTATCTAGCGCTTCTTCGTTTTCCCATTGTGCAAAAATCGCCACTTGTCGTATTAAAAATCGTGAAGAGGATATAATAGGAGAACCTAATGTCATTGCAGTCATACATTCAGAATAGATAAGACCTTTAGTTTTCTTATTAATTGGGTCTGAGAATAATCCTTTTACTGCCAATAAAAACGGTATTTTGACAAGATGATAAGAGAAAATGCTCATATAGTTTTATTGTAAAATGGTGTTTTAATATATTTCCAAATGTAATAAAAACTAAATTCCATTAAATACGGAAAACCTTAAAGAGCGCAAATTTATGGGTGTTCCGTCGCATATTACTAGCGAAGAGAAATGGGACTATACGAGTTTTTTAAATAATAAAGATGCTGAATGTAGGTGTGTGGTTTTAATGAGGACGTTGGACACGAGCGGGATGCTCACGCCAGCTGGGGCAATAGTTATTTTATTTTTCCATGCGTTAATTTAATATCCTTAATTTCATAAACATTGGTTTTAAAGCATTCCAATTTTTCAGGATTAAAAATGGCAATATTATAACCTTCCGAATTTAAAGAACTTTGATACTCTACACCATCAAAAAACAACTCATCTTCTTTTTTTATTGATTTTATAAATTCAGATATATATTGAGTAGGAATATAGTCCAATTCTTTGTCTCGTTTTCTGATTGGTAAAGACAATTCTTTTTGTAACGTTTGTATGAAAGGAATGTATGTTAAATAATTTTCAACCACTTCGTTTTCAGCCCAAAAAATTGGATCATCTTTTGTATTTCTTAGGTTCAATATTCTAATATCCTCTTTAACCTTAAACTCTCCAACCGTAACATAATCAAATAATGATGCTCTAGTTTCATACAATGAAGTTTCAAGGCTGTCAGCAACGTATAAATAAGAAATTCCTTTAGGGTTTGCTCTTCCACTTGAAGCTAATTCTGGAGTTGGAGGGTTCCCCATATTTTCGCAAGGAAAACCATTTTTATCTGAAACTCTGCATCTAAAAAGAATTCTTCCTTTTTTAATTTCCCTATAAAAACCTTCTTGTAGAAAAAACGACTCTAATTCTTTTAAATCTATTGTATTTTGAATATGATAACGATTGCTAAATTTGATTTCTTTTTTAAAAGCACTCCATACATTATGTAAGTTATTTGACTCAGCTTCTAAAAGTGATTTGTTTTGGAATGAAACATTATTTTTAAATATTTCTTTTAAATCATCCATTTCATCTGAAAAAATTGACTTTAATAATTCCAAAGGATTTTGAACTTGCGCTGTGAATAGATTAAAATCTTTTTCTAATGATTTAACTAATGAAAGATTTGAATTTTCGTCGGTTACATATAATGAGATTATATTCCTGAAAAAATCTGCTAATTCCCTTGCTGAATAAATCGACGTGTTTTTAGTTTTGCAGAAATCACATTTTCCTGTTCTATCATCACCATTAATAATACTAATTAGATAAGAACTAGTAAAGCAATTAATACAACAGTTCATAATTAAATATTATTAATTATTAACTCAATGTGATTCATTATAGAAAGTTTTTTTAGAGTTCCGAGTCCTGGGAAATGCCCTCTTTCTTGTAAATCTCTAAATTCAATTATTGCAGCAGTATTGAGATTTTTTTCGTTACACCAAATGACCAATTTATTTATTGCTTCTGAAAATTTACCCCCAATATCAGAAACATCTTCATTTGAGTCAGAAACGAAATGCTTTATTTTAATTTGATCATTTTCCAAATAACTCAAATGAATGGCTACTGCTCTTGGTAAAAATCCTGATTCTGAATAATTATCACCAATTGTTAAAAAGTCAGAGAATCCAACAAAGCCATCTAGAATATAAAACCTATATTCTTTCGAAAAATCACTTTCTTGGTTCAAATAATCCGCATTTCTAGATTGCTCTTCAAAATAATCATCTAAACTGACAAGGGTATTAGCCTCAAATTCACGATAATATCTACGACTAGTTTTTGAAAAATAAATTACATTATAAACGATGTTCAATTGATTATTTAATAACTCAATATTTTGACTATTTAACTCTGTTTTATGTATTAATGATATTCCTTTATAATTTAAGTCTAAAGCATTTAAAAACTCAATTAAAGCAGCAATGCTTCCTTCAGTTTTAGAATCGACTATAACAGCTAGTTGGTAGTTGCTATAGTCTGCCGGAATTGAAGAAGTAATTATTTGAATAATTTTTTCATATTGTCCTTCTAAATCTCCAACTCTTGGATTTATAATTAAGTTAAAATTTGCATTTCGATTTGCTAATTCAGCTAAAGTAGAATTTAAAGTGCTTGAAGCTTTGACAGGCTCAATTATTGGCGAAATTTTACTTAAATCTTGTGGAAATAAGGCACACAATTCTCTTAAGGCAATTAATTCAAATTGTTTGCCTCTTAAATATGGGAAATACATATTTTGCTGTTTTTATTAAGAAATGAATCTAATTTGGCATACTCATTTTTTGAAAAATCCAATGTGTAACAAATATGTTTTAAACTCTCAGGAATAGATTTTTCTTGGATTTTTTTTGGATTAGAAATATTTCTAGATTTGATTTTGTTAACCACCAATTTTTGAAACAATGAAATTTCAATTTTTTTTGCTAGGGCTAAACATTCTTTGAAAATTCTTGTATTAGAAACATCTGGAACAAAGTGGAAGTGTTCATCAATTATCTCTATATATTCCTGCTTTCTTAAGGTTTTAAATAATTTTTCACAACTAAAAGTAGCAATATTGCTAGTTGCCTCTTTAATTGTTTTCAAGGAGTTCCTTGATGTTAATTCGATAATTCCAATTGTAGAATCATTATAAAGTTCAATTAATTTATTTACGTGTTTTGAACATGTTACAATATAAACTTTGTCTCCAAACTGACAATAATCTACAATTTGCTTATCTAATTTTTCAAGATTGTCAAGTTCAGTTTTTATTTCATAAACTCTTGCTTCTCCATTTAACAATACAAAATCCGCAATAGATTTCCCAATATTAAATTCATTCAAAGCAATTGTATTTTTTAAACTATATTTTTTTAGAAATAATTTATTAGTAAGTATATTTTTATATACATATTCATTTTTATAATTTTTTAAAAGTGAATTGTAAATAAGATTGATTGCATCAAGATTTGTGGTAGAGTCTGAAACTGTTGTATACTTTTTCAACTTGTAAAATGTAGAGTGATAGTCATCTTCTCGCACAATCTTTTTGAAGTTAGAAGGCGAAATAATTTGAGATAAACTACGTATTTTCTTTAAGTCAGTTACAATTTCCATTTAAAACAAAGTTACAAATTTTCAATTACGGCCATATACTAACTTTCTTGTTATTTATTTTGAATTTGCCATAATTATTTCAACAAGCAAATGTGTTTCCAAATGTAACAAAAACTAAACCCCACCACTTACGGAAAACCGTAAAGGGGGTTTATTTAATCGGGGAGAGTTTCAAATATAGGGTTTATTTTTTAATAGCTCTAGGCTGTAGGCTGTAGGCTTTAGGCTTTAGGCTTTTGTGAATGGGTGAATGAGGGAGTTCTCAGTTTTGGGTTCTCAGTTTCTGGGTTGTGGGCGGAACCGTCCGCCCCACGGTTAGTCGCATTGCAAATGCTGGAATTAAATAGACACGCTTTTTAAAAGCGCGCCAGAGGGAGAAATATTTTAGCGATCGTGAACGTCCTTCTTAAATTAGAATCACTTTTTTTGTGACTGTTCCCTTAGTATTTTTAACTTTAATAAAATAAACTCCTCTTGCATAGGATGTAAAATCTATTTCTTTTTTATTAGTTGTTTTTAAAAGCACACCGCTAACATTATAAATCTCAATATTTTCAATAGTTTTACCCTTAACCCTCAATACATCTTTTGTTGGATTAGGGTATAAGACAATAAAATCATCTGAAAATGATTCCGTAGATAATGTGGCATCTGTCATTTCCGCGAATAGCCCATCCCCTCGATCAGGGGTTATTATATTTTGCCCATTATTATAAGTGAAATCATCGTCAATTCTACCTGCATACATTAGTTTACCATAACCATAGGATATACTATTTTGAAAATAACTAGCAGTGAATTCCGAAGCCCATTTTACTTGTTGAAATTCATCAAGTTTTACAATAAATCCCGTGTTGGAAGAAATCGTGACTGTTGCAGGAGCTATCCCTATAACGGCACCCGAATTACTCCATCCTGAAAGATAGGCCCTATTAAATTCATTAAATGAAATGGAAAAAATCCTCACACCATCGGTAGCTGGATGTTCATGCTCAGTAATTACAGAACCATCACTATTATAAAAACCAACTAATCCGTCCCCTCCATTTCTATATCCACAAATTCCAATAACACCTACAGAGCTAATATCTAAAGAAATACCATTGCTAGAAAAATTGGACGGAAGCTCTAAAATTTGTTTTACCCAATTTTGAGTTCCATCAGGATCATAGGATAATAAAATTATTCCTTCATCATCATTACCATTATAGGCAGGTGAGAGCTCTCCATCGTAGTATACTGGTCCGTCACTGCGACCCAAAACAATAATCTCATTTGTTTGAGGATGTATCTTAATATCGTTACCACTGGCAAACGTATTATGGGGGGTACCGCCTGCACGTTTTGCCCAGATAATGTTACCGTCTGGTTGATACTTAGCGACGAGCATATCCATCGTAGTACCAGTAGATGGGTTTGTAAGTGTTATTGTTCCACCTAATGTAACCGATTTCCTAAACAAACCTACTATGTAAAGGTTTCCGTCCGAATCGGTAGTTAGTCCGAGAAATGAATTGTTATCTCCCAATAAGGTAGTGCCGGATTCATGCCATATGTATTCACCATCTGAATTTACTTTGATAATGACACCTTCACCTCCGGTCTGACCGGGAGCTTCTACACCGCTTAAGATTTGCCCATCATACTCAAAGTTTTGGCCAACTGATTGAATTGCAAGGTAAACATCACCAAATGGATCGATGTGAATATTTACAGCCCTATCATTATAAATTGCGTCATTCCCTCCAATTGTTTTTAACCATACTAAATTTTTTTGAGAATCGAGCTTGATGAAAAATGCATCACTACGACCATTTGTATAATATTCATTACCTTCATATACAAAAGGATTGCCAGTAGAATATCCAATAAGGTATGTTTCTCCTAGGCTATTTCTTATTGCTTTTACCCCATGTTCATGATCACCTCCCGTTACGCTATTTGCCCAATCAAACTCTTGCGCGTTCAATCCGAATACCTGTAAAATGGTTAATAGAAAGAGAATTTTTTTGATTCGCATTATACTTTCATTTTTAATTTTATTGAAATCTAAGTGAACAATAGATGTTTCTATTTTAATTTTTAAATGACCTACAACATGTGAATAAACACTATATAGTGTTTATTCCAATTATATAATTAGGTTAATATTTCCAAATGTAACAAAAACAAAACCCCACCAAGTACGGAAAACCGTAAAGGGGGCTTATTTAATCGGGGAGAGTTTCAAATATAGGGTTTTTTCTAATGGCTGTAGGCTTTGTGAATCTGTGAATAGGTGAATTTGTGAGTATGTGAATTAGTTAGTGGAGGGTGTGAGTTGAGATGGCTGGCTGTTGAACGTCAGCGGTTTTATATTTATAGTACATTTGAATATCGATACCTTTAACCGTGAACAAAAAAGAAAACCAATCCAAAAAAACAAAAACCCCCTGGCCCACAAAGGCTGCAATGGAGCAGGTTTATGAAAAAAAACTTTGGGGTGGCAACAAAACTGATTTCTTTTCAGGGGAAGGGTCGCACCGTCCAGAAATAGTAAATCCATACCTAACCGCAGTGACAGCATTTTTAACTTCGTTTGAAAATCCCCTAACGGTTTGCGATTTAGGTTGTGGCGATTTTAATGTTGGCAACACATTGGTAACTCATACTGCAAAATATGTTGCTGTAGATATAGTGCCAAGCCTGATAGCCCGTAATAAAGAAACTTTTAACGCACCCAATTTAGAATTCCAGTGTTTGGACATTGCAGTAGCCGATTTGCCAACTGGGGATTGTGCCATACTGCGGCAGGTGCTCCAACATTTATCTAATGCCGAAATAGAAAGCATCGTAAACAAGTTGGCTGCTTACAAATACATTATTCTAACAGAACATATACCTGAAGGGGATTTTACACCCAATAAAGACATTATTTCCGGACAGGGAAATAGACTAAAAGTACAAAGTGGCGTAAACCTACTAGCGCCACCCTTTAATTTTAAGGTTGCAGAAGCAATACAGTTATCGGCTGTTGTTTTGGAGGATGGGAAAGGGGTTATTGTAACTACGCTTTATCAAATATCTTTTTAAACCGTTGTGGAAGTTCATCTTTTAAAAAAACTTCTTCCTTTGTAAAGGGATGCTTAAATTCTAAAGAATAGGCGTGCAGATACAAGCCTTTCCCGTTTAAAACTAGATTTTCAATTCCGTATTCTTTATCGCCTAATATTGGGTTTCCAATAGCAGCGAGGTGTTTACGCAACTGATGTCTTCTTCCGGTTTGGGGTTCTAATTTTACCAAATTGAGTTTCTCGAATCTTTCTGAATGCACGGATTCGCAAACTGTATAATTTGATTTTGCTTCTTTGTCATCAACTTCTGAAGTGATTTCCCCTTGCTCGTCCATTTCCCCAATAGTTACGGCGTAATAGGTTTTGGTAACGCCTCTATTTTCAAATAATTTATTTAATTCACGAATGCAACTGCTGGTTTTTCCAACCAATAAAATTCCTGTGGTAGCATAGTCCAATCGGTGCACAGGTTGTGGGATTGTTGCATCGGGAAGCTTACTTTGTTTTAGGTTTTGAGCTAACGCATTTGCAATAGTTTTAAAACTATTGCCGCTAACCAAAATACCGGCAGGTTTATGAATTGCAGCTAAATACTCGTCTTCAAAAAATACTTTCAGCGGAAAGACAAGTTTTCTTTTCGGAATCACTTCTTCTGAAATGGATAGACAAATGCGTTCTCCCCCATTTATAAACGTAGCTGAAGTAGCAATAACTCCATTAACCGTAATATAGTTTTTCTTCAGCGCTTTTTTTAGAGCAGATTTTGTTGGAGCTGCCTGAAAAATACCTACCCCATATTCTTGAAGTCGAATAGGGGTTTCTAGCTTGGGAACAATATGGGTTTCGGTGGGTGTGATGTTGTTTTTATATATCTTCAAATGTAAATATAAATCAGACGTTAGTTGGTGAGTTCGTGAATTTGTGAATTTGTGAGTTTGTGAGTTTGTGAGTTCGTGAGTTCGTGAGTTTGTGAATTTGTGAATTTGTGAATTTTTGCAGCTTATGACCATTGTCATATATATTCTTTTATTGAAGCCCTACTTTTATTTAAAATTAACCTTTTTAAAATTTAACAATATGAAAAACAACCAACTACCTAAAACTTGGCTTAGAATTTTCCTAGGCCTGTTCTTAATAGTATATGCATTAAATCAATATTTCCATTTTCTGCCTACTAGCTATGGCGCCATGCCTGATAATGCAAGGGAGTTTATAGATGCGGCGGTAATATACCTTCCCATACTCTACATCTTTGAAATCATTCTAGGGTTATTATTAGTACTCAATAAGTGGACTCCTTTTTTATTGCTTGTACTTTTCCCATTATCAGTAGCATTTTTAATTTTTAGTATTTCAAACCAAGATTTTTTAGATGCTATTCCTGCATTGGTTGTTGCCTTCCTAAATTTTACTTTAATACTATTTGAAAAAGAAAAATACCAACCCCTTTTCCAGAAATAGAACTTTTTTATTCCATTTCTAAAAAGAAATTAAATATTATGACAGAAATACAGATCGCGCAAAGCGTTACCCCTAAGCATATTAAAGAAATAGCGGCAAAACTGGGAATTCCTGAAGAAAAACTGGAGTACTACGGTAATGACAAGGCAAAAATTCCTTTGGCTATTATTGATGATGAAAAAGTAAAAGAGAGCAATCTCATATTAGTGACTGCAATTACGCCTACTCCTCCTGGCGAAGGAAAAACAACAACTTCCATTGGGCTGGCAGACGCGCTCAATATTTTAAAAAAGAAAGCTGTTGCGGTAATTCGGGAACCTAGTTTAGGCCCCGTATTTGGCATTAAAGGTGGCGCAGCCGGTGGCGGGTGGAGCCAGGTTATTCCTATGGTGGACATTAACCTGCATTTTACTGGCGATTTTCACGCTATTGAAAAAGCCAACAACCTTCTTTCTGCCCTTATTGAAAACAACATTCAAAGTAAATCGAGAAGCCTTGGTATTGATCCTAGAACTGTTGTCTGGAAACGATGTATGGATATGAATGATCGCGGCTTGCGGAATATTGTGGCAGCCCTTGGCGGAAAGGCTGGCGGCGTTCCCCGAGAAACGGGTTTTAATATTACGGCAGCATCCGAGATTATGGCAATTCTGTGTATGGCATCAGATTTAGAAGATCTAAAAGAAAGATGCGGGAATATCTATGTGGGCGATACTTGGGACGGAAAAGCTGTATTCGCAAAAGATTTAAATGCAGAGGGTGCCATGGCTGTGCTGTTAAAAGATGCTATAAAACCCAATTTAGTTCAAACTCTGGAAGGAAATCCCGCCATTATCCACGGGGGACCTTTTGCCAATATTGCACAAGGAACTAATTCTATTTTAGCGACAAAAATGGGGATGACCCTAAGTGATTTTACCATAACTGAAGCGGGATTCGGATCGGATCTAGGTGCAGAAAAATTTATGAATATTAAGTGTCGCGCGGCTGGAATTTCTCCTAAAACCATTGTCTTGGTGGCTACCATAAGAGCCTTAAAATACCACGGTGGCAAATCGTTAAAAGAAATTACACAAGAAGACGTAGAAGCGCTTAAAAAAGGACTTCCCAATTTGGAAGGGCATATTGCCAGTCTAAAGAGTTTTGGAATTCCTATTGTAGTTTCCATAAACGCCTTTAAATCTGACACCGAAGCTGAAATACAAGTCGTGGAAGACCATTGTAAAAAATTGGGCGTTCCCGTAGCCTTGAGCTATGGTTGGGAGAAAGGTGGAAACGGGTGTTTAGCTTTGGCTGGAGAAGTTATTAAGGCAACGAATTCTTGTACTGACGAATTTCATCCTACTTACAGTCTCGATGACAATGTGCAAACCAAATTGGAAAAGATTTGCAAAACTATTTATGGTGGAGAAAACGTTGTGTTAAGTGATATCGCTAAATCGCAATTGCGAAAATACGAAGCAATGGGTTATGGAAATCTACCTGTCTGCATGGCAAAAACAGAAAAAAGTTTTAGCGATGACCAGAAGCGATTGGGCCGTCCGGAGCACTTTGATATTCATATTAGGGAGTTTGAGATTGCAACTGGTGCTGGGTTTATTGTTCCTATTGCGGGTAATATGTTGCGTATGCCCGGATTACCAGCTACCCCTGCTGCCGAAATGATTACTATTGATAAGGATGGTACAATTGAAGGCTTGTTTTAGATAGTGCTGTAAGCAAAATAACAATTCGCAATTTGCCAACCCCTACGTAACTTATTCAACGTTAAGGCGTCTCTTATTGTACTGTTTGTTTAATTAAGCAAGCTATAACATTCAAAGAGCCGTCTATGAAACTAAAATATTTCCTTGTTTTTGCAATCTTTTGGGCTTGCAATGAACAAAATCAGAATAGCACAAACGAATCCCTGCAACAGATTATAAAAGCAGATAAAGATGCTAGTAGTTTGGCAACAGAAATAGGCTTTAATAGTGCGCTATTATCGGTTGCCGATAGCAGTTTTGTAAAACTTGGCAACGGACAATTACCAATAGTGGGGAAAACGGCTTTTGCCAATTCCTATGATAAAAATACCGACATCAAAACCATCACTTGGGACCCAATAAGCGCAGAGGTGGCAAGGTCTGGGGAATTAGGCTATACCTGGGGCAATTGGCAGTTCAAAACTCAGGACACCACTTACTATGGCAATTACGTAACGATCTGGAAAAAGAAAGATGACGGTACTTGGAAAATGAGTTTAGATGGCGGTAACAGTACTCCTAATCCAAAACTATAATAAGGAAAATAAAATAAACAAACGTGTCCACCGATACTTTTTAGAGAAGTTGAAGATAACGGACAACAGGAAACAAACTTTTCACGATTCACGATTCACGTCTCACGATTCACAAATTCACTTACTCACAAATTCACACATTCACCTCTCCCCATTTTACTATCTTTGCATTCAAATTAAGCGACGAGCGACGAGCGACGAGCGACGAGCGACGAATGACGAGCGACGAGCGAAGAGCGAAGAGCCAAAAAAAACGACAACTGACAACCGACAACCCACAACTGATATGAACTACTTCTCCACCAACTTCACCCTCGGTATTCTAGGCGGCGGACAGTTGGGCAAAATGATGCTTTACGAAACCCGCAAATGGGACATCCGCACCAGCGTTCTAGACCCAAGCGCCGAAGCCCCTTGCCGCATCGCTACAGACAATTTTGTGCAAGGCGACCTGATGGATTATGAAACCGTTTACAATTTCGGAAAAAAGGTAGATGTGCTTACGTTTGAAATTGAAGGCGTAAACATAGAAGCATTAGAGAAGCTGGAAAACGAAGGCGTAAAAGTATATCCCAGCGCCGCAACGCTCAGAAATATTCAGGACAAAGGAATTCAAAAACAGTTTTATAAAGAACACCAAATACCTACTTCGCCCTTCAAGGTTTATAAAGATAAAAACGACCTCAACGAAGCCATTGTCCGCAAAGAGCTGCACTTCCCTTTTGTATGGAAAAGCTGCACCGGTGGTTATGACGGTAAAGGCGTAAGCATAATCCGCGAAGCCGAAGATGTAATTCCACTTTCCAATGGCGCTTGCATAGCTGAAAAACTAATTCCCTTTAAAAACGAATTGGCAGTAATAGTAGCCCGCAATCCAAAAGGAGAAGTAAAAACCTATCCCGTAGTGGAAATGGAATTCCACCCGGAAGCCAATCAAGTGGAATATGTAATCTGCCCTGCCAGAATAGACGAAGCAGTTGCAGCCAAAGCAAGAGCAGTAGCCACCAAAGTCTCCGAAGCATTTAAGCACGTAGGCCTTCTAGCCGTAGAAATGTTCCAAACCGAAAATGATGAAATCCTCGTAAACGAAGTAGCCCCCCGCCCCCACAACAGCGGCCATTACAGTATTGAAGCCAGCTACACCAACCAGTTTGAGCAGCAAATAAGAGCCATATTAGATTTACCTTTGGGCAATACAGACAGTAAAGTTGGCGGCATTATGGTTAACTTAGTTGGCGCTGAAGGTCACACAGGACCGGTAATCTATAAAAACATTGAAAAAATTCTAAAGATGGAAGGCGTAACGCCGCACATCTACGGCAAAAAAGAAACCCGTCCCTTTAGAAAAATGGGACACGTAACCATAGTAAACAAAGACTTAAGCAAAGCGAGAAAAATTGCCGAGGAGGTTAAGAAGACTATTGAAGTTATTTCAAAATAACGAACTGTTGCAAAAAATGCACAAGTTCAATTTTTGATATTATAAAAATTATCAGCCGATAAATCCTCGGTAATTAAAACAAACTAATGGAACCTCATAAAAACATATCCAATAGTGAAATTGTTGTTTATCAATCTGATGATAAATCTATTGCGTTTCAAGTTTTGTTGGATGAGAACGAAGACACTGTCTGGGCGACTGAACAACAAATTATGGAGCTTTTTGGAAAAGCAAGAAGAACCATAGGTGAACACATCAAGAAAATTTATGAGGAAAAAGAACTTGACAACAAAGCAACTTGGCGGGAATCCCGCCAAGTTCAAAAAGAAGGAAAAAGAAAGGTAGAAAGAAACATCTCATACTATAATCTGGATGTGATTATTTCTGTTGGCTATCGTGTAAAATCACAGCGAGGAATAGAATTTCGTAAATGGGCGACAAAAAAATTAAAGGAGCATTTAATAAAAGGTTACACTTTAAATGAAAAACGCCTAAAGCAATTGCAGCAAACCATTCAACTTGTAAATAGAACTTCAAAACAAATTTCAAATAAAGACGAGGCCCAGGGTTTGATGGAAGTGCTTTCCGATTATTCAAGAGCGCTTGACATATTGGATGATTTCGACCATCAAAAACTCTTAAAAACCGTTAAACACAAACCAGTAATATTTAGCATTGACTATAATGAAGCGAAAAAAGCTATCGAACAATTAAGGATAAAGTTTGGCGGCTCAAGTTTATTTGGCAATGAAAAAGATCAATCTTTTAAAAGTTCCATTGCTGTAATAGATCAAACTTTCGACGGCAATGATCTTTATCCAAGTTTAGAAGAAAAAGCTGCCAACCTATTATATTTGGTAGTGAAAAACCATTCATTTACCGACGGCAACAAAAGAATTGCTGCCTGGCTATTTATTTGGTATTTGGCAAAAAACAATTTTCTTTACAATGAAGACGGAACAAAAAAAATCGTCAATAATACATTAGTAGCCTTAACTTTGATGATTGCGGAAAGCAATCCCGCAGAAAAAGAAATGATGATAAACGTCGTTATAAACTTAATGAAAGAATAATCAGGTATATTAAATTTCAAACAATTTCCTTAAACTTGAAACTGATTAAGCCTAAAATAAGTTGCCTTTTTTCATCATTGAATTTAACATGAAAAAAGAGAATTTAAAACGTACTTTCGATTTGTCCTTAAAGCTTGATCTGATAAAGCAGATTGAACGCGGTGAATTACGGGTTTCCGAGGTAAGCAAAATTTATGGACTGAGTCCTACTGCCATTTATAAGTGGCTTCACAAGTACTCAGAGATGTATAAAAAACAGACACGTGTAATAGTGGAACAGAAAAGTCTATCAAAGAAAAACGCGGATCTCCAGAGCCGCATCGCAGCTTTGGAAAGGTCTCTCGGCCAAAAGCAACTCCGCATCGATTATTTGGAGAAGGTAGTTGAGGTGGCTTCAGAGGAACTCGGAATGGATATTGAAAAAAAGTCCAAACGGCTGTCATAGAGGTTTTCCGGATGAACAAGTCGTCACATTGCCATAAGATGAACGATATATATGCAATGGCAGGAATAACAAAACAAGGTTTTTATGGCCGTTTATCGCGGGCCAAGGACCTATTTGAAAAGGAAGGTACGATCATTGAAATGGCCAGAGAGATT
>NZ_VORT01000008.1 GCF_007997155.1 Aequorivita antarctica | reverse complement strand
TAGGTGTGCTAGATCGTTCTGCTGGTGGAAACCAAGCTAACATCCTTCAAATGGGTCCTGATGGAGACTTTGGAGCTGGTGCAGTTGATTGTGATTTTGATGAGCCGGTTGATTTGGATATGAATTACAATTTCCCAGGTGTAAGTTTAGATGATATCTGCGGAGGCTGCTAAAATTCAATAATTAATAGACTTGCCCATTCCTAGGGGATGGGTGAGTTTTTAAGTATGATTTATAGTTCGCTTTTAATTTAAAACTCACAACTTATATTATGAAGAAATTAATATTCAGTGCTTTTGCCCTTTTGGCTGGAACTTTTGCATTTGCACAATTAAACCCAGCTCCTTATGGACCACAATATGTGGGTCCTGCGCCTACGGCTACTTTACAGCCTGCGCTTCCAGGAGCTGCAGCAGGAGCAAATACAGGTCTCTCAGTACAAAATGGAAATGCCAATAAAGTGCGTGTGCAACAAGCAGGAACATCACAGTCAGTATATACATTTCAAGATGACGGAACTGGCACTGGCGGTAACCAAGCCAAGGTGATGCAAACCGGAGCAGTACAGGCAATAAGCGGTGTAGAAAATGCTGCTGAAGTATTACAATCTGGGTCCGATAATAGATCGCAAACCAAACAGGAAGGAGATTATAACAGTGCTATAACGCGGCAAGGTCAAAACAATCTATCGAGTTCTGGAAACAAGGCAGGGATCCGTCAAGGAACTGGGCAGCAAGCTGAAAATAATGTTGCCGTGGTTGATCAAGACGGTGAAAATAACGAAGGTTCAATACAACAGACTTATGACAATAGTGAAGCTTGGACCATTCAAAATGGAAATGCAAACCAATCTATGGTAAATCAGAATGCAGGGCCAAACGGAACTGCAGGTCATTACGCTTATACTGAGCAATTAGGTAATGACAACCAAAATGCAATTATGCAGAGTGGTGATGGTCAATCTAATTGGGCTTTTGCTTACCAAACTGGCGACAATAATTTATCAAAACAAGTACAAGATCAATCTGATATGGTTGATTCTGGTTTTGTAAATTATGCTTTAGTAGATCAAGGTGCTAACCAGGATGGTCTAATATCAGGAATTAAAACATCTTTAGATGCCGTTGATTCTAGGATTAATGATGATGCTCTAAATGGAACAACCACAAATTCTGTAGCGCTTCAAAACCAAGATGGAGGCGATTTGGATGCTGAATCTCACCAATACGGTAATGCTAATCATTCAGAACAATATCAGTCTGGTTATGGAAACGATGCATATATTTTACAGAACTCTTATGGAACTGGAAACTATGGAAGACAAGACCAAATAGGAACTGAGAGCACTGCTGGTTTGGCTCAGGTTGGTAGTGGTAACAAAGCATGGCAGCGCCAAGCGGATGACAATAATATTGTAATGTCAACGCAGGTAGGTAATGGCAATTTGTTAAACACTTTTCAGGATGGAAACGGTAACAGAGGTATAACTTCACAATATGGTACTGACAATGCAGCCCTTTTGGTTCAACGAGGAGGCCATAGTTATACAATTGAACAAGATGGTACTGGAAACCAAGCTAATATTTTGCAATTGGGTCCAAATGGCAACTTTAATACTGACGGTATAGACTGTAGTTTCTTAGACCCAAACAACCCTACAATGAACTACCCAGATTTAGATTTTAATCTATCTGATATTTGTTCAGGGTGTTAAGCCTTTTTTGCTATTTTTTTAGATAAATTCAAAGGAGGGCGAATACAAGTCCTCCTTTTCACATAATTTTAATATCTTTATAATTATGAAAACAATATTTAAACAAACAGTTTTTGTTTTGGCATTTTTTCTCTTCACTAATGTGGCTTTGTCACAGACGTATGGAGCAGATGATAAAAACCCCATCGTTTTAGAAGGTGAAAATATAACGCCCCTAATGTTGGCCAACTTGGGTATTATAAGTAGTCCCAACCCAAAAAATGCTTTGATTCAAGGAAACTCAGTGTCTGTTCAGCAAATAGGTGAATATAATACTACCGATATTCGTACTAATACAAACGCTAGTGAAATTAATCTTCTACAAAACGGAAACTCAAACGATACAAAATTAGAGTATACAGCAAATACTGCTGTTGCAGATTTAGTTCAAAATGGAAACAACAATCGTATAGTGGATTTTGTGAATAACCCGAACGCTGACATTTCTTTAGATTTGGAACAAAACGGGAATAATTATTTTGAGCGCGATGGTGTAAATGAGATTACGAAATCATTAAAATTTAGACAAACTGAAGGTTCCCCTGATTTAATAATTAGAAGTTCTTTTTAAATGATTCAATTTCAGAAATATATATTTAAAAATCTGAAAAATTTTACACTCCTATTAATTCTTTTTTTAAGTGTTAGTGTGAGTGCACAAATTTACAATAAGGAATTTGTGGCTAAGATTTATGTGAAGCAGGATAGTGAATTTTTTACATTTACTGCAACTGCCGAAAATTTAACTCCTACAGATGTTAATTTGAGATACGATTTTTCAGTTTTTAAAAAAGACAATAATAACAATACCTCAAAAAATAACCAATCCAATCTTCTCTTTTTAAAGGGAAATGAAAAAAAAATACTTTCTTCTGTCGCCATAAATTATAGTGAAGAAGGAAAAATTATATTATTATTGGTATTATATGATATTGACGATAGGCCTGTAGGACAAGACCGTATAGAATTGAACTCGGATAATGGGTATCAAAAGGTTGTTAAGGACGAACTTTCTGTCCATGAAAAACAGGAGAATCGAGATGAAGCTGCTCCCCAGGACGGTGTAATTGTTGGAGGACTGGTGTTAGAAAAAACCTTAACTAAGGCAGGGCGAGATTTTTATAAGTATTTTTATTCAGACTATTATAATCGACAAGTAAATACTAAAAAAAATATTTTTATTGAGGAGGTGCCTGGCAAATTCAGAAATACAAGGATTTCTGTGAAGATTGATGATCAGTTATTATGGCAGTTTTTCTCACAACCAAAGAAGTCTTTCTTGCAAACTATGGCAAAGTCCGCACTAGATCGCTGTATTGCATATCTTCAAAAATTGGAAAAACAAAAAGACGAAACCCTAACGCGCTATTAAAATGAAAAAATCTAAGCTATTTTTCCCTATAATTGTTATGTTGTTTTTTGCAACAGCTGGTTTTGCGCAGCAATTTTCATATAAGCCTTTAAATCCTGCATTCGGTGGTGATACCTTTAATTATAACTGGTTGCTAAGCTCCGCAACTTCCCAAAATAAGCTTACAGCTCCAACCAACGCACGCGATCAAGAATCTGAATTAAAAAAATTTGGATCAAACCTCAATCGTCAATTATTGAGCCAGATTTCACGAATACTTTTGCAACAGCAAATAGGTGGATTGGGAAATTTTGATCAGGAAGGAAGTTTTACCTATGGTACTTTGAATGTAGAAATTTACCAATCTGATGAAGGATTGGTCATTAATATCCTTGATACTTCCAATGGGGAAGAAACCCAAGTTATTGTCCCAAATTAATAAAAATAGATGAGAATATTTTACAAAGCAATTTTGTTGTTGGGAATTTTTTTATTTTCCTCTTGTGCGGCTTATTTTAATCAACCAATGTTTCAAGAGCCGTCAAGAACTGGAGAATTTTCTAAATCAACCCGATTATTATTAGATTTACCGCCTGCAGCAGAACCAGTTGAGGTGGGGGTTTATAATTTTAGCGATCAAACGGGTCAATATAAGGCTGTAGAAAACGGAAGTACATTTAGCACAGCGGTTTCCCAAGGGGGAACAACCATGCTTATAAAAGCTTTGGAGGATTCGGGATGGTTTATACCATTGGAAAGAGAGAATTTCAACAATCTTTCTACAGAACGTAATATAATTCGCAATACCAAGCAAGAATATATTAAAAATTTAAATCCCAATGAACCTCCTTTACCACCACTTTTATATGCTGGTCTTTTGTTGGAAGGGGGCGTAGTTTCTTATGATACAAATATTATCACAGGAGGGATGGGAGCCCGTTATTTTGGATTGGGTGGCTCGGCAAAGTATAGACAGGACAGAATAACTATTTATTTGCGAGCAGTTTCTACTAGTAATGGTGAAATACTAAAAACTGTTTATGTTTCGAAAACAATCCTTTCACAGGCCATTGATGCCAGTTTTTTTCGTTTTGTAAAATTTCAAAGGTTATTGGAAGCTGAGACAGGGGTTACACAAAATGAACCCGTTCAATTAGCTATGAAAGATGCTATAGAAAAAGCGGTTCATGATCTTATAATCGAAGGTATTCAAAAACAGTTTTGGAGCTCGCAAGGAGGGAAAGAAGTAAATGACCAATTAGTAGCAGATTATCTTGCTGAAAAGGAAAAGGATGAGTCAACATTGTTGCTTGATAGATTGCAAGTGGGGAGAGAAGGTCTAAATTCCTTGGGAATTTCCGGAGGAGGTAATCTACCGGATAATGATTACTCCACGCAAAACTTAGGATTTTTAGGGCGACTCGAGTATCAAAGGCATTTTGGGCGCTTTTTTAATGTAAACCTCAATACTTCTGTTTTTAAAATTGATAATGGAGTTCAATATGACAATATCTTTGGGAGCTTAGATTTAAATGGTCAATTTGCCCTTTTACCGAACGATAAGTTAACACCTTTTATCTATGCTGGTTCGGGAGTAATAATGAGTGTCCTTGATCCTGTTGATAATTCCCTTGATTTTGGAGAACCTTTTTTCAAAGTTCAATACGGTTTAGGTGTTGAATATTTTATTTCGAATAAAATTGGAGTTAAATTATATGGGGAACATAACCTTGTTTTTACTGATAAGCTCGAGAAAGCTGTCAACGGAAAAAGAAATGATTATTATTACAATATAGGTTTGGGTTTAAATTATTATTTTAAGTTATAATTTTTTTTAATTGAAAAACTGATGATGAACAAGTATAATATTTTCATATCCGCTATTTTCCTGATTTTAATATTCAGTTGCAGCGAAGATACTTTAGACGTTGTGCGCACTGGCCGTATCTCTGGAAAAGTTGTGGATAAAGTGACTGGTGAGCGTCTTAGCGGTGCAAAAATCACAACAAATCCTGCATCTACAACCGTATTTACTGATAGTTTGGGTAATTTTAATATGGATAATATAATAGTTGACGACTATTCAGTGCAAGCTGAACTAGCGGGATATTCATCTGCTTTTGAATCTACTACTGTTCTTGACGGTGTATTGTCGCAGGTGTCGTTCGAACTAACTGTTGCAGATACTGAAAACCTACCGCCTTTAGCACCAACATTAGTTTCACCAGAAGATGGGGCTGAGGAGTTGCCTCTAGAGGTTACATTTATATGGGAATCTTCTGATCCCGATGGAGATGAACTTACCTACACTTTAGATTTAAGAAATGGATCGACTGATGAGATGCAAATTTTTGAAGTTGGTCAGGACACCTCATATACGGTCAATAATCTTCAATTGGCGACTAAATATTTTTGGCAAGTAACAGTTACAGATGATACAAATGATCCTGTAAGGTCTATTATAAGTGAATTCAAAACACTTACCTTCCCTGACAACCCTTTCATTTTTGTAAAGAAAATGAATGATAATTTGGTTATTTATTCAGGGGGAGAAGACCCCCTAGCAGGCAATGGACAAGAACCGGATTTTAATGTTTTACAGCTTACTAGTGAAAATGTGAATAGTTTTAAACCTCGGAAAAGTAACGTACTTAATAGAATTGCATTTTTACGAAATTCAGGAGGAGCCACTCAAATATATACCATGAATTTTGATGGAACAGATGTGCGTCAAGTTACTGGCCAAAGACCTTTAGCTGGTTTCCGAGTTGAACAATTGAGCTATACTTGGGCACTAGGCGATAGTAAACTATATTACCCTCATTTTGATAAATTATATTCCATAAATCCAGATGGAACAGGAAATAAATTGGAATATACCACCAGCGATGGTTCATTCATATCAGAAGTAGCAGTTCCCGAGTTCGATGATGATCTAGTTTTACTAAAAACAAATAATTCTAGTGGGTATGAAGTTCGTATTTATACAGTAAGACTTTCCACAGATTTGGAAGAAAATGTAATTCTTGAAAATGTTCAAGGAGCAGCAGGTGGAATTGATTTATCCGCAAATGCTGATAGAGTATTATACTTTTGGGATACCGAGGAAGCCCAAAATTCGGCATATAAAATATTTGAAAGCCGAATATTCCTAAAAACAATCGGGAGTCCGGATCCGCCAGTGCAGTTGGAAACTGATGCAATAACTGGTGAGAATGAATTAGACACTAGGTTTTCACCTTCAGAAGGTGGAGTGATATTTACTAGGGTAAAGAATAATACCAATGCCATTCCTGATATTTATTCTATTCTTTTTGATGATAACCAGAATGATCTCCTTTTATTTACAAATTCATTTATGCCCGATTGGGAATAACCAAAATAAATTTCAAAACCTTAAAAGCCCACCTTTGTGGGCTTTTTTTTAATCCGTACTTTTGCAACTTAACAACATCAAATGAGTAAAGAGATTTCAAAACGTTACGCACAACGAGGCGTTTCTGCCGGTAAGGAAGATGTGCACAATGCCATCAAAAATGTAGACAAAGGCCTTTTCCCAAAAGCATTCTGTAAGATTGTCCCTGATTATCTCACAGGCGATGAAAACTATTGCTTGATTATGCATGCAGACGGAGCCGGAACAAAATCTTCACTAGCTTATGTTTATTGGAAGGAAACAGGCGATCTATCTGTTTGGAAAGGAATTGCTCAAGATGCTCTTATAATGAACATCGACGATTTACTTTGTGTGGGTGCCGTTGACAACATTATGCTTTCCTCAACCATCGGGCGAAACAAGAATCTAATTTCGGGTGAGGTTATTTCAGCAATTATAAATGGCACTGAACAATTGATAGCCGAAATGAAACAATACGGCGTTACCATTCATTCCACGGGTGGGGAAACTGCAGATGTTGGCGACCTTGTTCGGACTATTATCGTAGATTCCACAGTTACAGCGCGAATGAAACGAAGTGACATTATAGATAATGCCAATATTAAACCTGGAGATGTAATTGTAGGGTTGGCGTCCTTTGGTCAAGCTACTTATGAAAAGGAATACAATGGTGGAATGGGCAGTAATGGGCTCACTTCGGCAAGACATGATGTTTTTGAAAAATACATAGCTAAAAAATATCCAGAAAGTTTTGATGTTTCTGTTCCGGAAGAACTTGTTTTTTCGGGTTCGAAAAAAATGCAGGATTCAGTAGTGGATAGTCCTTTAAACGCAGGTAAGCTTGTGCTTTCACCAACACGTACTTATGCCCCTATAATAAAGGAAATTTTATCACAATTCAGCAATAAAGAAATTCACGGGATGGTACATTGCAGTGGTGGCGCACAGACCAAAATCCTTCACTTTGTTGAAAACCTTCATGTTATAAAAGACAATATGTTTGAAATTCCGCCACTATTCAAACTTATTCAGTCTGAAAGTGGAACCGATTGGAAAGAAATGTACCAAGTTTTTAATATGGGTCACAGAATGGAACTTTACGTTTCCGCTGAAATTGCAGAAAGCATAATTAAAATCTCAAAATCCTTTAAGGTTGATGCCCAAATAGTAGGTAGGGTAGAGGCGGCTCCTTCAAAAAAATTGACTATTAAAACAGCAATGGGCGAATTTGTATATTGATATTTTCAACTATATTCGCAAATGATTTTGAGTTAAATACATTTTATTCTCATATCATTACTACCGAATGTCAGAGAAACTTTTCTTCAAAAATTACAAAATGGGGCTAGGCATTCTAGCGGTTTTTTTTATCATTTTAAGTATTGTTGTTTACGCATATCAGAATGTTTTTTTGTTTCGTTTATTGCGTGGCATTATTTGTTATACCACATTGCTTTACTTATTGATTGCACACGGAAAAAATATCCAAAAGTGGTTGATTGGTTTCCTTTTCTTCTATGGCGCATCAAGTATTACAACCGTCTGGTATGAAAACAGCATTATGGCCAGTATCTCCATGATATTGAATTTCATTTCTTTTTTAATGCTTCTTTGGTATATTGTTCCAAAATTCAATTTAAGAAAACTGACAAAAACGTTTACCATCCTTTTTATTTTAATGATACTTGTGAATGGTTATTTGTTCATTCAGTTGGTTGAATTGATGAAAGAAATGACCTTAAATTATACGCAATACGTCTTCATGATTTTGAGTGCTTTTTGCGGAATATTACTGGCTTTCTTGGCTCTTTTTTATAACCATTTCTACAATACGGCCCAATCCATGGCTTTCACACTTCTGATATTTCTGATAATTTTTGCAGAAATATTTAGAGGAATAGGCTACTACAAACTCACAGATAGTATTGCTTTCGTGCTCTTGGCAAGAGTGCTATTGGTGCTTAGTCTTTACACACTCGTGCATTTTTCGTTTCTGGATTTAAAGAACCCAAAAAGTTTGATAACTGATATTACATAAAAGCACACTTAAGAAAACCAATATTCAATTGGACTTTTTTCAAAATTGAAACCTTTGGCAATCGTTTCCATTCCCCTAAAAAATTGTAAATTTGCAACCATTATAAAATGTATATGTTAGACAGGCTTCAAATAATAAAACAACGTTTTGACGAGGTGAGCGACCTCATTATTCAACCAGATATAATGAGCGACCAAAAGCGCTATATTCAGTTGAACAAGGAATATAAAGATTTAAGGATTTTGATGGACAAACGATCAGAATTTTTGGAACTCACCGATAATATTTCCGAAGCTGAAGCTATTATATCAGATGGCAGCGATGCAGAAATGGTTGAAATGGCAAAGCTACAACTTGAAGAGGCAAAGACTCGTGTACCACAATTGGAAGAGGAAATTAAATTTCTTTTAGTTCCGAAAGATCCCGAAGATGGTAAAAATGCCGTGATGGAAATAAGAGCGGGAACGGGTGGAGATGAAGCGAGTATTTTTGCAGGAGATCTTTTCAGGATGTACACCAAATATTGCGAGAATAAAGGCTGGAAAACAAATGTGATCGATTTTAACGAAGGAACCAGCGGCGGTTTTAAAGAAATACAGTTTGAAATAGAAGGTGAAGACGTTTACGGAACCCTTAAATTTGAAGCAGGCGTTCACCGTGTACAAAGGGTGCCGCAAACCGAGACACAAGGAAGAGTACATACCAGCGCTGCAACGGTGATGGTTTTTCCGGAAGCGGAAGAGTTTGATATTGAGATTAACCCCAAAGATGTTCGCGTAGATTTCTTTTGTTCTTCAGGACCCGGTGGGCAATCTGTTAACACGACATATTCTGCGGTGCGTCTTACACACGTTCCAACAGGATTGGTGGCTCAGTGTCAAGATCAAAAGTCGCAACACAAGAACAAAGAGAAGGCTTTTAAAGTGCTTCGTTCACGTTTGTATGATATGGAACTTGCCAAAAAGCAGGCGGAAGATGCATTAAAACGTGGCTCGATGGTAACCAGTGGAGACCGTAGCGCAAAAATTAGGACCTACAACTATTCTCAAGGCCGCGTTACTGACCACCGTATAAATTTTACTTTGTATAATCTTGGAAATATTATGAATGGTGACATTCAGGAAATAATTGATGAGCTACAATTGGTTAGTAATACAGAGAAATTGAAAGAAACGGGCGAAACTTTTTAAACATCCAATCTTCTGAAATATTAGACTATGACTACAGCGAATTTAATTTCAGAAATAAAAAAGAAGCAATCCTTTCTTTGCGTTGGCCTAGACGTAGATCTTGATAAAATCCCTGAATTTCTCTTAAAAGAAGAAGACCCTATATTTTCTTTCAATAAGGCTATTATTGATGCTACGCACCAATATACAGTTGCCTATAAACCAAACACGGCTTTTTATGAAGCTTATGGTTTAAAAGGCTGGAAAGCACTAGAAAAAACCATAAATTATTTAAACGAAAACCATCCGGAAATCTTCACCATCGCTGATGCAAAACGCGGTGATATAGGCAATACTTCTAGCCGCTATGCAAAAGCTTTTTATGAAGATTTGGGTTTTGATTCTATAACCGTTGCGCCTTATATGGGGAAGGATTCTGTTGAGCCTTTTCTTGCTTTTGAAAATAAGCATACTATTTTGCTTGCGTTGACCTCCAATGAAGGTGCTTTCGATTTTCAAACTAAAAAAATTGGTGAAGAAGAATTGTATAAGCAAGTTTTGAAAACTTCAAAAGACTGGAACAATAGTGAAAACTTAATGTATGTTGTTGGCGCTACCAAAGCTGAATACTTTGCAGAAATTCGTAAAATTGTTCCCGATAGTTTTTTATTGGTTCCTGGCGTTGGGGCGCAGGGCGGAAGCTTAAAAGAAGTCTGTAAATATGGACTATCTTCAAATATTGGGTTGCTTGTGAATTCTTCACGTGGGATTATTTATGCTTCAAAAAATAATGATTTTGCAGAAGCTGCAGCGCGGGAAGCCAAAAACATGCAGCTTGAAATGAAAGCCATTCTCAATGGAATTCATTGACCAATTAAATAGAACCATAACACTTGCCAATATTCCTTCGCGAATTGTTTCGCTGGTTCCATCTCAAACAGAATTGTTGGTTGACCTTGGCTTACGTAAAAATATTGTTGGTATTACTAAATTCTGCGTTCATCCAGCTAATTTACGAAAGGAAAAAACGATTGTGGGAGGAACCAAAACAGTCAACTTTACCAAAATAAAATTACTCAAGCCAGATATTATTATTTGCAACAAAGAGGAAAACACCGAAGAAATGGTGCTTCAGTTGGAAAGTATTGCCCCTGTGTGGGTCAGTGATATTTCCACGATTACAGAAAGTATCGAAATGATTAAACGACTTGGAGAAGTATTTGATGTTACTGAAAAAGCTTCTGCAATAATTTTAAAAATTGAATTGGAATGGGATGGATTTAAGTTGTATTTGAAAGACTTCCCTTCAAAAAAAGTGCTTTATTTAATATGGAAAGATCCTTATATGGCTGCTGGAAAGGATACTTTTATAAATGCTCTTTTGCGTTTGAATAATTTTGAGAACTGCATTATTGAAGAAATTTCTCGCTATCCAGAAGTGGAATGGGATTTATTAAAAAGTGCAGACTTGGTGCTTCTTTCAACAGAGCCATATCCATTCAAGGATGAGCATGTTGTGGAATTGCAAAATAAAATTGATGCTAAAATAAAATTGGTAGACGGGGAATATTTTAGTTGGTATGGCAGTCGACTTATACAAGCGTTTGGTTATTTTAAAACGCTTCACTAAATGTTACTTATCACTTCGCTGAAGTGAAAGGTATTGTATTTCTTGAAAAATCTTATCGGCTTGGCGATGCATCTTTTCACTTTTTTCGGTATCCTTTAAAGCCGTTTCGAAAGATCGTTTCATTAAAAAAGTATATCTTTCTTTTAGTATTTCAACTCTGGATTTTTTTCTGAACCAACTTATCATTTCTAATGCTATATTGTTGGAACAAAGATACTTTTGAAAAAGATAAGTTAGTATTAACGCAAGGTTAATGGAGTCATAAATCTGTTGTCTTTTAAGAGACTTATGTTAAAAATCTTAAAATTACTTAATCTTGTAGTGCGAAAACTTGTTTTAACAATGTTGTAGTCCGCGCAGAAATATTGTTACGAATATCTTTTTCTTCAACACTAATCATTTTATAAACACCTTTTAGCGCTTCATTGGTAACGTAATCTGTAAGGTCTGGGTTCACTCTGGTCACAAAAGGCACGGAATTATATTTTGTAATAATATTGCTCCAAATTTGGTCGGCACCCACTTTTGAAAAAGAGCTTTTAATAACAGGATTGAATTTTGAGTAAAGCGCATTGTTGGTACGTTGTTCTAGATAATTTGTAGCTGCATTATCTGGTCCAAGAAGTATGGTTTTTGCGTCTGAGAAGGTAATATCCTTAACTGCATTTATAAATATTGGTGTAGCTTGTTTCACAGCGTCTTCAGCTGCACGGTTAAGCGCTTTTATGCCTTCATCGGCCAAACTACCCAGACCAATATCGCGTAAGGTCTGGTCTACTTTCTGCAATTCTTGTGGCAACATAATTTTAACCAGTTGATTTTTGTAAAAACCATCTTTTTGGGTAAGCTTGGTAACCTGTTTGTCTATTCCTAAGTCTAAAGCTTGTCGCAGACCGTTTGCGATCATAGTAGGATCCATACCAATCCCTGTTTGATTGGGAAGTGCATCTACTACTTGTTGTAGTTCAGCACAGGAAATAAAAATAAATATTGAACAGAAAAGGAATATTTTTTTAGCCCACATAGGTTTGATATTTTTGTTTTTTCAAATATAAATAAGGCACTTCAATATTGAAGAGCCTTTTGGTAAAAAAGATTTTTTAAATGTCTTATTTAAGAACCTTAACTGTTTTGGAAGAATCTCCAATAGTTACTTTAACCAAGTAAGATCCTGAAGCAAGATTACTCATGTTGATAGCTGGAGAGATTTTTCCAGGGTTTTCCTGAAGAACTACTTTTCCTAAGAGATCGTATACAGTAACATTATCTACAGACTCAGTAGATTTAATATTCAACATATCTTCAACTGGGTTAGGATAAACAGAAAATTTATTAGCTGAGAAATCATTTGTGCCTATGGTTGGCTGTCCCATAACTACATCATCAATATACATATCATTGTTGGCACTTGCTGAGTAGAATTCAAGCGCAGCTAATTCAGTAAAAACCTTAGAACCGAAAGCAAAAGGCTGAGCAAATACGAATTGAACTTCATCTATGTACATATCCCAAGTTTGGTTATCGAGGTCATAAACACAGGTAACTTTAAACCATTGATCTTCTGGAAACGTAAAAGACTGATTAAAAGCTGAGCAGTCATACATTTCTGAAACAATACCAAGACCTGGAGAAGCACCATCACAGTTAAAGAAAACATGACCACCCATTAAAGCTTGGTTCCAAGACATGCCATCTGGAGTAAGGTCGGCCTGCATATTAAAATATCCAGATTTCCCTCCAGGGATCAAAGCATAAAATGCAATTGAGTAAACACCGAATGTTGGGGCAGATGGAACCAATAACAATATTTCGTCAAATCCATTTCCTGATATATATAAGCTCTGTAAGCCAGAAAATGCTTCATCATCTACAATACTTGCGCAGTCTTCATCGATACCAGACGAAGCTCTCCAATGAGTAGATTGCGAACATATGGAGGAACCCGAGGTATAAGATTCAAAATCATCAAATAACTCAAATTGAGCGTAAGATGAAAAGCTGAATGCACCTAAAAGAAGTGCTAAAATGTATTTCTTTCTCATCGCGTTAAATTTTTAATCATTTGATATCTAAGTATTAAGATACAATAATATTATTTTGACTCAACATTTTTAATATAATATAATTTGTTAGAGTGTTATTTCAGCTACTTTTTATCTGATTTTGTGATTCATTACAGGAAATAAATAAAAAAAGGCCCTTCAATGTTGAAGGGCCTTTTGGTAAAAAAGTTTTGTAAAGTCTTATTTAAGAACCTTAACTGTTTTAGAAGAATCTCCAATAGTTACCTTAACTAAGTAAGATCCAGAAGCAAGATTGCTCATGTTGATAGCTGGAGAAATAGTTCCAGGGTTTTCCTGAAGAACAACTTTTCCTAAAATATCATATACAGTAACATTGTCAACAGCAGCGCTAGACTTGATGTTTAACATGTCTTTTACTGGGTTTGGATATACAGAGAATTTGTTTTCAGCGAAATCATTAGTTCCAAGGATGTTACCATTGTAAAGTGTAACATCATCTATATACATTTCGTTATGAGCAGTGGCTGAATAAAAATCAAGACCTGCCAATTCAATAAATACTTGTGTGTTAAATGCGAAAGGTTCTGCAAAGAAAAATTGAACCTCATCTATGTACATATCCCAAGTTTCATTGTCAAGGTCATAAACGCAATCTACTTTAAACCATTGGTCTTCTGGGTAGGTAAAAGAGGCCTGAGTAACTGTACATTCTGCTCCTGCGGGACTGGCATCAATTGCACCTATACCACCTGAAGCGCCGTCACAGTTAAAAAAGACATTTCCACCCATTAAAGCTTGTACCCATGGAGTTCCTTCTGGTGTTAAGGCAGCTTGCATATTAAAATACCCACCTTTTCCTGCTGGAATCAACGCGTAAAATTCAATGGTGTAAACTCCGCTAGTTGGAGCCGATGGCACCAAAAGCATTAAGTCTGTAGCTAAATTGCCTGGAATAAAAACAGATTGTAAACCAGATTGAGCCTCATCGTCAACAACGTTAGCCTCATCTGAACCACCATCAATACCACCCCAAGTTCTCCATTGTGGAGCTTGTGCTGAAATAGGACCTAAGTTGTAAGAATCAAAATCATCAGTTAGCTCTACTTGAGCGTTCGCTGAAAAACTAAATGCACCTAAAACAAGTGCTAAAACGTAAATTTTTTTCATAATGTATTTTTTTAATTGATTAAAATTAAAAGGCTCTTCATTATGAAGAGCCTTTTGGGTAAAAAAGCTTTTTAAAAGTCTTATTTAAGAACCTTAACTGTTTTGGAAGAGTTTCCAATAGTTACTTTAACTAAGTAAGATCCAGAAGCAAGATTACTCATATTGATAGCTGGAGAAATTGTCCCAGGATTTTCCTGAAGAACTACTTTTCCTAAAAGATCATATACAGTAACATTGTCAACAGCAGTACTAGACTTAATGTTTAACATATCTTTTACTGGGTTTGGATATACAGAAAATTTATCTGCTGAGAAATCTTCAGTTCCAATAACACCATTGTAAAGTACGATATTATCAAGGAACATTTGGTTGTGTGGAGCAGCAGAATAGAAATCAAGACCTGCCAATTCAATAAATACCTGTGGACCAAATGCGAATGGATAAGCAAATACAAATTGTACATCATCTATATACATATCCCAAGCTTGGTTGTCGATGTCATAAACACAATCAACTTTAAACCATTGGTCTTCTGGATAAGTGAAAGTTTGGTCAAAAACTGAACAGTCAATTACACCAGTAACTCCACCAATACCTCCAGAGGCACCATCGCAGTTAAAGTAAACGTTACCACCCATCAAAGCTTGAACCCAAGCAGTTCCTTCAGGAGTAAGTGCGGCTTGCATGTTAAAATAACCGCTTTGTCCCGCAGGAATTAAAGCGTTAAATTGAATTGTGTAAACTCCACTAATAGGAGCGGAAGGCACCAAAAGAATTAAATCTGTAAGCTCATTGTCTGGTATATATACAGACTGTAAACCGCCAAAAGCCTCATCATCAACAACGTTAGCATCATCAGAACCACCGTCAACACCAGACCAGTTTCTCCAATGTGCAGCTTGTGCTGAAATAGGACCCAAGTTGTAAGACTCAAAATCATCAAATAGCTCTTGTTGAGCGTTAGATGAAAAACTAAATGCACCTAAAAGAAGTGCTAAAATGTAAATTTTTTTCATAATGTTAAAGTTTTAATTGTTTAATATTGATGCTGCAAGATACAAAAATATTGAATTACCACAACACTTTTTAAAAATATTTATCATATCATTATTGGCCTAAAGCGTTATGTTCGTTACGTTTTAACTAAATTTGCATTTCATAAATATAAGTAGAACAAACTATGCATCAGATAAATCCTTATAAACCAAAACATAAAGTTCGCATTGTTACCGCTGCCTCACTTTTTGATGGTCATGACGCGGCCATCAATATAATGCGGCGTATTATACAATCCACAGGGGTTGAGGTGATTCACTTGGGTCACGACCGCAGTGTGGAAGAAGTTGTAAACACCGCAATTCAAGAAGATGCTAATGCTATTGCCATGACTTCTTATCAAGGAGGACACAATGAGTATTTTAAATATATGTATGATTTGTTGCAGGAAAAAAATGCTGGCCACATTAAAATATTTGGCGGCGGCGGCGGCGTAATTCTTCCTTCAGAAATAAAAGATTTGATGGATTATGGCATTACACGTATTTATACACCAGATGACGGAAGAGAGCTTGGACTTCAAGGAATGATAAACGATTTGGTGGAACAATCTGATTTTGCCATTGGCGATATATTAAATGGGGAACTTGAAAAGCTTCCAAAAAAGGAAATTGGAGCTATTGCGCGAATTATTTCTTCCGCTGAAAACTTCCCTGAGGTTGCAAAGGAAACCCTTGATAAAATTCACATTAAAAATAAAAAAAATACGACGCCTGTTTTGGGAATTACCGGAACGGGTGGGGCGGGAAAATCTTCACTTGTAGATGAATTGGTTCGTAGATTTTTAGTTGATTTTCCAGATAAAACTATTGGTATTGTTTCCGTTGATCCTTCCAAAAGAAAAACGGGAGGGGCTTTGCTGGGCGACCGTATTAGAATGAACGCTATCAATTCGCCAAGAGTTTATATGCGCAGTTTGGCAACACGCCAGAGCAATCTTGCACTTTCTAAATATGTGTCGGAAGCAATTCAGGTTTTGAAAGCTGCGGAATATGATTTAATTATTCTTGAAACTTCTGGTATTGGACAAAGCGATACCGAAATTATAGAGCACAGTGATGTTTCGCTTTACGTAATGACTCCTGAATTTGGTGCTGCAACCCAACTTGAAAAAATTGACATGCTTGATTTTGCCGATCTGGTGGCAATCAACAAATTTGATAAACGCGGATCATTGGATGCACTGCGCGATGTGAAAAAACAATATGTGCGCAATCACCTTCTTTGGGACGCGCCGCAAGACGAATTGCCTGTGTATGGTACTATTGCTTCTCAATTCAACGATCCAGGAATGAATACACTCTACAAAGCTGTGATAGAAAAAATTGTTGAAAAAACCAATGCAGATCTTAAGAGCGACCTACACTTTCCCGAAGAAATGGAGGAAAAGGTTTTTGTAATTCCACCTTCACGCATACGGTATCTTTCAGAAATTTCGGAAAACAATAGAGCTTATGATAAAAAAGCTTCCGAACAGGCCGAGGTTGCCCAAAAACTTTACGGAATTTTTAAAACAATGGAATCCATTTCAGGGAAAAAACCTGAAATTGATAAAATTGGAATTGTTTCAGAATCGATTGTCGGTATAGAAAAAAACAAAGATTTATTGAAATTGTTACTTGCTGAATTTGATCGCGAAAAGTTAAACTTGGATCCTTACAACTGGGAAGTAATTACAAGTTGGAATACCAAAGTGAATAAGTACAAAAACCCAATATATAGTTTTAAAGTTCGAGGGAAAGAAATAAATATTGATACACATACTGAATCTCTTTCGCATACCCAAATACCAAAAGTTTCATTGCCAAAATATCAAGCTTGGGGCGATATTTTGAATTGGATATTGCAGGAAAATGTTCCAGGGGAATTTCCATATACTTCTGGTCTTTATCCTTTCAAAAGAACCGGAGAAGATCCAGCCCGTATGTTTGCTGGCGAGGGTGGTCCTGAGCGTACCAACCGTCGTTTTCATTATGTGAGCATGGGCTTGCCCGCTAAACGACTTTCCACTGCTTTTGACAGTGTTACATTGTATGGAAACGATCCAGACCTTCGGCCCGATATTTATGGAAAAATTGGAAATGCAGGAGTTTCCATTTGTTGTTTGGACGATGCCAAAAAGCTTTATTCCGGTTTTGAGTTGAGCCATCCAATGACCTCTGTAAGTATGACAATCAATGGTCCTGCGCCTATGTTGCTAGGTTTCTTTATGAACGCGGCCATCGACCAAAATTGCGAAAAATATATAAACGAAAACGGGCTTGGAAGTGAGGTTGAAAAGAAAATCAACAAAATTTACAAGGAAAAAGGAATTGAACGCCCAAAATATCACGGAGAATTGCCCGAGAGCAACAACGGATTGGGATTGATGCTGCTTGGGGTTACCGGCGATCAAGTTTTGGGTGCTGATGTTTATAATAAAATTAAATACGAAACACTACAGCAGGTTCGCGGCACGGTTCAAGCAGATATCTTAAAAGAAGACCAAGCGCAGAATACTTGCATATTTTCAACAGAATTTGCTCTGCGATTGATGGGCGATGTGCAGGAATATTTTATCGAAAAAAAAGTTAGAAACTTTTATTCGGTTTCAATCAGCGGGTACCACATTGCAGAGGCTGGGGCAAACCCGATTACCCAATTAGCGTTTACACTTGCAAACGGCTTCACGTATGTGGAATATTACTTGAGCCGTGGAATGGACATCAATGAGTTTGGTCCCAATCTTTCTTTTTTCTTCAGCAATGGTATAGATCCAGAATATGCTGTTATTGGTCGTGTGGCCAGAAAAATCTGGGCGAAGGCTTTGAAGGAAAAATATGGTGCCAACCCTAGAGCGCAAATGTTGAAATATCATATTCAAACTTCTGGACGTTCCTTGCATGCACAGGAGATTGATTTCAATGATATTCGTACTACGCTTCAGGCATTGTATGCTATTTATGACAATTGTAATTCTTTACATACCAATGCTTACGATGAAGCAATTACTACTCCAACGGAAGAAAGCGTGCGCCGCGCGATGGCAATTCAATTAATTATAAATAAAGAGCTGGGACTCGCGAAAAATGAAAATCCAATTCAAGGTTCGTTTATTATTGAGGAATTGACTGATCTTGTGGAAGAAGCGGTTCTAAAGGAGTTCGATAGTATTACGGAACGCGGAGGAGTTTTGGGAGCGATGGAAACAATGTATCAACGCAGCAAAATACAAGAAGAGAGTCTTTATTATGAAACCTTAAAACACAATGGGGATTTTCCAATTATTGGGGTAAATACTTTTTTAAGCAGCAAGGGGTCGCCAACAGTTCTTCCCGCAGAAGTAATTCGTGCTACTGAAGAAGAAAAGCAGGTTCAGATCCAAACGCTTCAAAATCTGCATAAGATGTTTAGTGATAGGGCAGTTTCTTCAATTGAAAAAATAAAAGCCGCGGCCATTCATAATGAAAACTTATTTGAGGAGCTTATGGAGGTCACTAAAGTTTGCTCTTTAGGGCAGATAACCGAGGCCCTATTTGAAGTAGGGGGGCAATATAGAAGAAATATGTAAAAAGAACGTTAAAATTATCTTTTACGCGACAAAAATACATATATTTGCGTCAAATGTCGTGACCATGAAAAAAGATAAAACCCATACCGATGTAAATTTAACTAAAGAACCAGAGGTTTTTTATTTGATTGATAATCCTTTTGATAGAATTGTTGGGGTGCTTGGGGGTATAAGCCAAGTTGGTCAAGTAGTAAATAGTGATATAGACCTTATTACTATAACCAGAAGAGGTTTGCCTAAAAGTGTAGTTTATTCTATTTGTGAAGTGTTGGCTATATCAATGGATAGATTGAGTGATCTTTTACATGTTTCGCATCGTACATTACAGCGTAAGGCAGATGATGATCTTTTAACAGTTTCAAACACAGAGCAGATTTTTGAGATTGCAGATGTCGTTTCAAAAGGGATTGAGGTTTTTGATACGCTTGATAATTTTAGAAATTGGCTACATTCTACACCGTATATTTTTAATGGTCAAAAGCCATTAGATTTTTTAGACACAAGATTTGGCATTCAGTATGTTAAAAATATAATTGGCCGTATTGCTCACGGAATCCCTTCTTAGTTGTGCGTATTTACCGAATTACAAAAACACAGTTTATTAATGATTTGTCTGGTGAAGGAGCCAGGCTATTTGGCGGAAGGTGGAACAAAGTTGGTGATGGTATGTTGTATTTTTCGCAAAATCTTTCTCTAAGTTTGTTGGAAATTATCGTGCATGTGGACTATGCAGCGCTTCCCTTAGATTATTCCTTTTTGGAAGTTGAGATTCCCGATTCAACCATTAAAAAAATTCAATCAATAGATTTTATTGAGCCTAAATGGAGTACTGAAGCAGCGGTGAACCAATTGCAAATGCTGGGTTCTAATTGGCTTAAAAAGAAAGACAGTTTGGCAATGAGCGTGCCTTCAGCCGTAATGTATCAAGAAAATAATATCTTAATAAACCCTTCACATATGGACTTTGAGAAGTTAAAAATTATTAAGATTGGTAAAATGGATTTTGATCCGCGTTTATTGCGCTAATTTTTGAAAGCTATAATTGTTTTCTTCGAGCATTTTTATTGCTATGTTGCTTTACAAATGTGCAATTGAATTTTATAAAAGAAGATAATGGATTCAAAATTAAAGAGTCAGCCCCCATGTATGCTGAAGTTTTCTGAATTTTTTTAGCTCCTTGCGAAGCAAGGGTAAAAAATCCTTCCCATTGCTATTGACTCTTTCCAAACGTTCACAATTTTTATAGAGCAAATTTGAAAGACGCATTACTGAAGCAACATATTTATGCTTCTCCTCAGAAAAAAGCTGGTTTTCTGCTTTGAGTATTTGCGGACCCAATGAAACCGATTGTTGCACTATATCACCAGTGAAATAAATATTTGGGTCTTCCTTTCCATTTCTTTGAAGGTAAGAAAGATCATGGCTCAGATAGCTTGCAATATTTCTGGTCAAAGAGAATATTTCCAAGGATTTTATATAAATAGCGGAATGTGGATTTTTTCCAAATGAATGGGACGACATTTTTCTTTTTTTTAGCATACCAAATTTAATCAGAAGCAATGGCTTTTCACAATCGATTTTAAAGTAAATTGATATATTTGCTTTAAATAATGCCTTAATTTTAATTAAAACTTTAATATGAGTATAGATTCCTTAAATTGGAAAATTCTGAATTGTCTTCAAAAAAATGCCCGTCAGCCTAATACAGAAATAGGGAGGCAAGTGGGGATCAGCTCACCTGCAGTTTCGGAACGGATAAAAAAAATGGAAGATTCTGGGGTTATCAACGGTTACTTTACGGTTGTTTCGCCTTTTGAAGCTGGGTATCAATTTAAGGCTATAATTACACTTCGTGCTTTTATGGGCAAGTTGAAACCTTTTCTTGAAATTGTAAAAACGTATGATGAGGTCTTAAACTGCTACCGTATTACCGGCAACGAAAACATAGTGATGGAAGTGGTGTTAAAAAATCAGAAACATTTGGAAGCCTTCATCGACCAGCTTATTGTTTATGGCGAAACAAAAACACAGATTGTTCTTTCACACGTGGTGAAAAACAATACTTTGAAACCCTTGACATAACTTTATCAGTGTTAAAAATGTGGTAATTGGTTTCTTTTTAAGATAAACCATTGTTCTTTAGAAGTATTTTTAAAAAGAAATTTTATCTAAAATTAACCAGCCATGAAAAATTACACAATCCACTTTTTAATTGTAACGATTCTTTCAGCATTATTGGGTTTTACGGGCTTGGAATATCCCGGAGCAACCGTAGTAAGGCTCATCTGTCTTTTTGCAGGAATTGGACTTATGATTTCATGTTTAGATGCCGTTATTATTAGTCGCAAACAACGAAATGCCAAAAAAAAATCAGAACTGAAGCGTTAGATCAAATATTTTTGGTTTCTGATTTTTTCAATAAGAAATATAGCCAAATAGTCAAAGCAGCAATAAGAAGCAGAAATATAGCGTAAACAATCCATGTGTTGAAGTAGCCATAACTGCTCACCATATTCATACCGCCGTTGTGCCCAATTAAATGGGCAAAGCTGAAACTCATACTATATAATGCCATATAGCTTCCTTTTCTTCCCTTGGGAGCCATTTCTAGAGCAAGCGCGTTTGAAAAAGGGAAGCCAATCATTTCTCCCAAAGTCATTAAAAGCATTCCAATAACCAGAACCCCACTCCAACTTGTAAAATTCAACACCAAGAAGCTGAGTCCCAAAAAGAAAATCCCCCAAAATGTGGCCATAGTCTTTGAAATTTTCTTTCGGTCCAACCATGCTATCAATGGCATTTCAAAAATTACTATGGTAGCACCATTTATAAATAAAAGCCAGCCAATAATATCTTCAGAAAGGAAATGCGCTTTTTCATAATATACGGGCATCACTGAAAAGTATTGAACAAAAGCCAAACTGTTTGCTACCATGATGATGAAAAACAATATAAAAAGTTTGTTCACGTATGGCGGAACTCCTTCTTTAACAGCAACGATTTTTTCAGTAGTAGTTTCTCTTTGTTTTTTCGGTTTTAAAAGAATAAAAACACTTAAAGATGCAAGCATACAGGTTAAACCATCAATCCAAAAAAGCGAAGTGTAATTTATATGCGCAATAATCAACCCTCCAATTAAAGGTCCTATTGAAAAACCTAAATTAATGGCGAGCCGAATCAGTGTGATGCTTCGAGTTGTATTTCCAGGTCGGCTGTAAGTGTCTGCAGCAACAAATATTGCAGGACGACCAGCGTCTGCCATCATTGTTAAAACAAAAATACCAATGCAAAAACCATAAAAGGAGTCTATAAACTGAAGCAAAATAAAACCAACTCCCCCCAAAAATAAACTTGCAAGTATAACCTTATAAAAGCCAATACTATCAGTCAACTTTCCGCCAATAAATGTTCCAACCAAAGAGCCGAGACCAAAACAGGACATTATCCAGCCTACTTGTGGCAACGTGAATCCTTCAACATTTATAAGGTATAATGATAAAAATGGAATTACCATTGCCCCAGCCCGGTTTATAAAGGTCACCAAGGACAATAGCCAAATCTCTCGGGAAAGTCCCCGAAAATTTGCTAAGTAGTTGGTGTATATTTTTTTCATTATTGGTTGGCGATATAAAATTAAAACGTCCCGGTTGATGCCGGGACGTTTTATTATTGAATTAACTTATTGCTATATAATCAATACATACATCGCCGACATTTCTTTCCAGAAATGACCTGGGTTGGTTGACAGTTGTATGTTCTATTTTTCATTTTTTGTTTATTTTAAAAATCAAATGTAGTGAAAATATTTATTGTCCTAAATTATTTTTTCAATACTAATCCAAAACTCTTTTTAATGTCATGCCAAATCTAACCGCTGCTTTGTCATACATATTTCCCATTCTAATAAGGCTTGGTTTTGGATAATCTTCATTTGCTTTTAAAAATTCTTGAAGCCAATTTGTTGACGATATACCACTAGTTCCTAATGGGACCTCTGTGTTAAAAGATAAGTTTCCTATAACATTGAAACCTTCAGCTCTGTCTATATCAATTTTAGAAACAATATTTTCAGGGTTTGAAGTTTCATAAAATGTAACTTTTAAGTTGGCTTTTGCAGGTTGTTTTGCTATTCCCACGTCATAGCCAAAATACATCCAATCAGTTTGTACTTTCATCGTGTAATATGTTGAATTGTCATCTACAACAAATTCTATGGGATAATCATAATCTTTAATACGGTTATTTAAAGCTGTGGCAAAAATTTTAGGATAAATGGAATCTTTGGCATTGAAATACCTCTTTTCCCAATCCAAAGCTTCTTCCGCATTAAGTTTGCTTTCTATTTTTCCTTTTATGTAATTTACAAATCCTGTTTCAGTAAGACTATCAGCATTAAAAAGAACACTTTCATAAGTGAAAACTACATTTATTTTTTTCTGAGATGCTAAAAATGCCATTTCTTTTTTATCCAACTTAATATGCTGGGCAGATAGAAGTTGTGTTCCTAAGGCAATAAAAACAATCAATAGTAGGTATTTGAATTTCATAGAATTTTATTTTAACCAAAAATAGAAATAAATATGAAGTTTGAAATTCTTTTCTATTTTTACTGAAAACTTTATATGAAGTATTTATTACTACTTTCCTTTTTTATGCTCTGCAATGTGATTTCTGCACAGGATGAAGCTATTATTTCTAAAACCGAAGCAGCTCAAATAGAACTGAATGAAGAGTTCAGCAACCCCGAAACGACTATTTTAGATCCAGAGGATTTTAAAAATTTTCACGGTTTGGAATTCTATCCAATCGATGAAAAATTTATTGTTAATGCTAAGCTTGTTCGCACCCCAGATGAAAAACCGTTTTTGATGCCAACAACCACTTCGCGCACTCCAGAATATGTAAAGTATGGTGAGGCACATTTCTCAATAGACGGAAAAGATTTTGTCTTGAATATTTTTAAAAGCACCCAACCTTACGATAAGCCAGGCTATGAAGATTATCTCTTTCTACCTTTTACAGATTTAACCAGTGGCGATGGCTCTTATGGTGGTGGAAGATTTTTGGACCAACGAATTCCAGAAGGAGATACAATAGTTATAGATTTTAACAAAGCTTATAATCCATACTGTGCATATAGTGCAAGGTATTCTTGCCCTATTCCACCAAAGGAAAACGACCTTTTAATTAGAATTGAAGCAGGGGTAAAGGCTTTTGGAAAGCATTAAAATAACTTCACTAACCACATTCCTAGAAAAACCATTGCAAAACCAACTACAAAACTTGCAATGGTATAAAGCGCGAACGACATGAAATCACCACTTTTCAGAAAGACGTGGTTCTCATAAGCAAAGGTGGAAAAAGTAGTAAACCCACCACAAAATCCCGTGGCCAAAAACAAGACCGTATTTTGGGAAAGTGTTTCGTTTTTTAAAGCAAGTCCTAGAATTATTCCAATTAACAAACTACCTATAATGTTGGCTGCAAAAGTACCGTAGGGTATTCCCGTTTCAAAACTGTCCAAATATTTGGAAAGTCCATAACGCAACGTGCTTCCCAAACCACCGCCAATAAAAACCAATGCCAACTGTTTCATTTATAATCCTTCTTCTAAAGGTTCGGGGGTGGTAATTATTGGAATGTAAACCTCTGTCAACCAATTGGCCGGATTGGGAGTTTCTTTAGGATTGGTCATATAAACTTCAAACATTTTGCCTGCCGGATCTATTTGAAGGCTGTTCTTTTCTATGTATTGTCTTCCCTTGGTATATGCTTCGGATAGATGTTTGTAATTTCCTTTAAGTGAAACTTTCACTGCAGAAACAGGCTCCATAAATCCGCAAACAACGGGACTTCCTTCAGGCGTGATCACTTTTTCTTTCACAGGAATCCCTGTGGAAAAGATAACTGTATTGTTTGCATTGTCTATTTCATTGTAAATTGTAAAAGGCTTACCTGCCATATTTAGATTGTTCTTTGTAATGAATTCCATAACCAGGTTCATCATCGGTTCTGTTTTTTCATCAAGCTCACTTTGTTTTGCAACGGAAGTGGTGTACATATAATATCCACCGCCGTATTGGGTAATACCATCCACATTTATGGAATACTGTTTCATGTCTTCTGCCACTTCTAGAGCAATTCCTTCCAATCCTTCTTTGTTCATTTTGTGCATGGATGCATCAAAATCGAAACCACTAAATGAGTAATAAGCTTTGTCAATTAAGGTGTGTTCACCTTTCATTCCCCAAGTTACTTTGGTTCCGCCGTCCACTTCTTCAAAATTCCAATATACTTTTGGATTTCGTTTTCCTGCAGGCGTATTTAGCGTTAAATCTTGCTCAATTTCTTTATTGGGAATTACTTTTGTCGTAGTCATGGACCCACTCATTTGGCCATCCCATGAATAGGAAGCACCCTCGCCTGAAGTTTTTTCGGCATACGTAAAAGTCATTGTGGAGTCTTCTTTTTTCCAAGGCCCCCAATTTTCCCAGCTTTTAAAATCATTCACTTTGTTGAAAACAACTTCTGGCGGCGCTTTAATTACCATGGAATCATGAAGGTCATAAGTTCCTTCTTTCGTCCCAAAATAAATGGCGCTGCCAATAATTATTAGAAGAATAAGGAAAAGTAAGTATTTTATTATTTTCATTTTTTAGCGAGGTGTTGATTGGTGCTGCTAAGATACTGAAATTTCAGTGACAGTGCTTAAAACCAATTTCTTCAGAATTCACAAGCATTTGTGATTTAAATATTGCGAATAATATTTTAGTACATTTGCGGAAATCAAAAATTATTTTAAAATGAAGAACACCTTTTTTATTGCAATGGCAATGTGCGGTTTGTTGTTTTTTTCCTGCAAAGAAAACAAAGATGAAAAGCCTTTAGCCCAAGTGGAAACAGTACAATCCGCAGACTTTGATTATAATTTGGAGTCGTTTGGCGACATAAAAGTTTTGCGTTATCAAATTCCAGGTTGGGAAAAACTTACCCTAAAGGAACAAAAACTGGTGTACTACCTTACTCAAGCTGGATTGGCTGGAAGAGATATTATGTGGGACCAAAACTACCGCTACAACCTTACCATTAGAAAGGCTTTGGAAAACGTTTATACCAACTATAAAGGTGATAAGACTACAGACGATTGGAAAAATTTTGAAACTTACTTGAAAAGAGTTTGGTTCAGCAACGGTATTCACCATCATTATTCTAATGAAAAGTTGAAGCCGGATTTTTCTTCTGACTATTTAAAACAACTTTTGACCGATACCAATACTACTTTGGAAGGCGAAGCTTTTGATGTAATTTTCAACGATAAGGATTCTAAAAAAGTAAACCAAGCTAAAGGGGTTGATAATGTTTTGGAAAGCGCAGTAAACTTTTATGGTCCTGACGTTACAAATAAAGATGTGGAAAACTTCTATTCAAAAAAGAAATCTCCAGACCCTAAAAAGCCACTTTCATTCGGTTTAAACTCAAAATTGGTAAAAGAGAACGGCCAGCTTAAGGAACTTGTATATAAATCGGGTGGTTTATACGGTTCAGCTATTGACAAGATAGTGGAGTGGCTTGAAAAAGCACAAGGTGTTGCCGAAAACAAAGCACAGGGAGATGCACTTGGTCTTTTGATTCAATATTACAAAACAGGAGATCTTCAAACTTGGGATGACTATAACGTAGCTTGGACTGGGGCAACTGAAGGCAATATTGATTATATAAACAGCTTTATTGAAGTTTATAATGACCCATTAGGTTACAGAGGTTCTTACGAAACTGTAATTCAAATAAATGATTTTGATATGTCAGAGAAAATGGCGGTCCTTACTGAAAACGCCCAATGGTTTGAGGATAATTCACCTTTGATGGAGGAACACAAAAAAGACAGTGTAGTAGGGGTAACCTATAAGGTTGTGAATGTTGCAGGCGAAGCAGGCGATTCTTCTCCAAGTACGCCAATTGGAGTAAACCTTCCAAATGCAAACTGGATACGTGCGGCAGTGGGCAGTAAATCTGTTTCACTCGGAAACATTATTGAAGCATACAACAACGCAGGAAGTACAGGAAGGTTGAAAGAATTTGTAAACGATTCTACAGAACTAGAATTGGAAGAAAAATACGGCCAGCTTGCCGATAAACTTCACACCGCACTTCACGAAGTAATTGGTCACGCTTCAGGGCAATTAAATCCAGGTGTGGGCGAAACCAAAGAAACACTTAAAACTTATGCTTCTACTTTGGAAGAAGGTCGTGCAGATTTGGTGGGTCTTTACTATTTGTACAACCCAAAACTACAGGAACTTGGCTTGGTTGATGATTGGAAAAAAGTTGGAATGGCAGCTTATGATGGTTATATCCGCAATGGTTTGATGACGCAATTGATTCGTCTAAACCTTGGAGATAATGTTGAAGAAGCACACATGCGTAACCGCCAATGGGTTTCCGCATGGGTTTTTGAAAAAGGAAAAGCAGATAATGTAATTGAAAAAATTACCCGCGATGGAAAAACCTATTACAACATAAACGATTATGAAAAATTGCACGAGCTTTTCGGTCAATTGCTTCGCGAAACACAACGAATTAAAAGCGAAGGCGATTACGCGGCAGTTGAGAAATTAGTGGAAACCTACGGAGTAAAAGTGGATCAAAATCTTCACAAAGAAATTTTGGAGCGCAATAAGCAGTTTACTTCTGCGCCTTACAGTGGATTTGTAAATCCAGTGCTTGTGCCTAAAATGGGTGCCAATGATGAGATTGAAAGTTTTACAATAGAACAACCAAAAACGTTCGCAGAACAAATGATGTTTTATTCTAAAAATTACAGCAATTTACCAGCAACAAATTAAAATATATTTAATTCAAATAAAAAAGCTCTTTGGATATCCAAAGAGCTTTTTTCTATAAAGAACTATTTAAAAAACATTTAAAGTGTTAACTGGAGTTTAAAGCAACTATTTTGAGTTATTGTTACTGACCCGTTCCAATTATATCCTTGGCAACTTGCGGAATAATTATAATTTCCTGGTGTAAGATCATTAAAGTTCCCCCCAACGCCATCTATAATACAATCTGGATTGCCACTAAAATAATAACCGCTAATTGTGCTAGAACCAACACCATTCATATTTACAGTTATAGGGCCGCAACCATAATCTTGGTTTACCCAAAATTTAACATTTCCTTTCTGGTTGGCTACAATAGGTAAGTTTTCTAGTAAAACCACCAAACATTCTTGTGGATCCAAAACAACATATCCTTCCCTTATTTCAGTTCCACCATTTCCTTCAGCCCTAATTAAATGTGAGCCTGAGTTAAAAATACGTCCAACTGCATTGGGATTTCCACAGCTTAAACCATTAGGAAAGAAGTATGTCAATCTGCCAATATATGTATTGTCAATGTATATGTTGTATTCATTGTTCAAATCTATAACGGAACCAACATCAATTTGGCCCATATCACGGCCACCGTAATAATATTCACAGCTACCATTGTCTGAAACGGCGTTGGAATTATAGTTATAGCTTAAAGGGTCTGTACAACCCGAAACTTCGTCATCCTCTTCTTTGGTACAAGAGGCAGCGATTGATACAATAAGAACTAATAATGGAAGAAATAATTTTGATTTTACGATCATAATTCTAATTTTTTGGTTGATTAACATAGGTTTAAAAATAGACTTAGGTGTCTATAAAAGTTATTGTGTTACCTGCTTTTATTGATAATAATTTTAGGAGGAACAATACTAATATTATAAAGTAAACCTAGCAATACTCATTTAGGAGTATTTCTTAAAGAAGAAAAGATGATTGTTTTTTAAAATGAATCTATGTTGAATATCTAGGAGAAAATTGATAAAAGATTTATAGAATCAATCTTTGAAATATGTTTTTATAGCTATTAAAAAAAAGACGAAAACAATAAACCCCACCAAAACCCAAAGACTCCCTTTATAATATTTTTTGTGAAGTTTTTTATCGCCACGATAGCTGTAAATCATTATAATTATGAAAGCGATAAAAAATAAAATAGCAAAAACCAATTGGCCAGTAGTAAACATAAATTTGTAGTTTTACGAAGCAAATTTACAACCTTAAACTTATAATATGAAGAATAAAATAGCCGCAGTTTCCGAATTTCACAAAGCTTTTGGTCTTGGAATGAAGGAAACTCCCACCGCCAATCTGGGAATAAAGAAAAACCTGTTGCGTTATGAATTGATGCGCGAAGAAAACGAAGAATACCTTGAAGCCGCCAATGATAATGATTTGGTTGAGGTTGCCGACGCTCTTGGCGACATGCTTTACATTCTTTGCGGAACCATAATCGAGCACGGTATGCAGCATAAAATTGAAGAAGTTTTCAACGAAATCCAGCGAAGCAACATGAGCAAACTGGACGAGGACGGAAAACCGATTTACCGTGAAGACGGAAAAGTTTTAAAAGGCCCAAATTATTTTAAGCCGAATATTCAATCAATACTGGAAAAATAAAATTCCAAATTCCAAAAAGTCAAAACCTTTGGAATTTGGAATTTAATTGTTTATTTGGAATTTATTTAACCTCGTATCTCCACCCAAACGGGTCTTCACTGCGATTATACTGAATATCTAATAATTCTTTTTTAAAGCGTGAGGCAAATCCATCCTCTTGCTTGTCAAGTTCGAATGTTTTTTCTTTATAGCTAAAAGCACTCACAGGACTTATTACCGCAGCGGTACCAGCCCCAAATATTTCCTTTAGGCTCCCTTTTTCGGCAGCCTCCACAATTTCTGAAACCAAAACAGGTCTTTCTTCTACCGTAATGTTATCTTTTTTTGCAAGAGCAATTACACTTTTACGTGTAACACCATCCAATATTCTATCGCTAATAGGGGCGGTGAGTAAAGTATCATTTACTCTAAAAAACACATTCATCGTTCCTGCTTCTTCCAAATATTCGTGCTTACTAGCATCGGTCCAGATTACTTGTTGAAATCCTTTTTCACGTGCCAAATTTGTAGGGAAAAATTGTGCGCCATAATTTCCAGCAGCTTTTGCAGCACCTACGCCACCGTTTGCTGAACGGCTGTAATGGTCTGCAATTACCACTTTAACATCGCCTAGGTAATAAGCCTGAGCGGGCGACAACAAAATCATAAATTTATATTCGGTTGATGGTGATGCACCTACTCCAACTTGAGTTGCCATCACAAAAGGGCGAATGTATAAGGAATTGCCAAGACCGGGTTTAACCCAATCTTTGTCCAGTTTTACAAGTTCAATCAACGCTTCAAAGAAAATATCACGCGGAAATTCTGGCATCGCCATTCTTACAGAAGATTTGTTGATTCGCAAAAAATTCTGTTCAGGTCTAAAAAGCCAGACTTTGCCATTTTCATCTTTATAGGCCTTCATTCCTTCAAAAACGGCCTGTCCATAATGAAATACCTTTGCCGCAGGCGAAATGGTAAGTGGCCCATAAGGCTTGATGGTTGGATTTTGCCAGGCACCATCTTTATAATCACATTCAAACATGTGATCGCTAAAAATGCTTCCAAAGGTAAGATTGTCAAAATCTACCTGTCCAATTCGGGAAGATTCAACTTTTTGTACATTAATTTTTTGTGTGGCTGATGTATTCATGAAAAGAATTGTTTATTGCGTAAAAATAGACAAAATTTACCCTATATAAAATTCAAAAAATCATTAAAATTGCAACATTGTATCAATCAATTAATTATTAAACATTTTTGTGATGAAAAAAATTCTGTTCTTATTCGCATTATCATTTGCTATTTTAGGTTGTAAAAACGAAAAATCTGAAGAAACACCTTTGGTTGAAGCCGAAGAAATTGCAATAAACTATCAAACTTTTGGCGACAAAATTTCCGATGAGAACGTTTTGTCGAAATCCGAAATGATGGATAAATACAAAAGTTTAAAACCTGGCGATACCGTAAATGTGAAATTTACAGCAACCGTAAAAGATGTTTGCCAGAAAAAAGGCTGTTGGATGAACCTTGAAATGGGAGAACAAGAAGCGATGGTGAGGTTTAAGGATTATGGTTTCTTTATGCCGAAAGACATTGCCGGACAAGAAATAATCGTAAACGGAAAAGCATACGTTGAGGAAATGAGCGTTGAAGACCAACGCCACTATGCCGAAGACGGAGGGAAATCTGTTGAAGAAATTGCAGCTATCACAGCACCAAAACGCACGCTTGCTTTTGAAGCAGACGGTGTACTTATTCCCGAAGTAGAAAAACAATAATTTTTGAAAAGAACTTTATTAAAAACGGGCGACGGCTCATATACCTTGCATATTGCGGAGTGGGACGAACAATACCACTCCAAGCACGGTGCAATAACGGAAGCACTTCACGTTTTTATAAAGGAAGGCCTTTATCATTGGTCTGCCAAAAATACTGCTACTGAAATTTTCATTATGGAAATTGGTTTTGGCACTGGTCTGAACGCGTTTCTTACTTATTTGGAAGCTGAAAAAAGCAATTTCAAAATTGATTATACCGGAGTGGAAGCTTATCCATTAAGTTTGAGTGAAATTGAAAAACTTAATTACACTTCACTTTTGAATGCTTCCAAAGAAATTTTTTTACAGCTTCACGATGTTACTTGGGAAGAAAAAAAAAATATTTCCGAAAAATTTAGACTTACAAAGCAAAAGAAATTATTTTCAGAAATAAATTCTGAAAATAATTTTCATCTTATATATTTTGATGCCTTTGGAATTAGAGTTCAACCTGAACTTTGGACTGAAGAAATATTTCAAAGAATGTACAATTCCTTGAAACCAAACGGCGTCTTGGTAACCTATGCTGCTAACGGAAATGCTCGTCGTGCAATGCAAGCAGTAGGGTTTTTCGTAGAACGCCTTCCCGGCCCACCTGGAAAAAAAGAAATGTTGAGAGCCACAAAAATTTAATTTTTAATCCTTCTACAAGCTAAGGATAACAAATCCAAAATTGATGAATTAATGCTGAATGAACGATGACTGAATGGATTTCTATTTGCGAAGCAATATAGAAATTTGTACCGAAGCCCAATTCACAATCTTCCGTTAACACCCTTTGCCATTCGCTTTTGAATTTCTAAATTTAATATTATGATGAAGAAAGTGTTGATAACAGGGGCTACAGGTCTAATTGGGAGTGAATTGGTTCGGCAATGTCATCGAGATGGAATTGCTGTTAATTACCTCACAACCAGCAAAGAGAAAATTGAGAATACCGAAAATTATAAAGGATTTTATTGGAATCCGAAAAAAGCTGAGATAGATATAAAAGCTTTTGAGGATGTTACAACAATAATCAACTTGGTTGGTGCAAGCATTTCAAAACGCTGGACTAAACATTATAAAAAGATCATTTTGGAGAGTAGGGTTGAAACCATAAACTTACTGTACGAAACGCTTCAAAAAATTGATTACAACATTGTGCATTTTATCACTGCTAGTGGTGTAAGCATCTATCCAAATTCAAAAACAAGATTATATACCGAAGAAGATACTGAAGTGGACGATACATTTTTGGCCAAAGTTGTGCTCGCATGGGAAGCAGCGGCGGCAAAATTCAAAAATTCGGGTATGGAAGTAAGTAAAGTGCGCACTGGAGTGGTTCTAGACAAAAACGAAGGTGCTTTTCCAAAGTTAGTAAAACCCATTAAACTTGGCGTTGGCGCACCATTGGGGAGCGGGGAGCAGTGGCAATCTTGGATTCATATTCAAGATATTGCCGGAATTTACCTGTTTCTTCTTAAAAACCAATTGGAAGGAAAATACAATGCCGTAGCTCCAAACCCTGTTCAAAATAAAAAAATGATAAAAATGATTGCCTCAAAACTGGACAGTCCGCTTTGGCTGCCTAATATTCCGGATTTTGCACTAAAACTTTTGTTAGGTGAAATGTCCGTTTTAGTCTTGGAAGGACAATTGGTCAGTTCCCAAAAAATTGAGCAGTTGGGTTACAAGTTTAAATTTTATAATCTTGAAAATGCGCTTCAGGATTTACTATAAATAAAAAAGAGAGGCAAATTTGCCTCTCTTTTTTGTTTTTTGAGATTTTACTGTCCCAAGATAATTCAATTACGCTTTTGTGGCAACCAAAGAAACTGTAATTTTCATAGTGTCATTGATAAACTTGTCGCCTAAGCTTGGGAATATAGATTTTGAACCGTAGTTAACGTCCCACTTTGTTCTGTCAATTTCAAAAGTTTCACTTTTAAGTAACATTTTGTCGCCTTCCATAGTTACGGTTGCAGGAAATTCAATGGCATTTGTTTTGTCTTTAATGGTCAAGTTTCCTTTAACCACATTGTTTTCAATACCTGTCATTTCAAATTTTGCTGTTGGATATTCTTTTACATTGAAAAAGTCTCCTTCTTTACCCTCAACAGTACCTTTTAAGTGTGCTTCCAGGTTAGCCTTGTCTTCCCCTTCTAGATCCTCATCGTTGATTGAGTTCATATCGATCACAAAGTTTCCAGCTTCTGCCTTTCCTTCGTTAAGGTGGATGGTTCCTGAAGAAAGTTTTATTGTTCCATGGTGCTTGCCAGTTGGTTTTGCACCTTCCCACATAATTTGTGATGCGGCTGTATCTACTGTATATTCAGTTGCCATGTCTGTAGCTTCTGCAGCTACTTCTGTCATAGCTTCAGCTTCTTTTTCAGCGTTTTTGCAAGAAAATGCACCTACTGTAATAAAAGCCATTAAAGTAATTTTCAAAAATGTTGATTTCATAGTTATTGGTTTTTTGTTTCAAGTGGCAAAAATATACTTTATGCCGAGGTTTTCTCTTAAAGTAATATTAAATTAAATGCTGTGACATTTTGACATTTTATAACAAATGGCAGTACTTTTGCACCCTTCTGAAAAAATTGAAAGAAAACGCCATTATGAGCAAAAACGATAAATTCAATGAAAACGACCGAGAAGAAGAGGTAGGTTTCGACGATGTAGAAATAAACAAGCAGGAAATTGCTGAAGAGAACGTAACTGACGCCCTTTCCGAATTACAAAACGAGTTTGAGCGTGAAAAGGACCGCTATCTTCGCCTTTTTGCCGAATTTGAAAACTATAAAAAACGCACCTCCCGCGAACGTATCGAAATGTTCAAAACCGCTGGAGAAGATGTGATTGTTTCCATGTTGCCATTATTGGACGACTTTGAGCGTGCGTTGAAGGAAATTGAGAAAACAGAAGATGTTAAACACTTTAAAGGTGTGGAACTCATAAACAATAAATTACGCGAAACCTTGCGGTCTAAAGGCTTGGAATTAATTGAAGTAAAACCCGGTGATGCTTTTGATGCCGATTCACACGAAGCCATAACCCAAATTCCCGCCCCCAATGCAAAGCTGAAAGGTAAAATCATTGATGTGATTGAGAAAGGATATACTTTGGGCGACAAAATAATCCGCTATCCAAAAGTGGTTATAGGACAATAAAATATGAAGGAAGATTTTTACGAAATTTTAGGTATTTCAAAAAGCGCAACGGCAGCTGAAATAAAAAAAGCTTATCGAAAAAAAGCGTTGCAATATCATCCCGATAAAAACCCGGGTGACCACGAAGCTGAGGCGATGTTCAAAAAGGCTGCGGAAGCATATGAAGTGCTCAGCGACCCTAACAAACGTTCCCGATATGACCAGTTCGGTCACCGTGCCTTTGAAGGTGGTGGCGGTTTTGGCGGCGGTGGCGGTGGCATGAATATGGATGACATATTCAGCCAGTTTGGAGATATTTTTGGAAGTGCTTTCGGCGGTGGTTTTGGCGGCGGCGGTGGCTTCGGCGGTGGCGGCAGAACCATGAAAGGAAGCAACCTCCGTATCCGCGTGCAGCTTTCTTTGGAAGAAATAGCCAACGGTGTTGAGAAAAAAATAAAAGTTAAACGTAAAAAACTTGCTCAGGGTACCACTTACAAAACCTGTTCAACCTGTAATGGTCACGGCCAAGTAACCCGTATCCAAAATACTATTTTGGGTCGCATGCAAACCTCTGCTACTTGTAGTACTTGTGGTGGTTTAGGTCAGATTGTGGATTCAAAACCGGCAAACGCAGATGCCGAAGGAATGTTGGTTAGCGAAGAAACGGTATCTATCAAAATACCTGCAGGTGTTGTTGACGGGATGCAACTTAAAGTTTCTGGAAAAGGAAATGATGCACCGGGCAATGGAATACCCGGAGACCTCTTGGTGGCTATTGAAGAAAAACCTCACGACACCTTGCAACGCGAAGGAGATAACCTGCATTATGATTTATACATAAGCTTTTCCGAAGCTGCCTTAGGTACTTCAAAAGAAATAGAAACAGTTACTGGAAAAGTTCGCATCAAAATTGATAGCGGCGCACAAAGTGGAAAAATATTAAGACTTCGCAATAAAGGAATTCCAAGTATCAATGGCTACGGAACAGGAGATTTACTGGTCCACGTAAATGTTTGGACTCCAAAATCCCTTTCAAAAGAACAAAAGGATTTTTTCGAAAAAATGAGCGATGATGAGCATTTTCAGCCAAAACCTGAGAAAGAAGACAAATCATTTTTTGAAAAAGTGAAAGATATGTTCTCTTAATTAAACGTTAAATTAATTTTTTTACATATATTTGAAATGTCGCTTCGTCTTAGAGGCGATAATTTTTCTTTTTCATAGCAATTTTTTTTCCCACCCAAGAATTTATTTTTTTGGGTGGGTTTTGTTTTAGGGAGTTATTAAACCCCTGTCGCTAAAGGGGAAAATTTCGAGGTATTTTTTTCGCTGTCTTTTTTCTTTCGTCTCTTTTCTTTTGTTTTTTTTGCAAAAGAAATCATAAATCTTGCCCCCTTTAAAGGTTGGACGCTTATCAAATCAATATATTTACATTCTTCAAATAAAATTTATGGAAAAACTTTTAGTGGTCAACAATGTTTCCAAAGTCTATGGTGATTATAAAGCGCTTAACAACGTTTCAATAGAAGTAGAAAAAGGTAGCATCTTTGGGCTATTGGGGCCAAATGGTGCTGGAAAAACAACCCTAATCAGAATTATAAACCAAATAACAATGCCAGATACGGGTTCCGTTATTTTGGATGGCGAACCGCTTCAACCGCATCATATAAAATACATTGGTTACTTGCCCGAAGAACGCGGACTCTACAAAACAATGAAAGTGGGGGAGCAGGCTTTATATTTGGCACAACTAAAAGGGCTTTCTAAACAAGAAGCAAAAGAGCGCCTAAAATATTGGTTTGACCGTTTGCAAATTGGCGATTGGTGGGACAAAAAAATACAGGAGCTTTCCAAAGGGATGGCACAGAAAATTCAGTTTGTTGTAACAGTGCTTCACAAACCTAAATTACTCATTTTTGACGAACCCTTCAGCGGTTTTGACCCTATAAATGCTAATCTCATAAAAGATGAAATATTAAAACTTCGCGATGAAGGCGCAACCGTTATTTTTTCGACACACCGGATGGAATCTGTTGAAGAAATGTGCGACCATATTGCATTAATTCACAAATCCAATAAAATACTGGACGGAAAATTGATAGATATTAAACGTCAATACCGAAGCAATATGTTTGAAATTGGTTTAATAACAACCAACCACGCGGCCATAACGGCTTCCTTGAAGGAAAAATTTGAAGTATTCCCGGCAACATTTAAAAGCATTAATGACGAACTGCAATACAAAGTGAAGGTGCCTGATTCTGTTTCGACGAACGATTTTGTGAATTACTTGACTTCACAGGGACAGTTGACCCATTTTGTGGAAGTAATTCCTTCCGCCAGCGATATTTTTATTGAAACTATCCAAAAAAATTAAAATACAATGAACCATCTTCCACTCATCATAAAAAGGGAATACCTCACTAAAGTCCGCAATAAATCGTTTATAATCATGACGTTTTTGACTCCCTTTATTTTCATAGGGATTTTTGCCTTGGTGGCCTATTTATCTAGTTTAAACAGTGATACTGTTCGTAAAATTTCAATTTTGGACGACAGTGGATTGTTTGCGAATGAATTTAACAGTTCGCCACATACACAGTATAAAATATTGCATAAAGTTTCCTTGGAAGAAGCAAAAAAGGAAACAGAAACTGAAGAAATTAATGGCTTGCTGTACATTCCAAAAACTGAAAATTTGGAAGACCTTTCCAAAGAAATCACTTTTTATTCCGAAGATTCACCATCGCTATCGATGATGAGTGACATAAACGATATGCTGGAAAGGAAAGTGAATACGCTAAAGTTGAAAGAAGCCGGAATTGATTCCGAAACTATTAAAAATCTTCATATAGACATTCGCGCTAATCAGGAAACTTTTAAAGGGAAGGAAACCTCAAAACTAGGTTCTGGCTTAAAATTGGCTTTTGGGGGAGCTGCAGGTTACCTTCTTTTTATGTTTATCATCATTTATGGCAATATGATTATGCGCAGTGTAATAGAAGAAAAAACCAGCAGAGTAATTGAGGTTATCATTTCATCTGTAAAACCACGCGTGTTGCTTTTGGGGAAAATATTCGGAACTACTTTGGCGGGTATTACCCAGTTTTTGATTTGGGTGGTCTTAATATTGGTTTTGATGACCGTTGTAACCTCCGTTTTTGGAATTGACCCCGCCGCAGGCTCTCCTTCACAGCAGATTATAGAAAATAGTGTCGACGGTGGAACGCAGCAAATTTTACACGATATAATGCTGGAGGTTAATAACTTGCCCCTTACAAATTTAATTGTGATGTTTATCCTTTTCTTTGTAGGCGGTTATTTGTTGTACGCTTCATTATACGCTTCCGTAGGTGCTGCGGTTGATAGTGAAACCGATACTCAACAATTTATGATGCCAATTTTAATGCCGCTTATTTTAGCAGTATACGTTGGGTTTTTTACTGTAATGGACAATCCACATGGAACCGTTTCGCAAGTGTTTTCATACATTCCATTTACCTCGCCGGTAGTAATGCTAATGCGCATTCCGTTTGGTGTTCCCATTTGGCAACAGATTATTTCGGTAGTCATTCTATTCGGTACTTTTATTGGTATGGTTTGGTTTGCGGCCAAGATTTATCGCGTAGGGATTTTAATGTACGGAAAGAAACCTACCTATAAAGAGATTTTCAAATGGCTTAAATATTAAGAAATAGTATTGCCGAAAATTTGCCTTATTTTAGGGCATGAATAAAATTAAAATATTAAATGTACAGAATACTTATAATAGAAGACGAGGCAGCGATAAGAAGGGTTTTGATGAAAATTCTTTCCGAAGAAAATCAAGGTTACGAAGTTTTTGAAGCCGAAGATGGTCTTGCGGGAATGGAAATCATCAAAAAAGAAGATTTTGATTTGGTGCTTTGCGATATAAAAATGCCAAAAATGGACGGTGTCGAGGTTTTGGAAGCAGTAAAAAAGATAAAACCAGAAATACCGATGGTCATGATCTCTGGTCACGGCGATTTGGAAACTGCGGTAAATACAATGAAAATGGGCGCTTTCGACTATATTTCAAAACCGCCAGACTTAAACCGATTGCTGAACACAGTTCGTATTGCTTTGGACAGAAAGGAATTGGTTGTTGAAAACACACGCCTCAAAAAGAAGGTTTCCAAAAACTACGAAATGGTTGGCGAGTCGCAAGAAATTGGGCTGATAAAAGATATGATCGAAAAAGTGGCACCTACAGAGGCCCGCGTTCTGATTACCGGTCCCAATGGAACTGGAAAAGAATTGGTGGCACATTGGCTCCATCAAAAAAGTGAACGCAGCAACGGCCCAATGATAGAAGTGAACTGTGCCGCAATACCCAGTGAACTGATAGAAAGTGAGCTTTTCGGCCACGTAAAAGGTGCTTTTACTTCCGCGATTAAAGACCGTGCAGGTAAGTTTGAAGCTGCCAATGGTGGAACCATTTTCTTGGATGAAGTAGGTGATATGAGCCTTTCCGCACAGGCAAAAGTACTTCGGGCATTGCAGGAAAACAAGGTGCAGAGAGTGGGTAGCGATAGAGATATAAAGGTTGATGTGCGTGTTATCACGGCCACCAATAAAGATTTAAAGAAAGAAATAGAAGAAGGTCGTTTTCGCGAGGATTTGTACCACAGATTGGCAGTGATTCTTATAAAAGTCCCTTCTTTGAATGATAGAAGAGATGACATACCATTATTGGTAGATTATTTTTCAGAAAAAATATCAACGGAACACGGTACTACCAAAAAGAAATTCACCACCAAAGCTATTAAACTTTTGCAGGAATATGACTGGACGGGTAATATCAGGGAGCTTCGAAATGTTGTGGAACGTTTGATTATTCTTGGAGGAAAAGAAATCAGTGAAGAGGATGTAAAATTGTTTGCAAGTAAATAGTGTAAACACCCAAAATTTGAAGTGCACCAAAGTTATATTTTTCAATAAAATCAATAGCAACCATGAAAGAAGTAAAAATTGAAGATTTTAAAGTAACTGGGACTGTAAAACTTGATGGTTCACGAAACGATTGGGACTTGGATGCGTCAGAAGACGAATTGGAGGATCATTTGGAAGACACCCGGAAAAAACTGGGTAAACTTCAAGATACATTATACGCCCACGGAAAATATGCTGTGTTGGTCTGTCTTCAAGGAATGGACACGGCTGGAAAAGATAGCTTGATTCGAGAGGTTTTTAAGGATTTTAACGCGCGTGGGGTGGTAGTGCACAGTTTCAAAACACCTACTGAGCTTGAGAAAAGACACGACTATCTTTGGCGTCATTATATAGCTTTGCCCGAGCGGGGAAAGTTTGGGGTTTTCAATAGAACACATTACGAAAATGTTTTGGTAACAAGAGTGCATCCAGAATATATTCTTGGCGAAAACTTGCCAGGTATAGATAGTTTGGAAGATATTGACACCGAATTTTGGGAGAAACGATTTCAGCAGATCAATGAATTCGAAAAGACAATTCAACAGAATGGGACTATTATTTTTAAATTCTTTTTGAACCTTTCCAAAGACGAACAAAAGGAGCGCCAACTCCGCAGATTGGACAAACCTGAAAAAAACTGGAAGTTTTCTCCTGGTGATTTGGATGAAAGAGCTTTATGGGAAGATTACAGAAAGTATTACGAAGATGCCATTAATAGAACCTCAAAACCAAATGCACCTTGGTACATTATACCTTCTGACGATAAAGAAACCGCTCGTGTGATTGTTGCGGAAATTATGTTGCAAGAACTCAAAAAATATAAAGACATCAAGGAACCGGAATTGGATGATGATATTAAAGCCAAGATTTCCGAATATCGTGAACGTCTTAAAAATGATTAATTTAGCCACCTTCCAGTTTAATCTGAAATTAATTTCAATAAAATTTTATCGATGAAAATCTATTTGCTACCTACGCTACTTTTTACTTTACTTTTTTCTTCAGTAAGCATTTCACAGAACACCGTTCAAGATTCTACTATGCTAAAAAAGCTTTACACAGCCGCGTTGACTGATGGAAAGGCTTACGATTGGCTGGATTATCTTTCCAACCAAATAGGAGGTAGGCTTTCAGGGTCCTTTGAAGCTGAAAATGCTGTGAAATACACTGAAGAAGAAATGAATCAACTTGGCTTGGACAAAGTTTGGCTGCAACCCGTAATGGTTCCAAAATGGACGCGTGGCTTTAAGGAATATGCATACATAGAATCGCCAACTGGAGAAAAAAGCGTAACCGATATCTGTGCACTGGGGGGGTCGGTTGCTACACCAAGTCTCGGAATTAAGGCGGAAGTGGTAGAAGTAAATGGCCTAGATGAGTTAGCTGCTTTGGGAAAGGAAAAACTATCAGGAAAAATTGTTTTCTACAACAGACCGATGCAAGCAGATTTAATACTAACCTTTGAAGCTTACGGTGGCTGCGTGGACCAACGATACGCTGGTGCTGCAGAGGCTGCAAAATATGGTGCACTTGGCGTTATTGTTCGCTCTATGAACCTCAAACAAGACGATTATCCACATACTGGCGCAATGAGTTATGGCGATACACCTGTTAGTCAACGAATTCCTGCAGCGGCCATAAGCACTAACGGAGCCGATTATTTAAGCAGTTTGCTGAAGTTGCAACCCAACCTTTTGTTTTATTTCAAACAGAATTGTAAAACTTTTGACGATGTGCAATCCTATAATGTAATTGGTGAAATTACGGGCAGCATCAACCCTAACGAGTATTTTGTAGTGGGTGGCCATTTGGACAGTTGGGACCTTGCTGATGGATCACACGATGACGGTGCCGGATGTGTGCAGAGTATGGAGGTGCTTCGTCTTTTTAAGAAAGTTGGTTATAAACCCAAGCATACTATTCGTGTAGTATTGTTTATGAATGAAGAAAATGGTCTACGCGGTGGAACTAAATATGCCGAAGAAGTAAAACGTAAAGGTGAAAAACATTTATTTGCTTTAGAAAGCGATGCCGGTGGATTCACACCCCGTGGGTTTTCATTCCAAACGAATGATACCAATCTTAAGAAAGCACAGTCTTGGGGGTCTTTATTTAAACCTTATTTAATCCACTCTTTTGAGAAAGGCCATGGCGGTTCCGATATTGGACCGTTGGAAGGAAATATTGAAGTCATAGCTGGGCTTCGACCAGATAGCCAGCGGTATTTTGACTATCACCATGCAGCCAATGATACTTTTGATGCGGTGAACAAACGTGAGCTGGAACTTGGTGCCGCTACAATGGCTAGCTTGGTGTATCTTTTTGACACCTACGGAACTAAATAATTTTTACCACCAAACTATAAAGAAACGCTCCATTGTATGAGGCGTTTTTTTATAGATTAATGGCGACTTGTTTTTTTTAATTTGTAAATCAATCAATTGTTTAATTTCTGAAAAGTTATGCCAATTGGTCAGTGTTTTTGCTGGTAGAAGCCATTCTTTTTTGTTGGGAATAGCGTAAAGAGCGGTTTCATCTTCTTTTAAATCAGTTGGTTTTATGAAATGGCCTATTATGCAATTCTGAAAAGGTTTCGGAAATATTTCAGCATCCATTTTCTTCGGAATAAATAAAAATGCTTTTAAACACAGCTCCTGTGAAGAAGGTTTAGCAATTCCGAGTTCTGTTAATTTTTGAATGGTTTCGGCAGTGTGAAGTAAGGGAAACTGTTTCAACTTTACTTTTTCCAACTTGTCAAAAAGGCTGTCTTTTCGGTTGGGACCGACCCATTTTTGTTCTTCTGAATCGCCTGCGTTTTCATCATATAAATAAAACTTGCAGGCCAATTCTATGTGAACAATCTTTTTGGTTTTAAGATTTTCAACTATATAATCCAACTCGCCCAAAGTTTCCTTCACGCCGTGAATTTGAAGATTTGCAACCAACAATCCGAAGTTTTTTGAACGTTTAAAGTATGCTTCAAAACAGGCTTCGGCTTGCATACCGAGGATGTAATCTTTGGGAAAATTGAAGTCGCTTTCGTCAACATTTTCATCTGAAAATTCAAAGTTTTCAAAGGGATAGTTTTCCGAATTTATTTTTAAATCAGGGGCTTTTATGAAATGCGCTAGTATGCTGTTTTTTTTGATGGCTATCGTTTTAATACGGTTTCATATTTCGAAATCCATTGGTCAACCGAAACCTTTGTAGTGAGTTCTCCAAGCAATTCAAAAGGAATGTTTTTAGGGTTTTTGAAGCGGATACAGCTTTTGCCCATATCCAGTTTTCCCTTGGCATGTTTTGGATATTCCTCCGTAAACCATTCGTGTAGTTTTGGGTCAATGTAAATAGCCATATGATAAAATGCTATATGGTTTTTCTGTGAGGCTATACTTAAAAATGGAAGCGGATCCGTGGGTTTACAATGGTAACCATCTGGATAAATGCTGTGCGGCACCACGTAGCTTATCATTCCATACTGCATGGTTTCCTCAAAACCTTTGGGAAGGTTTTTTTTCACCGTTTCTCGTAATTCTTGCATTACTTCCTTTCGATCTTCGGGAAGTTCGGCTATGTATTGGTCTGGGGTTTCGGCTCTGGATTGCATTTTTTGAAAAGTTTAAAAATTCAAAGTTATAAGTTTTTTGTTGAAGTATGCTTCCCCTTAGGTAAACCCTGATGAACATTATTATAAAACTAAAGGGGAAGTAGTATTATTTATATCAGGCTTTTGTTACCCAAAATATAATTGTACTTTTCTAAGAAATATAAAAATATGAAAAAATATATAGCATTTTCCGTAGTTGCCCTTTTCTTATTGTTTGCTGCGGAAGGGTATTCGCAAGAAATAACCAAGTACAATTTTCTTGAAATAATTGTGGTACAAAAAGCCAATAACCGCGGGAAGGTGAAGCGCATAAAAGTAGAGGAACAGACTTCTTTGATTGGACAAAATATCTCTATTGATGAAATTGAGGATATTGAAGAAACTTCAAGCTTGCTGAATTATATGAATGCCCATGACTGGGAGTTTTTGGACCGCCAATCTGTGGTTTCTGATGATAACGATCCTGTTTGGATGAGTTATATTTTCAGGAAGAGAAAGTAGTTAGTATTGAGTAGTTAGTAGTGAGTGTTGAATGGTTTTTATTTAAAAGTCCAAGCAATAAAACGGCTTTGTTTGTTGCCTTGTTCCATCTCTACTATTTTTACTTCGGAAGGCTTGGTTTTATTTATGGCTCTTTTGATATTTTTCAGGTTTTCTTTTTGTGAAATAACGGCCGTAAACCATTGCACTTGATCTTTAAATTGAAGACTTTCTTCAGCCATCTTTTGCACGAATGCCGCTTCACCACCTTTGTACCATAACTCATTGCTCAGGCCTCCGAAATTCTGGGTTTTTTCTTCGCTTAATTCAAGGTTTTTAAATTTACGACGGTTGCTTTGTTCGGCATCGGTTCGGTTTTTAAAGAAAGGCGGATTGCAGACAACCACATCAAAAACGTCGGTTGGTTGGATGATGTGTTCCAAAATATGGCTTTTAAACTGTTGGTGCCGCAATTCAATATCTTTTAAATCAGGATTTTTATCAATTATTTCCTGTGCATTGCTCAACGAATCTTGATTTACTTCACTTGCGGTGCATTGCCAATTAAAATGGCGGCTCGCCAAAATAGGGTAGATGAGGTTGGCGCCAGTGCCAATATCCAGCAAATGAATTTCTATTTTTGGAATAAGCTCTGCTATGTGCAACAAATAATCCAACCTACCGGGAATTGGCGGACAAAGATTGTCCTCGGGAATGTTCCAATAGGTTATACCATAATGCGTTTTCAGCAGGGCAGTGTTCAGTGCTTTAACGGCTTCGTGGTTTGCAAATTTCACGGTTTTGTTGCCGTGTTCATTTTCAAAAACAAAAGGTTTTAATGCTGGGTGCACTGCTATAAGTTTTTCGAAATTATAGTCTTTATTGAAGGGGTTTTTGGGATGCACGGGGGTTTTCTTTAGATTGGTAAAGGTACTTGAATAATATGTAATGAATAATTAGTAATGAATGATGTTAGTTGTTAGAAGATAAATGTGATAAAAGGAGAGTCAATTACGAATAACAGCAATGGAAATTGTAATAATTAACCCAATACTAGTTGCTACGATATTATAAATAAGCTGTTGGTTCTTGGGAACAACTTAATGTAAAAAGGATGGTTATTAAATAGAATATTTTTTTCATTAGAGGTTATAAGTAGTAAAATTACTCAAATGCTAACTAACCAAACCATAATGTATTCTTTTATGTATTGGGGTCTCTTCGAAATACTTCAACCAAATTAAAAATAAGGATGCAAAAAACCACCCAAATAAACCCGGCAATATAACCGCCGGCAATATCTGACGGATAGTGAACGCCCAAATATATTCTGCTGAGGCCAATGCTTAAAATAATGAAAGCCATGAATATTATTATAGCTACTTTTAAAAACCTATTGATTTTAAATCTAAAAAAAAGATAGATCACAAACCCATAAAAAGCCATAGCACTCATGGCATGGCCGCTGGGATAACTTAAGGTCTCTACCGAAACCAAATGTTCTATACCAGGTCTTGCCCGGTCAATGAAACGTTTCAACATCATATTGGATATAGACGCCAATAATAAAACCAGTATGGTTTGCACTACACCTCTCCATTTTTTAAAAACGAAAAAGGATATAACACTCGAAATAGCTAAAACAATAAGGTAGCCGTAAAAATCGCCCACATTGGTTATGAATATAAAATATTTTGTGAGCGTGGGATTCCGAAAGGAAATAATATAATCGGTTATAGCTTGGTCATATTGTGGCAGTAGGTTATCCTTTAATTCTTCCGTAAGTTCAATGAACAAATTGATGCCGCCAATAACTATAATTAAAGCCACGACAACTGTAATTATATAGGGAAGTTTGCTATTGTACTGGTGAAAGTTGCGAATTAAAAATGCCTTTAGCCTTTGTATTAATGTAAGGAGCGTTTTTTTCATCGGGAGGAAGAATGTTTAAAAACTAAACATTAAAGATACTTTATTTTGAGTACTGTGTTGAGTTGGATTTTAGGTGATAGTTGTTTGGTTATCTAATCAAATAGGAATATTAGCCTGTTACTATCACATTTCTGCCTAAGGTCTTGAACCGCACGCCATTTTCTTGCTCTACAGTAATGGTAATGTGTCCAGTTTTACTGGTATTTATATCGCGCACGGTGCCAGATTTGCCTTTGTGGGTGCCGTTATTGACTTGGCAGTTGTAGCCGTCTTTTAAATTAGAGGGGTCTTTGGATTTCATACTACTATTTTTTTAAAATCTTTTCCATCGCCTTGCCCTTTGCCAACTCGTCTACCAATTTATCTAAATAGCGAATCTTTTGCATTAGTGGGTCTTCAATTTCTTCTACACGGATGCCGCAGACTAGGCCGGTTATTTTTGAGATATTGGGGTTTAGTTGGGGTGCTTCTGTGTAAAAGTTTTCAAAGCTGGCTTTACTGTCTAGTTGTTGTTGTAAGCCTTTTTCGTCATAGCCTGTTAACCAGCAGATAATTGTGTCTAGCTCTTCTTTGGTGCGGCCCTTTTTTTCTGCTTTGGCTATATAATATGGATATACATTTGCGAAAGGTAGTTTGTAGAGGTTTTCATTTTTCATTGTAGTTGAATAGGAGTATAAATTTACATTTTTTCTAGCTTTTCTAGTGCGCTTTTTAAAAGCCCGCTAAGGTTGTGAGCGATAAGGTGAGAAAATTAGAATTTTTAGCTGTTTAAAATTTAATCAAGCTTTAGGGAGTCTATTGTATTATTATTTTCATTCTTATATTTTGAAATAGGTCTGTGTAGTTTGTATTGGTTTTTATTGGTAACCACGGTATCGGTCTTTATGAAATCGAGAATGCGCATTAAGGTTTCTTGCACTTCGGGATGTTTATGAACCATAGCCTCTTGATATTGCACTGCGGGCTCGCTTAGCAAGCGTGCCAATGGAGGCTCCACAACACCCCACTTATCAAATTTATAGGGTTTATATGCTCTAAGTGCGTTATCAATGGCTTCGTTGTTTTTTTGGATGCTGTCCATAAGTGCCAAAGGGTTATCCACCTCGGCTTTTAGAATTTCACGCACTTTTTCATAGGTCATTTTATGTGGCATCATTACTGGAACAATAGCAAATCCTCGATTTTTTATTTTTTCGTAAATATAACCCGGAAGCTTGTCAATGGAAACAACGGTTCCAATTATGGAGGCGAATTCTCCAGACTCCTTGACAGTTTTTGAGGAAAATTTCCACTGAAACAGCTTTTGTCTGATGTAAAAATCACCAGAATTGATAATATTAATAAAAATAGGTTGCACTTTTTGGTTAAATTCCGCTTCGCGTTCAATGGCGTCATACACTTCCATTGCACTAAGCATGCCACTGTTTTCAAAATAGCCACCATCTAAATAATTACCTTTTTGACGGATTTTGGCCGTAGGACTGAACAATGGAAAACGATTGGTAGTTGATACCGCTCCATAATAAGTAAGCGCTACCGAATCGCGACCATTTTCAAAAATGGAAAGATTATCTGCTCCTGCAAAAGTACTGTCAGGAAAACGAACCGTTGAAACCACGCCCTGCCTTCCAGCTACTGATGTGGAATTCATAATAAGTGCGGGGAATTTACGGCCTCGTTTTTCATAAAGATTGCGCCATACATCTAGATAGCTTATGTTGTGGAAGTCGTCCAAAGGCATTCCCGTGTTTATGGCATGCAACTTCATGCTTTTATAGGAACGGTCTTTGCCGTGGTAATTGAAGAACGGGAGGTATTCGCGAATCAAATCCCGTCCCAATAGATAAGTGAGTTCATTGGATAGTACATTGGAAGTGCCTATTTTAAATATTTCATGATTTAAACTTTTCTTCTGGTCGTTATAATTGCGTAGCGAAGCATAATTGCCTATGCCCACCGCACCACCAGAAACACCCGACAGCACTATGCTACGGTCGAAAAATTCACCTTTACTTAAAGAATCCAATTGGTTAAACAACAATAAATTCCAAAGATTGGCTTTTAATCCGCCGCCATACGAGCCCACAAAAAAATAATTATCTTTTTTATAGGAATTAGCGGTTTCACTTATCATAAATCCATCAAAATCCAAAGGTTTATGGGTTTTTACTTCAGTGAGTTCGTGCAGGTCATTTTCAAAAGAAGTCATATAAATGGCACCAGAAAAGAAAAAAATAATCAGCAATGGTAACCAATATTTATAAAAATTCTTTGGCCCGTTTTTTTTCTTTTCTTGTTTTAATTCTTCTGCATCCTTTTCTTCCTTTGGTTCTTCAAGCCTATGATAGTATAATAAATGCTTGAATAAAATGATGAGGATTGAATAAATAACAATAATATAAAGACAAATAATAACTAAGGGGCTGAACCAACTGGCAACGACAAAAAAACTATTTGCAAGCAAGAGGCATACTAAGGAAAATATTCCGCTGTAGCGCATAAAATTCAAATAGAAAACGTTATCGCTCAGTTTTCCGAAATATTCTAAATACTTGGGAATTTTTTGGTTTTTAATATCGCCGTATTTGTCAAATAGTTCCAGGGTTTCCTTTTTAAACATTTCTGTTTTTTCATCGTATAGTTCTTTTGTATAAAACGCATACTTAAAATAGGTGCGGCATATTTTGAAATATATATAGAGGTACATTTGGCAACCCAAGGTGATAAGAAATGCAATAAAAGGGATGCGGTCCCATTTAAAGATGGCCACAAGAATAGCAGTTATAAAAACCATGATTACACAAGCCAGGTAATAGCGTGGAAACCTGCCCACATATTTAATAATATATTCAACAGTTTCCTTTTTGGTTGCTTCATCTCCCTCTTTCAAATCTTTTTTCCACTGGTTATAACGCTTTCCCCAAAAATTATATGCGATTAAGGTAATGAGGAGCAAGAAAGCCGAAATATAGGATGCATTAAAATACACACCAAAGTAACGGGGAATCATCATTAGGAATATTTGGAACATCGCAATGTAAATGAGGACCCCCAAGCTGCGGCGCAGATTTTTCACGGCTTCATTATCAAAAGTGATGCTGGTGCCCGGTTTTGCTTTACTGGTGTCAAAATATATTATATTAAGACCCAACCAGCTTCTTTTATTTTTAGGCATTTCAAGGCTCACACAATCTCTATTCCCGTAAAGCCAAATATCATTGTAAACAGGAAAGTGTGAAAGAACCAGTGCCAAAAAACTGAGCAAAAAGAACAGGATAACAATATTTAAAGGCCGGTAAAAAAGGTCAACTATGAGTGTGCCGCCCTGTTCCATAAACGTTACCATCACATAAATAATAATGATAAAAAGAATGCTTAATAAAGCAGTCTGTATAAACCGGATCAAGGTTTTGATTTGTGGTAAAAAAATGGTTTTGAGAAACCAATAAAGCAAAAACATAAAACAAATTGCGTACAGGGTAACTTTTACGGGACTGATATATTTTAAGTTGATAAAATCTCGGGCCCATTTAAATTCGTAGCCAAAGCCCTCGAAAACATCTGCGAGCAATGCTAATAAGGAAAAAAAGAAAAATGCCTGCCATACAGTGATCAAAATTTTGTATTTCTTCCATCTGAAAAAGGTATCCTCAAACAAATCGCGTATCAAATAGGAAATTATCAATAATAGCAGAGCAGCCCATATAAAATCAAGAATGAAGAAAGCATGGTAGAAAATTATTTTATCGGAATTTTCGGGACTGAAGATAAGCGCATTTACAGTTTCAAAATTATCAAAATGCCCATGCTGCGGCATTTCAATATAACTATTAATGCGAAAAGCAGCATTGATGATAATCAAAAGTAGGGAAAGAACCACCCAACCTATAATCCAGTAATTAATCCCCTTTTGAAGCCAGTTTTTCATAATACAAAATGTTTATGGCCAAAGCGGGGGAAAACTTATGGCAGTGTTAACACTTTCGAATATACGAAAAAAATATTACCCAAAACACAAAGGGTCAGGTGTTTAAAGCCTATTGGTGTATTAAATTTACGTAATGTTTTCAATTTTTATTTTCAACATTCTAGCAGCAGAAGTATACCCGCCTTCGGTGCCATCTACAAAGTGTGAATGTTTCGTTTTTCTGTCCAAGACATAACAAGACATTACAGAAGCGTGTGTAATATGAATGCCATAAATAATTTTTTTATCTTTTTCCAGTTGATCTAGATACGCTATAAAAAGGTCTATTTTATTTTGCTCGGCTGTGAAAATTGTATTTATCATCCCGTCAAGCATAAAAGTATGCGATAGTTGCCCAATTTGTTTTAAATATTGTTTTCCGTTTCTAGATAGGTTTAAATATAATGTTCCAAAAAGTGTGGCAACCCAATTTTTAAATAAGTAAATCCAATTTTTATTGACGAGCGTAATTTTCATTTCTTCCCATATATTAAAAATGCTTAAATTTAAGTTTAGCTTGTTCGATTTTATGGGTTGTCTGCTTTTAAACGTGCCAAACATAGCATCCATTTTAGTTAGCACATCTCTATAAATAGTTCCTTGATCAGTTTCATTTGTAGCGTCCAACAACAAACAAATAACTTTATTTTTAGTCTGTGAAGGGTTAATTTGTTTCCATCTACACTCCATCCCTTCTAAATTTAAAAGATCTTCTTTAAAATTAGTAAAGTTGTTTTCTACAAAAGTATTCTTAATGATTTCTTCAGCTTTTTTTAAACCATTTCCCAATACAATAGGAATCGTAAGTTGTTCCGTAAGTCGGTGTTTAACTATTCTTATACTAGCCTCTTGAACGTTTAAATCTTTAACAGAAATATGTCCCACTCTAAGTATTAAATTGGTGTTTCTTTTAATATGAAAACTATAGTTTTCTAGGACCACTATCATTTTATTTAAAAGCAGGGTTGGAAGCAGGAAAGTAGCACCATCACCCCCAAAAAAATAAGGTATTTCAATATTGTATTTTTCTTTTCTGATGGTGTTTAACACTGAGATTATTGCACCAGTTGCCGTTAAGTTTATTTGATGGTGTTTTCCATCATCAACAGCCTGACTGGAATTTTGAATATCAACCACCACCACCTGCCAAGTGTTTGGAACATCAGAAAAACTGGATTCACTAGCCAATAAATCTACAAGCGTTTTATTGGAGCTTTTTAATTTGGCATAGTACTTTAGGTCCTCCATTATTGCGAATACTGATTGCTGAAATCTATTTTTATATAAATCTTCAGTGATACCTAGATCTGTTCCACAAATTTTAAAAACACTTTTTTATGAAGATCAAGATCAAGATTAGGTGAAAGTGATACGCGTACAATATAATCTTTATCGCCTTCTTTAGTGGTTCCCTGAGTTGAGGTTGCAGGTATCGTCCAATAACATCCTTTTAACTGCCCGTAGCTCACACAGAACTTACTTTCTGTAGGGATTTCTTTAATCATTAAATTGATTAATTTAAGATTTAGTGCCCTTTTATACGCTTCTCTTTCTTCATTCGTATTCCCTTTAGTGGGAAGATCTAATGAAAATACAGAAGGGGTAAATCCTTGGTCTGCCAAATCTTCTGAAACAAAATTGATTTTCGCTCCTGGTAAGGTTTCGTGGATGAAGTTTACAAACTCACGGGTATTGTCATAAGCATCAATAATCCGTTGGTTCATGGAAGGCAATTGCTTTGCTAAGATTTCATATTGAAGGGCTGTAGCCTCGTTATCGCAAAGGGTTAGATGCAGCTCTATTTTTTCCATCAAATCCTTCGTTTTTGTATTTCCTACCACGTAACCAGCCGTGCATTTTCCGCCACTCGGAAATTTTGATCCACTAGCATACGAAATGGCTCGAACCGTTGAAAGTATTTCCCCATCGCCCAAGAAGTGATAATTCGGACAAAATGTTTGATCCAGAATAAAAACAGGGTCGATAGCAATTTCACCTGCTGCGGTTTTACGTTCTTTACTTAATACAGCTTTTAATTGTTGTAAATCTGGAACTTCAACTCTAGGATTTGTTGGTATTTCTGCTATGATGTAAGGGATAGCATCTTCATCAGCGATTTTAGTTAAAACGCTATCTATACTACGCACCATCTCGTTATCACCATCTACTAGCAAGTCTACAATTTCAACATTATCAATGCAAGCAGCAACGCGTCTTGCTTGGTCGTTTGTGCCGCCATAACAATTTGGAGGAACAATAAATTTGATAGCCTTTCCTTTGTGGTTTTCAAGCGCATCGTGAATAAGCCCCATCATAATGGCGTATTGAATGGAAAGTCCACTAGAAGCAACGAGTGCCTCTGTTGGGGAACCGGTAATTTCCCTTATAGAATTTAATACACTTGGTTTATTTTCATCTTCATTATTTTGCTCAATAGAGGGTTGTTTCCCTAACCACTTTAAAGCAATTAGGCAATTGGCAGGCGTCATGGCGATGGTTTCCCTTCTCCGTACGTGTTGAATTTCTGAAATGTAATCTTCGTTCTTTTCGCCATTTACTATTAAAGTACTTCCCAGGTGGCCTTGAAGGCTTAGGAAAAAGTCAATGGTTGGGGTGAGGGCAACAGCGCCAATTTTCTCTTTCTGTGAAATGAAGAGCGTGCTACCATTAAATTCTGGAATGGCTGCACCTTGTTCTACTTTCTTTAGTTCAAAATTGTAGCCATAGATGTTTCTTACGATTTCAGCATCAAAAAAGGAAGGTAATTCATCGGTATAAAGAATTTGGGTTTTTTTATTAGCCAATAAATTCTTCCGAAGGATTGCCAGCATGGGAACCGTCTTTGAGGAAAAAGTTATTACATTCTCCGCTGCTAGATTATTTAAGTTGGCAATTCCCCATTCCAATATACAGGATAGTGGATGGCCCAAGCGAATATAGTCATAAGCCGTGGGTAGTTTTTTTAGGGCTGCCGGTTCGGCGTTGTTGGCGTGGAATAGGGTTTCAAACTGGTCTAGAAACTGTGTTTTTGCTTGGCTTTCATCATAAATATCCAGCCGATGTGTGGTTAGCTTTAACCATGTAGCTGGTATATTTTCTAAAACTTCTTTTATGTAATCTAGCATTTTTGTGTCTTGCATAATCTTCACTTTTTAATAGGTCGGCAAGTTACATTAATTAGATTTTTTTGAAGATGATTTAAGAGTTTTGTAACAGAGGAACAGCGCTAACACCAATAAACCAGTAAAGCAGAAAACACTATAGCTTGTTGAAGGGTAAATTGCTTAAACCCGAAGCCAGCAATTGTCCGGCGGCGTTTATGGCAAAGGGGGTGGCATCGCTAGCGCCATCCTCATAATCTATGGTCAAGGTGGTTTCGCTACTGCTCCAGCTAAAGGGTCTGAGGTTTGAAATTGCGGTGCCGTCCGGCTGGGCTATGTATTCGGTACTGTAACCTTCATCCTTAGTATTAAAATACAACTTGTAGTCATACATCTCGCTAAAGTTGCTGCTTTGCCATACGCCCAAAAGCTGTGCGGCCGGGGTTGTATTGTTGCTTTTTTCATCGTTGTTGCACGATAACAGGGTACTAATTGCAATAAAAAGGAAGGTAACTTTTGGTAGGCTATACAGTTTCATTAAGCTAGCGCAGGGTTTTTGGTTTTAGTTGTTTTATTAGGGTTAAAAGTAAAGAATATAGATGATACCTATGCGGTGGGTTTAGTAAGTTTATTCTTAGCTTAAATGCAACGCTCAGAATAGTGTTGGCACGAGCGGGACGCTTGGGCTAGCGGGGTGTTAGCTGGATTTCTGTATGTCGGATTTCGTAAAGTCGGATAAACAATCGAAACAGTGATACATTTTTTTTATAAAGAGTAATGGAAAACCAAGAAGCAATACTGAGATTGCAAAGCTTTTCATTGAGTACTTCGGTTTTGATACTTCCGAGCTTTTGCAGTGTGGGCAAGCTATTTTAAAGTCTTTTCTCATCCATAAATTATCTATAGCAATATAAAATTGTATTTCCTGAAGTTATTGTTAATTCCCTGCCATTAAAATCTAATTTATAATTTCCGTTATAAATATATTCAAAATTATCACTACCAAAAATCCGTAAGCTGTCTTCTTCCATTTGCCATTGGCCCATTATGGGTTGGCTCTGAAAACCTGGTAATTCTATAAGCCCATTTTCTTTAAAATTAATTGACTCTTCACATTGACTATTTAAAATAAATCGGATATGGGAGGAAGTGGGAACATAATTTTTTCCGTTATAGGTTACATGGCTTAAGCACCACGGAGCATTTGTTAAAAGTTCTTTTGTTGTGGGAAGTGAAAGAAAATAGGCGGGAATAGTTATTAATAGTAATACTAAAATGAATAATATGATCGCCCTAGTTGAAAAGCTAAGCGATTTAATAACTGGAACCGTTGAAGTTATCTTATCCAATTTAAAAATCCAATTATTTTCACTTTCGGCTGCTATTTCTTCTTCCTCAATAAACCCATGTTGTATTAATAAGCATCTCGCCTTTTCATAATCTTCTGTATTTACCTCCAATTTAATACCTCCAATTGCATTGGAATAAAAGTTATGCACTTGTATTGTCATTTCATCCCTAACGAAACATTCAATTTCGTGGGATTCCAGAAATGATTTTGCAACAAATAAATCAGTGGGATAGGTAAAAACCGCAACAGTCTGAAAGTGATTCATTTTATTTAAATGCTAATTTATACATCTAAACAAATATATTGGTTTGAGGTAATTATTGATAGATAAAGAATTATTTATTTGTTTTAGCTGGGGATATGGCTAAAACTGTTACTTTTTGTTCTTTACTAACCATTGTTTAAAATATAGATTCTCGATTTCTTTCCTTTCGGTTTTATTTATGATTTCGATTGGCTTGGATTCTTTAGAGAGGTCTATTAAGTACCAAATTAATTCATCTTTTTTGTCAAATTCCAAATCTTCGTTTGTGTCTCTTTGAGTACTAAAAATTATCTTATCTGAATCAGGAACTATTTGAAAATCCATTATTTGCTCACCTAAAGGAGATAATCTTGTTAAATTAGAACCGTCGATGACAGAGATAAAAAGTTGTTCTGGATCTTTATAAGTCAGCTGGTTATCATTATCGTAATCAGTATCACAAATTTTATAAATTATACTTTTCGAAATAATTGGTCCAGAGTTTCTAAGATTCGCATGATAATTAGAGATTCGCATTTTTGATTTCGTCAATAGATTGGTATGCCCAGTTTCAATATTATAAAATATAATATTCCAATATTGTGGATAACTCTCAGCTTCATAAGATTTAGAGCTCAATCTGCTTCCACCACGTGGCTTTTGGGTTGTAATGGGAAGAATTGCTTGCTGCGTGCTATCGATAAAAATTAAACTTTCATACTCAAAATTATATTTATCGAGCACAGAGTCTATTTGTTTTTGATTTAGATTGTTATTTTCAACAACTTGTATTCTCTCTTGACGCTGGCTGCAGGAGAATAGTAAAAGTAAAATGGAGATGATTGTTATTAGTCTCATAGATTTATATACATATACGCTAGCGGGGCTTCTGCTTTGCTTTTTTAACTTTAAAATACATTACAATAAGAAGAACGATTGCAAGCAGGATAAATGGAACATCAATAGTGCTTAAAAATCTTGGGTCTATAAATGGACCGTCGGGTATGGATTTTAGTATTATCATTATTTTCTTACTGTTGCGGGCACGAGCGGGACGCTCGCGCTAGCTGGGAAATTATTTATCAACTAATTTTTCATTTAAATTAATTTTTGAATTCGATGGATTCAGGGTTGAAATTTTAGCTTCATAATATTCATCAATATGAATATTTACTCCAGAATCAATTAATTCAGTTGATTTAAAATTAACACCATTATATTCATAGGAATAATAAACACGCCTCAAGCTCCTTTTATTAACTATTTCTTCAATTTTAGCTATAACTGTATAGCTATTTTCACCTATATCTTTCTCAATATTATATTTCTGAATCATTCCTATAAGAATAGCAATTCCTAGAATTGAGAATAATATGATATGGAAAAAATATTTTTTATTTACACTCATTAATGATATTAATTTTCAAACAAAGATTTAATTTCTGCCATAAATTATTTTCTAGAAGACATTAACGGGACGCTCGGGCTAGCGTGTCTTCTGCTTTTCTTTTTGGATTTTAAAATACATTATTACAAGAAGAACGATTGCAAGCAGGATAAATGGAACATCAATAGTGCTTAATAATCTTGGGCTATAAATGGATCGTTAGGGTGGCGTTTAGTAGCATCATTATATTCTTACTGTTGTGGGCACACGCGATGCAATCGCGCGGCAGCGGGGCATTTATTTGTTTCGTACATCGTATACTTTTATTTCAGCACCTAAAATTCCAAAAATATTTTTATCAGTCATATATCTGGAAATACTAAATGGATCTATATGACTCTCATTTAAATGTGCTATTAATTGATTCAGCATAGTAGCCATGCAAACCACTCCGGGCTTTTTTGCAACTATTAGGCCTTCAATTTCGTCTACTTCATCCTCGAGTTGAGAAACAATTCGTTTATTCTCAATTTTCCCAGCTAAATACATTCCAAAATTCAGGATGTAAACGTCATTTGGCATAAATTTATACTCATCATCTATATTCAGCTCATCTGGTTTTTCTATGTCTATTGCAAAAATGAAGGAAAACAATGAGTTATTGTATTTCCGATGTTTAGGTATATTAATCATATCTGAAATAAGTGTATCCCCTGTAACTGTTCCATCAAACGCGGTATTTGGAACAAGGGTTCTTTCCATATCTTTTTTCAAAAACTTGATTTTTTTGCCAAAATCAATCAAATCATTTTTTCTAAGTGTCTTTTTTATTTCTCCCACAGCTAAAACTGATTCTATGGGATAAAAAACGGTGTTATCCTTTGATTCAAAAAATTTAGGAGTGCTTAAACGGTCAAATATTATGATATCAAATTGATTACTTACTTTACCTTTTGAGTTTATAATATGTCCTTGTTTTACCAAATATCTTTCGGGTAAAAAAATACTTATTTTTTCCCTAACAAGATCTTCAACTTCTTCTCCTGAAGATTTTATGTTACCCGCAGAGTGAATAGACTTAGCTTTTCTCTTTGCTTCATTGATTTCTCCAATGATATTTTCAACTATTTGATCAAATTTTAATTCTTTCAACATATCTTTATTGACTTGAGTAAAGTTTCAGTTTAAGTCGTGAAGGAGCGAAATGACTTTGAAAACAATGTCACCCATATTAATTTACACCTGTTTTGGTAATGATTTATTTTATAAGAATACCCAATAAAACACCAATTAAAGTGCTAACGGAACCTACCAAAGGTACAATCCACCATCTTCTATCTTTCTTACTTTCAAAAGCCCTACCGTGCAAATCAATGGCAATACTTATTAGAGATTGTATTTCTGAACTATTGAGAGGAGATCTTGAAATTCTTTCCTTAGCTTCTTTTTCTGATAGCTTATTAATTTCTTCTAAAGTTATTTCTTTATTTAAATCGACATGAAATCTTCTTTGCTTGCTTCTTCTCCATACTAATGAAACTTTTCCTTCTAAATTATTAAATCTGAAAAATTCGGGATGATCTTCAAATATTTTTTTCCAATAATCGTAGTTTGCCTCATTGCCAGAGATTCTCATTGACCAACTTTTAAAATCTAATTTATAAAATCTATAGATAGCCATTACCTGAATGGCAGCAAGGACATCAGAAAGACGATTCTTATTTTTAAGATAGGGCGATACATTGTTGGTTCTAATCATTAGATTCTATTCTTCTTTTTTGGTTAGTACTATCAAATATAACAAAACAATAGTTCATTTTAAATAGTAGTTTTTAGTCATACTAATTACTGATACCCCGCCGCCTGCAACTTAAACAACTCCGAGTACAATTTTGGGTGTGCCATTAACTCTTCGTGGGTGCCCAGCTCCAGCACTTGGCCGTGTTGCAATACCAAAATACGGTCTGCCATCCGCACGGTGCTAAAGCGGTGGCTAATAATAATGCTGGTCTTGCCTTTAGTGAGGGCTATAAAGCGTTCAAAAACATCAAACTCTGCTTGGGCATCCAGTGCGCTGGTGGGTTCGTCCAGCACCATAACATCGGCGTCCTTCATATAGGCGCGGGCGAGCGCCACTTTTTGCCACTGTCCGCCGCTTAATTCGGTGCCTTTATAAAAACGTCTGCCTAGGCGTTGTTCCAGGCCATCTGCCATTTCGGTCACCACTTGTTCCGCAAGGCTTTTACTGGCGGCGTAGTTTATTACTTCATCGTTTTGTACTTGGTCTATGTTGCCCACGGCTATGTTTTCGCGCAGGGTGAATTCATATTTAAAAAAGTCCTGAAAGATTACTCCAAAACGTTTTCGGTAGGCGTCCACATCAAATTTATTGATGTTGATGCCGTCCAAAAGGATTTCGCCCTGGGTGGGTTCGTAAAAGCGGAGGAAGAGTTTTATTAATGTGGTCTTTCCTGCACCATTTTGGCCCACGAAAGCCATTTTTTCACCTGCCTTTAGCGTGAAGGTTACGCCTTTCAGCACTTCGGTTTCGCTGCCGGCGTAGGCGAAGTGAAGGTTGTTTACTTGAAAACCTTCTTTAATAGTTTTGGGCATGGGCGTTTTTGCTTCGGCATTTTGCTCCACAGTTAAATCGATAAAGTCAAAATAATCCTGCAGATACAGCGCACTTTCGGAAATACGGGTAAAGCGCGAAAAGAAACCTTGCAGGTTGTTGCGCAAACGGTTGAAGGAACCGGAAAGGAAGGTGAGTTCCCCAATGGTAATCACGCCCGTAAGCACCCGTAGAATAATATACACATAGGCGCCGTAATAACTTAGTACACCCAAAATGTTGAAGAGCGAACCGTAAAAACTTTGCTTGAGCGAGAGTTTTTTGTTGATGAGGTAATAGTCATTTGAAAGGCCTTTAAAGCGCTCCGCGATAAAATCTGTCAGGCCGAAGAGTTTTATTTCCTTGGCGGTTTGGTTGTTGGCGCCTATGAAACGGAGGTAATCCAGTTCGCGGCGTTCGGCGGTCCAACTTCGCGCCAACGAATAGCGGGTGCTGCTAAACTTGGCTTCGTTTATAAACGATGGAATAATACTGAGAATAAGTATCAATATCAAAATAGGTTCAAAATAAACCAACCCCGCAATCAGCGAAACCATTGAAATCAGACTTTCAGCCTGTCCCAGCGCATTGGTCATTAAATCTACCCGACTGTTGGTTTGGGTTCGGGCGCGTTCCAGTTTGTCGTAAAACTCTGGGTCTTCCAGTTGGGCAATGGTGAGCTCGGCGGTTTTGCGGATTATTTTTTCCGAAGACATATTGGAATATAAATCGCCCAATAGACCATCGGTTAGGTTTATCAATCTTCCCAATAAATCTGAAAGTACGGCAACGGAGAATTCAATGATGACATAGTTCCACAGTTGGGTGAAATCTTTGTCCGGTAAAGAAACCTGCAGGATTATTTCGTCAATAATCATTTTTCCCACCCAAAGGATTACTACGGGGGTGAAGGCGTTTATAAGCCTGGCAAAGGTATTCAGCAAAAACAGTTTTGGACTGCTGCGATATATTTCCCTAAAAAAACGTGGGATGGTTTTTAGGGCTTTAAAAGAATCCTTGACGCTGGTTTTCTTTTCTTTTTCGGAGATGGATTTTAGTTGGGGACGAGCCATTTATTTTGTTGAGTAGTGAGTAATTAGTAATGAGTAATTAGTAATGAGTAATTAGTAATGAGTAATGAGTAGTGAGTCTTTTGTCTTTTCTCTTTTCTCTTTTGTGTGAGTCGTTGGTTTTATTTTATGGATTAGAGTTGTTGTATCAGCTTTTTAATTACAACAATCTGGCCAAGGTGGTAGTAACAGTGTTCAATCATTCCTTCAATATTCCGTTGGAAAGTTCCGTATTTTTTATCGGTAAATGGATCGTTTAAGTTGTTTTCTGGAAGTTGCTCTACGAGGGTTGCAAATTCTTCGGCATCTTTAAAGAGGGTGGTTAAGAAGGCTTTCCATTCGGTTTCGGAAGTCATCGGCTGAAAATTGAAGCTATATGCGTCCTTAATTTCTAATGCACCGCCTTTAAAAACAACTGAGACCCCTTTTATATAATAATGAATGTGCTGCGCCAAAATGGCAATGGTGTTTAAATCCCCCATTTTTGTTTGCGCTATTTGTAGGGGCAGGTTTTCTAATTGGTCTTTGTAATTGGTATTGGCTACCCAGGTGCCGTTGAGAAGTACTTCCCGAAATCGGTTTGCCAATTGTTGGTTATTCTTCATCGCTTTTTTTTTGTCAGATTAAAGTAACAGTTTTTTTAGAAATAGCCCTTTAAAAAAATGCAACAGCTATCTTTGCGCAAAAATTTTAATAGTTGGCACTTTCCGATTACACTCGCGAATTCAAATATAACACCAAACTGGCAACCCCCGTAATTTTGGGCATGCTGGGGCATCAGGTGGTGGCGCTGGTCGATAATATTATGGTGGGGCAATTGGGAACTGCTGAGCTTGCCGCTGTGTCGCTTGGGAACAGCTTTATGTTTATTGCAATGTCTTTGGGAATTGGTTTTTCTACTGCTATAACACCTTTGGTTGCCGAGGCTGATGGTGAGAACAATCGCGAAAAGGGGAAATCTTCCTTTAAGCACGGCTTGTTTTTGTGTATCGTGCTTGGCTTAGCGCTTTTTGCTGTAGTTATGTTTGCCAAACCCTTAATGTACGTGATGAAACAACCCCCTGAAGTTGTTGATCTGGCGATGCCTTATTTAACCTTGGTGGCGGCTTCGCTAGTACCTTTGATTATTTTTCAGGGGTTTAAGCAGTTTAGCGATGGTATGTCCATGACGCGTTTCCCAATGTATGCTACTATAGTAGCGAATGTGGTGAATGTGATATTGAACTATATGTTTATTTTCGGAAAATTTGGCGCGCCAGAGCTAGGCGTAGTTGGCGCGGCAATCGGAACCTTGGTGTCGCGGGTGGTGATGGTTGCCTATTTGTGGTATTTATTAAGTCGAAAAGAGAAGTCGCGGTATTTTGTTACTAGTATTAAAATTTTCACCCTCAGCAAAGCCATGCTAAAAAAGCTGTTGAATCTCGGTTTCCCCTCGGCCATGCAGATGTTTTTTGAAGTGGCTATTTTCACTGCCGCAATATGGCTTTCGGGAATTCTTGGTAAAAATCCACAAGCTGCGAATCAAATTGCGCTGAATCTTGCTTCCATGACATTCATGGTAGCGATGGGTTTTAGTGTGGCAGCTATGATACGGGTGGGCAATCAAAAAGGACTGAAGAATTTTAGGGATTTGCGACGGGTGGCTATTTCCATTGTTTTACTGACTACTATTTTATCCTTGATTTTTGCAATTGGGTTTATATTATTCAATGGCGAACTTCCAAAAATATTCCTCGATTACAACAGTGTTACCGATTTTGCGGACAACCACGAAGTGGTAGCCCTTGCTGCGCAATTATTGATTATTGCAGCCATCTTTCAATTTACCGACGCTCTGCAAGTTGTGGCATTGGGCGCATTACGTGGTATGCAGGATGTGAAAATTCCAACTTTAATTTGCTTTATCGCTTATTGGTTGATAGGTTTTCCAATTTCATATTACTTAAGTATGCACACCAGTCTGGCAAGCCAGGGTATTTGGTACGGCTTACTGGCAGGACTTTCGGCAAGCGGAATCATGTTATTCATCAGATTTAATTATCTTTCGAAGAAATTAATTAGGCAGGAAGTTGTTAGTATTGAGTAGTTAGTATTTAGTATTGAGTTGGGATTAAAAAACATCCCCCTGGCCCCCTTTAAAGGGGGAATAGATTTTAAAAAAAAAATTTAATTATGGACTTTCCAAAATATTTATTAGGCGACAATAGCGATTATCCAACGGCGATTTTCGTAATACACACAGAGTTTCCCCGTTTCATTATCAACCTTGAAAACGATGAGGTGGAATGGTTGGAAGATTTTGATGCAGAAGACCAAAAAGAATTGGAAGCTGAAGCTGAAAATTTGATTCAAGGCGCCACAGAATTTTATGATCGGGAGATTGCTTTGTATGATGAGGATTGATTTTTTGGAATAGGTGAATAAGTGAATAAGTGAATAAGTGAATAGGTGAATTTGTTTTGCTTGAGAATTAAAAATAATGCTGGACGAACTTTTAAAATACGATACTGAATTTTTTCTGTTCCTAAATAATTTAGGAAACACCTCTTGGGATGGATTTTGGCTATTTGTAACCGAAAAATGGTCGTCAATTCCCATCTACGCCATTTTGCTCTATTTGATTTATAAAAATTATGGGCTGAAAGGAACGCTTGTAGTTATTGTTTGCGTTGCTTTGATGATTACTGCTACCGATCAAATTGCCAGTTTGTTTAAATATGGCGTTCGCCGTCCGCGGCCTTGCCAAGTGGAAGAACTGAAAGAGCACATGCGTTTTGTTGCTGATGGTTGCGGAAGGTTTGGATATTTTTCTGCACACGCAGCAAGCTCGATGGCTGCAGCGGTATTTTTGGGATTAAGTCTTCAAAGATGGTATAAATATTTACCTTTCCTTTTGTTGGTTTGGGCAGCAATTACAGGGTATAGCCGTATCTATTTAGGTGTCCACTATCCGCTGGATGTGGTTAGCGGAATGGCTTTTGGGGGGTTGACGGGTTGGTTATTTTATTTGCTTCAGAAGTGGGGGCAGAAGCGATTTAAAACGCAAAAAGCTTAACAGTTCTCGAAAACCTAACAGGTCTTAAAGACCTGTTAGGTTTGAAATCGACACAATATACAAGTCTCTATACAATCTGTCTTTATGTGTTCTACTGTCAGGTCCTTTTGGATTCATATCGTAGCGCGCCATTCGTTCTCTTTTAAAATTTGAAAAGGCTTCGGCAAAATTTTCGTGGTTATTCTCAGAAACCATCACGCCAAATTTTTCTTCTTCAGGAATAGTAACCTTTTCGACTGCTTTTAAAATTTCCATCTTTTCGCCGTAATCCCAAATAAGTTCGGGCGTCATATCTGAAAATTCATAGATTTTCAGATGCTTCTCTTTCGCGAAAGCATGTAGCTCTGAAAAAGGTTTGTACTCGGGGTTATTCGTAATTGCAGCACTCAGCGGAAGTCCGAACCAAATAACCATCACGATAAAGGCAATCGTTAAATAAAAAACAGTTGAGATTTTTCTTCGAAAGAGATTTCGAAACATAAAAATACCAATGCTCAACAGCGCAACCGAAAGCAGTACAAACCAAACCCAGTTTCCGGAAAGGCCGTCCTTTAGAAAGAAATAACCACCAATAGGGAAAACAATTCCTATAAAAGCAATCAATCCGAAATTGAAATAGACTGGAATTGTTTCTTTCTTATCTTTTAACTCTTTAAATCTTCGGAAGAGATATTCAATATAAAACCCAGTGTTCAGAGCCATAGGAATAAGCACTGGTAACAAATAGCGGGATTTTTTCTCGGGAATTAACGAAAGTAAAATCACGGAAAGCATGGTCCACAGGAAAGTGAAGAAATAGGCTTTTTTATTAAAAACCCTGTTTTTTAAATAAGGATACAACAAAGCGATAAATGCGGGAATGGTCCAAACGCCGCTTTGTGTAAAGAAACTCCAGTAATAGTAAAACGGTTTAGTTTCGTAGCTTATCCAGTTGGTTGTTTCGTTTTTAGTGATTTCAGCGGCGGCTGGGTCAAATTTAAGCGTGTACCAATGCCACCAAGTAGAAACTATTGTGGCAACTATCAAGAAAGCTAACAATGGCAACCAGCGTGCCTTAAAGCTTCTGTATTTGTAAACGATTCCGAAAGCTATTAAAAAGGGTAGGAGTAGGCCATAAAACGAAACGGGTCCTTTGCTCAAAAACGAAAAGCCAAAGAAAAGCCCGGCCAAAAGTGCATTTCTATATTTATGGCTTTCTTCAGTAAATAATAGATAAAGCAAGTAGATGCAGACCACCATAAAGCCATGGGTGTAAATATCCCATTGCCCATCCCGGGCGGAGGCAACAATATAAAAGGAGGTTGCCATTACCAGCGAACTGATAAAGGCATATAATTTTTCAGAAGTAAGTTTTTTAGCAAATTTATAGGAGAACAAAACCAAAACCAACGTCATTATTGCCGCTGGAAGCCGAAGCGCCCAAACAGTTTTTATTCCGAAAATAGCTGCCGAGAAAGCCGTGAGCCAAGTGGGAAGTGGTGGTTTTTGGTAGCGTGGTTCGCCGTTGATGGTCGTTAACAGCCAGTTACCATCGTGTAGCATTTCGCGAGCGGTGATGAAATTTCTCGCTTCCATGATGTTTACAGGAAGGGAGTCCAAATTCACGAAGAAAATGGCAGCGCAGCTAAGCAAGAGAAGCAATAAATAGTTTTTATCAATTTTCATAGCGCAGCTGTTTTTTCCAAATAAAAATATTTCTGACGTAAATAATTAGTCCCGCCCCGTGGCCAACTAAAAGCACCGGATCTTGCCGTAATATTCCGTAGGTTAAAATAAGGGAGGCACCCAAAACGCTCATTCGCCAAAAGCCAACGGGCAGTTGGGAGGTCTTTGTTTTTTCAGAAACAATCCATTGATATACAAACCGCAGGGTAAAGATTATCTGGGAAACTATTCCCAAAAGTAACAACCACAGCGGGATGTCTTCATTATGAAACAATTTATGGATATCGTATTTACCATTGTTATAGGCGTAAATAACCACTAATATTGGAAAGATAAATAGAAAAATATGCAACCATTTTGGTAATTTCTTCCATTCGCCCTGCAATTGTAAATTTCGAATGTAGATATAATACGTCAACGCTTGGCCTAGCATAATTGCAAAATCATCACGCAAATAACCATACACAAATAGTAGAAAAGAGGCGAAAAGGCTAAATTTCCAAAAAGCCGAAGGAGTAATGATGCGTTTGCTTTTTTCAGAGAGAATCCATTGTACAATAAGCCTTCCGCTGAAAAGGATTTGTGCCAAAAAGCCAATGCCATACACAATCCAATTGCTCATCCTTTGTTTTTAATTTCGTAGTTGATGTATTTTTTCTTCATCCAAAGGTAGGCGAAACAGTCCATCAATGGGCCAATTAACCTATTCCAAAGCCCAAATTTTGCGGTTCCGGCCATTCTTGGAAAATGTTTTACAGGCACCTGTATTATTTTTCCGTTTTGCAATAAAATCATTGCGGGCAAAAATCTATGAAGTCCATTGAACATCGGGATTCTTTTAGCGTAGTCGGTTTTTATCACTTTCAGCGGGCAGCCTGTGTCGTCCATGCCATCGTGGGTAAAGGCGCGGCGGATGCCATTTGCGATTTTGGAAGACATATTCTTTACGAATTTGTCTTTTCTATCGGCTCGAACTCCCGTCACCAAATCGTATTCACCTATATGTTCTAACAGCAGATTGAAATCTTTTGGATCTGTTTGCAAATCGCTGTCTATATAACCAACCAAAGGGCTTTCAACATAGTCAAAACCAGCTTTTATGGCAGCGCTGAGGCCACGATTTTCTTTAAATGAAATAAAATGAAAAGCTTCGCTACGGTTGCAGATTTCCTCAATCAGCGCTTGGCTATTGTCCTTGGAGCCATCGTTTACAAAAAGGATTGCCGTTGTTTTTGTTGCAATTTTGGTATATGCAAGTAGTTCCTTTTCTACGCGTTGCAGGTTTTCTTCTTCGTTGTAAACAGGTACAATTATGGTAAACTCGTACATCTAAATTTTTGAAAAGGTTTCTGCAAAAGTATTTCTTTTTTGTAGAATACAGCAGAACGTTAAAAAAGATGTTATTTTGCAGTTGAAAAGGAAACAAGAAACAGGACTTAAGGGAAACAGGACGAATTTTGAATATTCTTTCCTGTGTTGTCTTGATTTCTGATTCCCTTCATTCTTGTTTCAAAATAAAAAGCATGAAAATACTAGTTACGGGCGCAGCCGGATTCATTGGTTCACATACTTCGGAAAGGCTAAAGGAAATAGGCCACGAGGTTATTGGGGTCGATAACTTTTCGCCCTATTATGATATTGCTCTTAAAAATTTAAATGCCAAAGCTCTTTCTGAAAAGAATATTAAAATACTAAAAGTTGATTTAAGAAGCGATGATTTAACTGAAAAGCTTCCAAACGATTTGGATTATATTTTCCACTTCGCGGCACATCCAGGAATTTCAAATATGTCTACGTTTGAGGATTATTTCAGCAATAATATATTGGCAACACAGCGATTGGTGGAGTTTGCGGAAAACCTGCCGAAGAAACCGTTTTTTGTAAATATTGCTACTTCTTCAATTTATGGATTGGAGGCTACTTTCCCAGAGAGTGTTCCTCCAAAACCTGCTTCTTGGTATGGCGTTACCAAACTCGCTGCAGAACAATTGGTGCTTGCAAAAAGCCGTGAAAATAAATTGAAGGGAGCCTCATTTCGCCTGTTCTCCGTTTACGGCCCGCGCGAAAGACCAGATAAACTCTACACCAGACTGATAGATTGTGGCTTGAACAATAAACCATTCCCATTGTTTGAAGGAAGTGAAAAACATTTGCGTAGCTTTACCTATGTGCAGGATATTGTGGACGGAATTGTGAGCGCTATCGGAAATGAAACTGTTTGCGACGGCGAGATTTTCAACTTAGGAACGGAAACCGAAAGCACTACAACCCAAGGTATAAAAACTGTTGAAGAAATTCTTCAGAAAAAAATAGTAACAGAAAACAAACCACCCCGCGCTGGCGACCAGTCACGAACCAAAGCAAATATTGACAAAGCCAGAAAACTGCTTAATTACAACCCACAAACTACCTTGAAAGAGGGGTTGATTGCTCAAACAGAATGGTTTAAAAATAATTTTTAAAAAGTTTATAATCAGCGAATTAAATATTCGTTTTTAACTCAGCTAACCAACTTTAATTATGGCACTATTCTCAAGTTTTTTTCCAAAAAGATTTCGGCTTTTATGGTATTTTGTAGGGACTTATATTGTTCTTTCAACAATAATTCGTCTCGTTTTTATTTTTTGGATGCTTGGCGAAGTTGATACTTCTTTTTTCAAAATAGGTAATACATTACTAATAGGTTTTCTGTTTGATGTAGGTACCGTTTCCTTCTTTGCTATTCCGTACGCCTTGTATTTGTTAGTCTTTCCAAAAAAATGGTACGGTTCGCTGTTCGATAGGATTGTAACCTGGTTTGCCTATACGCTTGGACTCGTTATTTTTCTTTTTTCTTTTTTCGCGGAAATTACTTTCTGGGAAGAATTTAAAAATCGGTTTAACTTCATTGCGGTTGATTATTTAATTTACACTTATGAAGTTGTAAAGAATATAAACGAATCCTATCCAATCCCTTTATTGGTAAGCGGTATACTACTTTTAACAGCGTTTCTTCTTTTTATGACGAAAAGGAAAGGCATTTTTCATAAAACATTCAATAACGAAACCTCTTTTAGACAGAAATTGCTGCCATCAGCATTTTTTATAACCATTGCAGCAATCTTTGCGCTATTCGTAAAAAACAAAGACGCTGAACAATTTGAAAACCGTTATAACAACGAAATTGCAAAAACTGGAATCTATTCCTTTTTTGCAGCATTTCAGAACAACGAACTTTCGTTTACCGATTTCTACAAAACACTTCCTGTAAACGAAGTTTTTGCCGAAGTAAACAATGAGTTCAGAAAACGCGGCGACAGTTTGCTTTTTCCTGAAAAGAATTTGATTTACAGAAATATAGGCAATACAGATTCATTGCCCGAACTAAAACCGAATGTGATTTTTATTTGTGTTGAAAGTTTAAGTGCAAAATTTTTGGAAAGCTTTGGAAGTACAGAAAACATTACTCCAACATTAGATTCCTTGGCAAATCACAGTTTATTTTTCACCAATCTTTTCGCCAATGGAACGCGAACCGTTCGTGGTATGGAAGCTATTACCCTGTCCATTCCGCCCACGCCGGGCCGAAGCATAGTGAAGCGTGAAAACAACCAGCATCTTTTCACTATTGGTGAAGTTTTTAAGCAGAAAGGATACGGGCGTAATTTCTTTTATGGCGGCGATGGCTATTTTGACAATATGAACAGTTTTTTTGGTGGAAACGGCTTCAACATTGTTGATCGCGGCCGTGGCTTTTTAATGGATGCCAGTATTACCACGACCCGAACCAATATAGAAGATGATGAAGTAACTTTTGAAAATGCTTGGGGCATTGCCGATGGAGATATATACAACAAAGTAATCAAGGTTGCCGATGAAGCCCACAGTGCAGGTAAACCGTTTTTCGATTTTGTAATGACTACTTCCAATCACCGCCCATACACCTATCCCGAAGGAAAGATTGATATTCCCTCTGGAAGCGGTAGGAGCGGTGCAGTAAAATATACTGATTACGCTATTGGTGAATTTCTAAGAAAAGCCCAGAAGAAAGCGTGGTACAAAAACACCATAATCATTATTATGGCAGACCATTGCGCTTCCAGCGCAGGAAGGCAGGAACTGGACGTGAAAAACTATCACATTCCTGGGTTGATGCTTAACTTGCCAAATACGCCTCCGCAAAAAGTTGATAAAATGGCTTCGCAGATCGATATTTTTCCAACGCTTTTTTCATTGCTCAATTGGAACTACAACTCCAATTTGTACGGTACCGATGTATTAAAAATGAAACCCGAAGAAGAACGAGCTTTTGTGGGTACGTATCGAAAACTTGGCTTGCTAAAAGGGGATGATAAAGTTATGGTGTTGGGCGACCAAGAGGTTTCAAATAGTTATCAGTGGAATCGGGAAACCAACGAGTTGTTGCCGTTAAAAGAAGATGAAACTTTCTTAAAAGAAATCATTTCAAACTATCAGACCGCGGACTATTTATTTTCAAACGGTGGATTGAAACTAAACAGTTTGGGACTTGAGGACTAACATTCATTTTATTGTAAACCCCATTGCGGGCAAAGGGAAAAATGAGCTTTCTGAAGCGTTATTGGAAACCTATTTTCCGAAAACGGAGTTTTCAGTTTCAATAAAGAAAACCAAATTTGTGCAGCACGCTTCAGCCCTCACAAAAACTTCCATAGAAGAAGGCGCACAAATTATTGTTGCCTGCGGTGGCGATGGCACCATAAACGAAGTAGCTTCCTGCTTGGTAAATACAGCTGTAATACTAGGCATTTTGCCAATGGGCTCAGGCAACGGATTGGCCTCCAATCTGAAGATTCCCAAAAATGTAAAAAAGGCACTCGCCATCATCAAAACCCAAAAAGTGATTGCAATTGATACGGGAACCATAAACGATAAACCATTTTTCAGCAATACAGGTGTTGGGTTTGATGCGCATGTTATCGCAGATTTTGAGGAAAGTACTACACGGCAACTATTCAGTTATGTAAAATCCACACTGCGAACACTTAAGAATTATCACTATAAAAATCTGGTTGAACTGAAATACAACGAAACCACAGAATTGATTTCACCTTTTTTGCTTTTCATTTCAAATTCCAATGAAATGGGCTATAAAATGAGTTTGACCCCAAGGGCATCTTTGCAAGACGGATTGTTGGATGTAGTTGTTGTTCCAAAGCTTTCAAATTTCAAACTCTTTCTTTTTGCGATACTATTTTTTTTCAAAAAACATCATTGGTTAAAAGAAGTTAGGTTTAAACAAGTAACTGCATTAGAAATTAAAAGTTTGGATGGTTCAATTTTAAAGGCGCAAAAAGATGGAGAGTTATTTTTTCCGAAGAATCCTGAAATCGAAATTCTTATCCATCCAAAGAACTTGAATGTCTGTGTTTTATAATAGTCTATTTTTACAGTAAATCTTTTAGTTATGAAGCCATTTGTAAGCAGTATATCCGGCAAGGAATTTCCCGATACTGAAAAAATGCACGCCAAGACCATTCGCAAATCTATTTTCGATTTGATAAAAAAGGAGCATCCTTCTTTTAATCATAACAGCTATATTTCTGTTTCAGAATTAAATCAATACCGACAGAAATACATTTCAGAATATTTGCTAGATGAGGTTGGTGAATTGGGAGAACTTGAAAAGGATGTCTTGGAAACCATCCAAAACCAAGAAGCACTTTCTTCTAAAATAATTATAGATGAAGCTTCTGTTAAATTCACTTATGGGCAGCGTTTGGCTGATAAAATTGCAAGTTTTGGTGGAAGCTGGAAGTTTATAATGATTTTTGGAGCATTCATATTTGTTTGGATGTGCATTAATATCATTTTTTTGGCAAGCAAAGCTTTTGATCCGTATCCTTTTATTCTTCTAAATTTAATTCTTTCATGTTTGGCGGCGCTGCAGGCTCCAGTGATTATGATGAGCCAAAACAGACAAGAAGAAAAAGATCGGGAGCGCTCAAAGCAAGACTATATGATAAACCTGAAATCTGAGTTGGAAATACGAATGCTGCACGAAAAATTAGATCATTTAATTATTCATCAGCAACAAGAATTACTTAATATCCAACAAGTGCAAGTAGAAATGATGGAAGATATTATGAAACAGTTGAAAAAGGAATAGTATCCTATTCGTTTTTCATTGAAAGCAATCTCTCAGCGGCTTCAAAAGGCGTCGTCCTATTTTCATCTATAGCTTTCAACTGTTTTTCAAGTTCTTTTTTGATGGAAGGATTTGCATAAAATTCACTTTTCAATCTACTTTCGACGGTCTGCATTAACCAAAATTTGTTCTGCTCTTTTCTTTTATGCTGAAAATAGCCGTTGTTTTTTACGGTTTCAAAATAATTTGAAACTACTTCCCAAATTTCAGGAATACCTTCGTTTTTAAGGGCGCTGCAGAGAAGCGTTTTTGGCGCCCATTCGCTTTCCTTGGGCGGATATAGATGCAATGCACGATTGAATTCATTTTTAGCCATCTTAGCGGCCTTCAGGTTGTCACCGTCGGCTTTGTTTATCACAATTGAATCAGCCATTTCCATAATGCCGCGTTTTATTCCTTGAAGTTCGTCACCGGCTCCAGCAAGTTTCAGTAATAGAAAGAAATCGGTCATGGAGTGCACTGAAGTTTCACTTTGGCCCACACCCACAGTTTCAATCAAAATAACATCAAAACCTGCGGCTTCGCAAAGGATAATGGTTTCACGGGTTTTTCGGGCCACACCTCCCAAAGTATCGCCACTAGCGGAAGGACGTATAAAAGCGTTTTCTTCTTTAACCAATTCTTCCATTCGGGTTTTGTCGCCCAAAATGCTCCCTTTGCTAATGCTACTGCTTGGATCTACAGTTAAAACTGCTACTTTTTTTCCTTCAGAAATCAACAGCCTTCCAAAGCTTTCAATAAAAGTGCTTTTTCCCACTCCCGGTACACCCGTAATTCCAATACGGATGGAGCGATTGGCGTGTGGCAAACAGTTTTCAATGATTGTCTTTGCTTGTGATTGGTGTTTTTGAGCTGTACTCTCAATAATTGTAATGGCTTGGCTAAGTGCAGCTTGGTTTTGATTTAAAATTCCAGAAACTAACCCTTCTATTGTAGGGGCTTGCTTTTTAACGGTTTTTAACTGATTCACAACCGCCTTGTTTAAGGTTTCTGGTTGCGAAACCCCCAGTTTTTCATTTAAAGCACTTGTATTTTTTTTCTTTGCTGCCACAGTGTGAATTTAGGACAATTTTATGAATATGTTCTTTTTAAAATGGGTTTTACGCAGTATATTGAAATTTAATAATTTAAAAATTTAGAAAAAAATGAAAACTTTATATGAAGCTTCATCTACCGCATCTGGCGGAAGGAAAGGTCACGTTTCTACAAACGATGGCAAACTGGAACTGGAACTCTCAGTTCCTAAAGGTTTGGGTGGCGAAGGTGGTAATGGTACAAATCCAGAACAACTTTTTGGAAGTGCTTATGCGGCTTGTTTTGGGAGTGCGATACAGTTGGTTGCCGAGAAGAAAAAAATAAAGCTTGGTGATGATATGAGTGTTACCGCTAACATTGAAATAGGAAAAACCAAAGATGGCGATTTGCAGTTGCGCGCTACCTTGGACTGCTATTTGCCAGGAGTTGATATAGAAACTGGAGAAGAATTGGTGAACAAAGCCCACGAGGTTTGCCCATATTCCAGAGCTACTCGCGATAATATTACGGTTGAGCTGAATTTACTTTTGGATGAATAAAGTAAAACAATTGGACGTATAAAAAAAGCCCCGAACTCGGGGCTTTTTTATTTTACATTGCTTTCAAGTTTATCACTTTGCCTCGTTCGTCCTGTTTGCTTGGTTCTTCTTTCTTTTCTTCTTTCTTTTCTTCTACAAAAGCACTTTTCTTAGGCTGTAAGGCAGCTTGTTTTATATACCATTCTAGTTGGTATTTTTGTTTTTCAAGAATTTCAAGGATACTGTCAGGCAATTCCTTGCGTTCCAATAGCTCATCATACCTTTTAATGTTGTTCCGGTCGCGGCTTATACATGAGTTCACGATGGCTTCAGCATCAAAATACTCTAAAGCTTCCTTTATTTCTTGCCAAGAACGGAAGGTGTTTCCCTTTTCCGCATCTTCCTTTAAAGGTTCAATATCCCGCGAATGAAGTTCGTTGGAAATATCGTGACTCATCCGGTTGCGCTCAACGGCCATGTAGTTCAAAAACCTTTTCAAATCTGTGGTCTGGGCATCCTGTGCAGCGTTGTAGTACAACTTCTCTGCTTCAAAGCAAGCCACAAGTAAGCGGTTTAATTTGTCAAAATCTGCGTAGTTCTTTTTCATAATTGTTTGATTTCACCAAAATTAGTTAAAAATAAACTTGTTTAATTTTTTTATTTCATTTTTTAATTTCATTTTTTAATAAAATTAACAAGGGTTAAAACTAACTGTAATAAGTTATGCATTTTTTATGCCAAAACCAATAGGGGGAGATAAACAGCCGAACACTTTCATATAGCCGACTTTAAAGTTTATCCAACTAATATACGAAAATTTGAAACTCAAGGTTTTAAAAAAAACATAAAAAGATAAAAGCAATTTTTTAAGCAGAACAACTTCAATGGGCAGGTTTTTATAAAATCTCTAATAAAAAATGTAAAAATTTGCAACAACTTATTTCTTTTGTCGTCCTTTAGATGAACAGCAACCAAAAAACTTTCAAGTTTGTCCGATTCACTACTTATCGAGCAATGCAAACAGTGTAACCAAAAAGCACAAATGGTGCTCTATGGAAAATATTGTGACGGCATGTTTGTCATAGCCCTTAGGTATTTAAAGGACACCGCAGCTGCGGAAGATGCTATGCAGGAAGCCTTTATTAAGGCTTTTAAAAAACTGGGCCAGTTTAAAGGAGACGTCACTTTTGGGGCTTGGTTGAAAAGGATTGTGGTCAACACTTGCCTAGATACAATTAAGGCAAGAAAACTTGAAACGGAATCAATAAATGAAGAGGTTTTTAAAATTGTTGAAGCAGAAGATGATTGGTCTATTCCCGATGAAACTGCAGTTTCAGAAGTTATGGCTGCCATTGAAGAACTGCCAGACAATTATAGAACAACGGTAAAATTATTTTTGATTGAAGGGTATGACCATCAGGAAATTTCAGAAATACTGCAGATTTCTGAAAATGCCTCTAGAACCTACCTGCACCGAGGAAAGACAAAATTGAAGGAGAAACTAAAACACTTGCGTTATGGCACAGGATATTAAAAAAATGTTTGAGAATTATACGCCAGAACCGGTACAACTTTCAAAGGGCCACGAATCGCGGTTTGCATCGAAATTGGACAAGGCTTTTTCAGAATCTATTTCTGAAGAAAAAAACACTTCAATGCCTTGGCTGAAAATAGCAGCGGTGGCTCTGGTACTGGTTACGGTGAGCTTTTTTGGATACCAACAACTTTCAAAAGTGGATTCGAAAATTAATAGCGATCCAAACAATTCCGTAGTTGAAAACAATACCGAGAATGTGGAAAACGTCAACAAGCCTAAGCTCACCTTGGCCGATATTTCTCCAGACCTTAAAAAAGTGGAGGAATATTATATGACAGGGATCAATGTTCAGTTGGCATCCTTAAAAATAAACGAGGAAAACAGAGATTTGGTAAACGGTTATATGCAAAGACTGGCTGAGTTAGACAAAGAATACACCTCATTAAATATTGAGCTCAACAAAGTTGGGCCTTCTGAAACTACTGTAACCGCCTTGATTGATAATTTGAAAATGCGTTTGGATTTGCTGTTCAAACTAAAAAACAAATTAAAAGAACTTAAAACTCAAAACAATGAAGAATTTAAAGCTATACAAACTTAAAATAGCAGTTTTTTTGCTGCTGTTAATTGGCACAGTAAGCTATTCACAAAAAAATTATGTGGAAAGCTTCAATGTGGCCGATGATGTGGAAGTCTCAGTGAATACTTCCTATACTAACATCGTTTTTGAAACCTGGAACAAAAACAAAGTGGAGGTGGAAGCCTATATTGAAGGCGAAAAACTCACCGAAAAAGAGAAGCAGGACCTGATGAAAAACTGGGATTTGAAGGTTACCGGAAACAGTAAAAAAGTCAGTATAACTTCCAATGCGGGAAGTCAGGTTTTTGCAATGAACGATATGCCCGAAATGGATTTTATTGGTCCCTTGATGGAAAATATGGTTATGCCGATGATCCAAAATATAAAAGTGCCACCACTTCCCGAGGATTTATTAGAGAATCTTGGTAACATTCAATTTGACTATGAGGCTTACCAAAAAGATGAAGAGGGGTATATGAAAAAGTTTGAAGCACAGATGGACAAGAAATTCGGAAAGGAGTTTCAAAAAAAGATGGAAGCTTGGGGTGAAAGCTTTGAAAATTCTTGGGACGATAAAAGAGCAGACAGCATTGGCGAAGCTTATGGCAAGAGAATGGAAGCTTTTGGAAAACGTATGGAAGATTGGGGCGAGGCCTATGGAAAACGAATGGAAGCTTGGGCAGATCAGATGGAAAAAACATATGAAAAAGAAGGTGGTAATTACACAAAGACTGTAACCAAAAGCCCTCACGGCACTTCTGTAATTATTCAGGGTAGTAACGCAAGTAGTGGGAACTCTAAAAAAACCATTATCATTCGGCTACCTAAAAACGCCAAAACTAGTGTAAACATCCGCCATGGAGATCTAAAAATGGCAGATGCCAACAACTTGAAGGCCAATTTAAACTATACGTCTTTTAAGGCAAACAGCATTGATGGGGGACAGACCCTCATCAGTGCTTCATATGCGCCTGTGAATATTAAAACATGGAAACAAGGTTCATTGAACTTAAAGTATGTTGACAACTGTACTATTGAAACTTCTCATAACATAAACTTGCAAGCCAACTCCAGCGACGTGCGTATTGGCAATATTACTAACCAAGCCTTCCTTTCAGGATCTTTTGGCGATTTAAGAATTGATAATGTTTCCGATGGCTTCGAAACTATAGATATCAGTTTGGAAAATACCGATGCTCTAGTAAAAGTACCGGCGGGAGCGTTTTCTTTTTATTTTAACGGAAAGAAATCTACTTTAAAATATCCAAAATCACTTCAACTAAAAGAATCTAAAAGCACTGACAGGGTTTTGGTGAAGGGGTTTAACCAAAGCAACAGTTCCAATAAAACCATTACTATTAGCTCTAACTACAGCAATGTTTCACTTCAATAATATTTTCTGTATGAATTGAAAACTACTTTAATAATTCCTTAAAAAAACTTCAAAAGAAAACCCCTTTCCAAAAAATGAAAAGGGGTTCGCACATTGCATAGAAAAAGGGAGTCTAACTATAAATTGTTCTTAAAAAAACCATTTTGTTTTGAAAACCGCCCTCCTATTAGTTAAAGGGCGGTTTATTCAAAATCCAAAAATCAACTATGAAAAAAATTACTATTAACTATTAGTTTTTTACGATTTTGAAAGTCTCTGTTGCATTGTTTGCGGTTACCCTTGCAAAATAAATACCTGTTGAAAGTGCAGCCATATCTATTTCACCGTTCATACTGTTGAGATCTTTGTGCAACAATTGCTGTCCGTTGATATTAAAAATGACTACGGAAGTGATTTCCGTTTTTGCAGTTATTTGCAAAACATCAGTTACGGGATTTGGGTATAACGCTAGTTGCTGTAACTGGTTATCTTGCGTGCCAAGAATAGTCTCACAGCTTAGTTCCAATTGGAAGTTACCAGCTTTGGTATCATCATAACCTTCTACCATTATAATATAAGTACTTGTTCCGTCAGATTCAAATGTCAACTCTGGTTGATTAACACATGAGCTGTCGTTGAAAGCGATTTGGTTAGTCAAGTTACAATCACTATAAACTCTAACGGTAGTTGCAAAATTTGTAGCAGGACCACAAGCATTCAAAGTAATAGTTTCTGGATCACCTGCACCAGTATAGGAATAGAAAACATCTGGAGAAGCGTTTCCGCCTGAATCTGTTGCAAATACGGTTGAGTTAGTAACAAGATCACCGCAAGCCAATGGGATTGACTCAACACAGTCGTCATTTGTAGGGACGCTAGGAAGCTGAACACGATAGGTAAATATATCTCCCCAAGGGCCAATAGTAGGGTCGTAACCCCAACCTGTAATATATTCTCCGTTAGCGGACAATCCATTTGCAGACCATATTGGACTAGCGCTCATTGTATATCCTAATGTATCTGTAACAAAAGAATTAAATTCAACCATACCAGTTGATTCAGTCCAGATGAAAGGAATATTTGGAGTCCAAGGATCTATGATAAATAATCCAATTATTCTACTTCCGTCAGCACTCATTCCAGTTACAATTCCTGAAGCTCCAGGATATAAAGTACCTAATGATTCATATCCTGTAGCTTCGCTCCATCTCCAAGGATCGTTGTTGTTGGCGAAGTCTCCATTACCAGCTATCCAGTTACCATCAGCAGAAACTGCTTGGCACTCACCCAATTGGTTAAATTCATCATTTGGATCGCCATTAGGATCTAAAAGTAGATATTCGTTTGGTAGGTAATCACCATTGGCGTCTTTTCTCCATACAGCCGATTTCCAGGGGCCGTTAAAATCTTGCCAGCCTACAATAACACTTCCATCACCGTTAACAGCATTTGCACGTGTGCTTCGGTTGATGCTTGTATAAAGACTTCCTAAATCTATCAGGCCAGTTGCAGCTGTCCAAGCAGTGGCATGAGCAGGAGTTCCAGATATTCCTGGTATTTTTTCTACATAAGCAAGTCCTACAATGGTAGAGCCATCTCCTGAAATATCATAGCCTGAGCTTCTGCTACTGTCCACATTAATTCCAAAACTTCCCATTGAGGTCCATTCATCATTAGTTAGGTTATACATTGATTGTTCTGTATATGTATTTGTTGCTCTCGCTTTACGAAACATTACCCCATGTGCGCCAACAATATAGCCTGTACCGTTTGGTGTATAAACAACGTCATACAGTGCTTCGCTAAAAGTGGTAGTTCCTAGGTTGTTTATTGGCCATGTTGCACCGCCGTCTTGAGATTCAGCGATAATTTCGGGAGTTCCTACAAGAACTACATTATCTGCGTCAGACCAAGCTGCATCGCGCCAGATTACTCCTTCAATAACTTCTTGTCCTGTCCAAGTTACACCACCATCAGTAGTTCTATAAACATCACTATCAGCTGTAGCTATTCCGTTCATTAAATCGTTGAAAGCTATTCCAACCAATAAATCATTTGCAGGAGTAGTGAATACGGTGGTCCAAGTTGCACCATTGTCGGTAGATTTTTGAATCTGACCTGCATTAGTAACTAAGAAGTAGGTGTCACCTTCAACATACGTTAATTTATAAGGAATTGCTTCCAGTCCTGAACCTGCTACCCAAGTAGCACCACCATCATTAGTAGTATAAACTGCCATTCCGGTATCTGTCTGGGCCGTAACAACGCCATTCGATTCATCCTTAAATTCTATGCCTGTATAAATATACGCATCAGGAATCGGAGTTTGTATAGTCCAAGTATTACCGCTATCAGTTGTTTTTGCAAAATATTGGTTCCATCCACCAACGTAGCCAGTCCATTGTGAAGGAAAGCTCATGGCTTCAATGCCTTGGTCTTCTCCTGTCCAAAGTTCGGTCCAGGAATCGCCACCATCATCAGTTCTCAATACAATTCCATCGCCATTATAGGTCAATGATTCGCCTGCGGCATAGGCAATAATATCACTACCACCGGGAAATGTAATATCTCTGATGATATAATCGAAACCAACATTCAACTTTTCCCATTCTACTGGAACGGTAGTGGTAACATTATCTGTTCCCGAAAGTAGGTTTCCGTCATCAGAAAATTCTGCTGACCCACCTCCACCTAAACCAGGTGCGGTACCGCCAATTTCTTCAAAAGTATTGGTCTCTGGAGTCCATAATGAATATGGTCCGGCTTGAGCTTCGTATCCTGAAACGACACCGTCATTTGAAACATCCTGGGTTTCAAAAAAAGTAGGCTTTACCACAAATTGTGCGGAAGCACTTTCGATGCACAATCCAAAAGCGCACACCATTAATAGAAGAATAATTTTTTTCATCGTAATAAATTTTTATTGATTTGTATAGGTTTAACTGAAGGCTAAAGTAGGTGGGTAAACGCTATAATAAAAGGAGATACCTTTTGAATTTCGTGAATTTTAAAAGGCTAAATTCAGTTTAATCAACTGTATAACAGATATTTATGTAGTTTTTGAGGATTTTGTTCTCCATCCGAAGAAATAGTGTGAAAACTAACTTTTCAGCTTGTTTTCTAACTTTTTTAAGTTCTTTTCCCAAATTATTACGATGCGGATGAGTAAGAAAAGTGCAATTCCAATAACAATTATAAAGATGATTTGAAGGGGTCTGAAATAACTGCGGAGTTGCTCAATTTCTTCCGCCTTGGTTTCGGTTAAATTTATCAAAGATTGGTTGATGGTTTTTCTTTCGGAAATTTTGTTTGCCTTTTTTATCGCTATATATTTTTTTTGATAAAGTGCGTAATTTTCCCAATCGCCGAGGACGAGGTAATTATTGGCAAGACCTTCATAAATTCCACGGTTTAGAATGAGGTCGCCCACATTGCTTGATATTGCAAGGGCATCGGTTAGCAGCGATAAGGCTTCTTTATAGTTTCCATTTAGAGTTTCAGTTTCAGCGAGCCCTTTTTTTCCAAAGGCTATTAAACTTTTAGCACCTATAGTTTTGGCGTGCTCGATGGATTGTAGAAAGCTTTCCTTTGCCTGTGCAGGTTTATTGAGCGATAGTAGACAGTTTCCTTTGTTGTAATAACATATACTCAGATTGGCATTCATAATGGGTTGCCGAGCGATGGTCTTGTTATAAGCTTTGATGGCACCGTCAAAATATTTAAGGGCAATGTCGCAGTTGGTTTGTTCGCGGTAGATGAATCCGCGCAATATGGAGTTATAGCCCAGATAGGTTTGCACGGAATCTTGTTTTGGGTATTTCTCTATTAAAACCAGTGATTCATCAAGATATTCTAAAGCTTTATCGTAAATCTGCAGTTCTTGATAATGCGCTGCAATCCGGTTTAGGATATTCATCTTTTGCAAATCATCGTTTATTTTCGGAATGAGTTCGTTTATTTTAACGATATATTCCGAAGCCTTTTCATAATCTCTTTTGGAAGAATATGCCGTAGAAATGGCAAGTAGGGCATTTATTTTGTTCCGAATGGTAACCTTTGGGTTGTTCAATGCTTCTTGGGCAAGCACAATGGCCTCATCCGGATTTTCATAAATCTGTTTATTGGCTAATTTCAAGATGCTGTCCACCTCCTTTTGCGAATGGACCATTTGCACAAAGAAGAAGAATCCTGCCATGAAAAATAGGGCGCTATGTTTATTCCACTTTTTCATAGATATGTTTGGAGGTTTTCTTTGTGCTTTTCAATAAGTCGATAAAAACGGTTGGGGGAATTCCCGTAACCGCCTTGAAAACAGTGGCAAAACTACTATGGGAAGAAAAGCCGCTCTCTTCGGCCAAATAGCTTATTTTATATTGCAGATAGGTTCTATTGCTCTTTAGTTTGTCTATAATGTAATTGATGCGGAGCTCGTTAATGTAACTGTTGAAATTTTTCCCTTTATGAGTGTTTATAATTTCCGAAAGGTATTTTGTATTGGTCTCAAAATTTGCTGCCAATAGCGCTAAGGACATATCCTGCTTGGTAAACTGTTTTGATTTTTCAAACTGTTCCAATTTGCTCACTATTGCATTTTCCGTTTCCTGTGGAATGTTTAGGCCTTTTGAAATTTCTTTTATAGGAAGGTTTTCTATGGGTCTTTGCCTGTTTTCAATGTAGGTTAAAAAACGGTTGTATTGTCTGGCCCTGTTTCGGTAGCGAAAGCGAAGGAGCAACCAGGTTAGAAAAATAACCAATAATACAGCTGAAAATATCCATAAATTACGGGTGTATGTTTTTTTCAGGGTGTCCCTTTTTGCTGTGTGGTTGTTGTTCACATAATTGTAAATGGCGTTTATTGCTTGGTCTTCCGCTGTTTCCGCCTCATCGTCTAGTTGTTGCGCTGTTTTTTTATAGGAATAAAATTGCGGGGAGTCTTTTAGGGCCAAATAAACGGAAGACAGGTTTTCTGAAATATGGGATTGGTAATTTTTGTTTTGGAACAGTTCTGCAATTTGCAAAGCAGTTAGGTACGATTCAATAGATTTGGAGTAGTCCTGTTTCAGGAAAAACAACGCTCCCATTTGGTTCAGCACTACCATTTTAAGATAGTTATTGGGGTGTTCGCCAGCTGTGTTTTCAAGGAGGGCTTCAAGATGGTTTTGGGCGGTATCTATGCTGTAAACCTTTGCGTAAAGGGTTGCCATAATTGCGGTGGTCTCGTTTACCAAGGCTTTATCTGGAATTTTTTCGAAAATGGAATTTGCCTTGCCAAAATATTCCAAAGCTTGTTGCCAGTTGTCTTGCTCCATTTCCTTATAGCCATTTAAAAGTACTTTTCCACCTATGGAAAAATTAGAGGATTCCACTGCTTTCTGAATGGGAACAGGAGCATTGGTGTTTATATAATATCGCTCCGCAACTGCATTCAACCCCAAATGATTTAATAGGGGGATGGAAGCCAGGGTTGCCTTTAATTGCATCGGTATATTTTCAGTTGACTCTGCGAGTACTTTTGCTTCAACTCCTGCATTTACGGCGTTTTCAAATTCGCCTTTTATATAATAAGCATTAGTATTAAGCAGGTTTGCTTGGATAAGTTGATCTGCGTTGTTTGAATTTTGCAGAACGTGGTTCGCTATTTTGATGGATTCATCGGGCTGGGTATATAGAACCGTTTCGGCATTCGCTAACATATCCTTATAATCGCCATCGTCTTGAGCAGAAGCAACCAAGCTCACTAGAGCCATTGAACATATATAAAAAATAGAGCGCATGTTTTAACAAAGTATCAATGCCACAAGATACATAAAGTTAAATTTTTGACAGAATTTAGGAATCTATTTTTAAATAAAAAACAAAGCTAATTTTCATGCTGAAATAAGGGTTTTTGATGGGGTATTGCTGAATTACCCCTATAATTCATCACATAAATTTATTTCTATTTTTTCCGAACAAATATAGCTACAACTGCCGCCATTACAATTCCAAAACCCAGCGCCCCAAAAGCAGATTGCCATATATAATTATTTATGTTGAAATAGTCATTGGCTTTGGTGCGCGCCATTAAGTCGTTGGTAACGGAGTATTCTATCACGTTGTTGAAGTATTCTGGTGTAATGTAATTGTGCGTTATGTATTGCGCCAAAGGTGAAAGTAGGGCTATAAAAACACTGAGAATTACTCCTGAACGAAAACCTTGCAACCAAGACATTTCCCTACCATAGACCCTTCTTCTTTTTTCGCGCATTTCCAATAAATACATCAAAATAGCGAAGGGGACAAAGAACAAGGTTAGCCACCAATGGTCTGCAATCTGTTCTCCATGCCAGCCAAGGGTTTTTTCAAGAAGCATCCACGAAAGAATAGCGATGGTAAAAATCACGGCCCATTTAAATTCTATAAATTTTTTTTTCATAAAATAAATTTTATCTTTTTCTTTTGCAATTTTCATTAAAGATAGCTCTTTTGAATAAAAGAAATCCCGAAGATTTTTGCCTCGGGATTTAAATTTTTTATGGATACTGGAGAACTTAAATTCGCTTCATTATTATTTCCATATTCTTAGTTTCTTTCCCTCCAGCAGGGGTGTCAAACATTTCCATCTTTCGGGTGTTATCGTCTATTATGGTATAAACTTGACGCATTTGCTTTTCTTTACCTGTCATCGGATCTACCATGGAGCCTGTAAGGGTTGTAGATTTGCTGGCCTCATCATATTTGCCTCGCATTACACTTAATCCTGTGCCCATATTGTCTATCCAAGAGAGATATATTCTTTTGTAGCATTGTCGTAAGCGAGTGTGGATTGGCCTTCAAAAGGCATCCCCATCATTTCTCCTGTAATATTACTCACTTGATAGCGCCCACCCATAATCATTTTGATGTTTTCTGTAGCAGTTGCTTTTTCCGGTGGAGCATCAGGTCCCATCCAAAAAGTCATTTCGTCCTTCCATTTGCCTTCCTCGGTCGCCATCATTTTGTGTGGTTCAGTTGGAGTCATATATGCCTCCCAAGTCTTTTGCATAGCAATGGAATCCATGGGTTCCTCTATCATTTTTGCCTCTTCAGTAACAGTAGTATCCGCTACAATTGTCGCTTCAGTTTCCGTTGTTTTTTTATTTTCATTTTTACAGGAAACAAAACAAAGCGAAGCTGCTGAAAATAAAATAATTAATTTTTTCATGATTGTTGATTTTAAGATAGTTAAGAAAGCTAATTTATAAAAAAAACAGCAAAGCAATAAACATACGCCTCATTATTAGGGGTTTATAGAAATAAAAACCCCCTCTTGCAAGTACAGGAAGGGGTTTCAGTATTATAGTTTGTGATTTTTTTATTCATCCACAAGCACCCAATCGCCTTTGTCAAGCATCGGGATGGCTTGTTTGAATTTCATCGTTTTGTTCTCTCCGCTCATCACGTGTTTAATAGTCACTTTATCGTTGCGGTTAATTTTTGGACGGTCGCGAACTATGGTTTCCGTTACTTGTTGGTTTTGCGGTTGCGTATTACCAGCGGCACGCGACTGTGCGGCGCGTTCATCCATATTGGGTATTTCGTCTTTTTGCTCGCTTAGGTTTTCTTTTCGTTTAACCTCTCGTGCTTCTTGGATTTGCTGTTGATTTTCCTGTGGAAGCTCCCCTTTGAAAAGGAAGGAGATTACCTCTTTGTTCACTTTTTCAATCATTGCTTTAAAAAGTTCAAAAGCTTCAAACTTATAGATCAATAATGGATCTTTCTGCTCGTGAACTGCAAGCTGTACAGATTGTTTTAACTCGTCCATTTTTCTTAAATGCGTTTTCCAGGCATCGTCAATAATGGCCAAAGTGATGTTTTTCTCAAAATCGTTTACCAGTTGTTTTCCTTCAGTTTCGTAAGCTTTTTCAAGATCAGTAGCTACGTTTAATGTTTTTACACCATCGGTAAAAGGAACTAGGATTCGCTTGTACTTATCTTTTTGTGTTTCGTAAACATTTTTGATTACGGGAAAGGCCATTTCGGCATTGCTCACCATTTTATCCTGATAGTGAAGAAAAGCGGCTTTATAAACTTTTCCAGAAATCTCCTTGCTGTCCATTTTCTCAAACTCCTTTTCAGAAATAGGAGAACTCATGGAAAAGAAACGGATGAGCTCAAATTCAAAGTTCTTATAATCCTGCGCCATTTTGTTGCTTTCGGCAATTACTTCGGCAGTGTCAAAAATCATATTTGCTATATCCACGCGAAGACGGTCGCCAAATAGAGCGTGATATCTACGTTTGTAAACTACCTCACGTTGGGCATTCATTACGTCATCATATTCCAACAATCTTTTTCGGATTCCGAAGTTGTTTTCTTCCACTTTTTTCTGCGCGCGCTCAATGGATTTTGAAATCATACTGTGTTGTATCACTTCGCCTTCCTTCAAGCCCATACGGTCCATCATTTTTGCAATTCGCTCACTTCCGAAAAGACGCATCAAGTTGTCTTCCAAAGAAACATAAAACTGTGAGCTTCCCGGATCTCCTTGACGACCACTACGTCCGCGCAACTGTCTGTCCACGCGACGTGAATCGTGACGCTCGGTACCTACAATTGCAAGACCACCAGCTTTTTTCACCTCCTCACTCAATTTAATATCCGTACCACGACCCGCCATGTTGGTTGCTATAGTTACGATTCCGCTCTTTCCTGCTTCGGCAACAATATCTGCCTCACGTTTGTGAAGTTTCGCGTTCAATACGTTGTGGGGAATGTTACGGATGCTCAACATCCTGCTTAATAATTCTGAAATTTCCACGGAAGTGGTACCAATCAAAACAGGTCGTCCTGCTTGTGAAAGTGCAACTACCTCTTCGCCAACAGCGTTGTATTTTTCTCTTTTTGTCTTATAAATTTTATCTTCGCGGTCAAAACGTGCAATGGGGCGGTTAGTTGGAATTTCAACCACATCCAATTTGTAGATTTCCCAAAGTTCGCCGGCCTCTGTAACCGCAGTACCCGTCATTCCCGAAAGTTTGCGGTACATACGGAAGTAATTCTGAAGTGTAATTGTAGCAAAAGTCTGGGTCATGGCTTCGATTTTCACGTCCTCTTTTGCTTCAATTGCTTGGTGAAGTCCGTCGCTGTAACGGCGCCCGTCCATAATACGGCCGGTTTGTTCATCAACAATCATTACTTTGTTTTCCATCACCACATACTGATCGTCTTTTTCAAAAAGCGTGTAAGCTTTCAAAAGCTGGTTCATGGTATGAATACGTTCACTTTTCACAGAGAATTCACGGAAAAGTTCTTCTTTCTGCGCTACTTCTTCTTCTTTTGGAAGCCCCTTTTTTTCAATATCTGCTATTTCGGTTCCAATTTCTGGCATTACGAAGAAATCAGGGTCGCCTTCACCAGACAAGAAATCTACACCCTTATCAGTAAGTTCTATCTGGTTGTTCTTTTCTTCAATTACAAAATAAAGCTCGGCATCAACCTTTGGCATTTCGCGGTTGTTATCGCTCATGTAATGGTTTTCCGTTTTTTGGAGAATTTGTTTTACTCCTTCTTCGGAGAGATATTTTATCAATGCTTTATTTTTTGGCAACCCACGGTATACACGTAGCAATTGGAAGCCACCTTCTTTGGCATCGCCTTCTTTAATTAGTTTTTTTGCTTCCGCTAAAACGCCAGTCAAATATTTTTTCTGAACCTCAACGATATTATTGATTTTTGGTTTTAGTTCGTTGAATTCGTGGCGATCGCCTTCGGGCACGGGACCAGAAATAATAAGCGGTGTACGGGCATCATCAATTAAAACCGAATCCACTTCATCCACAATAGCGTAGTGGTGCGGACGCTGCACAAGATCGTCTGGGGCGTGGGCCATGTTATCGCGCAAGTAATCAAAACCGAATTCGTTGTTGGTTCCGTAAGTAATATCAGATAAATAAGCTTTTCTTCTCTCTGCAGAATTGGGGCGGTGATTGTCTATACAGTCCACTGTCATACCGTGGAACTCGAACAATGGTGCCATCCATGCGCTATCACGTTTTGCAAGATAATCGTTCACAGTTACAAGGTGAACGCCGTTTCCAGCTAGGGCGTTGAGGTACATTGGTAGCGTTGCAACCAAGGTTTTTCCTTCCCCCGTATGCATTTCGGCCACTTTTCCTTCGTGAAGTGCAACCCCACCAATAAGCTGAACGTCGTAGTGCACCATATCCCAAGTAATGGGTTTTCCAGCGGCATCCCATGAATTTTTCCAAATGGCTTTGTCGTCTTCTAGGGTTACGTAGTCTTTATTAGCGGAAATTTCACGGTCAAACGGGCTTGCGGTAACCGTAAGTGTTTCGTTGTTTTTAAAGCGTTTTGCCGTTTCTTTCATCACGGCAAAAGCTTCGGGAAGTATTTTGGTAAGGGTCGCTTTTTCAATTTCGTAGCGCTCGTCCTTCAGTTTGTCTATCTGGTTGTAGTGATCTTCTTTTTTGTTGATGTCCTGCTCTTCCTCTGATTGTTTTTCAAGGGCATCGATTTGATCCTGAACATCCTTTTGGGCATCTTTTATTTCTTTTCGGAAGAAATCTGACTTCGCTCGAAGCTCATCATTGGAGAGTTTTTCAATTGTTGCTTCGTGTTTTTTTACTTCGTTTACTAGTGGCTGTATTTCGCCTATATCTTTTTTTGATTTATCGCCTACAAAAACTTTTAGTACATTATCTAATATTCCCATGATTATTTATTTTGTTGTGGCGCATAATTATGCGTCTTTACTTATTTTGAAGTGTTGCCGGGCAGCACAGTTTTGTCAATTTTGTTTTACGTTCGCCAATGGGGTCTCAACTGCGCTCGACCAGACAGGGGAACAATACTTTATTTTCAATACTTTTTAAATAAAAAAAAGCCTCGTAAAAGAGACTTTTTATATTATTTTAAATGTTTCCCAAAATAATGGGATTAATATTCATCCTCATTCCAGAGATAATCGTCGTCTGTTGGGTAGTCTGCCCAGATCTCTTCAATAGAGTCATAGGAGTCTCCCTCATCTTCGATTGCCTGAAGGTTTTCCACTACTTCTAGTGGAGCACCGGTCCTGATCGCGTAATCAATCAATTCATCTTTAGTTGCGGGCCAGGGTGCATCGCTTAAATAGGATGCTAATTCTAATGTCCAGTACATAGCACTTTAGGTTTTAATTTTCTGCAAAAGTAATTTTTTAGATCAAAAAGTCAAGTAAAATCCAAATTATTTCTGCTATATTTTAAAGAACTTATGTAAACGCCTGATTATTAGGAGCTTTTTATTATTGTTTTAAAAAGAGATTTTACAGTTTTTTTGGGATCCATTGCGTCTCTTCCGCGTTGAGGTCTTTGGACAACTTTCGTGCCAGCACAAACAGGTAGTCAGATAGTCGGTTTAAGTACATCAGTACCCGCTCGTTAATTGGTTCATTTTCATTTAATAACGTTGCGCGACGTTCTGCACGGCGACAGACAGTACGGGCAATGTGACAATATGACACGGTAGTATTTCCACCAGGCAAAATGAAATGTGTCATCTCTGACAAGGCATCATTCATGCTGTCCATTTCGGTTTCCAAAAGGGTAATGTCTTCTTCTTCTATTTTTGGGATGTTTAGGCGTTCCTTGCCGCTTTTTAAGGTTGCCTTTGCAGGGTCTGTGGCTAAAATGGCTCCAAGGGTGAACAATCTATCTTGAATATGCGACAATATTTCTTTGCTTCGCATATCTATATCTTGGGTGCGGATCAATCCCAGATGTGAATTGAGCTCATCAACAGTACCATAACTTTCAATGCGTATGTTGTGTTTTGGAACCCGTGTCCCGCCGAAAAGTGCCGTGGTGCCTGTATCACCGGTTTTGGTGTATATTTTCATTATAGGTATGAGATTTTGCGCAAATTTACGAATAACACATTTAAAAAGCACCTCGAGAAGAGACGAAGGTTCAAAGACTACTTTTTTATTTTTACTAACTACTAACTACTACTTACTGTCCACTTTCTTTCTCCCGTTCCTTTTTCCTTTCGTAATAACTGCTTCGGAAATTTTTGGTTTTACGCTGGCGCTGATTGGTAGCGTTGCGCTTGTTCCAAAAATAGAGGATGGCTAAGAGGAGAATTCCGCCAATTATTAAAATGATGGGGTTTGAAAAATCGAGGCTCATAGCTCAAAGGTAAAATATGAAATGCGAAATTAAAAGAATATTTTTCGACTCACGACTCACGACTCACGACTCACGACTCACGACTCACGACTTACGACTCACAACTTCCTTCTTAGTATCACTTTCTACAACCCCATCTCTAAGACGGATAATCCGGTGGGCGCGTTCGGCTATTTCTTCTTCGTGGGTTACCACAATTACGGTGTTTCCTGCTTTGTGGATGTCGTTAAAAAGGTTCATTATTTCTTCCGAAGTTTTTGAGTCTAAATTTCCTGTAGGCTCATCGGCCAAAATAATAGAAGGATGGTTTACCAAAGCCCTGCCAACGGCCACACGCTGTCGTTGCCCTCCTGAAAGTTGGTTGGGTTTATGGTCCATTCTGTCTGCCAAGCCAACATCTGTTAGAACTTGTTTGGCGCGTTCGGTACGTTCGCTTTTTGAAGCGCCTGCATAAATCATAGGCAATGCCACATTTTCCAATGCAGTAGTGCGGGGTAGGAGGTTAAAAGTTTGAAAAACGAAGCCAATTTCCTTGTTTCTGATTTCAGCCAATTCGTCATCGGTCATATTGCTGACGTCGCTTCCGTTGAGTTCATAACTACCAGAAGTGGGCGTGTCTAAACATCCCAAAAGATTCATTAAAGTGGATTTACCGGAACCAGATGGTCCCATCAAGGCTACGTATTCGCCGCGCTCAATGTCCAAATCAATTCCCTTTAAAACTTTAACTATTTCATTCCCGAGTGGGAAATCTCTGGTGATATTTCGAATTTTTATTACTAAACTCATAGTGGATTTTCAATATGCTTTAATAGGACGCAAAGGTACGAGGGTTGTTACAAATTAAGTTCAAAGTTCAAAATTTAAAGCGACAAGCGAAAAGGAATTAGCGAAAAATTAATTTTAAACTTTGCACTTCCAACTTTGCACTTCCAACTTTGTATTTCGCACTTCCAACTTCGTACTTCGTACTTCGTATTTCGTATTTCGTACTTCCATCAACCAATCCGTATCACAAAATGCTGCTTCGGTTGTTCTTTTCTAAAAAAAACCATTCCCCATTGAAAAGTGTCTATGCTAACGCTTACGTTTTCATTTGCAATTATTTTCTGCCAGGCCGCCGTCATATCCTTGCTCCAGTAAATATCGTCAAAAATAATGACGGAATCATTGTGCACATTTTTTAATAATGAATTGAAATAGCCCAGTGTCCGTTCACCATTGTGGTCGCCGTCAATAAAAATTAGATCGTATTTTTCTGAAGCGTTTTGAGTAATATAATCGTTGAAGACTTCTTGATGGATTGCAATATTATGCAAGTTGAATTTTTCAAAATATTCCTGTGCTTTTTGCAAAGTATTTGGGCAGCCCTCCACGGTGTGTATTGCCGCAAATTCATTCGAAAGTGAAAAAGCAACCGTTCCCAAACCCAGGGAAGTGCCCATTTCGAGTATGTTTTCACTTTTAAAATATTTAGCCAAACGGAATAGTAGTTTTTGCCGTTTCTTACGCATCCCCGCGTTTTTAACAACTGCGGAAACTTTTCGGGCATTGCCTTTAAAAACTCGCGAACCCTGACCAAAATCCTTCATTTCAATCATTGAAGTATCTTTTAACAACGCCTGACGGTAGGTTTTTAAAATGTGATATTCAGGATATTTCTTTTTATCGTTAAAGCATTTCGTCACCAAATCAAACACAAAAGGGGAGTGTACCCCGTGTTTGTTTTTGGAAAGGCGAAGGAATTTTATATAGCTTTTTGATTGATGGATCATTTTTTACGGCTGTATGCTTTAGGCTGTAAGCTAAAATACGAATTAATGAAATGCCTGTGGCCTATAGCTTAAGGCCTAAAGCAAAATTATTCTCCCATTTTCGACGAAAGCTCAAACCAGCGTTCGGTTTGTGTTTCAATCTTATCAATAATCTCCTGAAGTTTTATGGATTGTTTGTCAATTTCAGCACCGTTCCAGTTTTCGGTGGCGAATTTATTTTGAAGTTCCTCGCGGTTTTTTTCAAGATTTGCTATTTCCTTCTCCAGTTTGTTGTATTCCTTTTGCTCGTTATAATTCAGTTTCGCAGGGCTGGAATCTTGCTTCCAGTCTTTTTTAACCTTTGTCGTTGTTTCGCTAGCCTCGCGTTTTTCCTGAATATTACTGTCTTCATAAACTCTAAAATCTGAATAGTTTCCTGGGAAATCCTCCACTTCAGCATTCCCGCGGAAAACAAAAAGGTGGTCCACAATTTTGTCCATAAAATAACGGTCGTGGCTTACAACCAGAAGACAGCCCGGAAAGTCTAAAAGGAAGCTTTCCAAAACATTTAAGGTTACAATATCAAGATCGTTCGTGGGCTCATCGAGAATCAAGAAGTTTGGATTTTTAATTAAAACGGTACACAGATAAAGCCTTTTGAGTTCACCTCCGCTCAACTTTTCAACAAAGTCATATTGCTTTTTTGGATCGAAAAGAAAACGCTCCAAAAGCTGTGATGCGGAAATCTGCCGTCCCTTTTTCAGCGGAATATAATCCCCGTATTCACGGATTACATCAATCACTTTTTGGCCTTCTTTAATGTTGATCCCAGTTTGGGTGTAATACCCAAACTGAACAGTTTCACCCACAACAACTTTTCCACCATCGGGTTTTAATGCTCCGGTTAAAATATTCAAAAAAGTAGATTTTCCAGTTCCGTTTTTTCCGATAATTCCAACCCGTTCGCCACGGTTGAAGTTGTATTCAAACTTATCCAGCAAAACTTTGTCCCCAAACGATTTTGATATTTTGTGAAGCTCCACAACCTTGGTGCCCATACGCTCCATATTCAGTTCCAATTGAACTTCATGGTCGTTGCGACGTTTACTGGCGCGGTCCTTTATTTCGTGGAAATCGTCAATCCGGCTTTTGCTCTTGGTGGTTCGCGCTTTGGGTTGACGGCGCATCCAATCCAATTCTTTTTTAAATAGCTGTTTGGCTTTTCCTGTTTCGGTGGCTTCGTTTTCTATCCGTGCGTCGCGTTTTTCCAGGTAGTAGCTGTAGTTTCCTTTGTAACTGTAAAGAATTCCTTCATCCAATTCCACAATTTCGTTACATACACGTTCCAAAAAGTAACGGTCGTGAGTAACCATAAATAGGGTGAAATTTTCTTTGGCGAAAAGGTTCTCCAGCCACTCGATCATCTCCAGATCTAAATGGTTGGTAGGCTCATCCATAATCAACAGATCGGGCTTTGTTAACAAGGCATTTGCCAAAGCCAAACGTTTTTTCTGTCCGCCGCTAAGTGTGGAAACCTTTGCATGCAGGTCTTCCATTTTCAGTTTAAATAGAATCTGTTTGTAGCGTGTTTCGAAATCCCAGGCGTGGTTGGCGTCCATTGCGTCGAACGCTTTATGGTAGGCTTCCGAATCGTCTGGATTTTCTATGGCGTGTTCGTAGGCTTCAATTATTTTAAGGATCGGATTGTCCGAAGAAAAAATGGTCTGTTCCACCGTAAGCTTGGGGTCCAGATCAGGATCTTGCGGCAAATAGGCAATTTTCAAACCTTTTCTGAAAACAACATTGCCTGTATCGGCCTTATCATTTCCAGCAATTATATTCAAAAGGGAAGTTTTCCCAGTTCCATTTTTGGCTACAAAGCCTATTTTTTGTCCTTCGTTTATTCCGAAGGAAATATTTTCAAACAAAACCCGCATCCCGAAGGATTTGGATAAATTTTCAACTGAAAGGTAGTTCACGGTTTAGATTTTCCGCAAAAGTAATGAAATAGGGAATAGGGATTGGTTATTTCGTGAATCGTTAATTTGGGATTTGTTGATTTTACAATAAAGCTCCTTCCCCTTAGAACAATTTCCAATCAATATCTGGAATACAATTACAGGGGAAGGTGGCAGCTGGGAAATATTTTCATCAAATATCAGATTTCTAATCCAACTGACGGAAGGGGTCTGTTATTTGATTCTGGATTTTCTACTTCGAGTTTTGCTAATTCGGCACTTCGACAAGCTCAATGTAACAGATTTGTTAATTTGAAAACGTCATTGCGAGCGAAGTGAAGCAATCCCATGAACTGTAGTTCCAACTACATCAAAAATATGTTTCATTATTAAATACGTTACTTTATATTTGTCCATTATCAACCCTGCCCTTTATGAAGCTTACGTATCTATTGTTGTTTTTGATTGTCGCAGTGTGCACCACTTCTTGTGTGACCACCAAACAACTTACCTATTTGCAGGAAAACACTAGCAGCACAGATACTTTAGCGCTTTTGCGAAAAAGGCAGGAACCCTACCGACTTCAAATAAATGATCTTTTGAGCATCCGCGTAAAGGCATTGGATCAAGAGACCGTGGGTATTTTTAACCCGATAAGCGATGCCAATCCCAATGCCACAGGCGAGGAAAAGTTGTATTATGACGGTTTTGTTGTGGACGACCACGGCAACATCCGCATCCCTAGTTTGGGGGAAATGAACGTTTTGGGCTACACGGTGGAGGAGGTTCGCGAAAAGCTCGAGGAGCGCTTGTTAAATGATTATTTTAAAGCAGAGGCAAATGTTTTTGTTACTGTGAAACTGGCAGGAATTCGGTATACCATTAATGGTGAAATAGGTGGCCCAGGTTCTAAAATAATTTATCGAGACCAAGTGAGTATTATGGAAGCTATAGCCAATAGTGGAGATATTTCCCTTACTGGGGATCGTAGCGATGTGGTCATTATCCGTCAATATCCCGCTGGGCAAAAGGTGCATCACATAGACCTCACTAAACTGGAAGCGATGAATTCGCCCTATTACTACGTAAAACCGAACGACCTGATTTTGATTAATCCATTGCCACAAAAATCCTTGGGTACGGGGACCACCGGGCTTCAGTCTTTCTCAACCATCATGACGGTTGCTTCAGCTTTGGTAACCACCATTTTATTGTTCACAAGATTATAAAAAGCTATGAACGAGGAATTCGAAATTAACGAAACCCAAATTACATTTGACTTTAAAGGCTTTCTCTTTAAGCTTTTGCGCCATTGGCCGTTGTTTTTGGTTTCTTTGGCCATTGCTTTTTCCATTGCTTATTATATCAATGTCCGCAAACTACCCATTTACCAAATGGAAAATATGGTTTCCATCAAGGACGATCAAAACCCTTTTTTTACTAGTAATACTAGTCTTACCTTTAACTGGGGAGGCACAACAGATAAAGTAAATACAGCCGTTATTACCTTGCAATCGCGTTCGCACAACGAAAAGGTTGTGGAGCGCTTGCAGTATTATATGGATTATCTGCGTGACGGCAAATACCAACAAGTAAACGCATATAAGCAAACCCCATTTTTTGTGGAAGTGGATACTACCAAGCCGCAAATGCTAAACCAGCAAATAAAGGTTGTTTTTAAGGATTCTGTTAACTTCAATTTAAGTGTTTCATTTGAAGAGGCTAGAAACATCAGGTTACAAAATTATAATACCAAGGAAAACAGCACCAAATTTGTGGATGCAGGCGAGTTTTCGCAAAGTTTTAAAATTGGGGAGCACATAAAGTTACCCTTTTTTAATGGCACATTTATGCCAAACCCAGATGTGGTATCAAAGCCAGGGACGCCTTATTATATTATTTTTAGGAACTATGATGGTATTGTAAAGCGGTATTTGGGTATTCGCGTTGATCCCGAAAGCAAAGGTTCCTCGGTATTAAAGATGAGGCTTACTGGAAACAACAAAGCTCAATTGGTGGATTATTTGAATACTTCTGTGGAAGTGTTAAGTGAAGATATGCTAGAGCGCAAAAACCTCTTCGCCACCAAAACCATTAAGTTTATTGACAGTAGCCTTGCTATAAAATCTGTCGAACTTTCAACGGTAGAAGACGAGCTGAACCAATTCAAAGATAAAAATGCCATTTTCGACCTGGCAAGTGAAGGCAACGAAATCAATGGGAAACTGAACGAACTGGACCTGCGGAAAGAATCTGTAAACCGCGAACTGAATTACTATAATACACTTCAAGATTACCTTATTAATCGTTCCGATTATAGGGATGTTCCTGCGCCATCTGTGGCGGGTATTTCAGAGGCTAGCGTGGTGAGTGGGGTAGGGAAGATTGTTTCCCTTGCACAGGAAAGAAATAAACTTCAGTATTCCTTTAAAGAAGGCGCTCCCATTTTCAACGACATTGACAGGCAGATTGATGCTGTTAAAACAGTATTGTTGGAAAATATACGTTCTTCAAAAGGCTTGAAAAACCAAGAGCTCACCTCCATTAATCGCGACATTGGGCGTTATGAGGGCGAAATACGTAAACTCCCAAAAGAACAACAGGACCTTTTAAAAATTGAGCGCCGCTATAACCTGAGTCAAGGCACTTACAATCTGTTTTTGGCAAAACGCAGTGAAGCTGGTTTGGTAAAAGCTGCCAATGTGAGCGATGTGATGATCATAGACCCCGCAAAAGATACTGGCGGCGGACAAATAGGGCCCAATACACAACTAAATTATATGATGGCCGGATTGCTAGGGCTATTCATTCCATTGATGTTTGTCTTTTTTAGGGTGTTTTTTGATACTAAAATCGGTAATCTTAAGGATTTAGAACGGATAACACCTATTCCATTGCTTGGTGTTCTTGGAAAAAGTTATATAGATAACAATCTTGTGGTGCTTACCAAGCCGAAATCTGCAATTGCGGAAGCTTTTAGGGCGCTCCGGTCTAGCCTGCAATTCATTTATAAAAAACAGGGTATAGAAGGCGCAAAAACAGTACTTGTTACCAGTTCCGTCAGTGGAGAAGGAAAGACATTCTGCTCCATCAACCTTGCCTCGGTTTTTGCTTTAAGTGAGAAAAGAACTGTTTTGGTTGGTCTTGACCTAAGAAAACCAAAGATATTCGGCGATTTCAATATCAATAATTCAATGGGGGTGGTTAATTATCTTATCAATGAAGCAGATATTGACACCATTATCCAAAAAACAGAAGTAGCGTATTTGGATGTCATCCCTTCCGGCCCAATTCCTCCAAACCCTTCCGAATTATTGATTAGCGAAAAACTGGACGAACTTATTGAGGGACTAAAGGAACGTTATGACTATATCATCCTCGACTCTCCTCCCTTGGGATTGGTTTCAGATTCTCTAGAACTTATAAAGCATGTGGATGCTACGCTCTATATGGCCCGTTATAATTATACGCATAAAAATATGTTAGCCTTTGTCAACGAAAAATACAAAACTGGCGAAGTGAAACACATAAGCATTGTTTTAAATGACTATGTTGAGAAATCGGGCAGAGGCTATGGCTACGGTTATGGCTATGGCTACGGTTACGGCTACGGTTCTTACGGAAACTATGGCAATGGCTATCACGAAAAAATAAAGTTACCCACGCTTTTGGACAGGGTGAAGAAGTTTTTGAGGATGAAATAACATCTCCCCCCAACCCCCTTACTTCGGCTGCGATCAGCACATTGCTTCAAAGAGGGGGCTTTTTGATTCTAACTATATTCATAAATTAAACCCGAATTAAGCCCGAATCAAAACCCTTCCTTCAAACGCGATATACTGAGCCTTTTGAAGTAGAGTTTATCGAAGTAGAGCCTGTGAGGAATGTTTTATTAACCAAATTTAACATCCATTATTTCGATAAAACACTTAATTTTGCCGCCAAAGGGACAATCGTCTTCACAAAAAAAATAGAATTTTCTAAGACAAAAGACTCCAGTAAATCATAAAGATCCACAGAAATAAGCATTAATTAATGAAACAAAATCCCACAATTGCAATCATCGGCCTTGGCTATGTAGGCTTGCCGCTTGCCGCTGCCTTTGCTGAAAAATATAAAGTAATTGGTTTCGATATCAATTCTGAACGCATTCACCAATTGCAGCAAGGAATTGACAATACGCTGGAACTTTCTTCCGAAGAACTAAAAAAGGCTTTACAGCAAACCGAAAACTCAGGCCTTACTGTTACGGACGATGCTTCAAAAATAGCCAATGCTACAGTGTATATCGTAACCGTGCCAACGCCAACCAATAAATACAACCAACCCGTGCTTATCCCACTTCAAAAAGCAAGTGAGACGGTTGGGAAAATTTTGAAGGAGGGCGATGTGGTAATCTATGAATCCACGGTTTATCCTGGAGTAACCGAAGATATCTGTGTGCCTATTTTGGAAGAGCACTCAAAACTCATATTTAATAAAAACTTCTATGCGGGCTATTCGCCAGAGCGAATCAATCCGGGTGATAAGCAGCATACCGTTACCAAAATTTTAAAAGTTACTTCCGGTTCCACGCCTGAAGCAGCAAAATATATTGATGAGCTTTACGCATCCATCATAACGGCGGGAACGCATTTAGCACCCTCTATAAAAGTGGCTGAAGCGGCGAAGGTTATCGAAAATTCGCAGCGCGATATCAACATTGCCTTTGTAAACGAGCTATCAAAAATCTTCCGATTGTTGAATATTGACACCCAGGATGTTTTGGAAGCTGCGGGTACTAAATGGAACTTTTTAAAGTTTACCCCAGGTTTGGTCGGTGGACATTGCATAGGCGTAGATCCTTATTATCTAGCCCAAAAAGCCCAGGAAGAAGGCTACAACCCAGAGATTATTTTGGCAGGAAGAAGGATGAACGACGGTATGGGTAATTATGTAGCCCAAGAGGTAGTTAAACTAATGATTCAAAAGGAATGTAAGGTAAAAGGAGGGCATGTGCTTGTTTTGGGTATTACCTTTAAGGAAAACTGTCCCGATATTCGAAATAGTAAAGTAATAGACGTTATAGGGGAATTGCGTAAATACAACCTCAATATAGACGTTTATGATCCCTGGGCAAAAGTTACTGATGTTTCTAATGAGTTCGGATTGCGCTTATTGAGCGAAGAATCCCAACTGAAAAGTAATTATGAAGCTATAATATTGGCAGTTGGCCATAAAGAATTTTCAGATTTTCAACTGGAAAAATACAAAGCATCCCCTTCTGTAATATTTGATGTAAAGTCTTTTTTCCCAAAAACAATTGTAGATGGATGTTTATAGTGAGAAGTGAGAGGTGAAAAGTGAGACGAATTTTTAATAAGCATTCGTCTCACTTCTCACGATTCCCGTTTCACTTTTAAGAATAAAATAATGGATCATAAAGAGTTGGATGTTTGGAAAAAGAGTATGGATTTAGTAGAATTAATATATTCGCTAACTGCTTCATTTCCTAAATCAGAACGTTTTGGCTTAACTTCACAGATGCGAAGAGCTGCTGTTTCAATTTCATCTAATATCGCAGAAGGCAGTGCAAGAAATTGCAATAAAGAGTTATTGCAATTTTTAAATATTGCGCTTGGTTCATTATCAGAATTGGAAACACAATATTTAATAGCAATAAGGTTAGGTTTCATTGAGCAAGATAAAGAAGTAGATGAATTAATCAACGATCAAAAACGCCTACTTTTAGGATATAGAAATTACATCAAGAAAAAAATATAACAATAAGCGATTCACGTTTCACTTATCACGTCTCACTAATGAAATCTCCCAAATACCACACCACAGACCTCTCAAAAAACACTTTCCTAATCACTGGTGGTGCCGGCTTCATAGGCTCAAACCTTGTTGGGTATTTGTTGAATAACAACGCCAAGAAAGTCCGTGTGCTCGACAATTTGTCAACGGGCTTTATGAAAAATATAGAAGCTTTTCAAGACAATCCCAACTTTGAATTTATAGAGGGCGACATACGTGATGTGGAAACCTGTAAAAAAGCAATGGAAGGTATTGATTACGTTTCGCATCAAGCCGCTTTGGGCTCTGTGCCGCGCTCCATCAACGACCCTATTACCTCCAATGACGTAAACGTTACGGGTTTTCTGAATATGCTTGTGGCCCAAAAGGAAAGCAAAACCGTAAAACGATTGGTGTATGCAGCGTCCAGCTCTACCTATGGCGACAGCCAAAACCTTCCAAAAGTTGAAGGAATTATAGGAAAACCGCTTTCTCCGTATGCGGTCACCAAGTTAGTAAACGAACTCTATGCCGATGTATTTTTCAAAACTTACGGCACCCAAACCATTGGTCTGCGCTATTTCAATGTGTTTGGCCCCAACCAAAGTCCAACAGGTGCTTATGCTGCGGTCATTCCACTATTTATGCAATCACTAAAAGATGAAAAAGCTCCAACCATTCATGGCGATGGCGAGCAGACCCGCGATTTCACTTTTGTACAAAATGCCGTGCAGGCAAATGTGCGTGCTCTTTTCGCGAAAGAAGAAGCGGTAAACGAGGTTTTTAACGTGGCCTATGGCGATAGGATAAGCTTGAACGCGCTTTGGAATGAGCTACAAACCATATCGGGTAAAAACTTACAGGCCATTTACGGCCCAACCCGTAAAGGCGATGTGCGCGACTCCCTTGCTAATATTGAAAAAGCCAGAAAGCTTTTGGGTTATAACCCTTTATTCTCTGTAAAGGATGGCTTAAAACTTACTTGGGAAGATTTTGGCGCTTCTAAAGGCTCAGTATAGCAGATTCGTTAAAGTGTTACTTCTTTAATTCGGGGGTTCAACTCCCTTTCGACTCCATTCAGGATAGGCTGCTTCGTATGATAGATTTGTTTATGCGGAACACGTCATTGCGAGTGCAGCGAAGCAATCTCATGATGTGTGCCTTTAATTTCAGTTTTTAGATATTATGGTAATTTTCTTGAACCACGACCACTCACATTACCAATCGATTAACAACAACTAAAACTCCCTTTTTAGCAGAACTTTTCCACATTTTAACATTTCCGAAATGTTAAAGTTTAAAAAGTACTTCGACTAAACCACTTTTAATTAAGTAGTTTCCTACATAAAAAATCCGCTTGTCGAATTTTAAAAACATCTTAACGGATATTTTGAACATTTCGCAACAAAACCCTCGTAACCCCAACTATACGCTATAAAACTTGCATTTTCTATGCAGGTATTATATTATTGTTCTGCCCCTTTGAGTTAATAATAACCTTATTATTTTAACATTTTTCTATGAAAAATATGTACACTCCTCAAAGGTGGGCTTTTCTTTTTTGCTTCCTTTTTTTTCTTTTTTCTTTTAATGGTTTTGCACAGGTGGGGATTGGGACATTAACTCCGGAATCTACTTTAGATGTTCGAGCCGTAAACCATAATGGTGCCGTAACAGCTACCGATGGTATATTGGCACCTAGGGTCAATAGTCTAGCAATAGGCGGTTCACAAGATGGGCAATTAGTATATCTTATTGCAGATACAGGTAATTTTAAAAAAGGATTTCATTACTGGACCGGTAGTGCGTGGAAACCTTTTTCTCTATATAGTAGTTCAGGTTTAGCTGAAAGTGTGGTAGCTCCCGATGCTGTAATTCCTCCTCCAATTGCTAGTTTTACAAATTCCACCTCAATTGGTATTCCTGATGGTGGGTTTGTTGATAGAACGTTTAATGTAAGCGGAATTTCTGGCAATACTACCTTAGTAACTATCCTTGTTAATTTAACCCATCCCTATGATAGGGATTTATGGATTGATTTGATAGCTCCCACAGGGCAAATATTGGTATTAAGTGCCTATAACGGAGGAAGTGGGGATAATTACACCAATACCAATTTTATGGATGCAGCTACAAATAATATTAATACTGGAACTGCACCTTTTACTGGAAATTTTATACCTCAGGGAGTCATGGCCTATCCAACCTCTATTTCTGCATTGGCTGGGTTTAACGGACTCAATCCAAATGGTACTTGGACATTGAGAGTATGGGATGATTACACTCCTGATGCAGGAATTTTTAATTCTGCAATATTAAGTATTTCAGGATCAACCCCCTCAACTTGGGTTTCACTTGGTGAAGTAGCCATAAATTATCTTGACGATACCGCCATTATCGTACAATCCACTTATTCCGGGGATCCAGTTGATTTGAGTGGTGTTAAAACTGCCTTAACTCGAAGCACTGCCAGTGTTGCAACGGGAATATCTGCTGCAAGCTTGCCGGGGACAATTTTAAACTACGCCAGTGCCTCGCCTAGTGGCACGGGCAATGTATGGGTAAACACTTTTAATCAAACAAGAAATATAGGGTTGACCAACAACACAACCTATTATTATCAACTTTGGCGTCAAGGCAACATAGAAACCCCAACGGCTTCAAATGAAACTTTTTCAATTGTGCCAATGCGCATACAGCAATAATTCAGTTTCCTATGAAATATTCTTACTTTCTTTATAAAAAATACGCTGCTGTTTTCTTCTTAATATTATTTTTTGCTTATGTCGGAACGGCTCAGGTTATGGGTATTAACACAGCTGACCCCCAATCATCTATAGATATTCGCGGGCTAAACAATAACGGTACGGTAACAGCAACAGATGGCTTATTGGCGCCGCGCGTTAACAGTCTTGCCACTGCCGGAGCACAAAATGGACAATTGGTTTATCTAATTGCAGATTCCGGAAATCTTAAAAAGGGATTTTATAATTGGAACGGAACCTCATGGCGCCCAATCATTCTAAATAGTAGTCCAACAGCTCAAGGTAATTCATTGCTTCCAGATGTTGATATTCCTGGAACGGCAGGATCTGTTACTGCATTTGCTGTTACTCCTTCTCCTGGCACAGCAATAGCTAATAATCGCGCAATTGATGTTCCTATCACGGTTACAGGTATTGTGGGGAATACCACTTTTGTATCTATACGAATTAATATTTCGCATACTAGGGATAATGATTTGGATATTTTTTTACAGGCCCCTACTGGACAAATTTTGGAATTGTCCACAGATAATGGTGGTTCGGCGAACAACTATACAAATACTGTTTTTATTGACTCAGGATTAAACAATATTACTGCAGGTACTGCTCCATTTACGAATAGTTTTAGACCAGAAGGCACAGCAAATGCTTCAGGGCCGCCAGTAAGTCTAACGGGAACCATTGCAGCATTTTCAGGTTTTAATGGGCTTAACCCCAATGGCAATTGGATTTTAAGAATAGGAGATGACAATACTAATGCAGATACAGGTACCTTCAATTCCGCAACATTAAATATTTCTGGTACTAGTCCTGCAAACTGGGTATTGATAGGAGAGAGTTCAATTACATATTTGAATGATATGGCAAATATTATAAAATCAACCTATTCTGCAGATCCAACAGATTTGAATGGGGTAATTACTGCATTAACACGAAGTACATCTTCTGCCGGTTCTGCTGGAACATCCATTGCTGCACTTCCAGGAGCGGTTTTAAATTATTCCAGTGCATCACCAAGTGGTACTGGCAATTTTTGGGTAAACACTTTTAATCAAACTCAGGATATAGGTTTGACAGATAACACGGTATATTTTTACCAACTTTGGCGCAAAGGAAATATCGAAAATCCAATCGCTTCAAACGAGACCTTTAGTCTTATTCCTATGCGAATAGAACAGTAAGTATTTAATATAATTAACCGTTGGGCGAAATTCGGATTTACTTTAAGCCCAATTAGATTTTGAATGTCAGTCAAAGCTTGTCGAAGACATTTTCATTTGCCCTTCTAAAAGTTCATCGTGAAAATGAAATGGCAAATCAACATTCAGAAACTTTTACCAAATGGAAGTTGACCTTAAATTATAATAGAATAGTATTCAGAAATTCAAAATTATATGTATTCCAACGCAGGTTTTAATATGTTATAAATTTTTATTCTTAACGCTTTAAAAAGCAGGTGATTATATTGCTCCTTTTGTTTTTTTTCACTACTATTGATATGCCCTAAGTCAGTTCACTTTAGTTTTAATTAAAGCTATTTGTTATGAGACGTACTGGTTCTTTCAGGCTCGGGGTTTTATCAGCTTTCTGCCTATTTTCTCTTTTTTCTTTTAACGGTTTTGCACAGGTGGGAATTGGGACAACAACCCCCGATGCCAACGCACTTCTGGATGTAGATGCTTCCACTACAGTAGGTGGATTGCTTTTGCCCCGTGTGTCACTCTCAGCTACTAATAACTTTGCCCCCTTAACGGCACACGTGGAGGGGATGACGGTCTATAATATCGCCACGGCTGGTACTCCCCCAGATAATGTTACCCCTGGCTACTACTATAACGATGGTGGCCAATGGATACGTATTGCAGCGGCCTTTGTGCCAAGTAGTGATTGGACCCTTACTGGTAATACTGGAACTACGGCAGGAACCAATTTTTTAGGGACAATAGACAATGTTGCTTTAAGATTCAAAACTTTTAATGTGGACCGTTTTGAAATTTCAAGTGGTGCTGCAGCCAATAGAGGAAGGTTGCGATCCTTTGACCTAGGTACAGATGCTCTCCCCACTTATTCTTGGACTGGAGATGTAAATACTGGGATTTATAGTCCAGGTGCTGATCAGCTAAGCTTTTCAACAAACGGGCTTCAGCGTTTTACAATTCCCAACGCATATCAGGTACACGCCAATAGCTTGGGGACAAACTTACTGCCATTTTATAGTTTTAGCGCAGATCCCAATACTGGGTTTTATAGTACAGGCGCTGATCAGTTAGGTTTTTCTACGGCTGGCGCTGAAAGAATGCGCATTTTGGCAAATGGACAAATAGCTGTAAACACAATTGCACCCATAGCCAATACTCGGTTAACTGTTATAGAGGCCGGGGGAAATAGATCCATTTTTGGAAATTCGGTTACTGGAGAGGGTATAAGAGGTGAGTCTACTTCCGGAGATGGAGTTATTGGTCTTGTCACTTCTGGTAGAGGAGTTTATGGTCAAGCTACTTCTGGTACTGGTGTTTCTGGCAGGGCTACCTCTGCCAATGCACGAGGAGGATATTTTCTAAACATAGATACAAATGGCTATGGTTTATGGGCCTTGGGAGGAGGAACAACATTATATAGTTTTGCAAACTCAGGTACTGGGGCAGCTATTACAGGAAGAACATTTGGTGCTACAAGTATCGCTACCGCTGTAGATGGAGAAGGAATTGCTGGAATTGGAGATAATATAGGAGGATTGCCTACACGTCCACTAGGATTAGGTGTTGTGGGTTATGGTTACCAAGCTGGAGTTTTTGGAGATAGCGGCTATTTTTCACAAATAGGTGTTCATGGAAGAGCAGAGGGACTTTTACCATTTAATGGAATCGGTGTATATGGAGAAAATGTTGGAAGTGTCGGAATGGGTGTAGCAGGAGAATCCACGAACATTGGGGTGTATGGCAATGGAGCTTATGGAGGTATTTTTGAAGGCGCCCATACTGATGGTTTTGGTGCAATTATAGCGAATATAACAGGTTCCGGAGCTAATCGTATTGGGTTGGTAGTTTCTGGTCAGAATGTGGGCATCACTACGCTTCCGGGAACAGGTGCAGTTTTAGCAGGTGATCTAAGTGCAGGCGCAGGATTCGCTGAAAATACTACTGGAACGGGCCTCATTGGCGTGGGAAATAATATAACAACTGCAAATGTAACGCTAGTTGGCTCCGGTGTGGCGGGAACGGGAAATACTGTCGGGATTTATGGGAAAGGAGTTCAGGTGGCTGATGGTATTGGAGTAGTTGGTTTAGGTAATAATGGTTTAACGTATACTATACCTGCTAATGGTGCCGGTGTTGCAGGAACAGGTGCTAATATAGGCGTTTTTGGGCATGCCACCAATCCAGCGGGATTTGGAGTGTATTCATCAGGAGATTTTCATGCTACTGGTGATATTACTACTGGGGGAAATATTACCACCACTGCAGATGTTGCTGGTAACGGATTTTCTTTCACAGGAGGCAATTTGGCTATTACTGGTGATGCATCCACAGGAGGAAATCTGATGATTGGAGGAAATTTTTCTGCTGCGGGATCGAAAGCTTTTATCATAGATGATCCGCGAGATCCCGCAAACAAATATTTAAAGCATTTTAATATCGAATCCGATGAAATCCTTAACCTTTATCGAGGTGTGGCTACTTTTGATGCTTCGGGAGAAGTAGTTGTACAATTACCAGATTATTACGATGCTATTAACAAAAATGCATCTTATCAACTTACGCCTATAGGGGCTGCAATGCCTAATTTGTATATTGCAACAGAAGTTACTAATGGTAGTTTTGTAATTGCAGGAGGGGTATCTGGTAAAAAAGTGTCTTGGACCCTTACTGCTGAAAGAAACGATCCTTATGTAAGGAATAATCCAGAAATTCGCAATATGATTATAGACAAAGGAGCGGACCGCGGACGTTATTTGTCACCCGAAGCTTATGGCCAGTCTGCTGATAAAGGAATATTTAACAATAAGGTTAGCGAAATGCGAAATGCTTCAACTCCTATAGTTGCAAAACCAGCTATTGCTACTCAGGAAATGCAATCAAAAACAGTACAAGCTATAAAGTTGGATTCTCAAACAGATCAAAACTTAACAGCGCCTTTAAAAAAGAGCCGTACGCAAAGTTCGGGAGAAAAAGTATTGCGAGATGTACCTAATGTGAAAGCACAGGAGATGGAAGTATCATCCAAAACCCTGCAACAAGAAGGTTCAAACACTTTAGAGAACGAAGAAAAAGGTTCTGAGGTTCCTCAGCAAACTTCTGAAAGTGAAAAAGGCCCAACAAAAATTTCAGAGACACAAGATAATAAATAATCATTTTTTAAAACTACTGCCCTGCAAGCCAAAAGCGTCGCAGGGTTTTTTTATTATTGACAATTTCATCATTTTATAAGTTCGAGTATTTTTTGTGGAGTCGCAGCCGCTTCTTCATATACAATTTCACTTCCCCCATACCATCTGATTCACTTTAGTCTTGGATACCGGAACTCTTTTCTTAGACTATAAACTTTTAAAGACGATACGCTAAAGAAGAATCGAAAAAGCTGTTAGGTACTTTTTATAAAGTAATTTCCTACAGAATAACTCCCTAATTTCTATTAATCCTACAAAAAGTTAACATTTAAACAGCTTTTTATTAAATATTTGTTCGTTTAAAGTAAAAATTTGCATTATATCGAGAAAATACGTATTATTGCTCCGTAACTGTAGAAATAAAAGCCCCAAACTATGGTATTAAATTACTTCCCTAAATTACTTATAACTTGTATTGTTATGGTTTTTGCCGTCTCGACAAGTCATGCCCAAGTGGGTATTGGAACAGTAACCCCCGAAGGTGTATTAGATTTAAATGATGATTCAGGCACTAATAAATACGGTCTTGTTTTGCCAAGAGTTGCGCTCACAAGAACAGATTTAGCTACCCCTATAGTTGATCCAGATCCTGTAGCTTTGCCAGGAACACTCCCGGTTGGAACCGTAGTATATAATACGGCAACTACTAATTTTGGCAATTACAGTGTTTATCCTGGTATATATATGTGGGATGGTATTGATTGGATTAATGAATTTCCGAAAAAAAACGCAGAAATTTTTAAACAAGATAATAGTGGTGGAGCATTAAGAACAATTACTTCAGCAGGTTATCAAGACATTCCAGGTCTAATAGCTCGTACGTTTACACCAGCTTATACAGGTACCTACAAAATAGAAGTAAGTGTAAATTGGGGTGGAGGTTATGCTACCGATTCAGGTTCTGGTATCGATGTTGCTGTAATGTCAGGCATTTTCAGATTTACAGTTGATGGCGTAGATAAATTAATTCCAGCGCATACTTGGTCTGGGAGACACGGTGGAGGTACTAAATACTACGATATTTGGGAACAATCTACGGTGGTAATTTACAAAGATCTTGTTGCAAACACACCCTACTCATTTAGTTTAAGCTTTGATCAAACTGTTGCAGACGGTTTTGAAAATTCTGGTAACTCTGGTAATGGAATGGGATGGCTAGGTGGAGATATTCCTTGTACCGTTGAATTTGTTTTTCTAGATTAGAAATCAACTGACTAACCCTAATAACCATGAAAAAAACTACCTTATTTTATAGTTTTAATTTAATTGCAATAGTATTCATATCGACTATTGCTTTTGCCCAAGTAGGTATAAATACAACAGATCCTAAAGGGGTTATAGATTTTAACAGTTCAACCCTAGGTGTGGTATACCCTAATGTTGCTTTATTGGCAACTAACGATCCAACTCCTGTAGTAAACCCTCAAGGAGGCCCTATTGTAGAAGGTACAGTGGTCTATAATACGAATACAACAAACAATGGACTTATAACTGATATTTATCCAGGTATTTATGTTTGGAACGGTTCTGAATGGGTTGTTCACTATAAAAAAAGACAATCTGCATTGCACAATCAGACCGCTTTACTTAGAACGGAATCCAACTTTGTAGGTGGTTATCAAGATGTTCCAGGATTAGGAATTAGTGATGCAAAAACATTTACTGCAAAATATTCAGGTCTTTATAGAATTGAAGTTAAAACTAATTTTGCAGGAGGTAGAACAGAAACCAATAGCAGCATTTTTGTAAGCCAAGCTACTGGTCAATTTAGGTTTTTATTTGGAGGAACCCCTTATTCATTTGAAACTAAAGCGTTCTCAGCTTTTTCAAGTTATATTGGTGGTGGAAAGCATTATGAAGGCATTTGGAAAGAATCCTATGAAACTACCTATGTAAACCTAAATGCAGGAACTACTTACCCCTTCTCATTGTCTTTTGATGCCTATGATGCTCTAGGCTTTCTTGGCAATGGTTCTACAGGACCGACTTCGGTTAATTTAATCAATGAAAATTTTGAAAGTTATACAGTAGTTCAAACGTTCACCCCAGATCCGGAATGTCCCACTGCTGGTTGGGTAGCTAGCGCAGCCGCAAATCAATGTAGTGGATGTTCAGGCAAAACACTAAATATTAATGCTAATGATAATACCAACTGCCAGCAAAGTGCCACTGCCCAAATGAGTTTTACGCCCACGGTAAATACTGTGAATATAAGCTTTGATTATAGATTCAGGGAAAAGCCTAGTAATTATGATAGGTTTAGAGTTTATCTCCACGATGGTACAGCGCAAGTAGGCCCTTATTTAGTCGATCACGTAAATACTTCTGATAACAGGGTCTATAATGGTTCTCATACTGTAATTGCTGGCACAACCTACACCCTTCGTTTTGAATATGTTAATACAAGTAGAGGGTTTTATGCATCGGTTGATAATGTGGTGATTAGCGAACTATCTGGTCCAATTAGCGATGAGGGACGCGGATATGTTGGAAATGAAGTAGATTGTCAAATAGAGTTTACTTATATAGGAGAATAAATTTAGAGTTGTTTTTTACCTACTTTAAAAATCACCCAAATCATGAAAAAACCTACCCTACAAAAAAATATATTCTTTGCAATTTTCTGTTTAATTGCAATGTCAAGCTTGGCGCAAGTGTCTATTAGCAATGGAACGCCTACAGCTACCCCGAAAGGATTAGTAGATATGCAAAATAGTACAGCGGGAATTGTGTACCCACGTTTTGCATTAACCTCTACAGAAGTTGAGGCTCCTGTTCAAAATCCAGATGGGAGTGGAAGTTTAGTAGCCGGAACCGTTGTATATAATACAAATACAACCACCACAGGGCTTAATGATGTGTTTCCCGGGCTTTATGCCTGGAACGGATCTAAATGGACAACGCAATATATTAGAGAAGATTCAGATGTTGCACAACAATCAGGTTTGGGGCAAAGGATTGTTAATAGTGGTGGATATGTCGATGTAACAGGTTTAGGAGCTGGTTCGTCCTTTACTCCCAAGTATTCAGGAACCTACAGAATTAAAGCGAATGTTAATTTTGGAGCTGGTGAAATTGTGCCAAAATCAGGTTTTGCTACATCTATGGCTACAGAAGAAGGGTATTTTAGAATAACATTGGGTCCCGATTCTTATTTAATTTATACCCACGCCTATTCTGTTCACAATAATGATATTGCGGGCGGAACCTACTTTGAACAATTTAGGCATGATACATCCCTAATTGTATATGTAGATTTAGTAGCTGGTGTACCTTTTACCTATCGATTTGAAATTGATTTATTTGTTTCAGATAATTTTGTAGATAATGGAAACTCTGGAACAGGAAGAGCATACGTAGGTATTGGGTTACCATGTAATATTGAATTTACCTATCTCGTGGAATAAAGAGGATATCCTCATATCAGTTCGAGTGTTCGCCGAGGCACGAGGCGGACGTATCGAGAACGTGTTTAACTGACGACACCTCAATCCAGTCTCGATACAAATTTGAGCTCGGCTATCGCCTCCCTCAAATTCACTCGAACTGACAGTCATAATCCCAATATCATTTCGAGTTTTTTTGGGAAGCACTGCAAAATAAAAAAATCTACCTCATGTCAGTTCGAGTGTTTTTTTCATGTAGCGAAAGCGGAAGGAAAAAAACGTATCGAGAACGGCTTTTCAGGAAAATCTTCAATTTTTTTCATAATTTCATAATATGAAAACCTATTACGTATACATCCTTTCCTGTTCAGATGGTTCTTATTACACGGGTGTTACTTCCAATTTAACGCAACGATTAGAAGATCATCAACACAGAAAGCATTTAAACGGTTATACTTCCTCCAGATTGCCTGTTGAATTAGCATATTATTGCACTTTTACTGAAATAACAATTGCAATTGCCGCAGAAAAGCAGATCAAGAAATGGTCTCGAGCAAAAAAAGAAGCTTTAATAAATGAAGCATATGAACTATTGCCGAATCTTGCTAAAAAGAAATTTAAGAAATAGGGTCTCGATACAAATTTAAACTCGGCTATCGCCTCCCTCAAATTCACTCGACCTGACAACAACCAACAACCAACAACCAGCAACCAGCAACCAAATCCCGAATTAACAAATCCCAAATCCCAAATCAGGAAATCTTCAAATCAAAATTGTTATCTTAGCCCCAACAAAAAACAAGCCTCCCCAAACCAAATGGAACTGGAAACCAAAGTCTATCAAAAGGAAAACAATTTCCGTATTGGCAAGATGCTGAAAGAGAGCTTGGCAGACATTGCCAGCTCACGATTTTTGTCATTCCAACTGGCAAAACGAGACATCCAAGCACAGTACCGCCAAAGTTATCTCGGTATTATTTGGGCGTTTGTAACCCCGCTTACCACCGCGTTTGTTTGGATTTTCCTCAACAGTTCAGGAACCATTCGGGTTACTGATACGGGCATTCCCTATCCAGTGTATGCCTTTTCGGGTACCTTGCTGTGGTCTATTATTAAGGATGCTATTACCTCCCCAATGAGTAGTACCAATAGCGCCAAGGGCATTATGTCTAAAATAAACTTTCCTAAAGAAGCTATAATAATTTCAGGAGTATATAAGTTGTTGTTCAATAGTTCCATAAAAGTTTTGCTGTTGCTGGTGTTTATTTTCTTTTACGGTATAGGTTTCCATTGGAGCTTGTTGCTATTTCCGCTTGCTATTTTAGGGGGGGTGTTGTTTGGAACTACCCTAGGATTGTTAATCACACCTTTAGGGATGCTCTATAAAGACATTGGACAGTTAATTGGTTTTGGGCTAGGTTTTTTAATGTACGTTACCCCAGTAGTTTATGCAATTCCCAAAACCGGTATAATAAAAACTGTTATGGAACTAAACCCCTTTACTCCAATCATACTAACCGCCCGCGACTTAGCCGTAGGTATGCCCCCCATGTATTTAACCTATTTTTTAATAGTTATCGCTTGCAGTGTACCGCTGTTTTTTATTGCTTTGTTGTTCTATAGAATCTCAATTCCTATTTTGGTGGAACGGATGAGTGCGTAGTTGCGTGAAAAGTGAGACGTGAGAAGTGAAGCGTAAATCGTGAATCGTTCGGTAAAGTGAAATGAAATAGAAAATCAAATAAATTAATTAATAATAAATTAACGAATCTATAATTAATAGCGACCACAGTCAGTTCGAGTGTTTTTTTGTGAAGTGCAGTGGAATAAAAATGTAGCCATTGTCAGTTCGAGTGTTTTTCTGTGAAGCGATAGCCAAAGAGAAAAATTTAGCCATTGTCAGTTCGAGTGTTTTTTGCGAAGTGCAGTGGAATAAAAATGTACCCATTGTCAGTTCGAGTGTTTTTTGTGAAGCGCAGTGGAATAAAAATGTACCCATTGTCAGTTCGAGTGTTTTTTTCCTGGAGCGCAGCGGAAGGGAAAAAAAGTATCGAGAACGACTTAGAAGTACTACCCGCCAACCCGGTCTCGATACAAATTTGAATCCGCTATCGCTCCTTCAAATCCACTCGACCTGACAACCAAGACCTTACAACCAAGACCTGAAAACCAAGACCTGACAACCAAGACCTGAAAACAAACAACTAATAAAGAATGAACAACGAAGTCCTCCTAAAAGTAGAAAACCTCTCCAAAAAGTTCTGCAAAGACCTTAAGACCAGCCTGTGGTATGGGGTGAAGGATTTGGCTAGTGGGTTAAGCGGGAATCGCAATGAGCGGGAACTGCGACCACAAGAGTTTTGGGCGGTGAAGGATATTAGTTTTGAGCTACGCCGTGGGGAATGTTTGGGACTGATAGGCCATAACGGGGCTGGGAAATCTACCTTACTTAAAATATTAAACGGACTTATTAACCCAGATGCGGGGAAGGTGACCATCAAAGGCAGAGTTGGTGCGTTGATAGAGCTCGGTGCCGGGTTTAACCCTATTTTGAGTGGTAGGGAAAACATCTATAACAATGGTGCTATTTTAGGCTTTACCCGGAAGGAGATAGACCAAAAGGTAGAAGAGATTATAGACTTTGCCGAAATACGCGAGTTTATAGATATGCCCGTACAAAACTACAGCAGTGGGATGAAGGTACGCCTGGGCTTTGCCGTAGCTGCACAGATGGAACCCGATGTGCTGATTGTTGATGAGGTATTGGCAGTTGGGGATTTGGGTTTTGTATTAAAATGTTTTAAAACCATAGATACTATTTTACCTAAAACAGCTATTGTCTTTGTATCACATGGAATGCCTATGGTATCTAAAATATGCAATAAAATTATTTTGATGGATCACGGGAAAGCCCAATTTCAAGGTGAAAATGTGGGAAAAGCTATCGATTTATATTATACGCGCTTTGCCAACAATGAATCAAATGTAATATTTAGTGATAACTCAGTGCTTCTCCAAAAAATAGAGTTGCTAAATGTACGAGGCTATATAAGCGACATACCCCAATTAGAATGGCAAGATGATTTTGTTTTATTAATAGAACTTAAAATAGAGAGTTTAATTGAAATACCTGAGTTTTACATTGTGATCTCTGATAAAGAACAACGTCCAGTTGCATTGCTTAAGCCAAACACAGAATCTTCGGATTTAAAAATAGAAAATGGATTTATAAAGGTTGAAATATCCCATCGCAAAATTCAGTTGTCAAAAGGCACTTATTCTATAAACTTTACTGCTATCACAATGAAAAGTAAAGCACCCATATTAAGAATAAATAACGCATTATCCTTTCAAATGATATACGAAGAGGAAATATGGCCACCTTTTCTTTTAAATGTAAAATTTGAGAATGTGAATTAATCTATTTGTGAAAATGAATCAAAAATATTAAGATTCAAAACTATTATTGTTTAAAAAAATAACTTATAATAAACGAAAGATTTGAAATGGAATCAATTATTGAAATAGGAACAAATGGGTTTTGGAAAAATAGACAATCTCCTAAACAATCTCTAGAAAGAACAGCATTGCTTTTTAATGAAATAAAGGGTGAAACAATAATAGAGATTGGAACGGGGATACAAGGAGAAATGTCTGGAAATAGTGCTTTAGTTTGGGCAAAGAACACAGCAGCAGAAAAGATATATTGTTTGGATTTAGAAGATAAGCATATTAGTGAAGTAAAAGAAGCAACTCAAGCATATAAAAATGTGGAAGCATTAAAAATTGATGGTTTGAAATTTTTAAAAAATTTCAAAGGTAAAATTGATTTGTTGTATTTAGATTTTTGGGTGCAAGATAAAGAAGGAGATATTTCTGGGACTGCTAGAGCTGAAAGTTATTTAAAAGCTTTTTTGCTTGCTAGAAAAAAGTTGAATAGCGAATCAATGATATTAATAGATGACACTGATCATATTGATCCTTGGAAACAAACTTTAATTGTTCCTCGGGCGAGAAAAGATGGATTTAATGTAATTCATTGTGGGAGACAAACACTTTTAAAAAGAAATAAGTAAAATATGTGGGTATTTTGTTGTGGTCCAGTAAGATCTGGTTCAACATTGCAATTTAATATTACTAGAGAGCTTGTGGAGAAAAGTAATTCAGGCTATGCTGTAGATTATGACTATACTGATAATTTCTCCAAAGTTTATGAAAGATATAATGATGAAAAATTAAAAGTTTTTAAGACTCATTCACTCTCGCCTCTAATGATTGAACTAATTAATAATAAAAAGGCTGTTGCTATATATTGTTATCGGGATGTTAGAGATGTAATTGTTTCAATTGCAAAAAAAGAAGACAACGTGGTTTCTAATTTAGTCCTAAATAACAAATTTATTTTAGGCTATGTTGATTATTATAATCTTATCAAAAACCTTCCTTATAAACTAATGTCAAAATATGAAGATTTTTATAATAATATTCCTAGGGAATGTCGCAGAATTGCATCTATTTTAAATATTAAAGCTAATGTCGAGGTTATAAATCAAATAGAGAAGGAGTATTCCAGGGATAAATTAATATCGAACATTGATAAAGATAAAATGGATCAATTTGTTGGTAAAAATGGAAAAACGTACACTTTAGATAAGAAGACTTTAATACATTTTAACCATTTTGGTAATTATTACCCAGGCTCATATGTTATGGAAATGTCTCAGAGTGAAATTGATAAAATAGAAAAAGGAGTTGGAACTTGGTTACTAATAAATGGTTACAAGGTTGATTTAATGAAGTATTTTATATTACGTTTAAAATTAATTAAAAAAAGATTTACTTGAATATATCCCATATTATAAACCCCGTAAAAGTAACTAAAAGCTCTGATCTTTATGAAGCGCAACCTGTTACTTTTAGAACCTTGCTCAAGGCTAAAAACGACTCTATTTATAAAGATTCCATAAAACAATATGTAATTGGATATAGTGAGGACACGCCAGTTTTTCCAGCTGGATTTGAAATTTTAAAACCATTGGAGAGAAGTGTGATGGATTATGGTTCTTTTTCCAAACAAAGAAAACTGCCACTCATTACCGATATTTTGAATGCTCTAAAAGAGATTAATACAGATTATATTATTTACACCAATGTAGATATTGCTGTTTTGCCTTTTTTCTATGATTATATATATAGCAAGTTGCAGGATGGTAGTGATAGTTTAATTATTAATAGGCGTGTGGTAGCATCATTGAAAGACGATGCAATTATGTTTGCAGAACTGGGCCAGTCCCACCCTGGATATGATTGTTTTGTTTTTAGGAAAGCTTTATTATCCAAATTTATATTTGGAAGTACGTGTATTGGAGCCAATTTTATTGGGAGAGCTATGTACACAAATTTAATGGTATTTAGCGAAAAGTTAGAAATTGTCAAGGATGCCCATTTAACTTTTCATATTGGTGAGGACGGGGCCTGGCTACTAAATGATTTTTCCAAGTTTGACAATCATAATAAGAAAGAAGTCTCTAAATTGATAGCTTCTTTATTAAAGATCACTCAAGAAGAAAGTAAAATAAAGGAGCTTCAAAAAGTATTACACTTTATGGATAATTTTCAGTTAAAAAAACCAAAACCTCTGGTGAAAAAACCCTTAAAACAAAGAGTGAAAAGCAGACTAAAAAAAATAATACACGCTTTTTACAAATAAAAAAATGTCCTTGGATTCCTAAAACTATATAATAAAATGATAAATGTTACCAAGACTTTTCTGCCACCCCAATCAGAATATACTGCTATTCTAAAAAAAGCTTGGGATGCAGGTTGGATTACCAATCGGGGTACTTTGGTAAAGGAACTGGAAGCGGAACTAAAAGCGTTTTTAAACGTTCCAAACATAATTGCAATGACAAATGGAACATTGCCACTTCAAATAGCCATTAAAGCCCTTGGGCTAACCGGCGAAATAATTACCACACCATTTAGTTATGTAGCCACTACAAGCAGTATTGTTTGGGAAGGTTGCACGCCTGTTTTTGTAGATATAGATCCAGAATATTTAACAATAGACGAAAGTAAAATTGAGGCAGCCATTACGCCAAGAACGACCGGAATTTTAGCAACCCACGTTTTTGGTAATCCTTGTGATGTTGAAACCATTGAGAAAATTGCTCAAAAGCACAATCTAAAAGTTATTTATGATGCAGCACATTGCTTTGGGGTGACCTATAAAGGCAAAAGCATTTTTGAATATGGAGATGTGAGTACCTGTAGTTTTCACGCTACTAAATTGTTCCATACTGGAGAAGGAGGAGCTGTTTTTTGCAAACAAGAACTTTACGATACACTATATTACCATCACAATTTTGGACATGCTGGACCAGATGTTTTCAATGGACTTGGTATTAATGCAAAAATGAGCGAATTGCAAGCCGCCATGGGGTTGGCAGTGTTAAAACATATAGACTTTATTATTAATGCTAGAAAGAGAACCTTTAATATATATTTAGATTCCTTGAAAAATAACAAGAAGCTAAAAATGTTGCAGGTACGTAAAAATACGACTCTGAATTACTCGTATTTTCCAATTATTTCGCCCACAGAATCAATCAACATTAAAATAAAAGATGCATTGGAACAAGAAGGAATTATGGCACGTCGCTATTTTTATCCATCGCTAAACACTCTGGAATATGTTAAGGGTAAAAGGTGTCCTATAGCAGAGAGTTTTGCTAAAAGAATTTTGTGCCTTCCCTTATCACACGATTTGCCTGAAGCGGATCAAAAAAGAATAATTGCAGTTGTTAACAAAGTATTGAATGATTAATGTATCTCCATTTTTTATATTGGCAAATCCTCGCAGCGGATCGTCTATGTTGCGCATTGTTTGCGAGAGTCATTCACAACTATGTGTACCTCCCGAAAGTGGTTTTATGGAGTGGTGGTACCCAAAATATAAAACTTGGCAAGCCAGTGATAATAGAGATCAAATTAAAATTAATTTATTTGTAAAGGATATTTTATCCTCAAAAAAAATAGAAACCTGGCATTTAGATTCCGAGTTTTTGTTTAAAATGATTGAAAAAGAAAATCCAAGGAATTATGCAGAAATAATTGCATTGGTTTACATCTCCTTTGGCTTAAAAAGCAATAAAGACTTAAAAGTTTGGGGTGACAAAAACAATTATTATCTTCATAAAACTATACTCTTAAATAAAATTTATCCTAAAGCTAAATTTATACATCTTATTAGAGATGGAAGAGATGTTGCAACTTCTTATATGGCTTTGCAAGAATTACATTTTTCGAGTAATTATGCTCCAAAACTTTCACACAATATAGAGGAAATAGCTGAGGAATGGAGTGCTAATAATATGCTTTTAGATTCTTTCTTTAAAACAATAGATAAAGAAAGAGTTATTAGGGTTCATTTCGAGGATATTATAAAAAATCTTAAGAATGAATGTATCAGAATCACCAACTTTTTAAAAGTTCCTTATGAGGAATCTATGCTTGAATATTATTTGTTGAACAAAAAGCGAAAAATTGAGCCTCAAGAAACTTTGGATTGGAAAAAGAAAACACTTGAAAAACCAGATATTAAAAACATAGGAAAGTATAAAGATTTATTATCTGTTAAGGAATTAGCGGTGTTTAATACAATTGCTCAAGAAGGACTTAAAGAATTTGGATATGAATAAGGAGTTAAGTGAAATTCCATTGGTAAGTATTCGTCTAATGACTTTTAATCACGAAAAATATATAGAGGAGGCACTACAAAGTATAGATTCACAAAAGACTAATTTTAATTTTGAGGTAGTTATTGGTGACGATTTTTCTTCAGATAACAATTTGGATAAAATCAAAAATTATTGTTTTATAAACAAAAAACTATCTGTTAACATATTAAAAAGAACCCATGGAGATAGTTACTACTTAAAACGAAAGGAAAAGGGAAGACTTTTTAATTTTGTAGATATTTTAAATAATTGTCGTGGAAAATATATTGCGTTGTTAGATGGAGATGATTACTGGACAGACCCCTTAAAACTTCAAAAGCAAGTGGATATGTTAGAAGCCAATCCACAATTAGTGGCATGTCATCATTGGCAATATATAGCCATAAAAAAAGGGGGGAGATTCGTCGAATTAGAAGCGCCTATTAAAGGTCATGGATATTTTCCACAAAGCACTTCAAATGTTGAGAATATTTTTTCTAACCAAGTTAGACTTAAAACTAGGACAGTGATGTTTAGAAATATTATAAGCAAAGACTTTTTTCCTTCATGGTTTTATAAAGTAGCCTTTGGAGATGTACCTCTAAGTTTTTTGTTGGGCATGCATGGCGATTTTGGGTTCATAGATGAGCCTATGGCGGTTTATAGAAACACGGAGGAAGGAGCTTCCTTGAGTGGATTAAAAGAATTGGGCAGGAAGAAATTTAAAGTCCAACATTTTAAAAACTGGATTCAAATTTGGGATTATGCCGATAAGTTTTATGGTTTTAAATATCATAAAGAAGCAAGTGAGACGGTATTAAAATTCTATAAAAAAATTACGGCTAACCTTCCAATTACGGTTCGTTCATTTATTAAAGTTTTATATTACGATATCTTTGAACGGAAATTACCCTTTCAACATAAGTTAGCTTCTTCAAAATGGATTGTTTTTTATTATTTGAAAAAGCTTGGGTCTAAATTGAAAAGAAAAATCACTACTTCATGAGTGAAGAAAATTTAATATTCATTATCTCCCAGCCCCGCAGCGGCTCTACCTATTTACAAAGTTTATTGGTAGATGGAGTAACTATTGAGAGTACTTCAGAACCTTGGTTATTATTTCCTTTTGCTGCATTTAGTCAAAAATTACACACACAAGATTTTTACAATTATGAATGGTTTAAAACCGCTTTTGAAGAATTTATTCAAAAAAAAGGGGGTAAAGAATTCTTTAATGAAGAGCTGTCTAATTTTATAAAAAAAATATATTTTAAAAATGTTGAACAGGCTAAATTCTTTTTGGATAAGACACCTAGATACTATGAAATATTAGAGTTTATAGCGACTGTTTTTCCTAACGCAAAAATAATAATCTTAAAAAGAAACCCTGGAGATGTTTTAAAATCGATTATTAAAACGTGGAATGTGGGTACTGTAGAAAAGTTAGGTGATTACAGTCGGGATTTATTAGAGGCTCCTAGGTTGATGCAATTATTTTTAATGAACAATAGCGGAAATAAAAATATTATTGCAGTTAAATATGAAGATTTATTGGTAAAAAAAGAATCAGAAATTCGCAGGATTTGCGATTTTATAGATGTAAAATTTAAAAATGATTTTCTTGTTGCCAATACTTCTCAGATTACAGGAGGTTTTGGAGATCCTAATTTGCTTAATTCGGAGCATAAGCGTTCAGAATTTACTAGCTTTGATGATGAAAAAAGTAACGATCTAGTTAAAGGGTATTTGTCCTATTTAGGACAGGATTTTTTGCAAAAATACGGTTATAATGTAGGGAGTCATAAACAAACATTGCTATTTAGGCGTTTTTTATGGTGTGTGAATTATAGAATACCTTTTGTATATAGATTTTTCTTTTCTTTATTTTATCGTAAATAAGCTTCATGTTTTGGAAAAAAGAAAAATTAATCCTTCAGTATGCAAGTCGCCGCGGCGGTTCTACAATTTTAGCGCAAATACTTGAAGCAGAAGATGGAGTTGCTTCAATAGACCAACCTTTTGATTTATGGAAACCAGAATCTGATAGGGGTAAAATTATTGCAGAATATATACCTGCAAAGGCGATGAGCCAATTTTTTGAACTTAATGATTTAGAGAAGAAGCAAGTTGAACGATACTTAAAGTTAATTAGAAATGGACGTTTGCAGAAGTTATCTAATAAACCTCGCTGCAAAAAACAAATTTTAAAAATTGTAAACGCACAAGGACTGGTGGATATTTTAAGTGAATTAGTTCCTTCTATATCTGTTGTAATGCTTCGTCACCCTTGTTCACAGGCATTATCTGTAGTTAAAAATAAATGGGGAACATGCGAAAGACCATTTTTAGAAGCAGAAGATTGGTCTTCTAAATATTTGTCTAAAGACCAATTAGAATTTGGAAATAAAATTTCACAGGAAGGCTCTTATTTAGGAAGGGCCATATTAAATTGGTGCTTGGAATGGCATTATAGTTTAAAATATTCAAAGCAGAACTATTTAATTTTGTATTATGAAGATATGATATTAAACCCCGAAAAATTTATTGATACCTTATTCTCATATTTAAAATTTAAGAATAAAGATAAAGCTTTATCAGTTTTATCAACACCTTCAAGGTCTTCTAGTTTTAGTAAGGAAAGAACGCTGAATGATATAAAACTGGGTAATAAGTACAATTTATTGAGCAATTGGAGAGAAGGTTATACTATAGAAGATTTAAGTATTGCACAAGAAATATTAGATGTTTTTGAGATTAAAAGGTATTCTGTTAATAGTAATATCCCTTTTGTTTAATGATTAGTTTAATATTACCTACATATAACAGTATTGAGTTTTTAGAAGAACGGGTTGAGACTATACTTAACCAATCAATAGATGATTGGGAATGTGTAGTTATTGATGGAAAATCAACAGATGGTACTTGGGAGTACTTATGCAATATTGCGTCAAAAGATGCTAGGTTTAAAATGTTTCAGTTTTCTCCAAAAGGAGTTTATAATGCCTGGAATATTGGAGTAAAAAAGTCAAAAGGGAATTATATATATTTTGCAACAAGTGATGATTCAATGACGCCTAATTGTTTAGAAGAACTGCATAAGGGATTTAGTTTAGCTCCTAGTTGCAGTATTGCTCATTGCTGTTTGAAAATAATAGGTGAAAATTCTGAAAAGAAAGAAGAATTGGATTGGCGTAAATTTTTCGCTCAAAAATATTTTGAAGATTTAACTAATAAATACCATATAAGAAAAGCCCCATTAGTTGGAATTTTATATGCTACACATCAAACTATTATACATTCTTTTACGCAAGTTTTAATCCGTAGAGAAGTGTTTGATAAAATAGGTTATTTTATAGAAGACAAAGGCCCTCAGGCAGATTTGGAATGGGGGATGAGAGCGGGGCTTTCTGTAGATATGGTTCATATCCCTTTGGAACTGGCTACATGGAGAGTCCATAGTAATCAATTAACTTTAATAGATTCTAGTCATCAAAATAATAAGGTGATAGTAGAGTTGATGGGTTTGGCCTTAAAAGCGAGTAAATTAGAGGTTTTAAGTAATCCATTAATAGAGCTGATTCTTTTGTTTTCAACTTGGAACTTGATTAAAGGGGAGTCATTATTAAGAAAAATATTTTCATGGAGTTATTACAAGATACAGTGTAGGTTTTTATTTAATAGAAAATTATTAAATGCTGTTAAAAGCAGGAAAAAGTATCATGTTTATTTAATGGAAAAAATCATAAAAAAAGAAAAGACTAACTTAATTGTTGAATTGTAATTTTTTTTAATAGGTTACTATATTTTAATAAATGAAAGAAAAGGCGGTTTTAAGGTTATCAATGTACTTACCAAATGAGAGAGGTCATGGGGGCCTGAAGAGAACTGCTCAAATAGATGAACTTTTAAAAAATGGAGGAATTAGAATTTTTGATTTATGGAATTTAACTTCCCCTAAGTCTTATATAGATAAAATTAAATATACAATTTTTGGAATTAGATTATTAATCAAATATAATCGTTTTAAATTAAGTAAATCTAAAATAAGAGAGGGTCAATTAATAGGTTACACCTTATATACCTTAGAAAATCAACTTAAAGATATCAGCTTAAATTTCACTATTTCTAGTTTTATCTGGGAATATACTTGGCCTAAATATTGGTATATACCACTAATTGTAAAAAAAACTGGGTTAAAAGTTGTCGGATTACCTCATAATCTCGAATCTTTAGTTTATTCTCAGAAATCATATAAAAAACCTACATTACAAAGTCCTTATTGGTTAGATGAAGAGATTCAGTATTTAAGTTGGTGCGATGAAATATTTACTATTTCGAGGGAAGAACAATGGTTATTATCTTTACTCTTGAAAAATATAGAGGTTAAATTTTTACCATATTTTGCTACTAAACTGGTGTTTCAAAATTTGCTAAGAATAAGGAATTTAAGAGCGAATGAAAAATTGTCTAATCATATAATGGTCCTAGGGAGTGCAGTAAACCCTCCAACATTAAAGAGTTTAGTTCAGTTAAAAGAATATATTAAAAATGAAAAGATAGATAACATTAATTTTGATTTTGTTGGGTTCCATATGTCCTTTTTAACTAAGGAAGATGAAAAGTTGCCTGATAATATTGAAATTTTTGACAATGTACCAGATAAAATTTTGGAAAATAAATTGTCTAGAGCTATATGTGCTTTGATATATCAAGTGCCAAGTACAGGTGCTTTAACAAGAATTCTTGAGCTTCAATTAGCCGGGGTCCCGATTGTAGTAAATTGTCATGCAGCAAGAAGTTATTTTAATAAAAAAGGGATATTAATTTATGAGAATCTAAATGACTTAAAAAATAAGTTAAATGATATTCCAAATCTTGAAATCCCTGAAATCCCGAGTATTGATAATACTCTAGAGAATAATTTTATTAATGCGGTTATATGCTAATTGCAAAAACAGCGATAGAATTCTTTAGGCCTATAAAGAATTATAAGTTCAGTAATTTTGCTAGTATTGATGAATAAAATATGAAGATTGTTGTTTTATATTAAATGGGAACGAAAGAAAACAACAAAATTTGTATTTAAAGTATAAAAGGAAAGAGTTAACAAAAGAACAATTCTAAAATGAAAGTTGCATTAATCACAGGAGTGACAGGACAAGACGGGGCTTATTTGGCTGAATTGTTATTGTCAAAAGGCTATGAGGTTCACGGAATAAAAAGACGGGCTTCCTCCTTTAACACCACTAGAATTGACCATTTATACCAAGACCCCCACGAAAAGAATATCCGCTTTAAACTGCATTATGGCGATTTGAGCGACGCGATGAACCTAACGCGTATCATCCAAGAAGTACAGCCTGATGAAATCTACAACCTTGGGGCAATGTCACATGTTAAAGTTAGTTTCGATACGCCTGAGTATACTGCAAATGTGGATGGTTTGGGTACCTTGCGAATATTGGAAGCTGTGCGTTTGCTAGGGCTAACACAGAAAACGAAAATATACCAAGCTTCAACATCAGAGCTTTACGGCCTTGTGCAGCAAGTACCACAGACCGAGAAAACACCTTTTTATCCACGAAGCCCCTATGGAGTGGCAAAACTGTATGGGTATTGGATTACGGTAAATTATAGAGAGGCTTATAATATGTATGCCTGTAACGGTATTTTGTTTAACCACGAATCGCCCTTGCGTGGCGAAACTTTTGTAACCCGAAAAATTACCCGTGCCACAGCAAAAATTGTGATGGGCATGCAGGATACGATATACCTTGGCAACCTAAATGCAAGACGAGATTGGGGCCATGCCAAGGACTATGTAGAAGCCATGTGGCTGATGCTCCAGCAAGATAAACCCGATGATTATGTAATTGCCACAGGAAAAACTACTTCCGTACGCGAATTTGTGCAAATGGCGTTTGGCGAAGTGGGGGTGACCTTAAATTTTAGCGGTAAGGAAGAAAATGAAATTGGAACCGTTGTTTCCTGTAGTAATCCGGAATATCAATTGCCAAAAGGAAAGGTAGTAGTTAAGGTAGATCCAAAGTATCATCGACCCACCGAAGTTGATTTATTGATAGGCGATGCTACAAAGTGTAAAGAAAAGCTGAATTGGACTCCAAAATATACATTGCCGCAATTGGTTGCCGAAATGATGGAGGCAGATTTAAAACTTTTTAAAAAGGAAAAGTATTTACAAGAAGGAGGACACGATACGTTGAAATATAATGAATAATTTTATTTAGTGAATAGTGAATAGTGAATAGTGATTAGTTAAATAAATAAAAATGTCATTCCGACTAAAAGAGGGAATCTCATAAAGAAAAGATAATTTTAAGAGATAACCGTTCTCACGAGCAAGAAATGAAAAAAGATTCTAAAATATACATTGCGGGCCATAGAGGAATGGTAGGGGCTGCTATTCTAAGGAAACTTAAGGAGGAAGGGTATACCAACTTTGTTTTGAGAACTTCAACGGATTTGGATTTGCGAAACCAAAACGATGTTGATTCTTTTTTTAAGTTAGAAAGACCTGATTATGTTTTTTTAGCAGCGGCAAAAGTAGGTGGCATCCATGCTAATAATACCTTTCGAGCCGATTTTTTGTATGATAATTTAATGATACAAAACAATGTAATACACTCAAGTTATACCCATAAAGTTAAGAAATTACTGTTTTTGGGTTCCTCTTGTATTTATCCAAAATTAGCTCCCCAACCGCTAAAAGAAGACTATTTGCTTACGGGGAAATTAGAATATACCAATGAGCCATACGCCATTGCAAAAATTGCGGGCATCAAGCTTTGTGAGAATTATAACAAGCAATACGGATGTAATTTTATATCGGTAATGCCCACCAATTTATACGGGCCAAATGATAATTACGATTTGCAAAATTCACATGTATTACCCGCTTTGCTTCGAAAATTTCATGAAGCTAAGGAAAAGAACCTACCCTTTGTTGAGGTTTGGGGCACTGGAACCCCCAAAAGAGAGTTTTTACATGTAGATGATTTGGCAGATGCGTGTTATTTTTTAATGCAAAATTATGATGGAACTGAATTCCTAAACATTGGAACGGGAATAGACCTTTCAATAAAAGAATTGGTAGCTTTAATTCAAAAAATTGTTGGCTATACGGGAGAGGTTACTTGGAATACCGATCAACCAGATGGAACTCCCAGAAAATTAATGGATGTTCAAAAGTTAAGTAATTTAGGATGGAAATATAGTATAAGTCTAGAAGAGGGTATACATAAAGTATACACCCAAAAGTTCTTATCGTAAATGGTTAATTCTTAAAAAAACATCCCTGCTATTTTTATTAAAATTCCATGAAAAACTATTTAACAACCATTGTAATACCAACTTATAACTGCGAGGAGACCATAAAAGAAGCCTTAAACAGTATCCTTAGCCAATCCTTTAAAAATGTAGAAATTTTAATCATAGATGGAGCCTCTACTGATAACACCCTTAAGATTCTTCAAGAATATAAAACACAAGAGGAAAATTTAATAGTGCATTCTGCCAAGGATGAAGGAATTTATGATGCTATGAATAAAGGAATAAAATTAGCAAAAGGAGACTGGCTATATTTTATGGGGAGTGATGATACATTTTATGAAACAACAACACTAGGTAAAGTAGCAACATTAATAGATGGTTTAAGTTGTAATGTTATTTATGGGAATGTAAAAATTATAGGAAATACAGGTTGGGCTAAGGAAGGCGATATTTATGATGGTAAGTTTGACACTTTAAAAATTTTAAATAAAAATATTAGCCATCAAGCTATTTTTTATAAACGTAAATTTATAAAGGAAGAAATAGGCTTTTTTAATGTAAACTATTCTGTTTGTTCAGATTGGGATTTTAATTTGCGGTGTTGGTCCAAAACAGATTTTTACTATACCGATAGTATCATTGCAAATTTTTTCTCAGGAGGTTTATCAACGAATGGGTCTGATAAACTTTTTGAAAAGGATTTTATAGCTAATATTTTAAAATACTTTAAAATAAGTTTATTTAATAGTTTAATAAATTCACCAAGTTTTAGAAAGTATTCAAAAGTTAAGTTACTTCAAAAAGAATATCATCCACTTAGGACGAAGTATAATTACTTCATGAAACGTTTATTAAATAAAATAAAGAGATGAGGAAGTTTAAAAAAGAAGATAAATGAATAAATTGAGACCGCTAGCCTTTGTTTTACCACAATTTCATCCCATACCTGAGAATGATTTATGGTGGGGAAAAGGGTTCACGGAATGGACAAATGTAACTAAAGCTACTCCTTTATTCGAGGGGCATTACCAACCCCATTTACCTACAGATTTAGGGTTTTACGATTTGCGTTTACCACAGGCGAGAGCTGAGCAAGCCAAACTTGCCAAGGAACATGGAATACACGGCTTTTGTTATTACCATTATTGGTTTAATGGAAAGCGCCTCCTAAATCAACCGATAGACGGAATGCTCGATCAAAAGGATTTGGACATGCCGTTTATGTTCTGTTGGGCAAATGAGAATTGGACTAGGCGCTGGGATGGTAGGGACAAAGAGATACTTATAGAGCAAAAATATAGTAAAGACGATGATATTGCCCATATGCGTTGGTTGTGTGAACATGTATTTTCTGATGAACGCTATATTCGAATAGATGAAAAGCCTGTGTTTATGATTTACAGGCACAATTTATTTCCAGATTTTCGAGAAACCGTGAAATTATGGCGTGAGATTGCTATTAAAGAATTTGGATATAAAGATTTATATCTAATGATAACAGAAAGCCTAAACGACAAAACAAACCCCAAAAACATGGGGGTGGATGCAAGCGTAGAGTTTTCTCCTCACGTACTTATAAGTGATTATCAACAAAATATTACTAAGCATAAGTCGTGGGCTAAATTTTTAAAACTTAAAAAAAAGACATCTAAAAAATATCGTCATTTTAGAACTGGAATGGAATGGGCCCTGAAACGAAATTTACCAAATTATAAATTGTATAGAAGCGTTACACCGTGTTGGGATAATACAGCGAGAAGAGGAGAAAGCGGTATAATAGTCCACGGAAGCAGCCCTGAGCTTTATCAATATTGGTTACAAAATATTGTAGCTTCATTTAAGCCCTTTTCAAAAGAAGAGAACTTTGTTTTTATAAATGCCATGAACGAATGGGCTGAGGGAAATCACTTAGAGCCTTGCATTAAATACGGTAGAGCATATTTGGAAGCGACTAAAAATGCCTTGGATGATATTTAGATTCCATCTTTAAACACCTCATTTTTCATCCAATTCACCAATTCTTTTTGCTATTTTTGGGCATAACAAAAAGGGGGGTAATACATTTTTCCATTTGTTAAGCATACTAAAGTAACTTATAATTGATAGCAATAGTAATTCCTTATTATAAAAAGGCATTTTTCAGAAAGACGCTCTCTTCCCTTGAAAATCAAACAGATAAGAGATTTACGGTTTATATTGGAGATGATGCGAGTCCAGAAAATCCAAAAGATTTAATAACCGAGTTTAGTGGAAAATTTAATTTAAAATATAAACGGTTTAAGAACAATCTTGGCAAAATTTCCTTAACCCAACAATGGGAAAGGTGTATAGAATTATCAGCAGACGAAGAATGGATTATGGTTCTGGGCGATGATGATTATTTCAGTTCAAATCTTATTGCGTCTTTTTATAGACACCTTAATAATTTTTCGGGAAAAGTTAACGTGCTTAGATTTGCAAGGCAAAATATTTTTAGTGATAAAGATATTACTGCAGAAATTCAAAACAACCCTGAATTCGAAACGGCCTCCGATTCCTATTATAGGCGTATAACAGGACGAGCAATAAGTACGTTATCCGAATATGCATTTACAAGAAAAGTATATGAGAAATTTGGCTTTTATGAGTATCCACTAGCTTGGCAGTCAGACAACAGGGCTTGGCTTGAATTTTCTGATAACAAACCTATATATTCTATTAATGATGCTGTTGTTACAGTTATATGTTCTTCACAAAGTATTACAGGAAGCAACTTATATGCTATTGAAAAAAGAAAGGCCAATTTGAGTTTCTATAAATTTTTGATTACCGAAAAATTGAACAATTTTAATAAAATCCAATCTATTAGGATTTTGCATAAATTTGAAAATGAGATTAAACACAAAGAAAAAATTACCTTTAGGGTTTATTTTTTTTTGTTACCATATTATTTGAGAAATTATACCCCCCATGCTTTTGAGCAGTATTTAAAAAAAATGATAAAATCAGTATTCAACTTTAAATAGGATTAATCCTATTGAATATATTTTGGAAGTGAGAATTCTATAAAAAAATGATGCTTTTAAAGTTGTGTAATTAAATCACTAAAAGAAGATTTACAGGAAACAAGCCCAATTTACAGTTATTATGAAAATTAATTATAAGCATACCTTACATACCCATAACCCAACTTCAGCAGGGATAATATTACCTTTTGTCTTTAAAATTGTTAATCCTAAATCGGTATTGGACATAGGATGTGGTAATGGCAGTTGGTTGAAAGTTTGTAAAGGCCTTGGAGTAAAAAAAATATTTGGTGTTGACGGTATTCAAGTGCCGAGTAGCGAGGCGATGATTAGGGAAGATGAATTTCTGAAATATGATTTAACGAAGGCGTTAAAACTTGAAAGAAAATTTGATATAGTAATTTCTTTGGAAGTGGCAGAACATCTTCCTGAAGCAGCTGCCGAGGTATTTGTGGATAACCTTGTATGCCATGGCGATATAATTCTTTTTTCAGCTGCTATTCCTGGGCAGGGCGGGCAATTTCATCTAAATGAGCAATGGCCAAATTATTGGGGTGAAAAGTTTAAAAATAGAGGATTTCAAGCTTTTGATATCCTGAGAGGTGAATTTTGGGATGATGAGAATGTACTATGGTGGTACAGGCAAAACATGATTCTTTTTGTTAAAGAAGGGGAGGAGGCTTTTAGTGGGTTTGAGTATTCAAAAAATATTTTATCCTATATACACCCCAGTCTCTATCAAAAGAAAGTCTTTAAACCCCAATATCTAAATTCAAAAAAAGATGTTCTAAAATCAATTTTAAAAAGCTTGAAATATCTTTTTAAGAGATAATAAACCAGATTATTTTTAAATTAAGAACTCAGTGCATTCTATAATTTTAATCATCCCGTATTTTGGAAAGTGGCCCGTTTGGTTTGATGCCTACCTTTGTTCAGTCAAAACAAATCCGACAATCAACTGGCTTTGCCCTACAGATTGTGAAATCCCTAAGAACCATCCCGAAAATATTATTTTTGTTCCTACCACGCTTGTTGAGCTCAATAAACATATAAACTTGGTGGTAGATGCTAATGTACCTTTGAATGCCAGAAAATTTTGTGATCTAAAACCAGCCTATGGAGATATATTTAATGAATATATAGAGGGTTTTGATTTCTGGGGGATTTGTGATATGGATATTATATGGGGGGATATTCGTAAATTTATGACTCCAGAAATTTTGAACAATTTTGATATAATTTGTAGCAGACCTGAGGCAATTTCAGGACATTTTAATTTGTTTCGGAATACAGAAAAAATAAACAGTTTTTATAAATCAATTCCAAATTATAAAACATTATTTGAAATGCCAAAGTTTATGTGGTTTGACGAGGTTGTTTTGACAGAACATTTAAAAAATTTGATTGGAAAGGATGAAAATCCATATAGAGTTTTCTGGGATTCAGAATTAATAAAAAAGGGAATTGAATCTGAGATTCATCAAGAATATTATTTGGATAGATGGCTTTACAAAAAAGGAAAAATAATTGATTTGTTTGATAACAATAAAAAGGAATATATGTATTTACATTTTATAAACTGGAAGCGGACAATGACGTTTAGTGAAATAAAATATAAAGACAAACCTCAACAATTTTACATTAGCTACAAAGGGATGCACTTTAAACCGCATTCAAGTTTTTCCCATAGGTTGAATGCAATCAAGAATTTTTATAATGGGTATTATGTTTTGGTAAGAAGGATTAAGTGGGAGAAAAAAATAATGAGTTTAAGAAAAAGGGTTATTAATAGACTTGCACGAATAAAATAATGTTTGGAATTTTAAGAACACTGCTTGCCTTAAATGTTGTTTTGTTGCACATATTCAATGTTTATACAATTGGGAATTATTCCGTTTCATTTTTTTTCCTTTTATCAGGTTTTTTGATGACATTGATAATTCAGCAAACCTATGGATATTCCTTTAAAGGATTTAAGATATTTTGGGCCAATAGGTTTTTAAGGTTGTATCCAATTTATTGGGTATTTGCAGCTTTTACGATAATCTTAATTATGTTGTTTCCTGCAATTTCAGCTCGCGAATCTTTAATCGGAATTCCCAATTCTACTATTGAATGGCTAGCGAATATTACTATGATCTTTCCGAAAATAGTGCCACATAGGTTTAATCCAATTTTACTGCCCGCTGCTTGGGCATTAACCAATGAAATCTTATTTTATTTTTTAATTTCAATTGGTATTTCCAAAACTCCTAAACGAACCATATTATGGTTAATATTGAGTATTGGATATTATATTGGAACATATCTTTACTATGATTTAGAAACTTACAGATATAGTGCAATTTTTGCATCTTCTTTGCCATTTGCATTGGGAGCATCGTTATATTGGTTAATCAAAATAAAACCATTGAGTAATGTTCATATAGGATATATCGCTTTATTATATATTGGATTTTTACTAAATGCCCATTTTAAATCTTTACTAACTCCTACAGTGAGTGAGTTTTCTATATACTTAAATATGCTCATAGCTTTTTTTATGGTTTATATGCTTTTTCATTTAAAACTTTCAAAAAAGTGGAAAAAATGGGACTATTATATTGGTATGTATAGCTATCCTATTTATTTGTCTCATTTTTTAGTTGCTATATTATATGTGGCTTTAATTGGTTATGGGGTTAATAAATCTAATTTAAAACTCAACTTTATAGCTTTGCCATTATACATCATTCTTTTATTTATTATATGCTTTTTGGTTGTTCAATTCATTGATAAAAGAATAGATAATTTAAAGAAAAGAATAAAAAAAACTTTATAAGCATATTAATTAATTTAAAAGATATTACTATTAAATCTAAAAAAAATGAACGCTACGAAACAAAGTATATACAGAATTAAGCGCGTGATACAAGAAATAATGTTACTGCGTAAAAACTTCTATAATTGGGATAGTATAATTAAAAGAACCATCAATGGTAAATCGGTAAATACATTAAATCTTCGAAATGGACTTAATTTTTATAATGCTAATAATAATACCTTAAGCATTTTTAAAGAAATTTTTGTAAATAAAGTTTACGATCAAGGCGAGGTTAAAATAAAAGAAGGAGATGTAGTATTTGATATTGGAGCCAATGTAGGTGTGTTTTCATTATATGCTTCTAAAATAAAAGGAACACAAGTTTTTGCTTTTGAGCCACATCCTTCAAATTTCAAAATTTTATTGAATAATGTGAATCAAAACAATATTGAAAACATCAAATGTTTTGATTACGCATTGGGCTCAGATAATGAAGATAGAATCCTCATTGAAGGTAATATTGCAGGAGGACATAAGCTTTCGTATAAGGATGTATCTCAGAATGCAGAAGGTAGTTTAAAGGTAAAGTCTGTTACCTTAGCTAGTATGAAAGAAAAATTAAGTATTGATAAAATTGATTTTGTAAAATTAGATTGTGAAGGAGCGGAAGGAGAGATCATTCAATCTTTGGGGCTGGATGGTTTAAAAAAAATAAACAAAATAGCAATTGAATTTCACGATAACCATTCAATTTTAAGTCATGAACAAATATTAAAAGAATTGCACAATGCTGGATTTAAAACATCTTTAAAATGGGATGGAAAATCATATTTTGGATATATTTATGCAAACAAATAATTTTATACTAAATAGACTTACTCCTATTGAAGAAAATCTCTCTACTCCATCCTTTCTCAGCCGAAGCAATCGGCCTAACCGAAAAAGATCTTTTCCTTTCGCATAGCAAGCCTCATGAAAAAGCGTTGCTAAAACTACAGGAGGAAGGGTATGAAGTTTCTATAGATTATTTTACAGGGAGCCTTCTTCCTTTTACCAAAAAAATTGAAGATATAAAAAAACGCTTTTGGCCAATATCAAAGCCTTTTAAAAAAAAACGACACGGATGGAGGAAGCAATATTCACTTTTTCATTATTGGAATTCCTTTTTTAACGCTCCAGATGTAACCATCATCAATATGTCTGGTCACGGAAGTCCATACTGTTTCCAGTTGGCAAAAATGTTGGTAAAAATGCAAAAGTCTTACATTGCAATGATAGGAGGTATTCATGTTTCTGACGATTTGCAGGCGGCCACATATTATCAAAATGCCCACCATATTATTGTACATACTGAAGTTCAAAAAAAGCATTTGGCGAAGAACGAGGTATTTAAAAACTTGAATATTCAAGTAATGCCTTTGGGTATAAATACAACACTTTTTGCACCTAAAGAGAAAGACCCAAAGCAAATTGAATTATTATTTGTGGGTCGCATTTCACGCTTAAAACAAATAGAATTTTGTCTTGAATCGCTTGCATATCTCATTAAACATCAAAACAAAAAAGTAAATCTGACTATCGTAGGTCCAGTAAGTGATGATATTTATTATTCTGAATTAAAAGCTTTAGCAAAGCAATTGAAAATAGAAAAAAATATAAAATTTGCTGCTAGTATGGAACAAAAGCAATTGGTACCTTTCTATCAAAAAGCTAGCCTTTTGTTACTGCCTAGCGCCCATGAATCTTTTGGAATGGTGATGGTAGAAGCCATGGCCTGTGGCACTCCAGTGGCCGCTATAAAAGGTTCTGGAGGACCGGATGAGATTATTGAAGATAGGCTTAATGGGATATTGACCACTAAAGAAACATACGCAGAAAGGATATTGGAATACGTTCAGACTACTGAAATGCAGCAACGTTTTCAAGAAAATGCACGCATCAATGTTGAAAAAAAATGGAGTCTCCTTCAAACTGAGGAGAAAATGAAAGCTTTAATAAAACAAGTTTTAGTTAATTTGTAATATGAAGCCCATTTGCACTTTACTTATCCACACCCCACAGGAACTCAACCATTCCTCCTATATCCAAACAGGCTTTTTTGAGCTTGAAAAGATGGGACTGGTAAATGTTAAGGTGCAACTATACATAAAAAAGAATAGAGGAACACATACCGTAGACGAGTATGGCAATATCACAAAAACATCTAGACCGCATCCCAAAACTTCCTTTTATACTTTGGTGGATAATGAAACAAATAAAAAAATAACCTTTGCCACAGATTTATACGATTTTGCAGAACATTTTTCAGAAGCCGCATTAAACAATTGCGACTTTTATTTTAAGAGAAATTTTGAAAGTGAGCCAATTACTATTATCAATCAAAATTATAAAACTAAGGTTCTTCCCCTCGGACTTACTTTTCGGGTCCGATCTGAAAATAACTTTTCAAAAAATAAATTTAAATGGGGGATTGTTATTTCAAATTATATTCTAAATATTAAGTTTGATAGATTGTTTTTTATAAGATTAAAAAAAACGAATAATACGGTTTATAATCATTTAAAAAAGGCTGAAGAGAACCGAATTATTGGAAGATTTGAGAAATATGAAAAATCTTTTATCGGTAATTCTATTCTATTCCAAACCCGGTGCTTCCTTCATGAAAAAGATGAAGATGTAAAACAAATTCACCAGCAGCGCTATAATATTATAAAATTATTAAGGCAACACTTTCCAGATATATTTCTCGGTGGTTTTGTGCCTTCCAAAATTGCAAATTCAAATTACGGCGATGCCCTTACCAATGTTCCCACCACACCTGAGGAATATTTAGATGTTATGAAGAAAGCGAAAATAGTTATTTACACACGTGGTTTGGCAAATTCCCCCGCTTGGAAAATGGCGGAATATCTTTCGCAAGGAAAGGTTATTATCGCTGAGCGCATGACCACAGAGTTGCCCGTACCTCTTATAGAAGGAAAGGAGCTTCTTTATTTTCATAACGATACCGAACTTATTGAAAAAATAAAAATGGTTTTGGAAGATGAGTTGCTTGCGGCCCGTCTTTCAAAAAACGCCCGCATTTATTTTGAAACCCACGTTCACCCCGTTCAAAATACAAAACGTATCTTGGAGCTTATGTTGAACAAACCGCTTGTGTAATTGTGAATGTATTTTTGATCCATCATCGCTCCAAACATCACGCCAATAATTCTGGCTATGGTAGATTGACGGATTATATTGATGCCCAAGTAGTTTATGGTACTACTAAATTTCCGTTTCGGGTTGCTAAATTTTTAGCGGGCTTTCATTCTACAACAGCAGGTAAATACAATGTTGGTAGTGTATTAAAAACTATAGAACTATATCAATTGCTTAAAAAACACAATAGACAAAAAAATGTAGTTCATTATTTAAATGGGGAACGGGATATCCGGTATCTGGGTTTCTTAAAGCGTCGCTTTCCTAACACAAAATTCTGTGCTACTTTTCATAAGCCACCAGAAGTATTAAAAGAGATCATAACCAACCCAAAGGCGTTGCAAAAGTTGGATGGAGCTATAGCTGTTGGTTCAAATCAAGTGGAGTTTTTAAAAGAATGGCTTGATTTGGAAAATGTGATATATATTCCCCACGGCGTGGACACTACTTTTTTTAAACCTGATATTTCATTGAGAAAAAAGAATACTCTCTTGTTTGTTGGGCAGCATCTAAGGGATTTTGAAACCTTTAACAAGACTATTCCCAAACTGGTTGAGGAAATTAAGGATTTGAAGGTACAAGTAGTATTGCATCCTGCCTATGTTTCTAAAATAACTCCGCATCCAAACATAGAAATCTTAACCAAGGTGAATGACTTGGAATTACTTAATCTTTACCAACAAGCTACAGCTCTTTACTTACCAATGCTAGATAGCACTGCTTGCAATTCGCTATTGGAAGCCATGGCGTGTGGATTACCTATTATTACAAATGATGTGGGAGGGAATGAGACCTATTTGGAAGAGACTTCCAGTATTTTGTTTGAAATCGGAAATATTGAAAGCTTTATAAACGAAATTGTGTCATTATTGCGGGACCAACCTCGTCTGAATGAGCTTGGTAAGCTATCCAGCAAGAGGAGTGTGGATATGGATTGGAAAATGATATCCCAGAAAATAAATCAATTTTACCAGAAACTGATTCATTAATAGGTAAAACTGAACCTTCATTTTTTTGATTTTTTTGAATACATTATATTTCATTCCCATAATATTTGCAAAACGAAACAAACAGTTTCTAGAGATTTTAAATAGCTCAAAAAACCCTATTTTTTTATATTTTAGCACACAAACCAAAAAAAATGAAAAAACTATTAAAGAACCTGATTCCTAATAGGATTAAATTAATGATTTATAGAGAAGTCAAGTCTTCGTTAAAAGCGAGTCATAAAATTCAGTCTAGTAAAATACCTAAATATCCAATATCACAAGAAAAAATTGATAATACTAAATTGCTAACCGATCGGGAGGAATTATTAAAATATTTACCTAAAGAAGGGATTGTATGCGAACTAGGAGTTGATAAAGGAGATTTTTCCGAACTAATTTTGAAATATTGCAAACCAAAGAAGTTACATTTAGTTGATTTATGGGGTAGTGAAAGATATAGCCAAAATAAAAAAAGAGATGTGGAGGAAAAGTTTAAATCCCAGATTGATTCTGGAAAAGTTCAAATTGATATTGGTTACTCTACAGACGTAGGAAAAACTTATGAAGATAACTACTTTGATTGGATTTATATTGATACAGATCATTCCTATGAAGGTACTTTTAACGAGCTCGAAACGTATAGATTGAAAGTAAAAGATAATGGCATAATAGCAGGACATGATTATGTAATTGCAAATTGGGATGGCATGATAAGATATGGTGTCATAGAAGCTGTGTACGAATTTTGTTCAAAATATAATTGGGAGTTAATTTATATTACTATGGAACTTAATAATCCGAGTTTTGCGATAAGGAAGTTGAAAAAAATTACCGACCAAGATTAGACCACATTAAAATGTAACTATTTAGCCTTCAATATTGCAATAGCTTTAAAGGCCCCCAATATGTTATAAGTGAATCCCTTTTTCTAAGGACATATGCTACAAAGTTTGGTGAGGTCACATTCTTGGATTTCAATGATTTTGAAATTCCGGATAATGGGTTTAGGACTATGAACATTTAAATTATAAAGGAGTCCAAATCATTTCAAAAACACTCGATTCCTTGCTTAAAGATTGAATACTAATAGATTATCCTCAAAAAAATAATCGAAGAATAATTATTTCTCATTAGTTAGGGAGTATGAGTAGAAAACTGAAAATAATAATTTTCGATGGTAGTTTTAAAACCACGCCCTTTATAAATCGGTTGGTTAAAGGATTGGCTGTAAAGCATCAAGTTTATATTCTTGGATTTAATGAGAAAATATCACAACCAGTAGCAGAGATAACCTATGTTTCCTTGGGCAGCAACCAAAGCAAGCTGAAGTTTACAGTTACTACCTTGGGCAAACTTTTACAGTCGAAGAAATTCAATTTAATGTTCCCTACTCTTAGAAAATTAATAGAGGGAAAACGCCAAGAATTGCAACAGCAAAACTTAGACTTGGCCCTTAAAAACATTTCACCAGACATAATACATTTACAATGGCCCTCTGTTATTCCTTGGTTTGAAGAGGTACTATTAAAACAAGAAACTCCAGTGGTTTTAAGCCAGCGAGGTTTCCATAGCAATGTACGGCCGTTTGTTGATGAAGCTAATTTTAAATATCTAAAGGAATGGTATCCCAAAATGGCTGGTTTTCATTCCGTTTCCAACGCTATTTCAGCCAATGGGGATAAAATATGGAGATCGTCAAAAAAGATTGACAAAGTAGTATATACAGGCCTACCTTTGGAAGAAATATCCTTTTCTCAAGCTTATATAGTCTCAAAGCAATTGAATATATTGTCAATAGGAAGGTCACATTGGAAAAAAGGTTATGATTATGCCCTGCGTTGCTGCAAGGTATTAAAAGAAAAAAATGTTCATTTTCATTATACCATTATTGGGGGCGCAGGCGATGAAGAATTACAGTTTTTGGTTAATGATCTTGGACTTCAGGATTATGTGAAACTTGAAGGGAGAAAGCCACAGATGGAAGTATTCAGATTAATGCGTGAAGCTTCTGTTCTATTGATGCCGAGTCTGGAAGAAGGAATCCCAAATGTAGTGGTGGAAGCTATGGCTATTGGATTACCAGTAATTAGTACGGATTGTGGAGGGATTTCTGAATTGATTAGCGATAAAATGAATGGTTGGATTGTTCCCAATCGTGATCCTAACGCAATGGCTGATGCAATTGAAGCGTTCTCCCATTTATCGTTAGACAATATTGAAGTAGTTCATGTGGCTGCAAGGAAGAAAGTTGAGTTACAGCATAATGGAGAGCAGATGTTATTGGGGATGGAAGGATTGTATTATGAAGTTTTAGAGAGGCACTAAACCCTCTGTCCGCTAGCGGACATCTCCCTTTTAAAAATGGAGATGCTTTTTTTATATTATTAAAATCAAGATTTTAACTGAATTACTTTTATAGTTCTAAACAAAGGCTCCCCTCTTGAAAAGAAGAGGGGGTGTCAGCTTCGCTGACGGGGAGTTGGATGAACCCCTCACAAATTATAATTTATACCTTAAAATGCTCTTTAATCTCCAACAGCACCGAAGGCAATAAATCAAAAACCACCTTATTTTCAAACCGTATTACAGTAAATCCAAGTTCGTTCAGTCGTGCGGTTCTTGCGGCATCATATTCCTGTGCTTCTGGGTTAAAATGTACTTGGCCGTCAAGTTCTATAATTAGCTTTTCCGAAGCACAATAAAAATCCACTATAAAATTCTCGATACTATGCTGGCGGGTAAAGCGTTTTCCTTCAAATTGCCTTGCTTTTAGTTTAGACCATAAAAAGGCTTCCGCAGGAGTCATCCGTTCCCGCAGTTCCTTACGGAAAGCTTTTAGGTGTTTCAGTGTGTGGATTTGTTTTTTCATGGTGGTTAGTTATGAAAATTGTTTTTTTAAATTTAAGGAAACTTGGGTTAAGAGGCAAGAAACCCTCTGTCCGCTAGCGGACATCTCCCTTTTAAAAAGGGAGAAGCCTTTGATTTTGCTAAAATCAACATTTTACCGAATTAAATTGTTTAGTACTAAACAAAAGCTCCCCTCTTTCTTTCAAAGAGGGGTGTCCCGCTTTGGCGGGACGGGGAGTTTCATGATCCCACCTCCCAATTAAAAAATTAACTACTTTTACGAATCACACAAAAACCCAAATGCCAACAGTAAAAACCCCCATAATACCATCCCACCAAAAATTCGCAAAGGCCCAAGCTCCTCACGAACTGGACAAAAAAGCCATTTGCATTTTTACGGCTACTGGTTTTTTTTTGGATACCGATACGTATTGGAAAGATAAAAAAGCACTTCCCGCAGCTTCCGAAAATATTCTTGATGATAGCGGTTTTTTAATTGAAAGCAAACCTTGGTTCCAATGGCATTACAGTCCGCGGGATATCAGTTTTGAGAGGGCTTTGGAAGAATTTACTACTTTGTTTGAGCAAATTATTTCGGAACAACTTAAAGATTCAAAAGTAATTCTCCCACTTTCGGGAGGTTTGGACAGCCGTACACAGGCTGTGGCACTAGCAAAATTGAAAACCCCCGTTACAGCTTATAGTTATTCTTTTAAGGGTGGCTTCTCAGAGAGTGGAATTGGAAAAAAAATAGCGAAAACTTGCGGTTTTGATTTTAAGGAGTTTACTATCGAATCAGGATATCTTTGGCCAAAACTGGAAGAATTGGCTTCCATAAACCATTGTTATTCCGATTTTACCCACCCGCGCCAAATGGCTGTTATTGAAGAATTAAAAAGCATGGAAGGCACTTTTTCACTAGGGCATTGGGGAGATGTTCTGTTTGACCGCGGAGCAGCAGAAGGAGCAACGGAAGAAGATTTGTTAGAAATTAGTATTAAGAAAATTGTCAAAAAAGGCGGAATGGAGCTCGCCATAGCGCTTTGGCAAGAGTGGGAACTGGCGGGTGATTTTGAAAGTTATTTGCGCGATAGAATTGTCAACTTGCTCAATAGAATTGATATAGAAAATCCGAGCGCTAAACTTCGCGCTTTTAAAAGCCTGTATTGGGCCCCGCGTTGGACCTCGGTGAACCTTTCAGTTTTTGAGGCCGCGCACCCTATAAGCTTGCCCTATTATGACGATAGAATGTGTGAGTTTATCTGTACGGTTCCAGAGGAATATTTGGCAGATAGAAAGTTGCAGATAGCCTATATAAAACAGCAAAACCCTGCTTTGGCCAAAATAACTTGGCAAGATCATAGGCCATATAATTTATATACTTTTGAAAAGAATATTTCGCCAAATAATTTACCATATCGGATAGGAAATAAATTAAAAAGGGAGCTGAAAAACAAATTGGGCAAACCCTACATTCAACGAAATTGGGAACTTCAGTTTTTGGGGATGGAAAATGATGAAAAGCTACAGCAATGGCTTTTTTCAGAAAACTTACATCCGTTTATTTCAAAACCCTTGCTCGCTAAGTTTTATAATAACTTTAAAACAGGGGATGAAGTAAATTATTCGCATCCTTTAAGTATGTTGCTTACCTTGGCAGTGTGGAAAAAGAAATATAATGATTGAACCAACATTAAATAGAAAATGAAAGTTTCTGTAATTCTTCCTGTATTTAATGGTGAGAAAACGCTGGAGGCTACTTTAAAAAGTCTCGCGGCGCAGACCTTTCAGGATTTTGAGTTGGTTGTTTGCATTGATGGTACTAATGATGGTTCACAAGATATTTTGAGTGCTTACAAAAGCGTTTTTCAAAGTATAATTATTCTGAAAAATCAAAGAAACCTTGGATTAGGGCCTACTATGAACCGATTGGTCTCCCAAGCGTCTGGAGAATATATAGCAATAGCGGAGCAGGACGACTATTACTATCCCGACCGCTTACAATTAGAAGTTGATTTGCTCGACGCCAAAAGTGATATTGGTTTGGTTTCTGGTATTGCTGAATTCTGGGGTGGAGAGAAAGTTACTTCTAAGTTTCCAGGAATTTTAGTACACGGGGGGCACTATCCAGAGGGAAAGGAATTATTTTTATTGAATTATCGCAATCAAATAAAAGTAGTAAACAGCTGTATCATGTTCAGAAAATCTGTGCATATTGACAATGGGTTGTATTTCACTCAACATCATCCAAGTATTAGCGTGGATTGGACCTATATATTGCGGTTTTCATTAGTATCAAAAATTTATGGGCTGCAGGAGATTTTGGTTCGTCTGGATAGAAGGAGCAACAGGGCTTCGGTAACGTCTAATAAGAAAAAACAGTTTGCGGCTACAAGAGAACTGCTGCGAAGTTTTGCTTATGAATATCCCCATATTGTTTCAAAGAGCGATTATCAATATGCAGTAACTACCCAGCACTTAATGGAATTATCTAATTTAAGTCGATATAGATTTCCAATTGCTTTTATTCGGTTTTATTTATTTAATCCAGGGGATAATCGTTGGCTATCCTATTTAAAGAAAAAATTTAAGCGCTATTTTGCCAAATAAAAAATAAAATGAAGAAAAGAGATTATCTAGATTACTTTGCTTTTCAATATTCAAAAATTAAACTTAAAAAGTCCTTTAAGTTTACTGATTTTGATTCAATATATGATTTTGCCCGAAGTTATGTGGGGCGTGGGTATTATGATAGAATTTCTTTAAATCAATTTAAAGAAGAGTTCAGGGCTTTTGCAGATTATATAAAAGCAGCTGAGCCAAAAGTAGTAGTGGAAATTGGAACTAAGAAAGGTGGTTCTTTTTTTATTTGGGCACGTTATTTAAAACCGCGTCACCTTATATCTATAGACCTCCCTGGCGGAATTCATGGAGGAGGTTTCCCAAAGCAGAAAATTCCTTTTATGAAGTTTTTTGTTTCTGATGATAAGCATGCAAAAGTGTCGATAATTTTGGGGGACTCACATCAAACTGAGACTTTGGAAAAATTAAAAAGCGTTTTAAAAGGCGAAAAAATTGATTTTTTATTCATAGATGGTGACCATCGCTATGAGGGTGTGAAAAGTGATTTTGAAATGTACAAACCTTTAGTAAAACCTGGAGGCTTAATTGGGTTTCATGATATTGTGGATACAGAATATCACCACAACTTGAATTGTTATGTAGATAAGTTATGGAATGAAATAAAAGGTGATTACGAATACATAGAATTTATACAGAATCATACCCAAAATAAGTACGGAATAGGTGTTTTAAAAGTTTAATTTCATGTCTAAAATAAAAATCCTCTATACCATTCCCAATTTTGATACTGCTGGTAGTGGCAAAGTGGTATATGACCTTGTTAAAGGCTTGGATAGAAAAATATTTGAAGTGGAGGTAGCCTGTTCAAGCAATCGCGGCGCTTTTTTTAGTGAGATGGAAGGTTTGGGCATACCAATTCTTATTGTGGAAACAACAACAAAGTATCGTCCTTATAACAGCTTATTTTTTCGAATTAAAACCATCAAAAACTTTTTAAGAAGTAATAATTATGACATCGTCCATTCCTGGCATTGGAGTAGTGATTGGACCGAAGTGCTTGCAGCCAGATGGGCAGGGGCAAAATGGATTTATACCAAAAAGGCGATGAGCTGGGGTAACAAACATTGGAAGATACGTAGTTATCTTGCAAATTTTATTATTACCATCAATGATGAAATGCACAATTACTTTCCGAACAAAAAAAACCAAAAACTCATTCCTTTGGGAATCGATACAAACTATTACAATCCAGACCTCTTTCCAGAAAAACTTGGTGCCAATGACACATTCAATATAATTACAGTTGCTAATTTGGTTCCTGTAAAAGGTATTGAGGTTTTGATAAAGGCTATTAAGAGGCTTGATGACTCCTCAATAAAATTGACAGTATTAGGTGATAATACAAATGAATATGGGCAATATTTAATTTCAGTATGTAAACAGTTGAATATTGAAGGACAAGTGAATTTTTTAGGAAAAAAAACAGATGTTCGTCCCTATATTGCAGCTTCAGATTTATATGTAATTCCCACTTTGAATGAAGGTAGAAAAGAAGGAATGCCCATGGCTTTAGTTGAAGCTATGAGTATGGGGACCCCTGTTTTAGGGTCTGATATTTCAGGGATTAATTTTGTTTTAAAACATTTTAAAAACCTGCTCTGTAAAGCTGGCAGTGAATCAAATTTGGCAAATGAAATTCTTAAGATTAAGGCTTTGACAATTCAGGAAAGGATACATTTGGGAAATGAGCTAAGAACTTATGTAATTGAAAATTTCAATTACGATATCTTTATTGCCGAACATCAAAAGCTATATAAAAGAATAATAGATTAAAAAGGATTTATGCGCATAGGCATTGTTTTATCCAATACCCCTAGTTATTCCGAAACCTTCTTCAATTCCAAGATCAAAGGTTTACAGAAAAATGGAATGGAGGTACGTTTGTATTGCCAAACCAAAAAGGATGACTTTACCCTTTGTCCTGTAATTGAAAGCCCAAAGGTAAGCCGTAGCCCATTTTTGCAGGCCTGGTATTTTGTTAAGGAATTTGTGCTATTGCTACCTTATCTTCTTGTCGTGCTTCGTTATATAAAATTGGAACGAAAGGAGGGCACCGGAATAGTTCAACTTTTTAAAAAAATATATCTCAATGCCCATTTATTAAAGGCCAAACTGGACTGGCTACATTTTGGCTTTGCAACCCAAGCTTTGGGTAGTGAAACTGTTGCTAAGGCCATTGGCGCAAAAATGGCGGTGAGTTTTCGGGGTTTTGACATAAATGTATATCCTATAAAGCATCACGATTGTTACAAAGCTCTGTGGAAACATGTAGATAAAGTACACAGTATTTCCCAATATCTTTTAAGCAAGGCAGTTTCAATGGGCCTTCCAGTAGAAACTCCATCAGCTATTATCACACCTGCGGTTCAATTGGATGAATTGCCCTTATCTAACCATTTGGCTGCTTCAGAGAACATTAAGATTGTCACAATAGCCCGACTCACTTGGATAAAAGGATTGGACATAGCCATTGCTGCTATGGCAAAATTAAAAGAGAACGGCTTTACTTTCAAATATTATATTATTGGAGGCGGGGACAAAAATTATACTGAACGGTATAAGTTTATGGCCTATGAGTTGGGGCTAAATGAGGAAGTGGTTTTTTGCGGAAAACTGTCCCATCATGAAACTTTAGAACATGTATCCACTGCTGATTTATATGTGCAACCAAGCCTTAACGAAGGCTTTTGTAATGCTATCTTGGAAGCTCAGGCGATGGGGAAACTTACCATTGCATCAAATGTGGGAGGCTTGCCTGAAAACATTGTAGATGGCAAAACTGGATGGCTGTTTGAAAATTACTCATCGGAAGCATTGGCACAACAGATAGAAACTGTCTTGGCTCTCAGTGAAGCTGATAAAAAAACAATCTGCCAAAACGCCCAAAAACGAGTAATAGAAGAATTCAACATAGAAAAGCAGCAAGCCGAATTCGTGAGTTTTTACAAAATATAAGGTCCCATTCGGAGAATATAGCAGAAAAGCAGTGAGTCAATGACAAATTAAACCCACAGATGAATATTCATAAAAAAATAATGCTAAGGCTTAAACAATTTAAAGGACATCCTTTAACCAAAGATAAACCTTATGGTGCTTTGTGGAGATATATATCTTTTAATTTAATGAATAGGCTTATCGAGGAGCAAACAGTCTATTGGGTAGGAGATCTTAAGTTCTATGCACGCAAAAGTGATGCAGGCTTGGTAGGAAACATCTATTATGGTGTTTATGAATTTGAAGAGTCTATATTCTTGCTTCATTTTTTACAAGAAGGAGATGTTTTCTTGGATGTTGGTGCCAATTTGGGTCATTATTCATTACTGTTATCCGGCATAAAGAAATGTAGAAGCATAGCCGTGGAGCCTGTTCCAGCAACATACAATCAATTGGTTAGAAATATTGAATTAAACAAATTGGAAGGCCTTATACAACTGCACAATATGGGGGTTGCTGAAAAAGCCGGACGGCTTAATTTTTCAACAGACCGTAATACAATGGATAGAATTGTTGCGGATACTTATAAAAATTCGGTTCAAGTTTCCGTTTCCACAATAGACACCATCGTCAATCATAATTTTCCCCTTGCCCTTAAAATAGATGTTGAAGGATATGAATATTTTGCGCTTCAAGGAGCAGCAAACTTACTTGAATCCCCAGATATGAAAGTAGTGGTTATAGAGCTAAATGGCTCAGGAAAAAAATATGGAATAGAAGATGAAAAAGTGTTTAAAATACTTTTAAATAAAGGATTTAAACCTGTGGAATATGACTTTAAACAGCGTAGATTAATTGAATTGAAAAATTTTAACACCCATAAATTTAATACAGTTTTTGTTAGGGACTTCGAATTCGTTGCTAAACGTGTATTAAAAAGTGAAAAGATTAAAATCAGGAATAAGAAGTTTTAACTCGATCAACGAAATAAATAATATAAAGGATTTACCTTGTAGGACAACAAGGATGCGCAAAAGGCAGAGAAATTCATCGATGACCTTTTTTAGTTAAAAATATAAGCATTCAATATAGCAGGAGAAACTTTGAAACTGTACTACCCAAAATCACATTATAGCAAAGCCCATCGTGGCCTGCTCTTTCCGTTGTTAAAGCCTTTTATCAAGGGGTCAGGTTTTACTGATGAACAGCGCTTGGTTTCTTATGGGGTTTCCGAAGAGGATTTCGAATTTACTGAGGTTTTAGAAGAAGCGGATGTGGTCATACTTACTATGACTTGGAACTATTATGTAAAAACAAAACAAGAAGCCCTCGCCATTGCTTTTGTAAAAGAATGCGCAGCCCTAAAAATTAAAGTGATTGGCTTTAATGCAGGCGATTTTGGGGTACGGATTCCTTATTTTAAAAATCTGATTGTACTTCGTCCCAGTGGCTATAAATCAAAATTTACGGAGAATGAATACGCGCTCCCAGCTTTTATTGCTGATCCTTTAAAGAAATACTTTGCTAGCGATACGATTTTCGAAAGACCCTATCAAAGCAGAGCGGTTATTGGATTCTGTGGACAAGCAAATGATGCTCGTTTAAATGCTGTGAAAGAAGTTTTAAACACCTTTTTGCGAAATTTAAAAAATACGATTGGAAGGTCTAAAAACCAATCCCAACAACTCCTTTCAACTTCTTTTTTAAGGGCATCGGTATTGAAGACATTACAAAAATCAGAAGTTGTTGCAACCAATTTTATAGTACGAAAAAAATACCGGGCTGGAGTAACACAAAATAAGGAAACTCATAAAACTACATTTGAATTTTATGAAAATTTAAAAGACTCAGATTATGTGGTTTGTGTGCGTGGTGCGGGTAACTTCTCGGTTCGTTTTTATGAAGCCATGGCCATGGGTAGAATCCCCATTTTTATAAATACAGACTGTGCGCTTCCTCTAGACAATCAAATAGATTGGAAAAAGCAGGTGGTTTGGGTGGAATATAAAGAACGAGATCAAGTAGGGTTAAAAGTAAAACAATTTCATGACTCCCTATCTAAAGAGGATTTTATAGATTTACAGATAGAAAATAGAAAGCTATGGGAAGAACGGTTAACACTCTCGGGATTTTTTAAAACTATATTTAATGATCAATAAAATCATTTTAGGATTATATAGAACATTACCGCGAAAAATCCGGAATGGAATAGGTCAGTCCCGATTATTGAAGCCTGTAAGGGACCTCTTTCTTCGCTCCCACGGAAGATATAGAGAAACCAAGGTATTGGTTAAAAGAGATTATTTAGGATATATAATAAATTTCTATTTTTTCGCATCGCTGAAGGTAGCTTCAAAGGCGGCAAAAAGTGGAATTGAAAACACAATTTTGAGAAACTCCATCAATCTTGTAAAAAGATTGAAGACAAAGGAAAATAACGCTGTAGTGTTAGATGTTGGGGCTAATTTTGGTTATTTAAGTTTAGTTTGGGCTAACTCAATTGCTCAAAACGGAAAGGTTATCGCTTTTGAGCCAAACTTAAATGTCCATAACAGTTTCAATAAATCCATCATAGTCAATAAACAGGAATCTAACATTCAATTGAATAACCTTGCAGTTGGAAATAAAGATGGCAGTATTGAATTGTTTCTAAGCTCCACCACTTCAAATACATTACGGACAGACAAAAAGGACAATAATAGCACTCGTATTGAAATGGTTTCTATCGACTCCTTCTCATCCAGGAACAATATTGACCGTTGCGATCTAGTGAAAATTGATGTTGACGGAATAGAATTAGACATTTTGATGGGTGCAATTCATTTGATTGAAAGGTGTAAACCAATTTTTATTGTAGAAACTAATGATGATAAAAGGATTATCGATTTTTTTAATCCATATGATTATCAGATTTTGGATATGAAATTAAATCCATTCCAATCAGGAGATCAACTTCCACCAAATATATTTTGTATTCCAAAAACTAATTAATGCTCTTCCAGTTCTTAAAATATTTACATCCCACCCATTATTTTCAATTATATAGGAAAAATGGCACTTCTGTTTTTCCAAAAGTTGAAAAACTTCCGGATGAAATTCTTGAACAATTGGAAACAGAAACTAGGTTTCAGAGTGAAAAAGCAAAGGAATACGACCTTTCGTGGCAAGCCCTCCAAAAAGGATATATAGGCGATGGCCCAACTTATGCCTCCTTTCATAAACTGCCCGTAGTAGACGAATACCGTTTTCTTCGGAAATACTTTCATCCCGTTTGGGTTTTGTATGTTTTAATGCTGCGGATATTTTCATTTAAAAATCCTTTTCAGGAAATAGCTGCTTGGAAAAAAAGTAGCAATGTGAAGAGAAGCGACTATTTAAAACAGCCTTTTCGTTATTATGGTTGGATTTCTTTTAAATCGGCACTTGTTTCGGAAAAACCATTTGTAAGTATTGTGATTCCAACCCTCAACCGCTATGAATATTTAAGGGATGTATTGGAAGACCTGGAAAAGCAGGGTCACAAAAATTTTGAAGTTATTATCGTAGATCAATCCAATCCCTTTCAAGAAGATTTTTATAAAAACTTCAATTTGAAGATACAACTTGTTCAGCAAACGGAGCGTGCATTATGGCTTGCGCGCAATCATGCGATTAAAATTTCAAAAGGAGAGTACATACTGCTTTTTGACGATGACAGCCGTGTGGAAGCAGACTGGATAACAAACCATCTAAAATGTCTTGACTTTTTTAAAGCCGATATTTCTTCAGGAGTTTCTATTTCCGCTTCGGGAGCTGAGGTGCCAAAGAACTATTCTTTTTTTAGAATTTCCGACCAAATTGATACTGGCAACGTACTGCTGAAAAAACAAATCTTTAGAGAGATTGGCCTCTTTGACAGGCAGTTTGAAAAACAACGCATGGGCGATGGGGAATACGGTTTGCGGGCTTATTTAAATGGGTGTAAAAATATTTCAAACCCTTTTGCAGGAAGAATTCACTTAAAAGTAGGCTCAGGCGGTCTTCGCGAAATGGGGAGTTGGGATGCTTTCCGTCCAAAAAAGCTGTTTGCGCCTCGGCCCATACCGAGCGTACTTTACCTTTACCGAAAATATTATGGACGTAAAAGAAGCCTACTCGCCATTTTAAAAACCGTTCCCCAATCCATAATCCCCTACCGTTACAAGAAAAACAAAAAAATGTTGGTCTTGGGTCTTTTTATCTCGTTATTTTTGTTTCCGTTCGTAGTTTTGCAGGTGTTTATTTCGTGGCGATTGGCATCGCAGAAATTAAGGGAGGGGGCAATGATTGGGGAGCTGGATTATTAAACCACGGAGGCACAGAGAACACAAAGAAAAGATTATGTACTCTGTGCCCTCTGTGTCTCTGTGGTGAAAAAAAAATGATGCTATCTATTTCCTAAATTTGATGACCAAAATTCTCATACTTACCTCCGAATTCCCTCCCCAACCAGGCGGTATAGGCAATCACGCCTATAATCTGGCGAAAGGTTTGCAAGCCAATGGTTTTAAAGTGCAGTTGGTCTGTGATACCCGTTCAGAAATGGGGGAAGAAGAAAGAAAATTTGATAGGGACCTTACTTTTGAAGTGATTCGTATCCCGCGGAAGCGTATTATTCTTTTCAGTTATTTGAAACGTATTATCACCGCTTTTTCCTTGGTTTCTAAAAACGAAATAGTGCTTTGTACTGGCAAATTTTCCCTTTGGTTGGGAGCACTTTTATCTTTTTTCTTCCGAAGAAAACTTATTGCTATAATTCACGGTAGCGAGGTACAACTTCCTAATAGTATTTTACGGAAATTGACAGATTATTCCTTAAAACGGTTTCATAATATTATAGCTGTAAGTAATTATACCAAGACTTTGGTAAAGCATCTGGAGCTAAAAAATGTAGAAGTGGTTCCTAATGGTTTTGAACTAAAAGTTAATGCAGATACTCAAGATAAGAACGAACCCGTGCCGGTTTTAATAACCGTAGGCAACGTAACCCAAAGGAAGGGACAGCAAAATGTAATTAATGCCTTACCGCTACTTTTGAAGAAGTATCCAGACTTGAAGTATCATATTGTTGGGATACCTACTGAAATGGAGAAGTTGGAAAAATTAGCATTAAATCTAGGCGTAGAAGAAGCGATTGTCTTTTTCGGAAAAGTTTCCGAAAATAGGAAAATAGAACTCCTACTAGAAGCCGATATCTTTGTTATGCTGAGCGAAACTACCCAAACCGGTGATGTCGAGGGCTTTGGAATTGCTATTTTGGAAGCAAATGCACTGGGAGTTCCAGCAATTGGCGCTATAGGCTGTGGAATTGAGGATGCTATAAAAGACGGAGCCTCGGGTAAATTGATAAATAATAAAGACCCAGAGCAGTTAGCTGAAGCTTTGAAAAAAATTCTGAACGATTATGAAACTTATTTCAATGGTGCAAAAACTTGGTCGCATGATTTCACTTGGGAGAAAGTGATAAAGTCCTATTTGAAGGTTTTGAGGAGGGAAGTAATTGAGGAGGAGGATGAAAGTTAACCACAGAGGCACAGAGGACACAGATAAATATTACTTTTATGACAGAAAATGAATTATCTTCAAAGATTATAGGAGCGTGTATTGAGGTCCACAAGCAGTTAGGTCCTGGGCTTTTGGAAAGTACCTATGAAGTCTGTTTGGCTCATGAATTGAGAACATTGGGATTAGAATTTAAACAGCAAGTACCTTTACCAGTAATTTATAAAGGGATAAAACTGAATGCAGGTTATAGAATTGATATGATAGTAGAAGAGAGTATAATAATTGAAATAAAATCTATTGAGGTTTTAGCTCCCATTCATACAGCACAAATATTAACTTATTTAAAACTTAAAGATATTAAGCTTGGACTTTTAATAAACTTCAATAGTGTAAAAGTTGTCGACGGAATAAAAAGAATAATAAATGGCTATATCTAAACCTCTGTGCTCTCTGTGCCTCTGTGGTTAAAATTAATTCAGCATATTTGAAACTCGCATTAATCTCCCATACCGAACACTACAAGCAACCCGATGGCACCATCGTAGGTTGGGGGCCCACTATTAGCGAACTGAACCACTTGGCGCAGGATTTTGAGGAAATATATCACATCGCCTTTTTGCATCCCGGCCCGCCGCCGCCGAGTTCCTTGCCATATACTTCTTCCAAAATAAAGTTTGTTCCTTTAAAACCAGTTGGTGGAAAGGGTATAGGCGAAAAATTAAAAGTTTTACTGAATATTCCCAAAATAATAGCTACGACCAAAAAAACATTAAAACAAGTTGATGTCTTCCAATTGCGGACACCCACGGGAATAGGCGTTTTTTTGATTCCTTATCTAACGCTGTTCAGCAATAAAAAAGGCTGGTACAAATACGCCGGTAATTGGAACCAAGAAAATCCTCCTTTGGGTTATGCACTGCAACGCTGGATGTTGAAAAATCAAAAACGAAAAGTAACCATCAATGGTCGCTGGCCTAAGCAACCTAGCCATTGTTTAACTTTTGAAAATCCGTGCCTTACTGAAAAAGAGCGGGAAGAAGGCCTGCAAATAACGCAAAATAAATTATTTGCACCACCTTTTACGTTTTGTTTTGTTGGCAGATTGGAAGACGCCAAGGGCGTACAGCGAATCATTGATGCTTTGGATGCATTAGATAATTTAGAGAAAATAAAAACCATTCATTTTATTGGCAATGGAGAGAAGTTGAACTACTATCAAAAACAATGTGATGATTTTGGATTGCCTGCCACATTTCATGGCTTTTTGGAACGCCCACAGGTTTTTGAGATTTATAAAAATTCTCAATTTTTAATGTTGCCAAGCACAGCTTCGGAAGGGTTTCCAAAAGTTATAGCCGAAGCTATGAACTTTGGTTGTTTACCAATTGTATCAACAGTATCGAGCATAGCGCAATATATAAATACAAAGAATGGTTTTATAGTAAATCCTTGTACAGCGAAAGAACTGAACAATGTCTTAAAAAAGTTGATAGTATTGGATTCAAAAATTTTAAAAATAAAGGCGATAGCGTCACATAAAGTTGCTAAAGATTTTACCTTTGAGAATTACCGACATAGAATTGAATCAGAGATTTTAAAGTAAATATTTTAAAAAAGACAATACCATCAAATCACAGTTTTTCCAAAATATAAAGCCATTGCATGCCATTCTTTTCCATGTGGGAATTGGGGTAATGGCTTCATTTAGTCGTTCTTCTATGTTTCTCTATATGATTGGAGTATTTGCCTATTTCTGCTGGCAGATTATTATAAAGAAAGAGAAAGAGTTATACGTTTTATTGGCCTGTGCTTATTTCACAGGAGCAGAGGTGTTTTTCAGAATGACCAAGGCCTTTATTTTTTATGAAACGGGAAAATATGCAATAATGTGGTTTTCATTAATGGGAATCTTTTTTTTAGGGTTCAAAAAAAATTCCTTCCCATATGTGTTGTATCTTTTACTCCTCTTACCAGGCGTATTGGTTTCTTTTGATCTTATAGCTTACGATAGTAATTTTCGAACAGCAGTGCTCTTTAATCTTAGTGGCCCATTATGCCTAAGCATGGCTTCAGTATTCGTTTTTGGTCGGACTATTACCATGAATCAGTTTTTAAAAGTATTGGATTATATTATTTACCCGCTAATAAGCACGACAATTTATATTGTTCTTTATTCTCCAGATATTCGAGAAATTATAACAAGTACTGCTTCCAATTCGGCAGTTTCTGGTGGGTATGGCCCTAACCAGGTGGCAACGGTTTTAGGCCTGGGAGTGTTTATTTTGTTGACACGATTAATTATCCCATACAAAAATTTCTTGGTGCAATGGACCATGATGTTTTTCATGGTATTGATGGGTTATCGCGCCTTGTTGACTTTTTCGCGAGGCGGGGTTTTGGTTGCGGGTATAATGTCTGTTGTTTTTATAGTAATATTTTACTTTTCAACTAGCTTAAAGAATAAGGCTAAAATTAGTTTGAAGATGATAGGCCTGATTGCTATAACAATGGCCATATGGTCTTTTACTATTTTTCAAACAGGTGGGCTAATTGGGAATCGTTATGCCAATGAGGATGCTTTGGGGAGAGAGAAAGATGATGTTACCACGGGAAGGGTAGATTTATTGTCCACAGAACTTGAGGCCTTTAAAGGAAGTCCAATTTTAGGAGTGGGGGTAGGTCAAGTAAAAACTTATTTTGAGGCAGAGTTGGGTATTGACCTTCCTACCCATAACGAAATCTCCCGTATGCTTTCAGAGCACGGACTCTTTGGAATTTTTGCTTTATTAGTACTAGTTTTCTCACCATTAATTACAAAAATGAACGGCAGGAAAAACATTTATTTCTATCCGTTTTTGCTATTTTGGGGGCTCACCATTGCCCATTCCTCCATGCGGATTGCCGCCCCAGCTTTTATATATGCCTTATGTTTGTTGAATATAGATTATGCACCCAAGAAAAAAACTGCTCTACATAGGAAATAAACTAGCGGTTCACGGAAAACCTCCAGCCGCCATAGACTCCTTATCAGTTAAACTGGAAGAGGAAGGGTATTCCGTTATAACAGCATCTTCAAAACAAAATAAGATCTTTCGGTTGCTTGATATGGCGTTTACCACCATTCAAAATAGAAATCGTGTTGACCTTGTTTTGATTGATACTTATAGCACTCAAAATTTTTATTACGCAATTTTAACTGGGTTATTATGCAGGTTTTTCAAATTACCCTATATCCCGATATTGCACGGTGGCAACCTACCAAATCGCCTAAAAACCAGTAAAGGTTTAAGCAATACACTTTTTAGAAAAGCGCTTACAAACGTGGCACCTTCAAAATATATGATGCAACAATTTCAGGAAGCAGGTTTTCAAAATATAACCTATATACCCAATGTCATTGAAATAGAAAATTATTTTTTTAAACATAGGGAATCAATAACCCCAAAATTGTTGTGGGTACGTTCCTTTTCAGAAATTTACAACCCTTTGTTGGCTTTGGAAGTATTAGAAATGCTGAAGAAAAAAGGAGTGGATGCTATCCTTCGTATGGTTGGCCCAGACAAAGACGGTTCCATGCAACGCTGTAAAAAAATTGCCGACGAACTAAAGCTGCCAATAAGCTTTCCTGGAATGTTACAAAAAAAAGAATGGATCGCGCTTTCCAGCGATTGCGATATTTTTATAAACACCACTAATTTCGACAATATGCCTGTAAGCGTCATGGAAGCTATGGCATTGGGTTTAATTGTTGTTTCTACAAACGTAGGTGGCTTGCCTTTTTTAATTAAAAATGAAGTTGATGGTATATTGGTTCCTCCAAACAATCCAGAAGCTTTTGTGAAAGCAATTGATGATTTGTGTGCAAATCCTATAAAAGCACAAGAAATCACTAAAAACGCCCGGATTAAAATGGAAGGATTTGATTGGCAAAAAATAAAACATAGTTGGATTAAGCTTTTGGGCGATTGAAATTTCAGTAAATTTGAGGCGCCCCATTGCTGCGTAATCGATGAGTTTGGTATTTTATTAGATATTAAAGAATAACCACTAAGAACACTAAGAAAGCACAATGGCCACGAAGTAAAACCTTGTGAACTTTATGGAAACATTGCGACCTTTGTGGCTAAAAAACCAGAAACCAGAAACCCCAAACAAATTAAGAATGGCCAAAAACAACATCCATTTTGATATTTCTGAACGGAAAATCCTGCTCCGTATCCTGGATATTGTCTGCGTGCTTGCGTTGTTATATTTGGTAGGGTCTGTTTTTAATTTCGATTATTTCAAAATAAATTCCGAACATTGGGTGTGGTCTATTGTCTTGGCTGCTTATCTCACGGTGTTTGCAACTATTTTTGAACTTTATAACCTTCAAAAAGCAAGCAAGTTTGATGTGGTGGTAAAAAACGTGATCATTACATCTTCAGTAACTGTTCTTTTTTATCTTCTTACTCCCTTTTACACCCCTATGCTACCTTCAAATAGGTTGCAGATAGTCTATTTCTTTTTGGCTATCAACGTGGCAATGCTAGCTTGGCGCTATGCCTATATTGTTCTTGTTTCGGCACCGCGGTTTTATAAAAGGGTAATCTTGATTGCGCATGCTCAAGATGTGGATACAATTGTGGCCTCTCTCCAAAAATCTGATCCGAATTACAGGGTTATAGGGTATTTTAATACGGCTCCTTATGACGCAACAATCGTAAATAATCTTGAAATAGATTCCATTGCTATAGAAGATATTGCGCTGTTGACTGACGAAATGACCATTTCTGAAATAGTGGTTGGTACGCCGCTTTCTGAAGGAATGACTATTGAGCTCAATAACAAATTGATAAAATTGCTTGAAAACGGAATTCCTATACGTGAATACACCCAAGTATATGAAGAATTGACACATCGTATTCCGGTGCAGCATGTGGAAAAGGATTTTTACCGCTATTTCCCTTTTAGCAGAAGTAATCAAAACAAACTATATCTCTTTTTTAATAGAATTTTAGATTTGTTTTTTTCAGTGTTAGGGCTTGCGTTTGGATTGATACTGATACCAATTTTATTTATAGGAAATTTATTCGCAAACCGCGGTCCCTTGTTTTACAGCCAAACACGGGTAGGGAAAAACGGAGAATATTTTAAGATATACAAACTGCGAAGCATGGTGATAAATGCCGAAAAGAATGGGGCTCAGTTTGCAAAGGATAAGGATATCCGTGTTACCAAATTTGGACGCTTTTTAAGAAAATCCCGCTTTGATGAAATACCACAATTCATAAATGTTTTAAAAGGCGAAATGAGCGTCATTGGCCCACGCCCCGAACGCCCTGAATTTGTTGAAGATTTAAAAGAAAAAATACCCTTTTATGAAGTGCGCCATCTCGTAAAGCCAGGCGTTACAGGCTGGGCTCAGGTAAATGCCAAGTACGGCTCCAGCGAGGAAGATTCCCTTGAAAAGCTCCAATACGACCTCTATTACATAAAGCACCGTAGCCTTTTTCTAGATATAACCATTATCATCAAAACCCTGAGCACCATTGTGTTTTTTAGAGGACAATGATTCAGTATTCAGTGGCCAGTGTCTTGTCCAAAAGCCCTCCTCCATAGATACTCCATACCAAAGCCATACCAAAGCCATAGCAAAGTCATTAAAATGTAAGAAAACAGCCCTTTTTTCCTACAAATTTACATCCTGCTTTAATTCTCCCCCTAAAAACATTGTAAACCCCTTATTTTAAAGGGAGTTCCAATAAATTTCGCTTTAAAGAAGACATTTTCAATTCTGATTAAAATATGAGTGGAAGTCAGAATCTATCTCCTCCCTTTAAAGGCGATGTGCTGAGCTTGTCGAAATAGAAACTGGGAGGGATGTCAATTCTGCTTTCTAATAAAATAAAGTAAATAAATATAGCGCACTGCCAATGCAATCAAAAGCGGCAACAATCCAATAGCAAAAACCTGCACCCCTGTCGTCCAATGGATAGTTAAAAGAACTAAGAGAAGCAGTAAAAGCAAAACATATCGTTTCATTTTAGGGGATACGTTTCTTTTTGAAATCGCAATAATCAATACAAGAGAGATTGGAAAGGCCCATAACAAATTGTAATTATTAGCTGTAGCAGTATGGTCTGTAGCAAACCAAAGCAATAAAAGCAATATACCAATCAGACCAGTAAAAAAGAAGAGGAAGGTATCTAAATAGCGACTTCTGGTTTTTCTTTTAAAATCCCTATAGGTTATAAAAACAATTAATAACCCCAGAAAACCTAATACAAATAACGGACTCAAAAAGAAATCGTTTTCTGGTGGGGTAGGGCTGTTTTCAAAAAGAACGGATGTTTGTCTCACCAAACTTTCCGAAGTTCCATTTCTGTTTATTACTGCGTTTGCAGCTCCTTCATAAACATATTCGGGAAGAAATTGATATTCAATTGGCTTTGCTGTTCTATCAATCACAGCGCCAAGGGCAATGTCTATTCCCAAACTTCCCCAGCTATTTGCTTTAAGGTTTTGCTGTATAAGTTGCCGAAAGGTATATTCTTCTTTTAGATGGTCTTCCTTAAATTCGAGCTTATTACCCAGTACTTCTTGAATTACATCGCGAATTTTGGTAGCGCAGTTATCAAAAAAGAAATCGTATTTGTATTTTTTGTTTTCGGGCTTAACATTGTTCCACAGAAAATCTGAAACAGCTTGTTTTTCAGTATAACTCAGGTTTAAGGTTTGTTCTTTTACCCAACGGTTTTGGGCTACGTAACTTTCAAAGAATGGTTGGTAATAACTTACGCCCAGTTCATAAAGCAGTTTTCCCCGCGCAAACTTGGTATAGAAATTTGGCGTATCGAAATCAAACTTACCGTAATTGAAAACCACATCAACCCCATTCAAACTGTCTTGAATTCTAAATGCACTGTGCCCGAACTTATCATATAGCTCTGCTCCCGGACCAATGGTTAAAATGCTTATTTCTGAAGTTTCAGATAATGGAACAAACTGTGCTTTTACAGAAACGCTTATAAGTAAAAGAAGTAAGAGGATATAATTTTTCACCACGAATACACGAATGTTTTTGTTTTATTAATTGCTTCAAGTATTTTTCTCCTCAACTCCTCAACTCCTCAACTCCTCAACTCCTCAACTCCTCAACTCCTCAACCCATCAACTTCTACCTAAAAATCTCCCAATCCAGTTTTAATGAAAACACATTGGAATATAAGGCAGCACTTTGGTCGCCAATATCGGTCAGGGCATAATCCACTTGAATGCCTTTATATCTGAACCCAACCCCAATGTTGGGCTGAAAACCAACGGAATCACCCCCGTCCAATTGTTTTATATTCTGAAAATTACCTACACCACCACGCACATAAACCATTTCGATATACGCAAATTCAAGTCCCAGTGAAGGAGTCATACTCGTAAATGAAGTAGAAATAATGTCGTTGGTTTGGGCAAACCGGAAGTTTAGATCCACTTCAGCCAAGAGTGAAAAATCATAGTGGTAAACAAATTTACGCGCCATTCCCAATTGCAACTTCGGAATGGTAATCTCTGTGGTTTCAGGTAATTCTTGGTTTTGTCCTTCAACGGCACCTTGAATTTCAGCAAACTTTTTTTCATCTATGCTCCAAGCGTTAAAAGTTGTGGTTATATCGCGAGCCATAATTCCAAACATCCATTTGTCGTTTCTAAATTGAATGGCTGCATCCAGCCCAAAGCCCCAAGAAGAAGCGAAATCGCCAATAACGCGGCGGATTACCTTTGCGTTTACACCGTAATTTAAACCATCCAACGGTAGTCGTCGCGCATAAGAAAACGTAAAACCATAATCTGCAGTTGAAAAAAGACTGATACGATTGTAATCAATTCTTCCTTCATCATCAATCAATTGTGTGGTGTTCAAAATATCATCCACTCCAAACCGAATTACGGAAAGTCCTACGGCGCTTTTGTCGTCAAGCGGCATTGCAAAAGCAGCGTAATCATAATTCGCAATGTTTGCAAAATAGGAGGCGTGCATCAATGAAATTTGTTTGTCTTCAAGATTTACAAGACCGGCAGGATTCCAATAGCCCGAATTTACATCGGCTGAGGAGGCCACCACGGCATTGCTCATCCCAAAAGCGGCGGCATCTACGCCAATATTCATAAATTCGTTAGAGTATTTGCGAACGGTTTGCGCTCCCAGCGTAACTGAAACAAGTAATAAAAGGAGGAGAATTTTCTCTTTCAAGCTTAAATATTTGGACAAATATGACACAATTTTACAGAATATTAAACTTTAAATTTATGCACATATTGTGTTAGTATGCCTTTGGACGAAAATACTTTGCTATTTTTACAAAACTTTGTCTGTTCGAGCGCAGTCGAGACCTTATTAAAATGAATATGCTAAAACAAATCCCAAACATCATCACCTCCCTAAATATCCTCTGCGGCTGTGTGGCTATACTTTTCGCGACATCGGGAGATTTAATAACTGCTTCCTTTTTCGTTTTCCTTGGAATTTTCTTCGACTTTTTTGATGGACTTGCAGCTCGATTACTGAAAGCGCAAAGCGAAGTAGGGCTTCAGCTCGATTCCTTGGCTGATGTTATTACCAGTGGAGTAGCACCGGGTATCATAATGTACCAGATGTTGAATTTGTCCTATTTCGGGCATATGCAGACGCTGACTGAAACATTTTCTTTGGATGGATGGAACGTAAGTTTTAAAAATTATTTACCACTTATTGGTTTGCTGATTGTGATTGCATCGGCATACCGTTTGGCAAAATTTAATGTTGACACACGCCAGACTTCTGGTTTTATTGGGCTACCCACTCCCGCAAATACTTTGTTAATCTTAAGCCTTCCTTTGATTTTACAGTTTCAATATTCTGAATTTGCGGAAAGCATAATCCTCAATAAATGGTTTTTGATAGGGATGACCCTATTGAGCTGCATTCTTCTGAATGCCGAAATATCCCTTTTCGCATTAAAATTCAAAACTTGGGATTTTAAGAGTAATGCTGTCCGTTATGTGTTTTTAATTCTTTGCGTTGTGCTTCTGGTACTACTGAAGTTTTTGGCAATACCTTTTATAATCCTACTTTATATCTTGCTGTCTTTCTTTAAACACAAAGAACACTAAGAAGTCACAATGGGCACAAAGAAAGCTCCGTGAACTTTGCGTAAACATTGTGTCCTTTGTGGTTAAGGAATAAACACAAAGACCACTAAGAAGTTACAATGTATATAAATAAAGATCCGGGAACATTTAAATTTGTTTTAAATCAGGTTGTTAAATTTAATTGTAATGACTGAAAATCAAATAGCAAATAAGATTATAGGCTGTGCTTTGGAAGTTCATAAAGCACTTGGTCCTGGATTGTTGGAATCTGCTTACCAAGAATGTCTTTTTTATAAACTAATGAAGGAAGGTTTGGCAGTTGCCAAACAAAAACCTATGCCCCTCATATTTGAAGAAGTACAATTAGAGATTGGCTATCGAATTGATATACTTGTTGAAAATAAAGTAGTTATCGAAATAAAAAGTGTGGAAGCTTTAAACGATGTTCATTTAGCACAAACCCTTACATATATGAAACTTGGTGGTTTTAAATTAGGTCTGCTAATCAATTTTAATGTAAGTCTACTGAAGCAGGGTATTAAAAGAGTGATAAACGGAGAGCTATAATTTTAAAACCTTTGTGTCCTTTGTGAAGCCATTGTGTCCTTTGTGGTTAAAGATTTCGAGTTGTTTCTAAAATTCCAACTTCTTTTTCCGAAGTTCAAAATTCTGGCCTAGATATACTTTCCGAACCATTTCGTCTGCGGCAAGTTCTTCGGGAATACCGTGTTTAAGAATGCTCCCTTCAAACATTAAATAAGTTCTGTCAGTAATGGCAAGCGTTTCTTGTACGTTGTGATCGGTAATAAGAATACCAATATTTTTATTTTTAAGCTGCGCCACTATGCGCTGAATATCTTCAACTGCAACAGGGTCAACTCCTGCAAAAGGCTCGTCCAAAAGAATAAAATGTGGATCGGTTGCCAAAGCTCGTGCAATCTCGGTTCTACGTCTTTCCCCACCGCTCAAAAGATCGCCGCGGTTTTTGCGGATGTGCCCCAAACCAAATTCCTCAATAAGCAATTCCATTTTGGCGCGTTGTTCTTTTTTGGAAAGTTTTGTGAGCTGTAAGACGCTCAAAATATTGTCCTCAACGCTCAACTTCCTAAAAACCGAAGCTTCCTGTGCCAAATAGCCAATTCCGTGCTGTGCGCGTTTGTACATCGGGTAATTGGTGATTTCGGTGCCTTCCAGAAAAATCTTGCCGCCATTGGGTTTAATCAGGCCAACAATCATATAAAAAGAAGTTGTTTTTCCCGCGCCATTCGGTCCGAGTAAACCAACTATTTCCCCTTGATTTACTTCTACGGTGATACCTTTTACAACCTTACGGCCTTTATAGGATTTTATTAGATTTTCGGCTTTTAGCTTCATTCGGTTTTTGTTTCCGTAGATAAAACGATAAATGTACTATATAATTTTACGAAGAAAAAATTAAGACTGCTGCGCTTCCAACGCCTCCCAATATTCAAAAGCCCTGCGCAAATGAGGAATCACGATGGTCCCGCCAATAAGCAACGAAATACTCATGCCTTCAACCACTTCTTCTTTAGTCAGACCCAGTTTGTGGCATTCTTCCAAATGGTAACGCACGCAATCGTCACAGCGAAGCACCAATGAATTACCAAGGCCAAGCAATTCTTTTGTTTTCTTTGGAAGCACGCCTTCCATATAGGTGTTGGTGTCCAGATTAAAGATTCGCTTGATGATCTTGTTGTTGTCAGCAAGCATCTTCTCGTTCATCTTTTCACGATACGCATTGAATTCTTCAACTATGTTTTTTTCCATTATAATAAATTTTAATTCTTAAGAGAATAAACGATTTTTCACTAACTACTAACTACTAACTACTAACCACTGACTAAAGACCACTCTCTTTTTTCCTTTTTCTTTCTTCTCGCTTCTGGTTCCTAATCACAATCTTTGAAATATAAATACTTATTTCATATAGAATTAGTATCGGGATGGCAACGATAACCTGACTTACAATATCGGGCGGTGTAATAATTGCGGAAAGCACCAAAACTATTATCAAAGCGAACTTCCTGTATTTGCGAAGGCTTTCTGGCGTTACCAAACCTATTTTGGTCAATATGTACATCAAGATTGGCAGTTCAAATATAATCCCGCAGGCCAATACCGAAGTGCGCACTAGCGAAATATAACTGTCCAAATCGAAATCGTTGAAAACCTCTTTACTCACTTGATAATTTCCCAAAAAGTTGATGGAAAGCGGGGTGATAAGGTAATATCCAAACAAAACCCCCATAAAGAAAAGTACGGATGCAATAAAAATAAAGCCACGGCTTGTTTTGCGCTCCTTTTCCTTTAAACCTGGGCTAATGAATTTCCAAAATTCATAAAGAATATAAGGGAAGGCAATAATAATTCCAGCGTAAATAGAGGTCCACATATGTGCAGAAAATTGGCCTGCCATTGTTCTACTTTGAATACGGAAAGGCATTTCCTGGAAACAGAAAGTATCCATTCCCAAAGAGCGGGAAATGTTGCAGAACATTCTATAAGTTGGGAAATCTGGGTGTTTAGGCCCAAAAATGAGGGTGTCAAAAATAAAATCCTTAAAAATAAATGCTAATAGTGCAAACACCAATATTGCGAGCGTAGAGCGGATAAGGTGCCAACGCAGCTCCTCTAAATGATCCAAAAAGGACATTTCTTTTTCTGGGGAGGCTTTTTTCTTCATTAAATAATTCCCTCTTTGGTAAGGTTATGAATATGTACCACCCCGCTGTACTTGCCTTTGTCTTCAGCAAGAATCTGGGTGATCCCGAATTTGTCCATCATTTCCATTGCTTCAACTGCCATAGCGTTGTTGGCTATTTTTTTAGGATTGTGGCTCATAATATCCCTTGCGGTCAGTCCTGCAAAACTATCCGTTCTGGTTAACATACGCCTTAAATCGCCATCAGTAATTATGCCTACAATTTTATCATTTTCTACCACGGCGGTTACGCCCAGCATTTTTTCAGAAATTTCGACAATTACTTTTTTAACATCAGTATCGGGACTAACCTGTGGCTTCTCATTAAGTGAAGTAAGATTGCTCACTCTCAAATATAGTTTTTTTCCCAAAGAACCACCTGGATGGAATTTTGCAAAATCCTTGCTGGAAAATCCGCGTAGGTCCAAAAGGCACATTGCCAAAGCATCGCCAATCACCAATTGTGCAGTTGTGCTGGTTGTGGGGGCAAGGTTGTTGGGGCAGGCTTCTTTTTCCACATAGGCGTTCAATACAAAATCTGCTTGTTGCCCCAAAAATGATTCCCGGTTTCCGGTAATGGCTATTAATTTGTTGTCAATGGCTTTTATCAATGGCACAAGCACCTTTATTTCGGGCGTGTTTCCGCTTTTGGAAATACAGATAACCGTATCGTTTTCTTGAATAGTTCCAAGATCGCCATGGATGGCATCCGCAGCATGCATGAAGATTGCAGGAGTGCCTGTTGAGTTTAAAGTTGCCACAATTTTGGTGGCAATGTTGGCACTTTTGCCTATTCCGGTAACAATTACCCTTCCCTTGGAGTGATAAATATAATCAACTGCGCCTGCAAACTCTTCGTCCACCAAATGGGCCAAGTTTGCAATGGCTTTACTCTCAGTTTCTATGGTGTTTTTCGCTACGGAAATAATTCTTTCTTTCTTGTTCAAAATTATAATGCTTTTGAATGTTTGTAACTGTATCAGAAATTAGTATATTTAGAATAGAATTTAAATAAATTCAGTAATCTTAAATATTGATACCTTTCTTTTAAGATGCAGTTAGCTTAATACGGTTGCAAAATTACGATTGTTAATCTGTAAAACAATATATTGTTAGCTAAAACTGAATTGCCCATTAAAACCCAACAAGCGTGGCAGAGATTGACATTTATGCAGCCCTAAAGAAATTTTTTGGATTTACCCGTTTTAAGGGTCTGCAGGAGGAAGTAGTAAAAAGCATCCTCAACGGTAACAATACGTTCGTGGTAATGCCCACGGGTGGCGGAAAGTCGCTTTGTTATCAACTTCCGGCGCTAATGCAGGAAGGAACGGCAATCGTGGTTTCACCACTTATTGCATTGATGAAAAACCAGGTTGATGCCCTGCGCGCCCTTTCTTCGGAAGAAGGAATTGCTCATGTGCTAAACTCCTCCCTAAACAAAACCGAAGTAAAAAAAGTTAAAAGCGACATCGCCAGTGGAGTTACAAAATTGCTTTACGTAGCGCCCGAATCGCTGACCAAAGAAGAATATGTGAATTTTCTGCAAACCCAGAAAATCTCCTTTATGGCTATAGACGAGGCTCACTGCATTAGCGAGTGGGGCCACGATTTTCGACCAGAATACCGAAATCTAAAAAGCATTATTCAACGAATTGGAGACGATATTCCAATAATTGGGCTTACTGCGACCGCAACCCCAAAAGTACAGGAGGATATTCTCAAAAACCTCAATATGCAGGATGCAAACACTTTTAAAGCATCTTTCAACCGCCCAAACCTTTATTATGAAATAAGACCGAAAACCAAAAATGTTGATTCAGATGTTATTCGCTTCGTAAAACAGAACGAAGGCAAAAGCGGGATTATTTATTGCTTAAGTAGAAAAAGGGTAGAAGAGCTTGCTCAAGCCTTGCAGGTAAACGGTATAAAAGCTGTTCCCTATCACGCTGGTCTTGACAGTAAAACCCGCGTAAAGCATCAAGATATGTTTTTGATGGAAGATGTAGATGTGGTAGTGGCTACCATAGCCTTTGGGATGGGAATTGACAAACCAGACGTTCGTTTTGTAATCCATAACGATATTCCCAAAAGTATAGAGAGCTATTATCAGGAAACCGGACGCGGTGGCCGTGACGGTGGGGAGGGGCATTGTCTAGCTTTTTACAGTTATAAAGACATAGAGAAGCTTGAGAAATTTATGAGTGGTAAGCCCGTTGCCGAACAGGAAATTGGACATGCGCTTTTACAGGAAGTGGTCGCTTTTGCCGAAACTTCAATGTCTCGACGAAAATTCATTCTTCATTATTTTGGCGAAGAGTTTGACAATGAAACAGGTGATGGTGGCATGATGGACGATAATATGCGTTACCCTAAGAAGAAACACGAAGCAAAAGACGACGCAAAACAACTTTTGGAAGTGGTTTTTAAAACCAATGAACAATACAGAAGTAAGGAAATTGTCAATGTTTTGATTGGGAAGGTAAACGCACTCATTAAATCACACCGTACCGATGCTCAAGAATATTTTGGTACTGGCGCAAAGCATGATTCACCTTATTGGATGGCTTTGTTGCGTCAATTATTGGTGGCGGGCTATTTGAAAAAGGATATAGAAACCTATGGAGTTATTCATTTAACAGATTTGGGAAAGGAATTTATAAAATCGCCCACCTCTTTTATGATGACCGAAGACCATTCTTTTAAGGATGCCAATGACGACGTAATTGTTACAGCCAATATAGGAGGCGATGTTGCCGACGAAAATCTTTTCAAACTTCTGAAGGCAGAACTTAAAAAGGTGGCGCACAATTTAGATTTGCCCCCATTTGTAATTTTTCAGGAGCCTTCCTTGGAAGATATGGCGCTAAAATATCCTGTAACAATGGAAGAACTTTCCAATGTCCACGGAGTGGGAGAAGGGAAAGCAAAAAAATATGGCAAGTCTTTTTTAAAGTTGATTCAAAATTACGTTGAAGAAAACGACATAATCCGTCCAGAAGATTTTGTTGTAAAATCCACGGGAAGCAATAGTTCACTTAAATTATATATTATTCAAAATGTGGATCGCAAACTTGCTTTGCCTGACATTGCAAATGCCAAAGGTCTCGAAATGCCTGAGTTTATAAAGGAAATGGAAGCCATTGTTTACAGTGGCACCAAACTAAACATTGATTATTGGGTTGATGAGGTTTTAGATGAAGAACAGCAGGAAGAAATCCACGAATATTTTCTTGAGGCCAAAACCGACAATATTGAAGAAGCCTTAGATGAATTTGAAGGCGATTATGACGAAGAAGAATTGCGTTTGTACCGAATAAAATTTATAAGCGAGGTTGGGAATTAGTGGTCAGTAATCAGGGGTCAGTATACAGTGGGAGTAGGTAGCTATAGAGACCTCAATTCAACGCTATAATCTTGGAAGGCTCCATTTTCTTGAATTTGTTATTTGGAATTTCGGCTAAAGTTCCACCAACACTTCATAAACCCCACTTTGGGTATTTTGAGAAAATTCCGAACCCTCAAGGGTCAATTTGTTCAAAACCACATTTGAACAACACACATCTTTTATTTCTTCAGCATCAACAGCCAATGTGAAAATATCGCGCTCTCCCACTTTCAAAAGATAATTAGCAATATTCGTTCCCCAGCCAAAAGGGCCCAAGTTGATAATGTTTATATCATTTTCAGAATTGAAGGTGAATTGCACCTCAGTGTTATTATTGCCCAAATCTAAAACGGCAATATCGGCCGGATCAAAAGTGTGATTGGTAAATATATTTTCGCCAGTAGCCTTGTCTAAAAGTTCAAAACTCAAACGCAATGGCCCAGAAGAACAATCAACATCACACTTGTCCACATTGCAGGAATTTAAAGCAAAAACAGCAATAACCAACAAAATGGAACAACTAATCTTCATAAATTACTGATTACTGATTACTGATTACTGACCACTGACCACTGACCACTGACCAATGACCACTGAAACTAAACCTTCTGTTCTTTATTAAAATACACTAAATAATAATACATCTGCTTCTCCTCATCCCAGCCTTTTTCAATAAATTTTTCGGCGCTTTCGGGATTGATGAAATCCAGTTTTATCTGAATGTTTGTATCCAGATTTATTACGTTTTTTATTTTCTTCCGAGCAGCGGTTACTGCTGTATTCGCAATAGGAAAAGTAGTTAAATCCTCTATGCTGTATTTAGGTGCTTTTTCACTTTTATAATGACGAAATTCTGGAAACAAATCTGGATTGTCTATAACGTCGTTCATAAACGCTGTTTCTTCAAAAGTGTCATTTTTCGCAAAATGATTTACAGCACGGTTCATAAACATCACTTCCTGTTTTTTGTCTTCGGCAGGTAAAACAACGTCCTTTGCAAAATCTTGACAAAATTTTAAATATTTTTTAGTGTGGAAGTTATCATCGGCTAACGCTTCAACCCCAAGAAAACTTTCCAACCAGTAACGAGCATCGTAACGATTGCTGTCTACGGAAAGAATTTTATACCCTTCTTCTTTATTTGAATTGAAAATGATACAACCTTTATCCAATTTATTCAGGTTTACACCGTGTTGCAGCATGGCTTCCAACTGATTTCCATCTTCTGAAAACTGAAGAAAATCCTGTTTCAATTCGCTTTTAAAAATACCGATGGCGTCCATTTTTACGTTGTCCAATTGCACGTTTTCAAGATAGGCCACATAAACCTCGCCACTTTTAATATGTGGATGTTCGGATTGATTGTAAAGATAAGTAGCCATTTTTCGGCTCTCTTCGTGGATGTTTTGCGGATTGTCAAATATTTTTGAAGTACTGTTAAAGAGTTCGTGAAACTCTAAATCTGCTTCGTGCGAAAACTTAAAATAGTTTTCTTCCTTATCGCGAAAAGGTTTCAGAAAGAATTCCTTCAACAATGGCGTAAGCTCATCATCTGTTTTATAAGGTTCTGCAGAAAGAAAAATAGCTTCGTTTCGGCTTTTGTTACCCACTCGGTGTATGGAAAGGGATTCAATGTGGGTACTGAAAAGATTGATCATATTTGAAATGGGAAATTAAAAATGTAAAATTAAAATGTGAAATGTAAATTTGATTTTTTCATACCGACAACCGACAACCAACAACTGACAACCAAATCAATTCCAGTTTTCGTCAAAATCGAGGTTGTCGTAATCTTCGGGATCCAGATCGAATTCTTCGTCAAAATCGTCTTCCCCTTCAATGGGTTCTGATATGAATTCCTTTTCGGGTGCTTCTTCTGGAATTTGGCCGTGTGAGTACATCAAATTTGGATAAATCTGGCCGGCTTCAACTTCAGCAATATCGGCAAGTTCCACCATAAACGTCCACATATTTAGAAAATCATATACATATAGGAGACGTGTTTTTTCTTTGTCAACAACATCTTCCAAATAAGTTTCGCCCATAATGCGAATACCTTCTGGCTCATCGCTTACGTCAAAAAGGGAGATTTCCTCGCCTTCTTCCCATAAATCGTTACTCGTATAAAAAGAAGCCATTTCCTGCCCATCAAACCCAAAGGATTGGGTAATGGCATTGTGAAAATCTTCCAATGTGGCCGAAGCTTCTATTTCTAAGTCGCGGAAAACGTCTTCGTGAGTGTCGAGGATTATTCTGAAACGGTAAATCATTTATCTAATTTTTTTGGACTGCAAAGTTATTAAAAAGTAGGCAGTATTCAATTGCAGTTTGCGGTTTTGCTTGTGTTTTATTTCGAAAATCTATGTAACACAAAAGTCATTGCAGCAAGCAGGAAAAATGCCGTTACTTGGTGCAAAACTCCCAAAACAACAGGCACATGGAGGATCAGCGTGAAAATCCCTAAGGTGAATTGCACCAATACCAAAAGCAACAAAACATTTATTCCGCTTTTCTGACGAAGCGTGAGCTGCAATTTTCGGGTTTTGTACCATATTAAGAAAATCATTCCCACAACTGCATAAGCCATATATCGATGAAAAAACTGTACACCACTTTTGCCCTCTACAAAGTTTTTCCAAAGAGGAACTTGTTCTGTATAAACTGTTTCGTGTATCCATTCGCCATCGTTCATCAGTGGCCAATGGTTGTGGATAAAACCAGCATCGAGGCCTGCTACAAAGGCACCCCAAATAATCTGAATAAGCAGGATTGCCATTCCAACCCTAATAATGTTGCGAATATATTTATTGATTTCTTTTTTAACAGGATACCACAGATCCAATGCCACCCATAACGTATATGCAAAAGTTATAAAGGCGGTTGTTAAGTGCATAGCAAGCCGGTAATGACTCACATCCGGTCGGTCCACCAAACCGCTTTTTACCATATACCAACCCAAAAACCCTTGAAATGCACCCAAGCACATTAAAATTATTGCTTTTTTGATTGTGGGTTTTGTAAGTTGTTTTTTCAAAAGAAAATAGAGGAAGGGAATTATAAAAACTACACCCAAAAATCTTCCCAGAAAACGATGTAACCATTCCCAGAAATAGATATCCTTAAAATCCTCCAAACTGAAATGGTTGTTCAGTTTTTGGTATTCCGGAAATTGTTTGTAATGGTCAAATTCCGCAATCCATTGTGCTTCATTCAAGGGCGGTAAAGTGCCTGAAATAAGTTTGTAGCTTGATATTGAAAGCCCAGAGTGCGTGAGTCGCGTGATTCCGCCAACGACTACCATCACAAAAATTAGGAAACATCCTGCGAGGAGCCAGTATATTACTTTTTTATTGTCTTTGTTTGCCACGAATTCAAGATTTATTATTTGATATTTTTTAGTTTTAAAGCTTAAAGTTGAAAAATCAGCAATCAGCAATCAGCAATCAGCAATCAGCAATCGTTAATCCAATTTCCGCTCCCTTCTTCAACATAAATTCCTTCGCGGCTTCGTATTCATTTGGAATTTCACCTTCAAGGATTGCTTCTTTTATGGCGTCTTTAATAATGCCTATTTCGCGTGAAGGTTTCAAATTGAACGTCTTCATAATTTCTTCACCAGTTACTGGAGGCTGAAAGTTTCTAACTTGATCGCGTTCTTCCACTTCTACTATTTTGTCGCGCACCAACTGAAAATTGGAGTGATACTTTTTGTACTTCTTCGGGTTTTTAGTGGTTATATCTGCTTCACAAAGAGTCATTAAATCTTCTACATTTTCACCTGCGTCAAAAATCAAACGCCTTACGGCGCTATCAGTAACTTCACTTGCCAAAACAATAGGACGCGAGCTCATCATAACCATTTTTTGGACGAATTTCATCTTTTCGTTCAAGGGCATCTTCAAGCGTTTGAATAGTTTATAAACCATTTTTGCACCCACAAACTCGTGTGCGTGAAAAGTCCACCCCAGTTTTTTATCAAACTTTTTTGTCGGCGCTTTCCCAATGTCGTGAAGCAAAGCAGCCCAACGCAACCAAAGGTCGTCTGTAGCATTTGAAATATTATCGACCACTTCCAGCGTATGCCAAAAGTTGTCTTTATGGGTCTGTCCTTCAATCTCGTCAATGCCCTGCAGAGCAACCAATTCTGGTAAAATAAAAGGCAATAAGCCCGTTTTATGCAGCAGGGAAAAACCTTTTGAAGGCACTTCTGAAAGCAATATTTTGTTGAGCTCGTCAACAATCCGTTCTTTGGAAATAATTTTTATGCGGTCAGCATTCCTAGTGATCGCTTCCAAAGATTCCTTTTCAATTATGAAATTCAATTGGGTTGCAAACCGAATGGCGCGAAGCATCCGCAATGGGTCGTCGCTATAGGTAATATCTGGATCGAGCGGCGTTCGGATTATCTTTTTTTGAAGATCTTCAATACCGTTGAATGGGTCGAGCAACGCTCCAAAATTTTCATTACTAAGGCTTAGTGCCAAAGCGTTTATTGTAAAATCCCTTCGGTTTTGATCATCTTCCAAAGTGCCATTTTCTACTGCAGGATTTCGGCTTTCCTCGGAATAGGATTCTTTTCGTGCTCCAACGAACTCAAGTTCGATACCACCACTTTTCAGCATTGCAGTGCCGTAGGTTTTGAATACGGAAACTTTTGGTTTTCCTGGCAAGAGTCTTGAAACTTCTTCAGCTAAATCAATTCCGCTTCCAACCGCAACTATATCAATGTCTTTCGCTTCGCCGCGTTTCAAAATAAAATCACGAACAAAACCTCCAATTACGTAGCTTTCCAAGTTTAGGTTTTCGGAAGCTTTGGAAATAGTTCTAAAAATTGGGCTTTTTAAAGCGGATATGTAGGATGGTTTTACCACGAATACACGAATGTTTTTTTATGTTTAATGCGGTGTGTTTTACCACGAATGCACGAATTTTCTATTTAAACTGATGTTTTTTTAACCACAAAGTTCACTAAGAAAGGCACAAAGTTCACAAAGGTATTTAAATAAAGGCTTTGTGGTCTTTGTGTAAAACTTTGTGCACTTTGTGGTTAAATATTATATTTTGCTAACCAAAAGACATTCGTTTAAACAATTTACTTCCGAATAACCTTCACCGACCCATCATTTTTCAACTTAATGATCGCCGAAGGCTTTTCTGATTTTTTTTGGTGATGCAAATTTACAACATAGTCCACGCCTTCCAAAATTAAGGGGTCTATTTCGGCATAACTTTGTGGCGTTTTTTTTCCTGAAATATTAGCCGATGTAGAAACCAGCGGCCTGCGGAATTTCTGTATTAATTTTTTGCAAAATTCATCCTTGGTTACCCGAATGGCGAGCGAATTGTCTTCAGCAATAATATTCTCAGCTACGCGAATTGGGTCGTCATAAATGATTGTGGTTGGTTTTTTGGCGTATTTCAAAATATCATAAGCTACTTCAGGTACGTTCTCAACATATTCATTCAACATTCTGAAATCGTTCACTAAGCATATCAGCGATTTTTCGTCGCTTCTTTCTTTCAGTTTAAAAACTTTATCAATGGCATCGGGGTTTGTGGCATCGCAGCCTATTCCCCAAACGGTGTCCGTGGGATAGAGGATGAGGCCGCCTTTTTTTAGTACAAGTAATGCGTTATCAATTTCTTCTTTCATCTGTCTAAAATATTTGTTTTTTAAAGGACAGATGGAACATCCTTAATAGACATGCCACTGTGTGATTAAAAATTAATAATGTATGTTTCATTATATCAAAGGTTTTACTTGGTTCTTTTTTGTTATGTACGTGGGGTTTTCAGTGTGTAAGGTTTCACCAAAAATCACTTTTTCGTATAATTTTAGATATTCCAAAGTCATTTTTCGGGCATTGAAATGCTCCTTTGCATAGCGATGGCAAGCTTGTGGGTCATATTTAAAATTGCGAAGGGCTTCTGCTAATTCATTGGAATCATTTGATGCAAGTCCTACTTCCGGACTTAAAAGTTCGGGTAGCGAACCGTTTGTGGTGCAAAACACGGCACAGCCTGCATACAGACTCTCAATGATGACCAGGCCAAAAGGCTCGTGCCATTCAACAGGAAAAACCAAAGCTTTCGATTTTTCCATAATCTTCATTTTTTCAGTATCGCCTAACATTCCCAAAAAAGTGATTTTCGGATTTAAAACATAACGTAACCCACGGGTAAAATTACGGGAAGTCCATCGTTCTCCACCCATTACCATTAGCTTTCCCTTTGCTTTTGCAACTATTTTAGCAGCCCCGAATACGTTTTTTACCCTACGCGAAGCCTTTCCCAAAAAATGAAAATAGGTTCGTGGCTTATCTAAATCGGGCATTCCATAATCGCCCCAATACAGACCGTTGTGTACAAATACATCTGAATTATAGCGCTCAGCTTGATTTCTGGAAATAAAAACAGTGTTCGTATCTATGTGTTCGTCCGGCTTGGGATTGCCGTGCATCGTTATAATATAGGGTTTGTTGATGGGCTGTCTGGGAGGATAATTGAAATGTACAAGGTCAACATCTTCTGGTATTTGGTCGTTCAGGTTCTTGGTTTGGTCCAGCGGAATACTCCCAGCAAAATCGCCCGTAAAACCGTCGGGCACCAAAAAGGTAACTTTATGGCCAAGTTCGTGAAGGCATTTTCCAAGTCCCCAGATAACGCGTTCGGTCCCTCCGTATTTTAGAGCGGGAATAGGGCCGGACCAATCAACTATTAGAATGTGCATAACAGGTTTTTACTGGTTTGTTTTGTTCACTTTTCATGGTCCTTTGTTCTTAAAAAACCTTAAAAATAGGCTATTTTAAGCAAAAACGGAACAATGGCAAAGGTAGGGGCAAAAAGTTCTACACGAGACATTTTGAAGGTGAATTTATAATCCGAAAACTTGTTTTAATCTATAAAAGCTTCTAAATGGTTTTGTAGCTTTACCAACAAATTTAAGTGGATGTATAAAAAACTGAAACACTATATTAGAAATCGAAAACTCGAAAAAAAGTTACGGATAAAAGCTGAGAATCTGGATTTCTCGAATTTTGATAAAGCCAAAAAAGGGGTTCTCATTATAGACAGTATTGTTCCAGAATATGACCGGGATTCAGGTTCTCGCCGTCTTTTCCACATTATTGAAATAATGCTGAAGCGCGGTTTCAATGTTTTTTTGATGGCGGATTCGAAAGAATATAAGTTTAAAAATCAATACTGTGAGGTTTATAGAAAGATGGGGGCAGTAGTTTACGAACCAGCTTTAGATGAAAATAATAAACTTATAGACCGCAAAAGATTCATTCAAATAGTAAGTCCGAATATTGAATTTGCATGGCTCCACCGACCTGATGTTTTTTATAAATATTATGCATTGGTAAAAAAATATTCGAGGTCAAAACTGATTTTTGATATGGTCGATTTTCACTATTTGCGATTTAAGCGTGAGTGGGAGCGGAGCAAAAACCCATCGATTGAAAAGGCAATGAGAAAATATTTGAAAATAGAACTTCATAATGCCGAGATGGCCAATATAGTAGTGCCAATAACGGATGATGATAAAATGGAATTGCTTCCGCTCCTTGGTAAAGAAACAAAAATGGTGGTCGTAGGCAACATACATCAATTCAAAAGCGATAATTTTGGTTTTAAAAATTTCAACCAACGAGAAAACCTTTTATTTATAGGAAGTTTTCTGCACACACCAAATTTGGATGCAGTAAAATATCTTCACAATAAAATCCTTCCAAATTTGCTAAAGATACTTCCAACATTGAAAATTGATATAATTGGAAGTTATGCACCTCAAGAAATCTTGGACCTCAATTCTGAGAATTTTAGAATTTTGGGTTTTGTTGAGGATATTTCGGAATATTTCAATAGTGCAAAATTATTTGTTGCTCCTCTGGCTTTTGGAGCGGGAATCAAAGGAAAAATTGGACAGAGTCTAGAGTTTGGGCTTCCGTTGGTAACTACTGAAATAGGTGCCGAAGGTTTCGATTTCTCATCTAATGCAGAATTAATGATTGCTCCCATTGATAATCCAGAAGTTTTTGCTGAAAAGATTATTTCACTTTATACAAATGAAAATTTCTGGAATAGTGTAAGTGAAAATTCTGAAAAAATATTGGAACCTTTTTCACTGGCCAAGATTGAAGAAAGAATAATGGAAGTTCTGAAATAAAACCTTTACTTAAATATTTCACCACAAATCCGTCTGTCAGCGGATAGGTAAGTGATTGTTTTTTAATCCCTTTCAAGCTGTTTTTGTTGGTGCCGAAGAGAATGTGACAAACTCTCGCCCCGAAAAAGCAGAAATTTCAGTAATGGGCGGTACTTCGGTTTAAAAGGTGCTTTATATATATAAGTAAATAACAAGAAGTTTTTTATAATCCAAAATTTAAAAAAACCAAGATTTTTCCGAACCACATATAAATAGGAAAGCAAATGCTCCTTCTCCATCAACCGATTTATGCCTCCGCTCTTTCCTTCCAAATGAACGTAGTTTAGTTGTGGCAGAAAAAAGGTTTTGTAACCAAGTTTTTTTAAACGGTAACAAAGGTCGAATTCTTCGTAATAAAGAAAAATATTTGGGTCGAAGCCACCACATTCGCGATAGGCTTTTGCGCTAAAAAATATAAAACTACCAATCACGAAATCCACTTGGGTTGGCATTTTTAAATCTGCGTTTATTTTTATGATTCTTGCATCAGTTCTGTACAAAAATTTTCTTCCAAATAATTTATAACGAACCCCTTCAAAAGGACGGTGCGAAATAGTTTTTCTGCCATCGCCATCCAAGATTTGAATTCCGCAAACGCCAGCATCTGTATGGCTTTTCATAAAAGCAACCATTTCTGAAAAACAATCTTCAGTAAAAAGAACATCGCTGTTTATAAAGGCAAAATAATGCCCCTTGGCTTGCTGTGAGCCCAATACATTGCCAGCTCCGAACCCCAGATTTATTTGGCTTCGGAGCACTTTGCAATCGTCTTGATTTTGAAATGTATTTTCAAGCGCAACTCCTTCGTTGTTTGCCGAAGCATTATCTACAATTATATATTCAACAGAAACATTGAGCGGAGTGTGTTTTTTAATCGAAGCCACACAATCCAACGTTAATTGAAAGGTGTTGTAATTCAAAATTATGACCGAAACAAGCGGTTTTGCGGAAGTGGTTTTTTCCAAAATTTAATCTGTTTGGTTTGCCAAAGGCTTTAAAAATAGGCTATTTTTGTGAATAAACTAACCATCACAAAGGTATGTCTAAAAAAATTCACGTCGGTTTTTTGTTGTCCTACGATTATGAAAACCTCAAAAAAGCCATTCCCCCGGTTTATGAAGATGCTGATGCCATCTTTATTGCCGAGGACAAAGAATACAGAACCTGGTCTGGTGAAAGATTTGAGGTTTCACCATCATTTTACGATTGGTTGAAGGAATTCGACACTGAGAATAAAATACAGATTTATAAGGATAATTTCTACCTACCTGAGCTTTCCGCTATTGAAAACGATACACGGGAACGCACCCTACTTTCTGAAAAAATGGGTGTTGGCAACTGGCTGGTGCAAGTAGATGCCGACGAATATTTTATCGACTTCAAAAGTTTTGTAAAAACGCTTCGCAAATATGATAGCTTTCTGAAAAACCCAGAAAAAACGCCAGTTCAGATCGCCGGATTTCTTATAAATATGTACAAATACACAGATGATGGTTTGCTGTATGTGGATAACCCAACCAAGGTTTTATTGGCAACCAATTACCCAAAATACACTTTTGCGCGTCAAAATAGGAAGCGTATTATTTATACAGACAACCTTTTGATGCACGAATGTATTTCGCGCAGTGAAAAAGATTTAATGACAAAGTTAACCAACTGGGGACATTCCAAGGATTTTGATATTGAAAAGTACGTTGAAAAATGGCGATCGGTGAATAAGGACAATTATAAAGAAATGCAGGATTTTTTCTACTTACAGCCAGAAGGATGGAAAAAATTGGATTATATAGGCTCAAAAGATATGGATGAAATTAAAATGCAGTTGAACACAAAACCAGAGCTGCATCCTTCGTCCTTTTTTCTTTTCAAAAAGAATATCGGACAATATTTTAAACACCTTTTTAAATGAATACCTCACTACTTATTTCCACATATAACTGGCCTGAAGCATTGGAATTAGTGCTTTTGAGCGTCCACAACCAAACCGACCCCCCCAATGAGATATTAATAGCCGATGATGGTTCTTCGGAAGTGACAAAAAACTTAATTGAAGATTTTAAAAAGAAAATGTTTGTGCCAATTCTTCATTTTTGGCACGAGGACAAAGGTTTTCGAAAAGCAATAATTTTAAACAAGGCCATCGCTGCCGCAACTGGCGACTATATTATTCAAGTGGATGGCGATTGTATTATGCACAAAGATTTTGTGCGAGATCACAAAGCTTTGGCGCAACCTAATGTGTATCTTTTCGGAAGCCGGGTGAACATTCAGGAAGAATTTCTTCCGAAGCTGTTTGCTTCGCAAAAGATAAAATTCAACTTCTTTGACAAAGGCATAAAAAAACGCACTCGGAACCTGCGTGTTCCAGCATTGAGCAACCTTTATAAAACCTCAGCTGAAGTCTCAGAGAAAATGCGTGGTTGTAATGTTTCCTTTTGGAAAAAGGATGTGATTGCCGTAAACGGGTACAATGAAGAATTTGAGGGCTGGGGTAGGGAAGACTCCGAATTGATTATACGGATGATGCATAACGGCGTGATGGGCAGAAGGCTTCGCTACCGTGGGATTGTATATCATATTTGGCACAAAGTGAAAGACCAAAGCCGTTTTAAAATTAACGATACACTTCAGGAAAAAGCGATTGCAGAAGGAACCAAATGGTGTGAAAAGGGAATTGATAAATATTTGTAATCTCAATTAATCTTCCTGTACAGCAACCAAAGATTTACATACCTTTTAAAAACTGAAAAGGCGCTCACATATGCCAAAATGAAACCTTCTTTTCCGTCCAAAATTCCCAGTCTGAAAATAAACTGGTTGCAAAAACGATAAAATGGACGAAATAGAAAATGATAATAGTTGGGCCTCTTTCCCTTTTTATAGAGCATTTCCGCTTGCAATGCACTGTATAGATGCGACTTAGCTGTATAGTCGTCAAAAGATTTGTAGGTATAGTGCGGCAGTGTGTGTTTTAAATTTTCGCTTTTACCCCCAACTTCCAAGGTTTCGTGCACCAAATTTGCGTTGTATTGGCAATGGTTTTTATTGAAAAAACGCACGATGTAATCATTCTGCAAACCACTGTATTTTATGCGTTTTCCCATAAAATAGAAATCGCGTTTTACGAAATAGGCTATAGCTTTCGGGTTTTTGGCTTTTTCAATTATTTCGTTTGCCAATGATGGGGTTATCTCTTCATCCAAATCAAAAAAAGTGACCCAATCGTTTTTTGCTTTCGAAATGGCGAAGTTTTTTTGAGCCGAAAAATTATCAAACTTGCGTTGGTAAACTGTAACTTTTTCGTGCTTTGAAGCCAAAGCCACTGTTTCATCACTGCTGAAGGAATCTACAATCACAATTTCATCTGCAAACCAAAGGCTTTTTAGATACCCTTCGATATTGTGCGCTTCGTTGAGCGTAATGGCAATAGCAGTAATTTTTACAGGGTTTTCCAAAAATGGGTTGTAGTTTGCGTAAAAGTAATAATTTTACAGGTATAAATTTGAAATCTGTTATGGCGAAGCTCCCAATTTTAATGTACCATCATATTACTGTTGAAGAGGGAAAGGGTTTAACCATTTCCATTGAAAAACTTGAAAAGCAATTAAAACATTTGGCTGAAAATGGTTACAAAACATTTCACTTAAAAGAACTGTTGCAAATTAAGGATTTGCCAAAAGGAAAAAATATAGTTATCACCTTTGACGACGGCTATGTAAGCCAGATGGAACTCGCCATTCCTTTGTTAAAAAAATACAAGTTGAAAGCTACTTTTTTTGTGCCTTTGGATTTTCTTGGACAGACAGACAGTTGGAATACTTCTTCCTTGGAAATAATGACTGCGGAACAATTGAAATCCCTCGACCCTAAAATCGTGGAACTCGGTTTTCACTCCTTTTACCATAAAAAATATACCGAACTTTCCAATGCAGAAATTGAGGCCGATACGCGCCGTTGCTTGGAATTCGTTTCGGAAAATAATTTGAACTTTTCTCCCGTTTTGGCCTATCCCTATGGCAAATTCCCAAAGGAAAAAAAACACAATGAAATTTTTAAAAAGATTCTTTCAGCTAATGGAATACAATACGGCTTGCGAATTGGCAACCGAATAAATAACTTCCCTTTTAAAAGGCTTTATGAGATTGAAAGAATTGATGTGAAAGGAGAGTTTTCATTATTGAAATTTCGGCAGAAAATTAGGTTTGGAAAATTGTTTTAAATATAGATTTTTAGATGCTTGGGAGTCATTTCATTCCTCTTTGAAGTAGCATCAACTTCACATACCGTTCAAAAACTCCATAGGCGTTAACGGCTGCAACAGTCATCCCGGGAACCCCGTCGCGGAAACCCCCTTTTAAAATGAAAGAACGGAAAAACCGATAGGTAGGTTTAAAAAGCAAGTGGAACCAAGTGGTTTTTTTCCCTTTATCAAATTGTTGTTGTGCCTGAAACCAAGCGTACGATTCTTTTTTTGATATATAATTATCGAAACCTTTGTAGGTAAAATGGAGCATTTTGTTTTTCAGTTTCCCAATCCTGCCTTCGCATTGCAGTTTTTCGTGCACGGACCCGGAAAATTTAGCACCTTCCCGCTTTACCAATCGCAATACATCGTCGCTGTGATGATATAGAAAACGGTTCATATAAAAATGTGGGAAGTTTATTTTGTAACCGCTGTGTTTTGGGTTTTGGAGCGTTTCCTTTATTTCCGCTTCCAAAGAATGGGTCACGCGTTCGTCGGCATCAACAAAGAGAATCCAATCGCCTGTAGCTTCTTTTAATGCGAAGTTTTTCTGGTTCGAGAAATTATCGAACTTTCGTTGAAGGAATTTGGTGGCGTATTTTTTGGCTATTTCTGGGGTTTTATCAGTACTGAAGGAATCAACCACGATGATTTCATCTGCGAAAGAAACCGAAAAAAGCGCATCTTCAAGAAAGGCTTGCTCGTTGAAAGTGGGTATGATTACTGTTAGCTTTGGCATATTTATTTGCTACAAATTCACGAATTAATGGTTCTTTGATTTTTTCGAAATTACAACTTTTTGTTTCTTGAGCCAACTTCATAAATAACTTTATCTTTGCAATCATGAAGCAACTGGACACTTCCATAATTATCAGCACTTACAATTCCACCGAATGGCTTGAAAAAGTACTCTATGGTTATAACAATCAAACCTATAGACAATTTGAAGTGGTAATTGCCGATGACGGTTCCAATGATGAAACGAGGCAGTTGTTAAAAAGAATGGAAACAGAAGTTTTTTACACCATAGTTCACGTTTGGCACGAGGACAATGGTTTTCAGAAGTCACAAATCCTCAATAAAGCCATCCAACAATGCAGCACCGAATATATTATTATGAGCGATGGCGACTGCATTCCGCGGAAGGATTTTGTGGAGCAACACGTTAAGTATCGTGAGGAAGGCTATTTTCTTTCAGGTGGATATTTTATGTTGCCGATGAAGATTTCCAAAGAAATTAGCAAAGAGGACATTTATTCGGAAAAATGTTTCAATGTTAAGTGGTTGAAGGATCAAGGTTTAAATTATTCCTTTAAAAACAACAAGCTACATTCGGGCCCGTTTAAGGCTTCACTTTTAAACGCTTTTACGCCTACCAATGCCAGCTGGAACGGTCATAACGCTTCTGGGTGGAAGAAAGATATTTTGACTATAAACGGCTTTGACGAACGTATGCAATACGGCGGGCAGGATCGCGAGCTTGGGGAGCGTTTGACCAACTTGGGGATAAAAAGCAAGCAGATTCGCTACAATGCGGTGGTACTGCATTTGGACCATCCGCGCGGTTACAAAAACCAGCAATCCATTGAAAAAAATCTGGCTATTCGCAGACAAACCCGCGATCAAAAAAAGAAATGGACGCCCTACGGAATTGTGAAAAACACAGATACAATACCTTATGTCTCAGTTATTGTTAGTACATACAATCAACCCGAATGGCTTCAAAAAGCACTTTGGGGGTTTGAACAACAACTGGAGAAGAATTTTGAAATTGTTATTGCTGATGATGGTTCTAGGGAAGAAACGAAAAAACTGATCGATTCTTTTAAAGAAAAATCTTCTTTAAAAATAACTCACGTTTGGCAGGAAGACCACGGTTTTCAGAAAACAAAAATTCTGAACAAGGCCATCGTGGCTTCAAAAGGAGAATATCTTATTTTTACAGATGGTGATTGCATTCCTCGGAACGATTTAGTTTCAACGCATTTAGGACTGAGTCGTCCAGGATGTTTTCTTTCTGCGGGTTATTTTAAGCTATCCATGAACATTTCAAAGCAAATCACTAAAAGCGACATTGAAACACAGCGTTGTTTTAATGCAAAATGGCTTTTGAAACACGGGCTTAAAAAAACTTTTAAAATCAATAAACTTACTTCCTACGGATTGAAGGAAGATATATTAAACACTTTCACGCCAACCAGTGCCACTTGGGATGGAAATAATGCTTCCGGTTGGCGCAAAGATGTACTTACAGTAAACGGTTTTGACGAGCGTATGCAATACGGGGGCGAGGACCGCGAAATGGGCGAACGTTTGATGAATTACGGCATAAAACCACAACAAATAAGGTATAGCACCGTAACCTTGCACTTGGATCACGAGCGTAGCTATGTTACCAAAGAAATGTTTGTGAAAAACAAAGCAATTCGAAAAGTAACAAAACAGGAAAAACGTGTTTGGACTAAACACGGTATTGTTAAATCTACAAACCCTGTGAGTCTTCCAAAAGAAGAAATTTTGAAAAATTAGGAAGAAAATTGTGCGAGATGATGCGCTAAAAATGGTTTCAGTTTTGAAAGAATCAATTCTGGCGTCAATTCTTTGTAAAGTGAATGGGGGTCTTCTTCAATGGTTCTTCGTCCTTCCAAGGTGAAGCTGCTGAAAAGGTCAGGTTTTTCTTCTAATAAATGAATGGAATCGTGATAATCGCCATCTTCAAAACTGCACCAATGTTCTTTGTTTACATAAGGCGAATAAATTGTGAACGTTGGTTTGTTTAGGGCTTTGGTGATGTGAACACTTCCGCCTTCATTTGAAACCAGTAGATCACACTTATTCATCAGTTTTATGAAACCTCGGATGGAATCTTCGTAAATGTCGAGGTTTATCTGGTTTTTGTTTTTACAAATTTCATAAACCTTCTTCGCTTCTTCCTTTTGATTGGGTGCGTAGTTAAAGAGCACCGTGCCGCCGTAATTTTCAGTTATATAATCTATTATTTCCACCATATATTCATAGGACATGGATTTTTGGGGCGTACTGCCCAAAATGCCAAGCATAATTACGGGTTTTTGAAGAGAATCGATTCTACTGTATTGTTTTTCTTCTTCCGTCAAGAATATTTTTGGGGCGTATTCGGGTTCTTTCAATTCAAAAACCGAGGCTATCATATTGATTCTATCTTCAATTGCTTTGCCGCAGTTTTTGGAGCGGTGTTCTAAAAAACTTATGGGATGCGTGTAAAAGGGAAGTTTCAATTCTTTATGGGCACGTTTCAGTCCAATTCTGTATTCGGCACCTGAAAAGAGACAGATCAACCTACTTTGCAATTTGGAATAGGGATCAAAAATGATATCGTATTCCTCTTTTTTTATTTTTGAAATGGTCTGAAAAAGCTTTGTGTAACTCTTTAACTCTTTTTCCTTAACTGAGATAATTCGATCAATATTTGGGTTGTTTTCCAAAACACCTGCGGTATACTCATATACAAAATAGGTTACTTCACTTTCGGGAAAAACCTTCTTTATATTATTGGCAATAACGGAGCTGATGAGTACGTCGCCAATTCTTTTGTTTTGTATTACAAGTATCTTCTTCATATAGATTACCTTCGCAAAATACCTTTTTTAAAAGTATCTTTTTTATAAATGCGCGAGAATTTTTTTATCAACCCAAAATATTCCCACTTGGCTGAAAAGTTAGAGGATGTTCTTCACGATTTTTCCCAAAATGGGGAATATGTGACTAAAGGCGAGCGCAATGTGATAAAGATGGTGCAGATAAAGGGAACTTCCTTCAATATTAAAAAATTTAAAACCCCAAATTTATTTCAATCGTTGGTTTATCAATTTCTTCGGAAAAGTAAAGCGAAACGATCTTTTGAATACGCATCAAAGTTGATTGGCTTAGGAATACAAACCCCTTTTCCCGTGGCTTATTTTGAAGTTTTTTCAGGCGGACTACAGGAGAGCTTCTACATAAGTGAACACATTAACTACGATTTTGATTTCCGGGAATTGATACACAATCCAAGGTTTAAAAAGCGCAACGATGTTCTGAAACAGTTCACAAAATTTACTTTTAAACTACACGAAAATGGAATAAACTTTCTGGATCATTCCCCAGGAAATACCTTGATAAATGAGACAGCGAAGAATGAGTTCGACTTTTATTTAATCGATTTAAACCGAATGCGTTTTGAACCGATGGATTTTGAAAAGCGGATGCACAACTTTCGCAGATTGTGGCTTTCAAAAACGATGGTTAAAATTATGGCGCAGGAATATGCGGAGCTTTATGGAAAAAGTTTTAAAGAAACCCATGCACTGATGTTGAAGCATAGCAGGGCTTTTCAGAAGAAAATTAATAGTAAGAAACTTAGGAGAAGGAAGTAATTCTGGTGTTAAATAACTGTGGGTTAGTCAAAAAGAAATTTTGTTTTTTCTTTGACTACACATGGCAACTTTCAACTTACTACACAGCCACTCCATACTCCCTTAAAGCATCATTCAAAGAAGTTTTTAAGTTGGTACTTTCTTTACGCACCCCAATAATCAGCGCACATGGCACTTGGTATTCACCGGCAGGAAACTTTTTGGTGTAGCTTCCGGGAATGACCACCGAACGTTCAGGGACATATCCTTTTATTTCTATTGGGTTTTCACCAGTTACATCAATTATTTTTGTGGAAGCGGTTAGCACTACGTTGGCGCCGAGAACGGCTTCTTTGCCTACGCGAACACCTTCAACAACAATACAGCGCGAGCCTATAAAAGCGCCATCTTCAATAATAACCGGCGCTGCTTGTAGCGGTTCTAAAACGCCACCAATGCCCACGCCACCGCTTAGGTGTACGTTTTTGCCAATCTGTGCGCAACTGCCCACGGTGGCCCAAGTATCCACCATCGTGCCTTCGTCCACATATGCGCCTATGTTTACGTAGCTAGGCATTAAGATTACGCCTCTGGATATGTAAGCACCGTGACGCGCTACGGCATTAGGCACTACGCGGATTCCCTTGGCTTCGTAACCCGATTTTAGTGGAATTTTGTCGTGATATTCAAAAATGCCAGCCTCTAAAGTCTTCATTTTTTGGATGGGGAAGTAGAGCACAATCGCTTTTTTAACCCATTCGTTCACTTGCCAGCCGTCAGCCGTTGGTTCAGCGCAGCGCAGTTTGCCTTCATCGCAAAGGTTTACCACTTCGCGAATGGCGACGATGGTTTCGGTTTCAGTGAGTAGGGAACGGTCTTCCCAAGCTTTTTCTATGGTTTGTTGGAGTTCTTGCATTGTTTTATCTTTTATGCTTTTCATTTTGAACCACTACTGAAGGGAGATTTTCTTGATGAAATCATTTTTGTTAATGGATAATAGTGTTTCCCTTTCGTCGTGTTTCGTGGTTCATATCCACAAATATAGGCTTCATAATTCAAAATTGCAGATGATAATAGTATAGTAATTAACAAACCCTTATTTTTGCAGTCGGTATGGGAAGAATTTTAGCATTGGATTACGGTAGTAAGCGCACAGGTATTGCCATTACGGACGAGTTGCAGCTGATTGCTTCAGGTTTGACGACGGTTGCTACTTCTGAATTGATGGATTTTTTAAAGAAATATATTGCTACAGAAAAAGTGGAACTGGTTTTAGTGGGCGAACCGAAACAGAAAGATGGAACCCATTCCAACATTGAAATAGAAATTCAGAAATTTTTGAAGAAATTTTATAAAGTTTTTTCCGACTTAGAAGTGAAGCGAGTTGATGAACGCTACACCAGTAAAATGGCTTTCCAAACCATGATTGACAGCGGATTGAAAAAAAAACAACGTCAAAACAAAGCGTTGGTGGATGAGATTAGTGCAACAATTATTCTTCAGGAATACCTTTATTATGGCTAATGAATAATGTTTAATGAAGAATATGTAGCTATGGAGAAGGATTTAAAAGTACGTTCAAAAGCATTTGCACATCGTTGTGTAAAATTGGCCATTTCGCTTCCAAAAACAAAATTAGGAAGTCATATTGAAGGGCAATTAATTAGAAGTGCTACATCAGTTGCCGCAAATTATAGAGCTGCCTGTATTGGCCAGTCGAAAAAAAGTTTTATTGCGAAACTAAGTATAGCAATTGAAGAAGTAGATGAAAGTAATTTTTGGATTGAATTTTTAATAGATGAAAATCTTTTGGAAAAAGAAAAATGTGAGTCTTTGCTAATGGAATCAGCAGAATTAACCTCAATATTCATTGCATCCAGAATTACTGCTGAAAAAAACATGAATCGATAATTATTTTTAATGAAGATTATTCATTAATCATTAAACAATAAACATTTAGATGATACTACCGATTGTAGCCTACGGCGACCCCGTTTTAAGAAAGGAAACCGAAGTAATAACCAAACAGTACCCAAAACTTGACGTGCTTTTAAACAATATGTTTGAGACTATGTACCAAGCTCGGGGCATTGGTCTTGCGGCACCGCAGGTTGGTGCTTCCGTTCGTCTTTTTATTGTTGATGCAACACCTTTTGAGGATGATGAAGATCTTTCGGAAGAAGAACAAAAATTTGTTTCTACCTTTAAAAGAGTCTTCATCAATGCGCGAATTCTTGATGAATCTGGTGATGAATGGGCTTTCAATGAAGGCTGTTTGAGCATTCCAGATGTGCGTGAGGATGTTTTTCGCCAGCCGGATATCGTGATTGAATATGAAGATGAAAATTTCAAAAAACACAAAGAAACTTTCAGCGGGATTGTGGCGCGAATTATTCAACATGAGTATGATCATATTGAAGGTATTCTCTTTACTGACAAGCTTTCACCGCTGAAGAAACGTTTGATAAAAAGCAAATTGGCAAACATTTCAAAAGGGAATGTGAGCATAGATTACCGCATGAAATTTCCAAATGTAAAAAAGAAACGTTAACACGCTTGTGTATATAAACCAAACCAAAGATATTTGTATTCATTAAATCATTATAAAAGTATTCTATGAGCTTAGAAAAAGTGCTTTCCATTGCCGGCAAACCCGGACTTTATAAATTAAAAACACAGACCCGTGCCGGTTTTCTTGCCGAATCTCTTTTGGACGGAAAAACCATAAACGTTAGTGGCCGCCACAATGTGAGCTTGCTTTCGGAGATTGCAGTTTACACTTTGACAGAAGAAGTGCCTCTTCGCGAGGTATTTCAGAAAATTTCTGAAAAGGCAAGTGGGAAGGAAGCCCTAAGCCATAAAGCTTCAAAAGAGGAGCTTGAGGAATTTTTCTTCAGCGTGATGCCAGATTATGATGAAGACCGCGTGTATGCCAGTGATATTAAGAAGATGGTGCAATGGTACAACCTTCTTGTGAAAAATAACTTGACTGACTTTTCTGCACCAAAAGAAGAAACTAAGGAAGAAGAAACCAAAGCAGCAAAGCCCGCAAAGGCAATGGCTTCAAAAGCCGCTACTCCTAAAACGGCAAATCCGAAAGCTTCCTCAACCAAAAAAGGTGGCTCTACAAAAAACGCAGCTTCGCGCAAAACCTAATAATCAATTTCTATTGAATAATATAAATCCCGAAAGTTTCTATACTTGCGGGATTTTTTTGTTACTTCCGCTGTAAAACTGTCACCCTTTCCCGAGGCTTCGGGAGTCGATGTGAAGAAACCTGAAACCTGAAACAATGAAAAACGCTCGAAAAGACCAACTAAACGCCTTCGACAGACTATTGACCATTATGGACGAACTGCGCGAGCAATGCCCGTGGGACAAAAAGCAAACGATGGAAACACTTCGGCATTTGACCATTGAAGAAACCTATGAGTTGGGCGATGCTATTCTTGACAATGATTTAAACGAAGTAAAAAACGAATTGGGAGATGTGTTGCTGCACATTGTTTTTTATGCGAAAATAGGTAGCGAGACCAATGATTTTGATATTGCCGATGTGTGCAACGAGATTTGTGAAAAACTCATTTCGCGCCACCCACATATTTACGGCGACGTAAAAGTGGCTGACGAAGAAGAAGTAAAACGAAACTGGGAAAATCTAAAACTGAAGGAGGGTAAAAAAAGCGTTTTGGAAGGTGTTCCAAAATCATTGCCAGCTTTGGTAAAAGCGAGCAGGATTCAAGATAAAGTGGCAGGCGTGGGGTTTGATTGGGAAGAACCGCAACAGGTTTTTGAAAAATTACAGGAAGAGTTGGGCGAACTGCAACACGAAATAAATGAAGATAACCAAGAAAAGATAGAAGCCGAATTTGGCGATGTTCTTTTCTCAATGATAAATTATGCGAGATTCCTAAAAGTGAACCCTGAAAATGCGCTGGAACGCACCAATAAAAAATTTATCAAGCGTTTTCAATATTTGGAAAGCAAAGCCAAGGAAATTGGAAAATCTTTAAAAGATATGTCATTGGCGGAAATGGATGTTTATTGGAATGAATCAAAAAAATCAGACGGTGCTGCCTAAATACGCACGACAGTGCTTCTCAATCTAGTAACTTTTTTGTCATTCAATGGTAGTAAAAAACATAGTCCAATTGGTTTCCCAAACTTGGTTTGCCTCATCATAATAGGCCTGTTCCCATTTTGCTGTACTCAAAGATTCCTTGATCCAAAGAAATCTTAATTTAACCACTTTTCCTTGGTAATCTTCTTTGCCGAAAAAAGTTCCTTTGCCATTCTCAAATTTACCGACAACTTGTTTTTTAAGACCAACCTCAGGATTTGCGGTATCTGCCCAATAAATGGTCCATTCATCTAAGACAGGGTTTAAAATTCGGATGCTGAGACCCACAAAGTTATTCCCGAAATGCGAAGATTTCATTTCATCCATTGTTCCCAGACCATTCAAAATTGATTTGGTTTCCATTTCGGCGGAGAACTCAATCCATTCATCACAATTAGTCAAACGCTCCTTCAGTCTTCGGTTTACTACATCCCATTTACCAATGAGAAAATCGAAATTATGAATGTCAATCATAAAATTGTTTAGAAGAAATTAGTATGTCTGGTCGAGCGCAGTCGAGACCTAATTGATGTTTAGGGGTTTCAAATCTTGGATTGCGCTCGCACGGACATCTTTAGAAATTTTAATCCTCTCTTGCCTGTTTGATTTTCGAAAGCTTTGCCTTCCATACTTCAAGCTGTTCTTTGTGCTTTTCAATGTTTTTGTGAACTTCTTTTACCATTGGGTTGTCATCGGGAACATGTCGGAAGAAACCTAAATTGTTTTCCAATTGGCGAATTTCATCACGGGTTTCATCAATTTTTTTCGAAATAAAGAAGTGCTCGTTCTGCAGTTTGCGATCGTCTTCACGATTTACGAGCGTGTTCAATTTATTGTCGAACTTGATGAGTTCAGTTTCCTTTTTACCTAAATCGAGTTTTGAAAATAGGCCGTCCAACATTTTGTTGAATTTTTGTTCAATATTGCGTTTGTTGTATGGTACGCGTCCAATTTCTTTCCAAGCAGTAATGTGTTCTTTTATGGTTTTCACATCGGTTTTATGGTCGCCGCTCAATTCAAAAGAAGAAAGTTTTTCGAGCATTTCTTGCTTGGCTTCAAAGTGAACCATCTCTTCTTGGTTGGCTTCGTTTTTCTGGGCATGAAGTCTGTCAAAATAATGGTTACAGGCTTTTTTGAACCGTTTCCAGATCTTATCGCTGTCCTTTCGCGGCACGTGGCCAATGCTCTTCCAATTATCCTGGATTTTTTTCATCAAAGCGGTCGTAGCATCAAAATCCTCGCTGTCTTGGTTATCCTCAGCAATTTTTATAAGCTCGCGCTTCTGTTCAAGATTGGTGTATTGTTCCTTTTTTTGGTTCTTGTAAAAACTGTTCTTCTGATGGTTGAAGTTGCCTGTCGCATCTTTAAAAGCTTTCCAGATTTCTTTATTGTTAGCTCTTGGAACACGACCGGTATTGAAAAAAGCATCACGCAATTCCTGCACCTTTTTAATGGCATTTTGCCAGCCTTGATGGCTCGGTTTGGACTCTTCAATGACCTTGTTTATTTCTTCAACCAGTTGTTTTTTCTTTTCGTAATTGACTTCAAAGTCTTTTTCCACTTCGGCCAATTGTGATTGGCGTTTATCATGGATTACTTTTGTGGCCTCGCTGAATTTGTCCCACACTTCATCGCGGTATTCCTTCGCAACAGGACCAATATCCTCTTTCCACATTTTGTGGAGCATCTGAAGTTCTCTGAAAGCCTTATTTATATCAACTTCCTGACCCAGCTCTTCAGCACGGGTAATGATTTTCAGTTTACTGTCTAGATTGTGCTTGAAGTCTAAATCGCGGAACTCACGGTTCAAATGAAGGAAATCATAGAAATTTTCAACATGGTGATGGTAAGTGTTCCAAACGGTGTTGTATTTGTCCCTCGGAATTGCTCCGGCTACATGCCACTTTTCTTGAATATCCTTGAAATGTTTGTATGTAGTGTTGATGTTTTCTTCTGCACTCAATAAGCTTTTCAGTTCCTCAATAAGCTCCCAGCGCTTATCTATATTAGCTTGAAGGTCTTTTTTAAGATTTCTGTAGTGACTGTTTCGCTTCTCTTTATAGTCAAAATAAAGCGAGTTGAATTCTTTTTTTAGCGCGGTAGTGTAGTGGAAGTCAATGATATTTCCACCTTCGGCAAGAAATTCCTCTTTTTTATGTTCCAGTTCTTCGTTGAATAGATTGTTGAATTCTGAACGAATTTCTTCTACATCGTGCTTTAACTCCTGAATTTTTTTTGTTTTCAGAAGGTTATCGAGTTCTGCAACCAATTCTTTTTCAGAAAGGGTGCTGTAATCTTTTTGGGTTTTTTCCTCGTGTTCTTCTTCGTCCTCTTCATCTTCGGAAGAAGCTACTTCTTCCTCATCTTCACTCTCCGAAGCTTCAGCTAAGGATGGGGCTTCTTCGTCCTCAGAAGCTATAGCGGTAGAAGGATCGTCATCTGAAGCTTTGTCAGAGGATCCAGGACCTTCTTCTGAAACAGTATCAATCGATTTTTTTTCTTCAGCTATTGCTTCCTCATCAATGGTATTGGTTTCGGAATTTTCTTCGGCAGTAATTACTTCAGAATTATTTTCTTGGACATTAGAAACTTCTATCGCTTCTTCACTATCAACCTTAGTTTCAGCTGTTTTTTCCGTCACTTCATCTCCCAAAATGTTTTCTTCGGCATCGTTTGTTTCAGAATTTTCGGAAGTAACTTTTGTTTCTTCAGCTGTTTCGGGGGTTGGAATTTTCGTTTCGTTTTCTTCCTGAGGTAATTTTTCGTCAGACATTTGTTTCAATGTTTAGGTTCGTTTTTCTTAGAGGGTCAAGATACTAACAACTGTGTTACTAGCAAAGCACACAGCGTTTTTTTGAAGATTTTTAGGTAAATTTTATGAATTCCAGATTTCCCACGCTTTATTGGCCTGTAATTCCAACATCTTCAATCCGTTGCTTGTTTTTGAGCCTTGGAATTTCCCGCGTTTTAAAAACTCTGTCTCAGTGGGATTATAGATTAAATCGAAAAGCAAATGGTTTTTGGTAAGAAATTGGTAAGGAATTGGTGGACAATCGGTAATATTAGGAAAAGTGCCTAAGGGCGTACAATTGATTATTAGTAAGTGATATTCAATAATTGATTTGTCCAAAGCAGTATATTCTATGGTATTTGAAGACTTATTTCTGCTTACAAATTTGAAATCTAATCCAAGTTTTTCAAGTGCATATGCCACCGCTTTTGAAGCCCCGCCCGTGCCCAAAATTAAAGCTGTTTTTTTTTGAAGCGGCAAAAAAGCTTCTAACGATTTTTGAAAACCGTAATGGTCGGTGTTGTAGCCCGTAAGTTTGTTGTCTTCGGAAATTTTAATCGTATTTACGGCACCAATTTTCTTGGCTTCTTCATCCAAATTATCTACTAGTGCAATCACTTTCTCTTTATAGGGAATGGTAACGTTCAAGCCTTTTAAATAAGGAGTTTCTGAAATTATATTTGGAAAAAATGCTATTGAAGGGATGTCGAAATTCTCGTATGAATGTGGTAAGCCTTCCTTCTCAAATTTTTCAGAAAAAAAAGATTTTGAAAATGAATAGCCGATGTTTTTTCCTATCAATCCAAATTTAGACATGTTGGCTCTTTTTATAATTATCGTACCAATCCAGACTTAAAACGATGGCTACTCCAACTATCATAAATACTATTGCTAGAATGGTTTCTGTGCCAAAATGCTCAGGAAAATAGCGTGTATAACCTGTTATTATTTCCCTTCCGTTGGCGTCATGCTGTATTTCTCCCAAGGCATCCAAAACGTATTTTTCATCCTTCCACGGCCAAACTACGCCCAGCGACCCGGCTATGAAGCCAATAATTACCGCATAAGTGGCTTTTTTGAATCGCTTTAAAACATACGCCAACAAATGTGAAAGCGAAACTAAACCGACCAAAGAACCCAGTGAAAAAACTACCAATACTTTTAAAAGCTCTATTCGTTCGGGATCATAAATCCAACTAAAATCCAACTGAAAAATATTGGCGATTGTGTCAAAAAGTGCGTTTACTGAATCTACCAAAAGCAGCACATAATTCCCCAAAAGGATCAGAATAAAAGAACCCGATAGTCCTGGTAAAGTCATTCCCGAAACACTAATTATTCCACAGAAAAACACAAAAATAAGGTTGCTGTTTTCCTTTGCGGGTTCCAAAAAGCTGATGCCCACACCGGCGATTAAGCCACACAATAAATAGGCTGCATACTTACGGTTCCAGTCACCAAAATCCTTTGCTATAAAGTAAGTAGAACCTATTATCATTCCAAAAAAAGCACTCCAAACATAGACTTCGTAATGTAAAATCAAATAATCGAGTATCTTGGAAATACTGAAATAACTAATAATCATTCCCAAAATCAACAAACTTAAGAATTGTCCATTCGTGTAACGATACAAGCTTTTGAAACGCCCACCAATAAGTAGTTTAAAAGCTTTCTTATTTATTTTTTGTAGTGAATAAATAAACTCCTCATAAAAACCTGCAACAAAAGCGACGACGCCTCCCGAAATTCCAGGAACTTTATTGGCTGCGCCCATCCCGAGCCCTTTTAAGACCAACCAAGTTTTATCGGAAAAGGAGCGATTTTCGTACACGGATTATGTTTATGTTATAAGCTATTTTGACTACTATCTACTTTTTTAACTGCAATTCGTTCCAATAGGAAAATGGTCAAAAACCCAATGATAGCAAAAAGTATGGCATATAAAATTTGAGGATTTCCTTCATAATTTTGGGGAAGAATACTTCTTTCAATGAAAGGAATATTTTTTCCAGCATGGTTCATTCTGTATTGTAAAACTTCTTTCCAAGGCCATATTTTATTCAGTGCACCAATCATAAAACCGGTTAGCACAGCAAGTATTAAATTTTTATGATGTTTGAACATCCAGTTCAAAACCCGTGAAAACATTTTTAGTCCTAAAATTGCGCCCAATCCGAATATTAAAAGTTTGCCAAATGCACTTATAAAGAGCGAGCCGTTCAAAGTTGTTATTCCTTCGCCCAATTGAGTTACAATTCCAATAACGGCTGTGTAAGCTCCCAAAAGCAAAAGAATAAAAGCGCCCGAGATACCGGGAAGTATCATTGCAATTATAGCAATAAAACCGGCTAGAAAAAGAAACCAAGTGCTTTCAGGAGAGCCAATGGGGTCTGCAATGGTTATTAAATAAGATAGTATAGAAGCTAAAATTAGCGCACCAATTGCGATAAGCCTCCAATGGGTTATTTGTTTCCCGACGTAAACAATACTTGCAATTACCAATCCGAAGAAAAATGACCAAACCATAATTGGGTAAACCTCTAAAAGCCAGGTAATCAATTTAGCAAGTGAAATAATGCTTATAAAAACTCCTGTAAAAAGGGCAAGTAAAAAAGAGAGATTGTAATGTTTCCAAGCAGTTAAAAAACTTTCTTTTTTCCAGATTTTGAAAAAGCCTAGGTCAATCTTGTGGATGGTTTCTATCAATTCCTCATAGATGCCTGAAATGAAAGCAATCGTTCCACCGGAAACTCCCGGAACTACATCTGCAGCTCCCATTGCGAGCCCTTTTGCGGTTACTGTTAGATACTGAAGAAAATTTCTTTGAGGCATAGGTTTATTTTGCTAATAACCCCAAAAATACACAAATTAAAGAGAAGGATTTTTGTGCTGTACTATTATTTCTTTAACCTTTTTCATCTGATAGACTAGCGGAAATAGCTCCTCAATTATCATCAAAAATTCGGGTTCAGATTTTAGGGCGTTTTTTAAGTGGAACGCTCCTTTGTCATATTCATTTAAGGAATAATAGAGTCCAGAAAGGCGGTACTCTATTTCAGCGTGTTCGGGATAAAACTCCAAAGCTTGGTTTAAGTTGTTCACTGCTGCTTCAAATTCACCCAAATTCGTGAGAATGTCACCTCGGGTTAACCAAGATTCCAGTTCATAGTTTCCAAGTTCTAAAGCTTTGCGATAGCCAACCTCGGCTTCTTCAAAAAGATTCAGCTTATTGTTGATTTTGGCGTAACGTTTCCAGTAAAATACATTTTCGCTATCAATGTTGATGGCTTTTTCTATATAATAAAGAGCTTTTTGGTATTGTTTGCTTTTAATATAAAAATCGGTAATCGAAATCCAACCCTTATCTAGCAAAGAATCTTCTTCCACACATTTTGTATAGAACTGAAGCGTCATTTCGGCATTTCCCAGTTTTTCGTAACATTTCCCAATTCGCAATAATGCATAGGAGGTGGGATCATCCAGGCCTAAAGTAACGGAGTAGCTTTCAATGGCTTCCGCATACTTCTTCATTTTCTCCAAAACCCTTCCTTTCTCAAGGTATGCACCAATAAAACGGTCGTCACTGATTATAGCAAAATCAAAAGCGGCAAGTGCTTTTTTATAATCTTTCAGTTCGTAATATTGCTTGCCCACTTGGTGCCATGCAACTTCACAATACGGGTTTTTGTTTAGGTAATCGTTTAAATAGTCTATCGCCGCTTCGTATTCGTCAAGATACTCGAAGCAGTAAATAATATTGTAAAGAGCGGAATAATCTTCTTCGTCGGCTTCCAAACATTTCATAAAATAAAACTTGGCGTTTTCATAATCTTCCATAAAAAGATATTCCATTCCAAGTAATGACAGTACGTCAGCTTCGTCATCGGTTATTTCCAATGCCTGCTCCAAAAGTGTGATGGCTTCTTTGTGCTTGTCACGGCGCGAAAAAATATTTGCTTTTTGAATGTAGATTTCCTCGTTGCTCTGTTCCAATTGGTACAGTTCGTCCAAAAGTTCATCGGCGATGTCCAATTGGTTTTCAAAAATGTACATTTCAATTTGAAAAAGTTTAAGGCTTGTAGAGGTAGGATGTTGTTCCAACCCCAGTTTGGTTGCCTTTTTGGCCAGTGCTATTTTCCCGTTTTCAAGGTAGTGATGCACTATTTCTTCAAATTCCTCTGAGTCGAAAAAAAGTACGCTGTTGGTTTTCAGCATAGATTCAAATCTTTCAAGGGAGAAGTTGTTATGCTCGTTTGAACTTAATTGCATACGCACGGTTTAACGGTTTCTTCTATTTTAAAGATAATAATGTAAAAATAAGTTCAATAGTTATGCCGTCTTTCTTGTTAACGGACTTATCAACATAAAGATAGGCTGTAATTGCCTATTAATAAAGAGTTTGCTTGAAATTAATTGCTTTTGATTCTATTTAGTACGTTTTGCAATATTTTGCAACCTTCTGCAATTTCGTCATTACTGATGGTAAGTGGCGGTGTAATACGGATGGCGCGGTCTTCAAAAAGCAGCCAAAAAAGTATCAATCCGCGGTCTTTGCAGGCAAGAATTACTTCGGAAGCGATTTCGGCAGTTTCCAACATTGCAGCAAGCATCAAGCCTTGTCCGCGAACTTCTTTAATCAATGGATGTTTTAGAAGCTTTCTGAAAAGTTTTTCTTTTTGAAGCGTTTGTTGAATAATATCAGTCTCTGTCAGTTCCTTAAGAGTAGCCAAAGCGGCAGCTGCGATTACAGGATTTCCTCCAAAAGTGGTAATGTGCCCAAGTTTTGGATTGTCTTGCAACAACCCCATAACTTCGTGTGAAGCTGTGAAGGCGCCAATAGGAAGTCCGCCGCCCATTCCTTTTCCCATTACCAAAATATCGGGAACGATACCGAAATGTTCAAATGCGAAGAGTCTTCCAGTGCGTCCAAAGCCTGGTTGTATTTCGTCCAAGATTAAAAGCGTTCCCGTTTCGTCACAACGCTTACGGACTTTTTTTAAATAATCATTCTCTGGCTGAATAAAGCCTGCGCCGCCTTGAATGGTTTCCAAAATTATAGCCGCGGTTTCCTTAGTTATTTTTTGAAGATCGGCTTCGTTATTGAAATTTACAGGGAAACAATCCGGCACTAAAGGTTTGAAAGCGTTTTTACGTTCTTCATAACCCATCACGCTCATCGAGCCCATAGTGTTGCCGTGGTACGCGTTGTTTGCGTATAAAAGCTGGGTTCTTCCAGTTGCGCGACGGGCGAGCTTTAATGCGCCTTCAATGGCTTCCGTTCCACTATTGACTAGATAAGTTGTGTTTAAATTCGGCGGAAGATTTTCAGCAAGCAATTTTGCAAGTTCCACTGCGGGTTCTTGAATATATTCGCCATAAACCATGACGTGCAAATACTTTTCAGCTTGATTCTTTATTGCTGAAACAATTTTTGGATGACAATGTCCAAGTGTACAGGCTGAAACTCCAGCTACAAAATCGAGATGCTTTTTCCCTGAAGAGTCATAAACGTAACTCCCTTTGGCGTGCGAAATCTCTAACGCCAATGGGTGTGGGGTTGTTTGTGCTTGGTATTTGTAGAAATCGTTCTTCATTAGATGGTGTTCGACCAGCCATTATTGATTATTATTCGGGACGGAATCATTCGCTTTTTGAATGGAATCGTTCAATGTTTTCTTAATAGAATCCCGTTTTGCCTCGCTTTCCAAAGTTTCCGGTTTTGGGTCGTCGGGTCGGTTTTGAAAATCTTTCGGGCTAAGTTTGGATTCTTCAGGAAGTTGAATTTTATCAACTGGAATATCCTCAAAAAATTCACCTTCATCTTTTGGTAAAGGAATTCCCGTTATTTTCGGAAGTATGGGCACAGGTTTTCCTTTGAATAAATCTTCAACAGAATACAAGCGTTCCTCGCCCCGCCATTGAAAACCGGGCAATATACGTGCGTTTTCAGGCAGCATGGAAGGCGGATAAACTTTTCCATCTGCCTTTTTTATAAACCGAATTCCGGTAATCTGTTGTTCTTCCAAATACATTTGAATAGAACTGGAAACCGTAATATTTATACCCACTAATTCCTCATTGTCGTTCCGGGAATAATAAATTACTTGGGCATTTTTGTTAATGTTTACAGTGTCCAACTCATTATTCGTGAACAAACCAATTAGTCGTTCCCCCTTTACTTGGTTGAAACCCATGCTGTCCTTTTGAACCAAAAAAGCATTGTTAAAAACCTTTAAGGTATCGAGTTTATCTGTGAGTGTGTCTGAAAGTAGATGTATAGTATCGCCAATCATTTGGTTTTCACCGCTCCAAAGCACAGGGTTTCGGAGTAATTTGGTAATACCTCGTTTTTCATTTACGTAAATAGAGTCACATTTTCCGCTGGTGGGATCGTCGCCAAGTTTTCCCGGCTTAAAGAGTCGCGCGCGATAAAATCCTTTAAGGATTCTATTGTCTGGTTTTCCTGTTACCCGTAGCGTATCGGCGTGAACATAAATGGAGTCGCCGTCGCGAACAGTAATGGCTACAGCTCGTTTCGTTATAAAAACCGAATCTTTTTCACGGAAAACTTCGGCATAATGACCTCGAATTACACTTTTATTAATAGTGTCCAGAACCCGAATATTGTTGGTTGCTGAAGCAAAACTCTTGTTTCGGTCAAAGTAAATACTGTCGCCATAAAGCGTTCGGTTTTCGTAATCCACTTTTGAATTTTTTACGAAATAACCCGTGTCTCCCCGTGTGTCGTAATACCCGCGTTCACAGTAAACAGTGCTGGTTTCACTCACAATGGTTGAAGGTCCGTAAAGATAAGCCGCACCAGTTTCAGAGTAAAAATCGAGTTGGTTGCTGTTGACAGTATATTTTGGGTTTACGATTTTTACATTGGAAAGAAATTGATATTTTTTAGTTTCAGCGAAATATCTACCGGAACGACTGGTCAAAACGCTTGCGGTGTCGCGAACCGTTCCGCCAGTTCTGTAATAGGCTTGTTGTTTTATTCTGTCGAAGTAAAGTGTATCGGTTTGAAGGGTGGTTTTTGGTTCGGTTAAAACCACATCGCCACTGGCGAATGCAAACTGGGTATTTCCGTTGTATTCAGCGTATTTGCTGTTCATGGAAACAGTGTCGCCTTGTGAAATTCGAACCGCACCGTAAGCTTTTACAAAGTTGCTCTTTAAGTAAACAAACGCTTGGTCACACCACATTTCCACGCCTTCGTGAACGATATAAACTTGTCCGGCTTCGTCCTTGGTATAAATGGCGGCATCGGGAAATTCGGGGCGCAATTCCAGATAGCCCGATTGAATATCGACCTTTTGTTTTTCCTGTGCGGAAAGATTTATTCCATATCCGAAGTAGAGAAGAAAAAAAAGATAAAAACTATATACCGTATTTATTTTCAAATGATATTTTTAAAATCCCAAATCCCAAATCCCAAATCCCAAATCCCAAATCCCAAATCCCAAATCACGATTTTGTCATCCTGAGCACAGTTGAAGGACCAAATCCCTAATCCCTAATCCCGATGAATGGTCTGTTTTCTGTCTGGTCCCACAGAAACTATTTTGATAGGCACTTCCAATTCCTTTTCAAGGAAATCAATATAATCATTCAACGTCTTTGGTAACTGCGAAGCTTCGCTCATTTTGGTTAAATCGGCATACCAGCCTTTCATTTCTGTGAAGATTGGCGTTACGTTTTCAGCTTCAATATTATACGGTAAATGGTGAATTGTTTTGCCTTTGTAATTATAGGCAGTACAGACCTTTAATTTTTCAAAACCACTCAAAACATCTGCTTTCATCATTATTAGTTGGGTAACTCCGTTAACTTGAACGGCATAGCGCAAAGCCACCAAATCTAACCAACCGCAGCGTCTTGGGCGACCGGTTACGGCTCCAAATTCGTTTCCTATTCTCGCCATTTTTTCACCGTCTTCGTCAAAAAGTTCGGTAGGGAAGGGGCCACTTCCTACGCGGGTTGTGTATGCTTTAAAAATTCCGAAAACATCTTTTACTTTGTTCGGTGGAACACCCAAGCCTGTACAAGCTCCTGCTGCCGTTGTATTTGAAGAGGTTACAAATGGATAGGTTCCAAAGTCAATATCTAACAATGAACCTTGTGCACCTTCCGCCAAAATGGTTTTTCCGTCTTTTTGTGCTTGGTGCAAATATTCTTCGCTATCAATGAAAGTTAGCGTTTTCAATGTTTCAACTGCTTCGAAAAATTCAGCTTCAAGATCTGCCAAATCATATTGCACATCCACATTGTAAAAAGATATCATGGCTTCATGCTTATCTGCTAAAGCGCGGTATTTATCTTGCCAGTTTTCCAATTCCAAATCCCCAATACGGATTCCGTTCCTTCCGGTTTTGTCCATATAGGTTGGGCCAATCCCTTTTAAAGTGGAACCGATTTTCGCTTTTCCTTTAGAAGCTTCCGAAGCAGCATCAAGCAAACGGTGTGTAGGCAAAATAACGTGTGCTTTTCTGGAAACAATCAAATTTTTCTTATAATCAATATTGTATTTTTCCAGTCCTTCCAGCTCTTTCACGAAAACCACAGGGTCTATTACCACGCCGTTTCCAATCACATTTATGGAATCCTTGTGGAAAATTCCTGAAGGAATGGTCCGCAAGACGTGTTTTATTCCGTCAAATTCCAAGGTGTGGCCTGCATTTGGACCGCCTTGAAAACGCGCTATTATATCATAATTTTTTGTCAGGACATCGACAATTTTTCCTTTGCCTTCGTCGCCCCATTGTAGTCCAAGTAGTAAGTCTACTGCCATAATTTATTTGGAATTGTTCCCGTCATCGGTTGTGGCGGGAGTTTTTTTATTTCCGTAGAAATAAAGTGAATGGTTGGTTATTTCAATATTAAAAACCTCCTCGATGGTTTTTTTAATGCTGTGAATTCGCGGGTCGCAAAACTCAATCACTTCGCCATCTGCGAGGATAACGTGATCGTGGTTGCGATCAAAATATGATTTTTCATAATGCGCTTGGTTCTGCCCAAACTGGTGTTTGCGCACCAAGCCACATTCCAAAAGTAATTCAATAGTGTTGTAAAGCGTTGCACGGCTTACGCGGTAGTTTTTATTCTTCATATTAATGTACAACGATTCAATGTCAAAATGATCGTCGTGGTCATAAATTTCTTGAAGAATAGCATAGCGTTCCGGCGTTTTACGATGTCCTTTTTTCTCAAGAAAACCCGTAAAAACGTTCTTTACAATTGCTTGGTTATTTATGTTTGTTTTTGAACTCATAATTAAGTTTGCAAAGTTACTTAAATTTTACACTCTAGTAACTTTATCAATTCCGTTTATTTTTTTGATGTTCTCCACAAGGTTGTTGAGAATGGTTTTGTTTTTAACCACAACGACTATTTTCCCGGTGAAGACTCCATCATTACTATCAAAGTGGACGCTTTTCATATCTATGTGAAGGTTGTTTGAAATTACTTTTGTCACTTCGTTTACCAAGCCGATGGTATCAATTCCACTAATGGTTAAATCTGCCTTAAACTCGCGCTGAGTGCTGTCAATCCATTTTGCGGGCATTATGCGATAACTATAATTGCTCTGAAGTTGCAAGGCGTTTGGGCAGTTGGTCTTATGGACTTTTATCCCTTCGTTTACAGTTACAAAACCGAAAACATCATCGCCCGGAATGGGATTGCAGCAGTTGGCCATTTTGTAATCCAGTTTATCTTCGTTTTTCCCGAAAACTAACTGATCAAACTTTTCGGTTAATTCTTCTTTGTGAACATCCTCAGGCTTGTCAGGCTTTCGGATTCTGTTTTTGAAGAAACTGATAAAGGCGTTGCTTCGCGAAGCTGCAAAATCCTTTAGTTTTGGGTTGTCTATAATTCCGGCACCCACACGATAATATAAGTCAAGGCTGGTTTTTACTTTAAAGAAAACCACCAATTGATTGAGCATACTCTCGTCCAAGTTTAATTTTAAAGACTTTAGTTTGCGGCCCAAAATTACTTTTCCTTCCTCGGCGAGTTGTTTCTTTTCGTCTTTTAAAGACGATTTAATTTTGGAGCGTGCTCGGCCCGTTGTTGCGTAGTTTAACCAGTTAGCAGTAGGCTTGGCGTTTTCTGATGTAATTATTTCCACTTGGTCGCCACTTTTTAGTTCGTGGCTCAGAGGAACGAGTTTTCCGTTTACTTTTGTGCCACGGGTGTGCATCCCAATTTCGGTGTGAATGTGAAAAGCGAAATCTAAAGCCGTTGCGCCTTTGGGCAGCGAATACAAATCGCCTTTTGGTGTAAAGACAAAAATTTCCTTGGCGTAAAGGTTTAGTTTAAATTCTTCCACAAAATCCACGGCGCTTATTTCAGAATTTTCAAGGGTGTCCTGCAGTTTGTCCAGCCAGTTTTCCAATCCGGCGTCGTCTTTTTCCTTGTTTTTGTATTTGTAGTGTGCCGCGAAACCTTTTTCAGCAATTTCGTTCATGCGTTCGCTGCGAATCTGCACTTCTACCCAACGGCCTTTAGGACCCATTACTGTGATATGCAAAGCTTCGTAACCAGTTGATTTTGGTGAAGAAATCCAATCGCGCAGCCTAATTGGGTTTGGACGGAAATGATCGGTAACGATAGAATAAATTTTCCAGGCGAAGAATTTTTCGTTCTCTGGCGTACTTTTATAAATAATACGAACCGCGAATTTGTCATAAACCTCGTCAAAGCTTACATTCTGTGCGAGCATTTTCCTTCGGATGGAAAAAATGGATTTTGGACGACCTTTAATTTCGTATTGCAACTCTTCGGCATCCAAAGAATCCTTTATCACTTTGTTGAAGGCTTCAATATAGGCATCCTGCTCTTCTTTGCTTTCCTTTATTCGTCCAAGAATATCTGCATACACTTCGGGTTCGGTGAATTTTAGGCCTAAATCTTCGAGTTCAGTTTTTATATTGTAAAGTCCAATTCGGTGGGCGAGGGGAGCATAAATGTAAAGCGTTTCCGAAGCGATTTTCCGCTGTTTATCTGGCGGCATGCTGTCCATCGTTTGCATATTGTGCAGACGGTCCGCAATTTTGATGATTATTACACGAATGTCCTCATTCAGAGTAAGCAACATTTTCCGGAAGTTTTCGGCTTGCATGGATACATCTTCAGACATAGAGATGTGTGCAATCTTAGTAAGCCCATCCACAATGCGGGCTACGGCGGAGCCAAACATGCTTTCAATATCTTCTAGACTATACGTTGTGTCCTCAACAACATCGTGTAAAAGAGCGGCGGCGATGCTGGTGGCATCTAAACCAATCTCAGCGGCAACAATTTTAGCAACCGCAATAGGATGAAAAATATAGGCTTCGCCACTTTTGCGGCGTTGCTCTTTGTGGGCATCCACGGCAAGGTCAAAAGCGCTGCGAATCAGTTTTTTATCTTCCTTGGTGAGGGTGCGATAACTGATTTTAAGCAACTGCTTGTAATGCTTGGCAATCTCTTTTTTCTCTTCTTCTATAGCGGCTTCTGTCATAAACTAAAAGTACAGATAAGTATTGAAACGGGCAACAAAATTAATATTTCGGAAGGTTCAAAATAAATACTTTGGGTAGTAATTTTTTATTCCTATAAAAATAATTTTCTGTAACAATTTAATAAATCGAAGGTCTATTATATTACATTATATTTATTGTTCTTAACAAAAAACCACCATTTATGAAAAACAAACTGCTGCTGCTTTTGTTTTTGGCGACCGGAATTGTAGGATTTGCCCAAAATGATAATGCACAAAAAAAGAAAGCGTCGGAATTTAACATTCCGGTAGAATACTACAAATTGAACAATGGGCTGAAGGTGATTTTATCTCAGGATAAATCTTCGCCAACCGTTATTGTTGCTGCTTATTACAACATCGGCTTTCGGATAGAGCCGAAAGACCGCACAGGTTTCGCGCATTTATTTGAACATATGATGTTTCAAGGTTCCAAAAATTTGGGCAAGATGGAATTCATAAAATTGGTACAGGAAAATGGAGGCGTTTTAAATGGCTCAACCCGATTCGATTTTACTAATTACTTTGAAATTGTTCCCTCAAATAAGCTGGAAACCATGCTTTGGGCGGAAGCTGACAGAATGAAAGGGCTAGATATTACGCAAGATAACCTCACTAACCAACAAGGAGTTGTTAAAAATGAAGTGAAAGTGAACGTACTAAATCAGCCATACGGAGGGTTTCCGTGGTTAGATATGCCGCAGTACGCAAACACCAATTGGTATAACGCCCACAACTTTTAAGGCGATTTAAAAGATCTTGACGCCGCAAATTTAGAGGACGTTGAAAGTTTCTTTAAAACATATTATGCACCCAATAATGCAGCAATATCTGTTGTTGGCGATTTTGAAATGGCCGAGGCAAAAGCTTGGATCGAAAAATATTTTGGAGGAATTCCTTCTGTGAAAATACCTGCAAAGCCAGATGTTTCTGAGCCGAGGCAGGAAAAGGAAAAAGAATTCACTAAAAACGATTCTTTGGCAAACAAACCAGCGCTTGCAGTGGCATACCATATGCCAACAAGAAATACACCTGAATATTATGCAATGGGCCTTTTGGACCAGATTTTAATTCAAGGCGACAATGCGTTGCTTCAGAAAAAATTGGTTGATGAAAAAGGGTATACTTCATACGTTAGTGGAGGTATCAATTATTTGGGAAATATGTTCAATTACAACGGTCCAATGCAGATTATGTTCGATGTAACCTATGACAACGAAACTTCCAAAAAACAATTGATGGATGCTGTTGATGAAGTAATTGATGGTCTTTCGGCTAAAGTAAATCAGGAAATGATAGACAATGCAATTATAAAAATGCGCTCTCAGTTATATGATGAGTTGGGAGGCAGTTTTGGTTTCGGCCGCGCCGATTTGCTGTGCAGTTTTGCCCTTTTTGACGACAATCCCGCACGTATAAATACTTTGGAAGACGAATTTAAAAAAGTGACGCCTGAAATTGTGAAGAAGACCATTTCAGAATATTTGAGAAAGACAAACCGCACCATTTTGGTAGTAAACCCACTTTTGGCAAACAACGAAAAAACAAATTAAATGAAAACTTCAATATATACATTTTTGATAGCCTTGTTTCTCGCTGTGCCTAGCATCGCGCAGAAACAAACTCCGCCAAAAGGAGCGGAACCAAAAAACTTTACGCTTCCGAAAAAAGAAGTGGTGAATTTTGACAATGGCCTACAATTGGTACTGGTACCTTACGGAAGTATTCCAAAAGCAACTATTAGTATCACCTTAAAAACTGGAAATATCAACGAAACCAAAGACCAAGTTTGGCTTGCTGATTTGTTGGGTGATTTGATGAAAGAGGGTAGTACCGCAGATTATTCCGTAAAGGACAAACTTGCTGGAATGGGTGGTAACCTGAATATTGGGGTGAGTTCGCACAATACTTCACTCAGCACTGACGTACTTTCGGAATTTGCTCCCGAGGCATTGAAAATTCTTGCTGATGTATTGGAAAACCCAAAATTGCCGCAAAGTGAATTGGACCGCCTTAAAAATAACATGAAACGAAACTTGACGGTTGCACTTTCCACGCCGGGGGCACAAGCTCGTCAGGATTTTTTCGCGGAAATGTATCCCAACCATCCCTACGGAAGACTTTATCCAACAACCGAACAAGTGGATTCATACACTTTGAACGATGTAAAATCCTTCTACGAAGCAAATTTTGGGGCACAACGCACCACCATTTATATAGTGGGAAATTTTGACGCCGAGAAAGTAAAACAAGTTGTGAAAAGCCAATTGGGAGATTGGCGCAAGGGTGCAAAGGAAAATTATCCTGTTGCACAGGCACAGTCCAACGGAAAAGTGAAAATCATTGATCGCCCCGGCGCCCCGCAATCGACAATTTATTATGGGCTTCCCGTGGCAGATCCTTCAAACAAGGATTATATTGCGCTGGATGTTATGAACACGCTTTTGGGCGGTTCGTTTGGGTCTCGAATTACCAGCAATATTCGTGAGGACAAAGGATATACTTATTCTCCTAGCAGTGCTTTGGTAGCCAATTACAAAAGCGGACTTTGGTTTGAAAGCGCCGACGTAACTACCGAATTTACAGGCGCCTCGGTAGATGAAATTAAAAAGGAAATTGTGCGTTTGCAAACCGAAGCACCAAGCAAAGCAGAATTGGACGGAATGAAAAGTTATAAATCTGGCATTTACGTTTTGCAAAATTCAACACCTAACGGAATAATAGGGCAGTTGAATTTCTTGGATGTTCACAATTTGGATGAATCTTTCTTGGTAAACCAAGTGAAAAACATAAATGCCGTAACCCCGCAACAAGTGCAGGAAATGGCAAAAAAATATATTACTCCAGAAACTATGACGTTGATAGTTGTGGGCGATAAAGAAAAGATTAAAGATCAAGTAAAGGAAACCATCGCGCAGCCAGCGAAAAAAGAACAATAAATATTGTAATTTGATTTAGTTGAAAATAGAAAAGCCCAGCATGAGTTGGGCTTTTTTTATTTTCCGGTTGAAAATTAATTTAAGAAGAGCAGGGTTTTTAACTCAATTCTTCGTCTCCTATAGTGTTTTGTTTCGCTAAAAGTTTATTCGAAACTTTGTAGGTAGCAGAATAAGAAAGTCCGGGTTGGCGGGATTTAAAAGTCAAAAATGCTTTTTTGTACCATTTTGGGTCTGTGGCTTTCTTTTTGAAATCTTCGTGTGCCGCAACTTCGGAAACTTCACCATTTAGTCTAGACTCAATGGTATAAACTCCAATCCCGAAGTGTTCCACCCTTTGAAGAACAATTTCGAAATCATCCTCAGAAAAATATGGAACGGCATCTATTTCTGAACCTTCATTCAAATTTTTCAAATCAGTAAATATATTTTTTTCTAAGAATTCTGTTTGTTCCATGTTGTAGTGAATGATAAGTTGTTTAGGCACCTAATTAGCAAATGCAAACCTACTTGAAAATCTGTGAAGATTATGGTAAGTAGCTTAGAATAATAGTGTCAAAAAAAATAAATAAAGGAAAGTGTTTTGTTTAAATCTGCTCTTTGTCGGCAAACGCAATTCTTTTAGACTTCTAAAAAGTCAAAACAGCTGCCCATTTTAAAAGAAACAGTATTAGAAATGTTACTCCAGTACCGGTGAATATTGCACCTTGCCAAAAATAAAGTCTCGAAGTCCATTGTTTATACATTTCTGCACCCATTTCTTTTTTGCTATTATAACGCATAATCTTCCAATAAAGAAAAATGCTTATCAAAAAAACCGATAGGGCTGTTAGTAATGTAATTGTTGAAATTTTTTCCATTGTAGCTTTTTTTATTGTTTTTTAATTGCTGCCAACGTTTTTGTGTATGAGCCGTTGCGTGTCTCGTCGCGAACCTCTCCAGCTAACAACTGGCTTTCAGAAATCCATACCCCTAAAATAATACTATCAAAAATTAATGGAGAATAGCGTTGTTTTTTACCTCAGTTCTTTGTCAGGCACTGGCTTTTATTTTAATTCTTATATCGTCTATTTTATTTCCTCCGAGTATGACATTCTTTTCTTTATCAAATTTATACAATTCAAAAATTCCAATTTCCTCACATACATTTACTTTACCTGTATTTGGATCAAATACTATTAATTCCGATGTTGGTTCACCTTTGGAAGTGTACTTGATTCTTTGAAGTAAAATTTCATTTTTCAAATCAACATAAAATCCTGTCAGAAACTCTCCGTCAAGTTCAGTTTTTTTATTGTCATTTATGACTTTAAAGATTTCTATTTCATCATCATAGTCTGCAATAGAAAACAAAAAGTCTGTGGCAATTTTATATTCTTCAATTCCACCTAAAATATGTTCTTTGATAAGTTTAAAATTCTTGTTCTCCATAAAAATTGGAGCACTGTATTTAACAGTTCTTTCCTTTATTCCAAAAATTTTATGTTTCACAAAGCCATAACCTTCAACAAAAACAACAGTTAGTATTGCGCAAACGAAAATTATTGGAGAAATAATCATTTTCATAAAAAGAGCAATAATAGGATTATCCCAAATACTCTTTTTCCGTTTCGATATGTTTATTGAAATTTCCATTTTTCAGTTTGGGCCAACGTTTAGGCTATGGTTTCGTTGCGGAAAATGTCCGAAGGACTTTTCCGCTGTAGCCGAAAGATAGCAAAACGGCGAGAATTTTCAGCAGAAAATTCCGCCGCAATGAACTATAGCTGTTGTGCCTGTTGCACAAGTTACCAATTTTCCTTAATTTCATGGTATGCAAGGAAAAAAGATCTACCAAGAAAAGCTCTTCAACGATTTCCGTTTGAGTGAGCGCGTTCCAGCGCACAATTTTTATCGACGGCTGCAGTCGGTTCTGGACCTTAATTATTTATATGTACTTACCAAGGACTTTTATGGCGAGAGCGGTCAGAAGAGTATCGACCCCGTGGTATTTTTCAAGCTCTGTCTGGTTGGTTATTTGGAGAATATCACCAGCGACCGCAAGCTTGTTGACCATTGCGGGATGCGTCTCGACATTCTTTTCTTTTTAGGCTATGGCATAGACGAGGAACTTCCTTGGCACTCAACGATCAGCCGCACACGACAACTCTTTCCTGAAGCTGTTTTTGAAGCAGTATTCACTAAGGTTTTTACACTTTGCGTAGATGCTGGGATGGTCAGCGGCCATACCCAGACGGTGGACAGTGCACCTGTAAAGGCCAATGCCTCTATGGATAGTTTAGAGCTTAAAGTTCCCGAGGAAGAACTGGAAGCACATCTGCGTAAGATTCGCCACATAAGCACAATGGATAAAGAAAAACCTTTTCGCAAGAGCAAAGGCG
>NZ_VORT01000007.1 GCF_007997155.1 Aequorivita antarctica | reverse complement strand
TTTCCTAAATGATTGCTCAACCAACAGTTTTTCACGTAGAGCGGTTCATCTCTCCTGGCACGCTTTTGACCAAAATTGTATTTTAAAGAACGTACCGTAAATATACTCATTCTATCCACTCAGCCAATGTTTTGCGATGTCTTTTATCGCTTCGAGAACCGTCATCGGGTCTATTCTAAAAATTGTTATTATTACTACAGCAATTATCAGTAGTTTCCACCAGCTCGGCAACGTTAATTGGATTTGGTTCTCATTCGTGTTTTTCTTTTTTTTGCCCATAATCAGCTATTTTTTTAAATTATTATATCACGTTGTTTTTATTTAACAATGTCAGTAAGGTTTTTAGGTTTCATTCGCTGTACCCTTTGCCTTGTTACATATATCTTTGGATTTCCCAAAAGTTTAATTTTTGTTCAAATAAAAAAAGGACAACAGTTTACGAGCCTTTCCCACGAAGGTAAAACAGTGGTTTCGGTTAAGTTGTGACAGTAGTTTTTTTAAGGTTGTTTTAATTCTCAACTACTTGAATAACAGTATTTATACTGCAAAATTACGCAAGGTTTCTTCCCTGTTAAAAGATGTAAAGCCAGTTTTGATGAAGGTTTCCTTGATGAAGATTTCCTTGATTTTTTTTCTAAAAACTGGGTTGATAGATTTGGAAGGTAAAGCCCTCGCAGGGCAAGCCCAGATTTTTGCGGAAAAGCAAAAAGCCCCTGTTCTTGCCCTGCTCCCTTACAGCCGCACAGCACTACAGCCACCAAAAGCCACGGCAACAGTTTTTGATTTCGTCATTGATTTTTAAGTGGTAAAAACCGTTGCAAAAAGTGGCGTGGCAGTAGTGCTTTCCAAAGCTATATTTACATAATTGGGCATTATAGAACAGCCGACTACAGCCGAACTCTGCCCAATCTTTTCTATAATACAACTATGTAAAATAGCCGCTACGCCCAACGCTCACTTCCGAACTGAACAATAAACCTTTGAACTTTAAACAAAAGACAAACTGGGTGTCGCTCTTTGCCGCTGGGCAAGCATTCCGATAAGCGAAGCACCGCCAACGCTCCTTCCATCGCTGTACTTCACTTATCGGAACGCCCAACAAAAAAGGCCCGTCCGCTCGGGTTTTGCCCGAACTTCAGCGGATTGGCTTTTTTGGATTGTATTCCCGTAAGGATTTTCCATCCGAGTGGGATTGACGTTTTAAAAAGATGAAGATTTAGGCGGTGGATTTTTGAGCGCAAAGGCAATCTTCGGCTTTTAAAAATGATAGCCACTTATGCGGCGATTGAGCATAAATATTAACAATCGTAGTGCGCTGGCAGCAGCGTGGGCAAAGAGCGTTGGCAGAGCGGACATTTTACATAATAGCAGTTATAACTACACCCGCAACAATAAAGAGCGCCGCAGGCAACCAAAAGGGAAGCTATTATAACTACTATTATGTAACTTGGCTTGGGATGGTTTTTATGGCGGATTTTTTGTTTTGTGGCGTTGGCGCAGCTCTTTACTTTTTTAAGATTACAGCTTTCTTTAAACAACTAAATTTTCTTAAAAAAGTAATGTGCTGTTTGTGCGTTGGCTACAAAAAATGTGACATAAAAACCATAGAAGTGGTGGCAAGCGGAACAGGATAAAAGACAGGGGATTTTTGCCTTTTCGGCAATAATCTGGCTTTTATCCTGTGGGGATTCAGACGGGTTTTTCATTGCAGTGGATGGTACATTTCAACGGACTTCTGTAATTCTTCCAGATTGCTCTCTTGGTATTTTTCGGTGCTGCTGATGTATTTATGCCCTGCCATATATTGTACTTTTCTAAGATCGTATTGTTTTAGCCAATTAATAATAACACTACTCCGCAAGTGGTTTGTACTCTCTAATTGTGGATTGATCTTTTGCAGCTTTTTGATATTCAACATCAACACATTGTTTATCTGCTTTGGAGCATCAAAAAAGTGTTCTTCGGATATGCTTGTGTAGTTGTGCGCCAACATCACTGGACGTACTTCATTTATATATTCCAACAACGGGAGCAGCTGCCACGATTGCAGGGGCAGTTCCCGTTCATTGCTTCGCAAGGTACTGGGAACGTTTAACTTTCCTTTGTAGAGATCAAAGTCTTCTTCTCTTAATTGTTTTATGGTAGTGGCATTGAGCCCTTGATAAATCATTAGACCGACAATGACTTTATTTTTCTTTGCATACAGTCGATGGTTTGAGCACCGTATGTTTTCCGTTGGAAAACGATAGTACATATCTTCCAATTGGTCATTGCTCAGTGGATTGTAAACGACTTTATTAATCGCTCCTCTCATAGTAATATCCTCGGTCGGGTTTGTTGTGGCGTGATAGATTTCTAAAAAACTATAGTAATTTTTTAAAGTCGCTAAATGGTTGCTGATGGTCTGGGGCTGGTATCCTTTGCGTTTTAGATAGGCGATGTATTTCAAGAAGATTTCATAACGCATTTGAGTGATTTCGTTTCCTGTTTTCTTGCACCAACTTTTATATAATTGCAATCGTTCCTTAAAATGGTTTTGGGTATTTGTGGTGTAACCTTCACGGATTAGGTATTCTGTATATTCCATCTTTATTTTTCGTTTAAAATATGGGTATAAATTTGTGTGCTTTCTAAACTACTGTGTCCTAAAAATCTTTGTATATCTGTTAATGGCATTCCACTTTGTAAAAAATGCGTGGCGATACTGTGGCGCATCGAGTGGGGCGTTAGCGCCAGTTTTTTGAGTTCGTAGTTATTGGTTGTTTCAATGATGGTTTGTAAGTAATTACGGATGGTTGTATAATGCAGTTTTAAAGAGCGGTCTGATAAAAAAAGGTATTTGCTCTCTGGTGCTTTCTTAAATTTATACCGCTCATCATATCTGTATGTTTCCAATATTTTCAGATTGTAGGCATTGATGGGAACATAGCGTTGTTTGTAATTTTTCCCTTTGGCCACAAAAATGTAGGCTCGTTCATAATGGATATGTTTCAGCTCGATGTGACAGACTTCTTGCGCCCGTAGTCCAAGACTATACAAACACACTAATAGTGCTTTGTGTGCTGCTCTATATTCCTCTTTTGGGTGGCTCTCGTCTGTAGCTTTGAACATCATTTTTATCTGGTCCAGTGTAGCGACTTTTATAATACTATCATTTGCCTTTTCCCTTTTGATGGGAAGGACAAAAGGCATTGCTCCGTGCTTTTTTAGATATTCCCTAAATTTTTTTAGTGCTTGTTGATGTTGGTTTAAATAGGCATTGCTTAATGCGCCGTCTCGTGTCTTGCTTGGTCTTTGTTGCAAGTGTGCATAGTACATCGTGATATGTTCTTTCTTTATATATGCCAGTTGGTTGATGTTCTTTTTTTCAAGATGGTAGAGGAACTCGCAGAGCATTTTGGGATAGTTGTTTTTCATACTATTGCTGTAGCCCAATACATCGAGCCATGCTTTAAATCCTTTTGCCAGTGCGCTGTAACTATCGTTTTGTAAATCGTTTATGACCATAATTGTAGCTTTAGAAAACTATGCCCGCATACCCTTTTTGGTGGAACTGTGGAACGGTCGGGCTAAACGTTTGATATTTATTTGGTTGACCGTTCCACTTTGGATTTGGAACGCTTTGGAACACTGGAACACGGCGAGTCGCCGCAGACAGATTTTTTTATATGCTCTAAGCAGTCATCCAATACCGTTTGTATCTGTGCTTCCATTTGTTGGTATTCCTTTTCGTCTGTGACTTGATATTGGTTAGTTTGCTTGTCTTTCTTCTTTACTTTCTTAATGAGGTAGCTATCTTCCAATTGCCTGTGGTAGCGCCATTGTGAGGTCTTGGGAACTCGTAAAGCTTTACGGATTTCAAAGGCGTTAAATTGTTTCTTTTTCTGTGATTTTAAATATGTCTTTACATCTTCGAGGTAATTTCTACAGCTGCCCGTGAGTTCATCACTCTTTCTTAAAAGCACATCTTTTAGCAGATAATTTGCATTTTCTATATCTTCAATCGTTACCTCAATATATTCTTCTCCTGTTTTTTTATCGAACTTGCTTTCCCTTTGGAACTGATGGTAAAAAGTAACCGCCTCAATAAATTGCAGGTAATGTGAGTTTGTTCTTCTTGGTTTGAATACGGATTCTGGTAATACCAATTTTTCCGCAAAAGGATTGATGATTTTTACGGGCTTTAAAACGCGCTGGACGTTCTGTAAAAATTCCTGCACTTCTGTTTCTTGGTGCGGGTTGATGTTTCCCGAGGCTGCCCGCCTCTGGTAGTCCATTATCTTTTGGTCCTGGGCATTGCTTTCGTTTAGGTAGAGCAGAAAACTACGGTTTGCGTTATCTTCATAAATACCCTCTTTGGTGGTGCAACCGCCAACGCACACGGGGCCTTCCACTATTAAATGTTCTGTTTTTGTCTTGCCGTTGCTGTCTTTGCGTACAATGGTCTTTACTATTTTCTTTTTGGTCTGTAGTTCACGTAAGGGATATAATGCACCTACAAAACCGTCCAGATCCTCGATGATGATAATTTTATGGGAGAGTGCTTTTCTTTCAAAATAGTAAAAGGCGTTGTCTGATAATGTTGTGATACCGATAATATCTTCTGGCGGCATACATTCACTTACTTTTTCTTGTAGGTGGGTTTTTCCCGTTCCGCTGCTCCCAAAACTGATAACGTGCAATGGCTGTTGCTGCTTTCTTTTTGTAAAAACTAAATACATTATTTGCCTATTGATGTCCTCGCCAATAACACCACTTTTTCCAATAAGATCATTGGTCTTTTCTAATAGATTGGGTTCCTTTAAAAAATTGATGGCGGTTTCTTGTTCTTTGGTGGTCAGTTCTATGGTAGTTGGCTTGGCTCTTTCTTCCCGTTCTTTGATCTGCGATAGCCTGTATTTTTCAAGTTCCTCTATGAGTTCGTAAAAGGATGCAGATATTAAACTTGCGCCGATCTCTAATTTTTCTGCGCACTTTTTTGCAAACCTGTCGAGCTGGGTGTCGCTGTATAAATCTAGGTTGTGCCTTAGCGGTGGGCGTGCGCTTTTGTTGAGCTGTACTTTTAATGTTCCTCGCAATCGCTCCAGTGCTTCTAACTTGATACCGCCCAAGACTGCGATGCTCACAAGGTCGTTTTTGTAGGTTAGGTGGAGTGGGTTCTCTGTATTTAGCGCAGCCATATTATTTTTTGCCTTATCAATCAATTAAGCAAATTTATATATATTTGCCTTATTAAGCAAATATAATTTTACAAACGATGTCTAAATTGATAAATAGGGCTTTAAAACGTAGCTTTGTTGTAACATTAAGCAACAATATGAAAATAGGCGACAATATAAAGCGGATTCGAGAGGTAAAGGGTCTTTCTCAAAAAGAGGTTATTACAGCCATTGGGATGGGGGCGGCTCAATACTCACGCATTGAGAACGGCAAGACCGATCCATCTATATCTACGGTAGAGAAAATTGCAAAGGCTCTCGGTATTTCTATGGCGGAGCTCTTTACGGGTGTGGAAGACCTAAAGGAAGTGCACTCGCTCGACAAGACTTTGATGGAACGGGTAACGCTTATCGATAGCCTTGACAAGGAGGAACAAAAAACCATCTTTACCATCCTTGATGCCTTTATCTCCAAAAGAAAGTTCAAGACCACTCTCAAGGGAGTGCTCAACGAGATGGATTGATTTTTAACAGATTTATTTAAAAACTAAGGACAATATCATATAGATCACTATTCCTAAAATTAGTGATACAATTATCTCGTTTCTAAGCTTATTTTTTGACATTAAAACCTGATTTAGTTATTTCTTTAGTATCGAATATTTGTTTTTTTAAGTTGATTTGATTTTTTTTTGGGTCTTCTTTTGAAATTGTTATTTCGTAAAAATTACCTATAAATCTTTCACTCCCATCAGAATCAACCTTACTAGAACCTTCATATAAATGGTTTTCATAATAATATTTATACTTTACATTATGTACAGTATATTTTGAGATTGAGATTTCATAAACCATACCTACTACCGATACAGGATTTTTATTAATCTCATTTACATAATTATATCTATAAACCATAAGTACCGCGAACAGTAATAAAACTATCAGAACTACGTATTTTTGGCTATCTGATTTCAAATTGATTATGGCTTATCATCTTTGTTATCACTTGTGCTTTCAATCTCTTGCCCTACTACATTAGTTCCTCCTTCTAAAGCGGTATTGCCTAATGATTCCATAAAAGTGCCTAAAGATGGGGATAAATTAAATAAATCACTTCCAGCATTATTAAGTTCTTTGCTAAGACCAGCTCTGGTTGATCCCAAGGTGATTTCTAAAGCAGTTGTTTGAACACTATTTGTTGTAGGTCCATTTTCAAGTGTAAAATTGGTATAAGCTTGTGCAAAAATTGATGTCCAACCACTAGATATTGTACTTAAACCAACATCTCCATAATCTATATCATCAAGACTAAAACCATGCCCTATATATTGTCCAAAAAAGCTTGATGTGCCACCTACTACGGCTGCGCCTGTAGAATTAATCGTAAACCCACTACTTAACGCACTCTGCCAAATTGGGGCAGATTCAGCAACTAAAGCAAGTTCACCAACAACAGCTGGGGCGGCTACTGCTGCGCCTATTATCACTGCTGGCACAGCCAATGTTCCAATAATTACATTCCCTGGATCGAAACTTTGATAAGAATCATATGTGTTTTTACGGTGCTCCGAACTTGCAGAATGATTCAGGGCATCAAGAAATACACTATTACTGCTTATTGTTCTGCCTCTAATTTCGTCAGAATTAATACTATGCTGTGTCGTAACAGGCGTACCAAATGATAGCGGGGAACCTTTAAAACTCTCATACACATATTTCGTTACAAAATAGCGATTGGGTTCTCCATTTCGAATAATATAAATAGCTTTGGTAAAATTGTCAAAATAATAGTCATCCTTTCCGTCAGGATCTTTGAAAATAATTGGATTATTCCTTGCAAAAACATAATTTGATTGGTCAGCTTTCGGTTTTTTGTCTAAAGCAAACCATCTCCCAACTCTAGGGTCTAGCATTCTCGCACCAAAATCGTAACTATTCCCTTCCCCTTTGATTTCATTATCAAGCTCCATCCCATTCATACCATAACGATAGTCAGGCGTATTCGCGTGCCTTCCCGGCTGTAACATACCAAATGGAAAATAAGAATTATACGCCTTCACATCTGGGTTGAAGTATTGTAATGTGCTACCAGACAAGGTTGGTATCTTCTTATCTGATACCACGGAGAGTACATTTCCTAAGTGATTGCTGAGTTCGTATCTTCTATCTCCAATTTTTCGTCCATAAGTGTAAAGAACCAACCCGTCATCACTAAAAATACTAGCCGCCCAGAACTCATCCTGTGCATTAATGTCCATTTCAATGGATCCTAATTTACTTATAGGTTCGCCAATTCCTTCCTGTAATGAAAAATAATCTTCCAAGGTATTATATTGGGTAGTCAATCTATAGTTAAGATCTCTAATCTGAAAGCGGGTACTGCCAAAACCACCAATTAATGAATGTTCCGTCACGTCAACTGGATCTGTAGAGGCATAACTTTCCGTCAAAATATTTATCCCATTATTCTGTGAATATGTACTGTCGTTTATCTTTAATCTTGCCAAAAGATTATCGTTTTCAGGATCAAAATTTGTATTTATTTCAAAATCGATCCCTTTACTTAATACATCAGTTTCAGAAATACCATTTTGGGAAATTATATTTATCAATTCTCTTGTTTGGCCTTGGGTGATTGAAGTTGTATAAAAATCAGCATAATAGGCACCCCCCGAATTTCTTATAAATAAATCAAGCCTGTTCGCCCTAGATAGCGTGTCTGTTGCACTGTTCACTTTTGTATTGGCAAAGGCAAATCTCCCTATCTTAAGAGAATCATTCACGGGAATAGCATCCAAAAGAATAATTTTTGCTGAAATTTTATAATTGATAGGAGAGTGGTCTGTCTCATTATCAATATAACCAGCATACCATGATCCTTGGGTTCCATTGTCCAATTGAAGTGCTAATGGACTTGTACCGTCGAGCCCCGAAATATCTATGTCAACACTTGCGATATTCTGTTCTTCTATGCCCAATCTACTACTTCCGTAGATATGTTGTTCTTTAACTCCTATACTTGTAAAAGTATGATTGGCTATATTTTCTTCATCGGCAAGCGTCTCTATCACACTCAGCACATTTCCTTGGGCATCGCGTGCATAATGGGTGCCTCGAACTTCATCTATGGAATTATCTATAACTTTTTTTACTATACGATTGCCAAGCCCATCATATTCAAATTGAATGGTCTCAACTATTTCGCCAAATGAATTGTCTGCATATTTATTTACTTTGTCCACTTTACCATCTACACGCCAATCAATCCTAATTTTCTCTGCCTTGTCCATAATTAACTGCCCTAGCGCATTATAAATATAATTATGGGATTGCGGATTGGTTTCATTATACGGAACACCTGCAATTGTTTGGTCCTCAATATCAACCGTAAAAGGATCCCCGCTAACGTTGTCTTTAACAAGATTAAGACGGTTAGAACCTTCCTTATAATTATATTTAAAGTCGTCCATAGCTATTGGGGGACTAGTAGGCGCGGACTGGTTGAATACTTTTCTTAAAAGTGTATCAAGGTTACCATTTCTATCGTATCTGTAATCTGATGAATAACTGTCATAAATAGTACCTGAAAATGCAGAACCGGCAATACCAAAAGATCTCATGGAATTTATGCGGTTTAATTGATCATATTGATAATTATTGATCTGTGTGTTAAGCATTTGATTACCAGCTTGTCTTAAACTAGTAATCATTTCTTTTATATTTCCATTATACAAATCCTTATCGCTATGTTGAATATTAGAATTATTAGAAACACTTAAACCTCCATTTGTAAAAGATGTCGTTGCTCGTGGGCTGTAATCATCATCAAAATAAGAAAGCGAGTATCCAAATGCATCTTTTGCAATTAAAGGATTGAAAGTTGTTGCATCTTTTCCAAAATCATTGTCTGGATTGCTGATGTACTCTCCGTTCACTGCCTTGAGCCATCCTTGAAGGGTATAGACATAATCCGTTCCCTGAACTTTTTTGTCGCCTATTTCTGTTCTAGCCAAAGGACCGTGTTGATAATATTTATAAGAAGCATCATTTTCCCATATAGCACCGTCTTTTGATGTTGAAACAGAGGTAATTCTGTTGTCGGCATCATAATTATATTTATGTATAAATTGATCTGTCTTACCTTTTTGATACACGACATTGTTTACATTCCCACTTATGAGGTCATATTTATAATCTATCTTTTTAATATGTTGTGAGGATAAGGAGTTATTGCTTTTTAGCTCCGTATAATAAGTTGCCAAATTCTCAACGTTTCCATGGATGTCATAATTGTAAAAAATACCATTATCGAAAAATCCAGCTGCTACTATTTCAGGGTTCAAAAATTCATTATAAAGAATACCTGTAACTCTATTTCTAGCGGTCAATTCGTTATAGTTATCAAATAAATCATCCGAATTCTGGATTGGATCTATAGTCGTACTTATATTGGCTATAGGAACTGGAGAATCATAATAGGTCCTTGTTACTTCCCGTTTGTTCAGAAGTCCATCGAATCCATTTACAGGAGTTACGTTATAATTTAATTTTCCATAATTCGAAATGCTATAATCATCGAGGGCAGGCAAAACTTCTCCAGCTTCCACAATTCTGCCTAAGGCGTCATATTTGGTGTAGCTAAATTTTTCAATTGGCTCAATATCGGCGCCATAGTCTATTAGCTTTAAGTTGTTGATTTTGGTATTATTATTAAACATCGCGAAGTCGATTCGCATGGGCTCTCCCGGATGGGATTCTGTAAATGTCGTTTTAAGAACTCCATTTTGGTACATTTTTATCTGCCCGTTGATGCGTTCAACCTTTAAAACATCGCCAATGGAATACGAGAACGAAGGAGAAATAGTTGGATTGTTTTTTTTGGAAAACGACACCTTTGGATTTAAACCACTTAAATAAGTATAAATAAAGTAATCAATAGTACCATAGGTATTTGAGGCTGGTGTCTGGGGGTAAACCACTTGATTGCTGGCATAGCTCAATCCCAAATAAATCAAAGTATTTTCGGTATAATTATTAAGGAGGGTACGCTCTACATAGCCATTGCCTTCCAATATATCAATACCATAGCCACCGCGCCAGTTATTTCCACTTTTTGTAATGGTATTGCCATTTTGGGAAAATGCAAAACTACCAGGATATTCCTCTGCCAAAATAAGCTGTGGATTCTCATTGCTCTGCTCAGAGTTTTGTGAAGCAATAATTCTACCCAAATCGTCATAGCCAAAGCGGGTTTCACCTCCATCTGGTGTTTTTTGCCAAACTAATTGGTTCAATGAATTGTATTGATATTGGGTACGATATGCATGCTGAGGCAGAGTTGTATTACTGGTGTTATTAGCAATATCTGCGTCTATGGCAGCATTGAGGGTTGCCTTTGCATTTTCGTCCATTCCCTTCCCTAAACGTTTCACTCCCTCTGGAGCTATTGTTTGGATAAGGTTTCCGGCTTGGTCATAATAATATAGCGTGTATTGATATTCCTTATCTGGATAGCGCATGGTGTAATTTTCCACCGCATTACTTATGGCACCATTAATATATCCTGTTTCAAACTGTTGCCTGATGGTCTCAAGATAATCGAGGTAGTTTTCTTGGGCATAGGCAAGCGTAATATTGCCCAATAACAATTCACAAGGATCATCGGGCTCAGGAATCTCAATGTCTATGTGAGGAATCATAGGAGCGGGTACACATAATACATTTTCGAAGTATATTGTATTTACATAATCTTGCCATGATTTAGTTGCTGGATCTGTAAATCCATCAATTATGGCGATCATATCATTTTGTGGTGTCTCTGGATCATCATAACCATAGTTCAGAAGCGTGTCCCCAAACTCACCAATGGATAAATAATATGGGTGTAAGGTGCTATCTACCCCTTTTGTGGTTATGTAGTATAGATAATTATCTGTAATGTAGGCATAGTTCATGCCACAGAAATATTCCTCATTAAAAAAGTAAGGTTCCTCGTATCCAGCTATAACACTCGATACGTATATGTCAGAAGAATTTTGTTGCAGCCCCAGCCCATTTATATAAGCGTCAAATTTTTCATTACAGGATTGGGGGGCAACGGTTTGTTGGGTGCAAGGGCAGGGAGGCAATTCATTATCACAAACCTTAAAATAAAGTTCTTTATAACTAATCGTTTCACCCGATTGTTTTGGATTATAAAATCCAGATTTTATTGGGATACTCTGAGGGGAATTTGATGGATCTTGATAACTGAAGTTAGAATCATATAAGTTTAAATAGTAATAGGGCTCGGAAAAATCGTTTGAAATTCCTGTATTAAAAGAAATGGAATTAATATGTTGAAATTCATTAAAATCTATTTCAACATTGCCACTTTCACGGAAGTGATAAAATATATTTAGTTGTGGAAAATAAATTCCAGAGGTATACCTATCAGGTCTCATTGGAAGAAAAAACTGTCCATTTTTTACAAAAACGGCCTGATCTGGATTAAAATTAGAATCTTCATAAATTAATCCATTATATAAAAAGGATACAGTAAATAACTCCTTTAAAAAATCTGTATATTCTGGAATTGAACCTAATGCAATTACATTATTTGGATTTGGTATTACTTCATTTAACAGTGCAGTATAATCATTTTCAAAATTTTGTTTAATTTGATTGACATCGAAACCTGGACAGTTAAATAAGTCACTTGAAATATAACTGGATTTCTTTCCCAAATAATAATTTGAGATATTTAAAATTTGCTGGGGTACAGAAAATGATTCAGATTCACTCTCTTGAATAGGAATCGGATTTAAAAAACCATTGTCACAATCAAAACTCCATTGACTACCGCAAATATTAGTTGTAGTTGAATTCGTGGAATAATTATAATTTTTATAAATTAAAGATTCTTTATGATAGTTTACCCCTGATTGTTCCTGAACTGTAATTATAGAACCATAAGAGAAAGGAGAGTAATCCCAAAGAGGAATAGGAGGTATTTTATAATCTAAAATATTAAAAAGCTCAAAATCATTAACGAGTAGAGGTATAAATACATCACCAATAATTAAACCAAAATAGTCATTATTTCCTACTTCATCAGTTCTTCTTATTGAAGTGTTTAGAATATCCGTCTCAGAAAAAATTGTACCACAAGAATCAACATTTTCATAAATCGGAATTTTTCTAAGATAGTCTAATATGGCTTCACGTGATGACCAAGAAACAGCGTTCAATAAAGGGACTGAATTATTCAAAAGAACTGAATAATTATTTTTCCCGTATATCATTAATTCATTTATCGCTGCATCAACATAATTTTGATAATTTTCGCTTCTATCATAACAAAGGGGGTATGGATTAAAATCAGGAAGAGACGATGTTTGGCTGGGATCTGTACAAACCCAAGGACAATCCAACCGCAAGCATGTACTCCCTTTAAAAACAAACTCCTTAACCACTCCACTAATTTCCACTTTCCCCAAAATTTCGAAATGATATTTATTGGGGTCTATTATTGAAGTATCGTAATAATACTGTGACATCTCAATAATTTTCCACGAACTGCCGTAGTTACCCCAATTGTGGGAAGAGTTCCAATTTGGGCTAAGGGGCAGGTCCAAAACTATTGGGCTATTGCATTCCCCGGGAATGTTGGTATCTATGGTTAATGAATTGGAAGTGATAGTTCCATTAATATTTACAGGATCTGGAATTCCTTGAGCACCCCCAAGCGCCTCAAACAGCCCAGGAACAAAATACGTTCCTGTATATTTCATGCCGTTGGTACTAAAAATAGCTCCCACATCACCATCTGAAAATAAGCCATCCAAAAATATTTGTTGGTAGAACTGCATGGCGCACATACCAGTTTCTGCAAAAATATCCTCTTCACTACTTGATAGGATTTCTTCCAAAAATATGGTTGCATCATCAGCATATTGTTGAGAATCGTATAAATAGTCAATCGGCACAAATCTTTTAATTTTGAAATTATACGAATCCCCTGCTATAGTGCAGAGCGATGAAGCACCGTCTCCACTTATAAAGCCACTGATAGTAGAAGTATCATAATTGCTCAATACATCCAATATATCTTCCGAGCCACTATACCCTCCCAAGCAATGGTTGTGTACTCCTTCGTTTTGAGCATGGATTGTAAGGAATACATAATACAGCCGCTCTTTTAAACCAAAATAGGATGATTTGTACTGATGCCACAGTTGATCTTTTTTTTCTGTACTGAGTGCATCTATTGCAGTTAATAATGCACTATAACTGGAGGGAATAGGATATCCGCTGCCATTGGAAAGGCTTCCGCATTCTGCAAGAACATACGCTCCCTCCAAAATTGAATATCCGCTTGCCTCATAGTCTGTTCCTATGGCATATTGCATTAAATTAAATCGTGCTGTTTTATGAGCTGCGATTTCTCCAGAAAAAGATTTGAAAAAGAATTCATCGCCATTCATTAATTCATATTCATTTGAACTAAAAAAGCCTTTATTGTTTTTTGCATCATCATAGGTGGTAATTCCATTAAGATATGTGGTATAGTTATATGAATTTAGTTGATTGTTGCCGTTTTCAGAATTACTTATATCTTCAGTATATAATGTATATTTATATTCGGGGTGGTAAGGTACTAAGGCCGCAGCCCAATCATTGTCCCAAAAAGCAAGAAAGTCTACAACATTCACCAATTGCTGCGGAGTTATTCTATTTTCTGAATCTCTATTGCCAGTATATTCCGGCAGCCATTCGCCATTCTCAAAATGCAATTGTATTAAGGCCTCGTCGCCATCAGTTTGGTAACTTGGTATTGGGTGTTTCCAAGACCAGTTTAGGTTTGGATCTGCAGGATTATTGATGGTGCCGTTACGATAAAGGATATTATTATTATTAAAAACACTAAGAGGATCTGTTATTTCTCCATTTGAGTCAACTGCGTCATTGGCGTATTGTCCTCCTCGGTAAAAATCTGCAATCAAGATACTTTCATATACATTGTGAGTATCAACTTCCTGACATAATTCTTCAATAATGTGATAGACATCTGTAAGATTGTCTATTGCGGCAACCACTTGATCATAGATTTCAGGATCCAAAGCTGTATTGGCAATAATTTGTCCTCCAGTTTCTATATATGGGGCGGGGTTTGTACCAAATAGCGTTTCAAGATTTGACTTTAGATACACATTTAGCTCGTCATCTAAAACACTGCAATCTAAATTATTACAGTTTATCTCCAACATAAAATCATCTATATTCAAAAGACATCCTCCTTCTTGACTGGCACTTTCAAGAAAACTTTCCCAATGTTCTTGCAATGCTTCTTTACTTACCCGAAGGTCTTTATAGATTTTATACTCATCGAGATTTAACGTCTCTTGAATATTTATAATCGTATCGGTTACTCTTTTCTTACTGATTTCCGGAAATGCTTCCCCGCAATCGTTTTTTAAACTGAGTACAAGGTCATATTCATAAGGAAATGTTTCGGGGCATTCGGGAAAATTATATAGACTTGAATTAGCCAGACTATAATCAAACTCATAATCTGAATTATTCTCGATAACAACTATGCTCTTGTTTAGCTTCAATCCGTCGAAGTTCATTCCATAATTTCCTGTGGTATATTTAATGTTATTGTCTTCTTCCGTATCAGGTGCGTTGGGGTTTAGTTTATTCAGAAGGTCTCCAATCATATAGCCATGTAGCTCTTCTTCACTATCAATCTCATCTTCCAAAGCTACCAGATTAGCAGGATTTCCTCCAGCAAGTGCCGTAGCTATTGTACGCCCCTGTGGATCGATATAATTTACACTCACTTGACCATTGGGATCCACCACCACATTCTTCTTATAATGGCTCAATTTTCCTACCTGAAAACCAAACAATCTATTCAATTCGAAGGAAGAGTTGGGCTGCCCATAGAAATATTGCATTTCATGGTCACTTCCCAGTTGATGGGTAACGCCAACGCCACTTTTTCTGCGAATCCTTCCTGTATTGTCAGGCGTATATTCAATTTGAGAAAAGGGATATGCCTGTGTCGGATCTGTGGGATCTACAGATGATGGTACAAAATCCTGATATGTATTGGTTCCGGTGGTAGATTTGTTATAGTATTTTGAAGCACCCTTTACAGGGTTCATGCCATTTAATTCAACCTCACAATCTTCATTTACCGCATCAAAGTCAAAATCATTATAGGTATAAACATCGCTCGTTGGGTTTAAATTAAAATCCTCATAATAGTGTATATTGTTGTCTCCTGTGGGGACGGGGAGTACCTCAACTGCTGGCCTACCTTGAGCATCATATATTACTTCTCCGGCAATGGCATTGTTGTCACTGTTAATTTTTGTTACAGTTTGTCTATTTCTTAGCGTGCCATCAAAATAGTTAATCACATCCTTTCTTTTCCCGCCCTCTGCATAACTGGACTGAAACTGCCAGTTTTTTTTATTTTCGTGGGCGACACTAATTTGTATTTTGGACCATTCGGAAACATTCTGAGGAGCTGGAAGTCCACTCCAAGGACCGTATTTGTATGTTGAAGTTGAAGTCAGGAACCTTCCTATGGCTCTTACCCTATAAATTAAATAGCCTTGGGAATAAATCAAGGGAATGGTATAGGAGGTTTCTTTTGTCTGAATCCTTGTGCTATTCAATTCAAACTCTCTATTGGTCATACTTATCTGGGATGCCGTCTGATCATAATTATCTACCCAAGTCCATTCTACATCATATTCAATGGCTCCTGGGATTCCTGAACTTTGCCAATCTATTCTTACGGCATTTGTTAACGGGGTAGAAGCTGGGGTGGGAACTGTCGAAGAAAGTTCATAATATCTCTCTCCTCGAAAACCCAATAATATATAAGCGTTGTTAGGAGTACTGATAGTACTATTGTTGGGATTATAAGAAGTGTAGCTCAAGATTTTGACTCTTATGCCATATTTATTTTTAATCTGATGGTCGATTAAATCCGTAAAATTCCCATATAACGAATTGGGATTGTATTCAACCGTAAATGTTTTGTTATATTCAAGACTTGGTTGCAGAATACCAGCTGAATTATAGGGAGTAATCTTTGTAGATAAAACAAGTCGATATGGTATATATGGTCCCTGATCGTTATCTATGTAAACTTTTATATAGGCATCAAAGTTTTTGGTAACATGACCTCCTATTGAAACCTCGGGATCGATAAAATCAATTGGTGTAGTAGGTAATGAAATGGTATTTATTTGAATTGGTCCACCAGAAGGGTTGAAATCAAATTCCTGACCGTAAGAATTGTATATAAATAGAATATTAAATAAAAAAACCAGCGTATATAAAAGTTGGCGGTCGTGGATTAACCAGGTTCTTTCGCTTCCCATAATAATATTGTTTTTGGTTAGTTAGCGGGAAAAAATTCAAAATCTTTGAATTCCTTCCCCAAAATAATGTTGTTATCTTTTATGGTAAAGTAGCGTTCCTTTTCAAAGAAGCTATTTGTTGTCTTATATTTGATATTTCGATATTCCACTTCAAGTCGGGCAACATCATATAGTTTTTCTGATTTTTTTTCTTCATAGATAGAGAAATCCTTGACCTGGGATAAATAAAACACCTGTTTTATAATTTTACCATTTTTAGTATATATTTTCATTTTCGCTATGTCGCTGTTTTTTTCAGGATTGGCATACATTTCAATCACCTCATAGCCTTTTTCATTAATTATCAATCCCTCACAATAATATTTGAGTAATTGGGAAACATTATCTATAAACATATTATTAGAATAATCCTCATTAGAAACACCAATAGTTATCTCTTTATCTTCATGATTTAACTTCACGAAAAGATTATCACCAATTAGCAATTCCATTGCTCCAATTTTTTGATAAAAACTATTTCCTTTCTTTGCGTTAATGCCTGAATAATTTTCAAAAACCTTGGTGCCTTCCATGCCTTTGTAAAGCCGATAATTAGTCTCCACCTCAAATTCCTGTTTTCCAAATGTGCTTTCAAAAGATTCTTTCAATAATTTTTCAGAGGTTTGGCCAATAATGTTCCCTCCCAAAAAAATGAGTACAATTACAACAACATGCTTCAAATATTTTTTTTCAATCATAGCTATCAATGGAATCTAATCTGAAATCGAGTTTTTGGATCTTGTTTCTTGTATTGTATAAAAACCACGTTCTGTTTCTTTTTTGACACGTATTAAACCACCTTCTTTGTCGTATTCATAAAGAGTAGCATAATTATTTTCATCTAGTTCTGCCATAAGCCTTAAAGAAACTGGATCGTATACAAACGATTTTAAACTGGAGTTAAATGGCTGGATTCTTATATCATCAAAAAAAACAGCACTACTTACATCATTGCTTTTCAAAATAAACTCAATTCTGGTATAACCAATCGGAACTACAAATTTTTGAGAGATTTTTTGCCAGCCTTCTATAATTGATCCGCTTGGAAAAAAACTGTACTCCTCCAAAAGATTAGACTGTTGATCATAAAATTTTATTTCGATTCTAGGATTGGAGTATGAAATTTTTTGTTCATAGCCATCTTCTTTTGCCCAAGCACTTAGAACGTATTCTTGTTCAGGTTCAAGTTTGATTTTTATACAATTGCAGTCATTTCCCGTTACCTGTGTGTAAGACAGTAAAGGAAATAATAAAAGAATGCTGTAAAGACTTATTTTAATATATTTCATAGTAGATTATTTTATTCGTCACACCCAACTATTTGAGTAGTACTACAATTTGAGGGGTCCTCCGTACAAATTGTATAGCTATACAAAGGATAACCGTCAGCACTACCAGTATGTTCAATATAAATATTATCTATTGCTGTTTGATCATTGGGATCTAATGGACTTGAAAAATTATAAAGCTGTACTTGACCACTAGTAAAATTCTCGATTTCAATACTTGTTATTAAACAATTTCCCAGTTCGTCATTTCTCAATATATATCTTTTCCTATCATTTCCAGTCGAACCATTTACAATACAATTATCTTCTACGGCCTGGATAGGCTCACAATCATCGCATCCATATGCTGGATCTATAATATAAGTCAAAGATTTTCCAGCCTCAATCCGCATACTACTTTTACCAGTATGTGATTCATTGGGATCTATGGATGCATTTTGATTTTGAGCAATAGCCTGTGCAAAGCTAAAATGATCTTGTTTTTTTAAACCGCCTTCAACTGTGTAAGATTCCATATTATCATATCCTATCTCTTCGTATTTGGAATTTGAAGCTACGGCAATAGGCATAGTTGCGGCATAATCATAAATGGCAGCTGAATATCTCTCAAGGGCATCTTTATTTTCAAGTTCTGCTCCTAAAGGACTATATTTTGTAACCTCGCTGGCGGCAGTCCAGTTCGTATTGTTAATTTGCCAAGGTGCATTTACATTATCTTTTCCATAAAAAGGCATATATTCTTCCATATAACCTTCTTTTCTTGGATGATATCCTTGAGAGCCATTGTTGCGCCCTGTTAGGTATGCATAGGACTTGACTGGTCTAAATTCTCCCAAAACATTATAGACGTATGGATTGTAGGTTTTCTCTGGGTCAATTTCCGTAATATTTTGATCTCCGTCCAGACTGAGAATATCCATCTGGGGCAATCCATATTCACATTGACTGTCCCAGAAATCACTAAATTCTATAGCACTACTGTTTACCACATTTGTACCAACCCATTGTGCTGGGGGCAGAATGTTTGTTAGATGTCCACCGGAAGTTGCAAATGGTATAGTTTGAGTAGTGACACTAGCCATTGAAGCATTCAAGTTATTTCTTTTTCCAGAACGGGTTATTTTAAACTTTGAATCATTGATATATCCCCAGTCGCCATCGCTATCCATCAATTTGATTTTTGAGCCGATAATCGATACTATCCAATATTTATCGTTTTGTCCTTCTATGGCAAGTTCATCACCTAGATTCAATAAACCTATAATGTTATTGCTCGGATTAAATTCATCCTGAACGGTATGTTCCTCATTGGAGTCAAGAATAATCTTGCCTTTTAGTCCAATATTTTGTGATGCGCTTCCCATATTCTTATAATACCACCTAGAAGGATAATTGAAGCTGTAATAATTTTCATCGTATTCATTACTTACCTTGGTGAGTAGTACCTCTCCAGTATCAGCACTCCAACCCAAATTTTCTGTAGAAACTCTGGATCCAAGGTCGTATGCCACTTTTTCAAGTAGTATTCCATTGGTATGGACAACCTTAGTTGTAGACGCCATTTTTAATTGGGTTTCATGTCTTCTCAAGTTTGGAAATATTGATGGTATTGGGATTGGGAAACCAAAAAATATAGTTGGTATAATTGCAACGTTTCCATCGGCACCCAGCACTTCTGCTTTAGATTTGCTCATTCTGAAATCGTTGATCATATCATAATTTACTCCAAGGAGTTCTTGATGAACAGCCCCATCATCATCTATTAAATCCAACGTATTGGAAAGCTTGCCATTTCCATCAACGGAATAATTATAATCTACACCTGAAATAAATTCTCCCTCTCCCTGTCCCTCTGCTTTAACCCTTTGTGATTTCATTTTGCCATTCATATCATTGGTATGAACAACAAACCCTTGGGACATAGTAAGATGGTTTCGAGTTCTTACTTTTAGAAAATTTCCTAATACTCCGGTTTTATCAAATTCAATGGCGGGATCAGTGTAGTCCGCAATAACAGGAAAATCAAAAGATGTATAAAATGTAGTTACTACTTCACCAGTTGCGTGTTTTGAAATTGTTTTGGTTGGGTTTCCTTGCGTATCCAGAATATCCTTATTAAGATTTTTAACCTTAACGCGGCTATAGGTTACCTGTGCGGCTGGAAAGAAAGATTCTCCCAATGGCTTTTCAATATAGTTTGATTCTTTTGGCGCAATTACTTTAACGGGGTCATCGAATATTGGTAATACAAATGGATTTTCTTTACTGCCATTTGGTTCAAAAGTTGCTACGCCGCTGCTCTTTCCTTCTTCAGTAAGATAGGAATATTCTTGCCCGTACATATTTTTATACAGGTCATTACCAGGCTTGTTAACCATAATATTCCATTGGTCATTCAAAGTAATCTTTTTTACCCGGATGCCACCTCCAAATTTGAAGCCTGAGGGTTCGTATAATCTTATCCAAGATTTTTCGGGAACAAACGTACTTGCAATATCCTTGGCCTTGAGGGCTTGATTTGGACCTCCGAAAATATTGAGCATGCTACCAATACTGCTGACAAGGGCTTTGGCAGCACTTGCCAAATTAGTTTCATCTACTGAAGCTGACAAACCATATGCCTGTCGGTTCAAATATTTTCTAGCAAAATACCAACCAGCTTTGGAAATAGGGTTTACTAATTCATTTGATCCAACTAATCCACCTTCTTTATCTTGAAAAACAAGAGGTAATGCAGCATAATTTCCTTGAGGTAATTCAACAATATCAATTCCACTATCTAACCTTAAATAACCAGTTACATAATCATAATCTGGCAAACCGATATTTTTGGTCATATTTGTAAGCACCCTAAAATACATTAGATTATTATCTGAATATCCTATATCCCCATTAGCTCCAGAATTACTTTTTATATAGTCTCTCCTAAATTCATTAACAGAATACCCCGTAGGCAATTCATCAGGAAGTTTTACGTATATATATTTCATTGGACCATTTCCATCATATAACCTATTGCCTTCTAACTGTGACGGACTAGGGTCATTCGTATTTCCTGCACCCACCAGTTTAAACATCTGCATAGCCTTTCTGTTCTGCACAAACTGATAATCATCGCTTTCGGTTTCGACAGTAAGTTTCCCTCCAGAGGGGAGATCTATGGATTCCAGTGTCCAGGCGGTTGCATTTAAATCTGCCAGAGATTTGTCTTGTTCTACAAAGGGAAACTCGGTAGGTGTTAAATTTCCTTCCACTATATCACAAGTGCTTGAACCTATATTTTTCTTATAATTTCCCCAAATATCATAACCTTTAAGATTGTAGGTGTAATTATTTTTATAGTAGAATCTGTATGGGGTGTATTTACCCATTTTAGAATTTTGATAGGTAAAATAAACTTCATTAAGGGTTAGCTTGCCTTCGGAAGAATTTGGTAATCCTGGACATAGAGTATACGCATAATCGAAATGGGCAGTTTTAATAGGAATGGCATTTATATTCGTTGTTCCACTCACACCATTTATGTAATATTCTGTCAGTGTATATAACTTAATACTATCAAGTTTTTTCATTCTTCCACTTCCCTCACTTCCTTCTGGACCATTCACTCCTTTGGCATCATCTCGAGAATTTAAATGGAATATAGCAACATGGGTTTTGGTCTCGATTTTATCGACATACTTTATTTCCTTTTCACCATAGATATAGTTTCCTTTTTGATCTTGGTGATCAGTATTGAGACCAGCATTAAAGGATGCGGTTTTGGTACCATATGGAACTCTCCATTTATAATCGTTTGTGGCCGAGTAAGTGATCTTAGTATAAGATCCCAAATCATCCATAGTGGGCCCGTCATTTTGTAGATCTTCGTAATCTTTCGAAAGAACTGAGGTCAATAAATAGCTATGTGCATAGCTTGGAGTTATTACTTTATTATAGAAGTGATCTCTTCCTTGGGAATTTGAAGTTCCATCGTCACTATTTTCATACGATACTATTCCTGTACTGCAATCCGAATTATTACCGCTTACAGCAAAGGTAGCCTCAACCTTTTTTGTGTTATATGCACTTTCTCCATAGATATATCGTGATCCGTCATCCTTTAAAACCGATATTCCAGCGGTATGATGTGCCTTAACAAAATTCTCCGCTCTTTGTGATATCAGACCTTCTTTTCCTGCCTCAGCATTGGTAAATTTTTGAATACCATTGGTTCTATCTTCTCTATTATTTCGTTTTATTCTATTCACACTTGAAGAACCAGAACCTTCATATTGCAACTTAGTTGTTCTTTTGAAAATGCCCCCACCGATTCCTATTCTAAGTGGTGAGTCTGAATAATAATTATTGTTGGGATCAGAGTATTCTCCATCAGAGCTTATATCTCCGCTCATTTTATAATAAGTAGGCTCATAAGCTGCATCATTTTCACTATCTAATTCAAATCTGGATAAAGCAGGATTTGTTGATACTTCCCACCGTCCGGAAGTGCTAGTCGAGGGATTAACTTCTATATCCAAACCAAAATGGACATATGCACCTAATCCTAGTTCTCCACCAAGAGCTGCGCCATCACCTGTAGTAGATACATAAGTATCATATAAATTTCCAACTTGACTACGATACGGACGGAAACCACCCTGCAAACCTTGTCCGGCAACCATGTAGCTATCGTAAGTGTAATTTGTCGGTGCAAGGGCTTTGGTGTTTTCATTCACTATCCTGTCCTTTTCCCTATTAAAATCTAGAATGCTCTGACCCACCAATGCATTTTCAGTATTTTCATAACCGTATGCTGATATATTTTTGAGCTTTTCAGGATCACGCAATTGTTGGATTGATCCCCAAGCTGTGATTTGTCCCTGAACTTCTACTCCCCAAATTTCTCCACCCAGAGCAAAACTGAAACTTAAATTTGTATTATTGAAACTCAACTCATTTTTTGGAGTAAATGTTAAATAATCATTTAAGGGAATGTTACCGCTAATACTATTTCCATGATTTAACATAGCCACAGTTTTATTTGAGAAATTAGTAGTACTTTGATTATATGAAGCAGATACATTAAAAGAAGAAAGACCTTTTTGAGAATCATAAGTCACACCAATATTTCCTGTTAGAGATTCGACATTTCCCATACTAGTCTTATTCTTACTTGAAAGGGAAATTCTTGGAGAAACCGAAGCTCCGCCTTCAGAAGTACCACCCAATTGCATACCAATACTGACTTGATCACTAATATCAAAGCTGGGGCCAAGTGAAGTATTAAATGAAATGCCATTATAATTGTTATATACTACACCAATACCAATTCCCAAAGAAAGAAAATCATATCCAAATAAGGGAAATCGCACATCAGCGTTTACCCCAATACTAACGTTGTCCTTTACATTATTTTCATAAATCATGTTATCTCCGTCAAAATCATCAGGAATCCCCCGTACATTTCTATTAATTTGACCAACATTCAAATTCCAACCCAGTCCAACCCAAGAAGCTTCCTGATCCATAGTAACGCCTGAATCGTAGGCTAAATTCAAAGGATATCCTCCCACATCCATTATGGGGATGTTGTAATTAAAGTCCCCAGTGGAGAGATTTACCATATCCGATGTGCCAATGGGTGTAAAAGAATTAAATTCCGGTTGCGTTGGTCCTCCTGTAAGTGCATACATATTGTTGGGCTGCACAATGGATACAATCATTTGGATTGCCAAATAACTGGCAATGATCTTTGAGAGGCGGCTGTTTCTTATTTTGTGTATCATGGATAAATAAGTTTATGTCTTAAAGGGCAATTCATTGAATTTGAACTTAAAAATACCGTTGTTGAACAAACGGTCCTGATATATAAGCTGGATATTTTCAGAAGGATCGATATTCCCAAAATAAAGAAGAACTCGCTTAAAAGGACTGACCTTAAAATGGCGCTCAAACTGAACGCCAGAGCAAGGTATGGTATCATTCTTAGTAGTTACGGCCATAAAGTCCCTACTTATAGTCGAGGCCATATAGGTAACTGATTTGTCATAATCCAATGCAGTATATTCCTCCTTTAAAAGATCGTCCTCATTGATCTGTTCAAATTCAAATTCAATGATCCTCTCCCTATTATGATTTTTGGAGAGTGAATCAATACGGGAAAGATTTTTATTCCCTTCGCTCTTTAATAGATAGTATTCGTTCGGGACTTCTGTAGCACTATAGTGGATATCATTGACAAAGTGGGTGATGCGCTGTGATTTCCATCCTCGGTTTTCCAATTGAAAAAGCTTGTGTGAAATAACATTATTAGAATCTTTTTCTTCATTTCCAGAGTTACAAGAACCAAGAAGGATGATAATAATAAAGTATATTATTTGTCTATTCACCTTCATACTTTTTGTTTGCAAATTCAATAAAGTTCTGTGTAACATCGAGCTCCTTTTGGGCATACATTATGTTGCCATTTCCCTGTGTTCCCATGATCAAGGTATAATTGTTCTGAGTGCCATATTCCTCGATATAGGAATTGATGCGAGACCATACTTGTTGGCTTACATTGTTCGTGAAATATTCACCCATCTCCTTGAGTTTGTTGTTCTCGAAAACGAAACGGCGCTGCAATTCATCATTAGGATTATTTTTATCGGAATCTTGCAGTATGGCAATGATACTGTCTACAGTCTTTTTTTGTTTTTGGAGGTTTTTCTGGTGTGTCCTATCAAGATCTTTGGACATATTGAAGCTGGAGAAAACCTTTATATTATCCACGTAAACCACGTCAGGATTAACTTTACCATAATAGGTGTAAAGGAAAAAAAGTGCGAGAGATAGCAGTGCGATCGTGTTGATCACACTCAAGAGTGATGGTTTTATTTTCAATTTTGTAGGTTAGTTAGTTAGTTTTTCTCTATGTTATCTTAAAGTGAAAGTTGAAAACTTATATTTTAAGAGTCAAAAATGATTTTATAAATAGAATGATGAACTAATTGGGGTGCAACTAAATTAATAATTTTTTTAACAATTCCAAATTTTTTTTGGCAAAAAATTAACTAAAAAATTCTTCAAAATCTTACCCTATTGATAATAAGCGATTTAATCTTACTTTTTGACGAAGATTTTTTTTTCATTTCCAAAGAAAATTAAAACTGAGTCTTGATAAATTTCCTTTATTTCAAGACCTTCAAATTTCTCCCCTTTTCTAATACGTTCTAATTTGTTGTTGATTTTAAATAATAATAGAGAGCCATTGCTTTTTTCTCCCTTCAAAAAACCATAGTACTCTATTGAAGGCCATATCAATTCCCTTACTTTCATTACTTTTCGATGAGGCATTTTTATAGAGACCTCCTTCTTTTGTATGGTATATTTTCCCAAGAATGGATCTCGAAATATTGTAGGTAAATCAAATACTTCTTCTTTTTCAGTTTTAAAATTTACACTTTTAGGAACTACCGTTGTTGAAATGGAATCAACTTCTTTTTTTCCAAAGAAGCTTGAAATAAGTTTATATCCCACTACGGACCAAATCAACAATAGTGAAATAATTAAAATTTTATTGATGCCGGACTTACTCATTGACTGTCAGCTTTCCATTTGAATTAAAAGTTCCAATATTCCCTGCGGCATCCTCACCTTTTACTCTCCAGTAAAAAGTGCCACTATTGTTAAAATTATAACTAAAGGTTGTCGGAATGGAGACTCCACTTTCAATGACATTCACAAACGAGGAATCAGTTGCTATTTCATAAACACTTGTAATTGTTGAATCGATAACGCCGGGGTCATTGCCGAAATCCCAAGTAAAGACAATTATGTCGGAAAGATTAAACTCCTCTTCAAACTCAGGTGTTAAAAGTGAAGGGATGGGTGGCATTACAGTATCAATATAAAAGACCCGTGAAAAAAAAGCTGTCTGACTATTTTCATTTTTAGCTTTTACACGCCAAGTATATTTTGCATCACGATCAATTACATCCCCATTCAACGTCAGAGTGGTTTCAGTAAGTCCTTCCTGTAGACTGACTGTGATAGAACCCGAAGTCGTTTCCCGAAGCAACTCAAAGGTGTAGGATGTAGCAGATGGCACTGAGCTCCATGTAAAAATAATTGAGGTATCATTGGTATAAATGTTATTGGAGGGGCTATTGAGTTGGACTGCTTGATTTGTAAGATCAGACGATGACACCACCTCAAAATTAACAGGAAAATTATATTGTGTTTGGTAGGCCTCATTTTGCCCTTTTATACGCCATTGGTAGGAATCACTAGATAAGAAATTTACAAAGGGAGAATTATCCACCAGTGTATCCATTATCAGTAGGTTGCCTTTGTAAATCTGTATGTTGTAGTCATTGGCGCCGTCAATGGCATTCCATAAAAACTGGACCGTATTTCCTTCAACGGTACTGCCTTCATTCGGACTAATGATGGTTATCTGCATATCGGTAATATCCTTTTCTAAAATATCATCACAGGAAAAAAATAAAATCGTTAAAACAAACACACTTAATAAGCTACTTTTTTTCATAATTCTGGAATATAATTTCATTGTACAATTCATTTTTGGATGTTTTGGCATTTCGTTCAGTATGAAAAACCATACTTGCTATTCGGGCATATTCGAAATCCTTTTCAAACTCATAGATTGTTTTAAGAAGACCGTTAAAATCCCCTTGCAACAAAATAACATTAGAGTAAATAGTAAAATAATCATCATTTGAAACATGCAGATTCTCAATTTTTGAAAGAGTCATTTCCTGAGATCTTGTACTGAGGAATCCCAATATCTCATTTTGTACTATAGCCGGATTCTTCGTGCTTTTTCCAATCGTATTATCGAGGATACTGACCTCTTTTTTTATATTCGATAATTCCATTAAGGAATTTGAACTCTCCTTTATATTCTTTACAGATTCCCTATAGAGGCTAATCGTTTCAATAGTGCCTTTAAATGAGCGATTGTATGCGGTGAAGCTTAGTATTACCACGAAGACAAGTAGCCCATAAAATTTCTTTTTATAACTAATATTCTTGAACATATTATAGATATAGGTTCAACTTAAACTTGTATTCATTCTTTACGAATGCGTATGACGATACTTCCACTTTTTTTATCCAATCGTAGTTATTGAGCAATTCTACCCATTGGGTAACACTGGAATTTGATGGTGTTACACCTTCTATTTCAATAATATTGGGTTCAATACGGATTTTTTCGTTTGGATTGATCGGTTTTTTTGCTGGAAAGACCTCAAGTTTTTCAAGTAGAATAGTTTCTGGTAAGCCTTCCGCAATCTGGGCTATATAGAAACTTAGTTCATGTTTGCTTCCCAAACTTGAATTTGCAATAATGCTCGTTTTATATTCCCTATCTTTTTTTAATGTAGCTATCTGATCCAGAACCTGAGCATTCAACATTGCTTCCTGTTGAATTTCTGAACTCTTTTGGCTATAAACTGATTTTACCATATAACTTATAGAAAGGAGTATAAGAAATGTAACCAAAATGCCTTTGCCCATTACGGTAAAAGCTTTCTTATATGAAAATGATTCAGAATAAGCATCAATATTAGTCTGATAGTTTTTTTCTATATTATCGGGATTTAGGAAACATAAAAATCCAGCAAATCCTAATATATGGGTATTGTATATAATATCCTCTCCAACTTGAATTTCCTGCGTTTCGTTACTCTCAGCATTGTCATTTATTGATAATAAGGTATTGGTTAAATCATATTCAAACTCTGTGGTTTGAATTTTTTTTGGCTCCATCAATAGAGGAGCGAGACTCTCAAGTATGAATGGCCCAATGGAAAAATCCAAAACAGTGTAGCCTTTTTGAAGGATCTTATTTATATAACTGTCCAAATCATCTTTCCGAATAAGAGAAACAAGTGTTTTTGTCGGTTTGGGATATTCAAGAATATAATAACCTTCAGGATCCTTATTAAAAAGTATTTTATCAATATAATTAGCCTCGATGGCCATAATCTTGCTTATAATTTTTTTACCTGTAAATGCTAAAATCACTGGCACATCCTTTTGCAATTTTTTAAAAAGCTGATCAATCCCATAAATACTTTCCTGTTCCAAAATCGTAATCTTCGATTGTTTTTTCTTTAACCGAAGCACATGATATACTGTTTCTTTCTCCGAAATATGGACATGGATCGAATAAAACTCTTTAATCAAATACTTATTTGCAAAAGTCTGTATCATTAGTAAACAATCGTTGGTTTTATAAATACGTGCAACTTCGATTTAGATCTGGATTTTCGTTTGCTACTAAAAAACCATTTAATTACAGGAATTCTTGACAGAAAAGGTGTCCCAGAACCTGAATTCTGTCTATCTAGTTCATCCAACCCACCCAATAAGATCATTTCGTTGTTTTTCACTCGAACCAAAGATTCAAAGCGTTGAGTAGCTTTATCAGGTGGAGCATCTTCTCCGGCCCTGCCCAAAAAAGCACTTTTTTCAACGTTTATATTAAGTGTAACCTGCTCATCTTTGCTGACATAAGGTTTTATGAAAACACTTAGGTTGGCCTCTGTAGGCTTCCATACTCCGGATTGTAATATATTTTCGTTAATTCCAGATGTGATTAATTTATTGGTCTGTTCAAAATAGTAATTTGTCTCTCCTATCGATACGCTTGCCTCATGGCCACTTAAAGTTGCTATTTTTGGGGTGGACTGTACGTTTATTATCGAATTACTTTCAAGGGCTGAAAGATTTGCATAAAAGCGCTCCGTAACCTTGCCCAAATTAAAAATTCCGAAACCATTAAAGCTATCGATCAAATTATTTATGGAACTTGAATTTAATGTAACGTCTGTACTTGGAAACAATACTCCTGAAGTTTTGACATCCTTGCCTTCATCTCCAATAATTGCTTTTAGACCCGTTTGAATATCATAGGATTTTTGATATTGGACAATCAATACCTCTATTTGGACCAATGGCACCACCTTGTCGATCTCACGCAGATATTCTTTTATTTCCTGAATTTTGGGCTTGGACCCAGAAATCATAATCCCATTGAGTTCCATTACTTCCTTTACTTCTACATTTTCCAACAAAGCCTTTGGTAACGTTGGCAAAACCAATTCTATGGTTCTGTTTTCAAGCTGAACCAATTCCGTTATACGAAGGCCTTCAGTATTCTGCTCCCCAATTAAATATAGATCATCCATTTTTTTGAAAGTATATTTCTTCCCTTTGAATATATGGTTGAGCAGATCGTCAAAGCTTATTTCATTTGCAATTAAGGTGGTGGTCTCATCTCCCATGGGATTATAGAAGAAATAGCTTATTTTTAAAAGGTCGGCCGCTTGAAGGATGATACTTGTTAGATCTGATTGGTAAGCCTTTACGGTTAAGTAACCATTGGGGTTCAGTGCTACAGTAAGATCCCCAGAACTCTGAGGTGTTTTGGAGATATTCCCTTTTGTATTTCTACGACTCTTTGTGTCATTGACAACCTCAATATTATCTTTTCCCAAAAAATAAAATCCATTTTCGTCTATTGTCAAGGTCAATTGATTTGACTTGGCGAGCATATCCATTACCTGATCAAATGGTCTATTGAGAATGTAGGCCGAGACTTTCAGTTCTTTGATGTCAGGGGCCAATACAATATTCTTATTGGAAATCTCTGTGATTTTTTGGGCAACCCTTGGAAGGGAATCATTTTTAAGTTTAACGGAAAGAAAGTTGTTTTCGGGATTGTAATCAATATCTATTGGTGTCTCAACTTTGGGAGGCTCTATCTTTACTATTGGTTTCTTCTTGTTGAAAGCTATAATTCCATTCATAAAGGTTACTTCTAAGTCATATTTCTGAACCAAAAACAGATATACGTCCTTAACGTCAACATCGAAAAAATTACTGTTTACAATTTGATTCAAATCATTGTCAACACTCACGTTCAGTTTATGTTCTTCCGCAATAGAAGTAATAAAATCATATAACGACAACCCCGAAATATCAATCCGAATTTTTTCATTCAGACCGTTTCGGGTTTTGGCAATTTCACTGAGTTGACCTTCAATATTTTTAATATCTGTAGTTTGTGAAATAACAGATACGGAAAAGGTAATAGCCGCGATAAAAAATAAAAATTTGGTCATACGTTGTTCTTGTCTTCAATTAATATTGGATATACTTCCTCAAATGTGGTAATCCCCTTTTTTACAAGGTCAAATGCTTTCTCTGATAATTTTTTGTAGTTCAGTTCATTAGCCATGTTACTATTTCCCGTTTTAATCAGATCGATTATCTTTTGATCCACGGGTATCAATTCATAAATAGCTACTCTTCCCTTGTATCCCGTGTGGTAACATTCATTGCATCCAATTGGTATGTAATGCTCAGGCAAATCCTCATATCCTAAAATGCTATTCCCTTTTTCTTGAGACAATTTTTTACAATGGTTGCAAAGTTTGCGGACAAGCCGTTGTGCAACCGATATTCTTAGGGTTTCCGCAATCAAGAAAGGAGGAATTCCCATGTCCATCAATCTTGAAAGTGTACCGACAGCAGAATTGGTGTGGATAGTGGAAAGAACCAAATGTCCAGTCAAGCTTGCCCTTATTGCCATTTGGGCAGTTTGTTCATCCCTGATTTCTCCTAGCATTATTATATCAGGATCCTGTCGTAAAAAAGTTTTTAATGCACTGGCAAAGGTCAGTCCTATTTCTTCTTTCAACTGGACTTGATTGATACCCTCCATGGTATATTCAATAGGATCTTCTATGGTGAGAATATTTGTTGTCATTTTGTTCAACAACTTAAGAGTTGCATATAATGTGGTGGTCTTTCCCGATCCAGTAGGGCCGCTTATTAAGATAATCCCCTTGGTAGCGTCCACAGCCTGTAAATATGTATTTTTCTCATCCTCGCTCATTCCTAGCATTTCAATGGAAAGATCAGAAGTGTCCTTTCCCAAAATACGCATCACAATCTTTTCTCCGTGCAAAGTTGGAAGGATTGAAACCCTTATGTCAAAGTCGTTATAATTAATTCGTCCGTCTTGAGGCAATCTTTTTTCAGAAATGTTGAGATTGGACTTGATCTTGATTTTATTTACCAATTCGGGATAATCCTCAATTTTTACTTTATACCTTTCAATCAATTTTCCGTCAATTCTGAACCTTATTCTTGCCGCATCCCTAAAAATTTCAAAATGAATGTCACTGCTTGAATTCGATTTGGCTTCCCAAATCAAATTTTCCAAAAAATCGTTTCCCAACTTGAATTCGGTTCCCGCCACTTTATTTCCCTCTGAACGGTAATATTGGGAAAGCGCTTTGTTAATGGCATCGTTTCCCCATGGTTCCAATACGACTTCCGTTCCCAAAAGAAGCTCAATCTCTTCGGGTGAAACAGTTCCATAATTACTTTCCTTAATGTATAGCGTAATGATCTTGTCTTCCATCTTTTTGGGAATAATCCCATAATGAAAGGCAACATCAGCTTGGATTAGCTGTTGGTTCTCTGTTGTCAGGTTTATATTATTGGTTTCCAAAAGTATTTATAATAATAGGGTTGTAAAATAGATCCAGGTTCAAGCTGAGCGAAAGCACTTTTAAAACAATCAGATGACCTGATAAAATTCCGGCCAAGGGAATAAGTTTTGTTTTCATCAAGTTTTTGAATAGCATAAAAAAAATCAAGGCTATTATCATCCCACTTATGAAAAACAACATATAATTTCGCAAAGAGAACAGAGGTGCAACGGCAAAAAAGAACAAAACATCACCCAAGCCAATACCTTTCGTTATCGCCTGTATATTTCGATTTTTCAGTGTTATATAAATCCATAGTAGAACTAAGACCGATATCAGAAAAATACTTGTGTAAAATAGTGGGCTCAGGCTTTTTTGATCTTGCCACAATAATAAACAGCTACAAATGAACACACCGATTACGAGAAATACATGAATGGCCCTGTATTTAAAATCCTGATATATTATGGCGGCTAATGAAACGCCCAATATTATATTTAAAATTATGACCATCAATCCTTGGTAACTTCTTTGAGCAATTTATCTTCGTCGATTTCCCAGAGATTGAAAGTACCGTCCCCGTCAAAATCTGATAGGGCTGTTGCTCTAGCCTTAAAGTTATTCGTTCCTGCCTCAATAATTTCAATGTTATAGACTGCTTGCCCTCCTTTATCGATCCCCAAGGATGGTTCAAAACCTAATTCCTCGAAACTGGAAGAATAACGGGAATAACGATAAAAATGGCTTTTCTCCAGTGCATATAAATGGTTTAACATGGTTTGGGCTTCTATGGCTTTCGCCTGACTTATTACCGAAGTTTGATTGGGTAGCACCATTAAGATCAATATCCCAATAATGCATAATACTATAAGGATTTCGGTCATCGAATACCCTGGAAGAAAAAACTTATTTTTCGGCTTTTTCTTTAAATCTATTTTTTTTAAAAACATATGGTTAGGTATTTTGTATTTATAAAAAATTAATGCCCTCCTATCACTTCACTTAAATCAAACATGGGTGCATACATAGCCACCATGATGACACCCACAATTCCTCCAATAAAAAGAATGAGCATTGGTTCTATTATTGTGCCCATTACTTTTGTTTTATGTTCTACTTCGGCGTCATAATGATTGGCCAGTGTAAGAAACATTTCATCCAATTGGTTCACCTGTTCGGCAACCTTTACCATGGAAATAATGTTGGTATCAAAAATCTTAAACTTGGAAAGTGACTCGCCAAGAGCAATTCCTTTTGAAATGTCTTTTTCTATCACATCAAGAGCCTGCTCAATTGGATAAAAGGCTATCATTTTTTTTACCAGCCCAATGGATTCCACCAAAGAAGTTTTGGATACCAAAAGCAGCGCCATGGATTGACAGAATCGAGTGATGTAGATTTCTTTTACAAGTTTCCCAAAAAATGGAATTTTAAGTATTAGACCAGTAAATCTTTTTTGAAAAGCTGGCTGTTTTTTTATTTTTTGAAAAGTAAATATTGCAGATCCAATTATCAAAAGAAACACAATTAGTATTACATTGAAGTTTTCAGAAAGGGAAATCACATAACGTGTAAGTGTGGGCAGTTCCCTATTGAATTGATGAAAAACGGATTCAAACAACGGCACAACATAGGTCAGCATAAAATAAAGGGTTGCCAAGGTAAGTACCAAAATAAACGCTGGGTAGGTAAGTATGGATATTATTTGCTTTTTGAGTTTCACCTTACGATTGAAATACTTTTGCAGCTCTTCCAAAATATTGTCCAAACGCCGTGTTTCCTCACCAATCTTAATACTAAATATTTCATAAGGTGTAAAGTTTCCCGATAGTTCCATAGCCTCATAAAACGCTTTTCCTTTAATCACATTTACCAATAATTGATCTATGATATTCCTGATATATTCATTTTTTTGTTGATCCCTTATAATAGTAAGTGTCGTTTTAAAATCTATACCTGCTTTTAGTAATGTTGCCATATCCTTATAGATGAAAGCCTTCTTTTTTGAGTTTAATTTTTTCGAAACGAAATAGTTCCTTTTCGTCAAAGAAAAAGAAGTGTTCTTTTTTATGGAGACAGTTTTTCCTTTCCCTTGTATTTGACCAATATCAATACTCATTTTTCAAGTTCAGATAGTTTGAGAAATATTTTTTATAGGCAAATAAAGAGACGTCGTTTCCATATAGCTCAGCATTGACCAAAACATTTTTTATTAAATTTTCTGAATTCTTAGGCAAGTCAGAATAAAGAAATGTAAACGTAACTCCCTTGGATCGAATGGAATCCCGTGTAATGCTATTTTCTCTGTACAAATATTGTTCTCCCTGTCGATAGACCACAGAAGTTTCATCATAAAATATTACTGTAAATTTCCCTCCATTTGTGGAGATTATTTTGTCCGCTTTATAAAAATCTTCTTTTAGCCTTGTATTGAATGAGGCCATTTCAAAATTTTCTGTTGTCATTAATGAATATTCCGTCATGTTTTTTGAGAAATAGCCATATACCACATACACCATGCTTACGATAATGCTCATCAAAGCGAGGTTAATGATCATTTCCAAAATGGTAAATGCCTTAATTTTCATGACCTTCAATTTTATATAAGAGCATAGGTAATATCACGGTGTCTTTTTGACTTATGACTAAAAATTCGATATTGCTTAAGCTTCCGCCATCTTCTTTTTTAGACAACCTTCCTGCTATACTATAATCTTTGTATTCCCTGTTAAAAGGTATAAAGTCACTTTTCAGGGAGGTTTCTTCCATAAGTTTGCTTACTTCCATGGACCATTCGTATTTCTTTATGGGAGGTGTTTGGTCAATAATTCGACTGTACACCAATGTTGCAATTAGTGAACATATAGTTATGATAGTTATGGCAATAACTGTTTCAATTAATGAAGAACCCTTTATTTTATAGTAAGCCCTCATATTTTTTTTATGATTAACGGTTCTTTGCTTTTAAAATCTTCCAATAATGAAACCTGGAAATAATTCGCTGGTAATTTGTCCGCGAGGATCTTACCATTGAAAATTAAATTGTCGTACTGGCTGTTGTCCGTCTTATAAAGCAAAGCTGAAGCAAAAACACTTCCTTTTACTGTGCCATAAAGTGATAATTTCCCATCACAATAAACATCTCCTGTTATTTCGGCATCTTTCTCTATTATAAGCGTGTTTTTGTTTTCATCAATGAGTCCGTTGCCATATAAAAGTACCGTGCCTTCAATGACAGAATTTTCTCCCACAATTATTTTCTTTTCGGTTGATGTGTCATCTGAATCCACTACTAGAACGGAAGGATAATTAAGTTTGACATCCTTCTCTAATTCAATTTCATGGGTCGAGAAGACTTGAACATTCCCTTCAGTTCCAGATCGGAAAACAACCTTTGGTGCTTCAATAATAATATCTTCCAATATGGCAGAGGGCATAATGGAAAGTGTATCTTTAGAACGCACGATGATATTTCCTTTTAGTTTGATGTTTTCCAAAATGTTTTCTACCTCGATTATCTTTGTTATTCTGTCAAACGAATTTATCAAGGAGGCTTCACGAATATCTTCTAGCAATAAAAGTTCATATGCTTCGGGATAGCTAATTATAAAGCTCTCAACGTGCGGCAAAATTTTATCTGACCGGAAAACAGTTCCCGTAAACTTTGGTTCATAAAAACCACTATTTCCAGTAATGGTCGTTTTCTTTAACCCATAACCAGATATAAAAATATTGCCATTGATCTCGGTTTTTCCTGCAATCTTAAATTCGCTATCATTATCGCGCAGATAAAGAGCAGGGGCAGTATTTAGATGACGATCTGCCATTAGAATATCCTGTCTTACAGAATCCCTTTTTGCCATGCTTATAACAGTGTATTTTCGGAACACACCCCACGAGGTCCCCTCAAAATAAGTCTTAATGTCATTCTCTTTTGGAAAGAGAAAAACTTCTCTCTCGTTACCAAGGGTGTTATAATTGGCCTTTAAATATTCCAATGCTGAATCATTATTTGTTAATAATCGTTGGCGCAATTCAAAATGACTTTCTATATTTAAATTAAGTGAGAATGTCAATACCAAGGAATAACAAAGAATTCCAATGACCAAGGAAATGAAAATAGCGTATACCAACGAAGCCGCACGTATCATATCAGTTCTTTATATCCTTGTCTTCTTTTTTGTTACCCACTTTCTTTCCAAAGATTCTTTGAAAAAAATTTGGTTCATTATCTACATCTTTATTATTGGACTTAATTTTTGGATCCTCACTTTTCGGTTTCTTTTTTCCGAACAGTCTTTTAAAGAAACTGTCCTTTTCGTTTATAGCTGTGGAATCTTTTTTTCCGAACAATTTTTTGAAGAAACCTTTCTTTCCGTCAATTGAATCTTGTCGCTTTTTAACTATTCTTGGATGTTCTTTGAAAGCCCGACCTTTTTTATACCAAGTTGTGTCTTTGGTTTTCAAGTTTATCCAAACACCTATCTTAACATTATCCCTGTATTTTCCAGTTATTACCAGTTCTCCCATCTCATCGTAATAGGTATATGGTCCGTATTTTACTCCATCCACCCATCGGGATTCCTCCATAATTAAACCATTCGGGTACCATTGTTTCCAAACACCTTTTTTAAGGCCGTATTCAAATTCACCTTTCTCTGCCAAACTGTTATCCGTGTAGTACTTTACGTACTGAAGATGAAGCAGTTCGCCAGCCGCGTTGCCGATTGAATTGTGTATTTCACCCGATTTATACCAAAAATATTCTTTATTTTGATTTGCCCTTTTTTTCTTTAGGGAAACATAAAATTGAATATCATATTCTTTAGTCCGAATTACTTTTTTTTGAACTGGATCCCCATTAAAGCTGAAAAAAAGAAATATTGAAACTGTGAAAAATAAAAACTTCATAGACGATCTGACAGGTGGATAGATTTGTTTTGGGGTTAAATATATATATTAAAATGTTAAATTTATTAACATTTAAAAATATTTTTTCCATTTTAATTTTTCCAAGAACTATTTAGTTCTATTTTTAGACCATTAAACCTATTAATGACTCGAAAAGGTTCTTTTTTTGGTTTATAAAAAGGTCAAAAGTTCTTTTAAATAGTGAATTGAGTGAATATTGAATTACTATCCCTTCGGCATGTTACAGCCCGGGCGGCATGCGAACACATCTGACTATCGTTATGGTTTCCAAGGACAGGAGATGGACGATGAAATAAAAGGCGAAGGAAATTCCATTAATTATAAATTTAGGATGCACGACCCGAGGGTGGGAAGGTTTTTTGCTATGGATCCTTTGACATCTAAATATCCTTTCTATAGTCCTTATTCTTTTAGTGGAAATAGGGTTCTTGACATGATTGAGCAAGAAGGTTTAGAGCCAGATTTGCCAGAATATTTATGGTCGAAAAGCAAAGGGTACGAATTTTTGGGAGATTATTATAATCAAAATACCACAATTCAAGTTGTTCAGGGGTATTGGGTTCAATCTTATATGGATAATGAAATGAATGATAAATATCAATATTACAATCCTGAAAAGGAATCCTGGTTATCTTTCTATCCTGTAACACCAACCAGTCTTTATAAAGAATTGAGCGATTTAGCAACTGAATCGATTCCAGATGCAGGAGAAATTAATGCTCAAGGAAGTGTTAAAATTGGACCAGGAACAAGATATACTTTTGGCGTTTCGCTTTTCCATGCAGATGATGGTTTTGCCCTAGGTGTAAACCACGGCATTGAAGTATCTACCGATAATAGTTTATACTCTTTTGATGGTTTAAATATTAATGTATTTTATGCACATTATGGAAAAGAGTTGAGTACTTCCGATTTTAGTGGTAGAGAAAAAAATGTTTCAGGTGACATTCCTCTTGAGCTTTTCAATTTAGGACTGAACTATGCTGAATCGGAAACTTATACTGGTGCGGGCTTAAACTTTAACACACTTAGCAAACCCAGTTTTAGTATGGGAATTACAGAGTCAATTATGCTATTTGAGCAAAATGGGAATGGCATTTTTAATAGCCCAAATATAGAAGAGGACCTATCTGCAAAACCAGAAGAAGATGAAAACCCCTAATTTAATTATTTACATATGGTCAGTATTTTAGTATTACATATATCGATAACTCTAATTTTAAGCTTATTGGTGTTCGTGATATTTTCTAAGTTTAACTTAAATAATAAATTAAAAAATAAAACTAAGTTGAATATAAATTATGGAGGAATACTAATATTAATAATAATTCTTGTCTTCAATTTTATTCTAAAACCAAATGTGCTTGATAAAATTCAAGGTTATCGTATTTTTACCAATTTTGATAGTAAATCTATTAATAAAATCTATCTTGAAAGGTTACAGAGAAATGACCATGATGGCAAAATTTATTATGACAAGAAAGAATTTAAATTTTCTAAAATAGATACTATAGAATCATTGCTTTCTGAATTAAAAAAGATGAATTTAGGATTTCCCGAAAGAGTAAAACCTTATGGTTTCAGATGGGTCGGAAAAATTACTTCTATAGACTCAAGTGTGTTTTATTTTCAACTTATCCAGAACGAGGATGATATTACAATTATCCCATATTATAAAAATGGGGTGGTTTCATTTTACAGAAATGATAATCTATCAATATTTCTAAAATCCCTAAAAGAGATTGATTGATTGAAATTTGCAAATTACTATTTGTGAATATTCTAATCGTTTTAGGTTTTTGATTTTAAGGAATTTTAAATGGTTTCAAATAAAATCATTTATTTATGTAACTACCTAAGTTCTTTCACATAAACCTTCCATCCCTTCGGCATGTTACAGCCAGGGCGGCATGCGAACACTTCTGATTACCGTTATGGCTTTCAGGGACAGGAGATGGATGATGAGGTAAAAGGAGAAGGGAATTCCCTGAACTACGCCTTTAGGATGCATGATCCGAGAACGGCGAGGTTCTTTGCGCCAGATCCATTAACTAAAAAATATCCATGGTATTCCCCATATAGTTTTAGTGGAAATAGAGTTATTGATGCCTTTGAAATAGAAGGCCTAGAACCTTCTAAAAATCCTGAAGGTAATGGAGGGGCTAAGGAAATTATTGCGAAAGTTGAAGTAGGTTATATAGGTACAGCTTCTAATGTTTCTCAGGCTAAAACTAATGGAGCACAAAGTGTTGGTGCTAAATTAAGTTATATAGAATGTGAAACTTGTAATATTGGCGGGAATGATATAAACAGAATAACTAAAGAAAAAGGCATTTCTTATATTTCTGATGTGGATAAATCTGTTGGAAGATTTAATATGTATGTTCAAAGCTCAGGGGCTGTTCTAGTGTTAGAAGATGAAAAACAAATTAATTTAAATAACTACGAGCAATTTGTTGCGAACAATTTATTGCAGAATTTTATTTCAGGTAAAGGCCCTGAAAATTATGTATTTCCAACTGATGGAATTATCAGTAGATCGTTTTTAGGATCAGAAATTCTAAATAAAGCGATGGAAGAATTTAGATCAACTCCAAATGAAACAACTTTTAGAACAAGTTTTGGGCCTAAGGATTTAGGGTCTAATTTATTAAATAATGAAACAGCCTTTAACATATCTGGCTTAGTGGGCTCAGCATTAATTACAATAGTTCCGAGTGGGGATTTAATAAATATTACAATTTTTAATGTAACCAGTTTAACATCTGGGGCTTTAACTGCAAAAGCTTGGTCGAGATTGCCTTTTGTAGATAGCGAATCAGGCTGGCCAACATCATATGTAAGAGACAAAACTTTATATAATAATAGTGGAAAAAGAACTCGTTTTGGTAATATCAGTCAGACATTTCAATTAACCTTACCAAATCCTAAGAAAAAATGATCCTAAAAAAATATTTGATTTTAAATATTGGCTTATTTTTTTTATTAATTAATTATTCTTGTTTGGATAATAATTATAAAACAAAACAAGTTTCTGGCATTTATAAAGTTGATTTTGCTTATGGAGAAAATAATTTCAGTAGTGAAGAAAAAAATAAATATAGCGGTGTCTCTTTAACATTAAATAAAAATGGTTATTTTAAATTCAGTGAAATTCTTAGCCAAAAATCTGAAGCAGGTAAATGGCATTTCCACGATGATAGACTTTCTGGATTAATCGTTTTAAGATACGATAATGGAGCATATGGTGAGATTAGCCAATGTATTGATTTGGGTTGTTTCATATTGGTAACAATAAGAAGTAACGGTGAACTCAAAAAGCTCCCTTTCAAAAAAATACACCACTGATATTAATAGCGTATATTCCCACTGGCAGCTTTTATAAATCATGCATATTCGTTCTTTTTATTTTAAAAATACTATATTAAGTCTCCGTTCTTTCACATAAATATCCTATCCCTTCGGAATGTTGCAGCCAGGGCGCCACGCCAACACCGCGGACTACCGCTATGGCTTCCAAGGGCAGGAGATGGATGATGAGGTTAAAGGCGAGGGAAATTCCATCAATTATAAATTCCGAATGCACGACCCGAGGGTTGGTAGGTTTTTTGCAGTTGATCCCCTATCTCCTCAATATCCTCATTATTCTCCTTATTCATTTAGTGGAAATAAAGTTATTGCTTTTATAGAATTAGAAGGATTAGAAGAATTTTCACTTGAAACTCATATGAGTATGACTAATGGCAATCCCGCTTTGGGTGTAACATCATATGTTTTTGATTGGTATAATGATAAAGCTAAGGATAAAGTTGATGCCGCAGGCAGGGGACTTGATAACTTTTTACATAATATTGCTCCTGTTCGTCCTGTAACCCAAGAGGAACAAAAGTTAATAGATGAAGCTGGTGGTAATTGGGAGTATTTAAAGCAAACTCCATCAAGACTGAGGGAGTTGCCTTCAAATATAGCTAATGCAGCCGTTAAATATAAAGAAGTATTAGAAACAGGAACTCCTGAAGAAAAAATTGAGTCTTCTGTTGTCGTTCTTGGAACAATAGGAGCCGTTATTAAGGGAAAGAACCCGAGTAAGGTTTTGGTAAAAACCGTTAAGGCTGGATTCAATCCTAAAACTGGGATTGTATCTTGGATTAACAGAATTAAGAATATTAAGATAGAAGCAAAGTTGCCCGAAGGATTTGAGAAAGTTACTATTGCTGGTAGTAAGGCGGAAGTTTTTAAAAGAAAGGGGAAGAAAGAATGGATTTCACCTGATTTGGATGGCCATAAAGGAGGTGTTTGGAAAAAAGCATCCGGGAAAGCTGAAAATCTATTCGATAAGAAAACTAGAGATGGAACATACAACGAAGATTTATCAATAAAAGTGGGTGAATAGTTATGAGAAAATATATCAAACGAAAATACATTCCTATTATTAAATACAATCCTGCATATAGAGATAAAGAAGGCACTTATATTAAGAATGAATGGACGTCGTATTCAGAAATCGGAAACAGCTTTGATGGAGAAATATTTACACTAAAAAAATATTTGGAAGTTGAAGAAAAATATGTCGAAGCATTTTTTATGGTCAAGTCTTTTTTCCATACAAAAAGCATCGAAATCATTCATGTTTTCAAACACTCTGAAGATTTATCGGCTAGTGATTTTAGTGATGATTCATTATTTAAAACTTATAAGAATATAAATATTGGAGATGTAATTTATAGTGAGGATGTATTAAGTAACATTATTATCTTAGCTTTAAGAGAGTATTTTGAAGTAGAATTGTTAGTTGATAGAAGGTCCAGAAGTGAAATTTTATTTGGGTTTGATTATTATATGTATTTAAAGACAAATATAGATGTAGACCTTTTATTAAACGAAATAAGTGAAATTGGGCTATATACTTCTATTTAGGATTTAGAAAGTTTGCATGAAACGATTAACAACTTCCCTCCGTTTAGTTAAAATAAAAATCTAAGGAACAGAAATTGTATCTTTACATGAGCAAAAAGAAAACAACATGGATTTAGAAGCACGAAAATATCATTTTATAAAAGAACTTTTTAGCATTGACCGAGAAAGTATTATCGATACTCTAGAGCGTGTCTTAAAACGTGAGAAAGAAGAACATCAAGAAGTCTCTACAGACCTAAAAAATGAGCTGGACAGCCGTTTAGAAAGCTACAAAAACAACCCCAATAATATTTTGGATTGGCAAGATGTAAAGAATGATTGGTAATGAGTTATCAAATTAAGCTACTGCCGATTGTGCATACTGATTTGCGAGAAGCTAAAAAATGGTATAACGGAAAAAGTATAATTTTAGCAGAAGAATTTAAAGCTGAAGTCAATCAGGAAATTGATTATATAGGCTTATATCCAGAGCATTATCAACTTAAATACAAAGAGTTGCGACAATCATTGGTAACTCGTTTTCCTTACGCTATTTTTTATATGGTGGAAGAAGAACTGAAACAAATCATTATTTTTGGAGTTTTACATACACGTAGAAATCCCGAAATAGTTAGAAAAAGAATAAGTAAATAATCCCCATATTACAAAACCCAGTTTATTGCGAAGAAAATTCCATAAATATTTAGGTAACGGTTTATTTTTTTATGGAAAAGTTAGCTCAAAGTTTGAATTATAGAAATATATACTAGGGATTTATATTCTTGTTGGGATAGTGAGATTTATGCAAATCTGATACTTTTGGTAGTTTTGTTAAAAAGAATAACAATATTTAAACCACGTTCTTTCACATAAAATTTCCATCCCTTCGGCATGCTGCAGCCCGGGCGGCATGCGAACACATCTGACTATCGTTATGGATTCCAGGGCCAAGAGATGGATGATGAGATTAAAGGTGAGGGGAATTCTATCAACTACAAATACAGAATGCATGATCCTAGGGTGGGTAGGTTTTTTGCTATGGATCCACTTGATGGGAAATATCCAGATTTAACTCCTTATCAGTTTAGTTCTAATATGCCCATTCATGCACCCGAACTTGAAGGTTTGGAAACAAGTTTCGAATTAAGGCAAACTCGCAGGGATAAAGTAGTTCTAAAAGGCGAAATCTCCCGTGAAGAGTATATGAAACAAAATAATGCGGAGGGTTATGGAGCATTAATTGGGTTAGGAACTTTAGCTACGATATATTCAGGAGGTGAGGCTGTTCCTTTTCTGAAAAGAATAGTTACTTGGGCAATGTTAAACCCTGTAACGGTTTCAGAAATCGCAAATGAATCTACTGCTATAACTTGGAATCTACTTTTAGATGAGCCCTATCCAGGTCCTGCAATTGGTGATGATGTTGCAAGCGGAAGTAAATTAATCATTAAAGGCTTAGTTGATTCAAAACTCGTTAAAAAAATAACTATTCCACTTGGTAAATTAAATTTCGCTCTCGGTGAAGGTTCAACTTATTTAAAAGATTTGTCCAAAGTTAATATGAGAGAGATTGAAAATATGGCTAAATCATTAACAAGAGGAAATAAATTTAAGGATAATGGGATAAAAACTTCGGAGGACATTGCAAAATTAACGGTGCAAGCGTTTGATGAGGGAGTACGAATTACAGATAATGCATTCAATGGCATAAAAAAACAAATATCGCTTGAAGATGGTACCAAAGTGAATTTTTCATTTGAAAAAATTGATGATGTATATGAGTTAAAAAGTATTTCTATTCCTGAGGTTAATAAGGATTTGCCAGCCACAATAAGGGAACTCAAGGATAAAGCAATTGAATCAGGAAATAAAAATTTATAGTATGGAATATACATTAAGTAATATTAAAGATACGAATGAATTGACACATAGCTTACCTATAAAAATTGAAAAATTTGATTTTATATTGAACATAAATGAATTTATATACCCCGTATTTGATAAATATAATATTAAGGAGTTTGATGATGATAATGTAATATGTATTAACTATTGGACCAAAGTTGCGTTAATAGATGGGACATCAGGAGAATTACTACTATATATAGGAATTGAAAATGGATTTGTAGGAATTGAATCGTTAAAAGATCGATACTTAATAATTTCTGACACAGCTATGATTATGATTAACAAAGAGAATTTTTATCCCATATATCGAGCTATATTACCAGATTTTGTTTTAGATTATGAATTAATAAATCATAATGAAATTAAATTAAAATTTGCTGTGGATAATGAAATAATTAAAAAATTAGACAATTTGGAAAAAAATTATTAAAAGCAATTTTCAATTTTAATATGATATTTTTTTATTGTTCTTTTCTGACTATTTTTAGTGCGTGGTGAATTGTTTATTAGATATATTTTAGTACATCAAAAGCATTTTTTACTTTTAGAGAGAAGCTAAGCATCACTTCTATATAATTGAAGGATTTATAGGATCAATCTATAGTTAATCCATGTTCTTTTACATAAAAATGCTATCCCTTCGGAATGTTACAGCCAGGGCTGCATGCCAACACTTCCGATTATCGTTATGGGTTTCAAGGACAGGAGATGGATGATGAGGTTAAAGGCGAGGGAAATTCTATAAATTATAAATATAGGATGCACGATCCGAGGGTGGGTAGATTTTTTGCAACTGACCCATTAGAAAAAAAATACCCAATGTTAACCCCATATCAGTTTAGCTCCAACAGACCAATTGATTCAAAAGAATTAGAAGGGCTAGAAGGGTTTCAGCACACAAAATATGACATTGTTAATGGAGTCAAAGTTCCTATTGCTCAGATTGTTGAAGTCGATATTTATGTCTTGGTAACTTCAAACAAAAATGATAAAATAAGTTTTAAAAAGGGTTCGGGTGATGATGTAAAAAATATTCTAGATAGTAACTATAATCCAACTTATAATGATACTAAAAGAAATAGAAGATTAGGAAGAGCCAATATGAGTAAGGAGAAATTTACAACTACTATTGAGGGTAATGTAGTCCCAGTTGAATTTAAATTTAATGTTTTTGAAAAAGAAATTAGTGGAAGTAAAGACAAAAGAGAAAGATTTACACAGTTTTACAAAGAAGTAGAAAAAGAGACAAAAAATGATTTTAATATTGGGGGAGTAGACATAAGAAGAGGCATAACTATAGCTCAACTTTTAGAATTTGATATTAATAGTCCAACTCTAGCGACATCAGGAGGAAATGGCATTAAATTTAGAACTGGTAAAATAGGTAGAATAATACATGAAATCATTCACAACTTTTTTTCTTATAATGAAAAATATGTAATGGGTGATTCTTCTAAAAAACATGCAGATGAATCAATTGGAGGAGGTGGAGCTCTTTTGTATGGATCAGACTCTCCTCCAAATCAAAACAACGTAGATCATATTTTAAAAACTTTACCTAACATAAATGAATCAGACATTCCTGATAAAAATGAAATTAATACTACAGAATGATTAGATTAATCTTTTTATGGACTTTACTACTGGTATTTAATTTTTCTCATAGTCAAAATAATGTTTATGAGGGTTATCTCATATGTAAAGATAAATATGGTGAGCCGGATAGGACAGCCAATAATAGCTATTATTATTTACCATTGAATTATAGAAATTTAAATAACGATACTATTCATAAGTCAACAATTGAGGATCCGGAAGATGGATTGGAATTAAATATTAGAAAGAAAAAAGGGTATAAGTTTTTTCAAGATTTATATAGACCTGTACTTTGTGATACAATCGAAAAAATCCCCTCAGATACTTTTGTAGAAAATTATATGAACTTCATATATTTTCATTACGACCCAGATTTAAATAGGCCTACAGATAAATATTTTATAAAAAAAATAAATAAATATAAATTTTATGTTGCAAAGATTAGATTTGAAGGTTGTATAATTAATGACCCTAATTATATTAGTGCTGATATACCAAAATTGTTTATTCAGAAAATAATTTATATTGAAAAAATTGATTGTAAGGAATCAAAAGATATTTCAAAATTTATAAATGAATCTTTAGAAGGAGTAGATTAGCTAAACTTTTATAATTAATTTAAAATATTTGGATTGTGGCCTTACATTTTAGGATTCTAACTTTCTTAAAAAAATAAAAAAATTACTGCGTTCTTTCTCATAAATATCCCATCCCTTCGGAATGTTGCAGCCAGGAAGGCATGCCAACACCGGTGATTATCGGTACGGCTTCCAGGGGCAGGAGATGGATAATGAGATCAAGGGCGAGGGCAATTCTATCAACTACAATTATAGGATGCATGATCCTAGAGTGGGTAGGTTTTTTGCGGTGGACCCGTTAAGTGATCAGTATCCGTATTTGTCTAGTTATAGTTTTAGTGGGAATAGAGTAATAGATGCACTAGAATTGGAAGGATTAGAGCCAATTGTAATTAATGGCGAATTAGTTGCTTATGAAGTACAGCCTGGTCAAGGACCTTCTCAAGTTGCGGCTGATATCAATAATAAAAAAACACAAAAAAAGTATGGCTATTCAAATGAAAAAGCTGTTACCTGGAGTCAAGTTGTTGCTTGGAATTTTGATGAATTTAAGGCAAAAGGAAACTGGTTAGACCCAAGTGGTATTTTTGATAAAAATGACGAGACTTTTAAGCACTTAAACATTAATGAACACGACGTCCTTTTTATAAATCAATTTGCAAATGAAAATTTCATTTATGAAAATGAAATACCAATAAATGGAAATGATATAGTTAAAGGTGAACTTGTTGAGCCATTTAATGAACCCTTTACTGCAGGATTTAGTGGTGGTGATGCAGAAGCAGGTGTAGGATATTCAGGTTTTACAGCCTCAACGAGTATCTTTGAAGTTCCAAAAGAGAGTATATTTTGGGAAGGAGGTAGTGTTGTTAGAATGACTACCTTAGGAGCACAAATTTCTACACCTGGACTAAGCACAAGTTTGGGGGCTGGAAATATAAATTTTAGCGGAACTAAAGAGCCAAGTATAAAAAGAATTTTAAATTCGCCCAGTCATACAGAAACTATTGGAGGTATAAGTCCAATTGGAGTAGGAGTTAAATATTCTCAAACTATATCAGAGAATTATCGCGCATCTTTAACTTCTATAGTAGGCGGAACACCAGGGCCGATAGTTTCTTATGGAAATAGTGCCTGGAATCATACAGATATTACTGTAGAAGGATTAAAAACGGCAAATGATTCTATAAAAAGAGCAAAAGAAATTTTAAAACATTTCCCGGGTGCAAAACACGCTGTAGAATATTTAGAAAGCAAACAAGGTAAGGCTAGACCCCTTAGAACAAACGAACTTTAATAAAAATGAAGACATATAAATTTTTAATTTTCATACTGCTAATTTCATTTTATTCATGTAATCAAAAGGTTAATAGTAAAGATAATTTGAAAAAAATTCAGACAGATGAATTGATTAATAACTTAAAATTAAATTCCAATAAGATTCATAATAATTCATTTAGCACTATTTCAGTAATTGTAAAAGAAAAAGACAAGGTAGAAATAGAATATGTTTTCAATAAGTCTGAAATTGTTAATCCAATTCAACAGAAACTTTTCTTATCATATCTATTATATACTAGTGAAATTCTAAGACGTTACAAAGATATTAATTTTACATACTTCGTGAATGGAGAAAAATTTAATGCTAAAAATTTTTTTATAGATGAAAAAGCAAAAATTAATATATTGGAAAACTTGAATTATCTACCATTTAATAAAATGTTATTTTTTTGTTTGAATAATTTTAATTCTGAAACCATTTATGATTTAAACATTTGGATCGAAAATGTTTATAAAGTTTATCCCAATGAAGCATTAAACACAGATTTTTTTTCACTCTTAGAAAAATTATCAATGGAATGCTCAAATGAATCTAACAGTAAAGATGCTAAAGTAACCTTGGTATTGATGTATGTCGCAATAAAAGATGCCATTGAAAATGGCACATTAACTAAAGTAATGTTAGACTCTCAAAAATATAGCTTAATGATGATTGAAAAACTTTGGGGTATTTGTGAAAATGGAGAAAAAATTGAGTTTGCTGAACAGAGACTGTTTGGTAGAGTAGGTAATAATTGGGTTCCCAATTAAGAAACCCCCTCGTAGGGTGCAAATTCTTACACCCTTTTTTCATTTTAAAAGTTGAGTAATTTTTTATATAGTTTCTATTTTAGCCTCTATGAAAAAAACACAGGCTATTATTCCACTATTCAAAAAATTCATAAAAGATACAGAAACGGGCAAGAGGGTAAAAAAGAATGGAGAACGAATTAAAAAGGATTCAATTGATAACTATAAATACGTACTTAACAATTTAATAGAATTTACTGCCTCCGCAAAATTTGAACTTCGAATATGCGATGCTTCCCGATTGACCAAAAAAGAATACACTTCCGAAAAGAATTACTGGAAAAAATTTTATAAAAAATTTACTGATTTCTTATATAAAAAGGGATGTTATGACAATTATGTGGGCCACAATATTAAAGTGATTAGAACCTTTTTTCTTTATTTAAAAAACGAAAGAGATTTCAGTACAGGTGATTTCCAAAGAGTTTTCTACGTTAGAAAGGAAGAGGTAGATATTTTGGTGCTTTCCCCAGAACAGTTAAAGTATTTAATCCACGATAAGGACTTTGATTCAAGTCTATCATTAGCCCAAAAGAGAATAAAGGATATTTTCATTTTTGGATGTTGTACTGGTCTCAGGTTTTCAGATATTTTCTCATTGACTAATAAAAATTTTGAGGTACAAGAAGGAACTTATTATCTTAAGATAAAATCCAAAAAGACCAAGACGTATAGTTCTGTTAAATTGCCCAGCTATGCAATTGATATTTTTCAAAGTTATAGATCAAGATCAATGAAGAAAACTGTTTTCGGGAAAAGTTCACTTTTTTACTTTAATAAAAGCCTTAAATCAATTGGAGAAAAAGCAGGCTTTACTGATGAAATTGGACTGTCAAGGGAACAATTGGGAATACCCAAAAATATTGTAAATAAAAATATTAAATCCGAAATGAGATTTTGCGACAAAATGAGTTCCCATATGATGCGAAGAACTGCTGTAACAACATTACTAATTTTGGGTATGCCTGAACACTTGGTTCGTAAAATCAGCGGCCACAGTAGTAACAGTAATTCATTTAATAGATATGTTCATTATTCCCAGGTATATATGGATAAGGAAATAGATAAAGTGCATAGCAAGCTTCAAGATTATTAAAGTTTTATTCGAGTAATTTAGCCTTTAGTACAAGCATTCCTCTCAGCCCATTCCCCTTCATTCCACGAAAAGCCACTTTACGGAAAATGCGCTTCATTACAAAAGTCTTGGACACAACTCCAAAGATTCTAATTTCATTCCATTTGTCCGCTCATTCCCGAGAAAATTCGGGAAGCGGGCAAACTCCACTTCGGCTCCGCTCAGCACAGGCATTCCAATCTCCATCTTTGAAGTTACGTCCGCTTTAAATATACTTCAGATGAGAATTGTAACCGGTATTTTAATCAAAGACGGAGCTAATTATTTCCAATTAGTACCACTTAATGAATATGGTGGTAATAATTTGTTTTCAAATATTTACCACTTTTTCTTATATTTGGCAAAGTTTTGATATATGTATTATGCCAAAGATTATAGAAAATAAGATTATAGAAGTATTTAAGGAGCGAAGTTCCTTCGACAGGGACGAGCCTATATCACTTTTATCTGGACTTTGAACCAGACCTAAAAGAGAGTACTTTTAGTTGGCGAATTTATGACCTTAAGAAAAAAGACATCATCAAAACCATAGGGCGAGGATTGTATGTTATATCCTATAAACCAAAATACAAACCTGTTCTAACGGAAAATGTACTGAAAATAGCCCGTAAAACTACCGAGAGATTTGAGGATATTACATACTGCATTTGGGAAAGCCAATGGCTAAACGAGTTTACCCAACATCAAGCATCCAATCAAATGATAGTCGTAGAAGTAGAAAAGGAATTTACAGAGTCACTTTACTATTTTCTAAACGATTCACTACGAATGGATTTTTTTTTGAATCCCGACGAAAAGGAAATCGAGTTCTATATTTCTGAAAGTAATGTGCCAGTCGTTATAAAGCGACTCGTCACAAGAGCCCCAATAAGTAAAATAAAAGACAAAAAATCAGTTGTTCCGATTGCGACACTTGAAAAAATAATGGTAGACCTATTTGCAGATGAAAATCTGTTCCATTTTTATCAAGGTTCTGAACTAATATACATTTTTGAAAGGATACTAAACCGCTACAGTATCAACCTTACAAAGCTGTTCAGCTACGCTAAAAGACGTAAAAAAGAACAGGAAATTAAACAATTTATAAGCAAACACATTCCAAATTTTTTAGAGGACATCCAATATGATTGAAAAAATAAGTTTCACAAAGGAATGGTTGGATAGTTTCCGAGCAGAAAAAGAGCACAAATCCATTAACGTGACCATTCTAGAAAAAATGGTACACGCATTTTCGCTGTTGGAACATTTAAAATTAGCTAGGCTTGATTTTGTGTTCAAAGGAGGGACGTCACTAGTATTATTGTTAGAAAAAGACAATCGATTTTCAATCGATATTGATATTATTTCCAGCGTAGCCCGTGAACCGTTAGAAAAGATTCTTGATACAGTAGTGGCTAACACGCATTTTAAAAGACATATTTTGAACGAGAACCGAAGCTATAAAGAAGGTGTTCCGAAGGCGCATTACACGTTCGAATTCGATTCAGTCTATAACCCGAATGTTCCAGGAACAATTCTGCTGGACATACTTTTTGACAGTCCGCATTATCCTGAACTTATAGAATCTGCCATAGAAGTATCTTGGCTTTCGGTCGAAGGAACTACAACGACGATTTCGACACCATCTGTGAATTCCATCTGTGGCGACAAACTTACTGCCTTTGCACCAGAAACTATCGGTATTCCATATTACAAACAAGACCAGCTTTTTGCAATGGAAATCTGCAAGCAGTTATTTGATTTGGGAAAACTATTTGAAAACATTACCGATATAGCAATAGTAAAGAAAAGCTTTTCCGCTTTCGCAAAAGCTGAACTATCCTATAGAAGTAGTGATGAAGATTTCAATAAAAGAGAACTAACAGAAACAGATGTGCTTTGGGATTCTATAAACACCTGTGCTGTTATAGTGAGAAGGGAACACAATCTAACCAAAGAGACAAAGAAGAAATTTGAGGATTTAAACCGTGGTATTCGCAGTTTTGGTAGTGCATTTCTAATGACGGGACATTTTAGGATAGAAGAAGCAATGGCAGCTTCGGCCAGAGTTGCTTATTTGATTGCAATACTGTAGCAGCCAAAAGTTGCCGAAATTGAATATTATGAGGGACAAGACATAAGTGAACTTACTATTGAAAATGAAGAATGGGCATACTTGAACAAATTGAAACGCCAGCCCGATAAGTCAATATTTTATTATTGGTATAAGGCGGTGGAATTATTGTAAGTGTAAAAAAAAATAAGAAAGATTGAATTCAAACTTTAATCTTTTTCTCACATATTAAACTATGATAGATAAATGTATAAATGCTAATCTCAAATTATTACAAAAATTTAGAACAAACAATTCCGGGATATTAACAACTGGGAATTCTAAAAATCATTCTTTTAATGGTCTTTCGGCAACTATAGAATTCGGTAGAAATATAGAACTAAAACCAGATGCATTTTTATCAAAAGACTTAAACGATAATAAGGATATTAGATTTAGAAAAGGAACAGAAGTAAAATTGAGTTGTTCTTTACTTGATTACTATATATCAGGATCTGATTTATTGCCGAGCAGTATTAAGTTTCCTAACTTCAACAACCCAGAGGTTGATGCTAATAGTTTGAAAAAACAGATTATAGCAAATATACACAATTTGTCAAATCAAAGTAAAACGCATTATAAAAAAAATAGATTTTATCGATTTCTACTTCCTGTTGAGAAAGGATTGTCTTTTCAAGGAGATTTCTACCCATATGAATTTGCCAAAGTGGATGCCGCCACCAATAATGCTTTGACGATTAACATCGAAATTGAGAATGAAAACTATCATTTCTTCTCAACTCATATAAAGAAACAGCACTATATCGTTATTGATTCTTTGAACAAAGTAATGCTTGAACGATTTACGCAAGTAGTCAATTCAATTTTTATGACCTATGCTTTTTTGAAGGGAACTTATTATGGTGGTTTAGCCCATATCTTCTCATATAATGATGTTGAATTAAGACGTCCTATAGGTATTCGAGTATTTGAATCTTCCGAAACTATATCGAAGGGATATGAAATTCACACCACAAATCCCTATAAATATATGAAATTTAGAAGTCCTAAATTCATAAAGAATAAGAAGGGGATGATAGAAAGAATAGGAAAGGATACTGCAAAAAATTATATGTTTGAGTTTCCGATGGAAAACTATTCAAAACTATGCGAGTTGATACTTTTAAGGGGAAGTATTTTGCGAAGTTTTATATTAATTATCGATTGTAGTAATTCTCCATTGGAACTTAAAATACCAGCTTTTTTTGTTGCACTTGAAAATATTACAAAGGTTGTTGTAAATAAAGGCGAGAATAATAGCGGAGAAATATTTGAAGAAAAAGAAATTAATAAGCAAATTAAACAAATAAGTAAAGAAGCTGCCAAAAAAATCAAAGTGCTTGAACAAGAGACTAGACCAAAAGGACTTTCATCTATTGAATTGAAAGAAAGAAAGGCAAATTATGAAAGGTTGATTACTAAACTACACCAAATTAATAAAGGGAGTAATAACCAAAAGCTTGCAGAACCTTTTGAAAAATTTGGATATATTCTCTCAAAAGATGAAGAAAATGCTCTTTACATCCATCGAAATAAGTTTATTCACGGAGATGATTTTTTTATACCAGATTTAGGTTTTGACAAGGAATTTAAAGAACTATTTCATTTAAGCTTCTTGGTTTATACACTGTGCGCAATACTTCTTTTAAAACTTTCGGGCTTTTCAGGTTATATTGTAAACCTTCCTAAAGCATACGCATACATAACTAAACAAAAAACTTCGGGTAGAGGATTAATTAAGATATAATGACACCATCAGAAAAATATGTAGCCAATTTATGTAAAAATTCCTTTTTACCATTTTGGAGCTTCCCAAACCCTTTAGGCAAGAAAGATAAAGAATTATGCGATGTACTTGTTGTATGCGGTAGCACAATTATTTTGATTTCTGTAAAAGATATTAAAGTTTCAGACCACAGCGATAAAAGTGTCCAATATACGAGGTGGGTTAAAAAGGCTGTGGACGACTCAATTCAACAGCTTTATGGAGCAGAAAGGTTTTTGAAAAATGTTGACGAAATTAAATTAAAAAATCGTTTTACAAAGGTTGCTCTACCGGATAAAAAATCGCGAATTATTTATAGAATTGCAATTGCATTTGGAAGTGATTATGACTTTCCATTACCAATGAGAATGAGTAATAGCGGCTTTGTACACGTATTTGACGAAAAGTCAACTGCAACCATTATTAGCGAACTTGATACGATAACTGATTTTACAAGATATTTAACGGCCAAAGAAAAGTTTCTAACTTCAAATCATATGTTGCTTCCGGAAGAAACTGATTTTTTTGCACTTTATATTCAAACGGGTCTTGAATTCGATTATCCAGTTGATTTAGTAGCAGGTTCTGGGGGACTTTGGGAAAGTTATATTAAGTCAGAAGATTATAGGGATTGGAGAAAGCGTATTACACCTAGTTTTATTTGGGACTATATGATAAACCAATTACACTTTTATCATATAAAGGACGAAACAAATAATCAGCAAATACAAGATTTAGAAAATGCAATCAGGATAATAAACCAAGAGGACAGAATACACAGAACTGAATTAGGTCTAGCTCTTGATAATGCCATTAAAAAGAAGTCAAATGGTAGAATGCTACTTCCACAGAAAGATGCCAAACATATGTATGTCTTTATGCCTCTGACTCAAAAAAATTGGATTGGAAAGGAGAAAGAACTAGAATTGAGATGTATTGTTGCCCGATACTTAAATACCTCTGTAGATATAATTATTGGAATAGGCATTGGATCAAACGGGAAAGATGAGAGTGTTTATGATATATGCTATCACTATTTTCCTGAGATTTCCGATGATTTTATTAAACACGCAAAGGAAATTCAGCAAGAGCTTGGGTTTTTTGAAAATCCAAGGCAAGCTAGTAATTCCGATTACTCAATAGAAGATTTTAATGGATTTGGAATTAACTACCTATAATTCCTTAGTTCTAATTAAGCTAATCTGATTTACTAAATAGGGCTTAATTCTAAGATTTTTCATTTTAAAAATTACCACTCAGCACATTCCCCTACATTCTGCGGAAAGCTCCATTTCGGGAAATGCGCTTCACTACAAATATCTTGGACACAACTCCAAAGCTTCCGATTTGCATTCCACTTGCCACCCGTTACCAAAAAAGTTAGGGAAGGGTCCAAACTCCTCTACAATTTCCATCTTTGAAGTTAAGTCCGCTTTAAATTCTGCTAAGAATTAGCTACGGTATTTATAATCCGTTCAGCACATTCCCCTGCATTTCGCGAAAAGCTTCATTACGGAAAAAGAGCTTCACTAGAAAGGTCTTGGACACCGTCCCCAATTTCTGCTTTCCATTCCGAAATTGTGAATGGAGTCCGCCCGTTCTAAAAGGACATTTCTGCATTTGTCCCCACTTCCCTTAATTAAGTATTTCACTGGCATTACTTAGAAACTTTCTGAGTCGTCTCGACCATGGTTCGAGTCCCAAAGATTTGTAATCTATCAAAAAATGAAAATCATGAATGCAAAGTGAAATAAAATAAAGCTAATAGAAAATTCAGGAAAGGATCTAGAGATTATCAAATTGGAATTTTGAAAGAAATTTGCCATAATCACACTTGCAATCAATGTCAAATATCAAAATACTCAAGGAGAAAGTGGAGTAGGGTCAGTGAAATAACCTGACAGCTCGGCAAAAGACTGTAGATATCATAAAGCATGCGCAACCAAAAGAAAAGCGATTGTTATTGAAGATAAAATAATTTTTTTTAGCTATGAAGATATAGATGGTTAGAAATGCAACATAACCGAGGATCTATTTATTGAGTTGTTGAGTTCGTGTAATTAATACTTTCATTTTATTCAATATTAAGACTTACAAATGAGAGTCAGTCTTATTGAATATAATCATCTTTAATAAAGGGTTTTTTCTGTATAAATCATTTAAAATTAGTATCTTGAATAGGTTATTTATTTATAATAAATTAAATTATGTCAAAATCTTCATCTTATACATCTGAGGCCGAAAAAGCTTTAAATATATTAACCTCCAAATGGTTTACTTCTGAAACTCCTCTTAATTGGGTTGGTCCCGATTATTGGCGTACACCTACTATTTGTCTTTTATTAATTGATGCTATGAAATTGTTTAATAATTCAAACTATGTAAATACCCTTGTGAATTCATATAATGCAGGAAAAATGTATACAACTAGCTGTGGTTATTATGACGATTTGAGTGTTTGGGGGAGGATGTATACACATGGTTATAAATTATTTACCGCTCTTGGGCTAGATCAAAATGCAACAAATTTTTTAAATGAAGCCAAAGCTGTGAATAGCCAACTTGAACAAGGGGCCGATTCAATATGCGGAGGTGGAGATTGGTGGAAGCGTGATGTGGGTGATCCCAAAAACTTCAAAGCATCAAATTCTACAATTGGTTGGGCAGAAACAGCCATTGATTTGTATAATATTACAAAAGATGATAAATATTTAAACAATGCAAAGACAGCTATGCAGTGGGTTATATCTAAAGATCTCATTGCATCAAATGGTGCTGTTTGGGGAGGGCTAGGACATCAAAGCAATTGTTCCGTTGCTCAAGATAACCCTCCAGTGATTGCTCTTCAAGGCAATCCGCTTGCCCCTTTATGGGATTTATATATAGCTACAAAAGACAGTGCTTATCTCACTGCAGCTCAAAATTGTGTTGACTGGGCAATGCAAAATAAAACATTCCCGAATACACAGCTCTTTCTTACAAAAGAAGATAATGAATGGAATAGTAAACCCTATTCATGGCAAGAAAATAATTCGGGACCCTGCCTTTTTAAAGGAATATTTTCAAGGTATCTTGCTCAATTTACAATTAATCTCTTTGAATCTGGAAATTCCACATTGGTGGCTAAGTCAAAAGATTATGCAACTATTATAAAGAAAAACGCAGATATAGTATTAACAAATTATCCTAGCTATATTTTTGGTATGAACTGGAATATTTTCAGTCCAAATAATCAACCGACATCAAACGATCAATTAAACGCATCATTGCAATACAGTGGATGCTCTATATTACTTGCAGCTATTAAGACGGAACCAATCTTAAATAATGAATACTTCTAGTTGTATTGAGGTCATTGGTCCCTATAGAGGGATTAGTGGATATGACCAGCATACACGAAAATTTATTCGTGAGATGCGGCGACAATCGGTAATAATAAAAGCTACACAGAAAAATGAATGGTCCAAGAATGTCTTCTCAGATGCTGAACTTAGTGATATTATAGATCACCCTAATCAGGCCTGCTTAAATTTTGATAAAGTATTGCATTTTGCAATGCCACACCAAGCAAAGCCAAAAACAGGAAGTAAAAATTTCCTTTTCACAATGTTTGAAGCTGATGGAATTCCAAAAGAATGGGTAGATTATTCCTTACAGCACGATATTGTTATTGTACCTACAGAATCATCAAGACAAGCGTGGGTAAACTCAGGATTCCCGAGCAATTATATACGAGTCTGCCCCTTAGGTGTGGACACAGAAGAGATTAAGCCAAGGGGTGTTATTTTAAATAATGAAGGCATATTGGGCAAGAATGTTCATTTTTTGAATATTGCTGATCTTCGACCACGAAAAAATCATTTAGGATTGCTAAGGTGTTGGCTCAGGGCAACTTCAAATAATGATTCTGCTACTTTGTCAATTAAATTGAATCCAATAGAAGAGATCACAAAGATTCAGTTTAATCAGGATATTATCAGTTTACAAGAAGAGGAAGGTAAAACTTTCAAAGAAGCTGCAACTGTTAAAATCATTATTAAAAAAATGTCAAGAGATTCTGTTTTTAATTTGTACGCTTCAGCAACACACTACATTTCAATGTCGTTTGGTGAAGGTTGGGATCTTCCTATGATGGAGGCCATGGCTACAAACTTGCATGTTATCGCTCCTTTTCATAGTGCTTATACAAGTTATTTAAATGAAAATGTTGCAACACTCATAACTGCGGAAAAAGAACCCGCTATTTTTAAAGGATCATATCGATTAGCAGATCAATGCTGGTTTGATAAATTAAATTGGTGGCGTCCTAATGAGCAGAAAGCCGAGAAAACCATACGCAATATTATAGATGGTAAACTTATACCAATTCAAACTGCGAGAGCTCATGTTCAAAAGCATTTTACTTGGACCCACGCTACAAAACGACTTATTGAAATTTTGAAGGAGAAATAGTTGTAACGGCAATCGCTGCAATAACGACATTAATACCAGAAATTTGTACAACTGGACCAAAAACAGTACTACCCCCGTTCCAATCCAATCCAAATGTGGCATTTTTATAGTTTGTTAAAAGACTTGTAGCATTTTTTATGATAAATATCTTATACCTTTCTGTTGTATCTTTATAATTAGTACCTAAAGTTATTAGCTCCAAATACAGAAATTGCAAGTACCTCATAAAAATCCCCTTGAACAACTTTGCATTATTATCACACGATTCCGGATTTGAGAGTTCGCATTTTTCCCTCAAAATACCTGAAGGCCAAATTAATTGTTCACATACCGCATCAGCTACCTTTATTGCTTGTTCTAAATATGACCGATCTCCTGTTGCCTTAAATAATTCTATTGCTCCTCCTAATAAAACGCCTTGGGTGTATGTCCAAGGTTTTTCAGGAATTGGAAGGCAATCTGGACCAAGCTGATCAATAACAAATTGGGATCCTATCAAACCCAATTTGTTCATCCAAGTCCAAGTTTTTTCCGCCCATTGGAGGTATTCTTTGTTATTTTCTATTGAGGAATCATTATATAAGCGGCCTGCAAGGACCATCATCAGTTCGTTTGCGATATCTCCTTTAAAATTATCAGGATAACTCTTGGGGTTGCGCTTAAACCAAATACCTCCCCCGCATTTAGTATCCCACCCCCCCTGAAGATCAACATATATTTTTTGAGCTAATGAGAGCCATTTTTTATTATTTGAAATCTGATAGGCTTTTAGACAGCTAATTCCCCACCAACTTTCGTCGTCATAATAACCAAACCAACCAGGCCAAAAGGCTTGGTCAAATGCGTTATATACCCCATCAACTGTATTGGAAAATGTTAGAGTATCACCTGTTACTTTTTGATAGTCAAGTATTGTTTCTAATGCATTGGCTGACTGCCATAAATAGCTTCCCATTATCCAATAGGCACTACCATATTCACTTGGTGGATTTGCATTATACCATTTCGTAGTTAATACCGTAAGAGCTTCTTTTGCCTCTTTTTGGAAATCAATTGTAGTTGCCATAATATATTATTTTAAAGTTCGAAAATGATTCATTGAAATCGCGCAAAATTCTTATAGTGTAAAAGCGTTTCCTTCTCCAGTTATAATTTTACAAGGTCTTAGTAAATTGTAAGACACTATATGTTTTAACAAATGATGATAATATTCACGCACAAAAGCCAAAGGAAAGCTTGTGCCTTTCTGGCCTTCATGGTGTTCATTGGAAAATGTATTTCGTCCATGGCAGGTATATAGGTATAAGACTCCTGCTCCACTTAATCGAGCAATATCCTTATCATTATATAAGGATCGCAAAAACAAGGAATCTTCTCCCTTCAGTGCATTCTCTCCAACTTCTGGGTATGAATATTTTTGGTCTTTGTACATCATTAATGTCCCGGGAATGAGCTGCCATTCACCTTGGGTATGACCACCATAAGTCCAGTCCTCCCATACAATTACACGATTGTAAGTAAAATAATGTAATTGATCTGTCAAATAGCAGACATCTGCTTTTTGCTGCATCATATAAATAGACTGACAGAGTAATCGATCTGGATGATATTGATCATCATCATCCCATTGGCATATAATATCCCCTGTAGCCCGGTCAATCGCAATATTCCTTACTTCTCCTAGCGTATAATTACGGTCGGTTAGAAATTCTATAAAGATATCAGTTCGCCCCAATTCATTTATATAACGTGCTACAGAAGCTTTATAGATGGGGGTTCCTTCAGCTATGATAATAAGCTCTTTGTTGGGGTACGATTGTTTGCAAAAACACAGAATGGCTTGCTTCAATTGCGTAAGTCGGTTATAAGTTGCTGTAAGGCAACTAATTTTTGGTGCCCCACCTGTTTGTAATAAATAAGATGATTCAATCAGTAGTTCCTGAGTGGCCTTAATATCTGGTAGTTTCCAATTATCCATAAGTATATATGTGTTCACCATTCAAGTCCTTTAATTTAATTGGCTTGGGCAATGGATAATGTGTTAGTATATCTTTCAATAATTTATTTTTATTATGAAGAAATTGCGCAGAACTATCACCCCAGGAAGTTACATTGCGATGATGCTCATTGGACCAAGCATTACCACCGTGAAATCGATATACATATAAAAACCCGTGACCATTGAGAGCAGCAACCCTATGTTCTGCACTTGAAACTACTAGATCTCTATAGGAAATATCTTCACCCAAATGTTGGCTTTCTGGGTACATAAATTTTGAACTAATTTCTGCCATCATGGATCCCGGAAGCCATTGTTCCTCTGAGCGCTTATAATGCATCCTTGTCCAATCTACCCAATGTATGTCCCTTTCATATTGAAAGAAATGCAGGTGATCTGTCATGAAACAAACATTTGCTTGTTCATCTTTCAGACAGCGATATTGCATTTCGATACGAAGCGGATGATATAGGTCATCATCATCCCAAAGGCAAAATAATTCCCCTTTTGCTTGCTGAAGACTAAAATTACGCAGAGCGCCAAGGAGATTTGGAATGTTGGCTGGTGTATCAAAAATAAAAATATCAGAACGTTTTAAGCTTTGAACATATCTATTAATAGCGTCATAATATCGCCTTGTGCCTGTATTAACTATAATCAATTCAAGATTTGGATATGTTTGTTTGCAAAAACAATCGATTGATTGTTTTAAGAATCCCAACCTATTTTTCGTGAGAGTCAAACAACTGATTAAAGGTAACTCGCCTTTCATTTTATGATTTGTGTCAGCAATAATTGTAATATCCTCAATTAAATTAGTTGGTTCTAAATGCTTCAACGCTTCCGCTACAAAATGAGCTGCTACACGATCCCAAGTATATGTTTGAACAAACAAAAGTCCTTGTCTTTCGGGCTCAACTCGATTCGATTTATTATAAATAAGTTTTTTGGTTTCAGAATAAAATTTTTCGTAGTCATCCTGTGGAATTTTTTTATTGCTCAGAGTCTCTTTAAGTGCGAAAGCATCTGTGGCTAACATAATAGTTCCGCACGCTTGCGCTTCGATTGCTGATATGCAAAAAATTTCCGGAAAATCTGTTGGATATAAAACCAGTTTTGACGAAGCAATTTTTTGGTAAAGGACCTCTTTAGTAAAACAGCCTCTTGTTATAAGAAACCCTCTATTTTGTAGCGATTTAATTTTAATATTGCAATTATATTCTATTCTGTCAACATGAGGATCTTCCAAAGAATTATAACTGCAAATAAGTAATTCTAGAGATGTATCATTAAGTCGTTCGTATATTTCAAGTGTACGCATTAAACCGCGTTCTGGTCTTGAAGTAAACATAATTCTATGCTCCTTATTTTTTACAGATGCTCTAGCCTCATTTGCAAGCTCTAGGTCAATTCCATTAATCGATTTTTGTAAAAATGGTGCAATTTTAGGAAGAACACGCTTTGTAAGAGCACAGTGAAAATCAGATAAACAAAAAACGGCATCAAGTGATGACGAAACTTTAGTTAGTTCCAAAGCCATTTCTGGCATTAGGATATCGTGCATCCATAAAAGCCGAACTTTTGCCTGTATTGGTTGAGAAAAGATAAAGAAGTACCTAGAACAAATAAAAATATCACAACTATGTGTATGCCAAAATTTAATTTCTTTAAGATTATTATATATTACACCGTTATATGTGCCAGGTTCTGAACAATGACAATATGCATAGACTTTATGTCCTAAGTTAGCTAGCTCTCTTGCCACATAAATAAATGCAGTCTCGGAACCACCTAGGGCCTGTTTTTCTATTGTATTCCCTGTAAAATCTAATCCTTCGGTATACAAAACAATAATCAATGAATTAGAACTTTTCATCATCTTTAGGCTATTTGGTCTAAAGTGTCCTTTGCTATTGAATGCTCCATTTTATTTATATTGAAATATAATTGTACATCTGTATTTATAACAACCAAAGGCTCGTCATTAAAATGTAAATCTTCGAATGGACAATGCGTTAAAACTTGGTGCATCAGAGATGTATATGAATTAAAAGCTTCGAACATCGTTGTTGTGGGTTTTTTAAATGCCATAGGGAAAATCTGTTCATACTCCAATTCAGTGGAGTCATTATACTGTGAGGAAAACGGAATTGCCATCCCAAGATGCCCAGAAGACTCTCTATATTGTCCATAAACAATTTCAGAAGTATAATCACAAAACATTTGGGCTAGCTTAGTCAGAGATTCTGGAGAGGCAAGCCACATATGATCACAAAGGGGAAGTACAACGGCCTCATCATAGGTGTTCAAGAAATCATACATGCACATTCCCCAACCTTGCGTCCTTTTTCTCCTTGTTATACGAAATCGTTCATCTTCAAGTGCTATTCGCGACGTAGGATCGTCAATACTACCATCATCGATAAAATAAAAAGTACAATTCTGGTATTTTTGATATAAAAGGGTTTCGACCAAATTATCTAAGTCAGGAGTTGGGTTTTTAAATGGAATAACAACACAGATATGAGGGAGTGTTTTACACGGAATATTTTTTTTCGGTTGTAAAACCTCAAGACTATACCTTCTATTTGATATTACTCTTTCAATAAGTTCTGGAGGTAATGATTTTGATTTCAAAAGGTCATTATTGGTTTGGATAGCTTCTTGTTGTCGACCCACATAATAGGCGCATACTGCAAACTCTACAGGAATAAGATAGTCGTATAACATTTTCTCAATAAATAACCTATCATTTTTAGGGTATTTAATTTCCATTGCTTGACGAAGAAAAAGAAAAGCGTTGTGAAAATCTCTTCTCGCCTGATAGTAAATACCTATTTGGTACAAAGGGCCAGCACGATCTGGTTTGAATTGATGGGCCTTTAAGTAGGCATCTAGCACTTCAGGCCATGGTCTTGCCAATTGCTTTTTTAATTGGGCTATTTGATACATCGAATACCAAACCTCTTCATTCCAACCTCCGGCATCTACTCTTTGTTGGTAATTTACTATTGCAAGTTCAAATTCTTTAGCGTCTCTATAACTTTGCGCTAGATAAAAACGATATCTACTATTTTCTGGTTCATCCTTAAGAGCTTCCTCTAAAATAGCGGCATCTTTTTTATAAGTTTCTGGATCTCTAGCCCGTGCACCATCTGGAAATCGCAATGTTTTTACATTTTCCAGTACGGATTCTGAAACCTGTCCTTCACATTGGATATATTCATGGATTACATTCTTAAAGGACCATTTTAAACTATTATCAACAAGTTGGGTTTTAAAATAGGAACATCCTCCAGATTCAATCACAAAATGATATGAGCCATAGGTCAATTTTGGGATGGTAAAGTTTTTATCAAATTCTAAGACTTCATCTGCATCTATAATTAATACGAAATCTCCTTTTCCTTTGGCAAATTCAATTGCTTCAGACCGATTATGTGCAAAGTTTACCCAAGGTTTTTCTATTAATTCCCCTGGCAACTCCTTTAAATGCTCTTTTATTATTTTTTGCGTGCCATCGGTACTTCCTGTATCTACAATTACCCAAGTATCAATAAAACCTTTCAATGAATCTAAGCAACGTCTAATTACATGGGCCTCATTTTTAACTATCATATTAAGGCAAATTGTTTGCTTGCTTCCTGTCTTTTTTTTAGTAAACGTCATAAGCCTTTTTAATTGAATGTATATACAGTAATTTCATTTGGCCCTTTCATTAATAATGGCATTGGCAGTTTTAAGTAAGTGAGGACCTCTTTTAATTGCTCCCATTTATTTTCTATGAAGGATAACTCCACACAACCTTTTTTAACTATCAATTTGTGATGGTTATTGGGGCATTGATTTGCCCCATGTACACGATAGATATATAGATACCCGTAATCGCTAAGTCCATAGACGGTATAATTTTTAAATACTAAACTTCGAAAGATGTTATCTTCTCCTGCATGATCATATTCAGGGTATCTTATTTTTAACGGTCGCTTCATAAATAGCGTACCTGGAACCATACAATCCATACTCTGTTGTGTTGAAAAACGCTTCCAATTAACCCAATATAGCGAACGATCCTTATCAAACCAATGTAGATGGTCTGTTAGATAACATGCGTCTACTTGATGGTTAACAGTAGTTGAATATTGAATATTAATACGATCTTTATGATACAAATCATCATCATCCCAAATACAAATGTATTTCCCTTTAGCTTGATCTAGGCTAATATTTCGCATGGTACCTATGGGTATATGTTCCTTCGGAAGTAATACCAAATTGATATCAACTCTTTCTAATGTGTCAATGTGATTTTTAAGGGCTGTTTGATACCGTTTTGTGCCTGCGGAAATAATAACCAATTCCTTGTTCTGATAGGATTGTAAACAAAAACATTCGATAGCTTGTTTAACTAATAACAATCTATTTTTAGTTAAGGTTAAACAACTTACTAACGGGAGCCTTTTGCTTTTATCCTCTGGTTTTCGTTTTATTCGTTCATCCATAAGGTTGAAGGGTATAACCATTATTTGCATCTTGGGTCAGTACAAATCTATTTCCAGTAAATGTTAGCCCATTGCGTTTTGAATCGAATGGTCTTAGTGGATCCGATTTTCCTTCAAATAAATCTTTAACCGCATTATTTAAATTATTTGATTCCTGCTGTCTATTTATTAAAGCTTTAAAAATAAAAGCCCCAGAAAGTTGGCCTGACATAGGAACCATCAAAGCCATACAAGATGGCGACATTGAGGCAGGTTGTCCTCCTTTTACGGGGATATTTGGGTAGGTGAAATTAAATTCAGTTATAGCTCCATCACCATTTACTTTAGTTAATACAGGACTTTCGGCAGCAAATAATATTGCCGCAGTTCCATTGACAGGTTGAAAAATGACATCATGCTTTATTGTAGGGGGATTCCGTTCATTGTCTTCCAAAATAACAATTTTTGCATTATCAATTTTGATTGATTCACCAATATCAAGTAGTATCCATGCAAAACTAGTATGAGAAGGGTGGGGGACAGGAAGTATCTTTTTTAGAGCTAATTCTAATGTGCTAAAATCAGAATCAGGTATTTTATTAAAAAAAAGATAATACCCTTTCGGATTATTCGCCCAAGAATTATCTAGCGTTATCAATTCTTGGATTGATGTTTCAAAAGGGAAAAATAACAATGCCTCAGATGTTGAAGGTATTTGAGGTTTGTATAATTGCGTTCCCGTAATTTGTTTAAATGTGATTTGGTTCATAGTGTTTCGAGCATATTAGAAAGGCCCCAAGGTCCAGTTAATCCAGTCATTCCGGTAGGACCAGAACCTGTTGCGCCAGTTAATCCAGTCATCCCAGACCAAGGTCCAGTAGGACCTTGTGGTGGATGTCCTGTAATATAATGGCTAAGTACTTCCACTAATGAATAGGCGGGTCCGTTGCTTCCTTTTTTTATGGCTATTACTAAATCCTTTATTATCTGCTCCAAAAGGGTTTCTTCCTCAGAAGGTAAAACGAGATTAGACATAAACAATTCAAACTTTTCAGGGATATAGGGAGAGTACCCTCTAGGACCTGTAGCTCCTTGTGGACCAGTAGCACCAGTAATCCCTTGAATGCCTTGTACACCAGTTACACCTTGAATTCCTTGAGCTCCGGTCACCCCTTGTGTACCAATACCATCAATTCCTCGTCCACCAGTTACCCCCGGAATTCCTTGGGCTCCAGTAACTCCTTGTATACCTTGTGCCCCTGTCACGCCTTGAATACCTACACCGTCAATTCCTCGTTCACCGGTAACCCCTTGAATACCTTGTGCCCCTGTCACGCCTTGAATACCTACACCGTCAATTCCTCGCTCACCTGTCACACCTTGAATACCTTGCGGCCCTGTAACGCCTTGAATGCCTTGTTCCCCAGTCACACCTTGAATACCTTGCGGCCCCGTAACCCCTTGAATTCCTTGTTCTCCAGTTACCCCTATTGGACCTTGCGGCCCCGTGAGGCTATTTAGAACAATATAATTCCAATCAACTGGGTCATTCTCGAAAAGTCTAGATTTAGATTTTTTTGCCATGGTATTTAATTTACTTTAATTATTTTTTTGCTGAGACTGAAGAGATATTTTATCTAGGGTTCGTCCCAATTTTTCTCCCCTATCATTACTCCTGTTGCTCCAATTGGAAGCTGTAAATTATTCAGTTGGAGAATTGGTAACTGCTCTACTGGACCAGTAAGCCCCATACTTTGTGCCTGTTCAAATACGGTAACATCAAAAATATAATTACCACCTTCAATACTTATCGAATGGGTTTCTTTCCATTTCTTTATATACACTTCAATCTCATTTGAAAACTCTTGCCCAGTATTCCCTTGGTATGTATAATTTGGGATCAGGAAAATTGGTGTCTTCGATATTAATGGCTCTTGATCTGGTTTATCAACAAGGAAATAACCATAACTGCAAGCAATCTTCAACTTAAATGCTCTTGTACCTGATGCTGTTGTCTCCAATAATTCATTTAGTGTTTTAAATAGCACTGTTGCAATGTCACCAGGGCCAATGGCAAATACATTCTGATTATTGATAAATGGTGTTGTGCGATTAATAAAATGGACAATTGGTGTTTTGTATACAAATGCATTATTTGTAGAATTTGGTCCCATTGTACCTGTTACCCCTAATGGATTACCATCATATAAACCAAGATTACGTGTAAGATACACACCACTTAATGCATTCTGATTTTCTATTACATCTCGCTTGTCAAACCCATAACGCTGCACTATGGGTTTTCCCGCAAGAATATCCGCCTCAGCAGGTATTATATAAACTCCTCGTTTTGTGTCATGTGATTTTAAAGAAAGTGGATACCACACAGCCGATCCTTTGGAGTCAATCGATTTTTGTTGCAGTGCAATATTTGGCCACCCACCGTTCTCACCGTCCCCAGATGGGGCCCCACCAGTAGGGCCTGTGTATTTTTCAAGGTATAATGTTAGATTCTCTAAATAAGTACCCGCAGCTCCTGTTGACTTCTCTACACGAAATTCGTATTTCATTTCTGGGGCTATATCTGCTCCAGAAAAATCAGGAACAAGACTTAAACTCGAGGCGATAGATTTGGCAATATCTGCAAACACACTAACAGCAACTTGAGCTCTAGTATTTTGTTGACCATTACTAAGGGTAGGCAAAAGAGCAAGATCATTTCGCAACTGACCTTGTATAGATGCGAACTGAGCAAGATTGTTAAACAAGTTTGGATGCACTACAGCATCAACGTTAATTTTCCCGGTTGGGTTGTTAAAGCTTATTTCCAGAAAATCCGTATCCTGTGCTGCATTCTGACTTTGATAAATCATATTATAATCCCAAAGTTTTGCTTCGGAAATATTTTTTGCTTCAGGAACGCTTGCAACACCACTTTGGGATAAAAGTGAAGGAGGAGTAGGGTACGCCCTTAAAGGTAAAGGAATTTCAACCTGTCCTAAGTCCGTATTGATCCCTACATCTGTACCTGCAGATTGTCCAATTGGTAAAATAAATGTAAGCCATGATGAAGCTTGGTAATCGGAAGCTTTACTAATATTAGCAATGTTATATTCCATTTCATTAATGACATAGTCTAAGTTAAGAAAGACTTTCTTATAACGAGCCTCATTTTTAATATTCAAAATAAAGGTCATTACCGAATCTGGGGTTTCCCCAGAAAGTGGACCCAGTGATACCTTGGACGTTGAGAGGGTATTCTCAGGGAATCTCTGTAAACCAAAGACAAGGGCGTCGGGCGTTAGCAAGGGATTTTTAGTGCTAATACTAATTGCCAAATCATCTAAGGTATAAGTACTCTTGGTAACTTTAATCCTTTCAAGAAGTTCATTGAGTGATTCATCATCTTTAGTTACAATCTTTTTTCCTACTGACCATTCTATCTCTAGACCATTTATAAAGATGCCTTTTAAAGAAGCGTTCGATCGCGCAAAAAACTGAACTGCTATGTTAAAATACCGAGCTAGGTTTTCCATTGTATCAGCAGATGATACTTGACGTCGAATTGTTACGTCCATAAAACTTGCATTAGGTGCGATAAGATCAATCGTCTCGATCGTTCTTATAAAAGGTACCCATTGCTCCCAATAATTCTTTAATTGTGGGTTTGGATTAACGTCAACCTCTGTTGCTACATCAGCTAGCGTATCGTTTTCATTAATTTCATGTGTTTTTCCTTTGTAGGTTACAGACACTCCGGTCTTGAGGACAAGGTTCTGTTCCGAAATTATCTGGGCCAGATATGCTGTGTCAATCAAATAGCCCGTGCCTCCAATTTTACCGGCAAGATTAACAAGAGAAGTTAGCTGCGTTACACGATAAACTTTTGGGTTAATTGGACCCGAAAAACGAGGACAAATGGGTTGACCATTAAATGTTGACTTCACCTTAACTGCATACTGAATAAGAGCATCAATAGAATATGCATTTGTAAGTCTTACCAGCATCTGTTCTTTTAGTGTTTGTTGAGCCTCTAAAACAAAATCACTAGACACCGGAATGGATGGGTTAATAATTAGGTCGGTTCTATTCATCAACTGATTGGCAACATTATCTTTTGCTTCAACAATTTCTTCGTAAGCTTGGAATCCAAGAAGTATGGATCCTGTAGCACCAATTAAATTTGTAAAGTAATCATCCAAACCAGTCTGGTCTTCCGAATAAATTGATGGCATAACAAGCCCAATTGGTCCCTCTGCTATTTTCTTGGACTCTGCAATTGGTTTTCTACGTTGTACCATTGATGCTGAGCCTCCTAATCTAAAGGCTGGAATGCTGTATTCTGGTGATAACATTAAATCCACTATGGACAAAAAGTCATTCATCCAAAGATCAATATCAACAGATTGGAATGTCTTGGTTTGACCTTCCAGTGATAATCCTTCACCTGGTGCGTACTTTTTAATATCTGGAACCTGTTGTGAAATTAACGAGGTGGATAATGGGCTTAATGCATAGAAATTCGACTTATCGGTTTGTACGTCGAATGTATTTATTCCTCCCTCTCCAAAATGAACCGCCCAAAGGGATTTTCCGCTTGTTGTTGTTAATACACCCTGCTTTTTACCCGTTGCCAGTTTTAATTTTTGATCGACAAATGCAAATTCAAAATCAATAGCAAATTGGCGGTAGGACACACCAATTCCTTGGTCCTTAGAAGTAGTTTCTGGCAAAGCACTTATGTCTGACGACGCTTTCTCTACAATCGCTTCCCCCTTGAATTCTGGATGAACATAGGATGTCTTTCTCAAAATATCTATTTCAACCGTTACGGCAAATACAGTATCTGGAATCTGTGGATTTATTTGGGTTGTAGACTTAGCTTGATTTAATGGGAGTATGAACTGTGTTTCTTCAGTTATCAAATTCGCATTGTCAAGATTATATTCAACTATTTGGTCTATTGTTAGATCGAGTTTATGGGTCGCCATAAATCGATATGGCAATGTATTAAAGGTGTCATACGGTCCCACTGTAACAGTTAGCGGCTCACCATCTTCTGCTAAGGGACCTAGAACCTCTGCTCCATTATTCAGGAATCCAAGGAGAGCCCTATTAGCAGTGACCAGCATATTGGCGTCATATCCATTAACTTTGAGTGCATCTTGAATATTAAAGTCATCAATAATTGTAGATAATGAATGAGCTATTCCTGAATTCAGTTTTGGCAATACTGCCATGCATAAACTATCTTTTCTATAAATAGACCCAATACTCAAAATGGCTTGAACGAACTCTTCGAAAGTCTTCTCAGGTACCAATTCAATATAGGCAGCAAATACAGATGCGTAGGAACTCTCAATATTAACTTCTATAGGTGCTGCGCCCTCTATTGCGATTTGCCCATCCTTGAAAATTCCTTGAAATTCAATATTCAATTGAGCTAATTCAAGTGGAGTCATACTAAACAAGGTTGCGAGACTTTCCAATGTTTCGCTTCCCTTAAAGGTATACGGTGCAAAACTAGAGGTAGATGCCTCTGGAAGCATGACCAGATTAGGAATCAAAATATCCTGTTCAACGGCTATAGAAGTATTTCCATTTACCGTAAGGAGTTGCTCAACTGTAAGACTATTGTGCCCAGCGATTGAAGCTAAAGTATCACCGGCTATAGGCTCATAAGGTTTTGAATATAGGAATATAGCAGTGCCGGTAGTATAAATATTTGCTACTTCCCTATTTAACATTGCTAACTCAGCAATAGTCCCCAATGAAGGAGTGCATTTTTCAAGGGAGGCGAATGTATTTGTTTCCTGAATAATATAATCCTGAAGATTAAACATCCCAGTGGTTGCAAATATTCCTTGAACATTCTTGATAGCATCCGCAAAATCTGACTGTGTAAGATCTTTTAATGATTTCACAAACTCATTATAAAGTGCCTCAAAAGTTTTGAAATCTGTAGTGTTTAGAATAGTGCCTTCTATCGCTATATCCAAGCCAGGCTCAAGTAAGTTTTCAATCTTCCAATTTACTTGAATGAATCCAATACCTTCTATTGATTTTGAAGGTGTTATAAAATCATAGAAAACATTAGAGGCATTTGCTGCTGCTACCAACGCAAGTGTATTTTTTTCTTTGCTAATGTTAACAAAAGGAATATTTTCTCGAAGGTTTGTTAAAAGCGTAGTACCGGTATAGAGAAGAGCTCCCTTATTATTATTTGCAATTTTTTCTACATTTGTTGGTGGGGCGTCTAAACCTGTAATAGTAGTTGTACAACTGCTTGTACCCGTGGATGCAAGAATATCGCAAAGTGAATCCATTTGCCTAACGGTATATAAGTTAGGTACTTGTACCTCACCTTCAAACAATAAATTAGCAGGTTTATCTTGATTGGTAGTTCCTAGGTCTAACATGGCTATACCAAACATGTTTGAGAGCAAATCAAGACCTGTTTTACTAACCGTCTTGAACTGGTATTGATCCAGATATTGAATTTGGTTCAAGAAAACATAAGCTCCAGCTACATAATTCCGAAAGGAAAGTCTTGAAAGTGGATATGGAGTTTGAATGTTCCCTACTTGGTCTAGTGATGTATGTAATACTAAACTAATGTCCTCTTGAAATAGTTGATAGAATATCTCTTTGTATCGTTGAACATCTGTTGTTGCGCTATAAGCCGACTTATCAAACCCATAACTTGGGCTTGGTAAATACTTGCTAGTTTGTAAGCTTATCCCAATGCTGATCACAGGAGAAGTATTCTTGCCAATTCGATATGTTGCTGCAGTACTTGGCCATGCTGAAACACCAATTACTGGATCAGTATATCCAACAAAGAGGTCAAGATCTGGTAAGGGTGTTGTAGATATAGTTCGGTTTCCGTAAAGGTCTTGAAATTGTAGTGAAACCTTTGCTTGACTTAATCCAGTTGGTCCTCCTTCTGCTGGGCCAGTAATACCTTGGTAAGGGTTCTTACTTGCTTTGGGAAGCGCCAATCCTTTAGGAATGTCATTGTATAAGCCAAATTTGGAAATTGGAATTACGCAATGATAATCCCATAAAGATTCATCAGTATTAGCAAAGTTAGGCAATGCTTCCATATTCTTATCTGGAACATCATATTCAATTGGACCAACCGGCATTCCTTCCTTACTCGCTTTGAAAAAGCTATTACCTTGTACCTGATAACCCAATAAATTATAAAGACTTTTAGTCAAAAATTCTGGACCCGTTGCTCCGCTAAAATCTGGATTCCTACGAGTAACTTGTAGCGCAATATCGCCTGGGCCTACATTTGCAGTTTTAATTTTATCGGCTGGGGTAGGATCTGTGACTTGCATGAATAAATGAGCAGCACTGCCATCAACATTGTCGGCAATTATAGCACAATTATTAAAAGGATAAAGTAATTTTTCTTCAGACATAGCAGCCTGAAGTTGAGATTTTAATAAAACTACAAGCCAAATTTTAGCCTCAGTATCATTTGCAAAAAGTTCTGGAGGCAATCCTTTCCCCGCCTTATCACTATAGTTCAAGTAGAATCCACCAGTACCAATAATACTGGCCTCCCACAAATATTGTAAAAATGGACGTCCAGATGAAATTCGGGCATAATAATCGCCTGAGTTAGGTTCCTCTATAGTTCCAGTAGTCAATCCTTGAGGGCCGTTATGTGTTACACTTGAGAGGTTTGTCTTTAAAATAAACGTTCCATCGTTATTCAATACGTTCGAAACAAAACCGGAAGGATTACCAGATACAAACCCTGGAGAATAAAGCAGATGTAGCTCTACTTCTTCACCAGAACTCTGCAAATGCATCCAAGATTCTTGTAAATATTTACGACTAGACTCTGGTGTGCCTAACACCAGATACGAATTTGGCAAAGTGCCCTCACCTTGGGTATTTGCGACTTGTCTTATAGAAAGTTCAATAGCCGTACCCCATGAGAAGTAATCTAAATTGCGTTTTGATGTTCCGTTAGTGCCTTGACTTCTACTTTCTATTAATTCATATGGACGACCTACAGCGGTTGCTCCAATAAGACCAGTAGGTCTTCCTATTTGGGCAAGTTTCTCAAGAAGGGTATCTGGGAATGGCCAAATTGAAGGCTCACCTGGTCCTTTTACAACTTGTCCGGTTACTCCAGCTAAGCCAGTAAGCCCTGCGAAAATTTCGGAAGCACTTTGCCAATGCATGCTTTTCTCTAATCCGAATTGCTGTGCCGAGTTTTGAGCGAGAGGAAGTCCAGTAGGGCCAAGTGTAACTTCTGGATTGAAAATAGTACTAGGAGAATTTTCACGAATAAGTTGATCAGTAAGAGAAACTTTAAGTTTGTCTTCCTCAACTGAATCCGGAAAAGTGATCCAACTGGCAGTTGGACCTTTTTCGAAAGTAATATCATACATAGCCGTTGCTCCCACAGGCCCTGTTGCCGATGGTGCCTGAAACTGTTGACCTGCTATTTCATAAAGTCCCCATGTTTTAATAGAATTTCCATCTAAAGCTTCCAATTTGGATGGTGTAAGTCCTGCTAGTATATCATCTGCAGGATCAGGAACACGTAATCCATGTAACATAAAACGGGTTAGCATTGCCGAGATATTATTGAAAGATCCATTGGATACCAAATCAGTCAATAGCTTATCGAACATCTGTTTTGGCACATCGGGAATAATAATCTCCTGTTGAAGTATAAATATATTTGGCTCTGTACTAATTTTCCAAGCCAAATCTTTAACACTCAAATTGAACAAATTGCTCAATGAAGCCAATGTATCTCCATCTTTAATTCCATAATGGAGGGTTGGTAAAATCATCAATGCCAGAGGAGTGAAAATCGTATTGCTTCTACGGTTAGCATTTAGTGCCGCCTGGAGTGTAACCCCAAACAATTCTAATATTTCTGCTAATGTCTCATCTGCCTGAATTGTATACTCAAATGTTGGAATAACCAATTCCTGATTTGTAGTAATTGGCGGAACGCCAGGGTTAAGGCCTTTGATAAGGCTTTCAAACTCTGTTAACAACTCGAATTGTAATTGAGATAGTGTATAATAACCCGCGATTAATTCTAAAGTATCTGCTTCCCGTACCGTATAAACTTTCCAATCGCATGGTTTTGTGCCGACAAATTCAAGTGTTTTATCCTTATTGAGAATAATCTCAGGAATTTTTATTGACTCACCAACAGTCAAATTATTTAAATCTTTATAAGCGTTCTCATCGCCATTATTACATTTTATAATTGCCTGTGAATACGCGCTTAGCAATGCTTCATCAATGCCAGTTCCCATTAATTTCCCACGCATCACCCAATAAGCCGTAACTTCTAGCAGTGTTTGACCCTCGGATACTTTATAGGAAGTCTGAGGAATCAAAATTTTACCATTAGTTAAAAGTAAATCTGGATTGATACTATTTTTTGCTGCCTCTCCAATAAATAAATCCTCGGGACTCGTTATCCCAAATTGAATCATGATATTATCTAAAGTACTTTGATCTTTAAGTTGGAATACCAGTCCAGGAACACTTATAATAGTTGGATTTTCAACAGATGCATTTAATTGTATACCGCCATTTGCATTTGCAATTGTGGCGGGGGTAACCCCTTTTTCTATTGTTACCATCTCTAAATGAAGAATCAACTTATCGAAGGATTCTAAACTTGTGAGAAGATCATTACTTAATTTAATACTTTCTATTTGTACCCCATATTGGGTGCTAATGGTTCCAAGGGTATCATGGGGACGCACTTGATGTACGAAAGAAACAGTAGGAAATGTGCTTGCAATTGACTCTAAACTATCGCTTTCCTTAACGGAATAGGGATAACGGCTAAATAAACTAATCGCACTAGCAACCGCTTGCTTTGTCAACATAGCGAAATAATCGCGAAATATAAAAGTTGACATCGATTCTTCAGGAGCATCAACTCGCGAATTGCTTCTAGACTGTGGTGCATTGGGTTGTTCTGGATTACGGGCCACATTTTGTTCAAACTCAACCAGTAAATCTTGGAAATAACTACTCAACATTTCCTCGTATTCATGATCAATCATTTGATGTTTACTGAAATCAATAACAGGTCGATCCTCAGGAGACATTATAAGGTCAGGTATCATTGGGAAGTATGCGGCACTAATCTCTCCTACAGGTCCTGTAAGTCCAGTAATACCAAGTGATCCAATTTCTTGACCTGAGGTCTCTGAGCACGAGTCGTGTACAAGTCCAAGTGGTCCATCTTCAAGTCCTGTAGTGTTTAATTCTTCGGAAATCTTTTCCGAAGAAACAGAAGAAATTTTCAGTAGATAATTTAATTCAATAAAACTTCTTATAAGGTCATATGAAAAAATATCTCCCGCAGACTGTTCTTTATTTATTTGTTTTTGAACATCCTCCAAATCGACAATTGTCACAGGATTTGCTAAATCTAATCCAAATGACACTAGTGCCCATTTAAGAAAACCTCCTACAAGTTGATTAAATGGTTTTTCTGTAGCGTTTGCGTGAAAGATTTGTTTAACCTCTTCATGGGTTTTGGCATTTGCAGTAATACTATTTGGAACAAAAAGTGCCATCACGGTTTGAACTTGTGGATCGTCGTTTTCTATTACCAAATTCACATTAGCATTGAGTGTTGTTGGCACCGCTACCGTAAAGTTAGGCATCATTAAAAGTTGGATATCTTTTATATCGCCTTCGAAAACATTAATTGGGTTCCAACTAAAAGGATGTTGCAAGTCTAGAGCTATATCCTGAATTCGTTGTGCCCGAAGAATATCGCGTGCGCTAATTTCCCGATATGCATATCTTGATCTTTGTTGGCGTAACAGGAACGTATCTGGATTAGACGACGAGCCATCTAAAATCCAAGGTGTTGGACTTGCATTTCCAACCGTAAATGATAGCTCCAGAATCATTTTGAAAGAAAAATGAATTCGGATAAACAAAATTTTCACAGATGCAGAAACCGATACCCCAAGTTCAAGCTCAACTAAGATAGGCTGGAAAGCTTCAATAGTAAGGGTAAGTGATGCATAGGCGATCACCTCAACCTTGGCAGATATAATAAAGAAATTTACCTCACCGTAGAGTTTACCAGTCAATGCGACAGTTCCTTTTATTAAATAGAACATATCACTTGGCAACGATTTATCATCTGGATGGAACCAGCCTAACACGCCTTCAACAATGCCCACAATCGTTACAGACAAGCCAGCTTTCAGTATACCTTTGTCTATTGTTTTTCCCAATCCTATAGAAAGAGCCAGTCCAAACTCAATTACCGGCGCGAAATTTCCATTTGTGATTTTTGGTACTTTGGAAGAGGTTTGCCCATTTAATATTGCAAAGTAAAACCCGCCATACCCAATAAACGGCCAAAATTGTATACAAAATGATCTTGTAAAATTAAGGCCAACAGGGAATCCCATATCAATTCTAAAATTCCCATTTGTATAAATATCCAGATTAATAATAGGCACGGTTACAGAACCTGCCCCAAACTGGAATTGTCGCATTGAATCAGGAAGTTTTAATTCAAGCTGATAAACACCTATGGTTTCTGTTACTTTTTTATAAAGGATATCAAAAGAAAGCCCTTTAAGTTGTTTTGCTTTTTCGCCAGCTAGTGCTAAATGCACTCCATACAATTCTGGGTCATTAAAAACCGCGGCAATAGTAATGGTATCTATAAGTGTAAAATCTGTTCCTATTAACCAGCGTCCATCTCCCGCAAATTTAAGATTGGGAAGTTGCTCTAGTGGGTTGCTGTCTGAATCTGTATCTATTGGTGCAAAGTCTTTTTTGAGCGCATTGATAACATCCTCAACTTTTTTGAAGTCTTTTGTTTCTCTAAAGGTGATATTCTGTCCAAATCCAAGATATTTTAAATCAAGTGTCTTGTTCCCTTTTCCAGGAACCGCTGGTGGAGATTCGTTCAAAGCATCCCATGTTAAAGGTTTGGCATCGGTATAGGGCTTTTCAAGCATTCTACCGGTAATAATGACATTTACCGAATTTTTACCTGGTTGTTTTATATACTGAAGACCAATTTCATCTAAATAGAAGAAACCGAAATCCTTTTTAACGGCGTAAGTAATACCTACAGTTTTCTTTGTAAGATTTATAACAAGGCTCAGATTCTTCAGATTAATTTCGTTAAGAACGTTCCAAGGAGGGCCGAGTTTAAAATTGATATTTGGATCAATAAGATGTACAAGAAATTCTAAAATATCTCCAAAGCTAGTATTTCCAAAGCCAACCTTTAAAATCCAATCTCCTTTTACAGTAGGAGTGGCCTTATCTGCCACTTGCATTAAGATAGCAATTAACTCAAAAGATTTGTACCCAATTTCGAAGGTAAATACCTTGCTGTTTTTAGCAAATGCATAGGTAACCGCTGCCTTGAGGTCAACAAATTCTAGGCTTCCCTTTACATATCCAGAGTAGCTATTTTCGGTGTCTGATGCTTTTTCGCTTTTTAGGAAAAACTCAGCAGCAATTTTGAAATCTTTATCTGCAATTTTTGGGATCCATTCTACACCAATTTCCAATGAGAAAGCCTTGCTTTTTGTATCAAAGCTGGTCATTAGGCCGGTAAGTTGAATAATCTTAATCGACTCAGGTACCCCGCCAAACCAGTTGCTATCGAGGTTGTCAAGAAATTCACCAAGATTAGGGATTTTATCACCGTTTGGGGGAATACCACCTTTAAGCAACCATCCTGCGTCTTTACCGCGATAACTGGCATAGCCGACTAGTGGAATTTTTGCCACACTAATATTTGCGGACACATTTCCCGAAAATTGATTTGGAGAATACCGTACTCCAAATGCGGCTTCTTTGAATTCTACTCCCGGAATTTTAAACGGTAAATCCCCAACCAACGAAGTATAGAAGAAAAAAGTTCGATCTCCGGTATTTGCTTCAAAACTCAATTTTGCAACTTCCAAACCAATATTTGGGTTGAATCCAGTAAAATGTTCAACAATAGCATCTATTGAAGCTGTTTGCCCCTCTTCTTCAGTGAATAAATCTCCGGTAATATTAACAGAAGGTGTACCTCCTTTTTCAAGGCCAGTAATATCACAGATAATGGATATTGCTACTATATTCTTATTAGATAATGTCTTGTCGTTATCACCTAGGGCTATAACACCTGAAATAGAGCCAATGAGCATAGGAGAGCCACTAAAGGGATTTGCAATTTCCCAATGGATCTTTATATCTCCAATGGTAACACCTGTCATTGGAATTACCCAGTCCTTTGCATATTTCACAGATGCACCTATCATAGATATGGTTCGAAGACCAGTAGATTTTGGCTGAAATCCAAGGGATAGTGAGTCTAGATACATAGAAGTAAATGCCTCAATACCCGATGGGAGAGTCACTTCGCCACCACCAAAACTCAATAAAGAGTTAATTCCGTTTGACAAGGTATACTTTGTTGGGTCTTCAATCCCAATGTCCAGAACCCAAATTGTATTCCCCTGTAATATGGAACCTTCTATTGTAAATTTTAAATCTATTACCTCGGCAGAAGCACTTAAATCTGCATTAGATGAGTTTTTTGAACTTTCATCACCTGCGTCTTTATCGGCTGTAGAAAGTTCCAATTTAAAAGAAGTTATATCTTTTATCTCAGGAAAATCAAAGTCAGCTAGATCAGCAGCTAAATTAAGCAAAGGAAAAGTGTCTTTGCGTAACTCGATAGTACCTCCTAGATCAACAGTTTCGGGGATGAACTTCGATATAAACCTTCCAAGTGTTCCCACAGTGGTGTTAAGTACTGCTTCTAGATTAATTCCTGAAGGCATCCCATTTGAATGAGTGTTCACATAAAAAGCTACATTGCTCAGGGGGAAATGATTGTAAAATGAGGCCTGCCATTCAAGCTCTGCTGTCTTTTCCTTTTTTCCAAGAAATTCAGGTAAAGGTGGAAAACAGTCTGAGAATTCCCAACTACTTTCGCTAGGTTCTGCTTTCATGCGTAACTCAACATCTTCAGACGGAGGCGCTGTTCCAGTAATATTAATATGACAGGCGACACTTGTTAAGTTACCTCCAGTATCAACATCAAATAAATTTCCTTTCCCTACGATATTAACCTTATACTTGGGTTTATCAGGTTGAATTAAATCGGTGCCAGAGATTTGATCAATACGTAATTGATCATTGGTCAATTGTAGATAATCTACCAATGCTCCAGCTGCAGGAAAAAGAGCATCATCAAGAATAATATACTGTGAGCCTTGAGGTCCCTTTACGGCATCCTCAAGAATCTTAACAAGCTCATCGATACCTATAACAGGTTGACTCATAAAACAAGATGAATTAATAATGTTAAAGTTAAAAACCTTCCTAAATAACCTATTTGATATCTTAAGCTAAAACTCATAAGATTGTAATTGGTTTGTTTTGTCCAGGCCATACATTATCAAAAGGAGAAAAAGCAAAGGAGTCGTCATTGGGATCGTCAAACCATTGCATTAAATACGTAACTCCTACAAACATGCCGTATGATTTTTTTTTAATTTTTCCCGCATTATTTTCGGCAGACACCTCTCTATCAGTAACCACGTACCAGAGGTTGGAAAAAATATTCTCCTGTGTATTCTGTTGGCCATAAGGATGATTTAACCCATCACTACATGTTAACCAATGATAAAAAGCATTCTTAATAGTACCCGCACTCCTAATTGCCCGTATCGCCACACAATATGGATGACTATATCCATAGCCGGAACTTACAAATGCGGCTTCCGGCTTAGTCGCAGTAGCCCATGCATCTGTAGTCCCACTTCTACTTCCATGATGTCCAAGCTTTACTGCCGTACAGTTTAGAAAATTTGAATCCTCAGGATACCAACCTTCTAAATAATTTTCATAGAATTTTCCTGCTTCACCATCCCCCAGTAAAATTAATTTACGTCCTTTAAATTCAATGAGCAACATCACACTTTTCAGATTGGGATCCCTCGATGCTCTGGTTGGAATGTTAGCTCCAATTAAATAAATTTTTAATTCACCATTTAAATATGGCCACGATGGAGTTACAGTTTCATCTATTAACATTTCGTCATGAGCCGCAGGCCCGAGAGGCAAAACAGGAGTTCTACAGGCATTTTTAATTGTATCCCAGCCATATCCTTTATTGCGGTATTCACTTTCTTCCCCGCCATAAGTAATTTTTCCAATTTCAAGGGTTGTATCATCAGGCCATTTTGCTTCCCAAAGGTTATCGCCATTTTCGTCCGTACCTGTTACTAAATTGGCAAGCATATTCCAATGGTCTCCATCTGAATGCGTAATAAATAGATGATCTAGATAAGGTTTATTTTTTCCTCTTTCTATAGAGATTTCAGTTATTCGATCCACAAGTACTATCAATGTGGATTGAGAAGGTGATTCGCCAGGGTAATCACCAGGTTTAAAACCAAAATCTATTAAAAATATTTGCCAATTATCAGTACTAGGCTCTCCTGCTTCAATGTGAGTGCAATCCCCTTGCCCTACATCATGAAAAAATGTGTCCATTTGTGTACTCATGAGTCTTTACTTTGATTAATTAATCGACTTAATTCTTCTTGTTTATCATCGCCTGATTCTTTCTTCTTTTCTTCATCTTTTTTATAGGCCGCATACCAACCAAGCATGGTGTTAGTTTGTGCTGCAGGATCACCAAATAGCAGTACATTCGTACGTCCGCCAGGAGGAAATTTCACTCCCAAAAAGCTGAGTGCGATATTGAAAAATTTCATCATATAGGCCTCATCTTGTGTAGGCATTAAGGTGATTCGATCCATTTTTAGCTTCAAAGGGCCCATAATGGTAATTTCTGTATTTCCTCCTGAAGACCCAGGTAATTTTAATCCTGAAAAAATTTGATAATTATCTTTAGACGGTGACCATGCAGCAATTAGAGAAGCCTTAAAATTAAGTTTGGCCGCAAGTCCTCCAGGGCTACCAAAATTAACATCGAACACAAGTCCAAACCACGGCGATGATATCTTGGATTGCTTTAGTGGAGTGAGCATACTCATATACCCCAAATCTGTAGGCGATTCTGAAGTATTTTCTGGACTAGCTTCTATATTCCCCAGCGTGTATCCTGAATACAAAAAGTGCTGAAGCTCTTCATGAGAACGGACCAATCGTACATCAAAATCATTATTAGACGCATCATCAGTAGGCGATCCCTGAACAAGCCCGCTAATGCTTAGTGGAAATTTATTAAACAAGCTTTTCGGACGCGCACTACTTTGCGAAATATCAAAGGCCATTTGGCCGGCATTGAAAATAAACTGGGGGTCTTCCGTGGAAATCTTATTAAAGGACATATCAATAGCCAGGTTTGAGAATGCAAGCTGACCTATAAATTCCGATGCCGATTCTGGTCCGAATGAAAACATATCAAACCCCTCTAGTTCTTTAAATTGCATCGACCCCCACAACATAAATTTGGTTTCAACTCTTTCAGAAGAACCATTAGACTGAGAGTCAAGAACAGTAATAAATTGTGCCTTGGTGATCTCTACTACCTCTAAAACTTGGCTTTCAACAATAAAGGCATTATCACTTTCCTCAATAAAGAGATAGGACTCTTCTGAGCCGTGTTTTTGATAAGAACCATTAAGAATAATATTATTTCCGTGTAAGCCATTTGGCAATGTCACCAACTCATCAAAGAGCTCCCCTACCAACAATTCAATCTGGCTAGAAAAATTAGTGACTTGTGAATTAAAAAATAACACTTTCAACGATAGTACTTTATATGCGTATGGATCGCCTTGGTAAATCAAGTCTCCTGGATCTTCATAGAAAATTAATCCAAATAAAGACGAATCGGCTGTTTTTATTTGATCGTTAATAATTGCATCAATAGAAGATACCGTGGCGCCCATATGATGAGCAAAGAACTTATCTTTCTTTATCCCAGCTGCCAATCCTTGGAGTTGTGGGGGAAGTTGGTTTAAAGGAACAGTTACATTGAAAAATAAAGAGCCGTTCCATAATTGGGTCCCCCCATCGGGACCCGATTGATCATTGACGATAGTATAGCTAAAATGCTTAAAATCAGGCTCGGTGTTAACCTTCTCTTCCGCCTCTTTAATAATTTTTTGTAGTTGTGCTTGAGTATTTTTCACACTATCATTAAAAACGCTACCTAAAGTCCACAATCCAGTGTCTGCTACAAGTTCTTTTAATGAAAGGTTAGAAAACTTGATAACCATAACAGCATCGTGATCAGACCAATAGTAAGGGGCCAATTCAAAAACCCAATCGCCAAGAATAAGTATGGCTGCCGCCCCATATTTAAATATGCTATCACCATATTCCTCTAGTGGGTCTCGACCAAGTACTGCAAGCAGTGCATCTTTAAAGTATTTTTTGCTGAAATAGCGAATGTTCTGGATATTACGCAAAGGCTGTAATACACAACTAGGAACATCATTTGCAGCTAATTCCTCAAAACTATTTTGGGTAAGCCTGAATTCTACCGAAAACCATTCGTGTTGCTCAAATTTCTCATAGCTACTTATTACCAAAAATAGTTGGTTGGTTAATAATGCCACCCGCATTTCTTCCCGAACATCGGTTAAGACTAAAGTTTGTTCAATATCACTAGAATGAGCTAATGTCAAAGTTTCCAAAGATTCTAAATCTTCATCGAATTTGGCGAGCAGTCCCTGCGGTGTAACAGCCGAAATAAATGGTCCCGTTGGACCTGGCATTCCCGTCATACCGTTAAATGGACCTGTTGGGCAAACTGGAATACTACCTGTCATTCCTCCCGTAGCCGATAAAGAAACCGGAATTTGCATGCTCAAACTCTCTGGCCCCTTTAATGCATCTAAATCAAGACCATTCTTTAATATTATATCTCTTCGGCAGGGCGTAAGGACTACCTGCTCTATACGTTCGCACTGAGCGAGTTCCCCTTGTTGAACACCGTGATATGGCATTAATGGAAATATGGGAGTTTCACCTTCCGAAGAAAGGGCTATTGTGCGGATTTCTAAAAACTTAAGAAATCTACCTTGTTCGTTGTCAATGCCATACAAAGGTGAAGGCTCTGGTTGGGCATAATAATTAGCTGACATATTCGGAAAAGAGACCCAAGCCGTTGTCACAGGATAGGGGGCATCTGGCATAGTAGCTGTTAAAAATTCTCCATCTGTTAGTTGATATGGCCCATATGCTCCACGATCTGAATGAAAGCTAATGTGATCGTCTGTAGGTTGCTGAATGAACTCAATCCCAGAAATTCCACATATAATTCGAACAGGTTCCCTTGTTTCCTCCTCGGTCTCAACTAAACCCCAAGTTCCTTGAAGTGTAAAATAACTTTCTTTTTTTTTTGGATCATAAACAGGACTATATCCAGACGAACCACCAATCATTTTTAGATACAATGGTGAGCCCAAAGGGGTTAGAAAATTAGTTTTTATAGCGGTTTTTGTAACCCCTGATAAAATTGATACTGTGCCTCGTTCTAGACTAGGTAAAAATATTACAAAAGGATTTTCTAATGGGGGAGGCATATCAACAAATACCTCAGCCTCCATAGCTATAACATTCTTATCTTTATTTTCTGTAAAAAAACGGATGTATGGAATAATTCCAGAACTAGATTGTATTTCATATTGCAAATGACCATTTGAATGAAGTACTATATCCCCAGATATTTTTAATGGTGCTTTGGATGAATATGTTGAAAAAGAATTGGAGGTTGCTTTTGCGCTTTTCAGAATTATTTTTGATCCATCTTGAACTACTATTGTATTTTTAGAGATGTTTAACGAATTTGACCCCGCAGTTAATGTTATGTCTTCTTCAATTTGATTTTTGGTATTATACCAAATAGCATTGTAATTATCTAAAGAGTCAAGGTGCCATATTGCGCCCCCTTTTATTGTCTTTTGTGATTTCCATTCATTATAAAAAACATCAATTTCGTGTTGTAATATTTGTTTGGTTGCTATGTGGAATATTGTTAAGCTAGCTAATAAATCGTTAGGTTGGGATTCTGAAGCGAAGCCAAATGTTGATTCTTTTGAAAGAATATATAAGGATTTTATTTGCATCTATTTATCGCTAGTGGAGCATTAATAACTATTCGAATATTTAATATGGTTTTTAAATAAATTGGCGCTTCCCAGTTATATAAAAATGAATGGAAAATATATTCAAGGGGAAGGTTATTATTGGCCAAATTCACGAATCAATCCATAATAATTTGAATACTAGCAGTATGCAAGTTACAATATTTTACAAAACAAACATTACGGTAAACACGTAAACTTTATAAGGGAAAACAGTAAAGTTGATATGGGGATTCACTAGAGGCTTTTTTTTATAAAAATCTTTAAAGAATTTTTTTGGGTAAAGGGTTTAAATTTTCGTAAGAATGTTTTACAATTTCAATAACTCATTCAGCACTTTCCCCTACATTCCGTGAAAAACTCTATTTCGGGAAAAGAGCTTCACTACAATAATCTTGGACACCATCCCCAATTTCATCTTTCCATTCCGTTTGCCCTTCCCGTCCCGAAACCTTGGGACTGGGAAGCGCACTTCATTCCAATCCTAAATTGTGAACGGAGTCCGCCCGTTCTGAATTGACATTTCTGCATTTGTTTCCACTTCCCTTGATTTAGTATTTCACAAAGACATTTAAACCTACTCCCGCATCGTCGCTGTCCCAATCATTTTTTTGTAAGCAAAATACCAACATTTGGAAGTTAAACGGACTGCATAACCGGTCGCACACTCCCTTTTATAAGTCCTTATTAATTCCAAATATTGAAAATGTATCAGCAACAAAAAAAAGGTAACAGCGACGGCCTTTAGATTTGTTCTATAGATGAAATCTATTATGATGATGGTGTTGAAAAGAGGGGGTCCGGGGGAGACTCATAACTCACGGAATTGTTGATAAATCGAATATCGGGTAGGTGAACTTTTGCGACGGCCAGGGAAGAGACCTATATAGTGTAACGGTACCTACCCTTTTTTTAGAAGGATCGTAATATTAAATTTATAGTTGAACAGGAAAAGGACGGGGTGAACTTCCGCGACGGCCAGGTTTATGACCTATATAGCGTAACAGTCCCCGTCCTTTATAACCAGATTGCCAGAACCATATAGGATATTAGCCCTTGTTTTTAAAGGTCTTAGTTTAAGCAATCTATTAAAAGCAAAGTAAAAATATGGAAATTATTGATGTTATCGGTATTGATGTCAGCAAACTGACATTGGATTGTTGCGTCCATAGCAATGGATTGCAAAGAAGGTTCGCAAACCATTCGAAAGGGATAGCGAAGATGATCAAGTGGGGCTTGACCAAAAGTAACGGGGACAGGGAAAACCTGCTGTTCATACTTGAACACACAGGACTCTATTCAGACAGGCTTGTCCAAATGCTCGCAGCAGATGATTGCGTGATGAAAGTAGTATCCGGTCTAGAGATCAAGCGTTCGCTGGGAATAACCCGTGGCAAGGATGACAGGGCGGATGCCCGGCGTATTGCGTTGTACGGGTATCGTACCAGGGAAGAGGGCAGGCCGAGCACGTTACCAAGTGCGACATTGGTAAGGTTGAAACGGTTGATGTCCCTGCGGCGAAAGCTCGTCGCTCAAAGGGCTGGCCACATGGCGACGCTACGGGAGCAGAAAAAGGTGCTGGACCAGGATGCACTATTGTTTTGGGTACAGGAGGACATCATCAACCTTTTGACCTGGAGGATAAATGACCTCGAACGTGAGATGGACAATCTCATGCAGGAAGACCCAGAGTTACGGGAAATGCTAAGATTGTTGATGGGGATCAAGGGAATAGGCAAGGTCACCGCCCGTTTTTTAATTGTATATACCTCAGGGTTCACATCGTTCGGTTCTTGGAGAAAATTTGCCTCCTATTGCGGTATAGCCCCTTTTCCACACACTTCGGGAACCAGTGTGAGAGGAAGGACAAGGATAAGCCGTCTTGCAAACCTGGAAGGGAAATCGCTGCTGCACCAATGTGCCCTGAGCGCGGTGAAATCGAGTCCAGAGATGAAGGCCTACTATGAAAGAAGGCTCGAGATGGGCAAGAGCAAGATGAGCACGCTCAATATCATTAGAAATAAATTGGTCGCAAGGGCATTTGCAGTAGTCAACAGGGGCACACCTTATGTAAATACGATGAAATATGCCTCTTGATATAGATAGTTCCGCTTAGTCTCTGGGCTAACAACCCAGAATATTGCCAACTTTTATCCATTGGTCAGTATCATTGGTCCCATGGACAGGGACAGTATTGTCCCTTGTTGAACATTAGATCACGTCTATATGGATTGTCTTTCCATTTTGTCCCCTTGCCCAGTATTCTGGGTCTCTCCATAATGGGCTTTGGCCTCCCGGTCATAGTCCCCCATACCTTTTTGGGAATGCGAAAAAACAACATCCGTTCTTGGACGGCGGCATAAAGCCGTTGCGCGGGCTCCACTTTTTATACGCCTTACCAAGCCCGTATGTTGTGTGGTAATTGGCATCAAAAAAGGTAATGTGAGGGCACTATGGGAAGTAAGTCAAAATCAAATATCATGAAATCGAACAACATACAAAAAGGGCAAGGGGACAAAAAAATCAAAAAAAGGAAAATGCTCAGGATATAATAAGTAAGTCGGTTGGACTGCGTGGCAGAAAAAAAGCAGAGCAATAAAGAAAATTTATGATAGAAAATTAGGAATTACCATAGGATACACTATGGGAAGTAAATCTAAAACGAAAATTATGAAATCTTACGAAATCAATAAAAGGGAAGTGGAAACAAAGTTAAAAAAACAAAAAAAGGAAAACGCTTTGGATATAATAAGTAAATCACTTCAAAAAAATATGAACGTAAACTATCCGAAGGGTTCGGGTGGTATTTTAATTAATCTTTAAATTTTTCAATCATGAGTACACTAAAAAACAAAGTACAGTTGATCGGTAACGTGGGCAATGCCCCCGAAACCAAGACCCTAGAGAGCGGCAAGAAAGTCGCAAACTTTTCACTTGCAACAAACGAATTTTATAAAAATTCAGATGGCGAAAAAGTGCAAAACACCCAATGGCACAATATTGTTGCCTGGGGCAAGATTGCCGAAATCGTAGAGAAATACGTGGGCAAGGGCAAGGAAGTTGCCATAGAGGGCAAATTGACCTCCCGTTCCTATGAAACCGAAGCAGGGGAGAAACGATACGTTACCGAAGTGGTAGCCGATGAAATCCTGTTACTTGGAACCAAGGACAACGGAAACGCTGAATAACAGCGGTAAAATTTAAGAGGGCGTTTCAGTCGAAAGTAGCGCCCTCTTATTAACTATTAACACTTTAAATAAATGTAATAATGAAAGCACAAGTTAACGAAATAAAACAGGGATTGCAACATTTTAGTGGAACTGATATGTTTTATCAAATCCCATTATTAAGAACACGTTTTACGGATGGACTAAAATATCTAGCCAATGTGGCGGATTGCTTTTGGCTAATTACAGATACTTCAGTAATTGCTAAAAGTCTGATGAACCGAAGTGAATTTATAACCATAGACTTTAAAAGATTGTCCGAGGAAAAACAGGATTATACAGGTTATGAAGCCGAAATTACGTATGCAGATGGAAACGATAACATTTTGGAAAAGCACGGCTATCGGGCAACCGATTTTCCATTGGATGAACTGAGGTTATTTTTTGTAAATGACACGCTGATGTTACCGAGCGAATATTAAGAAATCTAAATCCAAATGTTATGATTTATCTTAATTATTCAAACTTGAACGAGGAAACCCAAACACAACTTTTGAATAATTCCAAAAAAGAAATTCAAGAGCGGTTTGGGGATGATATCCGAAACTATGCAGATGAGCATCATATTGATTTTGAAACGATGCTCGAAGAGGAAGCACAGCGAAATCTTTACAGTTATGATTTTGTATTTGTTATTTAAATTTTAAAACAGCAACCAAAAGACCTTTGAAAATATCAAGGGTCTTTTCTTTTTGTAAATAATCTATTGAACAATCCGTAACGGAATGAATGTTTTGTTGAAGAAAATTTTGATTGTTAAAATTGAATTTCATAAAAATTGACAATCAATTCTAAATTTCAAACAAGAGACTTAATTTTCTATAAAAGGTTCTAAAATTTTGTCCGCGCGCGGACAAATTGGAGAAGCAAGAGGGTAACACGCTGCGCGATGTTAGAACTCCTAGTTATTTCGCAAATATTTGAATTTTAGCGTATTATGTTTATATGAGGATTTGATAAAATGGGATTTGCAATTGTTTATCACGAAAAAACTTTTCCGCGCCAACAAAACCAACAAATTTTTCACGAAAAAATGGATAGAGGATATGAAAGGGAACGGTTCGAGAGCATAAGTATCAAACGATCGGTGGCCAAAAAATTTAAGAAGTACTGTAGGACATTATCCAGATCACAGTCCATGACGCTTCTGATAATGTTGGACTTTTTTCGGGACAATGGCATTTCGCCCGTGGAATCCCTGGGCCCAAATCTGATGGCATCGGAAGTTAGGATATTGAAAAGGATCAATGCCGTGATAGCTATTATGAGGGATATGGAAAAAACACAGACCAAACCGACGGCCGCCATGATACTTTCCCTTTTCGAGGAATCCGCGCCAAATGAAAAGCCCCTCATTTTGGAAAAGAAATTGACTGAAGAAAAACCATTGAAATATAGGGAACGACAGGATGAAAATTAAAAATAATAGTAATGTATATAACAATCACACCCCAGAAGTTGGGAGATAACTATTCACAAAGTGCAGCTGATTTTGTGGAATATCTGGAAAAGGAAAATCTAGGTCTGGAAAATGAAAATGAGGAATTTTTTTCAATCAGTACGAGGATAAAATAGGAGCGAAGGAAGTGGTGGAGGAAATTGATGGCAACACCGCGAAACTTAAAAAGATTGAACCAAAATTTTATTCCATTACTGTCAGCCCGTCAAAATATGAATTGAAAAATTTGCAAAATAGCAGCGAGGATTTAAGAAAATATACACGGGAAATTATGAAGGATTATGTGGCCTCCTTCAACCGGGAAATAAACGGCAGGGCCATAACCATAGATGATATAAAATACTTTGCAAAAATTGAACACCAACGCACTTTCAAGGGATCGGATATCCAAATTCGGGAGAATCAACCATTTGCAACCAAAATATTAAGACTTGAAAAGGAAATACGAACAATCCAAAGCGGGGAAAAGGAGGAAATTATCAAAGCTCTGGAAAATGAAATTAGGAAATTGGAAAGGGAAGCTCCCCATCAGCAAAATGGAAAACGTATAGTCCGGGGAATGCAAAAGGAAGGTAACCAAGGCCATATCCACATTATCGTTAGCCGGAAGGATGCCTCAAACTCCGTGAGCCTTTCCCCTGGGAGCAAATATAAATCATCTGAGGTGATGATGAACGGCAAGTTGATAAAACGCGGCTTTGATCGGGATCAGTTTTTCTCCAAAGCGGAGAAAAATTTTGATGGCAACTTTGGCTACAAACGAAATTATGTGGAGACCTATCAAGCGAGAAAGGAATTTATAAAAAATCCAAATTTCTACTTTTCCGTATTGTTGCAATTACCGACAAATGAAAAAGCGATTGCTTTTAAATTGATACGGGAATCTGGAATGCCCGTTCAAAGCATTCCAACAAATTCTGCGCAATTAGCACTGAAAGTTTTCAATAGACTGAGACGGGGAGTGGATATCGCGATCAAATCCAGTTCAATAGGGATTTAATTTTTAAGGTATGGAATTCAATGAGCCAATAACTATAATTGCTATCATCGTTCTGGCGGGTTTTATTTTCTATGGAATATTTCGATTGACAAAATATGGATTTTGGTTCAACCTTATTTTGCTATTATCGTTTCCGTACTTTATGGTGGATTCAATTGGTTGGCCGGGTTTACTTCTATACTTTGTGTGTCCCATATTGCTTATGAACAGCATACTGTATGTGTTCTTTCAAAAAGATGACCATTCACTTAAAGACAATTCGAAATACAAAGTACACTTTAGTTTGAACAGTGGTAGTTTAAAGATCCAAAATATAAGAAGGGGTGTCTCTATAATTGGAGCGGCGGGTAGTGGAAAAACGGAAAGCGTAGTCTATGGATTTCTGAAACATTTCAAAAAATATTCTTTCTGTGGGGTAATCCATGACTATAAGGATTTTGAGATCACCGAAATGGCATATCCGCTGTTCAAGGATTCAGATATTCCTTTTTATATAATATCGTTTGATAAAATAATACATCGTGTAAATCCAATTGCTCCAAGATACCTTGAAAATGAAGAAAGCGTCAACGAGCTCTCTAGGGTTCTTATTGAAAACCTTTTGGAACATAGGGAATCCGGAACAACGGGAAGTACAAAATTCTTTAATGATGCTGCGGAGGGATTGATCGGGGGCCTAATTTGGAAACTCCGCACTTCCTATCCGCAATTCTGTACGTTGCCACATCTTATCACAATCTATCAATTTCTGGACACCGCTAGTCTTGTAGCTTTTTTATGTTCAAATACAACTTCCCGGGCAATGGCCGATGCCTTTATAAGTGGTAAGGATTCTGAGAGGCAAACTGCAGCGGTAAAAAGTACGTTGGCCAATGCCCTGAAACGGATCAGCACCCAACATATCTTTATGGCGCTTTCTGCAGATGAGGTTCCTCTGAATATAAACAATAGGGATAATCCGGCGGTAATATCTGTAGTGAACAATCCAAAATTCGAAACTGCCTATTCACCGGTAATCGCTACAATAATCCATACCATTACCAAACAGATGAGCGTGCGGAATTCCCTCCCGTCATTTTTAATGATGGAAGAAGCACCCACCATTCGCTTATTGAATATGCACCGTATTCCCGCTACATTGCGCAGTTATGATATTGCAACAATTTATGTGATGCAGGACAAGATACAGAACGATATGATGTATGGTGAGAAGGCTAGCAAGGCAATATTGAGCAATCTGTCCTATCAGTTCTTTGGCAAGGTCAATGATCCAGATACTGCGAAATATTATGAGCGTTTCTTCGAGATCATCAAAATGCCGACACATAGTATCAGTAAAAGCAGCGGACTGAGCTTTGAAAGCCGCATTACAAAAGGAGAAAAGGAGGTGTCTAAGCGAAGGGCTGATGTTTTCTTTCGTCTCAAACAGGGGCAATTTGTGGCTTTTGCGGATGGGAAGGATAGGAAGGTGCAGTTTCAATTACAGAAGATTCAGAGAAGCCTACCAATTAGGACAATGGATTATTCTAAGGCAGATTTGGAAGCTAATTTTGAGAGGATTTATAATCAAGCAAGATCAATATTCAATGATCAATAAAATCATTAATCAAATAATTATAACTATAGTTGTCTTTATGACTACTTTAGTTTACATTTGAAAAATAAATTGAATTTCTCAACCATTTTTTAGCAATGGATAACACAATTAGAGTTGAGAGGGCAAAACTTGATATTTCTCAGCAAGATTTAGCGGAAAAGGTAAATGTATCTAGGCAAACAATACATTCAATAGAGCGTGGAAAAAAAATACCTTCTGTAGAACTAGCTATAAAAATGGCTCAATTTTTTAAAGTTTCTGTTGAGGAAATTTTTTTAGTAAAATAATTTGAATTTAATCTAAAAAACACTTGGAATGAATTATCAGTTAAGATTTGAACAGCTTGAAATAATAGAAGAAACTCCGCTTCTCGAAAGGATAAATAAACAAATCTCTAATATTCCAACACCTACTATGGATTTTATGCCAGGAATAAAATGGGGTAATTATGGAAAACTTTTCACTCCAGCTTATTGGAAGGTGCAGTATTTAATGTATAGTGAAAATGAAAAATTTGATATTAATTATCGTTTGGGAGATAATATTCTTGAAGAAGTGGTAGCCTGTCTTCTTGGAGGTTTTGGGCTTAAATCTGAAATAGGGTTAGCAGCTTTTCAAAGATTGAAATTGAAAAATCAAATTAAAGAAGCTATAACTTATGAAGAGATTCTTACAAGTTTGAAAGCACCTTTTATAAATAATGGAAAGAGTATTCATTACAGATTTCCAAACCAAAAAGCTAAATACATTACTGCATTTCTAAATAGAATTGATTTGAAAGAAATTCCCTTGGATAATGATATTGAATTGAGGGATTGGCTATTGTCTATCAATGGCATCGGTCCAAAAACTGCAGCTTGGGTTACACGAAATTATCTTAACAGTGAGAATGTAGCAATTATTGACATCCATATTTATAGAGCTTGTTTAATTATGGGTCTTTATAGTGAATATTATGATATTCAAAAAGATTACGTTAAATTAGAGAAAATATTTTTACAATTTTGCGATGAGTTGGATGTGCAACCTTCTAAGATGGATGCACTTATTTGGCTGCAAATGAAAGAAGCTAATCGAAATGTTTTAAAACTAATTAATGATAAAAATTAACTCTTATGTCGGGAAGTTCAGGTGATGGGAATATACCATCAGTTAATAGACCAAATCAGAATGAAAATTGTGAAGGTTTAGTTATTAATACAAATTTGGCTTCTCCACAAGCAGAAGTTATAAATGCTTTAAATCCGGGGGATCTCTTAGAGATTACAATTGCCTCAGATCAGGGACCTATACAGGCTATAAATCAAGCTGGGAATTTGGCAGGAAATATAATTTCCAGAGAACAAGTCAAGCTGCTTAATTGTATAATATCAGGTACATTGTATGAAGCCGAAGTTCTTTCTATTAATGATGGTCAGTGTAATATCCAGATTCGCTCCATATGATTGTTGTCGGCGGATCTTACACGGAAATCTGTTTTGAGCCCATTTGGGAAAATATATATGGATCTGGTTTTCGTGCTGTTAATTTGTTAATAGAAAATGGATATTTTGAAGTAATTGACTTCTATACCTGTGCCGATGTAGAAATAAAAGCTCATTTAGATTATTACACAAAATTAAATACAAATCTTAATGTTCATATAACAGAAATTAAGAAAAGCCCAGAATTTCATTATGATCATCCGCTAAAAACTCCAAGAATTATACCAAGGCCAGATGTATATAATGCCACTACAAAAACGATATCTGCAGAAGGGAATAATATTTTGGCATATGGATTATTAGAAGCTTCAATTATAGTAAGAGGCAAAAAAGTTGTGTATGACCCTCAATCCCCTGTTAATCCTATTCCATTTTCTGCTACCGGGTCTACTGCAGAAAAACTTATTATTATTGTAAATCTTGGGGAAGCTGAAAAGTTAACTGGAAAAACTGAAATTGAAGATATAAAAACATACTTTTTTGATTCAGAAATGTGTTTTGGTTTGATCCTAAAAATGGGAGCTAAAGGAGCTCTTCTCTTTGAATCGCACAATAATGACCCAGTTAAAATCCCGGTATTTGAAACTAATAAAGTTTGGCCCATTGGCTCCGGAGATGTGTTTTCTGCCTACTTTTCGCAAAATTGGTTTAATGGAACTAGTTTAGAATCCAGTGCGCTTCTGGCAAGTAAGGCAACGGCTATCTATTGTAGCACTAAAGACTTGTCATTACAAAAAGGTCTTGACTCTTTCGACTTCAAAAGTTTGTTAATCGATAAAATTCCTTCTGGGCAAATTTATTTGGCTGGACCTTTTTTCACTTTCAGTGAGCGATGGTTAGTAAATGAGGTATGGAATACCTTTAAATCCATTGGATTAAAAGTGTTTTCACCCTTTCACGATGTAGGCCACGGACAAGCCAAAGATGTAGTTTGTAAAGATTTAGAAGGATTGGATGAATCGAAAATTGTATTTGCTATAATCGATGGATTAGATTCTGGAACCCTATTTGAAGTAGGTTATGCAATATGTCAGAAAAAGAAAGTAGTTGTATTTGTTCAAAAAGAAGGAGAAGAATCACTGAAAATGTTAGAAGGAACCAATTGTATTATTGAAAGAGATTTTACAACGGCTATATATAAATTATACTGGGAACTTGCAAAAGAATAATCTAGCAATATTATTATCAGGAGGTATGGATTCCATTGCTTTGGCATACTGGAAAAAGCCCGCCCATTCAATAACGATTGACTATGGGCAGAAAGCTGCTAATGCTGAAATAAAAGCGGCTGAACAAATTTCAAAGTATTTGAATATAAAACACCACATAATAAAAGTAGATTGTTCAAAGCTAGGTTCAGGAGATATGAATGGGAGCAAATCCTTGAGTATATCACCTATTACCGAATGGTGGCCATATAGAAACCAATTGTTGGTTACTCTAGCTTGTATGAAAGGTGTTAGTTTAGGAATTAAAGAATTGATAGTTGGTTCTGTTTCAACAGATGGTGCGCATAAAGATGGGACTAGAATATTTTATGATTATTTATCTACATTAATCGAATATCAAGAAGGACAAATAAAAATCACGTGTCCTGGTATTGAAATGAGTACTGTGGAACTAATCAAAAGGGCAAAATTACCAATATCACTTTTATATTGGGCTCACTCCTGTCATACCGCAAATGAGCCTTGTATGAATTGTAATGGATGTAAAAAATATCTTTATACACTTCAAATGTTGGGCTTAGATTAATGAAAAATCCAAAACCTAAAAACAGTAATGATGAGTTTCATCCTTTTAAATATCCATTTAGCACAAAAACTAAACTAAATCGAGATTTTAAAGCAAGAGAAGGTGATTTTTTAGATGTTTTATTGACAAGGAGATCTTCACAGAAATTGGGCTATATTGCGCTAGAAGGTATTGCTGAACTGTTATATTTCACTAATAAAATTCATTCCATAAGTATTGATGATTCGAGATTTTTAATTTCTAAGAGAACTGTTCCTTCTGCTGGCGGTCGCCATCCTGTAGATATTTTAGTTTCAATGCCATCAGAAAGCGCACGTTTTTTACAATATTATAACCCAATAGATCATTCTTTGAGTGAACTTTCAATTTCTAAAGATAAGCAAAAGTCATTTTTTATGGAAGTAAATGAGAACCTTCCTATTGCGGATTGTTGTCTAATATGGTTTTCAATTCAAACTAAAAAGACCCAATCAAAGTATGAAAATGCTGAAAGTTTGTACTGGAGGGATGCAGGAGCGTTAATCTATTGTATTCAAATAGTATCAACGTATTTAGGCTTTAAGAGTTGTCCGTTAGGAGGTCTTGCAATTGAAACTTTTAATAGTCTTTTTAAAACAAACAATCTGATTTCAGGTGGCGGCATATTAATCGGGACTTAAACGATCTATTTTGAGTGAAAAAACAATTAGTAACTGGAAAGAATACCAAGAAAAAATTGCAGAAATTTTCCGCTCTATTGGGGCTGTAGCAATAACAGATTATAAAGTAAATGGTGCGAGAGGAAAACATGCAATAGATGTCTGGGTTAGTATTAAAAAATTTGGTGTTTCAGTAAGTTGGGTTTGTGAATGTAAATTATGGAATAGCCCCATACCTAAGGAAAAAGTTTTAACCCTATATGAAATAGCGAAAGACGTAGGAGCCGATAGAGGATTTCTTTTTTCCGAAAGTGGATTTCAATCAGGGGCAATACGTTCAACTAAGAATACTAATATAACATTGATAAGTATAGATGAGTTAGAAGAGCGGATTGCAGAAGAATTTCAAGAATTAACTTTAATAAAATTTTTAAAACTAGTTAATTCTATAAGGACAGATGTTAAAAAGGGGTGGATAGACGACTTGAAAAACCCAAGGTTTATTGAAGATATAGAGTTTGATACCTGCATATTGATTGACGGACAACTTATGTATATGTCTCTCGAAATACAAAAGGCTTTAAATAGTAATTGGCCAATTTATATAAGTAGATTATCAAAACCCACTGTAAAGTGTACGGGAATTACGCAGTTAAATATGATTTTGGAAGAAGAAATTATAGAAATTCAAAATACCATAGTTCCTATTAAAAAGAAAATTAGCGAAAATAACTCCCGTATTTCCAATTTAAGAAATTCATTTATTAAATCAATTGATGACTTAATTGTTGTTGGTGAATTTCAATTGTTTGACAAGCTAGAACCATTAGAAGAAAAAGCTCAAATCACTTTAAAAAAAATGAAAAAAGTTGACAAAACTGCTTCTGAATTAAAGAAGGCATCAGCTGGAAGCTTGAAAACTGGGGTTTACAAAATTATGAACTTTCTAATAGATACTGTTTATTTACATCTTTCATACAATACAATTGACAGGAAAGAATGGGATGAGGCTATTGAAAATGTTAAAAACCAAATAAGAATAATAGAAAATATTAAAAACTTATAGCTTATAATATTTTAGATTCCCTTATATTTTATGAACGAAAAGGGGAAAGTACAATATTATTATTAATAGTTAATCAATTGGGATTATTAATATATTTATTTGATACTTTCAATTTTAAATTTCGCTCTCCATTTGTTTCATTGAGTTTCAAAACGACCATTTTGTCGTTGCCCAAGGAAAACTTAGGGAGAACATAAACCATTCTTTTTATCTCATTCTCAGCAACTTTGACCGGTATATCATATTTAAAATTTGGGAGCAGTGAAATTTGCTGTAATGATTTCTTTTTTCCTTGTTTTCTTGTCTGTGTCGAAATATCCAAGAAATTTAGATCATAGTCCAACGAAGATTTGTTTTCAATTTTGATTACGAAATAAAGTTCCTCCTTATCAAAAACGATGTTTTCCAAACTCAGAACAATACCATTCTTACGCTTCTGAATGTTCCCAATATGTTGTTTCCTTGTCAACAGATAAGAACAAAACCTTTCGTAGTAAAATGTTTTGTCCGTGAACAGATTGGCAACATTAGTAGAATCGTAACTCTCTGTAAATTTTGGTTGTTCAAATCCAATGCTCTCTGATTGTGGAACAAAATAATTCAGCTTTTCCAGATTCTCTTTATAACATATGATGTAGCTAAAAATTGAGCCATTGGAATTGATGATTAGTAGATTGCTTGGCTTTCCTGGCTTTGCCTGTAGCAGCCCAAAGTATTGTTCTTTCTCGCGATTGTAGGTAAATACGAAATTATCGGAACCTACTATTCCCTGCCGAACTGGGTTGGGAAAAAACAAGGAAACGTTCTTTTGATCGTTTGCAAAAATAGTATCCATCGGGGTTATATTTTGAGCTTCTAGCAAAAGGCTGGCAAGAAATAAACTTGCAATTAAAATTGAATTTTTCATAATGTTGGTTTTAGTATTAGTTTGTAATTATTGGTCACTGTGACCTTTACGGTTCTATAGTTTTTCCGAAATATTTTCTGCACTCCGCTTATTTCCGGCACCCCATTAATATTGATATCCCCAACTATATCATCTACCACCTCCCGTGTAGCATCAGCCCGAAAACTGTTTTCCACATATATCCCTTCACTTCCGTCCTGAAGGTCGAATGCCTTTAATTTGATGGGATGGTGATTGATGTTCTCAATCTCAATCATTGCACGGTTGGGTTTGAAGTTTATAAATCCAAAGATGGGCGTGTTTTTGGGGACTTTTACCCCTTTAATTACTGCTGCCTTTAGCAAGCGCATTCGCAAGCGATAATTTATTTTCACCACTTGGTTTCCATCAACTTCCACATAAATTTCAGGATCGGTATTTGCAATGCCCAACTTAGGGTTGGTCATTGGGTCGGAAGCGAAAAACAATTGATGTTCCACTCCAAGTTCTTTTAGGGCAATAGCCTCATCTTTTTCATTCGTTAGGGAATCCTCGTCCACCTTTGGTTTCCTTCGATACCGCTCCGGTACAACATATGTATCTTTTGAATAATTGATCTTGTTATGTTTATAAATGCTATCCACAATTCTTACCTTTTCTTTGTCCATAAAATCGGGGTCATAAAAGCCTAGGGAATCAATATTCTTTTCATCGTAAATACTGGGGGCATTCGTTTCCCTAACTTCCTTCAGGGCATCAATTGCTTCCAGTTTACTTTTGTACTCTTTCTGGTTTTCGTCCAGTTCCGGCACAGTGGTCTGTGTCAGGTTTTCGCTATCGGTTTCGTCATTGGACATAACCGTAATCGAGTATGTAATTATAAAAATCAATACTACCGCAAGGACGGAGCCGAATACTATTTTATTTTTTTCAATTTTCATCGTTCAATTTTTTAAGGGATTTTTCAAAATAATTGGTAATCAAAAGGCCGTGTGTGTTCTTGGGGAAATTCCTGTCAACAACAATCAAATTACCGGTGGAAATCAATTCATATCTGTCCACTACACTTCCACGGTTGATTTCAAATATTGTTGTGGATTGAAATGCGTATGGATTGCTTTGAAGATCCAGTTGCGATTGAATGTTTATTACTTTTTGGACAAGGGAATATTGGAGTAATCTGTTATAGACACCATCGGCCTTCTTTTGTCTGTATAGGTTATCAACAGAACTGTTTCCCAACCATAGCGCCTTTTCCAAGTTCTTCTCATAATTGCTGGCATCTATATTGTAGAAATAGGTGTGAAAAAGGTCAAGGTGCGCCAAGGCCTCTACTTTAAGATTTTCCTTTTGTGCCACCCACTTTAAAGGGATAACTGAGCCATCAGTATTAACGGCAAAGGTGTTGTTCAAGGCTTTGTTATTAATTCTAAAAACCGACCACACGGCGATGCCACTTGAAATAAAGGAGAAGGCCAACACCGCAATTACAATGAAGCGATTGGTTTTAAGGACAGTGTATATATTTTTATAGGGTGTTTTCATAATTTTGAATCCGTATTAAGCGGTAAAAAGTCTTAATGTGAATGATGTGGCCCGCCTATAGAGTTTAAACTTCAGAAATACTATAAAGCCTATGGAGCCCAGTTCCACAACCGGTGCAAAAAATCGATTTCCAACGTCGGTTCCGAAAAGATTTACCCAGAAGTTGGTATTGATTTCCGTGTAGATCGCGTTGATAAAAACATTGACCAGAAAAAAAGCGGGCACCAACATGTAAACCCCGGCATAGAGCTTAAAAAAGTTATAGGCGAGGGTGCGGAATTTTTCAAAGACCGCCAAGCTGATAACAAGTGGAAAGAACGCACGCATTATTCCCAAGAGAAAGAACCGTTCTGCCAAGAACAAGGGATAGATAAACAGATCCAATATCCAAAGAAATAGGCTTATGATAAAGGCAAAAATCTTAAATCCATATAATGGTGTTACCAGAGCATCATACAATAGCGCCATTGCTTTCTGGAACATATCCAGTGCGCCAACCTCCTCTTCCAGTGGCATATCCTGCATTTGGAGCGGGAGCAGGGCTGGAGCTGTGCTTCGATACTGGGATTCAATGGCGACCAATATGCCATCAAAGAATCCCAAGACCTGAGTGGAAAAAATGACTAGGATCACTACAACAAAATTTTTGATCAGCTCCCCAGGACTGAGCCCCCATGTATAACCGTCCTTATCTACCGCGCCCTCATTGTACTTTTTGAGAATATTGATCAAAAAGAATAGCACCGCGAGCGTTTTCATGCCACCAATGGTGTATTGTGAAAACTCGCTGTTCTGTATGGTCTGGTAGATAGTATCGATATATTCCAAACCAATTCCCAATGGGATTGAGGCGATCATTTTAGTATCCTGTTTCTCGGTTATTTACCTTGTCCTGCATTTTTCTGAAGGAAATTATATCCCGATAACGCTCGGTCTTCTTTGTGATTTCGGCCACCATTTCCTTTGTTTGAAGTTCCTTGTCCTTTAAAATAGTGGCTCTTTCAGCATCGGTCATTTTCATATAATCGCTGGAAAGTATTTGGTCTATATAGTCAAGATTGTTGAGAGAGGTATCGATTATGGAATTGAAGGAATTCGAAATACGCGTGATCTCATCCGGTTTAATATATGGGGAATTAAGAATATCCCTTAAATCCTCATTTACAATGTCAATCAAGCGTTGATTGTCTCGATTGATCTCCTGGACGGCCTTTAATTGCTTGATTACATCGTTTACCTTCTCAAAATTTTCCTTCTGGGTCTTTAAAAATTTGACCGTTTTCATAAGATTTGAAGTCTGTTTGCCGGATTCAATGAGTTGTTTTACAAAACTTAGAAAGCTTGTGTTGTCATAAACTGGAATTCCTTGGGCTTTAATATTCAAGCTGAATAGTAATGCCATTGTGAGTAATAAAATTTTTGTCTTCATAATATTTGTTTTTAGGATGTATATTCAATAATTGCTTTTTCCATATTTTGATGCTTTTCGTAAAGATTCATTATTTCTTCATTTTCCGCCCCGTCCGTGAGGTAGGCAGCATAAACTTCTTTAGGTACTTCAAGTCTGAAAATGTTGCTTTCTTTTCCTATTTTGATAAACATCTCGGTGTACTTTCTTGGCCCGGATAGGTTATTCTTGATTGATTTCAGCTGATTTAAATCGTGACTAGAGAGGTTCAACCGTTTTTGAAGCTCCTCATATCCCTTTTCATTGTGTAGGCTGTAAACAACCTGTGTGTTCTCCAAAATGCTTGCGGATGTAGAATTGTTGGGAAGTTGGTTGATGGATTGGAGAATGATCCCAATGGCACCATTTTGTTTTCTTATCGCTTGGTAATAGAATTCCACGCTTTCCAATACATTCTCAAACTTGAGCTGTTTTGCAAATTCATCGAACAAAATGATCCCTTTTTCGGCACGGTTCTTCCAAATGGTTCGTTGGATGGCTGATTTAATAAGCTTCAACATAACGGAAAGGATTTCTTTATTGTCCTTCACTTCATCCAGCTCAAAAACAATCAGTCTTTTGTCCTCAATTTTATAGGTCTGGTCCTCGCTTACCTCAAAAAGGAAACTGTATATGCCGTCCCCGACATATTCGGACATTATATGGAGGAAATTGGTGATGTTGAAATAATCAGTATGGATTTTTAATTTATCGAGAAGTGAATCCTGATTGCTTTCAATGAAGTCATAGAAACTGCTAAGCGAATGATCGGACTTGGTTTGCTTATAATAGTATCTAAGTATTTTCTTGACCGAAACGGATTGAGCCTTCGTCACTTTTAAATCGGACGCGAACAGTTCAAAAAGAAATACGGAAAGATCTTCCAGACGTTCGGGAGTCAAATCTTTAACATCACTTATATAAAAAGGATTTATGCCGAGGTTCTTTCCACTCTCATAACGCAGCACTGTATACTGCTCTGGATAAAGTTTCGCGAATTTGGTATAGGAACCTCCCAAATCAATAATTACAAGTCTAACTCCACTCTCGAAATATTGCCGAAGAATATTGTTTGCTAAAAAGGATTTTCCTTCCCCAGTAGGAGCGAAGATTGCAAAGTTTCTGGCCTTAATACGTTTCTTTTTATCGTCCCAGACATCTTTCAAAACTGGGATATTATGTTCCCTGTCATTGAAAATAACACCCGTGGCATCCGATTTATAATTGGTGTTGTTGACCAATAGACACAAAGCGTGTTTTAAGTCCGTTACGTACAGATCATCATTTGAAAAATTGGAAGAAAAACAGCAATAGCTGTTGAGAATATAATTTTTGCGTTCCTCGCCACGTGGATAATAGGGAATGATATCCAGATCCTTGAATTCAGTCTTTATTTTGGAGCTGATTTTCTCAAGGTTTTTCACTTCCTTATCCCAATAAATAATATTAAGATGACCTCGAATTACACGGGCGTTGTCATCGGAATTTATTTGATCCTGGATATATAGGATTTTCTTTAGGACTACTTTATTCTGCGATCCGAAATTTGAGCTCTTGTTAAGCTCCTCTATTTTCTTGTCGAGGATCTTGCGCCACTTCTGTTTGTCATCCAAATAGATTATTTGATTGACGATATGATTTTCATTGAGCGTTAGGCCAAGTCCATCGATAAAACCTTGGTGGAAAACAAAATCGTCCGATGTAAAATGTTCGTTGGTCTTACTACTCTGAACATTTTCGCCGAAACAGAGTTCACTATTTATTGATAGGACATCAAAATAATTTTCTCCAATATTCAATTCCTTTTTTTCGAGAATAATATCCGTATCAAACCCCTCATTGAAACCGTTAAAATAACCATTTGTCAAACTTTGGATTTCCTTTGAATCCAAGGGTGTGAATTCCATTTTCCGACTATTATTTATAAAGGAAATAGAATCGCTGACGGCCCCAAGAAAACTGTGAATGGTATCGTCCATTTCTGGAACAATTGATTTTGTTACTTTTTTGAAGGGATTTATATATTTTGCATTATTGAGCGCCTTGCTTTTGGTTAGGATGAAAAATAGAAAGCACTTATGCTCCATATATTCCCGACCCTTGAAATGATTATGGGTTGCTTTTTCAAGGAAGGTTTTGTTTGGTAGATTTTCAGAGGTAAAACTTCTTTTTAAATAGACATCCTGTTTGTGGATTATGCAGCCAGTCGGTAAGGATTTAAGGGCTTGGAACCAGGCTCCATGAATATCCTCGAAATCCTTTTCCGATAAGGAATATATCTCAGGAAGATTACCGGAATAACACAGAACCACATTGCCGTTATTTGCAAAGATGACATTCTCTTGAATATCCACGATTGGGTGATATGCCGCTACGTTAATCTTCTTCATAATTGAAAAGTGTTGGTTTCTTGTTGCTGATTATCTGTGGAAATGGTTTTGAGAAATGAAACAATTGCGGATTGTTTGTAATTCTAATGAGTGCTATAAATAGACCTACATTCAAAATGATAACCCCTATGATAATCCCAAAGCTGAATGAGAAAATGATAATTAAAAGTGATGCGATTATTGAAATCATCATTACAGCGAATAGGGAGAGAGGCAGCCCAAAAATGACCGCCCTTTTCCTGATGTTTTTATAGGGTTCGTACTGCTTCATTACACCACAATTCCAATGAGATAGGTAAAGATTCCGACTACTGCTCCCGCTATGAGAACAAATACCAAAACCCGTGTAATTCCTTTTTTTAGGTCTGCATTCTCACCGAAGAAATGCCCGGCGTTGAAAAGAAATCCGACAAGAAAAATGACCCCTAGAATAATAGGAAAGACGGTCCGGATAGTATCGGAAACATCCTGCACGGAATCTTCGATACCGCCAATCTGTGCGAAGCTTTGTGAGACTGGAAAAATTAGGGCTGTTAAAATGAAAATAGACCTTTTCATAGCTGTTCGTTTTTATAAACCTAGAATAGGTTGGTTATTGAAATTTTACGAAATCTATTATGAAAAGAAGTAAGGGGAAGAAATTCCTTAAACTTTAACGTGAACCCGTGTTAAACTTTGGAGGATTGTTAGAAATGGAAATGAATCTTTGAATTTTGTTCAAAATAAGAAGTTATTATGGTTCAGTTCAAAGTTTTATTTGCAATCGTTTTGGCCTTAAAAATAGTTGGTTTTCAAAATCATATACTGGCGCAAACAAACCAGAACAGAAAACAGATAATTGTAATAGATCCTGGCCACGGCGGAACGGATTCTGGCGCAGTGGGCATAAATGGTATTCAGGAAAAGGATGTAGTTCTGAAAATTGCGAAGCAAATTGTAGTATTAAATAATTCTGTCTTTATGAATCAACACGAAATATACCTAACTAGAAATAAGGATACGCTTATTTCGTTGGGTGACCGAACCAAGTTAGCCAAGGCGTTGCAAGCAGATATTTTTATTTCTTTGCATTGCAATCATTCGGACAACCCAAATGTGCGAGGTCTAGAGGTTTATGCTTCTAAGAAACAAGGTAAATACTCACGAAAGTCAATATTGCTCGCTTACGAGCTTCAAAAGGAGTTAAAGGAGAATCTTGGTTTTGAGAGTAGGGGAGTGAAGTTTGGTGATTTTCAGGTTTTGAGGGAGACAACCAATTTATGTCCTACTGTACTTTTGGAAATGGGGTTTTTATCGCAAATGGCAGAAGTTATATATCTATCTAATGAGAAGTCGCAATATTCTGTTTCGTTAGTGATATTGCAATCTACCCTAATATATTAATAGCTATGAGGGAATTGTTTTTAGAAATAGTAAAGAATATTAAAGAAATTTTCTCGGAATTATTAAAAACTATAAAAAAACCGTAATCACTAATATTTAAGATCGCAACTTTATTTTTCCCAGATAAGACTGATAATAGTTTTATATTGTTTTGTAGGTATGCAATATTCGTAAAAATCAACATCATCTTCTCTTTCATTCAGTTTGAACCAAGTAGATTTGTCAATTACTTGTGCCTTTTCAGCGCCAGAATAAATATATTCATAATTTGCATCCAGATATTCTTTAGCAACGGAATTATCTGGAGGTGGTAATTTAGTGATGTCTGGCACCCAGACCTTTAAATCTTCTGATTTACGCCAATAATGAACAACACCATTCGATATAAAAACTACAAAAACGGGGGCTATATCTAGTGTTAATAATCTGAATATAACTGAAGTCAAGCTAGTTTTGAATCGGACACTAATATCCTTGATTAGTTGTGGTCCAAAAGGTTTAGTTTTAATAAAAGACCTAAAAGCTGTTTCGGGCATTAATATCTCACTCGCAAAATCATTGGCTTCATATTCTTGTTGACTTCTTTGGGCTATTTTTTCTAAGTTGAACCAGTTTAATGTGTTTGAATTGTCATAATGTAATTCTAATTTTTTATGTAAAAAGTGATGTCCTAGCTCGTGAGCAGCAACAAACCGCTTTCGCTCATTACTCATAATCGCGCTATTAACTTTTATAAGTGTTCTTGATTTACCTCTTACAATTTTACCATCAGAATTGTTCAATTCCTCTTCCTTGTAGATAATGTCAAAACCAGACATTAGATCTTCCATAGATATATCGCTAATGTCATCAAAACCGATTATATCTAAAATTTGCTTGGCTTTATTACTTCCCTTTTGATTCGTTTTCAATCATTTCAATTATTTCGATCAAATTTTGATCCTTTATTATATCCTTTATTTCCTCTTCATTTAGTTCTTGCAACTTATTAAATTGAAAATCAACCCTATCTTCTCTAATTAAATTATTTAAGTAGGCCACAGGTCTATCCAAACCTTTTATTAACGCTTCCTTAAATCGCTTACTTACGGTTAATAGTAATAATTCCTGCTTTTCTCGGTTGGCTTTGACATTTAGCTTAAATTTTAGCTGCTTAATAAATTTGTCCTGACCAGAATTTCTAGTTTTAAAATCAACTCCAGCTTCAGCGAGAGACTCCCTCACAGTCTTAATCGGATAAGACTGCTCAAAATTTTCAATACTATCTTTTACTGTTTTTTTAAGCTTATCCACTGCGTGTTTAGTTTTATTTTTTTTCTTCTTAATCTTTTGTAAATATTATTGGTTTCCTCCACTGATTTACCACAATAATCCGCAACATCTTTAGGTGTTATTATACCAGCAGTCCAACATTCAAAAATTTCTATTTCTGCTTCATCAGCTCCTTGTTCTTGCAATGATGTTATCCATTGGTTAATAATAGTGGAGTCATCGATGCGATCATAATTCATATCGTTAACACCTAATTCAATATTTTCATTGTAAAAGATATCAGTGATGTAGCTTTCTTGTTGATTTTTATCTTCAAAATCAACATCTTCATCTTCATCATCTGGTCGAACTCCACCTTTCTTAAAAAAATAAGATAGATCACTTCGTAATGTTCCGAACACGAAATTTTCAAACGAGCTTTTGTTCATTTTCCATTTTCTCGTGCCATCACAAGCCTTCCTTAATACCTCTTGACAAAAATCTTCAAATTGTAAGCCATTTTTATTTTGATCTGTCTTATCATAAAATCTGTTCCGCACGTATTCTTCCATTCTATCTAGAAGGGCTTTTAGGTCTATAGATTCTAATTCTTCAAGAATTTGCGCTGTTGTTGCTATTGCCATTCATATTAAATATGCTTAAAGAAAGCGAAATTTTGCCAAATGATGGCAAAAAAAATAAAAAACTGAGCATATAATATTAGAAATATTAAAATTTAAACAGATGGCAACAAATGGTAAGAGCGGTGATAATCGCAGACACGGAGCAGTAAAAGGAAGAACTCAGGTTAAAAACACAAAAACCGGTATATGGATAAAAAGAAATAATGAAAATGGGCAGTTTATGGATGGAAAGACAGCTGGAGGTAAGTTTAAAGGAGTTCGAAAAGAAAAATAGTATTATGATAGACACAATAACAAGTATACCAACATTATCTCCTGGAGATGTAATAATTGCTAAGAAGCGTGAAGGCTTAGGCAGAATTCTTAATCACTACATAGTGAGTGTTGGAGGTAATAGATTTATTGGTAATCTAAAAGGTGGTGTGAAAGAACTCCATTATAATGAATTGATGAATTTACTTACGGAGTATGATCCCATTGGAGTTAGAAGATTAAATGGAACTTTTTTTCAACAACAGCAAGCTATAAATAGAGCGTACTCAAAATTAGGACATCGATATAGCTTACTAAATTTTAATTGTGAGCATTTTGCGAATTGGGTTCAGTTTGGCAAAGTAGAAAGTAGCCAAGTAAATACTGGTTTTGCTATTCTCGTAGGAGTGATTTTTTTAAAATTGGTAACGACAGATGAGTAAGAAAAAAGAAAGAGAGAGAAATCGACTGGAATTAACAATGTCCCGAATTGATCACTATTACGATAGCGTCAATAACAAATCAGCTGTGTATTTGGTGATTAACACCTTCTTGACTGGAGGATTAATTATTTTGATGACACAGACAGACTCTTTAAAACGCATAGGGCTATTAGAGCATTTAAGTTTGGGACTTTGTATGTTGTTAGGATTGATAAGTTTGGTAATTATCGCTATCACAAGCATACCGTTTTTTTCAACTGAGCCAAACTCTTTATATTACTTCGGGACTATCGGTTCCAAAACTAATAATCAGTTTTTGGAAGAATCTAAAAACTATACACGAAAAGAAGATATAAAGGATTTAAGAGATCAAGTACATCTTTTATCAAAAGGCTTAACGAGTAAGTTTAAAAAACTAAAATTCGTTGGGTATTTCTTAGTCGCACAATTTATAGTGCTAATCCCAATAATGTTTTACTTAATAAAAAATATAAGCTAATGAGTGTTTTTAATCCCTACTTAAATGTTATAAAAAAAGCTGTTCAGCAAGACCCAAAACTTAGACAAAGATTGTTTAGTGCTGAGCAGGAAGACAGTGCTTTTGATACTAGTTATATCAAAGCTCTTAGAAATGAATTACCCAATTCAAAAAGTCTTAATGAGTCCGTAAGTTTAATCAAAGGTATGGGAGCTCCAGTCTTTGGTGATTTACCTGAACTTGGTAATCACCCTGATTTTAAACACTTACGATATACAGATGAAACTGAGGATCATTGGATTATTTCGGGTTTTATAGACGTAAAAGATAGTACCAAGTTATTTAATCGTTTCACAAAAGCAACTGTTGCATTAATAACTGAGGGTATTGTGCAGGCTTCGATATTTGCAGTTAACTTATGTGATGGTTATGTTCATAGGATACAAGGAGATGGGTTGATGGTTTATTTTGGAGGTAAGAATAAAGACAAGACTGAGTCAGTGAAAAATGCATTAAAAGCATTTGCAATGATCTCTTACTTTGTTAAAAATGACTTAAAAGATTTCTTTGCGGCAAATTCCGTAACAGAGATATTTACTAGGGCAGGTTTAGATTTAGGGCATAACAGTCAAGTGAGATGGCTTTACTCAGGTAGTGGTAAAGCAGGGGAAGTAACCACTTGTAGTTTACATACTAGCCTTGCGCCTAAGATGCAAAGTAATGCAGTAAGTAATGGAATAGTTGTAGGTCAAAATATGGTAAACCTGATGGCCATTAGAAAATATTTTACAGAAAAAAGAAATCCTATTTGGGAGTATGGAGATGGAAGAACCTACAGCCAATATGATTTTAATTGGGATATGTATATAATGGATAATGGGCTAGGTGTTCAAGATAGATATGGGAATATTGTTTTAACAATGGGTAACAGTGAACCGAAACAATCGCTGGACAAAACCTATTTGGCACCTATTGCAAAACTTAACAAACCATATTTTTGTTTATAGTAGTGACGTTATTGGATAAGCATATCAAGGAGTTTTTAGAACTGTACCATAACTTTCGTTTAGTTGATTCTAACAGGAAGCATATTGCTACTCTCCAGGGTACGATTACTATAGTTGATGAAAATAACCAAATTTGGTCTGATTATGATATTCGTATTGAAATTAGTCATGCCTATCCTTATACTATTCCTTCTATTTATGAAGAGAGTAAATTGATTGAGAGAGATTGGGAATTCCATATTTCAAAGGAGGGAAAATGTTGTTTAGATATCCATCATTCTATGTTGTTAAAAAGGAGAAAAGGTATAAGTTTAATTAATTTCTACCAGAATGTTATATATCCCTTTTTCGCAAATCATCAATACAAAGTAAATGAAGGTAGTTATGCTAATGGGGAATATAAACATTTCGAAAAAGGGATAATACAGTACTATGAAGAAGAATTAGACCTAACCGATCGGGATTACATATTGAAACTAATAGATTCGGCGATTTTGGGTACTAAATATGCAAGAAATAATACTTGTACTATTTGTGGTAGTCCAAAATTCAAAAAGTGTTGTTTGCCTAAAATAAATAAGTTGACACTTTTTGGAAAGGATCAGCTTAAAACAGATTATGGGATATTTGCTTCTCTGAGCATTAATTAGTTCACAATTTCATCGTCCCCCAAACCCCAGGATGCCCACTAGCAGCCTGATTCTTATTATGTATAGTTGAATATATCCCCCAATTAGGCCGCTTCTCCGGCCAAACACCTTTCCTGTTTAGTCCACTGTTTTTTACATTTAAAAAAAGCTCTGGAGATAGCAACAAATAATCTTTCTGCTTAATATTTACACCCATTCGGTAAGCCCCCAATCGAAAGTAGGTGGCATCCTTACCTTTATCAAAATCAACATTAAAAGTTTTGCTCTTGCCAATGTCTTTCAAATCTGTATCCTGTAATAATGGAACTAGGGAGCTGCAGTATGAAGGTGCATTAAAAGTTCCAGCGATGACAATATTCGTTTTACCTTGCATCTGTAACATTTTATATATTACTGAAACCTGATAAGCCTGGTTCTTTCTTATTTCAAAAGCTATATCCTTATCGAATCTATTTTCATAAAGATATGCAGATATCAAATGAATACTTTTTCCTTTTGGAGTTTGAATTTCGTATTCCAATAATTCTTGAGTGACAACTTCAGAATCATCAATTTTATGAATTTTAATTAATTCCAATTGATATCCATTCTTCAATAATAATGCTTGATTACGACCTCTCCCTTCAGAGTTGGGGATCAAAAAACTATCTGGAAAAGATTCGCAATTAAACTTTGGCAAAATAAAATTATTAAACTCGTCCAAAGACATTTTATCCTCAACCTCTTGTAGTACCAAGATATCAGGGTCAATCTCTGAAATTACCATTGCTTTATGGTTTGTGGCTTCTGGATCAATAGGAATAGTTTGAACTTTAATCCAACCGTTCCAATCCGTCAGCTCTCCTGATTTGAGTTCTTTTGAACAGTTCATTCCCTTCAAATAAAGTTCTCCAGCTTTTTTCCGCATTGCAACGTATGGGTTTTGATAGGTTTTATCAAAATCAAGTAAAAATGATAATTCCATTAACCGCTCCGTATTAGAGGCGCATTTTTCTTTTTTTAACAATGTGTCGAATTCGATGATCCAATCAGAGATACATTTCCCGAGGGTTTTTTGAATCAAACGTCTATCTCTATGAAATAGGTTCTGAACATTAAAGGTTGCTATTTTCATAATTTCAGTTTTTATTTTCTTTTGTCCTTCGCATTTTTATCAAAGGCAATCAGGTTAAACATTTCGCGCATTCTACTACGAACCCGGTTCCCATAGCGTTCTTCCAGTTCTTCTGCATTTAGGTTTGTGGTAGCGTGTGTTTTCAGTTTGCTTTTCAGAAAAAGCTCATAACGCGAAAGCAGAATTTCGCCCATTACATTACAATCTTGTCCGTAGTGTCTTCCAATAGGTTCAACTCCCAAATCATCGAAGCAAAAGAAACTGCCATTTCCATAGTCTTCAATGACTTTAAACCCAATATGGTTGAACCCAAAAACAATGTTCCGACAGGGAATTACGGAATATGGACGCTGAAGGGGAACAATGAATTGTAATAATTTCATCAATGAGGTTTTGCCACAGCCCACGGGTCCGGATATTAAAAGACCCTTTTCGGGATCTATTTCCGCTTTTTCACATTTTTCAAAATCCTTTATAAAATAATTACTGAGCTTGTAGATGATATCCCTGTCATCCTCATAGATTTTAAAATCTTTTCCAAACAACAATTTTCCTTTGGCATCCAGATAGATCAAGATCTTTGCAAAATCATAGAACATCTCGAAACCATTGAACCTTCCTATCGAATATTCAATGCCGCCTTCGGTTATTTTAGAGGGGTTGACCATAGTTCTTGATTTTACTGGTTTTAAGGTTGTCCCGTTTTTGGGACACTGCTTTGCCCGTTTCAATTTCTTTGAATTTTAGCATCCAATTTTCGGCTGTGGAATGCCAATCAGTGATTTTAATTTTCCCGCCAATCTTCCAACCGATACCGTTGTAATGATTGAAGAATTTTTCTGCTTCCAGCTCTGGCCATTTTCTTTTTTCAAAAAAAATCAAAACTTCATTTTTATTTTTTGGTAGCTTAACTTTATTAGTGTTTGTTATATGTTTATTAATGTTTTTATAAGATACCAATGCTTGTCCCACTAATTGTTCAGTTGTTGGCTCCGTAGTTGTCCCATCACTCGGTTCAATACTTGTATCTAATTTGGGCAACCTAATTTTGCTTCCTTTGTACGGATTGTGCGAAGGGAGATATCTAATATATTTCCAGCTATGTAGATTTTTTAGACACCTATGGTAAGTAGCCTTTGAGCCTATTTTGGACATCTTCATAATTTCCTCACGATTTATATAAAACTCCTCCGGAAATCGATTGATATTCCAATACTGGAACAAGGCCATATACAAACTTATATGGGTTGGGTTCAATCGGGAATCGAGGGAAAACTGCTGAAACACAGCATTGAGATGTTTTATATAGTTCATACATAATTATTCTGTGATATGGTGAACACGGTTTTTACGCATTACTTTTTGAATATCCTCAATATCATAGTAAATGATCCCACCCATCTTACTGAAAGGCAAGGTGCCATTAATTCGAAGATTTTGAAGTGTTCCCGGACTTATCTGGAGCATTTCCATTACCTCCGATGATTTCAGATATTTTTTTAAGGAACCCGTGGCTTGTTTTGCTAAAATCTTTTTGATATCATCGAGCAATTCCATCTTGAAATCCCGAAGATCGTCTGTGGTTATAATACTTGTTGGCATAATAAAACGGTTTTAAAAGAAAGGGACCATCATATTGCTGTCATCTAATTTGATAGTCCCTAACTTGATTTGACTTTCGTTCTACAAATTTGGAGGTCTCTGATGGATATTTTTCAATAGTCAATCCAGAGGTGGGAAAGATTTTTTTGAAATAAAATTTGGTTGATTTTGATATGGAAGGAGAGAATTCAATTTGAAAAAAAAACATCAAATCAATTAAATTTTTCCGAGTAAGGGATTTTCCCAACTTTGGGATAGGTTGGGATTAGGCATCGGATTCCTCAAAACGGTTTAATAGGGTTTCCTGAAGTCTATCCAAAAACTTGGTCCTACTGCCTTTGCGCGCCCTGATCTCAATAAACGTATGATAGTAATTACCTAAATCTACATTAAATACCTGTTCAAAGAGTAATGCCATTTCCTTAATATCGGCTGTTCCACTGTTTATGGCCCCACTGCTCTGTAGGGCGTAGATTAATTCTATTAGTTCAGTTTTGCTTCCTGTCCAGAAAAGTTTTGATGAATGCTTCATTAAGTCTATTTTTTGGTTATCGGTATGGTTTTCAAGTTTTTCAATTTCCTGTTGCAAATAAACAATCAGCATGTCATAGGCCATAATAGTGGCCACCGTGCCATCCTGACTGGAGGAGAAGTTTTCATCAATGGAAAGATGAAAGGTTTCGGTAGTTGCCCGAAGATCAGATTTTCCGCGAACAAAGTATTGCTCGTCAAGCGTGGTTGCGCCTCTTCGATAGTAATGGTAGAACTCCAGGTTGTCATTGAAAAAAACCTGTAGTCTGTTGATCTGCCTATTGAGGTATTTAACTTGGAATTTGGAACTGCTCCTTGGCCGTTTGCTTTCAATATTGAACAGTTTAGCGTAGTAGATTAGCTTACTCAGGATTTGGGGCTTGATATGTTTGAAGAAGGATATTTCTTCCTCAATTGAATCGAATCCATTTTTTATCACTTCCTTTCGAAGTGAATTGATACATTTTTTGGTATAGGCAATACCAGTTTCTGCCTTGTATAAAATATCATCAGTACAAGTTTCCAAAGCTTCCAACTGTGCTTCGAATTCCGATATTAAATCCTGATATTTCATACATATGGGGCAGGTATTTAAAGGGATTAACTGGATTCCAGGATCCCCATGAGTTCTAGGGTGTAATTATCAGCCGTCTGTATATAAGCGTAGGTAGTATGTACAGTAGCTCCCAATTTGCGTTTTTCAAATGGTGCCGTCAGACCAAGGGCAATATGATTATATTTTAATCCAATGGCGCGCTTTATGGTTTGAAATAAAAGTTGGCGATAAATATGATATTTTTCAAGATAGCGATAATCCATACCTACAAAAGCGGGGATATAGGTTTTATGGATATTTTTATAACAGAGCATAACCCCGATCATTTTTTCAGGATCTGCCTTTGGGCTGATGGTAATAAATTCCCAATTGGGATGTGCTGCCATATTCCCAAACAGCTTTGAAGGAAAAGAAAAGGTATTCAAACCCAAATTGTTGTGGTGTACATTGGTATAAAGTTCCTCGATTTTCTCCAATTGCTCGCTTGTGGGATTAGCCAGAATCTCTATTTCCAATAAATCCTCAGTTTTCAAGACTTCCTTTCTTAAATGTTTTCTGTTTCGGGCTGAAAGCCGGGAAATGTACGTTTCCAGGTCTTCATTTTGATTGAGGTCAATTGTACAGGAATCCGGCATTTGGACCCGTACAAATCCCTGGCCCTGAAAATAGGTATGGATGTCTTGCTCTTCTGCAAAATCGCGTAGGACGATCATTTTTGCCTTTAGGGAGTATTCAATTTTTTCTAAGGTTTGAACCAAAAGATTCAGAGCTTGCTGTTTTTGGAGATGGTCGTTATTTATATATAAATGCTCGCCTTCCGTAAATAGGGAGCCGAGACTCAGTACTTTTGAGGTTAAATAGTACGGATCGGTCTTACGTTCTTCCTCAATGGTTTGTGAGGCTCCAACAGCGGCCAACATATCGTCTTTCCAAAGTCCTACCGTCATAAATGTAGCCAATATCGGTTGTTGCTCTTTATCGAATATTATTAAATACCGGAACTCCCAATTGTGCTCCTTTAGGGTATTGCCGGTAAAGGATTCTTCCAGAAACTTTAGACCCTCCCAATCAAATACACCTTTTTTTCCAAGCAGGTTATTCCAAAGCTGCTTGTCAATTTTTAAAATTGAATCCTCTAATTGTACTTTTAAATCCGCGTTTATTTTTGATTTAGAAAAGTCTTCTTTTTGTTTCTGCTCCAATTTAAATGCCTGAAAAACCCGTTGGCTGTTGGTATGGGTATCTTCCAGAGCCTTCGGGAAGTGATATTCCATCGCTTCCACAAGACCTTTGATTTCCTCTTTTTGGTTGTGCCTTGATATTGTAATCCGTACACCAGTATTCTTTACCGGAACCGCAGGGAAAATTCCAAGGTTTACATAAAAGCCCTCCTTCATCAACCGGTTCACAAAATTGTAGCCTGTTTTTGGCATACCCGTCCCTATATAAAAAACTGGGGATATATTCTGGTCAATAAGGGGCAGGTCGGTTTGATGCAGTAGTTCATTAAAGTAGGCCACTCTTTCCCGTAACTCCTGTTGCAGGGTATATATTTCCGGGGATAGATGTATATCCGCAGAGGCAGTCGCAGCGGCAACGGATGCAGGTTCCAGTTGGGCAGAGAAGGTGAGGGGGCCGCCAAAGGTCTTTATGCGATTGTACATTTTATTATTTGAGCAGACCAAAACTGCGCCACTGGCCCCAAAGGTTTTGCTGAGGGTGCCAAAGAGCAGCACGTTTTCCGATAGTTCTCCGAGTTCGCTCAAGACATAGCCCGTGCCGTTCTTGCCTATCCAACTCATGCCATGCACATCGTCAAAATAGAAGTTGAGTTGCGAATACTTTTGGCTCAATGACATCAGATCGGAAATAGGGGCAAAGTCGCCGTACATAGAATAAATACCATCGGCCATATACCAGATTTTCTTTCGGGTGTCTGAGTAGCGCTTGATCTTATCCTCCAGCATATTCAGATCGTTATGGCGTACCATATCTATAGGAACGCTACGGTTCTTTAAAATTTTGGCCGCGCTCTGGACGCTCCAATGTACTTGATGGTCAAGAATAATGGCATCCTGATCCTGGACCGCACTTGGGATTACCCCGATGTGGCCTAAGGTGCTGTTTTTGGTTATAATTATGGGATGGCCGTACATTTCGGTAACCTTTTCTTCCAGTCTCCTATAGAGAGGATTGGATATATACGACTTCGACAAAGGGAATTGGGTCCCGTATTTTCGTATCGCATCGATAGCTGCTTCCTTCAGTCTTACATCCTGTTCGAGTCCTAAATATCCGGTAGTGCCAAAGTGAAAAAGGCTCCTGTTTTTAACTCCAATAGTACGTCCGTTAAATGTTTCTCCTTCAGCATAAAGGTGAAGCACGCCTTCCTCTTTTGCATCAGTAAATACTTCATTTACGGTATCCAAAAAATTATTGTGTTTAATTTTTGCCATAATTCTTGATTTTAGAAATAGAATTTACTGGCATTTGGTGGAAAATAAAAGCCCGTCTAAAAAATAATGCTTCTGGGATAAGTTTTTTTTCATTTTGGATAAGAAAAAAGTCCAAAATCTCGCTCTGGAGAAAAGAGTAAAGTTTAATACGTCTATATTTTCGTAAATTTATATTGAATTACCAGTTTTCTTGTATGTTAAATTATATCGAAAATAATTATGCCACCTACCAAATTGTCGAGGGTATCTTAAATATTAGATATCATATTGGTATATCGATTAACCTCCCCGCGGCAGTAAAGATTGTTGAGGATCGTTTAGCCCTGCAGCAGGGTCAATCTTATCCTGCCCTTTGTGATATGCGCGGCGTTAGGGAAGTAAATAAGGAAGCACGGGATTATTTGGCGATGGAAGGTTCGGTGCTTTTAAAAGCAGTTGCCTTTGTGGTCGAACAACCTATATCGGAGGCAATATCCAGATTCTATCAATTTGCAAACAAACCTCCTATACCTACAGAGGCCTTTTATACAACAGAGAACGCCAAAAAATTCTTGACGGATTATTGTTGATTCTTATTTTGAAACCTATCTTATAACTTCCCAATTATCGATAGAACTAATAATAAATGATTTCGTTATGTCAAAAAAGAAACGTCTTAAAAAAGTAAGGAACTTATTAATTGAAATGGGTTCGGGTAAGTTTTTCTACCGTATTGAAAGATCAAATAAAAATGATAATGTCGAGGCTCTTGTATCGCTAATCAATATGATGGCGGAGGAAATTGAAGAGGCTTTGATACACCAGGGATATGCTAATGCGAATGAGACCATTAAGCATATTGTGATAATGAACTTTATACTTGATTCAATGGGAAGAATTGTAGCAGTTAATCCCCAAACCTGTACCATTCTCTATTATTTATGCGAGGATATGGTAGGCAAATCATTAACCCATTTCCTGAATGAAAAAACTGCTAAAACCTGGGAAGAGTATTGGAAAAGTATACAGGTGAAAAACACGGCAGATAAGGCAGTTGAACTCACCTTTCAAACCAAGGGAGGACTGTTAATTCCGAGCGCCTGCTATTTAAGTTTTCTTAAAGGTTATAAAGGCGAAGAGGATGGAACCATACTTACAATAGTTAAGCATTCGAAAAAACCGGTGGAATTGGAAGAGGAGATCAAGCAAAATATAATGCGCTTGAACGGGAACCGCACGGAAAAAGGAACTGTTACAGTTCAACATAAATGGGAAAAGGTTCGATTAACTTATGAGGATATCCGAAAAATAAGAGAGGCAAGGGACTTTTTAAGCAACAACTTGGAAAGGGAGTTGCCTCCACTAAAGGAATTTGCCCGTGAAATAGGTACTAATACCTTCAAGCTGAAATATGGGTTTAAGGAATTGTATGGTACAAGCGTATTTCGTTTTTTAAGAAACGAACGTCTTAGAAAAGCAAAAATGCTGGTACAATATGGAGATAGACCCTTTAAAACAATTGCCCATGTATGCGGTTTTAAAAGTGTTCCTTCCTTTTCCGCCACTTTTAAGAGTGAATTTGGCCATACGCCCACTGAGCTTCGAAAGAAATATTCATCAGAAAATTCGTGATTTTCTCTATTATTGAAAATAATACCTCTGGGATAAGTATATTTTCATAATCCATAAATTTTAATGCGGAATTTTATCATATCAAATTAAAGGATATGGTATTCGTTACTAAACATAGAAAACTTGTAATAAATATAGTTAGCCTATTATTTATAACTCTGTTTGTGTACGCCGCCATTAGTAAGCTAATCGATTTTGAAACTTTTGCCGTCCAGTTGGCGCAATCACCACTTTTGAGCGCCTATGCTGGATTTATTGCTTGGCTTGTGCCCGGTATAGAGATCATCATTGCATTCTTCTTAATGTTCGGAAAATATAGAACCCTTGCCCTCTATGCCTCCTTTACCTTAATGGTTATGTTCACGAACTATATCTGGATCATCCTTAATTACTCCGACTTCATTCCTTGCTCATGTGGTGGCGTGCTGGAAAAGATGAGTTGGATGCAGCATCTAATATTTAATTTGGTGTTTATTCTGTTAGCTGCTTTGGGAATATTTATAGGGCAAAAAAAAATACGACAACGAAAACTTTTATTGCTTTCACTTCTAGCTGTTTTTGGAATTGGTATTGTCGTATTGTTCTTTGTCTTTTCAGAGAAAAAAATGCATCAGAACAATGCTTTCATTCGCAGACATCTTCCGCACTTCGCAAATAAGATTAAAAGTCATGATTTAGGCTACAGCTCATACTATTTTGCAGGGATCGAGAGTGATATTGTCTATCTCGGAAATAGTACAGCACCACTATTACTGACTGCCATGGACACGGCCTTAACAGGAACATCAGTGATGAAAGTTCAGATTGACAATATGGGTTTACCTTTTAGAAGGGTAAGAATTGAGGTGTCAAGAAATCAATTTTTTGTATTTGATGGAATTGTGCCAATTATTTTTAAGGGAAGTATTCACAATTGGAAGGCGAATACTTTTATTTATAAACCCTACTACTTCTCCCAAGCAATCATACTTGACGGAAATTCTCTTGCCGTCTGCTCTCAAAGCAGTGAAGATAAAAAGAATATGTTGGGGATTCTTTCCAGAGATTCAGTATTTCGGCCTATTTATAATCCATTATTGTTGAGGTCTGAAAACGATGGTGTGTTTGATACCGATGGTCAATTATTATGGAACAATAGTCTGAAGAAACTAATTTATATGTACTACTACAGAAATAAGTTTTTGGTGGTGGATGAGAATTTGGAACTAATCTATCAAGGAAAGACAATCGATACGGTAAATCAAGTTTCTTTGGATATTACCAATCTTAAAAGATCAGGAAAAAAGAAACTTAATCCCAATACAATAACTATCAACAATAATGCAGCTACCGATAAAAACCTTCTATTCATTCAGACTGATAGGTTGGGAAAGTTTGAGTCAAATAGAATACTTGAGGAGGCGGAGATAATCGATGTTTATGATATAGACAAAAAGACCTATGTGTTTAGTTTTTATCTATATAGACCTTCCAACTTACATATGAGGTCTTTTATGGTTAGAGATTTAAAATTATATGCCTTAATGGGATCGAAATTGATTTCCTATAAGTTAGATACCAAAATGCTGGAATATAATTCTAACGAATGATACTATATAGTGACAGGGGTAACCGAAAACCTGATAGAATAGAGTAGGTGTCAATTTAAATATAAATATTATGAAAAAGCTTAAAACTAAGTTTTTGTTACCGGTGATGGCATTTCTTCTTGCCATTACCGCAGCCTTTGCTTCGCAAGCAAAACCGGATGTAGTTGATACTTTGGTACCTGGCTACATCTTTGTGAATGGTGTTTGCGAGCCAGCACGTAGCTGTAATTTGGAAGATGGGCCAACCTGCACTTATAGCAGTAGGCCTGTTTTTGCAAAGACAAGCCCTACAATGTGCCCAATACCCTTGCATTTTCCTTCTAAATAGGTAAATGTCAATGCCCGGAATAGAAAGGATAAACTATTCCGGGTTTTTTTTGGATCTTAACTAATACATTAATCCTTATCTATGGCTTTCGAAAAATAAAGCGCCTTTCTTTGAAGAGTAGCACTATAACAGAGTTCCAAAAATAATTTCAGCCAAATGCTATTCCATCAGATTCATAGTAAATAATGATTTAAAAATTACTTTTAATACTCTTAGTTTGCATTTTCCTTCAGAATAGATAAATAAAAAAAGCCATCTAAAATTTAGACGGCTTTTTAATAGAATTAGGGTTATTATTTTTTAAGTAATGTCTTGATGCTGTTGAATTCATTGGAAACCACCTTGACATAATATAGTCCTGTAGGTGCTGTACCCATGTTAATAGATATTTGCTCCGCATCCTTAATATCTCCCGAATGTAAAATATTTCCGTAAATATCAATAACACTATAGGTACCATTGATTTTTTTATCAAGAACAATATTAAACATTCCCTGGGTTGGGTTTGGTACAATATTAAACGTTGGGGATGGTATGACCGAAACTTTCGCGTCCTTACTTGCCTGTTTTTTATCATTTATAATGACAAAGCGTTCACCTCCTTCATAATGGCCTTTATTAGCATTTTCCTGAACCACATCAAGAAGCAATTGCTTGCCAGGTTCAATCGCCTCGTTGACTCTAAATTGGTTATGTAAGGTAAATGTTTCTTCATATCTTAATGGAACATTTTTAAAGACTGCCTCAGAGGAAGTAATCATAACTTTGTTTTCTCCAATTATTTCAATGCCGCGTCCATCAAGACACCCATTATCCATCATGCGTCTAAACAATTCTTCATCCATTTCAATCTCCATCACGCCAAGTTCAAAGAAGTCTTTCTCAACTCTGTCAAAATCATCCATTCCATTTCCAATAAAACGGATATTAACCATTTCATTTTCCATGTCAATACCCCGAATATATACATTGTGAATAGGTAAGTCAGTTAATATAGCATTATAGACATTTACATTCTTCCAAATAATATTATTGTTATTATATGCATTTTGTCCAATATTGACGTAGTTAACCTCATTATACATTGGATCGTTTGCAGAAACTATCCGGGAAGTCAAACAAAAGTGATGATCTCCACTGCTTCCGTAGTCAGCTGGGTTTGGAGGATACCAGGGTATTTCAATTATGGCAGTTCCATTTGGAGGAATGGATGGTATTGCAGCCGTACCAATAATATCACCATTTAATAATGGTCCTGCATAATTATTGATGAAATGGGTTGGCCAAGTAAGTCCGGTTGAGGCTCTTGCAAAATATACTTTTAGAGTAGCACAATCCGAAGTGGTAGTTCCTTTGTTTCTAACTTTTACATAAATTCCATTAGGTGAATACATTTTAAATTCAGGGTTTTGATGTGCTAGACCGCCATCAAGGTTTTGTCTAACCCACATGTCTTCACTGCCCCAAAACCATGTGGAAATAGTATTTGGCTCTAATCCAGTGTCATCAGGTCTATCCTGTGAATATAAATCAAAGGCAGTGCTTCCTGGAGGAGCCGTTATTTGCGCCAAATTAACTGCGGCTTCAGCGTCAACAAGACCATAACCCATCTGGTTGTTCCATGTTCCATTAGGTCTTCCTCCCGTTGTACTGTATGTATATAAATCAGTACGTACCTTTTGGCTTGTTTGCTCTATTATATCTTGAACTTGAGTATGACTTAAGCAAGGATTTTCCGCCAAGATAAGTGCTGCTACACCAGAAACCATTGGGCAGGCTGAGGAGGTGCCATTAAAATTTTGGACATAATCCGTTGTGGAATATCCAGCAGTACCTTGCCTGTCAGTAGTTGCTATTTTGACTCCAGGGGCAACTACGTCTAAAATATTTCCATAATTACTGCCCCACCAATTTTCCCCATCACAAGAGCTTGGATTTTTTCGTTCACCACACATGCTCATGGCTCCGACTGAAATTATATTTGAATTACTATTAATGGGGTAAGGTATGGAAGAACTGTTGCTATTTCCAGAAGAAAAAACTATGACAGTTCCAAGTCCATCTCTTCCATTAGTAAATGCATTAGTTATGGCGTTATCAAATAATGCGGAAGGACTTCCTCCGCCCCATGAGTTACTAATAATATCTGCCCCATTTTGCCATGACCAATTTATACCATTTGCCAATTTCATATAATTAGTAGTGCTAAACCTTATACTGACAGACATTAAATTTGTGCGGGGGGCAACACCAGTAACTCCAAGATTGTTGTCCTGTTGCGCCCCAATAATTCCAGCACAAGCAGTTGCATGGGAACCCCATACCACAGAGGGTGTAGTTCCAGAATCTGAATCATATCCTGTTCCATAATTATTGTGTAGTAAGTCTGGATGGTTTTGTTCATACCCTTCGTCAAAAACAGCAACTTTTATGGCCGGGGAACCTTTTGTATCCAACCAAGCACTTTCAGCATTTATATCAATGCCTGATGTACCACCATATTGCCCCGTATTTTTTAGCCCCCATTGATTGTTAAAAAAAGTATCCATTGAAGGCAGGGCTAAATCCTCAATAAGTGATTCTGCTGAACCAAATTGGGTCAGTTCTATCATAAAATTAGGTTCGGCATTCTCAAATAAGTTAGACTCGTAAAATCTATTTGCCATAGACATGGCATTTACTTTACTCGACGGAGTTATGCCCACAGTATACCACAAAGGCATAAATGAATTTTGCCCTATAATTTCAGTGTTAGTTTTAGACGTATAATCCATTAACACATCAATATCCCCTTCATTTTTAAGTTTTACATTAAAATATTGGGTTAGAGCCATTTTCTTGCCAGCAGTATCATAATAATAGGGGGCTGTAAATACCACACTTCTATTGTTTTTTATACTTTCAACGGTGGTTTGATATAGGCTTTTGTCAAGCGGTTGATTTCCCAATTCAACTTCTGCTGAATAATTTTCAGGATTTGCGCTAATTCCAAAAGAAACCTTGTTTAAGGATTGAAGTACATCATCCCTTTTGAACTTAGAGACCTTATTTATAAGATCGAGGTTTTTTTCTAATGCAGCTTGAGTTTTTAGAGAACTGTTGGTCACCACATATAGATATTGGGTGTTTTTTTCCAGGAAAATTTTATTTCCATTATAGTAGTAAAAATCACTCTCTTTTTCCTGGGAAATCCCAGATAAACTAAAAAAGAGAATGCATAGAACCGAAAAAAGTAGTTTTAATTTCTTCATGATCAAAAATTTAGGGTTAAACTTATTTTTTGTTAGTTGAATAAATTTATGGATTAACAGAGAGACATCGGTAAGGTAAATTATCCGAATTTATAAGGTTTTTCCATCTAATTTTTACGAGTCTAATTTCCGCCTGTAGTTTGGTTGCCTATATGGAATTTTATAAAACAGTATATTTTATTAAATCGAAGAACAGAGAATTTCCCCTGAATATTTGTGGTTCTATTTTAATGTAAAAAGTAAGAGATAACCTTATTTATTATAACACAAAACCCTACCATAGTCTTTTCATTTTCTTATAAATTTATTCAGAATTATGAACATATTTTGATAGGTTATATAATCATAGAAAAGGAAAGCGAAACACTTGAGAGAATCCAAGATCTTCTTGAAGGTTTTGATCAATTCCATTTTTTAGGAAACTATCAGGAATATGATAGGGCACTCAACGCAATTTTAAAAGAATCTCCCCAACTGGTCTTTTTGAATATTGATTATATGTTTGATGATATATTCACGTTTGTAGCTGAAATTTATAAGTATTGTGAAATCCCACCCGCGTTGATTGGCCTGTCGTACACAAAAGAAAGAGCCTACGATCTAATCAAGAATAATTTTTTTGATTTATTACTGAAACCTATAGCTGAACTCGATTTAAGGAAATGTGTTTTGAGCTATAACAAAAGATACTCCCAGCAACATCTTGAGAAGCTTTGTTTAAAATCATATGGCGACTTCCAATACCTCGATATCAAAAATATCCTTTATTTAAAAGCCGATAATAATACTACCGATTTTCATATGGTCGATGGTTCTATTGTCGGTGCTTTCAAAACGCTTAAAAATTACGAGGATGTGCTGCCAAAAAACTTTATTAGAATCCACAGGAGTTATATAGTAAATAGTAAATACGTTTCTAGAATCCACTATGGCAAGTGTATTTGTTCCATATCAAGAAAGGATGTCAAACTACCTTTCACAAAAGCATTCCTTAAAAATATTGATTTAATAAATGATAGGCTGTCAATGACATCCTATTCGCTTTTGGACGAGGCTTCCCTCTCATGATTACCAATCTCACTAACAGACTGCTATAACTCACTAAATACCGTCAGAATCATTGGGGGAAATTCAGTAGTGATAGTAAATTAGTTCAAATGCCCAGTCGGGAAAGGCCTTTCCAGATTTATAAATATTGTGATTATGTTCAAAATTTTGATTTTGAAATATGTGACAATGAACTTTTTTTAATAACCCTAAAACTCTAAACTATGAAAACTTCGCTAACATTTGTAATTTTTCTAATCTTAGGAAGCTCGTTTTTATCTTGTACTCCTCAAGAAATTTCTTACACCAATCAAAACAACAATTCTTCACAGATTGTCAGTACTGGTGATGATGATGATATTGGTCCAGACAATGATAAGGACGAAGATGAGAACTAATTCTTAAGGGTCGATCGATTTCCAAAGCCTTTGATTATTAATCAAAGGCTTTTATTTAGATTTGTTATTATGGGATTTCAAATAAAAGCTAAAGCTGTCTCCAAATCAATCGTTGTGATTGCCCTAACTTTTTTTATTTGTTTTTGCCAACAAAAAGAAATAGGGGATAAAACTTCCAAGATTTCAAATACAAAAACCTTAAGTATAGAAAACGGGGACTCCGTTCAAATTAACAGAGACCATCAAGCCAAAGCTTTGGCAATACTGGATACTCTTGAAAAGTTAAAAAGTAGCACAATTCAAGATTCTTTAAAAATCCGTAAGTTAAGTTCTCTTGCCTGCAGGGCAAATCGTATTAAGGATTCAGCCTTGTTTAAAAGCTTAAACAAACAAGTTATGAGTCTTTCCACTAAGGCAGCAGATACATTCGGACTTGCAGACGCTAGCTGGAACTATGGAACTTACTATATTGAAAAGGAAGTGTATGACAGTGCTTATTATTACTATAGAAATGCGCAATTGTATTTCAAAAGTATTGATAAAAGATATTATACGGCAAAAATGCTTTATAATATGGCATTTATAAGGGGGAGATTAAAGGATTATACAGGGAGCGAAATATTGAATATTGAGGCAATCTCAATATTGAAGCCACTCAATAAGCCGGATCTTCTATTTGAATGTTATAAGCATTTGGCGGTTATCTATAAAGAACTGGAGGAGTTTGACAGAGCGTTATTTTATAATGAAAAAGCCTTGGAACAACTTGAGTTTGTAAATGATAAAGGGACAAACTATGAGGGCTGTTTAAATAATATTGGCTTGGTCTACGTCAAGCAAAAGGAATATGCCAAGGCAAACGAATATTTTAATAAGGCGCTTGCAAATAAAGATTTGTTAGCTGGGAACATTCAGTTATATGCCCGTATAATAGACAATAGGGCGTATTGTAACCTCAAGATGAACCATCTAAACGGAGTACTCCAGGAACTTCAGGGGTCGTTGCGGATACGCGACAGCTTGAATAATTCTTCAGGTATTACAATAAATAAAATCCATTTGGCAGAATATTATTCAGCTATTGCCGATACAGCACAAGCTATACATTATGCAGAAGGCGCAGCAGATATAGCATTGGACCTCAATAATCATAGGGATTATATGTCCTCACTACAATTGCTATCAAAATTGGATCAAGAAAATGCTCCGGAATATTTAAAAAAACTATTATATCTTAATGATAGCCTTCAGACAGAAGAAAGAAAAATAAGAAATAAATTCACGAGAATTGATTTTGAAACGGATGAATATATCTATGACACGTTACGGCTAAAACAACAGAAAATCTGGATATTGGCCATTAGCATTGGAATTATCTCTATCCTTACCCTACTATATTTTTTATTGCGCCAATATTCAAAGAATAAAGTCTTACATTATGAAACCCAGCAACAAATTAGCAATGAAGAAATTTATTTTTTAAATTTAAGTCAGCAGGCAAAATTGGAAGAGGGAAAGATGGAAGAAAGGACCAGAATTTCAGAAGAGCTTCATGATGGTATCCTGAATAGATTGCTGGGAACTCGCCTCAATCTTGGTTTTTTTAAGTTTTCCAACAGCAACGATGAAGAGGGTGATTATAAGACGCATTTAAGTGAATTGAAAGCAATTGAAAAAGAAATTAGAACAATTTCACACGACCTAAAAAATCATTTGTTGAACAGTTCAAGCGGTTATGAGAGCCTATTGGAAAAGCTTCTAAAAGAAAACGCAAAGGTGGGTAAATTTGATTATGAATTTAAATATTGTGAAATTTTAGATAAAAAAGAGATAGCGGGTAGCTTAAAAATAAACCTTTACAGAATTGTGCAGGAATCTTTACAAAACATATTGAAATATGCAAATGCATCTTTTGTAAAATTGGAATTAACGAATGAGAATGGGCTCATTCATTTATATATCGAGGATAATGGAAAAGGCTTTAATTTAAACAAAATAAAGAAGGGGATTGGATTAAAAAATATCCAGTCAAGAACTAAAAGGCTAAATGGGGCTTTAAAAATAAAAAGTGTTTTAAACAAAGGAACAATCATCCAAATAGCAATCCCAATACACTAAATATGGAAACAAAAATGTTTAATATCCTCATAATAGATGACCACCCACTTATTGCACAGGCATACATGTTGGCGCTCAATGAACTGAAAAAAAGTAAAGAAGACATTGATTTTATAATTGACATCTGCCATAACTGTACAGATGGGTATGAAACCATAAAGGAGACAGTTTCCAATAAAAAATCGATCGATTTGGTTTTTTTAGATATCAGTTTGCCGCCTACCAAAGATGGTAAAATTTTGTCTGGAGAGGACCTGGGTATAAAATTTCGGGAATTGCTCCCGGAAACAAAAATTATTGTTTCCACAACTTATAGTGATAATTATAGAATCCATAACATCATAAAGAGTGTCAATCCAGAAGGCTTTTTAATAAAAAATGATTTGGATCCCGACGAATTGATAAAAGCTATTGAGGCAGTGCTGGATGGTAAGTTGTATTTTACCGAATCCGTGCTGGAGGTACTAAGGAACAATGTGTCGAGCGATCATATGTTGGACAGTATGGATAGAAGAATTCTATACGAATTAAGCATCGGTACTAAAATGAAGGACATTCCAAATGTACTCCCATTATCTATTGCAGGAATAGAAAAGAGAAAACGTAACCTTAAGGTGATTTTTAATATTAAAAAAAACAGTGACAAAGATTTAATTCAACTAGCCAAAAAAAAGGGTTTTATTTAAATTGCCCTATAAATACTCATCAAACCATTTTTTGATTCTTTCCGTTAGGTCCCTTTGATTGCTCTTGGTCCAAAGTGCATGTCCCTCTTCGGGATATACCAATAGTTCCACATTTTTCCCAAGCCCCTTCAGGGCCAGGTACATTTCTACACTTTGACCGTAATCTATCCTCACATCCCGTTGGCCAGTCCATAATAACAAGGGTGTATTGACAGAGGCCGCATTGTGGAGAGGACAGTTTTTTAAATAGGAATCCCTGATCTCAAAATATGGTTTTCCAAAGCGTAACTGATAGGTTTCATACATCCATTTATTCTGTATAAAAGTGAGTGGGTCTATAGAAAAGTAATCCCTTCGCAAATCGTGGATGCCAGCTCCAGAAACTGCAGCAGCAAACATCTGGGACTGGGTAACGATAAAAGAGGTCTCATAACCGCCAAAAGAATGCCCTATAAGCCCCAATCTATTCCTATCGATGCTCTTATTCAAAAGGACCTTTTCTACACCGTTCGTTACACATTCCAAGGCAGAATAACCAGGATTGCCAATTTCATAATCAATATCTGGCAAGAGTACAAAATAACCAGCATTTGTATAAACTTTTGGATTAAAGCCCTGTCCAGAATAAAGGGAAGGATTTATATATTCATTTGAATGTCCTGATTGTCTTTCATAAATATGGACAATCATGGGGTGTTTTTTGCCATCCACATAATTCTGGGGGTAGAACAGTAACCCCTTAAGGGAATCATTGATGCCTTTATACTTTATAACCTCCATTTTTTCGATCCCATAGTAGGCTGCCTGTGGATTCGTTTGGTTTATCGTCTTTAGTTTTTTTCCCTCCACAACCTCTAGACGGGGCGGAGTAGCAAAGGTCTCCGTGGTAAAGCTGAACAAATCTTTATCCCGTGCTTTGCGTACTTCTGAAATATGCCTTGTATCCTCATACATTGTCCTTAATGGAAACTTCTCTTTCCAAAAATAAAGTCCTTCGGTATTGTTTTTACCCCGGCCAATAAAAATAAGACCTTCCGTTCCATCTATTGCCATACTCTCAAACTGGGGAGTCCTCATTTTGGGATAGCTTCCATACATATCCTCCACGACCTCAAACCGCATTCCTTTTTCTATGCCGAAGGTTATTCTTTCCGATTTTCCAGTATCGGGACGCAATAACCAATAGTCGTAAAAGGAATCGCGCACTATAAAGCTGCTGTCATCGTTAAGCCATCCACCAAACCCAAAATGGCTGCTTTCCCCATCAAAATGCTCATCCTGTTTGTCAAAAGGAACTTTTAGACTTTCGGTAAGATTTACTTTTGTGTCGGTTCCAATAGTGTAACTCCACCAATTTCCATCCCTGAAATAGGCTGTATAATTACCAGAAGGAGAAACCACAAAACTTCTATAATAGCTCTCCTGTGCTTTCAGGAGTGGTTTTCTTTCTCCCTTTTCCAAATTGACCAGATATAGATCAATATTCCCCGACCGCTTTTCTTGGGGTTCATAGGCCCACGGATTGTAAACTATCGCATTTTTATGGTCACCTGTTAGAACGACCTCTGGAAAATCTCCCGTGCCTATCTCCAAAATTTTATCCTTCGCTGGATCCCATTGATTTAAAAGAAAAGGGTTAGCAAGCCAATCGGCATTTTTACGGGGATAGATTACCGCATCGGTAGCCGACCATACTTCCACATCGGTTTTCGATGCAATGGGTGGGCTGTTACTATAAAAAAACACCTTTGTCCCATCCCTAGAAAAAAAAGGCTCTATAGGGGCAAATTTCTGATCTTTGGGAAAGTTGGCATGTTTTGTATTCAGCGAGGTGGAAACCTGAGAGCAATTAAAGTTAAAATAATGTAATAATGCGTTTGCACTGTTCTCATTGTTAGGGTCTTCCATAAAAAGGATGCCGTTGCCTTGCGGGTTCCAGACCAAATCCTTAAAATTACTTTGGCTGGAAAAGAGGGTGTGGATTTTGAAATCCTTGGTATTCATGATATTGACAGAGCCCTTTTCAACGGTATTGGTTATAAAGGCCAGTGAATCTCCGTTTTTATTGAATGCATATTCCGCAACCGCTGCCATTTCAACCTCCCGATTGTTTTCCAAATTTTTGACAATGAGCGATTTTTCCTCCCCGCTCACTTTATAGAGTGCAATAAATTTTCCATTTTCTGTAAAATGAAAACTGTGAATATTGATGTACCGAAATATGCTACCTTTTTGCAGATCCAAAAGTATGGCGGTATTTTCTGCCCCCATTGCAGCGAACCATTTACCTGCATTGCCAAATGTTCCATTCTCTCCATTTGGGAACGCAAATTCCTTTTTGGTATTTGTTGACAGCAACTTCAGAGTATCCGCATCAATCTCATAATCCTCAATCCAACTAATCCAATCGCCCTTTGGGGAAAGGCTATAGCTATGCTGCGAGCTCCACTGATCAAAATCCTCTGGCATTAATGATTTTTTGGATACTGTCTGCCCAAAAATAGGGCAGACAGTTAGGATACACATTGCTATAATTAAGTGCACCTTGCCAATCCAAGAGATTGCTTTCATTTCATTGTTTTTCATCTTAATATCCCGGGTTTTGGGGCTGCAGATTGGGATTTAGGCTTAATTCATTTTCAGGGATGGGTAGTAGAATGTCCGTAGCTTTCCAACCTGGTTTTATTGGTCCCAAAACGGTTGTGGCACTATTTGTTCGCTTAAGGTCAAACCATCGCTGGCCTTGTTCGGTAAAAAGTTCATGCTTTCGTTCCTCAAGTACGGCATCCAAAAGCGCCTCCTTGGAATCTGCAGTGGTTCCCGAAAGTCCGGCACGGCTCCTTATTTTATTTAGGTCTTGCACAGCTCCCAAAATAGAACTCTGCTGTGCTCTTGCCTCTGCACGGATCAGGTATAGCTCGGCAAGACGAAACACTACTGCATATTCTAGGGTCTCTCCCGTAAAGTCCACTTCTTTGTACTTATTGGGAAAATATACGGTCTCAATTCCATCACTTAATTCCCCGATCCATTTTTCCCTCCGTAGATCATTTGGTTCAAAACTACCCACAAAACCATTACTCAGTGCAACATTTGAAGGTGGGAGTGAGAGCACTACAAAACTCTGTGCCTCCAAGGTATTGCTTCCTGCGGTGGAAGGTTTCAATTGCCAAATTGCAGTGCTGCTCTCCTTTTGGAACACGAGATCAAGATTTTCTTCCCATACATAAATACCAGAACCATCAAGGATGGTTGAACTTTCTGTCTCGGCTTTTCCCCACTCCTCGGCATATAGATATACTTTTGAAAGAAGGGTAGCTGCCACGTATCGATTGGGGCGGATGCGTTCTCCATACGGATAACTGTCTGGCAAGAAATTCTTTGCATTACTTAGATCATCCAGAAGTAGGGAATAAACCCTATCCCAATCCATTCGGTGCACCGCACTGTTCACTTTATAATCTGTAGTGGTTATATAGGGTATATCCCCAAATAGCGTATAGAGATGAAAGTGCACCATCGCTCTAAGGAAAAGAGCCTCTCCCAAAAGAGGTTCTTTTTGCTCTTGCGTCAACTCCTTGCTCTTTTCAAGACCTTCTATTATGGCATTGGCACTGTATATTACATTATAACTATCATTCCAAAGTGATGCCACGGCGCTATTGGAGGGAATGACCGTATGGTTATAAAAATTGTAGGCCGCATTCCCAGGAGAGCCATAATAATCCAGTTCATCGGAATAAAGCCCCATAAGCACACTTAGACCCTGATTGGTTCCCGTTAAAAGTGTATTGTCCCGCAGCTTGTTATAGATATCTGCTAGGGCAGCATTAGCCGTGGCTTCATTGTTGAATACCACGGTACCTGTCAATCGGTCTTCTGGAAATTCTACTTCCAAAAAATCCTCACATCCGCCGAGTAAAACTAGGAGGATAACGAATCCCACAAATTGAATCTTGGGGGTGTTTAGTAACCTGTTTCTTATTAGTTGTAATCTTTTCATCTTTTTTATTTTTAGGTTTATAGGGAAAGCTCCACGCCCATGGCCACTTGGCGCAATGGGGGCAGGAAACCGCTTACCCGTTCAGGGTCACCGCCATTAAATTTAGTTATGGTAAATACATTCTGTCCCTGCATGTAAACACGGCAGTCCATGCCTTTTAATACCGATTCTGGAAGGGTATAGGTCAGGGCCACATTCTTCAGCCGAACAAAGGGGGCATCGCTGATACTTCCATCACTTTCTCCATAGTGTGAAAATGCCAGTACGGCTTCGGGATTGTCCCCAGAGGTGAACATTTGCATTGTGGCCTCGTCCCCGGGTTGTTGCCATCGGTCCAGTACTTCGGTGGTCTGGTTGGCCATAGTCCCTGGCGTATTACCATAAAAAAAGTTGTTTGATGCCTTTTGTTTGTTGAACTGAAAGAAAATATCCAGCCTAAGGTTCTTGTAGCTAAGTACATTTTCAAGTCCACCATAATATTTTGGAGCCATATCTACTACCATCTGTTTGTCATCGGGCGCAGAAATAACCCCATCGTTATTATAGTCCTCAAACTCAAAGATTCCCGTTTCAGGGTTTACGCCAAGTACATGGTACACCTTCCTGATAGTGATGGGCTCTCCAATAACATAACTGTTTCGGTATGTGGATTGTTCCAAATTAGGAAACTCCAAAAGTTTGTTTTTCGGAAGACTTATATTAAACGAAGTTGTCCATTTGAATACCTCTGAATTTAAATTGTTGGAAACCAGGGAGAATTCCCATCCGTAATTTTGGACCGTAGCGTTGAGATTTGCCTGTATATTCCCAAAGCCTGTTGTGCCGGGAAGTGGGATTCCCGTTAGTTGGTTCGAGGAGCGGTTGTCATAATAATTTGCATTGAGCTGTAGTCTGTTTTTAAAAAAGGCAGTTTCAAGCCCTATCTCGAATTTCTCGTTTATCTCCCAGCCATAATTGGGGTTGTAGAGTTGGGTGGGCGATATCCCAATATTTCCATTATAGGGAACACCGGTAGTGCTATAGGTATCCAAATAACCATAATCACCAATTTGGTCGTTGCCGCTGCTTCCATAGCTTCCGCGTAGCTTTCCAAAGCTTAAAAAAGGCAAGTTGTTTTTTACAAAAGGTTCATCTGAATACAACCACGCTACACCTACGGCTGCAAAATTCGCAAAGCGATTGTCGGGTCCAAAGCGGCTGGAACCATCATGCCTTCCAGTTAAGTTCAGGATATATTTTTCTTTCCAATTATAATTTACTCTACCATATATAGCTTCATATCGATAATCGGTATGCCTATCCGCGAACGCAAGAATATAGGAGGCTGCTCCAAGATTATGGATGAGGTTATTGCTGGGAAAGCCCGACCCAAATTTGGTAAGTATATCCGCAGTTTGTTGCTGAAAGGTAGCCCCAGCAAGGATTTTCAAAAGACCCTGCCCAAGTGGTTGCTCCCAATTTATCTGAGGTTCCACTATCCAAGAACTACGGTGTGCACTGTTGAGGTATATACTGGAGAAACCACTGTCCAATCCCCAATCGGGATTATAGATGGTATTGGGGCTAGTCCTGTCTTCCTCTAAGCGGTTGTCGGTATAGCCCAAACTGGTCTGTAATTGTAGCCTTTCAAAGAGTTTGTAGGATAGTACCGTATTTGCGATCAAGCTGTTCGTGCTATTGGTGTACTCCCCATTAAGTATAGCCAGGGGATTCTCCCAAGTTCCATTTTCCCAATTTAAATTACCCTCACTATCGTATAATGCGGGAGCATTGGGCGGAAGGTTTTTTGCTTGTAAAGAAAGGTCCGCACCGGGCAGCTCGTTCTTGTCAGCTGCATAGTTTGCAGAAAAGGATACCTTGAGTTTTTCGTTAGGGGAGCTATGGTCCATCTTAGCGTGTACGGTCCCCTTCCCATATTTAAAGTCTCCTGGAAAAACAGTTGTTTCTTTGTAGTACCCACCCGATAACAAAAAAGAGGTCTGCGCATTTCCTCCAGTTAGGGTCGCCTGAACATTATTGGTATAGGCAGTGCCCCCAATAAGTTCTTCCTGCCAATCCGTATATCGGTTTGTTTGCCAAGTACCGTTTAGATCGTATGCGGTCACGGGGTATTCCGTATAGCCGTCATTGGCAAAGGCTTCCCTGCGCATCGCCAAGTATTGTTCGGTATTCAGTAAATCCAGTTTTCGGGTAATGCTTGCAAGTCCGCTAAGCGCTCTTACCGTAAGCTTGGTGTCCCCATTCTTGCCACTTTTGGTAGTGATAAGTACCACTCCATTGGCACCACGGGAACCATAGATGGCCGTAGCATCTGCATCTTTTAATACCTCAATGCTCTCAATATTGTTTGGGTCAAGGCTGTTCAAGGGGTTAATGTCAGAAAGCGCAATAATAGAACTCGCCACGGTGGTTGCCCCTAGGGTATTAATAGTATATGGTACGCCATCCACCACATACAGTGGGTTATTCCCAGCGGCAATACTGTTTTTTCCACGGATGCGTACCTCAAAGCCGCTCCCTGGCACACCACTGTTTTGGGTAATGTGTATACCGGGCATGCGTCCCTGCATGGCTGCAAGCGGATTTTGTACGGGTTGGTTCTCAATTTCCTTGGCGGTTATCCGCGAAATACTCCCCGTCTTTTCCTTATCGGAAACTTTATAGTAGCCCGCATTAATAACCACCGCGTCCAATGCAGTAGCGTCAGGCTGCATAGTAATGTTCAGTATACTGCCACGACCAACTGCAATTTCTTGCGTCTTATAACCGAGATAGCTAAACACAACAGTATCCGACCTTTGGGCAGCTATTTCATAATGCCCATCTAGATCGCTTTGGGTGCCACGGGCGCTGTTTTTTACAATAATATTTACGCCCCCAAGCGGTCCTTTGGCATCGCTAACAATGCCCGACAGAGGAGGGGAGCCATTTTGTGAGGTTAGGGGAGTACTTAGTGCCCAGAATAGAGCAAAAGATAAGGGTAGGACATAGTAGCCCCTGTACTTATTTTTCATAATTTCGCATCAGTTAAGTTTATACTATTTTAACTACTGGCCTGCTCCAACGGTCGTCGAAAACTAGGAGCGGGTCATTTTTTGTTTAAAGCTGTAGGCATTAGGCCGTAAGCTTTAAGCACTAAGTAATGAATGTCAGGTCAAGCTAGCCTGTCCTGAGCGCAGTCGAGACCTCATTATGAATGATAGACTCTCAATACTAACTACTCAATACTCAATACTACATACAATTGCAAAATTTCATAAACAAAACTAAAACTGATGCTTTAAAAGAAAGTTGAGAAGAAAAAACCGACCAAGCCCCATACAAAAGGGCGCGGAACTCAACTTACCGAACAGAGGTACTGGTATACCCACACACGAATAAGAGAGCCCACGCCCGGGTCGTGAGCAATCTGCTTATCCTCTCGTGTGTAAAAAATTACCAGTTTTCTGTCCGAGATTCAAAGCGAAAGCTTCTAATATTTTGCTCTTAGAAGAATCGCAAATTTAATAATCTAAAACAAATATATAAAAATTATTACAAATATGTCATTGTGCTCAATAAATTTTCTATGTCATTTTGAAAAATGAAACATTTTAAAAATATCATTTTACTTGAAGCTATTGCTTTAACTTTAAAACAATTAAGAAGCGCAACGGGCAAGACTCAGGAAGAAGTTAATGATGAAGTATCTATATTTATAAAGCAACAATCATTTCATATTGGCAGATTAGAAACCGCTCAAATAAACAGTAGTGTAAGTATTATCTATGAACTTTGTAAATATTATAAAATATCATCTGAGGATTTTTTTAAAGAAGTAGAAAAAAACAAAGCAATCTTATCCAAAAAAGCAAGTAAATAATATTTTAGTTTAAGTCTGTAGTAATCCAATATTTATCTAATAAAAGACCTTCTTCGAAAGCTCTTAAATTTAAAATTCTATTCCTAGAAACATTAAATTCTACTTCAACAAAAGACTTGCATAGTGAGTAAAGAGCATAACGTACTTCACCTTTTAAATAATAATTCACAAAATCACCTTTTGAGAAAACAAGATCATACTGTTCGTGTTGATTAAGTTTATTAAAATCAATTATTGAAAAATTACTATTCATAATTAAAACTCAATTACTCTGAAAAACCACGAAAAGAAAACAATAATTCCAACTATTACAGAAAGCAATAATGAAAATTTAAATTGTCTAGATAGTATTTATTGTAGTTATTCATTCTACTAATAATTTAATACACCTTCTTAAGTTAATCTTCCCACCCACAGAGCGAACGCCCTAAATTTTTAGCATCACTCAACGGAACTGAATAAATATCAGTTGAACAATTTTTTAGACCTCTACAATCCTTTTTATAATGATATTTCTTGCTTTGGGGTCCTTTGCAGATGTAGACCTCGGAAACATCTAGAGAAAATGACGTAAGAAATAAAAATAGCAATCCACCGAGAAATAAAATTTTACTTTTTTTCATTGTTTAAATTTTAAAAATTGGGGAGAATATTCAAATATAATAAATTGTTTATTAGCATACTACAAATTAGATATCAAAAGAATTGTATAAAATAAAATTGTATATTTGGACTTCTCCCCGATTAAAAATGCTTGTCTTTACGGTTTCCCGTAATTGAGTATTACTGCATTGACTTATATTTGATATTATAAAAAAGTTGCGCATATGGGCTGTACATACTAAATTCACAGATTGTACATACACAAGTTGGCAATAATTTAAATAAACTATGGCAGAACAAGAAAACGATGGACTTATTACATCTGCAAACGAAGAATTAATAGAAGCTTCAGGTGCAAATGCATTATTACTACAAATAAGACCACATTGGCAAGCCAAAAACTTAATACAACGCGTTCAAAATTTGTTACGAGTTGACCCAAGTAGTGCGTGTCAAAGAATATTTAATGCATCAATCTATGACCTTCGGGAAAAAATAATAATTGCCGGACTTGATATTGCTGGCGAAGCTGCTAAACTACATAAGTTACCTTCTATATCAAAACAAGAAGATGTTGAATCACTTTCTGCATCGCGAGTTCTTGACTTATCCTATCGAATGGGACTTTTAACAAGACCAGAATATCGAAAATTATTAAGAGTTTATGATATACGAAAAGATTTAGAGCACGAAGATGATGAATATGAAGCTGGAATTGAGGACTGTGTTTATGTCTTTAAAACTACAATTGATGTTGTCTTATCAAAAGACCCTATTCATTTAATAAAAATTACTGATTTTAAAGACATTGTTGAACAACCAGAACCTGCTCAAATAAGTGATGCTGTATTAGCTGATTATAAATCAGCACCTAAACAACGACAACTAGAGATTTATAAATTTCTATTTTACTCAATATTAAATGAAGACCATCCTGAAATTATTAGACAAAATTGTTACAATTCTATCAGCGCAATTAAAAATGACACAAATAATCAAGTCATACTGGATTTAGCCAACGAATTTAATGACAAACTAGGAAGAAACACCCCAAAGCTAAAAGAAGCAAGAGCTGCACACGCAGCTGGAATTCTTCCATATTTTAAAATAACTCTTTTAGCTGATTTGTATAAAAGTTATTACCATAAAATGAAAGCCACTGGGTATTCTTTTCAATCAAACAATCAACACGGAGAGTTATTGAGAAATTTAAAAGAAATTGGTGGATTGGATTATGTAAAAGAACCTACTTTAACAAATATTGTCAGATGGTTAGTAGAGTGTTACATTGGAGAAAAAAGTTTCGGAAGATATAGTCATACAAGAAAAGTTTTTTATAGTAATAGCGGAGCAAATTTAAGTTTGGAGATTTTGGAAAATACTTCTCAAGATATATTACCTATTGTCCACAAATTAGGAAAAAGAGATAGGGATATAATGACTTCTAATTTGAATAAAAATATAGAAAATCGCTTTCAAAATATAATTGACCAAATACAATAAAAACTATTGGCATCACCGATAACCGTTGCAGAACCCCATAATTTTATAAAAACTGAACCGATATAAGCCGCTTTAATGGGTTTTTTGCGGTAACTTTTAAAAACTAAATAGATAGCGGTTCTATTTAGCAAAAAACTTTATATTTGGTATTCTCCCCCTTTGGCCACCGAAGCTTTATGCGTAGGTGGGCCATTTAAAATGCTCACGTTACGGTTTTCCGTAATGGGTGGGTTTGAGTTTGTTTTATATTTAAACTAGATATTGACCATAAGCAGGATAAAAGACAGTTTAAAGAACTGGATCTTTGCAAGCCCATAAGTATATAAAAAAATCAAGTAACGCATATAAACAAGTTAGCACCAATTAAAAAAATGAACGATAAAGAAAAAATACCGTTTCAAGATACAGAATTGGACGAAGATTTGAGTTTTGAATTGCCTGAATCTACAAGGTTAATAATTACAATACCTGCAATATTAGTGTCATTACTCATAATTGGAATTTATGTATACTTAATATTTTGTGACCCAGAATATATTGACCCTGAAAAGTTTGGATTTCCAGCAATACTTATTGCTCTGGTTTTAACTATAATAATTATCAACTTGCCTTGGAATAAGTTGGGATTTAGGATTAAAAAAATTGGAATGATAGAACTTGAAAATGTTGTTAAAGGACAAGCCCAAAACAATTCGAAAGAATTAGCTGATTTACAAAAACAAATAGATGGACTAAGATCAAAATTATCTGCAAATCCAATTGGATTAATTGAAGATAATAGCCCTGATGAATTAGTAATAAAATTTCTTGAGCAATATAACCAATGGGCGTTTTCTGCTTTACGAATTAGAAAATGGGGAGCAAGACAAAGCGGATTTGAAAATTTATCAAATTACCAAACTGAAGAAATTAGAGAAAGCTTGAGAAGATTGCTTTCAAAAAAGAAAGTTGAAACAAGAGTAAGTAAAAAAGGTAACACATTGTATATCGCAAAGTAACTGGTGCTGACAAAGAACTGAGGAAAAAAACAATACTTTTCTTTATTATCCCGATAACTATCGGGATTTGACAATACTATTTTAGCATTAAAGATTAAGAAAATAGCTTTGTAAGCTAATTTTTTGGATCTCAATTATCTTACCGCAATACCCTCTGGCGCGCTGGCGCCTGTAAAGAGCGAAGTCGAAGTGGAAAGCGTGTCTATTCTATTCGCATACAGGGTCTTTATAACTAGGAATATTAAGTATCATTACATTTTCTCTTCCATGTCCTAATCCAAAAAATAGTTTGCCTACAGACTCCTGTTCGTTTACTTTTATGATTCCCTATAAAGGGTCTTCTAAAACTTGACATAATGATAAATTTTAAGATTAATAATGGTGTAAATGTATTAAAAAAATCTTGTTAAAATAATAATCAATTGATTATCAGTTGAATTAAGTGGTTAAACTAAAAAGAATAATTAACAAACTATTAGTAATATGAACAGAACAAACGGATAAAATGCACTATTCACAACAAAGTTAACCGTTGCACAACCCCATAATTTTTAAATAAACCGAATCCATATAAGTCGCTTAAAGCGGTTTTGTTTTTTTGGGCATAGGTGAATTAAAATAGATAGCTTAAACCTTCAGTAAAAATCTTTATATTTGGTATTCTCCCCGGTTAAAATGCACGCTGTTATGGTTTTCCGTAATGGGTTGGTTTGAGTTTGTTTTATGTTTAAAAATAATTAATTGCAATTAATTTATGAATGCGAATTTTTTGAAATAAATTAAAGTAGTTTATTTGATAAAATTGGCGGTTAGCTTTCCAATATTAGAATATAAAGGAAGTAATGTAGCCGATATAAACAAGTTAGCAACAAGCTTAACGACATTGATGAGAAAAAAAATAAATAGATTCAAAATGAAAAAAAGACTTGATTCTTTGATTAGTTTAATTTCAAAAGAAACTAAAACTGACAAGTCTATAATTTATCATTTTATTATAACTGATTTAAAAGGTATTTATCAAGATAAGATTGATATACACAAAACAAAATTAAAAACTCTTAAAAATGAATTTGAGCAATTAAATTCTTTGGAAAAGAAATACGCAAATGAAATTACTCAATTAGTAAACGATAATGAAAAAATTAGAAATGAGAGCAACAGGAAACTAAATGAAATTGAGAGCAAAAAGAATGAATTAACTAACATAAACGAAAAGCTAAAAGAAATAAGCCAAAAGTTATCAGAAGTAAAAAAAGAAAATGAATTGGCAGAAAAAGATTATAAAAAAAAGGAGTATGACTTTATGATGAGCAAACATAAAAGTCAGAAAAAGACTTCAAAGTATAAATTCAATTCATTGTTTCTTATTGCTTGCACAATTATAGGTATAATTATAGTTCTAATCATAATATTAAACAAATGAACAGGTCATTACTAATTATTTTACTCGGAGTAGTTACAATTTGGGATACAGTAACTACAGTATATGGGACATACACGATTTTTGGCGAAGGAACAATCCAGTTGGTTGTCTCAATAGGATTTGCATTGCTTCTTGCTGGATTTCTTATAAGAACTATTCCAATCATAAAAAATCCCTCTGAAGAGTTGATTCCAGTCGGCACAAAAGTCCTATGGTTTTTAGCTATTTTATATGACTTATTTACCTCATTTACTGGAAATATGGATTTAATTTTAGGAAATGCCACAGGAACTCAAAAAGTCGTTTTAGCCATTGGATTAACGCTATTCGTTTGTAGCGCGCCTATAGGTTTATCAAAGCTATTTTTTGACCCAGACAGCGAATGACAAAAAATAAAGGAATATTAGAACAACCATTTTTTTGGTACATTTTTATTGCCTTGGTTGTGTCAGGTCTCTTTTTTTATGGAATAAAAATAGATGAAGATAGAACTCTATTGAATGCTTTAAAAATTGACCTAAAAAATTCCAGCGACGAACTTAAAAGATATAAAACTTTAGAAAAGCAATTAAACGGAAGTAATGATAGTTTAGAATTAATCGTATCTGCGAAAGAAGAAAACATTACCGAATTGAGAAAAGACATTAAAATTCTATCGGACTCTATCGAATATTTACATTCTTTACCACCAAAAATAAAAAAGGAGTACGTTGATAGAGTTCATTACAGGGATAATTATGTTGAGAAAACCAACATTTATGGGAAAAACAAAGGCAAAATATCAATTTACAATTCTTGCTCGAGCAGCGGTAGACTAAATGTGTACATAAACGACAGTTATCAAGGTTCATTAAATAGATATTATCCTAATTCGGTTAATTGTCCTACTAATTCGGCAATAACTAAAATATTGCCAGTAGGATGGCATAAAATTTACATAACCAATGGTCGAAATACATCAATGAGCTACAATGTTTATATAAATGAAAATAATTGTCAAACAGAAAAAATAAGATGTTTTTGAAAGAAAGCCATTTGCCAACAAAGATGGCTATAAGTAATTTCTTGTTCTCGCTTACTTCTGAAAATCTTCACGGATTTTCAGTTTGGTGTGTACTTGCAAAGTTGTGCTAACCCACACAACTATGAGCCGAGACCCACTGGCGCGCTTTTGGAAAGCGTGCCTATTTGGTGTTGCATTTGTAATGCCCTTCACTTTATTTCTACAATACCCAAATCAGTATCTTTGATATTCTCCCCAATTTAAAAGCCCACTCTTATGGTTTTCCGTAATGGGTGGGTTTATGTTTGTTTTATATTTGGAAACTACCTAACAAAGGGAAAACTACCACAATTGGATTGGTTTATGACTTAGTCATTATAGGAAAGATATTACACAGAAAATTTACGCTTCAAAACAGATTCCTCAACGATAGAAAAAGAAATAGACCTCTTCTTAGCTTCAGAAACAGAACGTTTGTAGATAGGATTTACAGTATTTTGCTTTTTCAAACCTGCATACTCAAGACTAACAACATGCCCTTTCGAATCTCGAGTTAAATTTAATTTCGCTTTCATAAATAAAAAATTATACCTTGATTTGCTATAATTAACTAACTATTTAGATATAACATGTTTTTAAAACTTGACAAATATACTATATTAATTGTAAATACAAAATCAACTAAGTATCTCTAAATATATTATAATCTTAATCTTATGAACAATTTAACTGATAATTGTTATATATGTCAATTTAATAAAGAAAATTTAAAGCGAGTTCTTAAAAACGACTTTATCACTTTAGATGATATTGAAAAAAAGAAACGTCATTTTCTATACTTATTAGAGTATTTAGGTTCTGGAGATAAATCATCTAGTCCAGGACTGAATGCTGGAATGATCCTGGTAGAGGAAAAGTATACTAGCCGCTCATATCTAGAAGATTATAGAGACCATTATTTTATGTCATATAGTTCATATAAGAGACATTGCCAACGGATACATTTTTTTCAACATAAGGTATCAGCAAATATTCAAAATAATAAAGAAGAACAAATAAAATTCTTTGAATTACTATTATCAAAAAATAAAGATTCAGAAGCGATTTGGAAAGGTTATTTAGGTCATATCGTAAAAAGGCCCATTCCAAATGGAATAATTGGAGCGACATTACTCAAAACTTATCAAACAAAAAAACCTGTTAATGGTTATTTTAGAAAATACACTGTTCGTAAAAATTACAAGGTTAATCTTTTTGGACACGAAGAAATTATAAAAACACTAATATATGTAGAGCAAGATAGAATTGTTGGTGCATGTGCCACATCTGCACTTTATGTTGCATTTCATCGACTATCTCATTTATTTGAAACGAGCCGTCCTAATCAAAAAAAAATATCCGATGCGGCAGGAATTTCAGTCAGAACACCAAACAGAAAGTTGAAAAACAAAGAAGGATTAACACCATTTCAAATTTGTAGAGTTATAGAGACTTTTGGTTTAGACCCTGAGATATACAGTCTTAAGAAACTATCTTCAGAGGAAATTAAGGCTATGCTATATGCTTATCTTAAAATGGGAATACCCGTGATTTTAGGCTTTCAGTTTGATCCTGAGGGCAAAAAAAAGAAAAATAGCAAAGAAGAGAATCATCATGCCATAACTTTAACTGGTTATTCAGAAACCTTGGAAGAAAACACCAAATATGAAAGTTATAAAAATAAGAGCTGGTGGGAATCAGCTACAAAATCAAAGCAAAAACTCCCCCTAAACCTAAAATCAAAATACATTCAGCAATTTTATGCCCACGATGATCAAATTGGGCCTTTTGCGCGAATTCGATTTGATTCAGAAGATAATAAGCTAACGACATCTTGGTGGGATAGTGAAAAGGGAATAAAGACAAAATTATTAGCAACACCATTCGTTTCAATTATGCCCTTAAGTGACAGAATAAGACTACCGTATGAAGCAACAAGAGAAAACGTTGAAATCATAAATGTATGGTTGGATTTAATTATTGACGGTCTTGATTATATTAATTGGGATATATATTTGAGTAGATCAAATAAAGAAAAAAAATATATACTTGAATCTAAAGATTACCAACATAATCTACATGCCGATGCACTCTCAGAGACTTATCCAAAATATGTTTGGGTTGCAGATTGTTATTTAGCAAATTCTAAACTTTTTAAAATTATGTTTGATGCCTCAGATATAAACTACAAGCATTTTGGATGGGATATAGTTTACTTCAATACTGATTTCAAAAGTTTACTTGAAAATTACTTTAAGGATGCGATGAAAACAAGCAATGATGTCAAGAATAATGAATACTTAATGGATGTCATAAAAACTACAGGGATTGAAACTACTAATTTATTCCGTAAATCTCTAAAATTCGACCCAATAGAAATTTAATTTTTATCTCCATAAGTAACATCTCTTTCGTCCTGATTTTCAGTAGTCCTGACAATGCCAGCAATTGAAGCCGCTAATGCAAAAGCTGCTCCGTATATTATAATACTTAAAATTATTACTTTTGATATGTTTGAAAAATCCCAAGGTAGGTTAGCCATTTGTAAATGAAAAAGAGAAACACTTAAAGAAACAATTATGCCTACATAGACTGGTTTCCATTTTCGTTTGGTAATTCTATAAATGATAGAAGTCAAGAGTAAAGTTAAATATACTCCAAGTCCTATAAGGTATAATGATTTATACGATAATATATAATCTGCAAAAACATCCATAATTTAAATACAATTAAGTTAATATTTTAAAAGTACTAATTTATATATTATACGCAGGAATAAAATATTGCTTGTTTTAATCCCTTCCACTGGCGCGCTTTTTAAAAGCGTGTCACTTTATCGTTGCATTTGTAATGCTCTTCAATGACTTTTAAAACCGCCAAAATAGTTATATTTGATATTCTCCTCGGTTAAAATGCACGTTGTTACGGTTTTTCGTAATGGGTGGGTTTGAGTTTGTTTTATATTTGAAACTACACAAAGATAAATTTTTATTAACTTGTGGTTAGCCAAACCAATGAATGGGATAAAGCTAATAAAGCTGGGGATATAGATAAATTAGCAGCAAATTAAAGACAGACAAACGATGGACAAACCTATATTAAAAATAAGCTATGACGCTTTTGCTTCAAACTTTGAAATCGAAGACTTTACTCATATTGAAGACTTCAAAACTGATTTATCAAAAGAGTATAGTTATTTCATTAGACCAAGACCCGTTGGAAGAGGTGGTGGGGCATATGAACTAGTTGTTGAGTTTTTACTAAATATTGATTTGAGAACATATCTTGCTGCGATTGGAGGCTATCTCACGGGCAAGGTAATAGACAGAGTTGTTGATCCTAAACTTGACCAATATTTGTTTAAACCATTTTTTAACTTTTTCAAAAGCTTCAGTGAAAAACACAGTGGCGTTGAAATATGTGAATTTAAAATCGAGCTCTATAATTCAAAAATAGTGATATATAAAATTGAAGAACTTTCATTAGTTGAGACGTTTGAAAAAATATTAGCAACAATTTATCAAAACTTAGAAAAGATAGTTATCGAGGACGAATTTCCCTCAGAGTTTACTATTCCTGTGTTTGCTGACATTGTAGGGGAAAAGGTTATTTATCGACCGCCATTAGGAATAGATGAATCTAAGGAAAATATAACAAGAGACGATTATTTTAAATTGTGGAAATTAGACTACGAATTTATACACGGACAAAGAATATATGATTTTGCGAATGAAACATTTATTGAGGATGCAGAATTTTTGACAGAAGACGAATACTATAAAAAACTGAATGAAGAATAATCTGCTACTAACTTAAAATCGTTGCCAAATCCATAATTTTTTAAAACGGAACAATATAAGTAGCTCTGAGCGGATTTGTTTTTTTATCTTCTAAAAATGAAATAGATAGCGGTTCTATTAGTAAAAAACTTTATATTTGGTATTCTCCCCAGTTAAAATACTCGCTATTGCGGTTTTCCGTAATGGGTGGGTTTGCGTTTGTTTTATAATTGATCTAAACAATTTCAGTAATCTTAATTTTCGCGTAATATCTAAATGCGAAATTTTTGTAATAAATAAAATAGCCGATATAAACAAGTTGTACAACCTAAAAACCAAACAAAATGAAAAAAGTATTTTTATTACTAGTAGCTACAATTTTAATTTCTTTTTCTCCAACAAAAATAGAAGCTTCTGACGAAGCAATTCCCGATGTTACTTCTGAATTTAATTCGATTGCCAAAAAAACAAAATCAACTTTTAAAGATTTAAAAAATAAATGGAAAGTTGATAGAGAAATGATATTAAATGACATTACAAAATATTCAAAGAATAATAATATTGATAAGGTGATTGCTATATATTATAAAGATTTTGATAGTTATAGAAATGTTGAAACACAAATTCAATTTCTCTATGGTTATTTCAAGACAGGCGGAAAAGGCGACTTAAAAAACACTGACCTTAAAAAATACAATAAAAATGGTGGTAAAGTGATTTATAACGGCAAGGAATTTACAGTCGAACAGCTGGGAAATATAAATTACGGTATTGCCTTAAACGCTTTTGGATATCCACGTGAAGGTTCAGTTTGTGCAGGGGGTGTTTATCAGTTCATATCAGACAAATGCCTAAAAAGCAGTACATACTCGGAATATAAATCTGCTATTGATAAATGTTTTACTTCTAAAAAAGGAAAATGCTTTGATTATGCAGGAGATAGCAAAATGATACGTGAAGGATATAATAATTTTTAATTAAGTTGCAAAACAATGCTAAAAAGGGCTCAACCCCATAATTTTTAAAAACCCAACCAATATAAGCCGTTTTGAGCGGCTTTGTTTTTTGGGCATCTACTAAAAATGAAGTAGATAGCGGTTCAATTTAGCAAAAAAGTTTATATTTGGTATTCTCCCCGATTTAAAAATCTTCTCTTATTGTTTTACCTAATGTGTGGGTTTATGTTTGTTTTACATTTGGAAACTGTACAAAGAAATTTTTAAATAACTTGGGCATAGCCAACTCCCTTGTAGAGATAAAACTAATAAAGTTGGGAGTATAAACAAGTTATCTGTAACCATAAGAAATACAAAGCATAATTGATATGACACCAAAGAAATATATAGGAGTTTATTACCCAAATTGTTATATTGAAAATCAAGTTTCATTAGCTACATTTTCTTTATTTTTTGATGAACTTCATCTTGTGACTGTTTCTGATATGGCAACAGACCCTACAGGATATTTGAAAAGACTGCCTACTTCGATTAATATCAATGTTATTGGTAAACCATCAAAAGAAGAGCTTGAACGGACAAAGAATTTTTATCAGTTTGCCTTAAATAACCAAGAACTTCTTGGGGAAATTTTGTTTTATCATCCACATCTATTAGATTCATCGGTTAAATCCATTTCACACAAACTCCTTTCCGGAGAACTGACTCAGGACGAGTTATTAGATTTTGTTTCTGGAAACACAACGGAACAAAAACTATTTAAAGAATTCACTGAAAAATACCCAGAAATTCAAGATGATTTTGTATTACGTTCATCACCAACCGCAATGAAATTAGCAGATGAAAATGACTGGATATTGATAGGAGACAATCCTGAAATGCCTGTACCATATTTATCGAATACCCATTCTGTAAGAGTTTTGACGTCGATTTTAGCTGAGGAGTGTATCAAAATTAATCTGCCTAAAACTATTAGTTTAAATGCAAATGATATATTGACAGCTAGAGAAAAATTGAAAGACTAGTTAATCCCATTTAGAATGGCAATGCAAAAATTATCATCTAGTTTAAAAATTGCAATAAAAGATGAGAAAGATATTAATAAGATAAAAGCTGAAGCAAAATTTATTGCAGAAAGCCAAGTAGAGCCAGCAATCTATGAGCTAAAAAGAAAAATAGAAATCGAAAAAGATAAATTATGGATTAATATATTTGGTAAAGTTGTCAGTTGGATACCATTTATTGCCAAAGGTTTTGCTAATCCTACCCCTGATAATATTTTTAAATCACTCGAGAAAGTTTATGGTGATGTAGGAGCTATTGCAAAAGGAATTAATGAAATAGATATTGCTAAGGAACCAGGAATTTGTTTCCTCTTAAAGCTAGATAAAATTGTAGATAAATAAAGCAAGAAAAAGAAAGACAGCCGATAACACGCGGTTTAAGTTATTGGATTTAAGAGATTATTTAAACATTTCGCCAAGCATCAAGTTCAGTGTAACTTCACAAGAAAGTAGTCCGGACTCCTGGAAAAATGGAAGTCCATAGAATTAATAGAATTTCTTTCAAACCTTTTGGAGTGGAATAATAGCTTCACGCATTATTCATTTGTTTGGAACTAATTTGATGTAGATTATGCTTAATTAATGAAAGACAAATCCACGCTGGGACGCTTTGGGAAAGCGTGTCTATTTATAGTTGCATTTGTAATGCCCTTCACTTTAATTTTTTAATTACCAAAATCATTATATTTGGTATACTCCTCAATTTAAAAACCCAATCTTATGGTTTTCCGTAAAGGGTGGGTTTGCGTTTGTTTTATATTTGTAAACTAGGCGAAAGAAAAGTTGTTAAAACTTGCGCATAGCCAAACCTATTGAAATGACCATCCCAATGCAGTTGAGGGGTATAAAGAAGTTGCCAGTAATTTGAGAAAAATCGAATGACAGATAAAAAAACCTTATTTATTTCATACTCTTGGCAAACAAAAGACATTGCTGATAAAATCGCATCTGATTTAGATATGGTCGGAATTACTGTTGTAAAAGACAATCAAGAATTAGGTTATACAGAGAGTATTCCTGACTTTATGAATCGAATTAGGTCTTGCGATTTTGCTCTTCTACTTATTTCTGATTTCTATTTAAAATCTAAAAATTGTCTTTACGAAGTATTGCAACTTTTAAAAGACGAAAATCATTGGAAGAAAGTTTTGCCTTTAGTTTATGAAGGAACAAAAATATATTCTCCTTTAGACAGATTACAATATGTAAAATATTGGGAAGAAAAAACGAATGAACTACAATCTGCATTATCCAATGTAAGCCCAATAAACTCAACGGAACTGTACAAAGAGCTGAAATTATTTCAAGATATAAGTTTCAATATTGACGGATTTATTAAAAAAGTTTGTGATTCTATTCATCTTTCACCTACAGATGTAATTGAGCAGAAGTATGAACCAATAATTAACAGCCTTGGTTTAGAAGTCAATACAGAACCATTAGTTGCTCTATTGTATACATACTTAATTTCTGATTTAGAGAAAAGAGAAATTGCGCTCGATAAATATTTAGATACATACAAGGAAAGTTCATATTACTATTCTGTAAAAGGTTCTACTGCAAGAGATTTAGGAAGATTTGAACAAGCAATTCACTTTTACGAAAAAGGACTAAAAATTGACCCAACTAATTTTGCTATACTTAATAATTATGGACAAGTGGTTGAACATTACAAGAAAAACTATAAAAAAGCGAAAAAACTTTACGAAAATGCGGTTAAATCAAATCCCAATTCAGAAATAGCACGTCTAAATTTAGGAGTATTATTAAGACAACATTTTAATAATCCTTCTAGTGCTAAAAAGCAATACGAGAAAATATTAGAATTTAACCCTGATAGTTTCAAAGCACATAACAATTTATCGAACATTTACAAGGTTACTAAGCCAACAGAAGGTGAATTACAAAAAGTCGAGTATCATTTAAAGAAAGCGATAGAATTAAATCCAGAATACATAGAAGCATTAATTAATTATGGGAATTTTCTAAAAGTTTATCGCAAGAAAATTAAAGAAGGAAATGAATATTATAAAAAAGTTCGATTATTAGATAAAGAAGGGAATTTAAGTATGTTATTGGATGTACTTGAAAAATCAGATAAAGGATAAAAATTACTGGCAACATCGGAAACCGTTGCACAACCCCATAATTTTTAAAGACCGTGCCAATATAAGCCGCCTTGAGCGGCTTTGTGTTTTGAGTATCTTCTAAAATTGAAATAGATAGCGACTTTATTTAACAAAAAACTTTATATTTGGTATTCTCCCTGATTAAAAGTTTCGCTGCTACGGTTTTCCGTAATTGTTGAATATAGCATTGATTTATATTTGAAATTATAAAAATACTTGTGCACCCGTGTAAGATAAAAACAATAGCACATATGTTAGCAAACATTAAATACCCTTTTGTGGTATATTTTCATATTCGGAATTTAAATATTTTACTAACTAAATAAAACCAACCAATTATGAAAAATTCGATTTATTTTTTGAGCATATTTTTAGCAGCTATTTTTTCTTCAACAGTTAATGCGCAAGAAACTGTTGCAGAAAGTACTGAGATAACAACATCTGAAAAAATTGATCACCCTTTAGGGCTTAGGGTAAAAAAAGATGGGGTTGATTATTTAATTTACTCTGACCAAAACTTAGCTCCAAATTTTGAGGACTACAGAAAAATAAATTACCAAGTGTATTTTAGGAAAATACAGCATCCAGTTAAAGAAATTGATGGAAAAAAGTATCAATTAATTACAATTCCGGGTTCAAGTAAAACTCAAGACCAAACTCCCAAAAGCGAAAGTCTACAATATCCAAATAGTGGAACAACAGTTAGTAGTAAGGATTATGATAAAAATTTCTGGATTGAAGAAAGTGTTATAGAAAAAAATACGAACACCGAATATTATAAGTTTGCAAATCAAGTTTTTTCTGGTTTACTAACTGCACCATTTAAATATCGCTTAAAATTAGGTAATGCTCCAGAATCATTAATCGATGGAGATTTTAATGTAGCTCCGTTTATTGGGTGGAAATGGCGTTTATCAAATCAAAACCCATATTATGTTGCGCCATTTATATTTGCTGGTGTTACCACTTTAAATTACAATTCTGCTAATAACTCGGGCATAACTGATGAAAGTGTTATTGAAAATGGAACAGGTATAACTTACGGGGCGGGAATTAGTTTTAGAATTGGTAGCGTGTCACCTGGAATAATTCTTGGTTTTGACCATTCTTTAGGAAATTTAGGAAGTACGTTTACATATAAAGATAAGGCGTGGTTAAGTTTTAGTGTTAACTATGATTTTTTCAAACCCAAAAAAGAAACAAAAACAGAAGACGGACAATAAAGTTTGCTAAAAAAGGTAACCGTCCCACAACCCCATAATTTTTAAAACCGAACTTATATAAGCCGCTTTGAGCGGCTTTGTTTTTAAGGTATCTTCTAAAAATTAAATAGATAGCGGGACTATTTAGCAAAAACTCTATATTTGGTATTCTCCCCGGTTAAAAAGCAGGCTGTTACGGTTTTCCGTAATGGTCACCCATTCATTAAAATGAATTTTTTATGCCAAAATTCTGTAAAGTTAATCATTTTAAGCGTTTATTTAATTTATTTTTATTTAGAAGAAAAAAAGTTGTTCCCCCATGATTTTATATGCTTCCATAAAGATTCTCTTTCCTTTCTTTTGTTTTCTAATTCTTTAGGTTTAGAATTTGTTTTTTCAAAATGATCCTTTTTAGCTTCTAAATCAGATTTCTTGACTTTTTCTATTGCCTCAACGCTATATTTATATGACCACTTTACCCTATTGTTTGTTATCCAATAATGTGATTTACAATCTAAGCTCCAACTTCCAATCGATGGTTCAAGGGAAATGGTCTCACCATTAAATGTTATACTCCATTCTGCAGGCGAAAGTGGTGTCACAATTTCATTTCCGCATCCGCAAGCACATTTATGAATTACAGTTTCATATTCCATAGAAACGTATAAAACTTTTTCCTCTAATATATCAGGTATTTTATCAACAAATTTATGTTTCAAAATCATCATTTAATATTGTATTATCATCAATTGAAAAAAGACTATGCTTTTCTTGTTCCGCATCATGATAAAAACCACATAGTTTTTTCCATTTTATTACGGCTAAAGATGCATTTAGTGCATTCAATTCTGCAATTTGAATATTTTGACCATATTCATCATCTTCATTTCCATCTGCAAGAGAAATACGTCCATTAGGGTATATATGGTCTATATTGCCATTTTTGCTTGTTGTTGTTCTAATCATTCCTATTAAAGAATTATTTGGCGCCAATTCTATTCCCATTCCAACATCTATAAAGCTAATCTTATTTGCTGACAAATAATCAATGATTATTTGTTTTATGCTTCCTTTATCAATACAAATAAAAACGAAATTTAAATCTTGTAACTCACTTAAGTTGGATTCAATAATATACTTATCTCTTATAACTATATTACTATGCATTCTTGAGTAAATCCTTTGAAAATAATGAGTTTTCTTTGGTGTCTCTTTAAGAAATTCTTCTTCAGGTGCGCCAGGAGCTCTAAAAGCATTATGAAGTAAGAATTCATCGTTATCAAAAATTCTTATTTCTTTTACTGGGCACTTTGAAATAAAATCTAATAAATACGAACCTGTTCCACCTACACCAATAATTCCAACTTTTTGCGCTTTTAATTTATCAGTAATAAAAGATATTCCAGCTCTACTCGAATTTGTATCAGGATATTTTAATTCTGAATCATCATCAATACTCTCCACCAGTCTAAAGGTTTTCGGAGTTACGGAGTTATCCATAGATTGTGCAGGCCCACTTATAATATTTATGTATGTAGTCATTTTATGATAATAATCTACATAACCACCTTGTGGTTTATTAGAAAAGGATCTGTCAACCTGAATTTCACCAGCTAAAACCGTTTTATTTTGGCCATGAACTAGGGAGGAAATTATCGAGCCATCTTTATTGCATGGTTGTTCGCCTATAAAGTAAGCTACATGATTATCTGGTTTACCTGATTTATTTCCCGCTATGGTAAGTACAGCTACTAGTGTTCCTAATTTAATTTGCCTACTAGAATTAATATATGGAACGCTACTTATAAGAATATGATTATTCTCAAGTTTAATTTCATATCCTTCGTCCCTTAATTTCTTAAGGTCTGGACTATGATCTATTAGTTTGTGTAACATTGAATCTCATTCCATCTTTAACTTTTACTTCATCTCCTTTTACCATAATTCCCTCAGGCTTATTATTATCACCTTTCTTAAAGGTAACTGTATAAGAAACATTTGGGTCAGAGGAAATAACTCCAAAAGCTAATATTACAACTTCATCAAAAGTTATCTTTTTTTCTGTCCAAATTTTCTCTCTTGCGTTTACTAAAATTTTGAACTCTTTGTTTTGTCCTGGAGCATTTTCATTTCCTCCTTCATTTTTTTTGCTATTTTCCATAATTATATTTTTTAGATAGTATGAAGATTAAATGCATAATCTTTATAACTAATTATATTTTGCTCGTTTATATTATCTTTCCAGGCATTTTCTTTATGACTAATTTCGGCGATTTCAGATGGTCTAGTATATTTAAACTTATTTGACACAATGTTCATTATATCAATTTCATGTTCTTCAAATAATGAGGCATTAAAAGTCAAACAAGGTTTAAAATAAGAGCCATAATTTCCTCTTTCAAATTCTATATATTCTCTATGGACAAATTCTCCCTCACTAATCAATTGATATAATTTTTCAAATTCAGAAGGGACAGGCCCTAATTTAATAGCTCTATAGTCTAATCCAGAAATACCATATCCGTAATTTTTAAATGACAAAAAATCACAATAGAATAAAAGTTTATTCAATTTAGTTTTCCATGTTTGGGTTCTTTCTGAAAAGAACAAAACAATATTTGATATTTTATCAAAATCTGGCAAGCGATAACCTGTATATTGGTCTGGAACTATTTTGTCAAACAATTCCATAATACTTAAGTTATAAAATTGTTCTGACTCTTGCTCTTTCAATATGATTAACTCACCCACTCTTTTATTTATCTTTTGAAAATCTTTAGAATCAATCAATTCTTCACTAGCAATCAAAAAACGTTTAAATTCCCTAGGGTCTTCTGCCGCTAAAATTAATCTTCCATTACCGACACTTGGAACCTCTCCTTGTTCATAAAGACGATAACTATTAACTCCTAGTCCTAGAATTTCAGACATTTTAACTGCCGAGACATCATACCTTTCTCTTATTCTTTTGATTTGATCAGGAAAAGGCAAACCAAACTTATCCCTATATTGATTGTAGACTTGATTTATATTTATCTCATCTAATTCACTAGTAGTAAATTCCTCGTTGGTATTTTCACAAACATAAAAATGTTCAGTTATCTCAAATTCATTCTTACGAAAGTTTAAGACATTCACTTTCTTTAGCAAATTCGCTTTACCTGTCGAAAAAGGGCTTTCTATTTGTTCGTAAATCATTTGAATGGGTATTTAATTGTTCTTACTGGATAATGAAAACTGATGCAAATCGTGGGCTTGTTTATGTATCCCATAGTAATTTTTATATAGACTTCTTTGCCTTTTATTTCTTTACCAAATTCCCACAAGCCTGGACCACCATCGCTATCTTCCGTAGGTCCTCTGTAGAAATCTTTATACGTTAACTTTTTTAAATGCTGTCTGACAGTAATATTTGTCAATTCTAAATCTAAAATTGTCTGAAGATTGGCTGCACGCTCTCTTTTTATTATAATGCCAACTCCACCTATATTAGCATTTATTTTTGCAAAAAATTCCTGTAAAAATATTTTAACCTCTTCTTCTGTTGCTTGCATTTTTATTTTAGGAATTTTACATATTACCACTTTATAGTTGCAAATATAATATATTAGCCACAATTTTACAACTTTATAGTATATGGTTATTTCGCCTAATCGTATATTACCAATTATCTATCCTATATCCTGCAGCCAAAAGTCCCTGGCGCTAGCGTCTCCCCTCTATCCTCCACAATGCTTTGCATCCCCAATTTTAATCTCAAAACTTTCACTGCAAGATCCAGTCATACTCATTAGCGACATTGTCTTATGTTTGGATATATTGATTATTTATCGTTGTTACCCGATAATTGTTATATTTGGTATTCTCCCCAATTTAAAAGCCCACTCTTATGGTCTTCCAAATGGTTGGGTTTGTGTTCGTTTTATATTTGATTTTTTTATCTAATTGCTGTCAGAGATCAAAAATCTAAATTTTGTACTATCTAATAGTACCATACTAAAACTAAACATTATGAATTGCTATAATTGCGGAAGGGATGTCTTGTCCTAAAATAGCTATACACCCCTCTGCTGGTATAGGGGTCTCTCGCATGAATACTAAACTGGTACATTCATAAAGTTTAAATTTCAAATTGGCTGCTAGGGCTACAGTCATAGTGACCTAAGGCTACAGTTAACTTCGCTTAATGGTAGGTTCAGGTGGAGTTAATGTATGGTTCAAGGGGGGCGAGTGCTACTCGAATGCTACACTTTCCCTACATTTAAGCAAGGCAAAGGCTACTATTATCTGCTTTCACATTATTTTATACCATGATCTAGGGGTAGATCTAGTATTAATTAAAGCTAATAGAAGTGGAGCCCACCCAAATATTAATCTTTTTCATTATCGGGAGAATGGGAATGCTCTGCGTCCCGTGAATAAATCTCCGGTACTTTCCAAACCTGCGGTTTTTCATTAATATATACATCAAACGGTGGTTTTGGGGCGGTTAGGGAAAAATAGAGGGTAAGTATAATCGAGGTAAGGGCCAGAAAAGCTGAGATTCCGACAGACCAATAAGCAATCTTTATGGCCTTGGTTGAAGCTACTTGTGCATCTTTAGCCTGTTCCCGAGCTTCTTTGAGCTCTAAATAGTCAAGGTATTGTTTAACTGTTTCACCTTTCATATAAAAAGGCTTTGCTAATATGCGCTCAAATTCTATAGTGTTAGAATTGGAATCGCCAGGATTTCCTTTTGTATGTTCCTTAATAGCGTATAGAATTTTATCTGTACGTATATCAGATTCATTGTAAGGAACATCCCAGGTTTGGAAATTTTTAAGAAACCACACGACCAAAGTATATTCTCTTACCTTTTCAATTTTGATGTTTAGAGCCTTTTGAAGTTGTTCTTTTAATAGAAAATAATTAATGCCATCATTTGAATGATAGCCTATTTCCATCGCCTTGATATAGATATTTTTCTCCATCTAAAGTTGTTTTAGGAAGTCTAAAATAATCAATATTTTAGAGAGTGTTAAGTAGTCATCCTTCTATAAACATCTTATACTTGAATTCATCACCGATTTCGCACAATATATTTTTTCGTATAATATCAAGGACACTTCTTTAGTGAACAATTATATTCATTAATAAGGGTTTAGGAGTGACTTGGGTTGTTTATTCATCTTGCTTGAAAAATTCTCTTCCTTTGCTAACTTTTCACTCAATACTTTCATATCCTCATTTACTTTTCTATCAATAATTTTCGCATAATGTTGGGTAGTTCGTAAGTTTTTATGTCCCAACATCTTGCCAACTGTCTCAAGAGGCACCCCATTAGTAAGGGTAACAGTGGTCGCAAAGGTATGTCGCGCCAAATGAGTGGTTAAGTTTTTATGGATGCCACAGAGCAATGCTATTTCTTTTAAATAAGCATTGGATTTTTGGTTGCTTAGTACGGGTAGTACACAATCCCCATTCAACACTTTGGGGTGATCCTCATATTTATTCAAAATAGACAAGGCAGGAGATAATAGGGGAATGACTAATTTAGTTTTTGTTTTTGTGCGTTTTGCTTGGATGAATAAATTGCCGTCTATATCCCGAACGATATTATCCGGGGTTAATTTTTGGATATCCACATAGGCAAGTCCAGTATAACAGCAAAACACAAACATGTCTCGCACCACGGCCAATCGCTCCCATTTAATTTCACGCTCCGTAAGAGTCTTAAGTTCCTCCTTTGATAAAAATTCCCGCTCCACTGTTTTAAACTTAATCTTGTAATTGTAAAAGGGATCTTTGGTAATCCATTCGTTGCCTACGGCCATTCGGATTATTTTTTTGAAATTGTTGACATACTTTAAGGACGAATTATGATTGCAACCCTTTTTCTCCTTTAAAAAATATTCAAATCCGCGAATAAACTTAAGATTGACATCCTGCACGGGAATATCCTCTCTGCCATAAGCTTCCTTTACATATTCATAAATATGGTTCCGGGTCGTAAAATATCGCTTGAAAGTGCCAAGGGCGAATTCAATGTCAATAAGCTTTTCCATTTGTTTATTATGAGCATCAAAAACTTCCACGAGCATTTTTGGTTTCTCCTTTTTCCCTGCATAAAGATTCTTTAAATCCTGAGCAGTATAGGGTTCATTTTCCTCAATCAGTTTTTCATGGATCTTATTGACACGGCTACGTATTTTGTCTAAATAAATATTTAGTTCTTTTGATTCTTGGCTGGTTCCACGAGCCTTATTTGCGCGGGCATCCCATTTTTGCGGATCTATTTTCCGGGAAATACTCAATCCGCTTCGTTTACCATTTACAGTAAACCGTAGGTAGATGGGGACTTTTAAACCCTTATCCGTCTTTCTGGATTTCAGGTAAAATAATACTGAAAAAGAAGTGTTCATTTTTGAGGCTTTTTATCATCAATAAAGATACTAAAACCTAAAAAACTAATCGCCTATATTTAACATATAATCAGTAGGTTATGCGTAATTCGGTGCGCACTTTTTAGAAAAAAAATGCGCACCGAATAGGTGACTTTTTTTATACGATTATTTGCAATTGAACGATATCATAAAAAACAAAAAACCCTGTAAATCATAATATTACAGGGTTTTTAAATTGACTTGGTAGTCAAAAAGTGGAGCCGGAGGGATTCGAACCCTCGTCCAAACAAGCAATTATACTGCCTTCTACATGCTTAGTTTTCATTTAGGTTTTCGAGAGATTGCCGGTCGAAAACTACCAACGCACCCCTTATCTTCACTTGAGCTTCACGATACCATCAAAGCACTAGTATCGCTAGGTTTACTTTTACGAAGCCACTATATCAACCGCCGCAAACCAAGGCCGTTGAGTGACTTCCTGCTTACCCACCTTGTGGGCCGAGGCACATCCTACTGTAATTCGGATTATGCAGCTAGGGCGTAGTTATTCTCGCCGTTTAAAAAGTGTGAAATATGATATTAACGAGCTATATCCCAGCGCTCGGCATGCTTACAATACAATTAGACCCGCTGTCAAAACCAGTCGGCCCCTATTTTCAATTAACAATAAGTAATTAGTAGTGAAAAATGATTACTACCAAATAGCATACACTATCAAAGACGCTGCTCTTTCGCTATGCAACTATGCTAAAGCTAGGTTGCTGTTCAAGCTTCGGAGAGCGGTGGCAAAGATACATGAAAAACCCTATCTTTGCCACCGCAATATTCATTCAAAAAACATACCAAATGCCCATAACCTTTGCAATAATCAAAGAACGCAAAAACCCGCCAGATCGTCGGGTGGTTTTTTCACCAAAAGAGTGCCAAGAAGTCATAACAAAGTTTCCCGATGCTAAGATAATCGTGGAGGCTTCAGACGTTCGCATTTTTAATGATGATGCCTATCGCGATGCAGGTTTTGAAGTGATGGAAGATGTTTCAGTGGCAGATGTTATGTTGGGCGTAAAAGAAGTGCCAGTGGATGCACTTATTCAAAATAAAAAGTATTTCTTCTTTAGCCATACCATAAAAAAGCAACCTTACAACCGCAAACTGTTAAAGGCAATGCTCAATAAAAATATTGAAATGTTTGACCACGAAACCATCGTGAATGCTGATAAACACCGCTTGATTGGTTTTGGGTATTACGCTGGACTCGTAGGGGCTTACAATGGCTTTAGAGGCTTGGGCTTACGCGATAAGTTATTTACACTTCCCAAAGTAGAAACACTGCCAGATCTCAACGCGACAAAAGCAGAATTGGATAAAATCAGTCTTCCAAATTTAAAAATCATTCTTTCAGGAACAGGCAAAGTGGCAAGAGGAGCGAAGGAAATATTGGACCACTTGAAAATACGTGAAGTAACTGATGCGGAATACCTTTCCAAGGAATTCACTGAACCTGTTTATTGCCAGATAGATGTTTCAGAATACAACAAACGCAAAGATGGTGGCGAATTTGATAAGCGGGAATTTTATGAAGATCCTAAAGATTACGAAAGTGATTTTATGAAATACGCTAAAGTGAGCGATGTCTTTTTTACAGGCCATTTTTATGGAAATGGGGCGCCTTATCTTTTTACAAAGGAAGATGCCAAACGCCCTGACTTCAAAATAAACTTAGTAGCAGATATTTCCTGTGATGTGGACGGCCCCATACCTTGTACATTCCGCGCTTCCACTATTGCCGATCCTTTTTATGGATACGATCCAAAAACTGAAAGCGAAACCGCCTTTAATGCTCCTGGTGCCATTACGGTAATGGCAGTAGATAATCTACCATGTGAGTTGCCAAAAGATGCAAGCGAAGGATTTGGCTATATGTTTATAGAAAACGTAATCCCCGCATTCTTTAATGGCGATTTGGATGGCATTTTACAACGTGCCAGAATCACTACTGAAGATGGAAAACTTACTCCAAGATTTGCATATTTAAAGGATTATGTGGAAATTGCCGACTAACAAATTAACTTTTTGTTAACAAACTTGCAATTGAAACATACTGAACAAATAAAACAAACAGCTCTTGTTACCGGAGCTGCTTCGGGGCTTGGATTTGAATTGGCCTTGCTTTTAGCAAAAGATGGGTACGACTTGGTGTTGGTGGATATCAACATCGAAAAACTACAGGAGGTGAAAGAGGAAATAGCAGCTCTTTATCCTTCGGATATACAATTGATAAATAAAGACTTGAGCCAACAAAATGTGTCGGAAGAAATATTCCAAGCCCTTGAAGGTAAAAGCATAAATGTACTAATCAATAACGCTGGCTTCGGTATCTTCGGAAGCTTCAATGATACCGATTGGGAACGGGATGCAGCTATGTTAAACCTGCATGTGTTAACTACCACTCACTTAACCAAACTGATTTTAAAAGGGATGGTGGCTCGTGGCAGCGGAAAAATAATGAACATGTCTTCATTGGCAGCCTTTCAGCCAGGTCCGTTAATGTCTTTATATTATGCTTCTAAAGCATATATTCTTTCCTTTTCTGAAGCTATTGCAAATGAACTGAAGGGTACCGGTGTTACCGTTACGGTACTTTGCCCAGGGCAAACCAAAACCTGTTTTCAGGAAGTAGTTTCCAATGGGACGAATGCTTCAGAGAATAAAATAAAATTCAATATTGCCTGCCCAACGGAAGTTGCCGAATATGGCTACAAAGCAATGCAAAAAGGAAAAGTTGTTGCTATTCCCGGAACCTTCAACAAATTTCTTTCCAGGCTACCGCGTTTTGTTCCAAGACGTACCGTCACGGCCATTATACGTAAGATTCAAGAGAAGAACAGGGGAAATTAGTAATCAGTGTTCAGTTTCAGTGACGAGTTACTTATCAAATCCTTTTCAGCTCAATAGGTTCATTGGATTGGATTTTTATGAGCTCGGTAAAAAATTCCTGTAACGATTTATAGGCTTCTGGGGCAAAGCTTTGATTGTTCAGTTTTACACTTAGCCGAATGTTTACCATATTTTCTGAAACATCATACACCACCGATAGCTCTCCGTCATTCTTGGGAAGTTTTAAAAATTTGTTGGCAGGTACTTTTACGATTTCGTATTGGTCGTTCATAGCAATGGAAACGAGATAGTTGTTCATCACCGGGAAACCAAAATCTATGGGGTACAGCCGTGTGTTCGCGGTGAATGGATTTTCGGAAAAATAAGTCTGCATCAAAAAAGGATAGAGAAATAGTTTGTCGCCAACGGGTTGTTCGTGCAGTGAAATATCGTAGCTTTCCTTGTAAGGCTGCTCCAAATCTTTTTCATTTTCCATTACAAGGTTTGTAATGTCCAAGCCTTCGTTTTTACTTTGCTTCTTTTTGATGATTTCATCTTTTCTGAAATCGTTGCTTTCCTTTCTTTTGTCAACTGAAATATAGCCCGTGGAAATCTCGCTCACCTTTCCCGAAAACAGTCCAGATTCATCGGCGGAGAGTTGCATGTTCTCGTAGTGCATGTTTTTGGCGATGGGCGCAATGGGTTCCCAATAACTTCCTTTCTTAAAGTCCAGCACACGTCCTTCCATATTCAAAACGCGAAAAGGAAGTACGCCGAAAGGTGTTTCTTTTTCCGTGGCGTCGAGTAAATACTTTTCATTGTTGATGGTAAGAAATACAATGGCGTAATTAAAATCTGTAAGTACAGGATATTGCTTGGTGGGTAAGGCATTGTCGCGGGTGGCGATAAGCATTATTTTAGCGTTAAGACCAGCTGCTTCCAGCGCATTTATAAGCCCCAAGTTGATTTCGGAACTGTTGCCAGTTTTCTTGTCAAAAGCTTCTTTTACGCGAATATCTTGAAGAATACGAGTTTCCTTGTTCCAAGCCATCTGTTCCTGAATAAAATAGTAAACAGCTTTGGCGCGTTCCAGTTCATTTGAAATTGAAGTTACAGAAGTGGGAAGTTGTTCTTTAAAGAAACTGGTATATTTTAATTGACGTCCCAAATCTTTATCGTACTGGAATTCGTGATCCACATCATCCCAAGATTTGGAATATGTTGATTTGCTTTCATCTAAGTGAACAACATCCCTTAATTCAAACTTCATTGATGGAATGTAATTGCTTTTGGAAAGCATATATTTTTCTTCCTTAAACGCAGGAACGTTTTTCATTGCATAGGTTGCAGATTCGCAATCGGCAGCAAGTTTAAAGCCAGGTAGGTGGAAGCAATCTAGTATTATCTCCGCTTTGTTCACATCCAGCTTTTGGTCGCCATAAAGGGCGCGGTTGTATCTATAGTTTCCGGGGATTTCGGTATGAAGTTCGGAATAGAGGGTAGGCAGATCATTCATAAATGCCCAGCCGCCAAAATTGAAAAAGTATGGAGTTTCTATACGATACGTATATTCCAAAATACTACCGTCCTGCACATTGGCAAAAGTAAATCTTTTTCGGGACCAATGCTGTCCTTCCTTTATGTCAAAGACTGCGTTCTCGCCCACAAACACTTTGGACTTGCCGTTATGGGTAACTGCCTTAAAATCTTTAATATTTTCTTCAACCTCGTTCTCCCGATAATATTGAATTTCAAAAGTGGCATAATCAAAGTTTTTGGCGTCGAATACCTTAATTTTTCTGTATACCTCTTTAAAGAGCCTGATATAGCCATCGGCAGCATCCACAGTGTAATTTCCCCTTTCATAAAGCACCACACCTGTAGCTTCTGGATCTAAGGAATAGCTTGTCATTGTAAATTCTTCGTTCAGAGGTTCACCAAAGGTGGGTACTCCTTGTGTTTGCGAATAGCAAATGGATATTACGGAATAACAGCTTAGAAAAAGTAAAGTCTTTAGACGCATTTTATATTTTTTTTAAAATAATGGATTCTTCTTTCAGCATCGTAATCATGGTACCAAAAAATTCTTTTAAAGACGAGTAGGCATCGGATGGAAAACGATACGCATTCAGTTTCATATTGAAGCGGATATTTATTTTGTTGTCTTCAGAAACATAAGTTACCAAACATTCGCCGTCATCATTTGGAAGTTTAATGGTTCTACTTTTTGGGAGTTGTTCAATTTCATATACATTTCCCAAATCTATTGATATTAAATAGGTATTTGAAAAAGGATAGCCAAAATCCATCGGGTAGCTGCGCTCCTTCATTTTGAAAGGGTTTTCAGAAATATAGGTTTTGTTGAAAAAAGGATATAGAATTACTTTATCGCCAACCGTTTCGGGTTCTATTGCAACACTATAGCTTTCCTTGAGCGGTTTTTCAATTGCGTTGATGTCTTCTACTTGGTAATCTACAATTTCAATACCTGCGTTGTCTTTTTCTTGCGTTTTTATATACTCTTGTAAGGTCTCTTCCTCAATGCTATTTCTTTTTCCTAGCGCTATGTAGCCATAACTTGCTTGGCTAACTTTTCCCAAAAAATCTCCATTGGCATCTGCTGTAATTTGTGCGTTTGCGTAATGGATGTTTTGTTTAAAAGGTTCAATAGGCATCCAATAACTTCCTTTTTTAAAATCCATTACGCGGCCTTGCACGTTCAAGGCTCGAAAAGGGATTATGCCAAAAGGGGCTTGTTTGTTGGTGGCGTCTAGTAAAATTTTCTCGTTGTTTATCATTAATACTGCGAGTACATAATTAAAATTTGAAAGTACTGGATACAGTTCAGTTGGCAACCCGTTATTTCGGGTGGAAAGAATTACGGACTTTGAATCTAGTTTTGCTGCTTCAAGCGCATTGACCAGGGAAATGTTTATGGCTGTTACACTACCCAATTTATCATCGAAAGCATCTTTCACATTAATACCATAATTGAAATATCTTCCGTTCCAAGTATAACTATCTTGAATAAAACTATATACGGCTTTTGCACGCTCCAAATCGTCCTTGATATCAAGAATGTCATTAGGTAGCTTCCTTTTAAAATAGCCTTTGTTTGTCAGTTGTTCCCCAAAATCACTGCGTATTTCAAAACGATAGTCCACATCTTCCCAATTGCGTGTAAAAACTTGGTCGAAACCGTAAAAGGCTTTAAAAGCAAGTGGTTCATATACAATTCTGGAGATATAGTTTTTTTTGGAAAGCATATAGCTTTCTTCCGTAAACGAGGGTACATCTTTCATTGCATAGACGTCCAATTCGGTATCAATATGGCCAGAGTTTGAAGGTAGCAGAAACCCATTTTTCTTGACACTTGCTTTTTCAATGGCTAACTTTTTAGGGCCGTAGAGAATACGATTGTATCTAAAATGGGCAGGTAAATCGGTTTGGAATAAACTATAAATAGTGGGAAGCTCGTGCTGAAATTCCCAACCATCCAAATCATAAAAATAAGGACTCACAATGGTATATTTATATTCTAAAATACTCCCATCTTGTACATTTGGGAAAGTAAACTTCAAAACATTTCCAACCCCTGATTTTTGGGTTTTATAAAAGGCATTGTCAGGGATAAAATTCTGTACAGATCCATTGTGGGTTATGGCTTTGTAGTCCTTTATTTCCTCGCCATAATACTCATCTCCTTCATAATATGGTATTTCTACTGTGGCGTAGTCAAATTTTTTGGCATCAAAAACTTTTACCTTCCTGTGTATTTCTTTTACAAGCCTTACCGAAGTTCTTTTAACAATAGGAATTGCATAATAATTTGCGGATTCATAAAGTATTACACCAGTAGCGTCTGGTTCAGATTCGTAACTTTTAAGTTCAAACTCCTTTTGAGTAGGTTTTCCAAATTCATCAATACGCCCAGACTGGGAATGGGATAGGAAGAAAGTAAATAAAAAAAATAGGAATGTAAATTTTTTGGAAAGCATATCTTGGAGCTGAAGCTTATGATGTTGCAAATTAGAATAAATATTAAAATATTGAAAAATACTGATGTGTATTTTTATGAAAAAGTTTTTCCAGCACTAAAATTATAAGAAAGCCAATAAAATAAGCAACAAGATCCCAAACATCAAATACTGCCCCGAGGACAATCAGCAATACTTCCGATTGGATATTCAATATTTTCGCAAGCTTGAAATATTGCAAAAATTCCACGAAAAAGGCAAAAGACAAAACCGAAACCGCAATTTTGACAACATTGTTTCTAATGAAAATTTTCAGGAATGAATACAGTAGCAATACAACCAGAACATCTCCTAAAAACCCTCTTATGAAAGGGTTGAAGTGTAGAATGGCGATGGCTATTTCTATTAAGAATAGAATTATTGAAACCATTAAATACTTCAAATTAAAATGTGTGCTCATTTTATTTTTATGGGCTCGCCCAGATATTTGGGTTCAACGTTGAAGATGATATCCAAAACAGCTTTGACCTTTGCAAAAGACCCACGGATTCGGGTTCTGATGGAATTTTTACCATAAACATTTTGGGCATTAAAACCCACCGCTTCTATATTAAAATGTTTGGCCAAAAACAAGGCGCGTTCATTGTGTGATTTTTGCGATATGATTGTAAGCTTGTTAATTCCAAAAACTTTTTTTGCCCTCACCACTGATGCCAATGTTCTAAAACCGGCGTAATCCAAATAGATTTTATTTTCGGGAATCCCTTCTTTCATTAAGTCTTCTTTAAACTTTAAAGGTTCGTTGTATGTTTTTAAACTATTGTCACCGCTAACCAATATAAATTCAATTTTTCCAGCTTTGTAGAGTTCCACAGCGGCATCTACACGAAATTGATAATATGGGTTTAAAGCATTGTTATTCATGTGTTTGGCAGTTCCCAAAAGCAATCCCACTTTATTATATGGAATTGAGGCGGTGTCATCATATAATTTATCGCTCGTTGATACTGAAATATAAACATTCACTACGCTTAAAACGATCAATATACTGCCGATGAACAGTGAAACAATTTTAAATAAGAAGTTACGATTTAGCCGAATTTTGAAATTCTTCATTTTCATATTTTTTGAAATGTTTTCGTTTCTGAAAAATAAAAGGCCGGCCCAGTTTTGAGAGAATACATATATCAATTGTATTATAAATATACCTTCTCCATTTAATATTTCATTCATAGTGAATGCAATAAATATGGACCGTAACCTTAAATTAATTTTACTGAGTTAATATTATTCGTTATTCCAATCAATCCGCCGTGAGGCAAACATTATGATTGCTAAAATCAAGAATAGACCAATACTGCCAACTAATAGCGCATAGTTTTCCAACTGAATAATTACGTATATAAAACCGTATAAGGAAGCCAACGAGCCGCAGATGAGCAAGGGAAATTTAAACCCTTTTAAAATGGCACGGGAGTAAACCGTTATAAGTGCGAGTACCGAGAACGCAGCAATGGCATAAGCTTTAAAAAAGTTGCTGTGTTCTGAAATTGAAATCAGCAGGGTATAAAACATCACTAACGCCAAACCAATCATGACATATTGAAATGGGTGGATGTAAATTTTACTAACTAATTGAATCAATAAAAATACAAGTAGCGTTAGCCCAATAACCATAAAACCGTATTTGGCCGTGCGTTCGCTTTTTTGATACTCGTCCACAGGAATGATAAGTTTGGTGCCAAAAGAGGAAGAAGAAAGATCAGGAAGGTGCCCAAAAAATGATTGCTCAAACTGTCGGTTTATTTGCAATATACGCCAGTTTGCTGTAAAACCGTCTTCGCTGATTTCCTTGTTGGTATCTTCCGGCAAAAAATTGCCGTCAAAACTAGGGGAGTGCCAGTTGGATTTCATAGTGGCGTCGGTTTCTTTCCCAATGGGTAAAAACTTCAGGCTCTCGCTGCCGTTAATCTTTAAGTCGAATGAAAAAGCTAGTGGTTCCACAAACATTTCTTTAGCGTTTGCAATATAATTGCTTTGAATGGTGTTCAAATATTCCGTGGAATACTGTGGCGTCATTAAAAGTGATTCGGAAGCAAGGTTCACGATAGGAGTGGTTTTTATACCTTTTAAATTGGAAGTTTTCAGAAGAACGATAGCTTTTTCCCACAGTATATTTTCATCAGCAATATCAGTGTCTGAAAAATCAATTTTCGGAAAATTTCCTTTTACGTCGATGGCTGCTGAATAAACGACTGATTCGTAAATGCTTCGGTTCAACGGTTTTGTATCAACTTGTGAAACGATATTGAGTTTGTCTGGAAAGAAGTAAGCGTTCTCTACTGTTTCCTTCGTTTTTGTGTAATAGGAATTGCTTTTTTCATTGAAGATTTTTTCTTCAGAAATTACTTTGTAGGGAATTTTCACAATAGGGCCAGATAGCAATACTTCATTTCCCCATTTTTCATTTATCTCTTTTACAACCTCTTCTTGCCTGTAAGCTCTTTCGTTTATGAGCGATTTTACAAACTCCAAAGGAATCAAGAGTACTAATAATAAAAACCCAACCACCAACATTCTTGCGGTAATAGAGTTGCGCATCCAGTTGCTGAATCTACTTTTTTTCTGTTCCATAATTTTTGTGTTTATAGTTTGTTTTTAAAAGTTTATAGTTAATTATTTATTTATAAAGTACTTTGATTTTCAAAGTAAATTGATAAAAAAATATAAATGTTATTTTTTGGGTTTTTGAATTAGTTTTTCCAAAGCTTCAATATGTTTTCTAAATGCTGCTCGCCCAAGCTTCGAAGCGCTGTAACGGGTATTAGGCTTTCTTCCCACAAAACTTTTTTCGACCAAAATATATTCGGCCTGTTCCAGCGCTTTTAGGTGGCTGGCCAGATTGCCATCGGTAACGTCCAGCAATTCCTTAAGGCGATTGAAATCTGCATCCTCGTTTACCGCAAGTATGCTCATAATTCCCAGCCTGATGCGGTGATCGAACAGTTTGTTTATGTTGTCAATTATCCCCACGCTTAGTTTTTTTGTTCTTTTAAATACATAATGCTTCCGTAAATAACGTGGAAAAGTCCGAATCCCAAGAGCCAGAACCACAGGCCGTAGCCCGGTAGCGCGGCGCAGATGAGTCCGATAATTATTTGAGCGTAGCCTAAATACTTTACGTTGCCAATGGTGTATTTTGAAGCGTTTACGAGTGCAAGTCCGTAAAAGATTAGCATCAACGAAGCGGTAAGCCCGTAATGCTGGCTATTTAACTTTATAATGATATAGATTCCACCAGTAACCAAGGGAATTAAAAAGTTGATCAGTAAACGGCGGGTGGTGGTGTCCCAAATTTTTTCATTGTTTCTTTTTGCTCGTCGTGTAGTCAAAAGATAGGCAGTAATTATACTGAGCACAAGAACAGAAGCCAAGAGGATTAGTAAAAGTTTAAAATTCCAACTATAGAGTGTAAGATATTCTCCAGGTTTTGGGAAGAGGTATATATACGCAAGCGTTGCTCCAATTATAGCATAGATTCCCGCAAAAATACCGGATAGCCCACTGAGCGAAATAAACCGGGAGGAGCGGTCCATTAAATTCTTTATCTCGCTTATGTCTTTTAAATAATCTTTTTCACTCATAATAAAGTACTTTGAAAAACAAAGTAAATCTAAAAATAGTTATCCTGCAAATTAATCATTAAAATAATTTAGGACTGTTATGGCTAATAAATGATGAAAAACAGGAAAAACCCTTAAAAAAAATGGGGGATTTCCCTCTTGACCCGTGTTGTTTTATGCTGCATCTTTGTGCCACTAGACATTAATTGGGGAGTTAATAAATAGTGATTTGTGAAGGTTGTCCGCAATGGGCAACCTTTTTTATTTAAGTGAAAATAATTTCAGGTTTTTATTAAAAGCCAAAAAAGGGGGAAATCCCCCATGAAAAACAGGGTTTTTCCTCTTGACTGGCTTTGTGGTTCTTCGCATCTTTACATCAGCAAATTAATTGGGGAGTTAATGATGCAATAATTGAAAAAGGCTGTTTCGTTTCGGGACAGCTTTTTTCTTTTGTAATCTATTGAAAAACAGGAAAAACCCTTAAGAAAAATGGGGGATTTCCCTCTTGATTGGTAATGGTTTTTAGCCCGATATTTGAATACTTATTTAGTTGGGGAGTTTTATAAGCAATAAGGTTAACTGCTGTTCCCTAAAAGTGAGCAGCTTTTTTATTGAAAATCAACATTTCTTATTTTAAAAAGTTTTGTTTTTAGCCGAAGAGCCCTGCCAGCAAAACGCTGGCAGGGCTCTTGTTTTTAAAATATTATTTTGGATTAAAGTTGGTTAATGGTTTTGCGAATAGCAACAAGATCTGTCAAAAGTTTTTCGAGTAGATTTAAATTGAGCATATTGGCGCCATCGCTTTTGGCGTTTGCAGGGTCAAAGTGGGTTTCTATAAAGATGCCATCTACACCAGTTGCGATTCCTGCACGGGCAATGGTTGATATCATTTCGGGTCTACCACCTGTAACACCAGCACTTTGGTTGGGCTGTTGCAAGCTATGGGTTACGTCCAAAACAACGGGAGCATATTGTTTCATTGTGGGGATTCCACGGAAATCAACAATCATATCTTGGTAACCGAACATGGTCCCGCGGTCCGTAATTAGCACTTGCTCATTGTTGCAATCAGTTACTTTAGTCACGGCGTGTTTCATACTTTCCGGGCTCATGAATTGGCCTTTTTTCAAGTTCACAACTTTTCCGGTATTCGCAGCGGCAACTACCAAATCGGTTTGGCGTACCAAGAATGCGGGTATTTGTAACACATCCACATATTCCGCAGCCATTGCCGCATCGCTCACTTCGTGAATATCGGTAACGGTGGGGATATCGAAAGTTTCGGAAACTTTTCGAAGTATTTTCAAGGCTTTTTCATCGCCAATTCCTGTAAAACTATCAATCCGGCTTCGGTTTGCTTTCTTAAAACTTCCCTTGAAAATATAAGGGATTTCGAGCTTGTCGGTAATTTTCACAATCTTTTCTGCAATCTGCATAGCCATTTCTTCACTTTCAATGGCGCAGGGGCCAGCGAGGAGGAAAAAATTGTTAGAGGTTGTGTGTTTTATTTTTGGGATTTTATTCAGTTGCATCGTAAAAGCTTATTTTAATACAAAGGTAGTTAAAAGCTTCTTTCGCTCAACTTTGAAAACGCAATGGAAGTTTTCTAAGAATTACTCCTTCACAATTTTATGGGTTTGGAAATTTCCATTTCCATCTTCTATCTTTAAAAGGTAAACTCCCGTTTCGGCTTTGGAAAGATCAATTTGTTTTTTATCTATTGTTGTTTCAATCCTTTGACCCAAAAGATTAAAAACAGAAATTTGTGAAATAGGTAGCTTCGATTCTATATATAAAACTCCACTGGTTGGGTTTGGATAAATATGGTAGTTGGCAATTTCATTTTCTGAAATGCCCAAGGTGTTGTTTTTGTACCAAGCTAATTTGTTATTACCGGCAGATGCCGAAACAATATCAAGCCACCCATCGCCATCAATATCTGCAGCTTTTGCGTCACTTGCAAAATCAGCTGCTGCATTTATAATAATAGGTGTTCCGAATGTTCCTTCTCCGTCTTCATTTTTTTTCCAAGAAACATTATCTAAATCTCTATTCCATAATAGCATGTCATTGTCATTATCATTGTCAAGATCATAAAAAAGGTATTGATCATAAAAATCTAATATTATAGATTGAAGGTCTCCAAAATTTCCTTGATTATCTAAGTTTTCAAGCCAATGGGTGCTTACTACGGAATTATCATCTACAGAGGTCATTATTAAATCCTTTTTTCCGTCTGTGTTTATATCTGCATATTCAAATCCGATAATATTAGTTCCTCCGGATTGTACATATAGGAATTGATAAATAATCTGCATTGGTCCAAATGTTGCATTGCCTAAATTTTTATACCAAAAAATCTTACCTTGAACATAAACAAATTCTGTTGCCAAAATATCCAATAGGCCATCGTTATCAATATCTTCAAGTAATATTTTAGCAAACTCATTATCATTTTGAATCAATAAATTTTCTGGTCCAAAGGTGCCTTGTCCGTTCTCGTTTTCATACCACACAATCTTCACGCTAGAACTATTGGCCAATGCCACAATCAAATCTTGATCCCCATCATTGTCCATGTCTAAGGTTTTAACTGAAGAAATAAAATCCTGTTCATTTATAATTTGCTCCGTTCCAAAATTTCCCGCCCCATCAAGATTTTCCAACCAAGCAATGTAACTTGCATTATTGCTGAGATATAAAATATCCATGTCACCATCAGTGTCTATGTCTACAAAGTCAACTGAAAGATAATAAACAGGAGTTTCGTTGATAATAATTTCTGAGCTGAAATTCCCGTTACCATCTAAATTTCGATACCAACTCATTTTATAAGTTTCACCAGAAGCAGTTAAAATATCAACAAACCCATCATTGTCTATATCAAAAGGGATTGATAAATAAGGTTTTTCAGTTTCCGTAGAAATAACCTGTTGTTGGCCAAATTGCTGTGCAAACCCTGAAATAGCCCAAAAGATTAAAAGTGTAAATAGTAGTTTTGTCTTCATAACTAAATATTTAACTTAAAGATATGGCTTTTTTTACTTTAAAATCTTGTTTTTCCAATCAAAATAAAATCACAACTTTTAGTTCTAATCCACTTAGAAACACTACTTTTGCACCCTCTTAAAAAAAGGAGCTAGTTTATGAAAATCAAAAACATCGCCATTATTGCCCACGTTGACCACGGTAAAACCACGCTGGTTGATAAAATTATGCACCACTGTAGTATTTTTCGTGAAAACGAAAATACTGGAGATCTTATCTTGGATAACAATGACTTGGAGCGTGAACGCGGTATTACTATTACCTCAAAAAACGTTTCAGTTATATATAAGGACACTAAAATAAACATTATTGATACTCCTGGTCACGCGGATTTTGGTGGTGAAGTGGAACGTGTTCTAAACATGGCCGATGGTGTTTTACTTTTGGTAGATGCTTTTGAAGGCCCTATGCCACAAACACGTTTTGTGTTGCAAAAGGCTATAGACCTTGGTTTAAAACCTTGCGTTGTTATCAATAAAGTGGATAAAGAAAACTGTACCCCAGATGAAGTACATGAATCTGTATTTGACTTGATGTTTGAATTAGGTGCTGAAGAATGGCAGCTTGATTTCCCGACAGTTTACGGTTCTGCAAAGCACAACTGGATGAGCGATGATTGGAAAAACCAAACCGATAATATTGAACCATTACTCGATATGGTTTTGGAACACATCCCAGAACCAAAAATAGAAGAGGGAAATGTGCAGATGTTGATTACTTCTTTAGACTTTTCATCTTTTACCGGCCGTATCGCTATTGGTCGTTTACAAAGAGGAGTATTAAAAGAAGGAATGCAAATTGCACTTGTTAAACGTGACGGAAAAATAGTAAAATCTAAAATTAAAGAACTTCATACTTTCGAAGGCTTGGGCCGTAAAAAAGTTGCTGAAGTAAAAGCAGGAGATATATGCGCCTTGGTAGGCTTGGAAGGTTTTGAAATTGGTGATACTGTTGCCGATGTTGAAAATCCAGAAGCTTTGAAAACCATTGCTATTGACGAGCCTACAATGAGTATGCTTTTCACTATCAACGATTCGCCTTTCTTTGGAAAAGACGGAAAGTTTGTTACTTCTCGCCACATTAGAGAACGCCTTGAAAAAGAGTTGGAGAAAAACCTTGCATTGCGAATGGAGCCAACGGATAGTGCTGATAAATTTATCGTTTTTGGCCGTGGGGTTTTGCACCTTTCTGTTTTAATCGAAACGATGCGTCGTGAAGGTTATGAAATGCAGATTGGACAGCCACAAGTAATCATCAAGGAAATAGATGGTGTTAAATGTGAGCCTATTGAAGAAATGACCATTGATTTACCTGAAGATGTAAGTGGAACCGCTATCAACATGGTGACCATCCGAAAAGGTGAAATGGTAAGTATGGAAGGAAAAGGAGACAGAATGATATGCAAATTCCTTATCCCTTCTCGTGGAATTATAGGTATGCGTAACCAATTGTTAACAGCAACTGCGGGTGAAGCTATTATGACGCACCGTTTTCTTGAATACCAACCTATGAGAGGAGGAATTCCAGAAAGACAAAACGGAAGTTTGGTTTCTATGGAAACTGGTTCTGCAATTCCATATTCTATTGATAAATTGCAAGACAGAGGTCGTTTCTTTGTAAACCCTAACGAAGATATTTACGAAGGACAGGTTATTGGTGAAAACACACGTCAAGATGATATGGCTGTAAACATCACTAAGACCAAGAAAATGTCAAACGTACGTTCTTCGGGTGCTGATGATAAAGCTAAAATTATTCCTGCCATCAAATTTTCTTTGGAAGAGGCCTTGGAATACATCCAAAAAGACGAATATGTTGAGGTTACGCCACACTACTTAAGACTTCGAAAAATATATTTGAAGGAAACGGACCGTAAACGAAATAAAATTTAGAAAAAGAAAAACGCCGAGCAACTCAATAAACTCGGCGTTTTTTAGTTTATTTGTAGAGGCTGAGCGAAGTCGAAGCCTTGTTGCTTAACGGCAAACGTATTATAAAATAATTAGGTATGAATTTTCTTTATTTCGATCCAGGGCTGGGAGCAATGTTAGTACAAGCGGTAGTGGCAGCGGCAGCTGGAATATTGCTTTTCTCAAAAGGTGTTATGTATAAGGTGAAATCTTTTTTCGGAATGGTAAAAGAGAAAGAAGATACTTACGATTCAATTGACGTTGAAGAGGAAGACACCAATAAAGATGACAAAAAAAACTGACGCACACCAAGCTTCATTTCGTGATCCTTCTGGATACATGTTTTATGATGGAAAAACACTTCGTAGGGCTATCAATCCTATATATTTCGCGCAATACAAAAAACTGAAAGAAACAGGTTTTTTTAAAAGCCTAATTTCGAATGGTTTGCTTATTCCACATGAAGAGACTTCGGTTTCTTCGGAAGAAATAATTATCACTCCGGAAGAAATTCCATTCATCACAAATCCTTACGAATGGAGCTTTGAGCAATACAAACACGCCGCGCTCCACACTCTAAAAATTCAGAAATACGCACTTTCAAAAGGTTTTATTTTGAAAGATGCTTCCGCTTATAACGTTACTTTTCACAAAGGGAAACCTGTTTTTATAGACACACTTTCTTTCGACTTTTATGAAGAAGGTACTCCTTGGCGTGCATATAAACAATTCATCACACACTTTTTTGGACCTTTGGTTTTGGCAAAATATCACGGCACCGAAATTTTCAAAATGATGCAAACGCACATTGACGGGATTCCTGTGAAATTGATTTCCTCCTTACTCCCTTCACGAACCAAGATTAGTTCGGTGGTGTATCCAAACATTCACTTGCTTGCAAAAATGGAAAGCAAGCACAGGGAAGACTACAAAGCTGAAACCAAAATCACGGCCCTTTCCAAAAAATCACAGGAGAATATATTGGAAAGTCTTTACGATTATATAAAAGGCTTAACACTGAAAGAAACAAGTGAATGGGGTGATTATTACGACAAAACCAATTATGACGAAGCCGCTTTTGAGGCAAAAAAAACGTTGATTAAAGAGTGGATAAAACCATTGTCACCACAAAAATTAATTGATGTGGGCGGCAACGATGGCACTTTTGCCCGGTCCGTTATTGATAACGTTCCACATATAATTGTTACCGATATTGACAGCAATGCTGTAGATTTTAATTACAAACAACTTCAGAAAAATAAGGAAACAAATATGCTGCCCTTTGTGTGCGATGTTTTACAACCAGCTCCCGGCATTGGTTTCAATAATACAGAGCGCAATTCCCTAATGGAACGTTTGGCAGAATATGCGCCAGATGTAACGATGGCTTTGGCATTAATTCACCACATTACACTTTCCGGAAATGTTCCTTTTGAAAAATCGGCTTCTTTTTTCGCTTCTTTTTCAAAAAACCTTATCATCGAGTTCCCGACCCGGGAGGATTCTTGGGCACAGTCATTACTGGTTCGCAAGCGAGAATTTATAAACCATTTTGATTTTTACAACGAAACGGAATTTGAGAAAGGTTATCTACAATACTTTACCCTAGAAAAAAAGGAAACGGTAAAAGGGACCAAACGTTTACTGTATCTATTAAAAAATAAAAATTATGGAGCCTAAAAAAAGACAGGGATTCTTCTCGGTTTTTTTTAGAAGAGACAATATATTCCCAATGATTGCTGGGGTTTCGGCGGGATTATATCCGCTTTTATTTTATTATACAAATAACTACAAAATGATAAATTCCTGGGGTCACTTGGGATATTTTGTATCAATATTTATTTTGACTCCGATAGTACTTTTTTTCATTGTCAATAAGGTTTCAAAAATTAATTTTTTTAAAAAACTGCAACCGATTGCACTGCCTTTTTTAAACTTTTTCTTCTTCTTTTCTTACCTTAATGTGGCATTATATGCTGGTTTTAGCTGGATACGGACTTTAATCATATTTGGTGTAGCAGTACTGCTTGCCTTGTTGCTTCGTAAGTTTTTCATAAAAATAATTGGCTTTCAGTTGATACTTGCCGTGATAGGTGTGTTCACTTTAACGCCTGTGGTTATTAAGCAACTGAACTATTCAAAAGAATGGATGACGCAGCCTGATAATATTGAAGCTGCGGTTTTCAAAAAGAAACCAAATATCTATTACATCCAGCCAGATGGTTATGCGAATTTTTCTGAACTGAAAAAAGGGCATTATAATATTGATAATGCTGATTTCGAAACCTATTTGAAGGAAAGTAATTTTAAGAGCTATCCAAACTTCCGAAGTAATTATGCGGCAACCTTGCCCACTAACAGTGCGGTCTTTATGATGAAGCACCACTATTACAACAATGGCTCAGATTTTACCGAAACCATTGATGCACGTAATGTTATTGTTTCAGACAACAGTGTGCTTCGCATTCTTAAAAACAACGGGTATCGCACATTTTTTCTCACGGAGCAGCCTTATTTTTTAACTAACAAACCGAAGTTGGGCTATGATTTCTGTAATTTTTCAACAAAAGAAATCAGTTTTGTCACGACTGGTCTTGGGGATCCTCGAGATGTTATTGAGCCTTTTAAAAATTATATGGAAACCTATTCCGAAGGGCCAAATTTCTTTTTTGTTGAAATTTTCAACCCTGGGCATATAACCAATACAATAGACGATTCAAAAGGTGTGGAAGGGGAGCGCAAACACTATATTGAAAGCTTACAGGAGTCCAATAAAAAGTTGAGACTATTGACAAAAAACATTCTTGAGAACGACCCGGAAGCTTTAATAATAATAATGGCCGACCACGGTGGTTTTGTAGGGATGACCAACACATCTGAAACCTACACAAAAAATACAGATCCTGATTTTGTAAACTCTATTTTCAGTACTATTCTCGCTATTCATTGGCCAAATGGGGAGGTTCCTGAATTTGACAATAAATTAAAAACATCGGTGAACCTTTTTCGAATACTCACTGCTTATTTAAGTGATAAACCTTCGTATATTGATAACTTACAACCTGATGAAAGTTATATAATCATCAACTTCGGTGTACCACAGGGAATCTATAAATATTTGGACAATGAGGGGAAGGTGGTTTTTATTAAGAAATGAGACGGTCTAAAACTACAAAAAAAAGTTCTAAAGGATTTTTAAACAAAGTTTCGGCAAATCCTATTTTTATAGGTATTGCAACTGGCTTGTATCCTTTGGTTTTTTATTATTCCCGCAATTTTGGGATGATTAATTCTTTGGAACAATTGGGTTACTTTTTATTGTTTTTTTTACTTATTCCGATTGTTTTCTTTTCAACTTTAAAATGGTTTTCCAGTCTTTCTTTTACTGGAAAATGGGGAAAATATATAATTCCATTTTTTAATATTTTTCTTTTTTTCTTTTTTATAAAAATCATTTTATACACCGATATTCAAAGGAAAATAATATTGGGAATCTTTATTATTTCAGTTTTGATAGCTTATTTTCTGTATAAGTATTTTAAAAAATGGCTCGCCATTCAACTGCTTTTGGCGGTCATTGGGTTTATTGGCTTGGTGCCTATAGTTATAAAATATTTAAATTATTCCTCCAAATGGATGCAGCAACCAGATAGTATTGAAAGCGTTATATTCCAAAAAAAACCGAATATTTATTACATTCAACCAGATGGCTATGTAAATTTTTCTCAACTGGAAAGCGGATTTTACAATGTGGACGATTCGGGCTTTAAGACATTTTTGGAAGAAAACGATTTTAAAAATTACCCCAATTTTCGAAGCAATTATATTTCGACCTTAACTTCCAACAGTGCAACATTTATGATGAAGCACCACTATTACAATAGAAAAACGGATTATAAGGAAATGATTAACGCACGAAAAAACATAATTTCTGAAAATCCAGTGTTGACCATTTTCAAAAACAATGGTTATAAAACACATTTTATTACCGAGCATCCATATTTATTGGTAAATCGACCAAAAGTGGGATATGATTTTACCAACTTCAAATACAGTGAAATTCCGTATATCACTACAGGTTTTAATGTTGTTAAAGATGTGTATCCCGATTTGGAAAAAGCTATCGCTTCCAAGAGCGATGTTGGAAATTTCTTTTTTATAGAAATTTTTGAACCGAGCCACATATCAAGTACAAAAGCTGCCTCGAAAGGAAAAGAAAAAGAACGGGAACTGTGGCTTAAAAAAAGGGAAATTGCCAACGGAAAAATAAGAAAAATGGTAAGCCTTATTGTTGAAAATGATCCAAATGCGTTAATTATGATTATGGCAGATCACGGAGGTTTTGTGGGCTTGGATTATACCCATGAACTTTACAAAAAAACTACTGACCGCAATATTGTTTATAGTGCTTTTAGCGTAATGTTTTCTATTCGTTGGCCAAACAATGAAGTGCCGTCTATAGATTCAAATTTAAAGAGTTGTATAAATGTTTTCCGGGTTTTATTTTCTTATTTGGGGAACGACAAAGAATATTTGAAACACCTTCAAGAAGATAAAAGCTATTTAATTTTAAAAGAAGACGCGGTCGAGGGAGTCTATGAATATATAGACGAAAAAGGAGATGTTGATTGTAAAAAAATCTAACTTGCACTATTAATATAGTTCAAGAGACCAATTCATAAACGATAATACAAAAAGCTTTGGCAAACTATTCCGTAAAAAAGTATACTTCGAAAGATAGAGCACTTTGGCAGTCTTTTTTGCTGAACACAAAAAATGCTACGTTTCTTTTTCATCGGGATTTTATGGAATATCATTCTGATAGATTTGAGGACCATTCTTTACTAATTTTTAAAAATGAAAAAGTGGTTGGGATCTTACCAGCCAATATTTCTAGAAAAACCTTATACACCCATCAAGGCTTAACTTACGGCGGCTTGCTACTTAACGAAAAAGCAAAATTGAAGGAAGTTGTTGAGATTTTTAAAAATCTACTTCAGTGGTTGGACGAAAATAAAATTAAAAAACTTCAGTTAAAAGTAATACCAAGCATTTACAATCTGTTACCCTCGGATGAAATGGATTATCTGCTTTTTATAGTTAGAGCCGCAATGATAAGAGTTGATGTTTTAAGTGTAATAGACAAACAGCGTCCATTGAAAATTGCATCAAACCGCTTGGAAGGAGTTAAAAAAGGCCAGAAAAATAACTTAAAAGTAGTGGAAGGAAATGATTTTGAGCCATTTTGGAATACTATTTTAATTCCAAATTTGGCTTTGCGCCACGCAGCGATGCCTGTTCATTCGGCTGTTGAAATCACTCAGTTGGCAAATTATTTTCCAAAAAACATATTGCAATTTAATGTTTATAAAGAAAATGAAATAGTTGGTGGGGCAACAATTTTTGAAACCGAAAATGTGGCCCATATGCAATATATTTCAGCCAATGAAGACAAACAACAGTTGGGAACATTAGATTTTTTGTTTGAATATTTAATAAATCAGCGTTTCAAGGAAAAGAGATATTTTGATTTTGGGACTTCAAACGAAAATAATGGAAGAAACATAAACGAAGGATTGCTTTATTGGAAAGAATGTTTTGGAGCCAGAAGTATTTCACAATCATTTTATGAAGTGAAAACAGCAAATTATAAAAAATTAGAATCCGTATTTATATGATTCCATTCTTGGATTTAAAAACAATCAACCAACGTTTTGAAGCTGAACTTCAAAGCAGTTTCCAACATTTTTTGGATTCTGGTTATTATATTCTGGGAACTCAAGTGAAATTGTTTGAAGCTAATTTTGCGGGGTTTTGCGGGGCAAAGCACTGCATAGGTGTTGGCAACGGTTTGGATGCACTACGATTGATTATAGAAGGCTATAAAATCCTCGGAAAGCTAAAAGAGAATGACGAGGTTTTGGTGGCTTCAAATACTTACATCGCAACGATTTTAGCAATAAAGCAAGCGGGTTTAATCCCTGTTTTGGTAGAAGCTGATTTGAGCACTTATAACTTTAACCTTGACTCACTTAAAAGTTCTATTTCCGAAAAAACCAAGGCCATAATGCCCGTACATCTTTACGGACAACTTTCACCTATGGAGGGAATTTTAAAGATTTCAAAAGAAAATAATCTGTTGGTTATTGAAGACGCGGCACAGGCCCATGGAGCAAAAGCAAAAGATGGAAGACGCGCAGGAAATATTGGCAATGCGGCAGGTTTTAGTTTTTATCCTACCAAAAATTTAGGAGCTTTGGGAGATGGGGGAGCTGTGACCACCAATGACGACGAGTTGGCTGAAGTAATTCAAAAATTGAGAAATTATGGAGCTTCTACTAAATACGTCAACGAGCTTTTGGGTTTCAATTCAAGACTCGACGAGTTACAAGCTGCATTTCTAAACATAAAATTGCCAACACTGGATGCTGATAACGAGCGTCGAAGAGTCATTGCCAAAAAGTATATTTTTGAAATCAAAAATGAAAAAGTATTACTTCCAGATTACGACGGTAGTGAAAACCACGTGTTTCATCTTTTTGTAATTTGTGTAGAGAATAGAAACGGCTTCATTGATTATTTGGATAGAAATGGAGTTGGCCATTTAATTCATTACCCAATTCCGCCCCACAAACAGCAGGCACTTTCGGAATATTCCCATTTACATTTTCCAAATACTGAAAGAATACATCGCGAGGTTTTGAGCATTCCCATGAGTCCGATCATGACGGATGAAGATGTTGAAAAAGTGATTTCGGTTTTAAATAAATATTAATTGAGAATCCCAGATTTTATACGCGGCAATCTTCTTTTAAAGATGACTTCTTTAAATGCTGGAGTTATTGGCTTTCGCCTGATTATTTCTGCTTTAATACAGCGGTTGTTGTCTGAATATGTCGGGCCAGTAGGGCAATATAAAATAGGGCAATTTAGAAGCTTATCTTCACTTTTAATGTCTATTACTTCCTTAGGAACATTTAATGGAATAGTAAAATACATTGCCGAATATAAAGAAGATGAAATAAAGCTGCAGCGACTGTTTTCCTCTGTTTTTGTATTTCAGATTATTGGGGTTTCTATTACATCTTCCGTTCTACTTTTGTTTTCTTCAGAAATTAGTTCTTACTTATTTTCGTCTACCGAATATTCCTATTTAATAAAATTTACGGCAGTTATAGTTCCTTTTATAGCCGTTCAACGAGTTTTTAATGGTGTTATAAATGGTCTTTCAGATTATAAAAAATACGCTAAAATAGACTTGATTAGCTATTTGGTTAGCGCGGTGCTAACAGTAATATTTTTATTTCAGTATAATTTGGATGGCGTTTTGTTTGCAATTGCTATTACGCCCGTTGTCCAGGTTTCAGTTATGCTTTTCTTTTTTTATAAAGTACTGCGCGAGTATATTCAATTTAAAAGCCTCAAACTTCAAGCACCTATGGCAAAGGCACTTTTGGCTTTTACCGTTATGTCTTTTGTTTCCTCAATTTTATTGCCCATTGTGGAGATAGATATTCGCAGTATGCTAGACGAAAAACTATCTGGAAGAGATGCGGGAATTTGGACCAATATGACGTTTATCTCACAGAATTATATGGTGTTTTCAAGTTCCATTTTTACGCTTTATGTAATCCCCAAATTTGCCGGAATTTATAATTCAGAAAATTTTAAAAATGAAGTAATAGCTATCTATAAAACACTTTTGCCACTTTTTGCTGGGGGGATGATTTTAGTGTTTTTATTTAGAAATGTGATTATAGAACTAATATATCCTGGGCAAATTGAAATGGCTCCGCTCTTTAAATGGCAACTTTTGGGAGACTTTATACGCTTAGCTTCCTTAGTTCTAGTTCATCAGTTTTTAGCCAAAAGATTGGTGTTCAATTTTATATTTACAGAGATAATGTCGCTGGCACTTTTTTATGGGTTTGCATATTATTTCACGGGAATATACGGCATTGAGGGCGTGGTAATGGCACACTTTTTAAGATACGTGGTTTACTTTTTTATAGTTTCTTTCTTAGTGTTTAGATATTTTAAAAAGCAGAATAGGATATCTTAAAGTCATATATCTAGTATAGTTTAAATAGTTTTGAAACCAATTTAGTGAATGCTAGAATCTAAAAATTCATATAGACAGGTAATGAAGGCCACATCACTTTTTGGTGGTGTTCAGGTTTTCAATATTCTTGTTTCTATAGTTCGTTCAAAATTTATTGCTCTTTGGATTGGCCCAGCGGGATACGGAATTGCATCACTTTTCACTTCAACCTTGGGCCTTATAAGTGGAATGACCGATTTTGGACTTGACAAAAGCGCTGTAAAGGATATCTCCTATAACTATAACAGCGAAAACACAAAAAGCGTTTCACGAACGATTCAAATTTTAAAAAGGCTCGTGTGGGTTTCAGCTTGTTTTGGGGCTTTGGTTATGATGATAGCTTCCCCTTGGTTGAGCGAATTTGCTTTTGAAAGCAAAGAATTTACCTTTTCCTTTGTGTGGCTTTCTGTTGCTCTTTTGTTCAAGCAACTTTCAAATGGCCAATTGGCCATTCTTCAAGGTCTTCGGAAATTAAAAAAATTAGCACAGGCAAATTTATACGGAAATCTTTTTGGGTTGGTCATAACACTTCCTCTTTACTACTTCTACCGAGTAGATGCAATTGTGCCTGCTATAATAATATCATCTTTTGTAGCCTTTATTTTTACATTTTATTATGCAAAAACGATTGAAATTGAAAAAATAGGGCTTTCAAATAAAGAGGCTTTCTCTGAAGGTAAGCCAATGATTTACTTGGGAATCATGCTTAGTCTAAGTACCATGATAGGGTTATTGGTAGCCTATTTAATTCAAATTTTTATAAGCCAAACAGGAGGAGTAACTCAGGTGGGATTTTATAATGCAGGTTTTGTGATATTAAATTCATATGTGGGCCTTGTTTTTAATGCCATGGGAACTGATTATTTTCCAAGATTATCTGCGATTTCCGATAAAATTCAACAAATACGCAAAACTGTTTTTGAACAAGCATTCATTGCCATTTTGCTAATTACCCCAATTGTGGTGGTGTTTTTACTTGCAGCTCCATTAATAATAGTGATTCTGTATTCCAAAGAATTCACTCCTATAATTAGTATGGTAAACTGGGGCATTTTAGGCATGGTTTTTAAAGCTGTTTCTTTTTCTATGGGTTATATTATTATCGCAAAAGGAGATTCAAAAACTTTTATTAAAACTGCAATTGGCTTTAATGCCTTACTTTTAGTGGGGAATGTGGTAGGCTATTACTATGGAGGGTTAGAAGGTTTGGGTATTAGTTTCCTCCTTTATTACATTATACATTTCGCAGGAATTCGCATTATAACAAAATATCGTTATGGCTTCTATTTTGAAAAAGGTTTTTATTCCGTTTTCGCTATCTGTATATTATTATGTGGTGTATCTTTCTTGCTTACTTATCTCGAGAACACTTATTTAAAATATATCGCACTATCATTAGTAGCACTGTTTTCTTTTGTATTTTCATATATTCAATTAGATAAGAAAATGGATATAAAAGAAGTGTTCGGAAAATTTTTTAGACGAAAGAAATGATAGAATTCTTAAAGAAAATATATAGAAGTCTCCGTGAGAAATTCAGGTTTTATAAATCTGTGAATTGGATTAAAACATACTATTTCAATTATAAGATGTTTCCTAAAGCAGTAGCCAGAAAACTTCCCGTATTTTTTTATGGACCAGTAAAATTTTCATCTTTAAAAGGTGATTTCAAAATTGAAGCTCCCATAAAGAGAGCTATGGTAGGATTTGGACAGCCTTATGAGCTAATTACTAAATATAAAGGCACCTCTGAACTATTTTTGAGTGGAACTTTTGTAGTTAAGGGGCACGTTCAGTTTGGGAAAGATTATTTTGTGTATGTATATGACAATGCATATTGTGAATTTGGACATATGGCTTCCTTAGCTTCCAACGGAAAAGTAATATGTAAAAACAAAATTGTTTTAGGCACTTATGCAAGAATTGGCTCTGAATCGCAACTGATTGACACCAATTTCCATCAAATGGTGAATACTAAAACGGGTGAGAAATACCCAATAAATGGTAGCATTAAACTTGGGGACTATAATTTTATTAGCAATAGAGTGTCTATTATGCAAAAAACGGTAACTCCAGATAATTGTTCCATTGCTTCAAATACCTTATGTAATAAAGATTATTCCAAATTTGGTGAAAACGTCTTAATTGGAGGAATACCTGCAAAATTGCTAAGAGAAAATATCTCTCGCGATTGGGATGGTGAACTAGCTAATCTAACAAAGTATTTAATTGTCACATAAGTTTTACATTATATTTCCAATGCTGTAGTATCAATCAGCAACTTTCATAAAAAGATGTCCCCGTTTAAAATTTACCGTTAATAACGTCATCTTTTGAGACAATTAGTACTGCTTTTTTTTGAAAATAATCTCTTTGTCAATCGGGCAAAGTGAACAAGTGTTTATAGCTATCTTTGCAAAAAAATCCAAAGCTAAATTTTTATGTCTCTTACCCTTTTTAATCCTTTTGAGGATTTGATATTCGACGAACATTTTTGCTTCCTTTCCGGAGTATTGACAACTGAAAGGATTTCCGTTTTTCCACAATGGCTGATGGATCAATTCAAATTTGGTGATGAAAAGATTGAGATGATGGACAAAACCAAATCCTACAAATATTCCGATCTTGAATTGCCATGTTCCCCCGAGGTAAAAAAGGCTTTCACAAATTTGGACCTAAAAATTCAGGCGGCCTATGAAAAGGGTTTTGAAGGAATGGAATCACTAGACCAAGAGTTGCTTTTCCAGTGGACTGGAAGAATGGTTTACGGACTTCTGTACTACGAAATGCTGTATGAAAGAGATAGGCTGTTAAGACAGGGCGAGGAGTTTGCGCTTTCTGCCCATCTTAGGGAACGCTTTGGTCGTTTTCATTTGATGCTTCAATCCATAATTGAGCCCGTTTCTTTCGTTGGGCAAAAACCGTGGAGCATCGTTGTATTTCCGCTTAAATATTCGGCTGATATTTTTAGCTATCGCGATGATGCAATCAATTTAATGTTCTCATTCGGTGTAAATGGCTTTGGTTTTATTGCCTGCTTACAGGACAATGGCCTAATCGGGGAGAAGGAAAAGGAGTTACTCGATAAAATGGCAGGCCATGTTTTACATCCCATTCAATTTGAGGAATTGTACGCAAGATTTCATTATTCAGATTATATTTTGCAATACAAACCTGAATACAAAATCGAAAACCAAGAGGATGGGATTACCATAGAAGCGCTTCCGATTGAGATTTTAGAAAACAGACCGATTTTCGGGTTTTGGGACGAGGATATATTTGCCCAATTGCTCTCTAACTATTGGAGTGTTTATGGAATTGAAAGAGAGGATATCCTTAAATTTCAAAAGCCACCGCTTAGCTTTCTTGAAAATCCTTATTCCAAAGATTTTATTATCCCAGAATCCATTGATTTGCCTTTCTAACTATTTTTCCCAAACTTCCAGATATTTTTTGGCGATGGAAATATAGTCGTGCTCCCGTTCAATAAACTCTCTTGCATTAGTTGAAATGGCATTTAATTTTTCAGGATTTAAAATTAAATCTTCTAACTTTTCGAATAAAGAATCCAAATCGGGAAGCGCGTTTATACATACTTCGCCTTCCTTCAAATTGTAGCGATCCAAAAACTCGGTTTCGGCTCCTGTAAAAACTACTTTTCCCTTCGCCATTGCTTCTAAAGCGTTGTAACCTTGGTCATATGCAAACACTTGGTCCAAAAGAATGTGCGCCGAATTGTACTTTTTAATATACTCAGAATACGGAATGTTTTCAACCGTAATAACTTCAACTTTTTCAGCATATTTCTGCTGAAGTTTTTTAAGTACCGCTTCAAAATAATCATTTCCTTTTTTGAAATAATTAGCCCGATTGATACCGTGGAAAACGATAATTTTTCCTTCGGAAGAAAACGGTTTAAACTTTAATTCTTCAATATTTACGGGGTTTGGAATCAGACCAAAATACTTTTCATTTCCAAGAAGAGGAATGTCATAATCCAAATCGGAAGCAATTATGCCGTTAAGTTTTTTAAATACAAAATCGTGCAAATCTTTGTATTCAGGTTTTAGATATTTCAAGGCTGGAAAAAAATCTTTTTCTGAAACCTTCTTTTCAAAAAGTGGATTGAAGATAGAGTAGCGAAACTTTTTTTCGAATGCATATTTCACGCTTGTATAATCCGTTCCGCAAGAAAGCAGGAAAAGTCTTTTGTTGTTTTCTTTTAAAAATGAAATGATTTCTTTTTCATACTTCGGCAAAATTCCCAACGGACTTTCGTTAATTAATTGCACAACATCAAAATCCTTGAATTTTTCTTTCTGCTTAAAAAATTGATTTTTTAAGGAAAGTGAAGTAATATCTATTCCAAAAATTTTGAACAGACCAACCTTTATTTTTTTTGAAATTCCGGAATCGTATTTACGTTTTAAAAGGATATCTGAGGGGAAATTTTTAAAATCATCTCCTGTTGAAACCAGTACCACTTCGTGACCAAGTACATGCAACCCTTCTTTTAAGGAATTGTGCAACCTGCTGTATTCGCCCACCAAAAGTATTTTCATCCTATTTTTTTATCACAAAATTCACAAAGTAAAAGCACAAAGTTCACAGAGAAACCTCTGTGTCCTCTGTGACTCTGTGGTTAATTTTTTCATACTCAAGATTGAAAGTATTCTTAGAAACTTATCTTTGCCTTGTGCAACCAAAAATACATAATAAATAGCGATGGGCGCTGAAAAGAAATTCAAAGTGTGCCTAGTTTCCATCTCGCTTGCAAAAGGCGGCTTGGAACGGTCTTGTGCTATGCTTTCTCAAATGTTGGAAGCAAAGGGTCACGAGGTGCATTTGGTGATTTTGAACGATGAAGTTGATTATCCATTCAGTGGTAAATTGCTGAATTTGGGAAAATTGAAAACTGAAAAGGATTCGATGATTAAACGGTTGCTTCGCTTTCGGAAATTTAGAAATTATTTGAAAAAAGAAAATTTCGATGTAATAATCGATCATCGCCCCAAAAATAATTTTGATCGCGAACTTTTTTATTCGAAGTTTATTTATCGAGAACTCAATAAAATTTATGTAGTACACAGTTCCAAAAAAGCGGAATACCTCACTGAGAATCCGACGGCGTTTTCAAAAATCTGTCAGAAAAATATTTTGAATGTAGCTGTTTCGGAATACATTGAAAACCAAATCTTAAGAAAAGAAGGAATTGAAAATTCCATAACAATCCACAATGCTTTTGATCCTGCTTGGGCTCAAGAAGCTGACGAACTCCCCAAAATACTTCAAAATAAAAAATACATACTTTCTTACGGCCGATTGGACGATTCAATAAAGGATTTTTCGTTTTTAATTGATGCTTTTTCACAATCAAAAGTTTGGGAAAAAGATTTTCATCTTGTTATTTTAGGCGATGGAAAAGACAAAGAAATGCTCCAAAAACTGGCTGCTTCCAAAGATTGTACTCGCCAAATTTTGTTTTTGCCTTTCACAAAAAGTCCATTTGAAATTATAAAAAATGCCCGCTTTGTAACGCTTACCAGCAAATATGAAGGTTTTCCCATGGTTCTTGTAGAATCACTTTCTTTAGGTACGCCGGTGGTTTCGTTAGACATTATTTCGGGACCTTCGGAAATTGTGCAGCACAAAAAAAATGGTTTGCTGATTGCCGAAAGAAACCTATCTTTATTTGCCGAAGCATTGCAGGTGCTTTGTTTTGAAGACAGTTTTTATAACGAAATTAAACAGAACACTAAACCTTCCGTTGCTCGGTTTTCAATGGCAAATACAGCCGAAAAATGGAATACATTATTGAAACATGGACTACACTAAAATAGACAATATAAATTTAATGGACATCCCGAAAATAACCGATCCGCGGGGCAATCTTTCGGTAATTGAGGGCGATTTGTTACCGTATACGGTGCAACGAATATATTATTTATACGATGTGCCCAGTGATGCTTACCGCGGCGGTCATGCACACAAGGAACAACAGGAGTTTTTAATAGCTCTTAGCGGTAGTTTTGATGTAATTCTGAATGATGGAGAAAACAAAAAAACAATGGCGCTCAATAAGCCAAACAAAGGACTATTGATACCTACTGGAATATGGCGGGAACTTGAAAATTTTTCTTCGGGGGCAGTATGTTTGGTGCTTTCTTCCGGGAAATTTTTGGAAAGTGATTATATTAGGGAATACGAAGATTTCCAATTATTTAAAGGTGCCTAGCCTAAGCCCGAGCTTTTCCAAATTGTCCTTCGTTTTTGAGAGATACTTCAAAATGGTTTTGTTTTGTCGAAGTAGAAACTGTTGCTTTTTGCTGAGATTTTCTTGATTTATTTTCAGAAAATTTTTCTGAAAAGCCTCTTTATTACCTTCCAATTTGGCTAATATGCAAAGCGAGTATCTGTTTAAATCCAAAAACTTTTTAAGTGCGGGATTGTCTTTTTCAAAAATTTCATACGCTTCAAAATTGGCTTTTTCTTCTATTTTTTTTACACTTTGAAACAAACTATTTTTCCGGACTATATAGGTTGCGCACACTTTCGGGCTGAAAACCACTTTGTATTTTAGACCGATACGCACGTAAAGATCAGTATCCTCTCCACTTTTTATTTTTGGATCGTACCAACCTACATTTTCAAAAACATCTTTTTTTAAGACCGTTGAAATACTCAACAATACAGAGTCAAGTTGACTCGCTTCAAAATAATCTACCAGAATTGAATCTTTTCCAATGGTTTTAATGGAATAGCAGTTTGTAAATGTTTTTCCGTTTCGTTTAATTTCTGTTGCAGTTGCAAAAACTGATTCTTCGGGAAAATCATTTAACAATCTGCTTTGCTCTTCCAAATAGAAAGGATGCCAAAAATCATCGGCATCCATCAATGCAATATATTCGGCTTCCGCTTGTTGGATTGCAAAATTTCGGGCAGCCGATGCGCCACTGTTTTCTTTTGAAAAATAACGAATCCGCGGATCCTTAAATTTTAGAATTTCAGCTCCGCTATTGTCAGTGGAACCGTCATTTAGAATCACGACTTCAAAATCAGTAAAAGTCTGGGCCAAAACACTCCTTAAAGTGCCAGCGATGTACTTTTCTTTGTTAAAGACCGATATGATCACTGAAAATTTAGGCATCTCTTGATTTTAAAGAACTAAGATAACCCAAGCGGTACAAATCAAAAAGGAAAAGAGAAGGTTTTGGTGAATTCAGGTTTTTAAGCAGTTTTTCTTCTGAAATATTGAAAAACCAACGCGCAGCAAAGAGTAGATTATAGCTTTTAAGCTTTTGGTATGTTTTTAGAATCTTTACCGTTTCGACGTCAATTACACCAGATTTGTAAAAATTCAATAAATTTTGAAGCGCCAAATTCGATTTTTTTATAAAATCTTCATTGGATTCCAAATTCAAATGAATTACGGGGTTTTCAATATGTAGCAATGAAATGTTGTTTTTTTGAAGTTCATACCCAAAAACCGAATCTTCATAACCATAGCCAGATAGCTTTTCGTTGAATTTTATCTTTTGAAAAACTTCTTTTTTAATGGCAAATCCCATTGTTATAAAACTTCGGTATGGAATTTTAAGGCGTTCTACCAGCGGCAGACTTTCGCGTTCTGAACCATATTTATGCCTTAAACTGAAATTTTCTGACTTGTTTTTCGGGTACTCAATCCCACCAAAAATAACGGAAACTTCATTTGAAAAAGCCGTCAAATACTTTGCTATAAATTCTGAATTTGAAGGAAAAGTATCTGCATCGAGAAAAAGAAGCCAATCAAAATTTGCTTTCTCAGCCAACAGATTACGGATTTTACTTCTACCGATGTTTTCGCCTAAAACCTGAAAACTGCAATGCTTCAATGAATTTATTTTTGAATTATCTTCCAAAGATTTTTTAGCTGTTGAAGCATCATCCAAAACCAAAATTTCATAGGGAATATTTGCATTTTCACATTGCTTTTGCAAGTTTTCTGCCAATGAAAAAACGATGTAATTATATGTTGGGATGAGGATTGAAATCATTTCTTTGCGATCAATACAGTTTCTTCCATAAACCCGTAACGTTTATTTGTTGGAAAAGTTTTGATTTCTACATTCTGAAAACCATTTTCTTTCAATCTATTCTGCAATGTTTGCAAAGAATAGATGCGCACGTGGTCTTCCTGTCCGAAGGCTTCTAGCCTTTCTTCTGGGGTTTTTTTCGAAAAACCTTCGTAAATGTCTCCCTCTTTAAATGGAGTTTGAATTATACAGGTACCATTAGGCCTTAAGACGCGGTACAATTCTTCCATAGCTTTTTTGTCGTCTTCAATATGCTCCAAAATATGATAGCAGATTATCAGATCAAAAAAATTGTTCTCCAGAGGAATTTGGGTAATGTCATAGCGATAATCGGCAAGAAATTCATCTTCGAAATCAGTACTGAAATAAGTAATGTTTGGGTTTTTCTTCAACAATCTGTAAACACTTCGCGAAGGCGAAAAATGAAGTGCCTTTCCGTGGATTAAATCATTCTCGTTAATAAATGAATAGAGTCTTCGGGTTCGTGAACGGCTTCCGCAAAAAGGGCAAAGCAAGTCGCCATCAGGAATCGGGATGAACTTTTTAAGTCCATGACCACAAACGGTACATTCATATTTATTTCCACGAAGATGAAAGGCAAAAATGGCTCGTAAAAAAACCTCATTTTCAATAAGGAATTTACGCGGAACAACAGAAAGCGCAAATTTTTTCAGGGTCTGGTACATGTTGCTAAAATACAGCAATCTTTTTAGGATATGGAACAAATTATATCTTGAATCTTTTTGTCTATTTTTGGTCTACTTCATTTTGAAAAAAACAATTACCTTGTAAAAAAGAATCTGCCTTGCGAATTTCATTACTACTCTTATTTATTATTCTTTCCTCATTTTCAGTTATTGCACAAACGGAGGCTTGGTTTTATCTTCGTGCTCGCGACACTTCTTTTGTACCTCCCTTTGAAAAAAACGGAGACTATTTGAAATATTCAGGTAATGATGCCAGATTAAAAGCAGCTTTGAAAAATTATAAAATTAAAATTTTCAAGAAAACGTGGAAACATGCCAAGAAACAAAACCTGAAAAAGACTTTTTTTGTTGTTGCAGATAATGAAGCTTTGATGACTGATTTATTGCAAAATATGTCCCATCTTTTTGAATTCGGTGAACTGATTGCCGACGAAGACAAAAAAATATTTGAACCCAATGACTATGGACTTACCAGCACCATTGGTGAAAACTTGGGAGCACAGGTAAATTTAGACTATCTCGATTTTTTAGAAGTACCTAAGGCGTGGTATTACACTACTGGTTCGCGAGATATTGTTATTGGCATCTCTGATGGTTCCATAGAACCCGATGACAAAGAGTTTGAAGGTAAAAGTAAAATTGTACGGAAATCCCTTTTGGTAAATGGACATGGCTTTTCGGTTGCGGAAACTGCCGCAGGCCAAGGTGATAATGGGTATGGAATTCCTGGGGTTTGCTATGATTGCAGTATTTATGCTACCAACTATAGGCACTTAAATACATTGGAGCAGTTAGTAGAACTTTCCAAAATGGGTGTGAAGGTTATCAATTGCAGTTGGGGAATCTCGCGATACTACGAAACAGCACAAGCGGCTATTTATGAAATGATGGACAATGGTACTGTAGTAGTGGCCGTTGGACATAATATCGCTTTTTCCAAATCCGATGGAAAAAAAATTTACTATCCAGGTGGCTATGATAAAGTGATAGCGGTGTCTTCAGCATCTCACAGATATGAACATTTTTCAGAAAACATCCAATATTTGAAAGATAAAGAAATCTATTATATAAAAGACATTCGCAATTACGTAGGCCAAACTGGCGGTTTTAAAAATAACGACACTACTCAAACTCCTTCTCTTTACCCAATTAGTATAAGCAATCTGAATACATCAATAGATATTGTCGCCCCCGGAACAGGTCTTTTTCGTTATGGGAAACTTAAGCTGGATAACAAAGTTGAAACAACACAATTTAATCAAACTTCTAGTGTTGCACCATTGGTTACGGGGACGATCGGGCTTATGTTTTCGCTCTATCCGTGCCTTCCGGCTGAAGAAGTGGAAAGCATTATTAAGTTTACTTCTACCAATATTGACGATGTAGAACCCAACAAACCTTATGCGGGACTGTATGGCTCTGGAATGTTGAATACAGGGCGCGCCGTAAAAATGGTTTTTGATATGTTCGCCGAAAAGGAAAGAGTGAAAATTGAGAACCAGCGTTTCAGCCGATGGGATTTTAAGCTCACGGCTATTTCTGAAGTGTTGATGCAAAACCAGGAATTTACAGAAGATTCCAACTTGGAGTTAACTTCCCGAAAAAGAATAACTATTGCAAAAAACACGGTTTTAAAGCCAAACGCAAAAGGAAAAATTCATTTAAAAATTGATCCGTCGCTCAAGAAAGAATGTGAGCTGCAACTCAGGGACCCCAGCGTTTTGAAAGATTAACTTCTTTTATAAACAAGAAACCTTTATACCGTTTTCTGGACAACTTCAAAAATCTGATTTTCATCACATTTTAAAGTTTTTGAAGGATATTTCAACAGTAGCGCATAATCGTGCGTTGCCATTAAAATAGTGTTTCCGTTTTTGTTTATTTCGCGTAGCACTTCCATTACTTCCACACTTGTCTGTGGGTCGAGATTTCCGGTTGGCTCATCTGCTAGGATTAACTCTGGATCGTTTAAAAGTGCACGTGCAATGGCAACACGCTGTTGTTCGCCGCCCGAAAGTTGGTATGGATATTTGAACGCTTTGGTTTTCATATCAACTTTGTCAAGCACTTCGTTAATTTTGCTTTCCATTGCAGCTTTGTCTTTCCAGCCAGTTGCGGTAAGAACAAAACGCAAGTTGTCACTTACTGTTCGGTCGTTCAATAATTTAAAATCCTGAAAAATAACACCTAGTTTTCTTCTTAAAAAAGGGATGTCGTTTTCTTTTAAGGTCGCCAAATCGTAACCCACAATATTCCCTTCGCCTTCTTGAAGTGGAAGATCGCCGTAAAGTGTTTTCATAAAACTACTTTTCCCAGTTCCAGTTTTCCCAATCAAATAAACAAATTCACCCTTTTCTACAGAAACGGAAACATCAGAAAGAACTAAATTCTCTCCTTGAAAAATTGAAGCGTCTTTTAAAAATAATACATTATCGGCCATGGGTTTTAGGTTTTAGCTTGACGATTTATGATTGTGGATTTCGATTTCAAAAGTAAATTGAAATACTGCCAACTGCAACTGAATACTCCTAACTTATTTATTTTTCTGAAATTTTTTCTTTTAAAGCATCAATTTCCTTTTGCTGCTGAAGTGTATAAAGCGTCAATTCCTCAATTTTCTGGAGCAAAACCAAATTCATTTCTTTCAGTGAAATTCCATCATGAAGCATCATTTTGGCTGAAGGGACATTTGGTAAATGGTTGTTTTCTTTTAAAAACGTTTCCAGTTCTTCCAAAGAAATCAATCGGTATTCCGGCATTGCTTCTGAAAAACCTGTGAAATAGTTTTCAAATACATAATCGGGTGCCACGGCGCCATCTAAATCTACTAATACTTCTTGGGTATGTATTTTTCCTTTTACGGTCAAAAGCTCATCAGGTAAACTGGTTCCGATACCGATTTTGCCATCTTTTTCCGAAAGATTCTTAAAGGGATTGCGTTGGGCTGTTGCGGAAATAGAAAATAATATAATGGAGAAAATTAATAATCTGTTCATTACAATGTTTTTAGAAATTATGAAGTTTTAAAATTACGGTATTTTTTGAAAGAGATTCTTGCTATGTTAAAATCTGTTGCAGAAGTTTATACTTATTCCGCTTTTGAAGCGTTATCATTCAAAGAAAATCCACCAAAAAACCATTCGTTAATTAAACCTTAAAAATTTACAGTATCGCCGAAAGCTACATTTAAAGTTAAATATCTTTACGCCACAAAAACTGTAAATAATGATAAAGAATTTTCTTGTCTTTTCGCTTTTTCTATTTCTTTCATTTTCATCGCTTTCGCAGCAAACCGCAGCATTTACCAATGACCTTGCTGAGTTCAATCAGGCATTAGAACTCTATAATAACGGACAATTTTTAGCTGCACAAAGCCTTTTCGACAAAATAAAAAGCAACACCAGTGACGAAACCGTGCAGAGCGATTGTGCTTACTACATTGCCAACGCCGCCGTGCGCTTGAACCAACAGGATGCCGACCAGTTGATGGAGGAATTTGTGGAGAAATACCCCACGAGTTTAAAACGAAATTCGGCATTTATAGACGTTGCCAATTTTTATTTCGAAAATGGAAAATATTCTCATGCCCAAAAGTGGTACGATAAAGTGGACGCCGGAAGTTTAAGTAGAAGCGAGCAGGAACGTTTCAACTTCAATAACGGTTACGCAAATTTCAAGGCGAAAAGGTATGACGACGCTAAAAGCTATTTCAATAAAGTTTCCACTTCACAGAAATACGGTTCACAGGCGAAATATTATTTGGGGTTTATAGCCTACGAAGGGGATGATTACGAAGAAGCAAACAAAAACTTTGAAGAAGTAAAAGGGGAGGAGCGCTATTCCGAAGATCTTAGTTACTACCAAGCCGATATGAATTTTAAGCTTGGCAATTTCGAAAAGGCTATCGATATGGGGAAGGAGCAGTTCAGCAAAAGTAATCCGCAGGAACAAAGTCAGCTTTCAAAAATTATCGGGGAAAGTTATTTCAACCTAGGTCAATATGCTGAAGCGATTCCATATTTAAAAGAATATAAAGGCACACGCGGCAAGTGGAACAATACAGATTATTACCAATTGGGCTATGCCTATTATAAAGAAGGGGATTATGAAAGTGCCATCGGCGAGTTCAACAAAATTGTGGATGGGAAGAATGCTGTTGCCCAAAATGCATACTATCACTTGGCGGAAAGTTATTTGAAACTCGATAAAAAACAGGAAGCGTTGAATGCTTTTAAAAATGCTTCGGAAATGGATTTCAGTGCCGAAATTCAGGAAGATGCTTATTTGAATTATGCAAAATTGAGCTATGAAATAGGGAACAGTTATAAAAGCACACCGCAGGTTTTGCTTTCGTTTATTGAGAAATACCCCAACAGCGCCAATAACGACGAGCTGAAAAAATTGTTGATTGATAGTTATATCACTTCAAAAAATTATAAGGAAGCATTAAATTTGTTGGAAAACAACAAAAATTTTGCAGACAAAGCGGCCTATCAAAAAGTAGCATTTTACTGGGGAATTGAACTTTACAACGAAGCAAATTACAACGAAGCCATTTTGTTTTTTGATAAAAGCATGAAAGAATCGCAAGACCCAAGTTTTGCAGCCCGCGCTACCTATTGGAAAGCGGAAAGCGATTACCAACTTTCAAATTTTGAAAAATCATTGGCTGGTTATAAAAAGTTTGCACAGATGCCTGGATCGCAAAACACTTCAGAAAATAAAAATTTGAAATACAATTTGGCTTACAACCAATTCAAGCTTAAAAATTATCCAGATGCGATTAGCAATTTCAAAAGTTATGTTGGCTCGTCTTCCGCTGAAACAGTCCGTAAAAAGGATGCTTATCTACGTTTGGGCGACAGTTATTTTGTAACAAGCCAATACTGGCCTGCGATGGAAAATTACAACGCTGCGAATGAATTGGGTGGCGATAATGATTATGCAGAATTTCAAAAAGCTATCAGCTATGGTTTTGTGGATAGAAGCGATAAAAAAATTGAGGAACTTATTTCTTTCGTTAAAAAATATCCAAAATCAGTTTACCGCGACGATGCATTGTATGAATTGGGAAATACCTACGTCGCGCAAAACAAAACGAATGAGGCAATTTCGGCTTATGATCAAATGGTCCGGGACATTCCAAACAGCAGTTTCGTTTCAAAAGCTTTGCTGAAAAAAGCATTGATTTATGAGAACACCGGAAAAAGTAACGAAGCACTGGCTATTTTCAAAAGAGTGGCGAAGGATTTTCCCTCAACGGCAGAAGCGTTACAAGCTGTTTCTTCGGCAAAAATTATTTATATAGATCAGGGAAATGTTGACGAATATGCGCGTTGGGTAAAAACCTTGGATTACGTGCAAGTGGGCGATACAGAACTAGACGATGCAGCTTATTTAGCAGCAGAGCAACCATATTTAGAAAATAAACAATCGCAGGCACAGGGCCGTTTTGAGGATTATTTGAAGCAATTTCCAAATGGACAGCATGCATTGAATGCACATTTCTATTTAGGGCAAATTTATTTCGCAGACACAAAGGCAGATCAAGCCATTCCGCATTTTGAATATGTTGTAAATCGCGAACGAAGTGAATTTACAGAACAAGCTTTGGCCCGCATTTCAGAATTGTATTTAGGTAAAAAAGATTACCAAAATGGGTTGAAATATTTAACGCGTTTGGAAGCCGAAGCAGATTTTCCACAGAATATCATCTTCGCGCAAACCAATAGTATGAAGGCTTCATATGAATTGAAACAATATGCCGAAGCAGTAAATTATGCCGAAAAAGTGCTTCAGAATTCAAAAATTGACAATTCAATAAAAAGCGACGCACAAGTAATAATCGCCCGTTCTGCGATGAAAACGAATAACGAAGCAAAAGCCAAAACAGCATATGCGGAAGTGCAGAAAATTGCAACCGGCCAACTTGCTGCCGAAGCGCTTTATTACGATGCTTACTTCAAAAATAAAGAAAGAAATTATGAAGGCTCAAATGCTTCCGTACAGAAATTGGCGAAGGATTATTCCGGTTATAAATTATACGGCGCCAAAGGTTTAGTACTAATGGCAAAGAATTTTTACGCATTGAAAGATGCATACCAAGCAACGTACATTTTGGAAAGTGTGACCAAAAACTTCACTGATTATCCAGATGTAGTTGAGGAAGCAAAAACAGAATTGGCCGTAATCAAAAATGCAGAAGCAAAAACCAATTCTTCCGTTGAAACAGGCGGAAACTAAGCAATTATTTTAAAACGATATTACTATAAATATGTCAAAGAAACGCATAGTATTATTTTCATTCGCAACAATTGTATTGTTCAATTTCTCGATGTTTTCGCAAGAAAAAGAACTCGACCCTGAGGTTGTAAATATAGTGAAACCATATACGCCCACAATTTCGGACGCCTTCAAAGTGAAGGAAACTCCTTCGTTGAACGATTCTATTTCCACTACAAAAAAGGAGGTGAAATACAGTATTTTCTCGGTTCCGGTAGCTTCAACTTTTACGCCAGCAAAAGGAAAGGCAGCTACGGTTGAAAAAGCAAAACCCATAAAATTGTATGATAACTACGCAACGCTTGGTTTCGGAAATTACACTTCCATTTTAGGCGAATTTTACAGCAATTTTGAAATCAGTCGTACCGATAACGCTGGATTTTTCTTTCGGCACAATTCTTCACAGGGCGATATAAAAGATGTTAAACTGGACAACAAATATTACGATACTAGCCTAGATGCGAATTACACAAGCAGACAAAAAGATGCAACTTACAGACTTGACGCAGGCGTGGAACACCAAATTTACAATTGGTACGGTTTGCCCGAAGATTACGTAACATATCCCGAAAACGTGATTGCGGATATTGATCCGTTGCAAATGTATTTCAGTGGTTATGCAGGTGGGAGCATTGCGTTGGACGATTCTTTTTTCGAAAGGGCTGCTGTGAATATTCGCTATTTGGGCGATGCGTTTTCTTCTTCGGAAATTAATGCCACGTTGAAGCCTGAGTTTTCCTTTCCATTGGAAAACTTAACTTTGAAAGTAGATGGCGATATTGATTATTTAAGCGGAAGTTTTGACAGAAATTACACGAACACTTCCGATATTAAATACAGTTATTTAAACGTGGGATTGGTGCCGTCCATTACTTTTGTAAATGACGATCTTAGCGTTTCATTGGGGGTTGCGGGCTATATAAGTTTGGATTCCGAAAATAGTGATACCGATTTTTCTTTATATCCGAGATTGAATGCTTCTTACCGGTTGCTGGATGAGACCGTGATTGTTTACGGAGGGGCAGAAGGCGGGCTTCAGCAGAATTCATATTATAATTTAAAGGAAGAAAACCCATTTGTTTCGCCTACTTTAAATATTGTTCCGACGAAAAAATTGTACGAAGGTTTCGGTGGAATTAAAGGGAAAATTTCAAATTCTGTAGCCTACAACGTGAGGGCTTCTTACGGAAAAGATGAAAATCGTTCTCTTTTTCAAATGAATCCCTTAAAGATTTACAACCCAAATTTTAAAGGATATGAATACGGAAATTCTTTCAACGTGGTTTATGACGATGTGAACACACTTGCTTTTTTCGCAGAATTAAAAGTGGAGGTTTCAGATAAATTTACTTTGGGGATCGACGCCAACTATTATAATTATAGCACAAATTTGCAAAATGAAGCGTGGAACTTGCCAGATTTAAAAGCTTCGGTATTTTCAAATTTCAACATTACCGAAAAATTGTATGGCGGTGCTTCTCTGTTTTATGTGGGAGAGCGGAAAGATTTAGTTTACAATAATGATCCTTTCGGAAATTCCATCAATCAAGAAATTACACTGGATGGCTATGTAGATGCCAACTTAAGCTTTGGTTACAGATTTACAGAGAGACTTTCAGTTTTTGTAAAAGGAAGCAACCTTTTTGGAGACAATTACGAAAAATGGATGAATTACCCCGTTCAGGGCATTCAAGGATTGGCTGGGGTTACCTATAAGTTTGATTGGTAGTTTCCTAAAAAAAATTATAATTTCTGAAAACATCCGTCTTTGTCGGATGTTTTCTATTTTTACACTTCAACAAAACCAATTATGAAAAAACTACTCTTCCTTTTATTAGCGCTATCGATTGCTTCCTGTGCCCCAGATAAACTTTCTGCAGATTTACTTATTAAAAATGCAACCATTTATACGGTTGATAATGATTTCAGCACTGCAAACGCCTTGGTGGTTAAAGACGGAAAGATCCTCGAAATAGGCTTAAAGCCTGAACTTGAACTGAAATACAATATCAAAGAAACTTACGATGCAAAAGGAAATACCATAGTTCCTGGTTTGATTGACGCCCATGCGCATTTATACGGCCTTGGATTAGCCTTGCAACAGGTAGATTTAGTAGGGACCACAAGTTTTGAAGAAGTTTTGGGACGTGTTGTAGCTTTTCAGGAAGAAAAAAATATGCCTTACATTATTGGTCGCGGTTGGGATCAAAACGATTGGGATGATAAAAATTTCCCCACTAAAAAGGAATTGGATTCTCTATTTCCCAATACACCAGTTTCGTTGCGCCGAATTGACGGTCACGCAATGTTAGTAAACTCAAAAGCATTGGAACTTGCTGGAATTACTTCAAAAACTAAAGTGGCTGGGGGTGAAATAGTTTTGGGAAATAACGAACCTACAGGAATAATTATTGATGCGCCAATGGGTTTAATAGGAAAAACCTTCCCAGAAATTACAGCAGAAGTTTCCGCAGAAGCGCTTTTGGAGGCGGAAAAAATTTGTCTTCAATATGGATTGACTACCGTTGACGATGCTGGTTTGGGCAGAAATATTATTGAGTTGATTGATTCTCTTCAAAAAGATGGAAAGTTTAAACTGAGAATGTACGCAATGGTTAGCAATAGTCCTGAAAATCGTGATTATTATCTTAATAATGGAACTTATAAAACTGATAGATTGAATGTGCGTTCCTTTAAAGTTTATGCAGACGGTGCGCTTGGCTCCAGAGGTGCGACAATGCGTGAGGCATACAGTGATATGCCAGGACATTTTGGAGCAATGATTACTACAGCCGATAGTTTGGATTATTTAGCTCAAAAATTTGCAGCTTCCGAGTTTCAAATGAACACACACGCCATTGGCGATTCTGCAAATATTGCAGTTTTACGGGCCTATAAAAAGGCTTTAGATGGTAAAACAGACAGACGTTGGAGAGTGGAGCACGCACAGATTATTTCTCCACAGGATTTTAATTATTTTGATGATAACAACAATATCCTTCCTTCGGTACAACCAACACATGCCACTAGCGATATGTATTGGGCTGAAGATAGAGTAGGAGCAGAACGGATGAAGGGTGCGTATGCTTTTAAAACTATGTTGGACAAGGCCGGTATCGTTGCCTTGGGAACCGATTTCCCCGTGGAACAAGTAAATCCGATGTACACTTTTTACGCCGCTGTTGCCAGAAAGGATTTAAAGAATTATCCTGAAAACGGTTTTCAAATGAAGGATGCTTTAACCCGCGAAGAAGCTTTAAAAGGAATGACAATTTGGGCTGCATTCGCCAATTTTGAAGAAAAGGAAAAGGGAAGCATCGAAGTAGGAAAGTTTGCTGATTTTACGGTTCTTGATAAAGATATTATGAAAGTTGATGAAAATGAACTTCCAAATATAAAGGTAATTGCAACTTTCATTAATGGCGAAATGGTTTACCAAGCCAAATAAATAAAACTCTGTGTCCTCTGTGCCTCTGTGGTGAAAAATTAACACAGAGGCACAGAGAGCACAGAGAAAAATTGATATGGAAAATATCCTAAAACAACTTCCACAAAAAGCAAAAGAAGCGGAACCCGAAAACAAAAAGTTCTTCTCGAAGCTGAAGAAAAAGCCGCCAAAACATCTCGACAGTTTGATGCAAGAACTGCACGAGGAAGAGTTCCAAAGGACAGATTGTTTGACTTGCGCGAATTGCTGTAAAACCACCGGCCCACTTGTTACCGATAAAGACATAGAGCGTATTTCAAAACATTTTCGGATGAAACCGCAACAATTCATCGAAACCTATCTGCGGATTGACGAAGATAAAGATTATGTGCTGCAAAGCGTGCCCTGTACTTTTTTGGGAGCAGATAATTATTGTAGCATTTATGAGGTACGCCCAAAAGCCTGCCGCGAATTTCCCCACACAGATAGAAAGAAATTTCAGCAGATTTCAAACCTTACAATGCAGAATGTTGCCATTTGTCCCGCCGCTTTTAATATTGTGGAAGAGATGAAACGACTTTTAAATAAGTAGACAGTCTCAGTCGCAGTTTTCAGTAATTAAAACTGCTTACTGCAACTGAAAACTGCGACTGCGACTTTTTCAAGGGTAAAGCAAATATTGCCCTCGAATAATTCGAAATTCCATAAGTCCTTTTTTCCAGGAATCTCGGATTTCTTCCGCAGATAACCCTTGCTCAATCTGTTTTTGCAACTTGTCCGTTCCGGCAAGTTTCACAAAAAAAGAATTGAAAAAATCCTTCTTTTTTCCGTTGGCGTTGTACGCATCAATCAACCATTCCAAATTGATTTTACTTAATCGCGGTTCTTTCCGAAGATCTTTACCGTGGCATACCTGCCCTTTGAATTTTGGGCTTTTTGCACCTTCGTTGGATTGAGGCGTATATTCAAAAGTATATTTTGAAGCAGGTAAGCTAGGCGCGCCAAAAACCTGAAACTGCATATCCGTGCCGCGGCCGGCACTTATAAATGTTCCTTCAAAAAAGCAAAGGCTAGGATACAAATTTATAGCTTGATCGTTCGGCAGATTGGGTGATGGTTTTATGGGAAGTGAGTACTCTTTTTGATGATTGTAGTTTTTCATTTTAATAACAGTCAGCTCACATTTCACTTTATTCTTCAACCAACCTTCACCATTGAGCATTTGTGCATATTCCCCGATCGTCATTCCATGAACAACAGGCACAGGGTTCATTCCAACAAAACTTTGGTTTTCGGGTTCCATAATTGGACCATCAACGTAATGTCCGTTTGGGTTTGGTCTGTCCAAAACAATTACAGGAATTCCCGCTTCGGCACAGGCTTCCATTACATAATGAAGTGTGGCAATATAGGTGTAAAATCGAGCGCCCACATCTTGTAAATCAAAAACCATTACCTCAATATTGGACACGCCTTTATTAATATCCTCTTCTATTTTTTTAGCACCAGCCAATTGTTCCAGCTTCGGTTTTTTATTGTCGCCATAAAGCGATATAAGCGGAACACCAGTTTTAGTGTCAATACCGTCTTTAACGTGTTCGCCAGCATCTGCCTTGCCTCTGAATCCGTGTTCTGGTGAGAAAACTACTTTTACCGAAATATTTTTTGAAATTAAAAAATCGACCAAATGTTGCTTTTCATTTTCTAAAAAAGAAGTCTGATTGGCAACAACGCCTACATTTTTACCTTTTAGCAGTTCAGAATATAGTTGAAATTGCTCCGCACCAACAATGATTTCTTGGTCACTGAGCATATCGGCTTCGCTCAATGTAAACTCCGCCGAAGTGTCTTCTTGAGTCTTGGCTCTTGCTTCTTGATTCTCTTTTCTCTTTCCTCTTTCTTCTTTCTTCTCTGTAGAACTTCCGCAGGAAAAAATAGTCAAAACAACCAATAAAACTGTATTTTTGAAAAAAGATAAAGCCATATAACTTCAGTGAATTTCGAATTTTTCATCGCCCGGCGCATCATTGCTTCCAAGGACTATAAAAGTAGTATTTCGGCACCGATAATAAAAATTGCAATCACTGCAATCGCGCTCGGTATTATTATGATGCTTATCTCCATCGCCACAGGCGTGGGACTTCAAAAAAAGATACGGGAAAAGGTTTCTGCTTTCAATGGAGACATCATTATCACGAATTTCGACACCAATTTTTCCAACGACTCACAAAACCCGATTTCAAAAAATCAGGATTTTTATCCAGAATTCAAGAATATTGACGGCATTAAACACGTGCAGGTTACCGCTTCCAAAGGTGGCGTTATCCGCACGGAAACAGATTTTGAAGGCGTTGTAGTAAAAGGAGTGGACGCAGATTACGATTGGGAATATTTCAAAGATTATTTAACGGAAGGAAAACTACCCGATTTTAAAGGAGATTTGAATGAAGATATCCTGATTTCAGAATATTTGGCGAATAGGCTGCATTTGAAACTCGGTGATAAAGTGACTACTTTCTTTCTTAATGATGAAGTTTCCAAAACGCCACGCAGCCGTGGTTTTGATATTGTTGGTATTTACAATAGCGGCTTTCAGCAGTTTGACGAACAATTTATAATTACTGATATTCGCCACATTCAGCGCTTGAACAAATGGGAAGACGATCAAATTGGCGCTTTCGAGGTTTTTGTAAACGATTTTGATCAAATAATCCCGATTGGAAACGAAGTTTACAAAGAAACGAGCAGCACGCTGGACACGCAAACCATTCGCCAAAAATACGCCTCTATTTTTGAGTGGCTGGACCTTTTCGACTTCAATATCATTATGATTATTGGGATTATGATATTGGTGGCAGGTATTAATATGATTACAGCACTCCTAGTACTTATTTTGGAGCGCACTCAAATGATAGGAATTTTGAAAGCGCTTGGCAGTAGTAATTGGAGCGTGCGGAAAGTATTTCTTTACAATGCAATGTATTTGATTGGGGTAGGTCTTTTTTGGGGAAATGTTATTGGGATTGGACTACTTTTGGTTCAGAAATACGGTAAAGTTTTCAAACTTAATCCAGATACATACTACGTAAACGAAGCCCCTGTTTATTTGCATTGGGATTATATTTTAATATTGAATGCAGGCACTTTTCTACTTTGCCTTTTAATGCTTTTGATTCCCTCCTTTATTATTTCGAAAATTTCTCCGGTGAAGGCCATAAGGTTTGAGTAGACTCTTCAATCCAGTCTTTGCTTTTCATCAATAAATTGTACCTTTGTCCACAAACCCCGAAGCTTTATGCTTAGGGGTTCACTTCTAAAAAAAACTATGGAATACGCAGAAAATATATTGGGAACCATCGGAAACACGCCTATGGTGAAAATCAACAAAATAATTGGGGACATCCCTGCTTTGGTTCTCGCCAAATATGAAACTTTTAATCCCGGTAATTCGGTTAAAGATAGAATGGCTTTAACAATGATTGAAGACGCTGAGGCAGATGGTAGCTTAAAACCTGGCGGAACAATCATAGAAGGTACTTCCGGTAATACAGGAATGGGTTTAGCGCTTGCTGCAATTGTAAAAGGTTACAAAATGATTTGCGTAATCAGCGATAAACAGAGCAAGGAAAAAATTGACATACTTAAAGCTGTGGGAAGTAAAGTTATAGTTTGCCCAACCAATGTTGCACCCGAAGATCCACGTAGTTATTATTCCACCAGCAAAAGGCTAGCTGAGGAAACACCGAATAGTTGGTATGTAAACCAATATGACAATCCAAGTAACACAAAAGCACACTACGAAAGTACCGGCCCAGAAATCTGGAAGCAAACCGATGGAAAAGTTACTCATTTTGTAGTAGGTGTTGGTACTGGCGGAACAATTAGCGGTGTTGGAAAATATTTAAAAGAACAAAATCCGAATGTAAAAGTTTGGGGAATTGATACCTACGGAAGTGTTTTCAAAAAATATCACGAAACGGGAATTTTTGACGAAAACGAAATCTACCCTTATATAACCGAAGGAATTGGCGAGGATATTCTTCCGAAAAATGTTGACTTCAGTGTAATTGACGGTTTCACGAAAGTAACCGATAAAGATGCCGCAATCTACACGCAGAAACTTGCAAAAATGGAAGGTTTCTTTTTGGGGAATTCAGCTGGAGCTGCAATTAAGGGGCTACTTCAACTGAAGGATAAATTCACCAAAGATGATGTAGTAGTGGTTCTTTTCCACGATCACGGCAGTCGTTATGTGGGAAAAATGTACAATGACGAGTGGATGCGCGAGCGCGGTTTTGTAGAAGACGAAGCCAAAAATGCTTCCGATTTGATAAAGGAACACGAAGACAAACCATTGATTACTGTTAAAACGGAGGAACTTGTAGGCCACGCTATTGAGCGAATGAAGAAATACAATATTTCACAGATTCCTGTGGAAGATACTACTGGTTTTGTGGGGGCTTTAGACGAGACTGATTTACTTCGAAAATATCTGGAAAACAAAAATGTAGCAGACCTTCCTATAAAAGAAGTGATGCACAAACCCTTTCCAATAGTAAAGAAAAGCACCCCAATCGAAGAAATTTCAAAATTGATTCACAAAGAAAACAATGCTGTTTTGGTAGATTTGGGAAATGGCAATTATAACATAATTACAAAACACGATATTATTCGGGCATTGTAGTTTTTTTTGATATTTTAAATTAAATCCCGCTTCCCTATAAATGGAGCGGGATTTTTGTTATTTTTAGGCTACTATGAAAAATGAAGCTAAAAAATTATTTCGATTTTTGCGTACTAAACCCGTGCCAGCAAACACCAATGAAATATTGGCTTTGGAGCGCACCAAATTGGCCAACGAACGCACACTGCTCTCATACATCCGTTCCTCACTTTACCTGTTGATAGGTGGTATTGGGATTTTGCAATTGAAAGATTTTGAAAATATAAAATGGTTGGGCTATGTGGCGCTCGCTGTTTGTGTAATTTTTTTGGCAGTAGGCATTTTTAGATACGTGTTGCTTTCGCGAAGACTTTATAAATGGAACCGTATTCTTTATGTAGATACTATTTCAGAAAAAGTTCATAAACAGGCTGATACGCAAGAGAAATCGCAAAAGCAAGAAGTCGAGGCATAGTATTTTTTGCTATATTTACATTACATTTTTAAGACTCCCCTTAAATTTTATTTCTAATGAAAGAAGATTTTCTGCACTACGTGTGGAAATTTCAGAAGTTTGATGTGGGTAGTTTTTACACTTCGAATAATGAAAATCTCCACATAAAGAACCAAGGGAGCCATAACTTAAACTCAGGGCCAGATTTTTTTAATGCTCAAATTGAGCTGGACAACCAGCTTTGGGCTGGTAATGTTGAAATCCACATTAAATCTTCAGATTGGTACACACATGGCCATGAAGCCGATGCTGCTTATGATAATGTGATACTGCACGTTGTTTGGGAGCATGATGCTGAAATTTATAGAAAGGACGGCTCGGTGATTCCCACATTTGCTGTGAAAAAGCACATTCCAAAACCTACTTTGGAGCAATATCAAAAGCTGTTTTCAAAAGAAAAAAAATGGATCAACTGTGAAAATGATTTTGACGCTGTCAGTGGTTTTACTATTGAAAATTGGCTGGAAAGGCTTTATTTTGAAAGGCTTCAGAAGAAAGAAAAAATACTTCTCAAAGAATTAAAAGATACCCAAAACCATTGGGAAAGTTTACTGTTTAGAATGCTTTGTAAAAATTTTGGGTTGAAAGTGAACGGCGATTCCTTTTTCAGTATTGCAAAATCAATTGATTTTTCCGTAGTAAAAAAATGCAGTCAGGAGCGGCAGGATTTGGAAGCCCTTTTGATGGGACAAGCAGGATTATTGGAGGGAGAAACAGAAGATTGGTATTTCAAAACGTTGAAAACCAATTATGGATATTTAAAACATAAATTTCAATTGAAAAACGAAGATGTAATTTCTCCTAAGTTTTTTAGACTCCGTCCGCCAAATTTCCCAACAGTGCGTTTGGCACAGTTTACTATGCTTTATTTTGAGCAAGAAAACTTGTTTTCTAAAGTAATTGCTGCCCAAGATGCGAATGAGCTTTATGAGCTTTTCAGAGTAAACGGAAGTGAGTATTGGGATACCCATTATAACTTTGGAATTGGTTCGTTGGAACGAAAGAAGCGCATTACCAAAAGCTTTGTGGACCTTTTGATAATCAATACAATTATTCCCCTAAAATTTTGCTATGCAGTACAGCAGGGCAGAGACATTTCTGAAGAAATACTGAAACTTGCTTCTGATATTTCTTCCGAAGAAAACACGATTGTGAAGAAATTCAATTCATATAGAGAAATTTCAAAAAGTGCATATCAAAGTCAAGCATTACTTCAACTAAAAAATGAGTACTGCGACACAAACAGCTGTTTGCATTGCGCAATCGGTAATTCAATAATTAGTTCCGAAATGAAAAGATCAAAGAACTAACAAATCCAAGGCTGTTCTTTTCTTTTCCTAGGTATACAGATTTAGACCAAAAAAATGTAATTTGCGGGTATGTTGCAAGCTATATATTCATTGCGCCATTATTTTGAAAAACGTGGCTTTTATGTTTCTTCTCGTTTCGCAGACAGGTTGGGTATGCGTGCTAAAAGCGTTCGGTTATTTTTCATTTATGTTTCCTTTGCCACCTTTGGCGTAGGCTTTGCACTCTATCTTACCATGGCTTTTTTACTGAAGTTGAAAGACCTTGTAAATACCAAACGAACCTCTGTTTTTGATTTATGAAGCAACTCTTAAGTTCCAAAATAACGGTTGCAATTCTGCTCTTGCTCTTGGTGTTTACAACGGGGGTGGTTGGCTTTCACTTTTTTTCTGACTACAGTTGGATAGATGCTTTTTATATGACGGTGATTACAGTTACAACCGTTGGTTATGGTGAGGTAATGCCATTGAGCCCACAAGAAAAAATTTTTGTCTCGCTTCTCATCATTTCCAGTATCTTTATTGTTGGTTATGCCATTTCGGTAATTACAGAATATATTTTAAGTAAAAACACAGGTATTTTAAGACAGAAAAAAGTGCAGAAAAAATTAGAATCCATGCATAATCACATTATAGTTTGCGGTTATGGCAGAAACGGAAAACAAGCAGCTCAAAAATTATTGGCATACAAGAAGCCATTTGTAATAATAGAAAGAGACGAAGAAGTGATAGATCGTTTCTCTGATGAAAATATGTTATTCATTATGGGCGACGCCATTGAAGATGAAACTTTGATGAAGGCGGGTATAGAAAGAGCTTCAACACTAATTTGTGCTACCCCAAATGATGCAGACAACCTGTTCATTGTACTTTCTGCCAGACAAATGAATAAAAAACTTAAAATAATAAGCCGTGCCAGTGAGGAAACCAGTTACAAAAAACTGAAACTTGCTGGAGCCGATAACGTAATTATGCCTGATAAAATTGGCGGCGACCACATGGCTTCATTGGTAGTTGTTCCAGATCTCGTGGAGTTTTTAGACAATTTGACCGTTTCAGGACAGCAGGACAGTATTAATGTAGAGCAGATACCTTTTGAGAAAATGTGTCCGCATGGGAAGGAACAAGCCATAAAAGATTTGGATGTACGAAAAAAAACAGGCTGCTCCATCATTGGCTACCGAACCCCAACGGGTGAATATATTGTTAACCCCGAACCTTCGCTCATTCTTCAAAAAAACTCTAAATTGATATTGATTGGACGCCCTGATCAGATAGAAAACCTTAAAAAAGAATTCGGAGTTTAAGAATACGTTAACAAATTTCTTCTCAATCTTTTGAAATTGTGATTTTTTTTAAGCATATTGTTCGTTTTGTTTAATAAAACGTTTCATCTTAAAAATTCACTATGAAGAAATATCTTCTTTCGCTATTTACATTTTTTATACCATTTATCAATTTCGCCCAAGAACAAAAAAGTTTTGGCGAAAAAATCGATGGTGTATTTGCCGAATATACAACGCCAATCGTAGATTTAATTTTTTATCCCGTAACAATAGCGGGAAAAGAAATGCCTATTGTAATTATTCTTTTATTGTTGGGAGCACTCTTTTTCACACTATACTTCAATGGGGTTAACTTTAGATACATAAAAATATGTATAAAAACAGCCGCAGGAAAATATGACGAATTGGATCATCACGTTCCTGCTGATCAGGATATTGAGATAAAGGATGGTGAAATTCACGATACTGTTCATTTAACAGGTGAAGTTCCCGGGGAGGTTACACACTTTCAAGCACTAACGGCTTCCTTGTCCGCCACTGTAGGATTAGGAAATATTGCAGGCGTTGCGGTTGCCATAGCTATTGGCGGTCCAGGAGCAACAATATGGATGATTGTAGCTGGACTATTAGGAATGGCTTCAAAATTTGTAGAATGTACTTTGGGTGTAAAATATAGAGAAGTAGACGGAGACGGGAAAACCTATGGTGGGCCTATGTATTACCTTTCAAGTGGCCTTAAAGAAATGGGAATGGCTGGTTTTGGGAAAGTATTGGCCATCTTTTTTGCCGTTATGTGCATTGGAGGGTCCTTTGGAGGAGGCAACATGTTTCAATCCAATCAAGCCGCAGCACAGTTGACCCAATTAATGGACTGGGATGGCCCAAACGCTGGCCTTTATGTAGGTTTGGTTATGGCCGTTATTGTTGGCTTGGTCATTATAGGTGGAATTAAAAGAATAGGGTCAGTAACTGAAAAAGTAGTTCCTTTTATGGCTATTATTTATGTGGGAGCTGGTTTAGTGATTATAGGAATAAATTATGATATGATTCCTTATGCTGCCAATCAAATATGGGATGGAGCAATAAACCCCAACGCTGCTTTTGGTGGTGTAATGGGAGTATTGATAGTAGGGTTTCAACGTGCGGCACTTTCCAATGAAGCTGGGGTAGGTTCTGCTGCCATTGCTCACTCTGCAGTAAAAACCCGTTATCCAGCCAGTGAGGGACTAACTGCTTTACTTGGGCCTTTTGTTGATACGGTTATTATATGTACAATGACCGCTATTGTGATTGTAATTAGCAATGCCAAACACAACTTATTTACATATGGAAATCTTGATTCTGCAAGTAATGTAATGCTTAATGCGACCAATCAGCCAATTAATGGGGTTGATTTAACCTCGGTAGCTTTTGATTCTGCAATTCCACATTTTTCAGTTGTACTAACTATTGCCGTTATTCTTTTTGCCATTTCTACAATGATTTCTTGGTCTTATTATGGGCTACAATCTTGGAAGTTTCTGTTTGGTAAAGGAAAGGTTTCTGATACAACATATAAGGTGTTGTTTTTAATATTTTTGGTTGTTGGCGCCTCTTCAAGTTTGGGAGCTGTAATCGGTTTTTCCGATGCAATGATTTTTGCGATGGTATTCCCGAACATTATAGGTTTAGTATTGCTTTCGCCTAAAGTGAAAAAGGAATTGAGAAAATACCTAAATGCTATTAAAATAGATAAAATGGATGCTACTATCCATAAAGAGAGTAAAGAAGAGAGAGAAGTTTAAAAATATTTTATAAATATAAAATCCCACTTCACGTTCAGCAAAAAACGAAGTGGGATTTTCTTTTTGTTGTTGCTCATCGTTTTATTCCTGTGTGTATATTGAATTTTATTTTTCCAAGGAAGAGGCATTTGATGTTTTATTTTGTGGAAATTATTCACTTAAAAAGGAACTAGATTCCTTTCGTTTTGGTGTAATTGAAAACAAAAAAATAAAAAATATTCCTTTTAGCTAATTTCCATTCAGATTATAGAGGTTCCATTTTGGGAATGGCCACTAAAGAAATTGACAGTTTGTTGAATATAGAAAGGAAGACAAATAGGTTAATTCTTAAGCAGATTTTGCAAGAATTACAGGTGTTTCAGATTTTTTGTTTACTGAATTGAGCTTGTATTTTATATTCCCAGATTGGACGGTAGCCCCTAGTAAATGGAAAGTTTTAAAAAAGGGTTTAGGGTTTAAGAAAGCCTTAACAAATTTATATACATTTTTTTGAAAATGTAGTTTTTTTTAAGCATCTTGCTTCGCTTTATTTAGGAAAGCGTTTCATCTTAAAAATCTACCATGAAGAAATCCCTTCTTTCGCTAATCACATTTTTAATTCCATTATTAAATTTTGCTCAAGAAACGCCTCCAGAAATGGGGATTGATGAACAAATTAATCAGGCTTTTCTACCTGTATCTAATTTTTTCTCGAATGTAATTTTCTTTCAAATAGGTGGAGTTCCGTTTGTTCTTATTTTACTAGTTTTCAGTGCCACATTTTTTACATTGTACTTTGGGTTTCCTAATTTCAGATACTTTTGGCGGGCAATACAAACTGTTCGAGGCAAATATGAGGATATAGAAAATCACGGGGCTAAAATTTTATACGGAGAAGGTGGCATTGCTCAAGGTGTTGACATGAATAAGGTTGACGATTTTGCGGCACACGTTGAGGCACTTGACGATGATTTGGCCATTGATGGTGATATTGTAGATACAATACGTGACGAAAGTTCTGCTGGAGAAGTTAGTCATTTTCAAGCCCTAGCCACTGCAGTTTCGGGAACCGTAGGTAATGGAAATATAGCTGGGGTTGCTTTGGCAATTGCACTTGGTGGGCCGGGAGCTACTTTTTGGATGGTAGTCTGTGGACTCTTGGGAATGTCTACAAAGTTTGTGGAATGTACGCTGGGTGTTCAATATAGAGATGTTGGTCCAGATGGTACTGTATATGGAGGTCCAATGTATTATTTGAGCAAAGGACTCAAGGAAAAAGGCTTTGCAACACTAGGCAAAATAGCAGCTGTGCTATTTGCTATTTTTTGTATTGGTGGTTCTTTTGGTGGGGGTAATGCTGCACAATCCAATCAAGCAACCATTGTATTGAAAGATTTGTTCAACCTTCAAAGTACAGCTGCTGGTTTTTGGATTGGCGTATTGCTTGCTATATTAGTTGGTATTATTATAATTGGAGGTATAAAAAGAATTGCCCAAGTAACTGAAAAGGTAGTTCCATTTATGGCGATTTTTTATGTAATTGCTTGTTTGTATATAATTTTAAGTAATTATACATTAATTGACGATGCTGTAAGCCTAATTATTTCTGAAGCATTTAAACCAACTGCAATTGGTGTTGGTTCTTTAATTGGAGTATTATTGGTTGGTTTTAAAAGGGCGGCCTTTTCCAATGAAGCTGGTGCTGGTTCAGCATCAATTGCTCACTCTGCAGTACGTACAAAATATTCCGCAAGTGAAGGTTTGGTGGCGCTATTAGAGCCTTTTATAGATACAGTAATTATATGTACTATGACTGCTTTGGTAATTATAATCTTTAATATGGGAGGTTATTTTGAATATGGAGACGTAACTGGTCACGGTGTTGCAATTATTGACGGTGTATCTTATGAAGGCTCTGGAATTACCGCTCAGGCATTTCACGCATTTATCCCGTATTCCAATATTTTCTTGACTATTGCTGTATTCCTTTTTGCTGTATCAACAATGATATCTTGGTCATATTATGGGCTTCAATCTTGGAAATATCTTTTCGGAAGAGGAAAAACCATGGATTTAGTTTATAAAGTTCTTTTTTGTATCTTTATTATCATTGGTGCCGCAGCAAATATGAAATCTATTTGGGATTTTTCAGACGCAATGATATTTGCGATGATTTTTCCAAATATGATTGGACTTTTCTTCCTTTTCCCAGTTGTTAAAAAACAATTAAGAAGATATTTAGATGCAATAAAGATGAAGAGAGAGGCCATATCAGATTAAACTTTTTGTCAAATGAATATAAAATCCCACTTCACGTTCAACAAGCAACAACGAAGTGGGATTTTCCTTTTGTTGCTACTCATCGTTTCTTTGTTGTGTGTATATTGGTTTGTGGATTTTTCAGAAGAAGATACCTTCGATACTTCCTCCCTAGAAATTGTTTCAATGCAAAAAGAGCTGGATTCGCTTCGCCTTGTTGAAATGGAAAACAGGAAGCCTAAAAAATATCCTTTTAACCCCAATTTTATTACAGATTATAAAGGTTATACCCACGGAATGTCAAACGAAGAAATTGACCGTTTACTTAAATACCGAAAAGAAGGGAAATGGATTAATTCTGCAGCTGACTTTAAAAAAGTAACGGGCGTTTCAGATTCTCTATTGAATGAATTGAGTCCGTTTTTTAAATTTCCTGATTGGGTAGCTAATCCAAAACCGAAAAATAATTTCAAAGATTATAAAAGCGAAAAAGGCTTTTCAGAAAAAACTTTCTCCCAAAAAATTGATCTCAATAAAGCAACCGAAGAACAATTGCAACAAGTGAGCGGCATTGGCGAAGCGCTCAGTAAACGGATTGTTGCCTATCGGGAAAAACTAGGTGGTTTCTCAGATGATATTCAATTATATAGTGTTTACGGGCTAGATGCTTCAGTAGTGCAGCGAACCCTAAATCTTTTTACCGTAAAAACCTCGAAGCATATTTCAAAGATAAATGTAAACATCGCCTCAGCCTCCGATATTTCAACCATTCCCAGCATTTCTTTTGAAATGGCAAAGAAAATTTGGGAATACCGAAGACTCCGTGAAAAAATAAATAGTATTCAAGAGTTGGAAAAAATTGAAGGAATGACGGAAAGAAAGTTACAGCTAATTCAGTTATATTTGTCCGTTGAGTAAATTTAAAAAATCGCCGAAAGGCTCATAAATATTAGTTTTCAGACCACATGAATAAGATGTATTTTACAGAAGAACACGAATTTTTCAGGAAGAGTTTTCAGGATTTTCTTCAAAAGGAAGTAGTGCCACATATTGAGAAGTGGGAAAAAACCGGACATATTGAACGGTTTATTTGGGAGAAATTTGGTGAAATGGGTTACTTCGGAATATTTCAACCAGAAGAATACGGCGGGATGGATCTCGATCTTTTTTACACCGTTATCTTTTTGGAAGAACTTCAAAAAGTGAATAGTGGCGGTTTTGCTGCAGCAATGTGGGCGCACGCATATTTAGCAATGACTCACCTTAAAAAAGAAGCCAATCACGAACAAAAAGAAAAATATTTAGCGCCAAGCATTACAGGTGAAAAAATTGGCTGTCTTTGTATCACTGAACCCTTCGGTGGAAGCGACGTTTCTGGAATGCGCAGTACTGCGGTAAAGAAAGGCGACTATTATATTTTGAATGGTTCAAAAACATTTATTACCAACGGAATTTACAGCGATTACTTAATAGTCGCTGCTAAAACAGCTCCTGAATTGGGCAATAAAGGTATTAGCATTTTTGTGGTGGATCGCGATGCAAAAGGCGTTTCCGCAACTAAACTGGATAAACTTGGCTGGCGTGCTAGCGACACTGGGGAAATAGCTTTTGACAACGTTGAAATTCCTCTCGGAAATTTACTGGGCGAGGAGAATGCTGGATTTCCTTATATAATGCAACATTTCGCTTTAGAACGCCTTATAATGGGTGTCAATGCTCATGCACGCAGCGAGTTCGCTTTGGAGTACACCATTCAATATATGAAAGATCGGTTTGCTTTTGGAAAAAGTATTTCGAAATTTCAAGCATTGCGCCACCGTGTTGCGCAAATAGCCAGTGAAATTGAGGTTTGCAAAACTTTTAATTATGTTACAGCAAAACGTTTAAATGACGGCGAATATGTGGTAAAAGAAGCCACGATGAGCAAACTTATTTCTACGAAAGTTGCCGATGAGGTAATGACGGAGTGTCTTCAATTTTTAGGGGGTTATGGGTATATGGAAGATTATCCTTTGGCGCGTTTATTGCGTGATAGCAGACTGGGGCCAATTGGCGGTGGAACTTCAGAAATCCTTCGGGAGATTATTGCCAAAATGGTCATAGAAGGAAAAGAGTATAAACCAGCAACCTAATATTCTTCATTCTTTTAAATTTTATAAATCTAATTGCGAGAAATGAAATACTACAACATAAAACATTTTTTCACACTATTAATTTTTTTCATCAGCGCAACCACCTTCGCCCAAACAGAACTGAGGGGAAAAGTTGCCGATTTCTTAACTTACCAATCCATTGAAAGCGCCAGTGTTTATGTAGAAAATACAACTATCGGCTCTATAACCAACGCAGATGGTAATTTCGTATTAAAAGTGCCTCAGCAACATTTACAAGACACACTGGTTATTTCCTCAATCGGTTACAAAAGCTTTAAAGTTGTTATAAGTGAATTTGAAAACGGTTCTGATATATTTTTGGAAGAAGATGTGGCATCTTTGGATGAAGTAGTTATTGTTGCTGACCCACGACCCACGACGGGCAATGGCATAGTACAAAAAGCCATTGAGAAACTACCAAAAAACCTTCCAGAGCAACCCTATCTTCAAAAAGGATTTCTACGACACAAAGAACGCAACAAAAAAGAATACAAATGGTTAATTGAGAGTGCCATCACTTTGTATGATTCCAGCTATGCTTCTGGCGCAAAAAACAATCTGAAAATAAATGTTGACGAAACCCGAAAAAGCTATGATTTAAGAGATGTTGATAGCCTTTTTACCTATTCGGCCTATCTTAAAAGTATAGGGTCAAAAGCAGGAAATTTAAGTAGAAATAAAATTAAAACTTCATCTTTGGTTGAAGCCATAAAGTGGAATGACAGCCGTGTAAATGGTTTAGAAAACCTTTTTAAAGGGAAGCTCAATTTGGTAAGAAATTCAAATATAACGGGTGCTTTGTTGGGAAAAAATATGTTGGAGAAGCAACAATTCGATTTGGACACTATTTTGGTTGACAATGGAAGAAAACTCTATAAAATCAAAATTACAAAAGGGAAAGATTTCGTTGGTTTGAATACGCCAAACATTTATAACGAAGGTTTTGAACCGAAAGGGTGGATCTATATTTACTATGACAATTACGCCATTAAAAAAGTGGAATATGAATTGGTAGCCGCTTCTGATGTACAGAAAAAAAGAAGTAAAAGTCTTTTTGACACACAGACCATTCACAAGCTTATAGTTACCTATATGGAATATAACGGTAAAATGTATCCAAACTACATTTATTACGAAACTCCAAAATTGGTCAACACTGGCGATAGGTCTTCCGATAGGACAAAGACCGAAGCCGAACCTGGCTTTGATAAGGATGAACAATATTACTACACCATTCAAGAAATATTATTCAGTGATATAATCCAAGACCCAGATTTAATAAACCAAGAATTAAAACAAAACGATTGGTCTGCAGATATTTTTTCAAGCAAACCCTATAATGAATCGTTTTGGAAAACCTATAACGTATTGTTAGAAAGTAAAGAAGAAGAGAAACTTATACAGGACTTGAGCAAACGCGCATCTTTGTACAAAGAATAATTTTTCTAAAAAACTGATTACTGATTACTGATTATTGAATACTTTTTTTTACTTTTGCCGTCCTAAAGAGAGGAGGTGATGACACTATGTTAATTATACCAGTTAAAGACGGAGAAAATATCGACAGAGCGCTGAAGCGTTTCAAGCGTAAATTTGATCGTACAGGAACTATGCGCCAGTTGCGTTCTAGACAAGCTTTTGCAAAGCCTTCTGTTAAGAAGAGAGCACAAATGCAAAAAGCTCAATACATCCAGAATCTTAGAGATCAGGAAGATATTTAGTATTCTTTTTTGAATCTAAAACATACAAATCCGTTGGAATTTATTCCAGCGGATTTTTTTTGTGATTAAAAGTTATTGGGTTAAAGAGTTATTGAGTTATTTTGTAATAGATCAAGAAACAAGAAATGATTTTCAAGCCTTTCACAGACTATCTCCAGCTCGAAAAAAAATATTCGCCACATACGGTGACTGCCTATTTGAAGGATTTGGAAGATTTTCAAAAGTTTGCTTCGGAAGAATATCAATATGCTGATATTGTAAATGTAAATTATTCCATCGTGCGAAGCTGGATTGTTTCACTGGTAGATTCAGGTATATCAAACCGGACGGTAAACCGAAAGCTTTCTTCGCTAAAAACCTATTATAAGTTTCTTCTGAAAACGGGTCAAATTGAAATAAACCCATTGGCCAAGCACAAAGCACTAAAAACATCCAAAAAGATTCAAGTCCCTTTTTCCGAAAGAGAAATCGTGGACGTTATGGAAATGATGCAGGTCGAAGACAATTTTGAGGGTTTGCGTGACCGATTGATTGTGGAGCTTTTCTATTCTACTGGAATACGTAGAGCGGAACTGATAAGTGTAAAACTGAATGACGTTTCGTTTCCGCAAAAAACCATCAAGGTTTTGGGTAAAAGAAACAAAGAACGAATAATTCCGTTGTTGCCCGCCGTACTGAAAACCATTAAAGAGTATTTGCCATTTCGCGAACAATTGGAAAAGATTGAAGACACTGAAATGTTGTTTCTAACCTCAAAAGGGGTTAAAATCTACGAAACCCTTGTCTATCGGATTATAAATTCTTACTTTAGTCTAGCTTCAGAAAAAGTAAAGAAAAGCCCACATATTTTGCGGCATTCTTTCGCAACACATCTTTTAAATGAAGGAGCAGATATTAATGCGGTGAAGGAATTGTTGGGCCATTCTAGTCTTGCGTCAACACAAGTTTACACGCAAAATAGTATTGCAAAGTTGAAAGAGGTATATAAAAATGCACACCCACGCAATTAACAAATCCAGAAAGAAGCTTATGGCGTAAGACTACATATTAACTTTAAAAATAGAATAGTATGAAAGTGAACGTACAAACACCCAACTTTGCTGCCAAAGATGAATTATTGGTATTTGTTGAAAAACGATTATCCAAACTAGAACAGTTTTATGATAAGATCGTTTTTGCAGATGTATTTTTAAAAGTTCAGAAAACGAGCGAGAAGGAAAATAAAGCTGTAGAGGTTTTGTTAAGTATTCCTGGGGATGATATAATGGTAAAGAAAGAAGCGAAAACTTTTGAAGAAGCCATAGACGAGGTAGTAAAAGCGCTTGAAAGACAGCTTAAAAAAAGAAAGCAGAAACAAAAAGCATATTTGTAATAGAATTTTTTAGAAAAAGTTTTGTAGAAAAAATAATTTCTCTACATTTGCAGTCCGTTAGAAATAGCGGACTTTTTTATGGCTAAAATATAGCCTTAAAAATAGGTCAAAAAGCCGATGTAGCTCAGCTGGCTAGAGCAGCTGATTTGTAATCAGCAGGTCGTGGGTTCGAGTCCCTCTATCGGCTCTTTAAAATTTTGAAATACTCATTTGAAATTTGGATTTAAAAATTTGAATTTTGAATGACTCGGGGAGATACTCAAGCGGCCAACGAGGGCAGACTGTAAATCTGCTGACTACGTCTTCGCAGGTTCGAATCCTGCTCTCCCCACATTAATTTTCTCGACAGAGAAAACGGAGTAATTGAAATGTTGAAATCCAAGATTCTGATTTTTCAGAATTAAAAATGCGGGAGTAGCTCAGTTGGTAGAGCGTCAGCCTTCCAAGCTGAATGTCGCCGGTTCGAACCCGGTCTCCCGCTCAAAAACCTGTAAAGGCAGGAATGTCTTCCTTTCTTTTAAAGGAAAAATTAAATACTTTACGCCGGTGTAGCTCAGGGGTAGAGCGTTTCCTTGGTAAGGAAGAGGTCATGGGTTCAATTCCCATCATTGGCTCAAATTTGATTACAAGTAACACTAATATATTTATAACTAAGATTAAAATTAATACAAAATGGCAAAAGAAACATTCGATCGGTCAAAACCCCACTTAAATGTAGGTACAATTGGACACGTAGATCACGGTAAAACAACGTTAACCGCAGCTATTACCAAAGTAATGGCCGATGCGGGTTATTCGGAAGCCAGATCATTCGACCAAATTGATAACGCTCCAGAGGAGAAAGAAAGAGGTATAACAATCAACTCTTCACACGTAGAGTACCAAACAGCTAATCGTCACTACGCGCACGTTGACTGTCCTGGTCACGCGGATTACGTGAAGAACATGGTTACTGGTGCTGCCCAAATGGATGGTGCTATTCTAGTTGTTGCTGCTACAGACGGACCAATGCCACAAACACGTGAGCACATCCTTCTTGGTCGTCAGGTAGGAATTCCACGTATGGTTGTATTCATGAATAAAGTGGATATGGTTGATGATGAAGAATTACTTGAATTAGTTGAAATGGAGATTCGTGATCTTCTTAACTTCTACGAGTATGATGGTGATAATGGACCTGTAATTGCTGGTTCTGCACTTGGCGCACTTAACGGTGAGCAAAAATGGGTAGATACAGTTCTTCAATTGATGGAAGCTGTTGATACCTGGATTGAACTTCCAACACGTGATGTTGACAAGCCTTTCCTTATGCCTATTGAAGATGTATTCTCTATTACTGGTCGTGGTACTGTTGCAACAGGACGTATCGAAACAGGTGTAGCGAACACAGGTGATGTTGTTGACATCATCGGTATGGGTGCTGAAAAATTAACTTCTACCGTAACTGGAGTTGAGATGTTCCGTAAAATCCTTGATAGAGGTGAAGCGGGAGATAACGTAGGTATCCTTTTGAGAGGTATTGAAAAGAACGATATCCGTCGTGGTATGGTTATCTGTAAAAAAGGATCAGTAACGCCACACGCTAAATTCAAAGCTGAGGTTTATATCCTTAAAAAAGAAGAAGGTGGACGTCATACTCCATTCCACAACAACTACCGTCCACAGTTCTACGTTCGTACAACTGACGTGACTGGAACAATTATGCTTCCTGATGGTGTTGAAATGGTAATGCCTGGTGATAACTTGACTATTCATGTTGAATTGCTTCAAGCTATTGCAATGAACGTAGGTCTTCGTTTCGCGATTCGTGAAGGTGGACGTACTGTAGGTGCAGGTCAGGTAACTGAGATTTTAGACTAATTATCATATAATTGAAAGCGTTGGGTGTCCCGAATTAATTTCGGGATACCTTGGCTTTTATAGCGGGTTTAGCTTAATGTAAATAAAAATTGCTAATCCTGATAAACGGGTTTAGCTCAGTTGGTAGAGCACTGGTCTCCAAAACCAGGTGTCGTGAGTTCGAGTCTCCCAACCCGTGCAAAAATAATTTTTTCTGAAAAGTATAGCACAAGTCAAAACTTTCAGAATTATCCATAATTAATACGACGTCACCATGGTAAACTATATTACTGAATCTTACAAAGAACTTAAAAACCACGTTTCCTGGCCTACTTGGGCAGAGGCTCAAAAGTTAACTGTTATTGTTGCAGTATTTTCTGTTGTGTTGGCCTTGGCAGTTTGGGGCGTAGATACTGTTTTTAGCAAAGTGGTAGGGTTATATTTTGATTGGATCAAGTCGTAAGCAATGACCGAAACAACAAGTACAAAAAAGTGGTATGTAGTCCGTTCAGTAAGTGGGCAGGAAAACAAGATCAAATCGTATATCGAAGGAGAGATAAAACGGTTGGAGCTTGAGGATTATATTGAGCAAGTGCTAGTACCTACTGAAAAAGTAATACAGATTCGTAACGGAAAAAAAGTAAACAAAGAACGTGTTTACTTTCCTGGTTACATAATGATACAAGCAAATTTGGGGGGTGAAATTCCTCACATCATAAAATCAATAAACGGAGTGATTGGCTTTTTGGGTGAAACCAAAGGCGGAGATCCCGTGCCGCTTAGACAGTCTGAAGTAAACAGAATGTTAGGTAAAGTAGATGAGCTTTCTGTTAAAGATGACAGCGTAAACATCCCTTTCACAATAGGCGAAACAGTAAAAGTAATAGACGGGCCATTCAATGGATTTAACGGTACCGTAGAAAAAATAAATGAAGAAAAACGCAAGCTTGAAGTAATGGTGAAAATCTTTGGAAGAAAAACACCATTAGAATTGAGTTATATGCAAGTTGAAAAAGTTTAATTGTTACGCTTAATAGGTTTTTTCAAAGGCTTCCACTTTTGAATAACCACACTAAAATTTAGAAATGGCAAAAGAAATCAGTAAAGTAGTTAAGTTGCAAGTTCGCGGAGGTGCTGCTAATCCATCACCACCAGTTGGACCTGCTCTTGGTGCTGCCGGTGTTAACATCATGGAGTTCTGTAAGCAGTTTAATGCAAGAACTCAGGATAAGCAGGGTAAAGTATTGCCTGTAGCGATCACGGTTTATAAAGACAAGTCTTTTGATTTTGTTATAAAAACCCCACCCGCTGCTGTGCAAATCCTTGAAGCTGCGAAAGCAAAAAAAGGCTCCGGAGAACCACACGCAAAAAAAATAGCCACAATCTCTTGGGATCAAGTTAAGGCAATCGCGGAAGACAAAATGCCCGATCTTAACGCATTTACCGTTGAGTCTGCTATGAAAATGGTAGCTGGTACTGCACGTTCTATGGGAGTTAAAGTAAAAGGTGACGCACCTTTTTAATCTGAAAAAGAATCTATAAAATGGCACAATTAACAAAAAAGCAAAAGGAAGCTAAACTTAAGGTAGAGGATAGAACCTATACCGTAGCTGAAGCTTCTGCTTTAATAAAAGAAATCACCAGCGTAAAGTTTGATGCTTCCGTTGATCTTGCGGTACGTCTTAACGTGGATCCACGTAAAGCGAACCAAATGGTTAGAGGCGTTGTTACCCTTCCACACGGAACTGGTAAAGACGTAAAGGTATTGGCATTGGTAACTCCAGACAAGGAAGCCGAAGCCAAAGAAGCAGGAGCAGATTACGTAGGTCTTGATGAGTACCTCGATAAAATTAAAGGAGGATGGACAGATGTTGACGTAATTGTAACTATGCCAAGCGTTATGGGTAAATTAGGTCCTTTAGGACGCATATTAGGTCCTCGTGGTCTTATGCCAAACCCAAAAACAGGTACAGTAACAATGGACGTTGCTAAAGCAGTTTCTGATGTAAAAGCTGGTAAAATTGACTTTAAAGTTGACAAAACTGGTATTGTACACGCATCAATAGGGAAAGCATCTTTTGATGCCGAAAAAATTGCAGGAAACGCAAGAGAATTATTAACAACCCTCGTTAAACTTAAGCCACAAGCGGCAAAAGGTATTTACATTAAGAGTATCTTCATGTCGAGTACAATGAGCCCAGGCGTTCAAGTTGACACTAAAAGGTTTACTGAGTAGTAAAAACTGGAAATTATGACAAGAGAAGAAAAATCACAAGTAATTGAAACGTTGACTGCCCAGTTGTCTGATAATGCAAATATTTATTTAGCAGACATTTCAGGCCTTGACGCAGGGAACACTACTAACCTTCGCCGTGCTTGTTTCAAAGCAGGTGTTCAGTTGGCAGTTGTTAAGAACACATTGCTTAAAAAAGCAATGGAGAGTTCAGATAAGGACTTTGGTGAATTGACAGGAATACTTAAAGGAAATACTTCTTTAATGTTCTCTGAAACTGGTAATGCACCAGCCAAAGTAATTAAAGAATTCAGAAGAAAATCTGATAAGCCTCTTTTGAAAGGAGCCTACATCCAAGAGTCAATTTACGTTGGCGACAATCAATTGGATAACTTGGTTGACCTTAAATCTAAAGACGAACTTGTTGGAGAGATTATCGGGTTATTACAATCGCCTGCTAAAAATGTTATTTCAGCACTTAAGAGTGGTGGTAACACAATCGCAGGTCTTGTTAAGACCTTATCCGAAAGAGAAGGATAAAATAAACATTGCACTAATTAATTTATATAAACACAATTATTTTTAAAAACGATAGAAATGGCAGATTTGAAAGATTTCGCAGAAAAATTGGTTAACCTAACAGTAAAAGAAGTTAATGAGTTAGCTACAATATTAAAAGACGAGTATGGCATTGAGCCTGCTGCTGCAGCTGTTGCTGTTGCTGCTGGTGGTGCTGGTGCTGCAGAAGCAGTTGAGGAGCAATCAGAATTCACAGTAATGTTGAAAGCTGCTGGTGCATCTAAACTTGCAGTTGTAAAACTAGTTAAGGAATTAACTGGTGCTGGTCTTAAAGAAGCAAAAGAAATGGTTGATAATGCTCCTTCTCCAATAAAAGAAGGTGTATCTAAAGATGAAGCTGAGGCTTTAAAAGCACAACTAGAAGAAGCTGGAGCTGAGGTTGAGCTTAAGTAAGCTCCTTACGTTCCAAACCCTAAGGTTTAGGTCTTCCGTTTCGACGGAAAGACCTAAACCATTTTGCGTATATAATGGTTAACACCTTTTTTATACGATTTTCATTATTATTTTAATTAAAATTCCGTCCATAGATGTCAGCAACGCAAACTGAAAGATTGAATTTTTCCTCTGTAAAAAATAAGCCGGACTATCCCGACTTTTTGGACATTCAGATTAAATCCTTTCAGGATTTTTTCCAGTTGGAAACCAAATCAGAAGAAAGAGGCCAAGAAGGATTATATAAAACCTTTTTGGAAAATTTTCCGATTACCGATACCCGCAACCAGTTCGTTTTAGAGTTTTTAGACTATTTCGTTGATCCGCCAAGATACTCCATTCAGGAATGTATAGAGCGTGGTCTAACTTATAGTGTGCCTCTTAAAGCGCGGTTGAAACTGTACTGTACAGATGCCGAGCACGAAGATTTTGAAACCATCGTGCAGGATGTTTACTTAGGTACCATTCCTTACATGACCCCAAGCGGAACTTTCTGCATTAATGGGGCCGAGCGTGTTGTTGTTTCACAGCTTCACCGTTCACCTGGTGTATTCTTTGGACAGTCGTTCCACGCAAACGGAACTAAACTGTACTCTGCCCGTGTTATTCCTTTCAAAGGTTCATGGATTGAGTTCGCCACAGATATCAACAGTGTAATGTATGCTTACATTGACCGTAAGAAAAAGTTACCTGTAACTACACTTTTCCGTGCCATTGGTTTTGAAAGGGATAAGGATATTCTTGAAATATTTGACCTTGCGGAAGAAGTTAAGGCTTCAAAAACAGGACTTAAAAAATACATCGGCCGTAAACTTGCCGCACGTGTGCTAAAAACTTGGCATGAAGATTTCGTAGATGAAGATACAGGCGAGGTTGTTTCCATTGAACGTAACGAAATTATTTTGGACCGTGATACCGTTCTTGAAAAAGAACATATCGATGAAGTAATTGACTCTGGTTCAAAAACAATTTTATTGCACAAAGAGGATAACCTTCAGGCTGATTACGCCATTATCCACAACACCTTACAAAAAGATCCGACCAACTCTGAAAAAGAAGCGGTAGAACACATATATAGACAACTTCGTAACGCTGAACCGCCCGATGAAGAAACAGCTCGTGGCATCATCCACAAACTTTTCTTCAGCGACCAAAGATATAATCTTGGTGAAGTAGGTCGTTACAGAATGAATAAAAAACTGGGTCTTGATATCCCTATGGACAAGCAAGTGCTTACCAAGGAAGATATCATCACCATTGTTAAATATTTGATCGAGCTTATCAACAGTAAAGCAGAGATTGATGATATTGACCACCTTAGCAACCGTCGTGTACGTACTGTAGGTGAGCAATTGTCACAACAGTTTGGTGTTGGACTTGCCCGTATGGCACGTACCATCCGCGAGCGTATGAACGTTCGTGACAATGAGGTTTTTACACCTATTGACTTGATTAATGCGAAAACACTTTCGTCAGTAATCAACTCATTCTTTGGTACCAACCAACTTTCACAGTTTATGGACCAGACCAACCCACTGGCAGAGATTACGCATAAGCGTCGTCTTTCGGCACTTGGGCCAGGTGGACTTTCTCGTGAAAGAGCAGGTTTCGAGGTTCGTGACGTTCACTATACACACTACGGTCGTTTGTGCCCCATTGAAACTCCTGAAGGACCAAACATTGGTCTTATTTCTTCACTTGCGGTTTATGCGAAAGTGAACAATCTTGGTTTCATAGAGACACCTTACCGTAAAGTTACAGATGGTAAAATAGACTTGAAGCATGAGCCAATTTATCTTTCCGCTGAAGAAGAGGAAGAAAAGCACATTGCACAAGCTAACATTCCATTGTCTGACAAAGGTGTAATTGAAGCAGAAAAGGTTATTGCTCGTATGGAAGGTGACTTCCCACTAGTTGATCCTACTGTTTTGAATTATGCGGATGTTGCGCCAAACCAGATTGCATCTATTTCAGCATCTTTGATTCCTTTCTTGGAACACGATGATGCGAACCGTGCACTGATGGGCTCAAACATGATGCGCCAGGCGGTACCTTTATTGATTGCAGACTCGCCAATCGTGGGAACAGGTCTTGAAAGACAAGTTGCTTCCGATAGCCGTGTATTGATAAATGCTGAAGGAGACGGTGTGGTAGAATATGTTGATGCAAACGAAATCACTATTAAATATGACCGTACCGAAAACGAACGTATGGTAAGTTTTGATACTGATGACAGAACATACCAATTAGTAAAATTCAGAAAGACAAACCAAAGTACCTCCATTAACTTGAAGCCTATTGTTCGCAAAGGTGATAGAGTGAAAAAAGGACAAGTACTTTGTCAAGGTTACGCTACCGAAAAAGGAGAACTTGCTCTTGGACGAAACATGAAGGTTGCCTTCATGCCTTGGAAAGGTTATAACTTTGAGGATGCAATCGTTATTTCTGAAAGAGTAGTACGTGAAGATATTTTCACTTCTATCCACATTGACGAATACTCTTTGGAAGTTCGAGATACCAAATTAGGTAATGAAGAATTGACAAACGATATTCCAAACGTTTCGGAAGAAGCTACAAAAGATTTGGATGAATTCGGTATGATTCGAATTGGAGCTGAGGTAAAGCCTGGCGATATTCTTATCGGAAAAATTACTCCAAAAGGGGAAAGCGATCCAACACCAGAAGAAAAACTGCTTCGCGCCATTTTTGGTGACAAAGCAGGTGATGTTAAAGATGCTTCGCTTAAAGCTTCGCCATCTTTGCACGGTGTGGTAATAGAGAAGAAATTGTTTGCCCGTGCCGTAAAAGACAAACGCAAGCGCGCGAAAGACAAAGAAGACATCGCCGAACTTGAGGCAAAATACGAAGCAAAATTTATTGCACTTCAAGATGTTTTGGTTGAAAAACTTTTCACAATTGTAGGTGGAAAAACTGCCCAAGGTATAAACAATGACCTTGGCGAAATAGTATTCCCAAAAGGTAAAAAGTTCACATTAAAAATGCTACACGCTGTTGACGATTACACTCACTTAACTGGAGGTACTTGGTCGACTGATGATGAAACCAACGTGTTGGTTGCAGATTTGATGCACAACTATAAAATTAAGGAAAACGACCTTCAAGGTAACTTGCGTCGCGAGAAGTTTACCATCTCTGTTGGAGATGAACTTCCATCCGGAATTTTGAAACTTGCAAAAGTTTACATCGCTAAAAAGCGTAAACTGAAAGTAGGGGACAAGATGGCGGGACGTCACGGAAACAAAGGTATTGTTGCACGTATTGTACGTGAGGAAGATATGCCTTTCCTTGAAGACGGAACTCCTGTTGATATCGTGTTGAACCCACTTGGGGTACCATCGCGTATGAACATTGGGCAGATTTATGAAACGGTTCTTGGATGGGCTGGACAAAAGTTAGGTCGCAAATATGCAACCCCAATTTTTGACGGTGCAACCATAGACCAGATTAATGAATTGACTGATGAAGCTGGAATTCCAAGATTTGGACACACCTACTTATTTGATGGTGGAACCGGAAAGCGTTTTGATCAACCTGCAACTGTAGGTATAATCTATATGCTGAAACTGGGCCACATGGTAGATGATAAAATGCACGCACGTTCCATTGGACCGTACTCACTTATTACCCAACAACCTCTTGGTGGTAAAGCACAATTTGGTGGTCAGCGTTTTGGAGAGATGGAAGTTTGGGCCTTGGAAGCATACGGTGCATCCAGCACACTTAGAGAAATATTGACTGTTAAATCTGATGATGTTATTGGAAGGGCTAAAACCTACGAAGCAATCGTAAAAGGTGAAACCATGCCAGAACCAGGATTACCAGAATCTTTCAACGTACTTATGCACGAATTGAAAGGATTGGGTCTTGACATTAGATTAGAAGAATAGCTGAAAGGCGGTGCCGGTAGGCGCGCGATTAATCGCGCGCCTACAATGGGTACATTGCGTACCCCAAAAAAAAATTAATTTTTTTTCAACATGATGAACAGAAATAAAGAAAACACAGTACAGAAATTCGACAAGATTTCTATTGGTTTGGCTTCCCCTGAATCCATTTTGGCGGAATCACGTGGTGAAGTATTAAAGCCCGAAACAATAAACTACCGTACGCACAAACCAGAGCGTGACGGTCTTTTCTGTGAGCGCATTTTTGGTCCGGTAAAGGATTACGAATGTGCCTGTGGTAAATATAAAAGAATCCGCTATAAAGGTATTGTATGTGACCGTTGTGGTGTAGAAGTAACGGAGAAAAAAGTACGTCGTGACCGTGTGGGGCATATCAATTTGGTAGTTCCCGTGGCGCACATTTGGTACTTCCGTAGCCTTCCAAACAAGATTGGATACCTTTTGGGGTTGCCTTCCAAGAAACTGGATATGATAATTTACTACGAACGTTATGTAGTAATTCAACCAGGTATTGCAGTATATGAAGGTGGTGAGAAGGTGAAGAAAATGGATTTCCTTACAGAAGAAGAATATCTAGCAATACTAGATTCAATTCCACAGGAAAACCAGTATTTGGATGAAACCGATCCAAATAAATTTATCGCGAAAATGGGAGCAGAGTGCTTGATTGATCTTTTACAAAGAATCGATTTGGATACTTTATCTTATAACCTTCGTCATAAAGCAAATAACGAAACTTCAAAACAACGTAAAACAGAAGCACTTAAACGTCTTCAAGTTGTAGAAGCACTTCGTGATTCAAACAAAAACCGCGAGAACAAAGCCGAGTGGATGATTATGAAAGTAGTTCCGGTTATTCCACCAGAATTACGTCCATTAGTGCCGCTTGATGGTGGCCGTTTTGCAACTTCAGATTTAAATGATCTTTACCGTCGTGTAATTATACGTAACAACCGTTTGAAGCGATTGATGGAGATTAAAGCTCCAGAAGTAATTCTTCGTAACGAAAAACGTATGCTTCAGGAATCAGTAGATTCATTGTTTGATAACACACGTAAATCTTCCGCAGTAAAAACTGATAGCAACCGTCCATTGAAATCCCTTTCAGATTCATTAAAAGGTAAACAAGGTCGTTTCCGTCAAAACTTGCTTGGTAAGCGTGTGGATTATTCGGCTCGTTCGGTAATCGTCGTTGGACCAGAATTGAAATTGTTCGAATGCGGTATTCCAAAAGATATGGCAGCCGAACTTTACAAACCTTTCGTAATCCGTAAATTGATTGAAAGAGGTATTGTAAAAACTGTAAAATCTGCAAAGAAAATTATAGATAAAAAAGAGCCTGTAGTTTGGGATATTCTTGAAAATGTATTGAAAGGTCACCCAGTTATGCTTAACCGGGCCCCAACTTTGCACAGACTTGGTATTCAAGCTTTCCAGCCAAAGTTGATTGAAGGAAAAGCAATCCAGTTGCACCCATTGGTATGTACCGCCTTTAACGCGGATTTCGATGGTGACCAGATGGCGGTTCACCTTCCACTTGGCCCAGAGGCTATTTTGGAATGTCAGCTTTTGATGCTTGCTTCACATAACATTTTGAACCCAGCAAACGGTTCGCCGGTTGCGGTTCCTTCTCAGGATATGGTTTTGGGTCTTTACTATATGACCAAACTTAGAAAATCTACTGATGAAGTAAAAGTGAAAGGGGAAGGACTTACTTTTTATTCTGCTGAAGAAGCTATTATTGCCTACAATGAAGGGATGGTAGACTTGAATGCTGAAATAAGAATACGTACTACTGACTTTAATGATAAGCGAGAATTAGTAAAACAAATCATCACCACAACTTTAGGAAGAGTAATCTTTAACGAGAAAGTTCCTGAAGCTGCTGGATACATCAACGAAGTATTGACCAAAAAGTCACTTCGTGATATTATTGGTGGAATTTTGAAAGTAACTTCAGTTCCTGTTACTGCAGCTTTCCTTGATGAAATTAAAACCCTTGGATATAAATTCGCTTTTGAAGGTGGATTGTCTTTCAGTCTTGGTGATATTATTATCCCTGCTGAAAAACAAAGCATGATTGATAGTGCTAACACACAAGTGGATGGTATTATCAACAGCTATAACATGGGTCTTATTACCAACAACGAACGTTACAACCAAGTAATTGATATTTGGACTGCAACCAACGCTGAACTTACCGAGCTTTCTATGAAGCGTATTCGTGAAGATCAACAAGGTTTCAACTCTGTGTATATGATGCTTGATTCTGGTGCGAGGGGTTCTAAGGAACAAATCCGTCAGTTAACAGGTATGCGTGGATTGATGGCGAAACCAAAAAAATCAAACTCAGGTGGAGGCGAGATTATTGAAAACCCAATTCTTTCTAACTTTAAGGAAGGGCTATCAATTCTTGAATACTTTATCTCTACCCACGGTGCGCGTAAAGGTCTTGCGGATACGGCTCTTAAAACAGCGGATGCAGGTTACTTAACACGTCGTTTGGTGGATGTTTCACAGGATGTTATTATCAATATAGAAGATTGTTACACACTTCGAGGAATTGAGGTTTCGGCTTTAAAGAAAAACGAAGAGATTGTTGAAACACTTCGCGATAGAATTGTTGGGCGTACTGCGCTTAATGATGTTATAAATCCACTTACCAAAGATTTGCTTGTTGCTTCTGGAGATCATATTACCGAAGAAGTGGCTGATGCAATTGCCGCCTCTCCATTGGAAAGAGTGGAAGTTCGTTCTGCACTTACTTGTGAGGCAAAACAAGGAATCTGTTCACAATGCTATGGCCGTAACCTTGCTACCAATAAAATGGTACAACGTGGTGAAGCTGTTGGTGTTGTTGCAGCACAATCTATTGGTGAGCCTGGTACTCAGCTTACACTTCGTACGTTCCACGTGGGAGGTATTGCAGGTAACATTTCCGAAGAAAATAAATTGGTTGTTAGATTTGACGGTAAAGCTGAGATCGAAGATCTTAAAACCGTTAAAGGTGAAGACAACCAAGGAAAACCTTTGGATATTGTTATTTCTCGTACTTCAGAATTAAAACTTGTTGATAAGAAAACAGGAATTACACTTAGCACCAACAATATTCCTTATGGTTCCACACTGTATGTGAAAGATGGCGACAGCCTGAATGCTGGTGATGTAGTATGTTCTTGGGATCCATATAACGGGGTAATTATTTCAGAATTTGCTGGAAAAATTAAATACGAAAACATTGTTCAAGGTATAACCTATCAGGTTGAGATTGATGAGCAAACTGGTTTCCAAGAAAAAGTAATTTCTGAATCCAGAGATAAAAAACGTATTCCAACCCTTCAGATTTTAGGGAAGAAAGACGAAGTTATCCGTAGCTATAACTTACCTGTTGGCGCTCACTTGATGGTGGACGATGGCGACAAAATTAAGATTGGTAAAATTCTTGTGAAAATTCCACGTAAATCTGCAAAAGCGGGTGATATTACGGGAGGTCTTCCACGTGTTACCGAACTTTTTGAAGCACGTAACCCTTCAAATCCAGCAGTAGTTAGTGAGATTGATGGTGTAATTTCCTTCGGAAAAATTAAACGTGGTAACCGCGAGATTATCGTTGAGTCCAAATTGGGCGAAGTGAAAAAGTATTTGGTGAAACTTTCAAACCAAATACTAGTTCAAGAAAACGATTACGTTCGTGCAGGTATGCCACTTTCTGATGGTTCTATCACTCCAGAAGATATCCTTCGTATTAAAGGCCCATCAGCAGTGCAGCAATATCTTGTGAACGAAGTTCAGGAGGTTTACCGTCTGCAAGGGGTGAAGATCAATGACAAGCACTTTGAAGTTGTTGTTCGCCAAATGATGCGTAAAGTTAGAATTCAAGATCCGGGAGATACTACTTTCCTTGAAGATCAATTGGCTCATAAGGATGATTTCATCGAAGAAAATGATAAAATTTTCGGGATGAAGGTTGTTACCAACGCTGGTGATTCTGAAAACTTGAAAGAAGGGCAAATACTTTCTCCACGTACACTTCGTGATGAAAACTCTTTGTTGAGAAGAAACGATAAAGTACTTGCAGAAGCACGGGACGTAGTTACTGCAACGGCAATTCCGGTACTCCAGGGTATTACCAGAGCGTCGTTACAGACCAAATCATTTATCTCTGCAGCTTCCTTCCAGGAAACTACCAAAGTATTGAACGAAGCGGCAGTTGCCGGTAAAGTTGATACCTTAGAAGGCTTGAAAGAGAACGTAATTGTAGGACATAAAATACCAGCCGGAACCGGTATGCGTAGATATGATACTATAATTGTAGGTTCTAAAGAAGAGCTTGAGGAAATGAACCGCGTAAAGCAAGAAGTAAATTATAATTAATATTAAAAAAGGTGCGTTTTCAAAAATGCACCTTTTTATTTTAGATTGAATATTTTACAAGAAATCTAAAATCTAACATCTAAAAAATGGCAGATCAAAAAAAAGAACAACCCAAACAAGGACAGATAAATATTGAATTGGATGAAGCTGTGGCACAGGGCATTTATAGCAACCTTGCCATTATCAACCATTCCGTTTCTGAATTTGTGGTGGATTTTGTAACCATTATGCCCGGAATTCCAAAAAGCAAAGTGAAGTCCAGAATTATCTTGACGCCACAACACGCAAAAAGATTTCTGAAAGCATTGGGTGACAACGTTAAACGATTTGAAAATGCCCACGGCGAAATAAAGGATTATGAGCAACCGCCCATTCCTTTAAACTTTGGCCCTACAGGCGAAGCATAAAAAAAAGCCCCGAAATTTCGGGGCTTTTTTTATGCTTTAATTTTTAGAATTGAAAACGAACTTTAACCTTATTTCTTAATGTTTCCATCCTTTTCAAACTCACTCACAAAGTGAAGTTTCACGTTCGGATATTTTGATTGCGTCATTTGAAGCGTAAACGCTGAATCGGCAAAGAATACCAATTGCCCTCGTTTATCTTTCGCTAAAAATTTCGCTTTAACTCTTTTGAAATCTATAAATTCTTCGCTTTTAGGATCTTTGGGCTCTACCCAGCAGGCTTTGTGAACATTTAGGTTTTCATAAGAACATATGGCGCCGTATTCATGTTCCAAACGGTATTGGATTACTTCAAACTGAAGCGCACCAACAGTTCCTATTGCTTTTCGCCCGTTTAATTCCAAGGTGAAAAGTTGTGCTACACCTTCATCCATCAATTGGTCGATTCCCTTTTCAAGTTGTTTGCTCTTCATTGGGTCGGCGTTGTTGATGTATTTAAAGTGTTCTGGAGAAAAACTTGGAATTCCTCGGTAGTGCATTTCTTCACCTTCTGTAAGCGTATCTCCAATCTTAAAGTTTCCTGTGTCGTGAAGACCAACGATATCACCAGGATAGGAGATATCAACAATTTGTTTCTTTTCGGCAAAGAAAGCGTTCGGACTGCTGAATTTTAGTTTTTTTCCGTGACGAACATGAAAATAAGGTGAATTCCGTTCAAAAGTTCCCGATACAATTTTTACAAAAGCCAAACGGTCGCGGTGCTTTGGGTCCATGTTTGCATGTATTTTGAAAACGAAACCTGAAAACTCCTTTTCGTCCGGCTTCACCAAACGTGTGTTGCTTTCCTTTGGGCGTGGGGTAGGGGCAATTTCAACAAAGCAATCCAGTAATTCCCGTACACCAAAATTATTTAAAGCAGAACCGAAAAATACGGGTTGAAGTTTTCCTTCCAAATATTCATCACGATCAAAATCTGGGTAGACTTCATAAACCAATTCTAGTTCCTCGCGAAGTGTTTTTGCGGCTTTATCCCCAATCAGTTTTTCAAGTTCAGTACTGCTTACATCTTCAATTTCAATAGTCTCCTCGATGTTTTTTCTGCTATCGCCGCTGAAAAGATTTACGTTTTTTTCCCAAACATTATAGATTCCTTTAAAATCATAGCCCATCCCGATTGGGAAGCTTAATGGCGTAACGCGAAGATTGAGTTTCTGTTCAATTTCGTCAAGCAATTCAAAAGCATCTTTACCTTCACGGTCCATCTTATTGATGAAAACAATCATCGGGATGTTTCGCATGCGGCAAACTTCAACCAATTTTTCGGTTTGTTCTTCAACCCCTTTCGCTACATCAATTACAACTATAACACTATCAACCGCTGTTAGTGTTCTGAATGTATCTTCGGCAAAATCCTTGTGCCCAGGAGTATCAAGAATATTGATTTTTATTCCTTCATATTCAAAAGCTAATACGGAAGTGGAAACGGAAATTCCACGTTGGCGCTCTATTTCCATAAAATCGCTGGTAGCACCTTTCTTAATTTTGTTGCTTTTTACAGCGCCAGCTTCTTGAATTGCTCCCCCGAAGAGCAATAATTTCTCCGTTAAAGTGGTTTTACCAGCATCGGGGTGACTAATAATTCCAAAAGTTCTTCTGCGTTTTATTTCTTTTGTTAAAGACATTTGTTTTTTCTATATTGGGTGCAAAGATAAAGTTTGTTAGTGTAGTTTTAAACCGTAGTTGACTATAATATTATCGAATCTTTATTTTGTTAATATAAATTTTGAAAGTGTCTTTCTTCCTACACTTTGTTTATAAATCAATACTTGAGAATTTATATGATTAAAGCGTCATTTCCTGGTATAATTTGACCAATGGAAATGAACAAACTTTAAAAAAATTATTTTTTTTCTTACCTATAGACTCTTCAAAACCCTTATATTCAGAGAATATACGTACTAACACGTATACATTTTTCCTACAAAAAAACACTTCTTTTTATTCGATTTAGGTCGTTTACCGACTATTTTTTACAGTTCAACTAATAGTTGTTTGTTAGTATTTTCTTACCACTTTTTCCAATGTATATTTGGACATTAATTGAGGTGAAATGTTCAATTATTGCATTATCAAAAATATCGGTACTAATAAAATTCTAACTTATGTTTAAAATAATTACTAAATTATTTACTTCTGATAAGAGGTTTTTAATAGGTCTCATTTTAATAGCTTGCCTGAGTAGTCAAGGATATTCTCAGGTCAAAAGTTCTGTGGATGGGGGAGAAGTGATATTGCCTTATACTCAAGATTATTTGGATCAATACAATGCTGCTCTAGATAAAAAAGCTGAAGCATATAATGCAACCTTTCGTTCTAGGTCGAAAGCTGAAGCTTTTAATAACAGTAATAAAGGCAACATTATTGGAGCTTGTAATTTAATTACTTGCGGTTCTTTTGAACGTGCTGATCTTTATAATACAGGAACATTTCGTACCGCTGTCGGAGGTGTTAATGGCCAATATTGGGCAAGTACAAATGGTGGTGCTCCATATAAATGTTGGAATACAAGTGGTACAGTAGATTGGTCTGAAGGACAGTACGTGTCTTATTCAAATTCAAACTCTAATACGCAATATCCTGGAATTATACAACCATCTACATTTGACGGAGGCGGGTTTGCTATATTTTCATATCAAAATGAGGCAATAAGCCAAACTTTAACCGTTGTACCAAATACAGTATATACAGTATGTTTTGAGATTGCAGTAATACCACGTTATAACACGGTAAACCAGAACAACAATCAAGGTGGTTCAATAATTGAATATGATCCAAATTTGGATTTTGGTGTAAGAAATGGTGCTGTTCAAATTAGCGATCCACTTACTTATAATGAAAACAATCTTGTCCAACATACAACTAGTGATTTTCCATCTAGATTATCTTTTGCCACAAGCGGCAATGGTGGGAATCAAAATCCTGGCGGATGGACTAAAATAAACCCATACTGGGAAAATAGATGCATTACTTTTAGATCAGGGAATAGTGCAACAACTGTTGAAGTTTTTTATAAAACTGGAAACCCAGGAAGATCGGTGGTTTTGGTTGATGGACTAAGATTATCCGTTGAGGGCTATGCAAACTCTCCAACAGTATCTCCAACTTCAATGCAATATTGTCAGCCAACACAGGTTGCGCTTAATACCTTTGTTACATCAACAACTCCACCGGGAGCACAATTATTATGGACTACTAATCCTGATATAACGATTCAATCTGATCATTTAGCCCCTAATCCAACAGTTACTACCCCAGGGGTTTGGTATGCTTTTTATTATAACTCAGCTTTAGGATGTACTTCTCCTTCAAGACAACTAACATTAACTAATACAGATTTAGATTCAAATTATACAAAGCAAAACGTAACTTGTTTTGGCGGAAATAATGGATCGATTGATTTGACTGTTACAGGTGGATCATCTTCCTATACTTATTTATGGACAACTAGCAACGGAAGTGGTTTAAATCCCAGTGCGCAAGATCAATCTGGTCTAACAGCTGGAACTTATAACGTAACGGTTAGTGATGGTACTTGTAATACGCTTGAAACAGTTGTAATTACCCAGCCTGCGGCCGTAAATCCACCTGTAAGTGGCGGCAACCAGACCCAGTGTGAGGCAAGCCCAATCCAGACATTAACAGCAACCGCCACGGTACCCGCAGGCCAGACAGTAGTTTGGTACAACCAGGCAGTTGGAGGTTCAATCGT
>NZ_VORT01000006.1 GCF_007997155.1 Aequorivita antarctica | reverse complement strand
GGAGCATCAAGAACAACATTACTAGGTAAATCTGTACCAGCACCGGTTCCAGAACCAGTAGCGGCAACAGCACCCCAAGCAGCTGCGTTGGTTTCGTTACCTACATAAGTTCCTGTAAGAACATATAGGTCTAAATCAAACGCCGTTGTACTCGTGCTATTAATGTCTAGTTCAGTTACTTCAATATCAGCTGGGCCTACAGTTACGTCGTACATTACTGTCCAACCTGAGGCACCACCATTTGTTCCTATAAACATAGTGCTTAAAGAACCTGTGGTTCCTCCACCAACACCGCCAGCGGTAACAGTGTATCCACAAGCTTCGTTAACACTTACTAAAAGATCGTTAGGATCTACACTAGCCATTCCGTTTGCATCAAGGAAAACATCAAGACCTCCGCCAGAAGCAGCTTCATAGCTTAACAAGAAGTTGTCAACACCTGGTCCCCAGCCCCATCCGCCAAGGTCATCATAAGTGTAACGTACTTGGAATGCTGCGTTCACATAAGCAGAAACATCGATTGATTCAGTCTGAATAGTGGCCAAGTTTGCATCATAAAGAGCAATCTGTTGCCAAGCTGCACCGTCAAATACCTCAACGGTAAAGATTTGGTCACCAAATTCCTGGAAGGCCACATCATAGTCAACGGTTACGTTGGAAGCTCCGGTAAGGTCATATACTGGAGATAGCAATCTTACGAGGTTGGTCTGTCCATTACCCGCAGCATCATCATTGAAAATTGCGGCGTTTGTTGGAAAATCAGGACCTATAGGCATATCTCCTGAACCAAATTCCCAATCAGCAGCACCAGCTTCTACAATTGTTGACCAACCTGCAGGCACAGAAGCGCCTTCAAAGTCCTCAGACTCGGTAAAGATTCCAAATCCTCCTACACAGAATATCTCTGGTGCAGTAACGTCCTGAACGGTAACGGTAGAGGTACAAGTTGAAGAGTTGCCTGAGTTGTCGGTAACTGTAAGTATTACAGTGTTCGCACCTGTCATAGAGCAATCGAACGAAGAAACGTCCAAGCTCATAGAGGCGATGCCACAGTTGTCATTCGAGCCATTGTCAACATCGGCAGCAGTAATAGTAGCCATTCCTGTTACAGGATCAAGGTCCACTGTTATATCTTGGCAAACAGCAACTGGAAGTTCGTTGTCCAATACAGTAACATTAAAGTTACAGGTAGAGGTATTTCCATCACTATCGGTAACTGAAAGTATTACGTTAGTAACACCAACAGCGAAAGTGCTTCCGCTTGCAGGAGTGGCCACGATAGAAGAGGAGATGTTCCCGTCTTCAACATCAAAGGCAACACCGGCAAAGTTTGCTACCGCACCACAGGTACCTACGGCATTGTTTATTGTAATGTCTGCTGGACAAGCGATAGTTGGTGGATTGCCAACTACGGTTATCAAAGACATATTAATACAGAAAGAGTTTAAAGATCCGCCATCACCGAAAGGACCATTGTCCACGATGCTTAAAGTCCAAGTTCCATTAACTGGTTCCCCAGCAAAAAAAGTATTTAATAAACCACCTTCTGCTTGATAATCAGGTAATGTGGGTGCACTCGTCCAAGCAGTAATATCATTTGTTGAGCTATCTTTAAAAGTTAGGGTCTGGGCAGGGGTCAAACCTCCTATACCTCCGTTACCCGAACTAAGCACCAATGATGCACTTGATGGAGCTATCAAGACAATTTCTAGGTCACTAGCCCATCCACTTGCAGCGTTCAGGATTACATCATCAAAATGATAATCGCCATTAGCGACACCAATTACACCTGTTTCAGTAACGGTCAAAGTAGAAGTTACAGATGCTGGTGGGTCTATAGGCAAAGGAAGGCCTACAGCACATTCGCTGATATCGCCAACTGGAGGTGGAGCCACTGGAAATCCTGTAGTAGTAAGGGTAAATGCTCCTGTGCCGGAACCAAAACCATAGACAAGAACATGATACGTTGAAGAACCATCACTTGTAAAAGTAGCTTGGCTCTGAAGGCCACAAAAATCGTCGTTGTAGGCAATGCATCCAAATGCGCCACAGGTTCCTGAGAACACAGCAATTTTTGTATCATATGCACTACCACACAAACTTAATGTAACTGAAGATCCTGGTACACCAGAAGCATCGGTAAGAGTGTACCAAACCCCAGGAGCCACACTTCCAGTAATACAGGCAGGAACGGCATCAACGGTAGCGCCAACGGTAGTGGCATTAATAACGCCATCGCCCGTAATGGCTATGGCGTTCGCACATAAATCATTTGCGGGTTGGGCGAGCCCAACTGCACAAATGAAAAACGTTAAGATTAAAAAGGTAATTTTTTTCATAAAATTGATAATTTAAAATTAATAGTTAAAATGTCGTTAAAAATACCTTAATTTATCCTAAATGACAAATAATTCCCTGAACTAAAATTTTATACATTTAAGGATTATTTACAACTAACCAAGGAAAAAAATAAATTTGTATTTTTAAATATCTGTATAAAAGGCAGTTAACCCCATTTACTATGAAAAAACAATTCCTAACCTTTGTTTTATCGCTGTTTTTATTTTCTTGCTCACAAACTTCAAAAAAGGAAAGTGATGCAGAATTTACCGACAATGCGACTACATTGTATTCAAAAATCACTTCTGAAACTTCGCAATTAAATTTCACGAACAAGATAAAAGAAGATGTAGATTTCAACTTTTTAAATTATACATATATCTATGTTGGCGGTGGCGTGGCCGTGGGCGATATTGACAATGATGGACTGCAGGATCTTTATTTTATTTCCACCATGGGACCCAATAAATTATATAAAAACAAAGGTAATTTCGTTTTTGAAGATATTACAACACCTTCAAAAGCAGAAGACTACAAAGGTTTTTCAACCGGGGCTAGTATGCTGGACATCAATAACGATGGCTGGCTGGATATTTATGTTTGCAAAGCAGGCTCAGTAAAGGACGATAACGGCAGAAGAAATCTGCTATTCGTTAACCAAAAGGACGGTACTTTTAAAGAAGAAGCTAAAAAATGGGGTCTGGACGATCCTGGCTACTCTACACAAGCGTACCAGTTAGACTATGACAAAGATGGCGATCTGGATATTTACATAGTTAATTACCGCTACGATTTCAAAAACAACACTACCATAAGTGCCGAAATACAAAACCAAATTGAAGAGATTACCAGTGACCAATTGTACAGAAATGACGGCACTACTTTCACAAAAGTAACTGGCGAAGCTAGGCTATACAACAAAGCTTGGGGCTTGGCTGCGGCCGTGGGTGATTTTAATGACGATGGCTGGGACGATATTTATGTTTCCAACGATTTTCTAGAGCCAGACCAATTGTACATAAACCAAAAAAACGGCACCTTCAAAAACGAAATAAACAGTCGCATAGACCATATATCGTTCTATAGTATGGGATCTGATTATGCAGACCTAAACAACGATCTTCTTCCAGACCTTATAACTGTTGATATGACTGCTGAAAGCTATCAGCGCAGCAAGCAGAATATGGCATCCATGAATACAGAAAATTTCTACAAAATGGTTGCTATTGGTTACAACCATCCTTATATGACCAACATGCTACATTATAACAAAGGCAATGGAAAATTCAACGAAACTGCACTCCTAAGCGGCGTAGCAAAAAGCGACTGGAGCTGGGCACCACTTATCGCCGATTTTGACAATGATGGAATGAAGGATATCTTTATTACAAACGGAGTTATCAAGGATTACACCAACCAAGATTTCAGAACGGAGATGAAGAAAAAAATAGCCAACAATGAACAGATGACGTTGGAAGAAGTGCAAAAAATGCTGCCCTCTCAGAAACTGAACAATTATATCTACAAAAACAATGGCGACCTTACTTTTTCTAAAAGGATGAAGGAATGGGGAATGGAAGACCCAACTTTTTCAAACGGAGCAGCTTATGCCGACCTTGACAATGACGGTGATTTGGATCTTATAATAAACAACATAGACGACGAGGTAGGGCTTTACCGAAACAATGCCAACAACAATTATCTTCAAGTAAAACTGAAAGGTCCAAGCAATAATTCCTTGGGAATTGGAGCGAAAGTCTATGTGAAAAAGGCAGATACTATTCAATTTCAGCAGTTGTATCTTGCCCGTGGTTTTGAATCTTCTGTGACAGATATACTTCATTTTGGACTAGGCAAGAACGATAAAGTGGACGAAGTGGTCGTGCAATGGCCCGATGGAAAAATTTCAAAACTGAACAACCCTAAAAGCAACAAAATGTATAATGTGGATTATAACACCGCAGTTGTGGGAGCAGTTACTTATCAAAATCCCGTTTCCAAAAAATCAAGTATAGATCCTGCAAGTATAGGAATTGACTATATGCAGAAAGAGAACGATTTTGACGATTTTTCACTTCAACTTCTCATTCCCCAAAAACAATCCACTAAAGGCAGTGGTCTTGCCGTGGCCGACGTTAATGGGGATGGACTAGACGACTTTTTTGCAGGTAATGCCGCAGGAGCCGAAGCCGCTTTATACATTCAAAAAGCAGATGGAAATTTCACAAAAACAAACGAAGCGCTTTGGAAAAACAATGCAAAATATGAAGATGCAAATGCACTCTTTTTTGATGCTGATGGCGATGGCGACCAAGACCTTTATGTGGCAAGCGCTGGCTATGAACTGGATGAAAATAGCCCGCTTTTACAGGACAGACTGTTTATGAATGATGGCAAAGGCAATTTTACCTACAAAAAACAAGCTTTACCAACCATGTTGGTTTCTGGAAAAAGTGTTGTGGCTGCAGATTATGACGCTGATGGCGACCTAGATTTATTTGTTGGCGGAAATGTAGTTCCAAAAAAATACCCGCTTTCCCCACGCTCCTATCTTCTTAAAAACGAAAACGGAATATTTAAAGATGCAACTGGAGAAAACCCTTCACTTAAAGAAATAGGAATGGTTTCCGAAGCTGTCTTTACAGATTATGACAACGATAAAGACCTTGACCTTTTGGTAACCGGAGAGTGGATGGCTCCAACCATTTTCACCAACAATAAAGGAAGTTTCACCAAAAACGAAAATACAACAGGACTTGAAAACACCGAAGGTTGGTGGTTTACAGTCAGTGCCGCAGATTTTGATGGTGACGGCGATGAAGATTATGTTTTTGGAAACATTGGTGGGAACAATAAATTTCATCCTTCCGAAGAAAAACCGCTGTTTATTTATGCCAAAGATTTTGACAATAACGGCAGCTTTGATGTAGCGATGAGCAAAATCAACGACGGAAGACTTGTCCCAGTGCGTGGAAAAGAATGTAGCAGCCAACAAAACCCATTCTTGCTCGATAAGATAAAAAGCTATAAGGAATTTTCAACATTGGATATGAACGGTATTTACGGCGAAGAAGAGCTTAAAGACGCTTTTAAACTAACTTGCCATGATTTTGAAAGTATGTACGCAGAAAACTTGGGTGGCGGAAAGTTTAAAGTGAAAAGATTACCAAACGAAGCACAGTTGGGTCCTACCCTTTCTTTTATTTCCCGCGATTTCAACAACGATGGAAATATGGATATTATGGGTGTTGGCGCCATTTATGATGCCGAAGTGGAAACCATTCGTTATGACAGCAATTACGGTTATGTATTGTTGGGTGATGGCAAAGGCAGTTTTAACTATTCCAGAGAATATGTTCCATTTATAGCCAGCGATTCAAAGAACATGAAATCTATCAAGATTAACGGTAACGAAATGTTTATAGTTGTTAGCAATAATGGGCCACTACAGATTTTTAACTTTAAATCGTAAGTTTAGAAAAAAGGACGGTATTGGGCTACCCGAAAATCGATAGTTGTTTTTTCGGGAAATTTGTCCTTCATTTTTTTGTAATCCAAAAGGGTGCCTACAGCTCTATTTGCTGCTCCCGAAGGGGCAATCAAGGAAACGGTTTTAACAATTCGACCGTTATCTGGCAGTTGAAGTGTATGAATTCGGGGCACTTTGTTTGAAACCAATTTCAACGAAATATTGTATTCTTTCAGTTTTCTTCGGAAGAAATATTCTGGACCATTTTTACTGTTTCCACCTGTAAAAAGCAGCGTATCTATTTTATGATTTTGCTGAAGCACGGCAACCAAATCTCGCAGCTCTACTTCAAGCATCCCAATATCTGAAGCATCCACTTTTTCACGTCTTGCAGATGCAACCATATCGCAAATGCCAATACCTCTTTTTATAAGGAAGTGCTCGCGTTGTTCAATTGCCTCAGCAGTGGTTTCAAATTTTAAATCTAAGCCGAATATCATGTCTAAAATGGGCCACAACTGTCCGTCGCGACTTCCATAACAGAAATCTACATCACCTTCCTTCAACTCGCCAGTTGTGAAACGCGGCGGCGGCAAGGTACCAACAATCAGTTTAGTGGCAGATTCTGGAATGAAAGGTGGGTATGGGTGAATGTGGTGGAACAAATTGATTAACGATTTTAGATTTATGATTGTCGATTAAACCCAACTTGAAACTTGAAACTTTCAGCTTTGAGCTTACCGTATAAAAACAGGCTCATTCTCCTTCTCTGTATATTCTTCACTATAGCCATAACCATCATAATCAAACCCCTTTAATTCATCCAAGGTCGTTACATTTTTATCGATAACAAAACGCACCATACTACCGCGCGCTTTTTTTGCGAAGAAAGAGATTATCTTCAATTCCCCGTTTTTGAAATCTTTAAAAACAGGAGAAATTACAGGCACCTTAAGTTTCTTTTCGTCTATAGCGTTAAAATATTCTACACTTGCAAGATTTAAGAAAAGTTCATCATCTTCCAACTCTTCGTTTAAGGTTTCTGTAAGTGTATTTTTCCAAAAGGAATACAAATCTTTTTTATGGTTTACGGGAAGTTTCGTTCCCATTTCCAAACGATAAGGCTGCATTAAATCCAAAGGGCGCAACAAACCGTACATTCCAGAAAGTATGCGGAGTGAATTTTGTAACAGATCAAGCTTTTCTGAAGGGATGGTGTATGCATCCAAACCCGTATAAACGTCACCTGCAAAAGCGTAAACCGCAGGGCGGGCATTTTCTTTTGTGAAAGGAGTATTAAATTCTTTATATCGTTGGTAATTGAGCTCCGCCAGTTTATCGCTGATATACATCAGCTTGCCAATTGCTTTTTTGCTTTTGCGCTCCAACTTGCTATTTATCATTTCAGCAGCTTCCAAAAATTTGGGTTGCGTAGCGCGGGTGGTGGGGAGTTTGGATTCAAGATCTAGCGTTTTGGCTGGGGAAATTACTATTTTCATCTACTTAGCTTTTTCTTCAAAAATAACGAAAACAATTGGAATTTCTGATTCGTTAATTCGGGATGAATTCATTCGGAATTTGGAATTTCAAAACCTAGCACTTCGTCCCTCGCTTTTATTTCGTAGCTCGTCGCTAGCATTTCGTATTTTAAATTTACCTCTTCGCTCTTCGCTCGTATTTCGTATTTCGTATTTCAAATTTCGCTCGTCGCTCGTCGTTCGTCGCTCGGACTTCGTATTTCAAGTTTCAATCAATTCTTCTTCCAATGGTAGTAAAACTCAATCCCTGCGAACCACGAAGCGAAGTCATAATTGCCTCAAAAAGCGGTTCGGGAGTTGTGTATTTTGTAGTCCATTCAAAAATAAAATTGGCGCCACTGCCGCCGTGGTTGTCTATTTCGTCAATCACTATCTCCACAGTTTCCAAAGGTTTTAAATAGATAGGTTTTTTGAAATAATGGCGTATTAATAGTCCTTCAGTATCGTAATAATCTGCTTTTGAAATGTAGATAGTGTCCGTATCGCTCACATTCCGAAGACTAACCATAGCGGTTAAGCTCTGCGATTTTTCCAACGAAAAACTGTAAATGTGCGAGTAGATGCTCAAATAGGTCTTCCCTTTTTGGAGCGAATCCCCTTTCTGCCCCGAAATTTCAGGATCAACATAATGGTCTTCCCAATGATTAGATTGATAGGAGCTAATACCCTTGGGTTCTTCACAGGCCACAAATATTCCAATAAGCAATAATAAGGTTGTGATTTGTGATATTTTATAAAAGTTTTTTATAATGTGATATTCACCTGTATATAATATTTTGAGAAAAGACATTTTATAAAACTAATGAATAGAAAACATCTTAATATTTGCTTACCCATAACCACAATAGTTCAATTAGTTGTGTAAATGGTATTCATTATTTTCAAAGTTAAAGGAAAAATAGTAATTCTCCTTTTAATATTTTGCTCCTTTTAAATCACATTTTGTAGCTTCATACCCTATTATTTTAAATATTTCAATTTGAAAAAACTTTATTTCCCCATTTATACGCAAGTAAGTGAAAAGCCCATTGTTATCACCGAAAAATTACCGTCGAAAGTTTTTGATTATCCTTTTTTTAATGATGCTGTTCCTTTGGTTCGCTCAATGAATTCTAACCGAAAAAAAATTGACTTAAGCGCTGAATCAAATTCAGTTAATGTAGGATCATTAAAACTAAAAGGCTTTATTTTCCATACTTCCCACTGCGGTTCCACCCTGCTGGCAAACATGCTTGGTGCTTCAAAAAAGACACGCATAGTTTCCGAAACAGAAGCCATCAACGGGCTCTTAATTTCTAAAGTGTTCTATAATCTCGAGGAAACAATGCTGTTAAAAAGCCTCAAAACCATAATTGACGCTTATTTACAGTCATTGGGCGAGGCAGAGCAGCTAATTTTCAAACTTAGTTCGTGGAATGTGTTTTTTATCAATCTTTTTCAAAAAGCATATCCAGAAGTACCGTGGATATTCATAGACAGAAAAACTGAGGAAGTTGTTCAAAGTCTTTCAAAATCTGGTCTTGGTTTTGTGGAATGGTTTTACCATCCAACACCTATACTTCAGAAATACTTTTTGGGCGAAAATGTACAGACCGAATCTTTTGAAGATTATCTTTCAGCCATGGTTGAAGCACATAAAAATGGTGCTGAAAAAGCTCGCTCCGGAAAAAAACTTGTTGTGAGTTATCCGTCTTTTTTAAATGAATTTGAAAACAAAATTCTCCCTCATTTCAGTTTGAAATATTCTAAAATAGAATTACTTGCTGCCCAAGAAATAAAAAAATACGACGCCAAAAGTATTTCTAAAACCCGTTATTCAAATTTAAGCAGCTGAAAATTCTTGAATGTTTAAAGCTTTGAAAACCTTTTTGATACCCTTTTTATTTTCAGAAAGAACAATGAGCACATCATCTTCCATAATTACAGTACCACCGTTGGGGGTAATGTATTTTTCATCCCTTTTTATCATTGCGATAATTGCGGTTTTGGGGAATTCAATATCCACAATTTTTTTACCCACCACCTTGTTTCCATTTGCAATACCTATCTCCCGCATTTCTGTTTTGGGATGTTCCTCAAGGAATTTTTCTGAGGGAGTTATTTTTTTCTCCTCGCTGGGAATACTCACCTTTAACCATTTTGCAACTACTGAAAGGGTCGTTCCTTGAATCAAAATAGAGGTGAGTGAAATGAAAAACACAATATTAAACATCATATTGGCCTTGTCAATGCCAGCTAATAAAGGGTAGGTTGCGAATACAATTGGCACGGCTCCGCGTAATCCAACCCAAGAAATATAAAACCGTCTTCGCAATTTCATTTTAAAGGGAATCAAACTTATAAAAACCGCCGCAGGACGCGCCACAAAAATTAAAAACAAAGATATTATAAGTCCGATGCCAATTACGGGAACAATCTGTGATGGAAACACTAAAAGACCCAAGGTTAAGAAAAGCACAATCTGCATCAACCACGCCAAGCCATCATACATTTTAAGAATGGTTTTCTTATGGATTAAGTATTGGTTCCCCAAGAAGACAGCACAAATATAAATAGCTAAAAAGCCGTTACCTCCCACAAAATCGGTTACGGAAAAAGTAATAAACATCAATGCAATTACAAGCACTGGATATAAGCCTTCAAAATCTAGGTTGATTTTATTGATTATAATCTTGCTTAACTTTCCAAAACCAAATCCAGCTATGGTTCCAATAATCATTTGTTGAAAAAACAACGGAATCATGGAGGCCAATCCTTTATCCTGATTGATTACCAAACCCAGAAAAGCAATGGTCAACACATAGGCCATAGGGTCGTTACTCCCACTTTCCATCTCGAGGGTGGGACGCAAGTTAGCACGGAGCGCTAGGTTTTTAGATCGTAAAATGGAAAATACGGCAGCCGCATCTGTTGAGGAAACTATACTTCCCAAGAGCAAACTTTCATAAATGGTGAAATCTGTTACGTAATAAACAAAAGTTCCCAGGCCAACAGCTGTCAATAAAACCCCAAGAGTTGAAAGCACAAAACCTTCTTTCACTATAGGCTTTACAGCTTTCCAGTCGGTATCAAGACCCCCTGAAAAAAGAATGAAATTTAATGAAATTATGCCTATCAATTGTGCGAGTTGCGGATCATCAAAGCTGATGCCACCAATGCCATCCTCACCCGCTAGCATCCCAATTCCCAAGAAAAGAACTAAGGTGGGAACACCAAATTTATAAGAAGTTTTACCCGCTATAATACTTATAAAAAGCAATAACGAACCAACAAGTAAAATGTTTTCAATGGTTAAATCCAATAACTTTCGGTTTAATGTTTCACATTTTAGCAAAATACGAATTTAAACTTTCAAAAATAACTGGAATCTATTTTTAGCACGAACAAAAACATCTCCACAGAATTCTAGTTCCATATTCACAAATAACCCTAATTTTGCAAGCAATGGCAACTAACAAAATAGAACTCCGCACCGTAAACGTTACGCGTTATATAACTCCGCTAAGAGAAGGAGGTTCTTTACCTGCTTTGGCCGAAGCGGACGACGATTTTAAATACGTGCTAAAATTTCGCGGCGCAGGCCATGGTGTAAAAGCCTTGATTGCAGAATTGTTGGGCGGTGAAATTGCTCGAACATTAGGCCTGAGAGTACCCGAGCTAGTTTTCGCTAAGCTCGATGAAGCCTTTGGACGCAGCGAAGGCGACGAGGAAATTCAAGATTTATTAAAGGGCAGCCAAGGACTCAACTTGGCTTTGCACTTTCTCTCGGGCGCCTTAACCTTTGATCCCGTCGTAATAACTGTGGATGAAAATTTGGCTTCTAAAATTGTGTGGCTAGATGCCTTTATAACCAATATAGACCGAACGGTAAAAAACACCAATATGCTCATTTGGCATAAGGAACTTTGGCTGATTGATCACGGTGCTACTTTTTATTTTCAACATGCTTGGGGCGACTGGGAAAAAGCAGCTGTAAGTCCGTTTCCTTATATAAAAGATCACGTTCTTTTGTCTCAGGCTACCACGGTCGAAGAAATACATAGTGAAATGATAGCACTGCTTCCCGATGAAAAACTACAGGAAATAACAAACCTCATCCCTTTAGATTGGTTAAATTGGGAAGGCGCAGAAATGAATGCCGCAGAAATTAGAGAAGTGTACTATCAGTTTTTAGTACTTAGAAGAAACAATGCTAACAACTTTGTAAAACAAATTCAGGATGCCCGGGAAACACTTGTATGAATATGCGGTAATACGTTTGGTGCCCCGTGTAGAACGCGAGGAATTCCTGAATGTGGGTATCATTCTTTTCAGTAAAGGTGCCAAATACCTAAATTGTAAATATCGCATTGACACCGAAAAACTAAAACTTTTTTCCTGTGAACTGGAAGTAGAGGATTTTGAGAAGAACCTCAACGCTTTCGAAAAAATCTGCTCAGGATCAAAGGAAGGAGGCCCTGTGGCACAATGGGAATTCCCTGATAGGTTTCGATGGCTTACAGCACAACGCAGTTCTTCGCTTCAAACCTCACGCCCGCACAATGGGTTTAGCAATGATTTGGATGCTACTCTGGAAAGGCTTTTTGGGGAATTGGTGCTTTAAAAAGTTGAGGCATCGAGCAGTTTAGAATTGCTCGATAATCCTTTATTCTGCCTTACTTCCGGTTAATTATTCAGTACTGCGAAAACCTTCCCCGTATAAAAAATATTCCCGTGATTATTACTTCTTATTACAAGCATTACATAACCTGAATTGCCAGCGGGTATTGAAATAGAAAAAGCACCAACTTCAACTTATTCGAGGAAAATCTTTTTGGTTATTATCTCGCCTTGAATATCCACTTTAACAATGAGCATTCCCACTGAAAAATAGTTAGTAGGTATTTCAACTTCGTTAAACCCTTTTTTAAGGTCGAAGTCTTTGTTTGCGATTTTTTTTCCATTGACATCAAAGATTTCTACTGAAGCGCGCTGATCTTTTGGTAGCTGAAGGCCTACTTTTATGGGATTTCCATACTTGCTTGGATTGGGATAAACCGATAAAGAATACTTTTCCGAGTTTTCATTTGATATTTTTTCTGATGAACTTGTTTGATCGGGAAAGTTTCTTCCAAAACTTCCGGTCAGCGCACCATAGGCTTCAAATTCAATGATATGCACTCCAACGTTGAATGAATTATAATTCATATTTATCCGTATATAGCGTGCTGTAGGGTTGCTAAGATTAAAGGTATTCCCTTGGCTAGTTGCCGGAGTTGTGTTTGCATTGTAATCGGCCAAAGTTGTCCAATTTGTCCCATTCACTGAACCTTGAATATCGTATTGATAATATCTTACACCATCATAATACGTAAAAACCACTAATTTGCTAAGATCGTATTCAGCTCCCAAATCTACACTCCACCACTGAGAGAAAGGACTGGCTCCCCACCAATTATCTATTGTATAGATACCATCAACCGCTTTTGAACTCGGTCTTTCGGTACCACTGGATGAGGTTGTTGTTTTGTTTAAAGCAATATTTCCAACAGGCGGTGGATTGTCGTTACTTATAATATTTACTGTGGCATTCGAAGGTGAACCCACCGTATAACCAGTACCCGAGGAAAGTGTAAGCACTACCGTTTCTAACGGTTCTATCTCTGTATCATCAATAGGGATTATTGTTAAGCTCCCACTCTGCTGCCCATTGGGGATAGTTATCGACCCCGAAAGTGCGGTATAATCGGAACCTGGAGTAGCTGTGCCTCCAACGGTGTAATTAACCGTAAGTGGACCGTTGTTATTTATTGCACCGAGGCTTACCGTAAAGGTTCCGCTATCCAACGGATTCTCGGCAGCAGATGCATCTGTTGCATTTATTATTACTTGAGGATTATTACCCGACATGGTTCCATAAGCTTCAAATTCCATGATATGAACCCCTTGGTTCGCTGAATTATAATTCATATTTACCCTTAAATAACGGGCTTTCGGATTACTGAGGTTGAAAGTATTTCCTTGACTCGTCGCAGGGGTCGTATTTGCGTTAAAATCAACTACAGTTGTCCAATTGCTTCCATCTGTAGAGGCCTGGATGTCATATTGATAATAGCGATTATTGCCATAATATGTTGTCAATACTATTTTGCTAATGTCAAAATTGTTTCCAAGATCCACTTGCCACCATTGTGGATATGGAATCCCCTGCCAATAGTTGTTTCTGTTATAGATGCCATCAACAGCCCTATCCTTTGTAGAAGCTCCGTTAGATACTGTTGTTGGTTTTAAAAGCGCAAGGTTTGTTCCAGGAGGAATAACATCGTCACTGGAAATGTTAACCGTTGCAGTTACAGGGGCAATTATATTATAACCAGTACCCTCCGACAATGTGATGATGACGGTTTCAGATGGTTCCACCTCCGTGTCGTCAGTTGGAGTAACCGTAATAGTTTCGCTTTGCTGCCCATTGGGTATAGTCACCGTTCCCGAAAGTGAAGTATAATCAGATCCAGGTGTTGCAGACCCACTTATTGTATAATTTATTGTAATCGGACTGCCAGTATTTACCGAATTTAAATTTACAGAAAAGGTACCCAAATCCAATGGATTCTCTCCTGCACTAGCATCAAGAGCAACCACCGTAGCGACAGGGTTGTTATTTGCGGGAACTGTTCTGAAATATTGTTTCCCTAACCAAACATTGTGAGTATTATCCCAAGAACTATAATAGGAGCTGTCAGAAAGACCAGAAGCTGTTGCTGCCCAAGTACCAGCACTCACCAAATAATCATCGTTAAATACATTTTGAGCTTTGGAAGCAGTGAAATACTCTGTATATAAATTTAAAGCAACTCCTCCAATATTGTTGGCAACATCTTGCATAATTAGCGAAGCATAAATATGGTCAGAATGGTCGTCTGGGTTTATACCCAAATCATCATCCGCCACGTTGAATGTAACATTGGAGGAGGGAATCATTTCAGAAGTAACTATTGCTTGAAGTGTGGCCTCCAAATTGGCTAAAGAACTATATGTAGCGGTTCCATCAATTGCCGAAATGCTTGCTATGGAACCATTATATAATTTTTGCAAGCTTTTATTGTTATTCAAAGGATAACCATTTCCACTGTAATCTCCATCAGGTAATCTTAAAAAATAGGCTACTGCATTTCGGTATGAAAATTTTAAAAGCTGGTGCCCGTTTACCGTTACAGTGGTTTGGTTCATGTTATTGCCAAGAGCACCTACATTGGTAAAGGTATTGGACATAAACCGTATGGCTCTTAAACTTCCCTCTTCCCTTGCCAGATAATAACTACTGCTTGAACCTCCACCACCATCTCCAGCAGTTACATGCAGGAAAATAACTTTTTCGTTGGCACCTTTAACACTGTGGTATGCATTTGGGTTCATGAATAGTTGCCAATCATCGGGATGGGCAATCACATATACACTAGTAGTTTGTGCTGTTAAATTTGAGAAACCGAAAAAGACAATCAGTCCAATTATAAATACAAATTTGCTTTTAGTTTTCATGATCAATTAATTTTATTTCCAGTTTAAAATTTTTCATATTGAAAAAATTAAAAATTTATTTGATTAGCGTTCTTAGGGTCTAATAAAAATCCCCATTACACCCTTTTTTAAAAAAGGGTGTAATGGGGATAGGCCGTAAAGATAATAAAAATTATCTTATCCTATTGAGGGTTATCTTTTATAATTATTTTGTTTTTAACGTATTTAAAAGATTGACAATAAGCGATATAAGTTCCATTTATTTTCAACAAGAGTTACCTAATCTTCCTTAAAGGTAAAATTTTCTTTGGTATGATATATTACTTCGGTTGTTTCTTGAAATTGTATGCAAAGTATTGAACCTTCAACCCAATCGGGTTGAGTATTACTCTGGATTAATGTTGGGGGTCAAATCAAAACTAAAACCACCTATTGCGATTAACTACTTAACTTCTCCTTGATAACTGATAGTACCACGGTCATTACTGCTTATAGTAAGTGAAGCATACCCTGAATCATTTACTGACAATGCTATTAAATACGTATTCCCTTCATCATTTACAGTAGTGTTTACTTTGTATTCCTTATTTTTTTCAATAGTAAAGTTTTTAGGTTTTCCTTGAAAACGCATCCCTTTGTCACGACCCAAAGCCATTCCACCATAAGCTCTTCCGTAAAAAGGGAGGTTACTGACAATTTTCTCTGGGGAAAAGGTTACGGAATAACCACTTCCCACTAAATTTTTTGGGGTTCCACTTATGGGAAATGCTGTGTTGGCAACAAACTCAAAGGTTTTGGAATTCAACAAGTTTTCAATGTTGCTAGTATTTTCTGTTTCTTGGGATGTGCTTGCTTTTATATCCTTTTCTTGCGCTAATGCACTTACAAGAATAAAATAAAATAGCACTGCAAACAATAGGTTAGATGTTTTCATAATCCTTCTTTTTGTGTTTAAGTAATAGTAACTAAGACAGGCTACTGCAACTTTTTATTGCTTCCAATCTTGCAATTGTTTCAAATAGATATACGACTCCACAAAATCAACCTGCTCCTGCCCTGCCATCTTTTTCAATACGTTCAATGCGGAAACATAGCTGATTAAATTTCCGTTGGAAGAAATAAACTTGCCGTCTTCCATATATCTCACAACACTATCATTTTGCACTTTCAGATTGGGATATAACTTTTGAAGCTCTGCTCCCCCGCCAATCCAAGTCACAATTTTTTTGCCATCTGCAATTCCAGATTCGCCAATTAAATGAGCGCCGGCACAATTGCTCACGGTATATTTTGTGTTTTTGTTCTGCTCTTTTATAAAGCTTACAATTTTTGGATTGTGAACTTGGGTGTACATATCATAAGCGCTGGGAACAAAAAGCACGTCCAGTTTTGGACAGTTTTCAAAAGTGTAATCCGGAACTATTTTTAAACCTTCCTCACTTACAATTGGATCCGAAGTTTCAGCGATTGTGATTACATTAAACAGTTGCTTCCCAGCCTCAGTATGTTTTGTAAAAACATCGGCCGTGGCGGTAACTTCTGTAGTCAAAACGCCGTTGTACATCAACAGGCCAATTATTGGCAAACTGTCGTTTATTGGCTTTAATAATTGTTGTTCAGCTGCGGCCACAACTTCGGGATCTGTTGGGCCGCTTTCTGGATTGGTGGACTTATCTGTGCCGAAATTACAGCCAATCAACGATAGGGATAAAACAATAAATAGAATGTTTAGTTTTTTCATTGTAATAAAGGTTTGTGTTTTAGCGATATTCTGGATTTTCAAAACTCCAATGCGTACCGTCATCCCAATCTCTTCGGGAGTTTCCGTATTTGGGATAACCACCTTGCGCTTTCATCATATTTGCTAAATGGAGCAAATTATAAGTCATAAAGGTAGTATTCCTATTGGTGAAATCATTGTGCTTTGCACCACTTTCTTTGTCCATATAACTTGGTCCGGGACCAGCTTCCCCAATCCAACCACAATCTGCTTGGGGCGGAATACTGTAGCCCACATGCTGCAAAGCATAGAGAATACCCATTGCACAGTGTTTTATACCATCTTCATTACCCGTAATAATACAACCACCCACTTTTCCGTAAAAATAATATTGCCCCTTTTCATTTTGCAAACTACTCATTGCGTAAAGCCGTTCAATTAATTTTGTAGCAACAGATGATTTTTCTCCCAACCAAATTGGAGTGCCTACAATTAGAATATCTGCTGCGTCCACTTTTTTCCATATCTCTGGCCATGCATCTTCTTTCGCGCCATGCTCTGTCATATCTGGATATACGCCGTAGGCAACGGGATGATCCACAAGGCGAATGTTTTCAAAAGAAACCCCTTCGGCTTCCAGAATATTTTGCGAAACGTCCATCAATCCTTGTGTATGGCTCATTTGCGGAGATTGCTTTAAGGTACAGTTAATATAAAGTGCTTTTAGTTTTGAAAAATCTGGTTTTTGCATAATATGTTGTTTTTGAAAACAAAACTGTCAAAAGCATTCAAAGTTATTATGAATCAACTGAACTTTTGACAATTTTGTTTCGTAGTTATAATTAATTATTTTCGAGCTGTAAACGCCACTCCCAGTCCAAATACAAGGTGACCAATTAATGTTGCCATTAATAACATTACCATAGACCCTTCGCCTGGCGCCATGCCCATAATTGTCATCATAATTTTAGCAAAGACAAATGCCAAAAAGCCAAAAAGTAACCCAGACAATAATGTATTTGCAATTTTTACTTTAGGATCAAAAAGATACACATAAACAAAGGCATATGCAATTCCTATCATAAAGTGCATAATCCAGCCCACTATCAAAGGCATTCCCAACATTCCAGCTACCATTGCGGGAGGCGACATTTTTGGCATCCCCATATAGGGAGCCATTAAAATTACCAACGACATTACTATTGTACCCACAATACCTGCTGCAATTGATTTACTTACATTAGCTTTCATAGTATTCTATTTTTTTTGATTTAATTCCATTGGGATATTAATTTGTACCTCATCGCCTACAACCATTGTTGTAGACCAACTACCTGTGCCTACATTATAATGTGTTCTATTTAAGCTAGTGTTAAGGAGCAATCCTAAAATCATAGTATCTTTCATCATAGGGTGTTCCATTTCTCCTGTGATTTTAAAAGGCAAAGACACTTTTTTGGTCACACCCCGCATTGTTAGATTTCCATGCGCAAGGAATTCATTTTTTGAAGTCGGCTCCAGCTTTGTTGAAACAAAAGTTATTTCTGGATAGGTTTTAGCATCAAAAAAATCTGGAGATTGTAAATGAGAATCTCTTTTTGCATTTTCAGTATTAATACTTTTTACCTTAACGGTAAAACTGATTTTTCCACTAGCCGGGTTTTGGGGATCTAGCTGAAAACTGCCATCAAAATCGGTAAAATTACCTTTAACCTCAGAAAAGAAGTGATTGATTGAAAAATTGACAGAAGTGTGGTCTTTATCCAGCATCCACGTGCCGGAATCTTGTGCTTGTGCGGTAAAAGAAAAAAGGAATGCCACAAAAAAAGCGAATAAAAGGGTTTTCATTTTTGAAATCATCTGTTTTGTTTTTATTGGTTTATACTTATTAATACCAATAACTTCAAAATATCACCCGTTGCTATAAATTATTTTTTTGCTTTTCTTCTTGCTCCTTGATTTTTCGTATTTGGCTAATGCACTTATGCTTCTGATTAACAGCATTATGCCTAGTGGTATAACCGTATTGGGTTTGTATTTCGGCAAGCTCCTTGCCTTTGTAAAAAAGATCGTTGATTAACCTACTGCAATGGTCAGTAATCTTCAACATATAACCTTTCATTTTATCCGCATAAGTTTTTTCACGTTCGATATCTATATTGATTTCTTCGTAAAAATTGCTTTCGTGCATATTTTCGAACGCTATTTCGCGGCCGGCATTTCTCAATTTCTTGAACCAGATGTTCTTACTTATTGCTACAATGTAGGTTTTTATGGAAGCCGTTAATACAAAATTATCCATCCGCATTTTTTCAACCAAAACAAGCATGGTATCCTGAAAAACATCATCTGCATCATCTGTACTGCCATTGTTTTTTAAAACGAAATATTTGACCGTATCAAAGTGGTTTTGATAGAGTGTTCCAAAAGCAAAATTGTTTTCGCCCTTCAAGTCATCTAATAACGAATCTTTCATTGTTGAAATGTAGCATGCATTCCTATAAAATTACATCAAATCCAGTAATTTTTTCAAAATGCTTATAAGAAAGGCTTCAGGTTTTAATTAACCTTTAAATCTATCTCCTTTAAATTCTCAATTCTATTGCGCTGAAGGAAATCGTAGTAGCAATTTTATACTTGTTGTAATTTAATTAAAAATCTTACTGCTAAAAGATTGAATAGCGTTTGTCCTATTTCGCTGAAAAAATATCTGTTTTCTGAGTTTTTAAATCTTCCGAAAGTAATCGGTCTGCGTGTTCCATTAATGCTTTGGCAATAGCTACAGTAAATGCGGTCTATATGTTTTAGCTCAGAGCCTAAAAAAATTTGAACAATAATGTTCGAGCAACATTCAACAAAAAAAAGGTGATACTTTTTAGAGTACCACCTTGAATGTTTTCACAACGGAATAATCCTTATTGTGATTTGCTTCAGAATTGTGAAGTAAATATAAACAAATATTTTTAAGTGCACTTACGGTTTTCCGCAATTTTGTTTCAATAAAATTATATAATTTGTAGGTCTATTAAAAAAATCATATTTATGAAACGAATTTTAGGATTGGATTTGGGGACTACCTCTATTGGGTGGGCTTATGTTAATGAAGCTGAAAGAGAGGATGAATTATCCTCAATTATTAATGCAGGTGTAAGAGTTGTGCCATTATCTACTGATGAACAAAATGACTTTAAACGTGGCAGAAGTATTACTATAAATGCCGACCGTACGTTAAAACGTGGAGCACGTAGAAATCTACAACGTTATAAATTGAGACGTAAAGTCTTAATTAAAATTTTAAATGAAATTGGATTTATCAATGATTCCACAAAACTTGCTGAAGACTCAAAAGATTCTACCCATAGCACATATGATTTTAGAGCAAAAGCCACTTCACAAAAACTTACTAAAGAAGAATTTGCACGTGTCCTTTTAATGATTAATAAAAAACGCGGGTATAAAAGTAGCCGCAAGGCTAATAATGAAGAGGAAGGGCAATTAATTGATGGAATGGCGATTGCAAAAAGGTTGGAAAATGAAAATCTGACTCCAGGACAACTTTCATTTCAGCTATTAAAAGAAGGTAAAAGAATGCTGCCTGATTATTATCGTTCAGATTTACAGGCAGAGTTTGATCTAATTTGGAATTTTCAAAAACAATTTTATCCTGCTTCATTGATGCCACATCACAAAGAGGCGTTAGAAGGTTTAGGTCAACAAGCTTCAGGTAAATATTTTGAAAAAACAATAGGCACAGAAAGAGCTGAAAATAAAGGTGCCGAAAAAAAACTACGTTTATATGAATGGCGTGCAAAAGCTATTTCAGAAAAAATGGACTTGAAAGAAGTTGCCTATGTGCTGACCGAAGTGAATAATAAAATAAACCAGTCTAGTGGTTATTTAGGAGCCATTAGCGATAGAAGCAAAGAATTATATTTTGACAATTTAACAGTTGGTCAATTTTTATACAATCAACTTAAAGAAAACCCGAATACCTCTTTAAAAAACCAAGTTTTCTACCGTCAAGACTATATGAATGAATTTGATGCCATTTGGACTGAGCAAAGCAAACACTATCCAGAGCTTACTGAAAAAATAAAAGATGATATTAGAAATATAACCATATTTTACCAACGACCTCTAAAGTCACAAAAAGGGCTTATAAATATCTGCGAGCTTGAAGGTACTGAAAGAGAAGTTTTGATTGATGGAGTTAAAAAAACCAAAGAAATTGGTCCAAAAGTAATTCCAAAATCTTCACCTCTATTTCAGCACTTCAAGATTTGGCAAAATATAAATTCAATTCAGGTTTCGGCAAAAGATAAAACTTTAGAAGTGTACCACATTGAAGAAGACACCAAAAAAGATCTTTTTGAAAAATTGAATTGTGTTGAAAGTGTTTCAGATAAAGATTTCTTGGAGTGGTTATTTGAAAATTCAGAGGAAAAGGCCGAAAATTTTAAGGTCAATTTCAAAAAACTAGAAGGCAACAGAACGCAAAGTGCTTTGCTTAAAATATATGAGAAAATTGTTGATTTAGAAGGGCATCCTATTGAATTTAAAGAGATGAACGGCCTAGAGTTGGTCGACGCTTTAAAATCAATTTTTCATACCGTTGGGATAACTTATGAAATACTAGAATTTAATCCTACTTTACAAGGTAACGGTTTTGCTAAACAGCCTAGCTACGAACTTTGGCATTTGCTATATTCCTATACAGATGATACTTCAGAAACTGGGATAAAATCACTTATTGAGAAATTACAGAACAAATTTGGCTTTAAGGAGCAACACGCACGATTGTTGGTTAACGTTACTTTTCAGCAAGATTATGGCAGTTTGAGTGCTCGTGCTATAAAGAAAATATATCCTTATCTCGAAGACGGAAAACGTTATGACGAAGCTTGTGCGCTTGCTGGCTATAATCATTCCAACTCCATAACCAAGGAAGACAAAAAAAACTGGAAATCCCAAGAACTTAAAATATTACAAAAAAATAGTTTACGAAATCCTGTTGTTGAGAAAATTCTAAACCAAATGATACACGTTGTCAACGGCATTATTGAAAGTCCAGAAATGGGAAGGCCCGAGGAAATAAGAGTAGAATTGGCAAGAGAGCTAAAAAAGACAGCCGAGCAACGTGGCGAAATGACCAAAGCCATAGAACGGGCTACAAAAGACCATGATAATTTACGTGAAAAAATAAAAAAGGAATTTGGAATTCCTTACGTGAGCAGAAAGGACTTGATTAAATATAAATTATACAGAGAATTAAAAGTAACCGGGTACAAAACGCTGTATTCTGGCACTTACATAAAACCCGAAGATTTATTCACTAATAAATTTGATGTAGAGCATATTATACCACAATCTGTATTATTTGATGATTCATTTTCTAACAAAACATTGGAATTAAGGGACAATAATCTTGAAAAAGGAAACGAAACAGCACTTGATTATTGTGAAAGAAAAGGATGGCTTTCAGATTTTAAAGACCGTGTGGAAGAAGTCTTTAAAGACAACGATGGCATTGGGTATATGAAACGGAAGAAACTGTTGATGACCAAAGAAGAGATTCCTGAAGGTTTTTTGAATCGCGATTTGGGCAATTCAGCTTACATCGCAAAAAAAGCCATTCAATTATTACAGGTGGTTTCGAAAGATATTGTTTCAACCTCTGGAACGATTACAGCAAAATTGAGAAGTGATTGGGAGTTAATCAACGTACTCCAAGAATTGAATTGGGAAAAGTATGAAGCGTTGGGGTTAACGTATTACCAAACTAACAAAAACGGTAAAAAACTACCACGCATACAAGATTGGACCAAACGCAATGATCACAGACATCACGCAATGGATGCGATTGCGGTAGCTTTTACAAAAAGGGCTTTTATTCAGTACTTAAATAATGACAGCGGAAAAAGCAGTAAAGGCTTTACAATTGAAAAGATTAAAGAAAAATATACTTTTAGAGATAAAGAAGGTGGTAGAAAATTTATAAAGCCATTCCCAACTATTCGTGAAGAGAGTAAAAAACATTTGGAACGTATCCTAATTTCACATAAAGCAAAAAATAAGGTTGTAACCAATAATAAAAACAAGATTAAAGTTGAAGGTGGTCACCTATTAAAAAAAGAACTAACTCCTCGTGGACAATTGCACAAAGAAACTATTTATGGAAAATCTATTGAATATAAAACCAAACTTGAGAAAATAGGTGGTGCTTTTGACGAGGAAAAAATTGCAACAGTTGCAAAGAAAAAATATCGAGAGTTACTTTTAAAACGCTTACAAGAATTTGATGGAGATGCGAAAAAAGCATTTACAGGGAAAAACAGTCTCTCTAAAAATCCAATTCTTTTAAATGAAAATGGAGCTGTGTTAACAGATAAAGTTAAAACCGTAGTTTTTGAAGATAGGTTTACGATAAGAAAAGAAATAACTCCAGACTTAAAGATTGACAAAGTAGTTGATGTTGGATTACGCAAAATTCTCCAAAAACGCTTGGATGATTTTAACGGGAAACCTAAAGAAGCATTTGTAAATTTAGACGAAAATCCTATTTGGTTAAACGAAGAAAAAGGCATTAAGTTTAAACGAATTACGATTACAGGTGTAAGCAATGCTGAGCCATTACACTTATCGAAAGACCATCTTGGCAATGAACTAAAAGACAGCTATGGCAATGAAATACCTGTTGATTATATCAGTACTGGCAACAATCATCATGTTTCAATTTATAGAGATGAAAATGGAAATTTAAATGAGGAGGTTGTTTCGTTTTACGAGGCAGTTATCAGAAAAAATTTGGGACAACCAATCATAAATAAAAATCACGAAAATGGTTGGGAATTTCTTTTCACAATGAAGCAAAACGAGATGTTTTTATTTCCAAACGATGATTTTAATCCTTCGGAAATAGATTTGAAAGATTTAAATAACAGAAAAATTATTAGTAGCAACCTGTTTAGGGTCCAAAAATTATCAACAAAAAATTATGTTTTCAATCATCATTTAGAAACAGAAGCAGTTGGAGCAGACACATTCAAAAATAAGAAAGAGCTTTCGGAAATAACATATAAATTTTACCAAAGTGAAAAGTATTTAGAAGGCATTATTAAAGTGAGGCTAAACCATCTAGGAACTATTGTGCAAATTGGAGAATATTAAATATTAAACAATGATAAAACGCACCCTCTTTTTCGGCAATCCAGCATACCTAAGCACAAAGAACGAGCAATTGGTAGTAAACTTTCCTGAGGAAGGAAAAGCAGAAGTAAACATCCCGATTGAAGATTTGGGCTATGTAGTACTTGAAAATCTGCAAATTACCATTACCAATGGGTTGTTAATGAAATTGGTGCAAAACAAAACCGCCGTAATAACGTGTGATAAGCAACACCTGCCCTGCTCTCTGTTACAACCATTGGTAGGGCACACAGAGCAAACAGAACGTATGCGGCATCAACTAAACGCCAGCCTACCCTTAAAGAAAAACCTGTGGCAACAAACTATTGAAGCTAAGATTGAAAACCAAGCCAACCATTTATTAAAAAGGGAAAAAAATGCCCTAAAATTAAAACGCTGGGCAAAAGAAGTAAAAAGTGGCGATACCGGCAATCACGAAGCAATTGCGGCAGCGCATTACTTTCAGTCACTTTTTGAGAACGTAGAAAATTTTAGCCGAAACCAAAAAGGAATTCCGCCCAATAACCTACTCAATTATGGGTACGCCATTTTAAGAGCCGTTACCGCAAGGGCTTTAATTAGTAGTGGTATGTTACCATCGGTAGGTATTTTTCATAAAAATAAATACAATGCCTTTTGCTTGGCAGATGATATTATGGAGCCTTACCGTATATATGTTGATTCCTTGGTTTATGATTTGGTAGAAACCGGAGGAAATATTAGCGATTTAACAACAAACCTAAAAACTGAATTACTTAGCGTACCTGCAATGGACGTGCTGCTAGATGGTAAATGGAGCCCGTTAATGACAGCAATGAGCCGAACAACAAACAGTCTTTATGAATGTTTTTCGGGCGAAAGCAGAAAGATTTTATATCCTGAATTTAATTAATAACATCCTCCTAGCCTCTTTCCAAAGTGGAGTAATTTATGAACGAAAATAATTTTACAAGGCTAAACCAATACAGAACTATGTGGGTACTCGTATTTTTTGATCTACCAACAGAAACACGGCTTGAACGAAAAGCCGCAGCTCGCTTTAGGAAAAACTTGTTAGATGATGGTTTTGCCATGTTCCAATTTAGTATTTACATGCGGTTTTGTGCAAGCCGTGAGAACGCTACCGTCCATATAAAAAGAACGCAAAACGCATTACCAAAAAAAGGAAAAGTAGGAATAATGCAGATTACCGACAAACAATTTGGGATGATCGAGCTTTTCAACGGGCAAATGGAAGTACGAGCCGAAGCACCCTCGCAACAACTCGAACTTTTTTAAAACCTAAAAAGTACGGTCAATCTCAGTTGACATATCAACTTTTATGCTGAATTTTATTTTTCACAAACACCCTTAAAAATCAGGATACCAGCTTTTTAGGGCTGGTATCCTGTGATTAATCATTAAAAATACAATTCTGAAAGCAAATCACAACTTACAATTCGCAATTATGGATTGTATAATTCCTGTGATTAATCATTAAAAATACAATTCTGAAAGCAAATCACAACGATTAGATGCTATAATTGTGAATGTGCTTTCCTGTGATTAATCATTAAAAATACAATTCTGAAAGCAAATCACAACTACTATTAATTGAATAGCAATAAACTTATACCTGTGATTAATCATTAAAAATACAATTCTGAAAGCAAATCACAACTTAATGCTATTAATATTATTAATACTAATACCTGTGATTAATCATTAAAAATACAATTCTGAAAGCAAATCACAACTCACGAATTGAAGTAAAATTTTTTAGTGTCCTGTGATTAATCATTAAAAATACAATTCTGAAAGCAAATCACAACTCAAGGCCATAATTGCCAAAATTGTTATCACCTGTGATTAATCATTAAAAATACAATTCTGAAAGCAAATCACAACCGGAGATTTCTTTGAAAATGACAGCTTCAACCTGTGATTAATCATTAAAAATACAATTCTGAAAGCAAATCACAACTTTCATAACTAAACCGCTTTAACCATTTCACCTGTGATTAATCATTAAAAATACAATTCTGAAAGCAAATCACAACCATTTTAATTTCAGCAATTCGGTTACATCGCCTGTGATTAATCATTAAAAATACAATTCTGAAAGCAAATCACAACTCTAAATGGTTTTTTAAAATCCTGTAAGAACCTGTGATTAATCATTAAAAATACAATTCTGAAAGCAAATCACAACCCTACGCAAAACACTACGCGACAAAGATTTCCTGTGATTAATCATTAAAAATACAATTCTGAAAGCAAATCACAACCTACGATACAGAATTTCAAATTGTAACTGCCTGTGATTAATCATTAAAAATACAATTCTGAAAGCAAATCACAACTAACAAATCCTTTTGTACTTACCGACTGACCTGTGATTAATCATTAAAAATACAATTCTGAAAGCAAATCACAACGCGCCCTGCTGTCTTAAATGTTCAAATTGCCTGTGATTAATCATTAAAAATACAATTCTGAAAGCAAATCACAACAGAACCGGAACGCTAAGTTATAATGGTCCGCCTGTGATTAATCATTAAAAATACAATTCTGAAAGCAAATCACAACCTGTTCTATACTGGCCGCTTGTTGTAAATGCCTGTGATTAATCATTAAAAATACAATTCTGAAAGCAAATCACAACACACCTCATTGGAAGTGCTGATGCTACGGCCTGTGATTAATCATTAAAAATACAATTCTGAAAGCAAATCACAACCAGGCTCAGATAATAGAGTTCGTTTTTTTACCTGTGATTAATCATTAAAAATACAATTCTGAAAGCAAATCACAACCAGGCTCAGATAATAGAGTTCGTTTTTTTACCTGTGATTAATCATTAAAAATACAATTCTGAAAGCAAATCACAACACAGATGGCTCAGTCTACCCCATAAGCGGCCCTGTGATTAATCATTAAAAATACAATTCTGAAAGCAAATCACAACACAGATGGCTCAGTCTACCCCATAAGCGGCCCTGTGATTAATCATTAAAAATACAATTCTGAAAGCAAATCACAACTGGTACTTCCCACTTGGTCTATTTCAACTGCCTGTGATTAATCATTAAAAATACAATTCTGAAAGCAAATCACAACGAGTAGGTAACGGGATTCTATTGTATAGACCTGTGATTAATCATTAAAAATACAATTCTGAAAGCAAATCACAACGGCTTTTTCAATAAGCCGATTGAGCAGGGGCCTGTGATTAATCATTAAAAATACAATTCTGAAAGCAAATCACAACAAGTACGGGAGCCGTTATAAAGGCAATGACCTGTGATTAATCATTAAAAATACAATTCTGAAAGCAAATCACAACTTAGAATACTATTTCAATACTATTCCACTCCTGTGATTAATCATTAAAAATACAATTCTGAAAGCAAATCACAACAGCGCCATTAATGGAAGATAATTCAAACCACCTGTGATTAATCATTAAAAATACAATTCTGAAAGCAAATCACAACTATAAAATAAAAACGTATGCAGACGTTGACACACTTAATTGAGCACTCCCAACTTATAAACCAATAAACCCATAAACTCATAAACTCCTAAACCCATAAACTCATAAACCCATAAACTTTTAAACTTTTAAACATTTAAACTTTTAAACCTTCAAATCAATCTCCTTTAAATTCTCAATTCTATTGCGCTGCAAGAAATCGTCTATGCTTTCAAAATGTTCAATTACACGTTTGTCCTTAAATTCAAATACTTTTTCAGAAAGACCTTGCAAGAAATCGCGGTCGTGGGAAACCAAAATCAATGTGCCATCAAACTGAAGCAAGGCTTCTTTTAGCACATCTTTCGATTTTAAATCCAAATGGTTTGTAGGTTCATCGAGAATCAAAACGTTTACTGGCTCCAACAATAGTTTTACCATCGCCAATCGCGTTTTTTCACCTCCGGAAAGCAATCCCACTTTTTTATCAATATCATCACCGCTAAACATAAAGCGGCCAAGAATATTTTTTATCTGCGTGCGGATGTCGCCTTTGGCAACTTCATCCACGGTTTGGAAAACTGTGAGTTCCTTATCTAAAAGTGCGGCTTGGTTTTGGGCAAAATAGCCCACTTTGGTGTTGTGGCCCAACGCACAGCTTCCCTCAAAATCTATTTCGCCCATAATGGCTTTGATCATGGTGGATTTTCCTTCGCCGTTTCTACCTACAAAACTCACTTTTTGGCCACGGGAAATACTCATATTGGCGTCTTTAAAAACCACAAGATCACCGTATTTTTTTGTGAGACCTTCCACTACAACCGGATAATCGCCACTACGTTGTGCAGGTGGAAAACGAAGCGCCAAAGCGGAAGTGTCAATTTCATCAATTTCAATTACCTGCAACTTTTCAAGCATCTTTTCTCGAGAGTTTACTTGATTGGTTTTGGAGTAAGTACCTTTAAATCGATCAATAAACTGTTGGGTCTCTGCAATAAATTTTTGCTGCTCTTCGTAAGCTTTTATTTGATGCGATCTTCTATCGGCACGCAATTGCAAATAATGGCTATAGTTGGCTTTGTAGTCGTAAATCCTTCCCATTGTAACTTCAATGGTGCGGTTTGTGATGTTGTCAATAAACTTTCTATCGTGCGAAATAACTATTACCGCTTTAGCTTTGTTAAGCAAAAAATCTTCCAGCCAAATCACAGATTCAATATCAACGTGATTGGTAGGCTCATCTAGTAGAATCAAATCCGGCTTTTGAAGTAACAGTTTTGCAAGTTCAATCCGCATACGCCATCCACCGCTGAATTCACTTGTTTGACGGTGCAAATCGCTTCTTTTAAAACCAAGACCTCGCAAGGCTTTTTCTACTTCAGCCTCATAGTTTATTTCTTCCAAAGCATAATATTTCTCACCAACTTCCGCTACCTTGGTAATGATGTTCATATATTCATCACTTTCGTAATCGGTTCGGATTTCCAGTTCTTTGTTGAGGCGGTCCATTTCGTCCCGCATTTCAAAAATTTGCTTGAAAGCTTTGGAAGCTTCCTCAAACACTGTTGCGGTATCATCAGTCAACAAATGTTGGGGTAAGTAAGCAATAACGGCATCTTTTGGCGCACGTACATTTCCTCGGGTAGCTTTTTGTACGCCAGCTATTATTTTCATCATAGTGCTTTTCCCCGCGCCGTTTTTCCCCATTAGAGCTATTTTGTCGTTCTCATTAACCACAAAGGAAACATCGCTGAAAAGTGTATCGCCACTAAACTCAACCGCTAAACCATCTATTGAAATCATATCAAATTTTTAAGGCTGCAAAACTATTAAAAAGAAGTGGATTAGTAGTTACTGTCGCACAACTTGTTCTCTGTAACACTTCAACTTGGAAAACGTAATGAGGTAGCTATCTTCTCACAGGTTTTACTGTTTTAAATTCACATTAATATTGTAATTTCACACCTCAATAAATTTCCTCTCCCCATTCCAATTGCCCTTAAATTCCTACAAAAAACCTATGTGATCTTAAATTTTCAATCACATCAGTATGCCATTACATCATTTTTTAAACGATCGCTTTTTGCGCTTAGAGGGAAGGCTTTACAGTGGAAACTTATCTGAAGTTCAATTCAAAATAGAAGCTGCATTAGACAAGACCCAAACCTTAATTGTCGATTTGGACCCCTTGGAAAAATTCGATGCCGCAGGGGCTTATATGCTTTATATTGCTTCAGAAAAAGCACGGGAAAACAACAAACAAATCATCCTGTTTTGTAGGGAAAATGAAATTGTGAAACTTGTTTTTTCATTTGTGGGCATCCATTATTCCAGCAAACTCCCAACACCTAGTTTTTAAAGCTTTTTATTTACTTTTCAATTAATAATTGGATATGTTTACCAAGCAATCAAAACTTCCGCTATGCTTGGTTTTAATTCATTTAGTAAGAGCAATTGTAACCAAATCGAGTTACGGAAATTTTTGGTTGCATTCTTTAAACTGAAAATCATCTTCCCGAATTAAGGCGCACCTACGAGTGTGCCGTAACTGTTTCCTTTTTTAAACATACATCCAACTCTAAACACCGAAACTTTTGGTGTTGCCAACTCGTTTTATAATTTATTCTGAAAAGGAAACTGGGATGTTAATTTTCTATATTTTAAAGAATGGTATCATGGCAAAAGGAAGAAACCTAAGAACCTCCTCAAAAGATGCAAAAGCATTGAAACAGGAAAAAATAATGAAAAAACTGGAAGAAAAAAAGATGAAAAAACGCAAATCGCGTGTATAAATTTTGTTTTTGAATTGTTGGTTTGATGATGATAAAGGGCCAGTGTCAATGACAAATTTTTGGCCGGCCCTTTTTCTATTTAATTCAAAAAAGAATAAAACTCCTCTGAAACATCATTTAAAAAAAATCAAAAACCCGCACTCATAAAGTACGGGTTTTATCAAATTAAGTGGGGAGAAATAAGCCTGTGGCTTAGTTCAAATATAATAAAAAAATGAATTAATAACCACTTGCTCAAAACTCAGTGCATTGTACATATTAACTCCTAAAAATGTGCCGTCAGCGCAAGAATAAAATTCCTGCCAGCGCCCGAAATTCCCGAACTGTATGGACGGTAACGCTGGTCTGTCAGATTCTCAATGCCGCCGCTCACATCAAAGGTATCTGTCATTTTGTATAACGCCTTAAAATTAAGTGTGTACCAAGCTGGCGAATAGGGATTGCCGTTTTCGTCTAATGCATAGATTTCCGTTTTCCCCTTTTCCTCATCGGGAAGATCGTCAAAATCCTTTTTTCCTTGGTAATTAACGTTCAACTCCATACTCAGTTTATTCGCTTTGTAGTTTAAGCGCGATACACCAAAAAATGGGGAAGCATGGCGCGATGGGCTAGTATCGCCATTGTCAAGTTCCTCTTCGCCTTTTTGGAAATTCACATCTGTGGAAAAGCCAAAGCCTTTTGGCAATTTCACCTCAACACCGGCTTGCAATCCATAAACGTGGGCAACGGCTGCATTTTGAATGGCTTGTACCTGACTTAATTCGCCTTGATACATAATGCTGTCCTGCCCATTCAGTTTATAATCCCTACGCACCAAGGCATCTTTTAAGGAGGTGTAATACCCCGTGATATCAACTTTTAAAACATCTCCAAAAACCTTGGCAATTCCCAAATCTGCATTATAGGCATATTCAGGTTTCAGGTCTGGGTTTGGCACCACAACACTTCCTGGTTCAGAGTCGAACACTTTTCCCACATCGTCTACATTGGGAGCTCTAAAAGCACTGCCCAAGTTTGTACTTATCACCCAAGAATCAGCGGGGCGATAAACACCACCCAAACTTCCAGTAAGCGCTCCATTGCTCAAACTTGCTTCGGTAAAAGGAAAAGGATAAAAAGCAGTATCAAATTCGGCATCCAACAAAACATGGTTATAACGCGCACCGGCACTTAATGTGAAATTGTCGACTACCTTAAATTCATCGGTAACATAAACTGCCAAAGATTGCCATTTGGATTGTGGATAGCGAGCAGGACCTACTTCAGAAATACCTGTTGAAATATCGGTCAATTCCCCTTTAGAATTTATGTCGTTCAACACGTATTCCAAACCGTAGAAAAAAGTGTTTTTCTCAGCTGTTGCCTTTATAAAATCAAGGTTTACCGAATAGGCACCCACTTCTTCACTCTGTGTATTGCGTTCAGTTTTGTTGAAAGCCCTGTCTATTCTGCTCTCCTCAAACCACTGATGCGCCAAGCGAAGGCTCATTTGATCAAAAACTGAATTGTTTGCAGTATAGTTAATGTTCAAATTATTCATCATCCAAATCTGCGGGCCATAGTCCCATTCAGCATAACGAGGCAATCCATTGCGAACTCTTTGGTTCCTATCATATCTGCCGTAGGGCGAGGTTTCAGAAAAGTGAAATCCGTATTGAAAGTCCCAACGTTCATTAGGTTGAAAGCGAATTTTCTGCATTGTATTTATTTGCGAAAATGCCGAAGGAATCTGCAACAATTTGTCTTCCTGAGTTATCACAACGTCGGTGCTGTCCTGTCTTTGCACGTAATAATCCTTAATGTAATCATCGGGCCCGTGGCTTCCTTGGCGTAGATTATCATAATCCCACGAACTAATACTCGTAACGAATGCCCACTTTTTAAAACCCAAATTCACATTAAAATGCCCCGTTTTTTCCTTATTGGCGGAAGAATAGCGAGCAAGGGCTTTTCCCGTAATCAAAGGTTTTTCTGTTAAGGAAAGCTGTGGTGTTAATGTTTGAAAACTCATCACTCCTCCAATGGCATCACTTCCGTAGATTACTGAACCGGGACCAAAAAGCACCTCGGTATTTTCTATGGCGAAAGGATCTAAATTGATAACATTTTGAAGGTTCCCGGAACGAAATATAGCAGTGTTCATACGCACTCCGTCCACAGAATACAACAACCTGTTTGTCGCAAAGCCACGAATCATTGGGCTACCTCCACCCTGCTGGCTTTTTTGAACAAACACTTTCCCTGAAGCACTTAAAAGATCCGCAGCAGTCTGTGGGTTTTGCAATGCCACCTCTTTTGCCGAAATAGAAATAATTTTTGAAGGCACGTCATCACTGCTTTGCCTCCAACGCGAGCCAGAGATTACTACTTCGTCTAAACTGAAATTGGAGGTTTCAAGTAAAATTTTAAAACCCTCCGATGCCAATTTTAAATAACTTTTTATAACTGTTTTATAGCCCAAACTCCGTATTTCAATCTTTTCCAAATCTTTAAAAGCCGAAATATCAGCCTGTCCTTTAGAATTAGTCGTAGCGTAGTGATTAGTCTTTGCATTTGAAAGCGTTACCAACTCTATAGCTTCATTGGTTTGCTGATCTTTAATGGTTATTGTTTGTCCATAGGAGCTTCCCACATACCCCAACAATAACCACATTATGAATATTTTTTTCATTTTATGGTTTGATTTAAGTTAACTAAAGTCCAAAAAGTAGCTTTCAATGTCCGTTCGAGCGCAGTCGAGAACTACACTGGATGAATGAACAATTTATGTCTCCACTGTGGCTTACGCTGAGCGAAGTCGAAGTGCTCGACCAGACAGTCTTTAAGTAATCTACTTTTCAAACATTCTAAAAAATTGCTAATTCCAAAATGGAAGAGCAACTACATAAGTTTGATCTATTTATATGTTAACTATACTTCGGAGGAGGCGTAGGTGGCGTTAAGCGAATGGAATTAAAAATATTGGGATGCATACTGTCTTGAAATACAAGCTGTGCATTTTGTGAAGCTGTGGCTTGCCAATTAAAAGGGGCTGTACAGAAAAAGGACCACAGGTAGGTATAAAACCCTTCTTGGGCTTCGCGGTGGTCCTCGTCTTGGTCAAAGGCGATTGCCACCATTTTCTTTAGTTTTTTATTTAGATCGGTTTCTTCGTAATCCAACCAACATCGGTAGAAAATTGAATCGCCTTTTATTTCTGAGGAAACAATATCATACATCTTGTCATTGTATTCAAACTCTTTTGAATGTTCCCAACGCAATTTTGTTTCTGCTTCTTTTTTTGAAAACTTTAGAAGTATCAATTCCTCCTGATCCATTCCGGCAATCAGCTTCCATTTTATTTCACGCTGAATAGCCGATTTTTCAAACTGCAGATATAGATACACCGTTACAACGGGTGCAAACAATATAAACAATAGCGATATGGAGATTATTTTTTCTTTCAATGGAAAAATCAACGATTGCCCAAATGTCGGAAAACTGAAAGTATTTGCGCGTCCATTTTTATTTTTTATTCTTCTGGTAAAAAATTAATAAAAAAACCACCCTTATTACAGAATGGTCCTTTGTTATAAATTTTAAACCTTCAAAAATCAGTACCAGCCGTGTATATTGTACATAACTGTACTGGGTTGGTTTTTGGCATAGGCCATCAGCACCTGCTGCGCACCTTTGGCAATGGCAATATTGGCATCCAATACTTTCAGTTTATATTCCCAAGGACGGTCGCTGAGCGTCTTCACCCTACTTTCAATTTTTGAAAAAAGTGATTTTACATTTGGATAACAGGATGAGGAAGGTTCAATGCTAGCCAAAATAGCCCCTGCCTCGTTGGCAGCGTCCAAGTCTTGGTTCGCGTTCCAAATGGCCGTTGCCTCTGCCAATTTTAACTGGCAATCACGGTCAATGGTTTTTTGGTACATTGTCTTCAAACTTTTTCCAACCTTATCATAACACGTACTATTAACAGGTACGTTTACCAATAGACCCAAAGCTTCCTCAAATCGATTTTGGTTAGCCAATGTATTTGCTTCCTTTTGAATCAATTCGCAATTGTTGTTAAAGAAATCAATTATTTTTTGTTTTCCTTCCGTAACAAACATTTGAACATCTTCGCCATTGGTTCTCATGTTTTTAATTGCAGCGATATAGGCCTTGGTCTCGTTAGACCCTACACCTTTTACATTAAAACTTTTACTGGTGTAAAGTGTACCGTTTACACCATCGCCAATATAAAGCGTAATATCAAGGTTAAGTACAATTTTTGGGGGTGCCGATCCTATTACGTCCTTGCTCATTACCGATACGTTTGGCGTGATGATAAAACGTGAATTATAGGAAATATCACTGATACCGTTTTTGGTAACCATTTGCCCCAATTTAGTTTCCAGAATTTGTCTGGCCGCTGCTGGCACCTCAGCCATTTCATAGGGAATATATGTTCCCAATGCAATATTGGAATCGCTGTTCTGCGCCGTTCCTATAACGACTGCAAACAATAAACAGATTGTAAGAAATAATTTTTTCATAATTTGATATTTTTATTTTCCTCCTAAAATAATTGTTGCTCTTCCTAGCCCCTTCATAACCAGTTTGTTCGGTATATTGTACGGGGCGCTGCTTAAGAACTTACTCAAATCCCTTACATATCTTCGCGCATCGATGGCGTTGCCGCTTTCGTTGTAAAGTGGAATACGTACCTGTTCAAAAAGCGCCATATTCTCCGTCATATCAGTAGTGTTGAAACGACCTTTCACTGTGTTTTTTTGAAGCCAATCCTCAATCACGAAACCAAGCTCATCTCCACCACCATATTCGGTTTCGAGGTCCCCGTCCCAATCATCCCATTTTTGGATGCGAACTATAATCTCACGTCCATTTTCGAACATATCATCAAAATGCGACTGTAAAGAGGACGTAAAATTGTCCATATGCGAAAGAACCGCTTCTGAAAGTAGTACAGGGGTTTCTGCAGAAAACGAAGGAGCTCCCGTGCCCGTGGCAGTGGCTATCTGTTTATCTGTATACGAATCCAACCCCTGAAGGTTAAAATTGATGGATTTTTTTGGCCCGGTTTTGTTTACTGTCCAAGTAAGTTGAATGATTATATCAGCTTTTGCAGCTTTTTTAAATTCATCAATCGGACTTTCCGAAATATCAGATCCAGATTCCTTAGACTGTCTCAAATTGTCCTCGGCACTATTCGATGATATGGTTTTTATAACAGATTCCATATTTTTAAGAGGAAAACCGCGATCTGCCATCATCCCATTTATTTGGCTTATAACCTGCAAAACTTCAGGATTTTCCTGAAAAGCGCGTTTATAATCAGCAATCTTTTCAGTAGAACCTTGGTTCTCAAAAGTCATTGAATAACCATTTTGTATGCACCAAGCATCACTTGGCACTACCATTAAAGTCGGTTTTTTGGCCTGTCCGAAGGCAATAGTAATGCTAAAAATTGCTAACAGGCAAAGTATTAATTTTGGTTGTTTCATTTCTATAGATTTTTAAAACCCACTGCTTAGGGATTTGATAATATTTTCTTTTTCGAGTCTTTTTCGAAGCTGATCGCTCATCACAGTAACTACGGCTGCTATTTTATATTCGCGCTTACTAACCTTCAACCGGTCTCCTGGGGCAATACTGCCATCGGTTGCGGCGGAAACATATTTTAAGTACTCGCCCCCTTCTGCAAAAAAAGCATCAAAAAACTCTTTGTGTTCCTCTTCAACGGAAGGGTCTTTTACCAATGGCTGAAAAGATGTACATCCCTGACCACCCCCAGCATAGCCTTTAAAAATAATTCCATGAACTGCATTGCGCATTGCACTTGAAATGGCATGTTTTGGGTTTTTTGAATAAGACCATACTTTTACCAGTTTGGCGCCTTGTTTTGCAATGCCCTCGCACTCTATGTCGTAACGCCAGATTTTAGTATCCTCCTTGGTCTTTTCTTTTTTCCATTGGGCCTGTGCGCTAAAGTTGGCAACTAGTACAAAGAAGATAGTTGTAAATAAATAAGATAGTTTCATAAATGTTGGTTGTTTTAGTTTATTTGTCTAATCAGCATTCCTGCATAATATTTACTATTTGAACCACTGAAAGTGGTATACTCAATTTCAGATGGATTTTCTTCGTCTGCCATATAACGGTTGTCCCAAATCATATTTTTCTCAACTTTGATGACTCCTACTTTTTTATATTCTGTTTTGCCCTCTTTGTTTATTACCTGTTCTAAAACTTCATATTTATCGCCTTTTTCCAAACCTTCTTTCAGTCCTATTTTCGCAGAAAGTGGATCTCCGCTCAACAAAGGGGTCTTGGTCCGGAAAACCTCATAGGCTCTTTGCAGCTTGGCAATAACAGCATCCCCAGCATTTTTAGTGGCAATGGTTATCAATTCGTCATCCGTTTTTTTAGTAAACGCAGTACTCTGCATATCGGCCCAAGCAGTCTCAGTTCCAATATATTCAAGTTTAAAGATACTAGAATTTTCAAATGCGGCAACTTTTTCCGGATTTAGGTCTGCATCTTCGGTCCAATAATCATTGTAGAAAATAGCAGCAGTTTCTTCATCCCAAACAAGCCTGTATAAATGGGCGTCTGTCTTAATAACATATCCCTTCCCTGCAACACCAACTCCAATACTTGTGGCATCAGCGGCCAAACTGATACCGCTCGCACCAGCTGCAGAAGCTGCAGACGAAACAGCCGACAAAAAGCCACTTGCTTTTTTGGCAACTTCCTCCTTGTTGGTGTATTTAAAATTGTTGACAACTACAAACGTATTTTTTAGTAGTTCTTCGCCAGCATCGGCTACCATGGCCAAACCACGTTCGCTCTGTCTGGCAATTTTTATATCGATATCGGAAGCGTTATAAGAGCCCCTCGCTGCAATCAAATCCATATTAAAGCCTCCACTCTCGCTTCGGTTAAACCATTTGGCCACCATAAGCTTTGCTATGGCATTGTTAGAAAGGAATTGGGTAATGGAATCTTTTTGAAGTTCATCAATCTCCTTTTTTGACAAACTTTCATCCACCAATTTGGGTAGTGTCCGCAACTCGCTGTTGTGATCATTAAATTTATCTGGAATTGGGTAATTTACAAAGGCATCCTGTATTGTTTGGCTGTGATCTTGCTGTAGGTCTGAAACCATAAAGGTGTACAGGGAACTTCGTTTATAGTTGTTTAAATTGGGCTCCTCTTGACTGAAAGCACTAAAATTAAAACATAAAAGTAAGCTCATGGAAAGTAATTTCCTCATAATAAATAATTTGGTTAGTATTAATTTTCAATAATACGGAAATTTTCAATTTTAACTTTACGGAAAACCGTAAAGAAGATGAATAAATCGCAATTAATTTAAAACCTTCTTGATCTTTAGAGGGTTAAAAAACCATTCCTTGGAGAATTTCCCTGAAAGTATACTACCAAAAAAAAAACCCCTTCGAGAGGTTTACAATGTCTCATAAAAAACATCCAAAACTTAGAAAATCATACCGCTTATATTAATTAAATCTTCAAAATAAAGTTTGTTTTAATCTTATTAGTTTCCATCCATCAATCGAAACATACCATCTGTCAATCCACTCCAAATCAAGGGAGTGAACTAAACTAGTTTTGACCCATAAATCATAAAAAATTAATCATGAAAACACAATTTACAATGCCTTATTTATTAGTAATGTTGTTCTTAACTGTAACTTCAGTTTTTGCAACAAACCCAATTATCGCTCCACCGAGCAACGACTTAATTGCAAACGCCATTGATATTGACCAGGGACCATTCCCCTATTCAGAATTGGGTGTAAACTTTCCAGAAGCAACCAACACCAATGATACCCCTGGAGGAGCTTGCAGTGTTACAGCTGCCGCGGTTTGGTATAAATTTACTGCTAACAGCAGTGCTTCTGTAAGTGCCGTAATGGTAAATCCACAAAGCTCCATAGTTATATTCTTTTCGGCACCAAATGAAAATGTAACTCTTGCCACCCAGTTAACGTATATTGACCAAGGCAGTAATCCATGCGGAAATGGAAACTCTTCCACTATTAATACCACTGCCGGCACAACCTATTATGTATTTATGAAGAATAACATCATTTCAGATGTTCTTATAAATATTAATGATGCAATGGTTCCTGGCAATGACCTTATTGCAAACGCTTTTAACCTAAATTGGGGACCTGACTCTCCTTATAACGAAACAGAAGTTAACTTTCCAGAAGCCACAAACACAAATGACCATACACCACCGAATGAATGCGAATTATCTGCTCCTGGAATTTGGTATAAATTTACACCTACAAAAAATGGAAATGTGGCAGCTGGAATCCTGAATCCAAACGGAGCCGTAGTTATTTTTTATGAGGGTCCATCCAATGCCAATAATGGCATGCAATTGACCTATGTTGACCAAAATAACAATCCATGCGATTCAAACCCTTTGGCTAACATAAATGTTACAGAAGGCCTTACCTATTATATCTATATGCGTAACCTCATAGTTTCAGATGTTGCTATTAATACTACTGGCGCCTTTAAGGCACCTGCAAATGACTTAATTGTGAATGCAACTGATATAGCCCTGGTTTCACAGCCTTTATTTGATGAAACAATACATTTTTTAATGGCCACAGCTACAGATGATGGAGGACAATCAGGCTGCCCAACTGGTGGTTTTGATGGGGTTTGGTATAAAATAACCCCAGAAATAACGGGAACAATTGATGCTTTTATGGAAGGGAGCTTACCAGATGAAAGCGCTATGGTTTTTTATTCCGCTCCAAATGCAAACGCTTCTTCGGGCTCCGAACTTACTTGGGTGGACCAGCCAACTAACCTTTGTGGTTTATTCACAACTGCCAGTATAGAAGCAGAAGCGGGTGAAACCTACTATCTTTATGCATTTTCTGTTCGAGCCGCTGCTAATGTAACCATTAATGCTAGTGCTGTTTTGGGTGTTTCGCAAAATGTGTTGGAAGGTTTTAAATTCTATCCTAATCCTGTAAGCAACGAACTAAACCTAAGTGCAAAAACCAATATAGAACAAGTATCAATTTACAATCTATTAGGACAACAAGTATTCTCAGAAAAAATGAATACTCCCAACAAAACGATAAACATTTCAAACCTAAGCAAAGGTTTGTATGTTATGACTGTTACTTCAGAAGGAAATACCGCAAGCTTTAAAATTCTAAAGGAATAGGTTTTTAGGTAATCATTTAATCTATTTCACAAGGCCGTTTCTCTGTAAAGAGAAACGGTTTTTTTATTGTAATCATTTAATAATCAACAACTGTGCAATCTATCAATCCAAAACTACCATTCGTCAATTGGTCAAAATAATATGTTAAAACCAACCGTATTTTTGAACTGTAAAATCCTAAAAACTTAATAATGAAAACAACAATCACAAAAATCCTTTTATCGCTTACGCTACTGTTTATTATAAATACTGTAGCCAATGCAAGCACTAATCATTCTATGCTAGTACCTCCAAGCAATGACTTGATAGAAAATGCTATAGATATTGATCTAGGCCCATTCCCTTATTCGGAATTAGCAGTAAACTTTCCCGACGCTACCAGTACCAATGACACTCCTGGTGGTGCCTGTGGTGTAGCTGCTGCCGCAGTGTGGTATAAATTTACCGCAGTAAGCAGTGCTTCCGTAGCTGCTGTAATGGTGAGCCCACAAAGCTCCATAGTCATCTTTTTTTCGGCACCAAATGAAAATGTAACTCTCGCCACACAGCTAACTTATGTTGAGCAAGGCAGTAATCCTTGCGGAAATGGAAACTCCTCAACTATTGAAACCACTGCAGGTACCACCTATTATGTATTGATGAAGAATAACATCATTTCAGATGTTCTTATAAATATTAATGCTGCATTGGTTCCTGGCAATGACCTGATTGAAAATGCCATAAACGTTGCTGACGGTCCATATCCATACACTGAGTCAAGTGTACAGTTTAACCACGCCACTTTTACTAATGATGCCACAGACGGCGATTGTAGCGTAGCTAACGCAGGGATTTGGTACAAATTTACCGCTAGAGCCGCTGGTAACGTTGAAGCAACTATTTTAAATAATACAGCAGTGCCTTATGTCGTATTTTTTTCTGCCCCTAACGAGAACGTCACAAACGGCTTAGAACTCACTTTTGAAAACCAATCAGGCAATGATTGCTCCTTAGGCCCTGTATCTTCTATTGATGTTACAGCGGGAACTACCTACTATATCTATATGAAAAACGGGTTGGCTGCTAATGTCTTAATCAACATAAATCCAGCTTTGGTTCCAAACAACGATCTTATTGAAAACGCAACTAATCTTAACGGGATTGAAGAGTACCAAGATTTAGATGTAATATTTGCTGCCGCCACAACTACAAATGATGGAGGGCAAACAGGCTGTAATACCGATCCTGCCAGAGCGGTTTGGTATAAATTTACTGCTGCGGTAGATGGACAAGTGCAGGCAGAAATTGGATTTATCCCAGGTGCTGGTGGCGTTATTTTTTATACTGCTGCAGATGAAAATGTAACCACTGCAAGTGAACTTACCTGGGTTGACCAACCAGAGAATATTTGTGGCCCCAACACTTTTTCCAGCATTAATGCAACTGCTGGAACTACTTACTATCTTTTTGCCGCACTGGTTGATGGTTTTGAAAGAGCAAATGTTTCAGTGGATCTTTCTGGAATATTAAGTATCGATGAAAATACCTTCCAAGATTTCACCTATTACCCAAACCCTGTTACAAATGAATTAAACCTAAGCGCCAAGACCAATATTGATGAAGTTTCAATCTTCAATTTGATGGGACAAAAAGTATTCAGCCAAAAAATAAATGCAACAAAAAAAAGCATAAACCTTTCACATTTACAAACCGGAATCTATGTTATGAAAGTGAATGCGGAAGGAAGCTCTGCAACCTATAAAATTGTAAAACAATAAATTTCCCAGTTTAGTAGTGTGGTGAAAAAGGCTGTTCTTAAAAATTAAGGCAGCCTTTTTAAACATAACCTTATTCTTTAAAAGTATCATAGCTAACTCCCTTTTTAATATGCTTCCCAAAAATAAAGATGCCGAAAATACCTCCGATGAAATAGCCGCTAACCTTTCCGAGGAAATTGCCCAACTGCAACTGAAAGCTTTTAGCACACAAATGAACCCACACTTTGTGTTCAATGCCCTCGCTGCTGTTCAATATTTTATTACCTCAGGCGACAAAAAAGCATCTTTGTTCTATTTGTCAGTTTTCAGTAAACTCATCCGTTACTATCTAAAACAAATTGATAAAAATTCTGTGCTGTTGATAGAGGAAATTGGAATGATCAATGCCTATCTTACCCTTCAAAAATTGCGCTACAAAAACCAATTTGATTACCACATTCACCCTAACTTAGAAATAGCAAAAAACGCTTCTATACCACCTTTTATTCTTCAAAACCTGTTTGAAAATATCATTGAGCACGCCATTCACAACCAATACAAAAACTACAGAATGGAGGTAACATTTGAAACCTCCCCGAAAAAAGTAATAGCCCTGATAAATTTTAGCTACGAAGAAGGCTCGGGAAAAACCATAAACTATATTCCCGATTACCGAAAACAATTGATAAAATGGCAGGAACAAATTCGGCAACACAACAGTTGTAAAAACTATAGCATAAAAAAAAAGATTACATTTAATAAAAATTACGACGGGAAAGGAGGGAAAATATCATTGAGTCTGCCAAACCTATCAAAATGAAACGCTGCTTCAAAATTTTTCTTTTTTGCTTTTTACTTTTTCAGTGCACTGCGCTGCTTCACGCACAGCAGAATATTGACTCTCTAAACATTACGGTCCCTTATACAGTCTTCAGGTCCATAGGCGATTCGCTTTCCATTGAAGCCTTGATTTCTAAAAACGAACTTTTTCAAACCCCAAACATCACTTCCGCAAAAAATAACCGCAAAGATGCTTATTGGGTCCGTGCCGATTTTTCTTCCCTAGCGCCCCTTTTAAGCAAAGACAGCCTGTGGTACCTTCAAACAGGTGGTTTTTACAATATAACTTGCTATTTTCAAAATCGAGAAAGCATTGACATTAGACAATACGGGCCACTAAACTCTGATGAAAAATACAGCTTTTATAAACCGCGGGACGGTGTTTATTTTGGACAAAAAAATTTAATAAATGGTAGATTCCTGTTTTTTAAAATAAAACTTTACTCCTCAAAAGAAGATTTCAGCAACCTGCATCTAAAATTGCGTTCTGCCCAACAAAAAAATATAGAAAGTCACTATTATCGATGGGAAGATGTGGTGGAGAGTTCCAGAGATTATCTTTTTGCAGGTGCTTTTATTGTGATTTTCTTCTTCACTTTTGTCACCTACTTTATGTCCAGAAAATTGGACTTTCTTTTTTATTCGCTTTACACCCTTTGTCTTCTTCTCTATTTGGGCAGAAGTGCATATAATATTGTCGTCTTTGTAGCTGTCGATTACCCCATAATAGCCAATTGGAGCCATACCTCCCTTCAAATATTGATCAACCTATTTTATATAGCATTTGCAAAAAAATATATGGAAACCGCTATATATTATCCCAAACTCGACAAAGCTATACGCTGGACCCTAGTGTTTTTGATAGTCTTGATTCTGGTAAACACCTATTTCTCCCTAACATTTCAATTGGACGAACAACAGATATTGATGAACCTTCACAGGCTTATCATGTCGCTTTTTGCCCTTGCTGCAATAATCTATTTATTGCGCTATGGAAAAAGAGGCTTGTATTATTTTATAGTGGTCGGTTCACTCATTTTCACAGCAGGATCATTAATAATGCTCTTTACCGGAGATAGACATTATATGATGTTAGGCAGCGTGCTAGAGGTTCTGATTTTTGGAATGGGACTTAATTTTAAGATGCGCAAAATGAGTAAGGACAGAATCCAATTACGGCAGGCGGCCCACGAACATCAAATAAGCGCATTACGAGCACAGATGAACCCCCACTTTATATTTAACTCCTTAAGCTCTATTCAGCATCTAATAACCTCGGGTAATAAAGAATCCGCTATTAAATATCTTAACAAATTCAGCCTTTTGATGCGAAACCTTTTGGAAAGTTCCATTGAATCGAAAATTGTGTTGAGTGAAGAAATTTCCCTGTTAAAAAAATACCTAGAACTTGAAGCCTTGCGCTTTAACAATTCTTTTAAATTCAGTATTTCAGTAGCTGAAAATTTGGATGCCGAAGCCATTGAGGTCCCTGCCCTATTAGTACAACCTTTTGTGGAAAATGCAATCCTACACGGACTTCTCAATAAACCAGGCAATGATAAATTGCTTAAAGTTCGCTTCAGAAAAGAAGATACATTCGTTATCTGTGAAATTGAAGACAACGGTATTGGTAGAAAAGCCTCCGCAGAAAAAAAATCGCCCCTAAAAGCCTCAAAAAAATCAAGAGGTATAGAACTGACTGAAAAAAGACTCGAACTCCTAAATCAGTCCCAAAAAAACAGTATCGATATTATCGACAAAACCAACGAAGAAGGAGAGGCTGAAGGCACTTTGGTTATCCTTAAAATCACAATCGAATAAATCCCATAAACATGAACCTTAGAGCCATAATTGTCGACGACGAAAAACACAGCCGCGAAACACTAAATAACCTAGTAATCGAATTTTGTGAAGATGTAGAGGTCTTGACAACTGTTAGTAATATTGAAGATGCCGTTTTAGCGATAAAAACCCTAAAACCTGATCTCCTATTCCTAGACATTGAACTGCAAACTGGCACAGGCTTCGACATTTTAGAACAATTGAATGAGGTAAATTTTGAGGTTATTTTCACAACCGCTTTTGAACAATATGCCCTAAAAGCAGTAAAGTTCAGCTCCTTGGACTATTTACTAAAACCTATTGATTTGGACGAACTGCAGAAGGCAGTAGAAAAAGCAAAAAAAATAAAGGATAGGAACATCTACAGCAAACAACTGGAAACCCTTATCCACAACCTAAAGCAACAACAGCCCATTAACAATAAAATATGCCTGGCTACTGCAGATGGCTATGAATTTATAAACGTTGAAGAAATTATGTACTGCAAAGCAGAAGGTAGCTATACTTCTTTCAAACTTATAAGCGGAATAAACCTTTTGGTCAGCAAGCATTTAAAAGAATACGAAAACCTGCTTACCGACCAGTATTTTATGCGCGTACACAACAGTTATTTGATTAACCTAAACGAAGTGAAAAAATACGTAAAAGCAGACGGAGGATACATTCTAATGAATAACGGCGAGCCAGTTAGTATTTCCCGAAGCAAAAAGGAAGATTTTTTTAAAATTATGAATCTTTCGTAATAAAGGAATATTATTATTTAACTACGTCCCTTTTACAATGCTCCACAACTTCTTAACCATTACCACAATTACCAAACAAACAAACCCAACCAACAAGCCCACAATAAATTCAAGAATAAAGGAAGGCAGTTGCGGTAAAAAATGATGAAAGAAATCAACGTTGTGAACAAAAATTCCCCCAGAAACCAAAATCAAGGCAATGGTACCAATAACACTCAGACTCTTTATTACTTTTGGAAGGGCCTGTACCAATAGTTTGCCCAAAGTTTTTGAAAAACTTTTCTCTTTCTTGCTATATTTTATCAATTTATACCCCGCTTCATCCATCCGTACTATGAGTGCAACAATGCCGTAAACCCCTATCGTAGCCAAAATAGCTATAACGCTTACCACCATAATTTGTGTGCCAATAGGCTCCTTAACCACACTCCCTAAAGCAATTATCACAATTTCCAGTGAAAGGATAAAATCGGTTACAATGGCAGATTTTACACGTTCTTTTTCAATTGCCAATATTTCACTTTCAGTAAGCCCTTCCGCTACAAATGATTCGTTTGAGTGTGCGTGTGGGAAAAAGAATTCATATATTTTCTCGGCACCCTCATAGGCCAAATACAAACCTCCCAACACTAAAATTATAGTTACTGCCCAAGGTAAAAAAGCACTCAGTAAAAACGCAATTGGCAGAATAATCAACTTATTTAAAAATGAACCTTTGGTGATTGCCCACAGTACTGGAATTTCACGAGAAGAAGCAAACCCGGAAGCTTTTTCAGCATTCACTGCCAAGTCATCCCCCAAAATACCCGCCGTTTTTTTGGCGGCCACCTTGCTCATCATCGCCACATCGTCAAGTAGTGCAGCTATATCATCCAATATTGCAAAAATCCCCGATGCCATATATTTTATTCTATTTTATATTTTAGTAAAAAAGCCCTTTTGTCAGTTCGAGCGCAGTCGAGAACTACACCCTATAAATTTCTAATATAGACCTTGTTACCAAATACACAAAAAGTAACTTTGGCAAGAAGACTATCTTATATTTCCTCAATCACCTGTTTCTGCACTTTTCATAAAATCAATCATCTTTTTATCTACAATTTCAGCCTGATCTACAGACAGGAAATGGCCAGAGTTGGAAATAACCTCACCCCTGCCTTTCGGTAAGTATTTTTCGGTTAGTTTAATAGTGTGTTTTGTATTAAACATATCGTCATCTCCAATTAAAACAAGGACAGGCATTTTTAAGGTGCTCAATTCGTTATTCGGGAATGGCTTCATCTGCGGCAGGAATTTTTCGACTGTATCATTTTTAAGGCCAAGGCGATACTGGGCCAAATAAGTTTCATCAATTTTACTTGGGTTTTTTGACAGGGTTTCCATAGTGCGCCACACCCCATCTTCCTTTGAATAAAATACATTGAATATATTTTTCAGCAAGTCCGTACTCGGTGGAATCCACATAAAAGTCTGTACTGGACTCAACAGAATCAAACTTTTTATATTCCTTTTACTATGAAGCGCTATATCCGTAGCAATCCAGCCGCCACGAGATGTTCCTATCAAATGAAATGATTCTAATTTCAATGCCCAGAATACCTCTTCATACCAAGCAGTAATTTCTTCAATATTTTTAAAATTAGCAGTTTTATATGACTTTCCGGGTTCAATAATTAGATCGATTGCAAAAATACGGTGTTGCTCAGCCAAAGCTTTGGCATTCGGATACCACATTGTGGAACTCGCACTCATTCCGTGCAGCAAAATTACTGGTGTGCCATCTTTTGGTCCACTCACCAACACATGGGCAATTCCTTTTGAAGTTGTTATATAAAGATCTTCATAAGCTACGCCCCATTTTTGAAGGGTTTTATCATAAGCTTCATAATATGCTTTATGTGTTCGATCCGGATGTGCAATATATTCCGGCACTTTTTTAAACTCTTTATATTCGTCCTTTTTGCACCCAACAAAAAGGATAAACACAAGTAAAAATAGTAGTGCTTTAAAATACTTCATTTATAAAATTTAATGGCCAAATTTACATGATTAATATTCATTAAAAACCATTATCATAATATTGGTTTTAATAGATAACACAATTTTGTTTTCTGAAAAAGAAAGAATAAAAGATCCGGCCTTCTTTGAAATAAGAACACCCTACATTTTTCAATGCGGGGTGTTTTTATTTTACAAAGTGTATTTGGTGTTAACTATTAAATCTTATTTAGTTCCGCCATTTCCACCATCATCATTCTGTGAACCCGGACGTCCAAACAATATATAATGCACATCTTGAAATTGCCCACCGGGTGGAGGGTTGTTTTGGGTGGTATAGCCCGCGGCATCAAACATTCTTCCATTGGGGCTATATCTCCTTATACTGGTGTAATCGCCATATCTGCCAACTGAACTTGTACTCAATCTTGGATAATAAACCACAAAGTCTCCCATAAAACCTGCTGCGTGATGGGCTTCCGTAGTATCGCCGCCCCAACCCAGTGAGATGCCAACTTCCCCATCGCTGTTGGTCGAAAAACAAGGATATGCAAAGGCATAGTCATCATTCCAAATCTGCATTTGTTCAATAACAGACCAATCAGATCTACGAACTTTCACTACCTGTATCTGGGCATTTGAAAATCCTCCCCCTGCGCCCGCATTCCATGCATACCAAACTTCACCACTCCTTCGTGTGAGGCCAATAACTGCATTTCCAGGGAAACCAAATGACAGCCAGTTTATTCCCGAAGGAGTATTGGAGCTGTAAGCCTGTGTCCAGGAATTGACATTCCTATCTCTCCAGTAATAAGTATTTTCCGATTCCTTCCAAGAGAACAACCGCATTTTACTATTACTAACATGGCCCGCCCAAAAAATTTCGTTTCCTGTATTTTGGCTAACGTGGCCTCCGTAAGCATTGCCGCCATCAGTAGCTTGGGTAAACCAAAAGGTAAATCCAGAACCCACACTGATTTCACGTAACGGCAGACGCATCACAATCAACCCAGTACCAACCGCATCACTGCTAATATAAATTGAATTATCGCCGACAGATACATCAGGATAATCTAATGCCCCTGTGGTTGCACCCACTTGTGTGCTGGTAATGTCCCAATAGGTCCAAGCAGTGGCATTGGAGTTGATCACGTCTGCGGTGCTAGCCGCAGCAACCCTTATTATATTGGTACCCCCCAAACAGTTGGCTCCGTTGCCACAAAACTGCATAAACCAAATAAACCGGTCAATAGACGGGACGTATTGTATAATCTGGTCGCAACAAAACCCATTACTTATGTTTGTCCCTGAAGCATCGTTCACGGGGCCGCTGGGGAAAATGGTGGTTGGGTCAATGGTCGTAAAGGTGTTACCGCTGTCCAAGGAAAGCCGCACTTTTGAATTATAAGAATACAATACCACATTGGAATTTGCCGCCGCATTTACATCAGGGGTCATATTTACGCCATTTCCGGTGCCTTCGTTGTCAAATTGATAAAAATCAACAGCAGCCCCAGGTGGGTTTGTTGGGTTACCAAGGCTATCCAAAGCAATTTCTTTTAGATCGATTTTCTGAAAATGAGGTTTTAAATCCCCGCGAATAGGTCCATTGGGTACTTCATAAGCCTTATCGTCATTTTTGTCTTCCTCCATAGGCGTAAAAGGAGGATATTGTGCCCCACTTACTTTATGGGCCTCCACCGTACTGCTTTTAGCACGTCGGGTTTCCAGAGTGGGATCATTAGGATCAGTTTGGTTATTACACTTCCATAACCATAAAATTAAGAGGATTATCAATATTAAAAAGATAATCCAGAAGAAGGTATTTCTTTTCATGATAAATGAGTTTAATTTATTAGTTTAAGCAAATACTAAGGTAAGCAATTTTAAAGCACAACTAATTAAATGATAGCGATAATTAACTTAAAACCAGTGCGATAGAAAACTTAATCCAAAAAACAACTTTACGTAAGGAATAAAGAAACCCCCACATATCCTTAGTTATTGGATTTGTGGGGGTTTTAAAGAAATGCAACTTCTAGGTTGCCTTAAAAAATTATTTCGCCAATGTCAGCTCATCAATAATATGACTTGCCCCTGCGTATTTATCAATCAAAAATAATACATAACGAATATCAACATTGATGGTGCGCTGCAGTTGATCATCAAAAATAACATCTCCAGCCATGGCTTCAATGTTTCCGTCAAAAGCCAAACCTATCAACTCCCCTTTTCCGTTCAATACCGGAGAACCAGAGTTTCCACCGGTAATATCATTATCGGTCAAAAAGTTTACGGGTAAATAGCAATCTTTGTCAGCATACTGCCCGAAATCCTTTTTCTCATAAAGATCGATCAACTTCTTGGGCATATCAAATTCATCATCCCCTGGTTGATATTTTGCAACCGTGCCTTTTAAGGTGGTATAGTAATTTTTATTGGCATCGTTCCGTTTATCCTCAGGCAAGGAAATTACCTTTCCATAAGTAAGGCGTAATGTACTGTTGGCATCGGGATAATATTTCCCATCAGGATTTTGTAATCGTATTCCCTCCACCATCAATCTGTAAGCGTGTTCAAAATCATTGTCCAACTGTTTTTCTTCTTCAGATTTATAGCGGTAGCGCGTCATCAAATCAGTTGAAAGCTGAAAGAGTGGATCGTCCTTTAAAATGGCAGCATTTGGCGCTGCCATAAAAGCTTGTACCTTTTCCTTTGTTTCAAAAATGCTGTTTTTAAAAGCAGTGTCTATATAGTTTTTCCAACCTGCCTCAGTTTTGTTGTTTGCCGAAGCAGCTTGAGCCACCATCGGTGCAATATCCTTAGCTTTTGTGGAATAAAGTTTAAGCTGTGCCGCCAATACGTCTTTCTCTAAAGGAAGATAAAGCCCTTCATAAAAATCATCGATCTCTGCATCCAATTTAGGTTTCATTTCCGCCTGCTTTGCTTCGTTCTGTTGCAAATAATAGTTTATATCATTGCCCAAACGGTATGGAATGCTCGCCATTCTGGTTCTTAACAACAGACCTATATAATTGTTATGCCTGCTGTTCTCGTTGGTTTTACTGTAATAATTATTGATAACAGACATTACATCTGCATACTTTTTGTTTTCTTTTTTGGAAGCCCATTTCTGAAAAGCCTGTTCGTCCTTGCGTTTGCTTTCTGCAGTTTTATGCTGCGTAAGTGCATCAATCATTCCTTGGCGGTTTTTCCAATAATTGGCAGTGGAGGCATAACTTGAGGCATAGTCAAGTTTTACCTGCTGATCCTTGTCCATATACTTCTTCATCACATCCATAGACGTTTTTGAAGCCTCTACCCAAGCGGGATATGCGTATTTTACGTTTTGCTCAATTCCTCCCGAAGGCATCCAGCGGTTGGTTCTTCCCGGATAACCCATAATCATGGCGAAATCATTTTCCTCAAAACCTTTAATGCTTGTGGTCAAGTGATATTTAGGCTTAAGCGGTACGTTGTCTTTTGAATATTCCGCAGGATTACCGTCCTTATCGGCATATACTCTAAAAAGTGAAAAATCGCCAGTATGTCTCGGCCATTCCCAGTTGTCGGTATCGCCACCAAATTTTCCTATGCTCGCAGGTGGAGTTCCAACCAAACGCACATCGTTATAATCTTGATATACGAAATAGTAAAACTCATTCCCTTGATAAAAAGATTTCACTGAAACAGTAAATTTTCCACCTTCGTTATTTTCTTGCTCAATCTTGGCAATCTCACGATTTATGGTTGCTTCGCGTTCGGCTTCGGTCATAGTATCATTCACCAAGTTCAAAATGCGCTTTGAAACATCGTCCATTCTCACAAAAAAGCGAACGGAAAGCTTTTTCGGCTTTAATTCCTCCCCCTGATTCCCTGCCCAAAAACCATTGGTCAAGTAATCATTTTCAGCGGTAGAAAGCTCGGCAATAGAGCTATAACCACAGTGATGGTTGGTCAGCACCAATCCGCTGTCCGAAATAATCTCGGCAGTACAGCCACGGTTAAACTGTACTATGGCATCCTTAAGACTGGCATGGTTGATACTGTAAATTTCTTCGGGCGTAAGTTGAAGGCCCATTTTTTGCATATCGCGATAGTTCAACCGCTCAATGTGCATTAAAAACCACATGCCTTCATTGGCCTGCATAGGCAAAACAAAAGCAGCAAGGAGAAAGGAAATAATTAATTTTTTCATTAGAAAGAGGGATTTTTATATTAACAAATACGATAAATAACCACCAAAAAGCACTGAAATTTATCGGTCGGTAAATATAAACGGATTCCCCATTTTTCCTTCTTTTGCCTTTCTAAAAAGAGCAAGAATTAAGGAACTTTAACATTTTGTTAAGAGAAGTTTTTCCAAGCAAATTCATTCCCATTTTCAAATAAACTTCAATTTGAATCTAATTTTCTGTACTGAAGTATAGAATTATATGCAGAGCATTTTTCGATAATCAATACTCGAAGGTTTTTAAAACCCTACATTTATCATTAACTTTATAGATAAGAATTTCAAAAACCAATCTCATGAAAAAAACAATTACCTTCTTGTCTTTACTTTTTCTCGGAATAGTAACTATTGCCACCGCTCAACAACAAGGCAAAATGGCCAGCTTAAACGAAGATGGCACCATTTCGGTTGAAACCGTTACCCTACCTGAAAACTATTACAACCAAGAACAAACCCAAGTATTTGACCAGCTATGGCGTTTTGGCGAACCAGCACACCCCAACATCAAAAACAGCCGCGGTACAACTTTAGCAGATATAGACAATGACGGTGTAGACGAAATACTCTACGGAATATGGAATACCCTCTACGCTTTAGAAGGCGACGGCTCTATTCTCTGGGAAAAACCCGTAAGCGGTACTATCCTGCTCCCACCTACTGTTGTGGATTTAGATGGTGACGGTACCTTAGAAATTATCCTAAACACAGGTGGAGTCCCCAATGCAGGCCGAGTCTATCTCTTAGACCCTTTGGGCAACGACCTGCCTGGTTGGCCTTTAAATTTTGATGACCACTGGATGATAAACGCCCCAACCGCCGCAGATGTAGATGGCGATGGCATTTTAGACATCGTAACCGGGGAACGCGTAACTGGTGTTCAAGGTTTTGTGCACGTCATCAAAATGGACGGCACACCTCTCAACGCCAATTGGCCCGTAGAAGTAGGTGCTACGCCCGCTTTCACTCCCTCCATAGGCGATGTTGACAACGACGGAAACAATGACGTAGTAATAGCCGCTTCATCTGCAGGCATGTACATTTTTGATAACCAAGGGCAAGTATTTCCTGGTTTCCCAGTGTTTGACCCAACGGTAAACTATTCATACCAGTCCCCTATCCTTGCAGACCTAGACGGCGACGGCGATTTGGAAATAATAGGAAGCAACCACGGCGATGCTGCCGGTTTCTATGTTATGGAACACGACGGTAGCTACAAAGCAGGCTGGCCTATTGCGCTTGGCGGTTGGACCTATTCCCCCGCAACGGTATTGGATGTGGACAATGACGGTATTTTTGAAATCTTTATGTCAGACAGAAACACAAGTAGCACAGTAGGCGACCCATTACCCACAATCTATGGCCTAGACCCAGGGGGTAACAACTTACCTAACTTCCCCATAGAAAAATACGGCGGCACCGAAGGGGTACTCTCTATTGCAGATGTTAATGGCGATGACATTTTAGATATTGTATTCCCAAGCGTTATCACAGATGCCGCAGGTGAAGGTTTTATCCATGCCTACTCCCTAGATGGTAGCGGTGAAGTTGCTGGTTTTCCATTAAGACCACACGGTTATACTTTTTTAAATGGAGCCGTTTTAGGCGATGTGGACAATGATGGCATGTTAGATCTTACTGCAAACAGTTACACCCTAACCTTTGGCGCTGGTGTTGATTCCACCTTCGTGAATGTTTACAACCTGAACGTACCCTACAATCCAAACACCATTAAGCGAAACGGCTATAAAGGCGACAATACCCGCGACGGTCTTGTGGAACTTGAAATCCCTATTGGAATTGCAGAGTTTAGCACTGCTCCAGTGATAAGTATATTCCCTAACCCTTCGGAAGGCATCCTGACATTTACAATTCCTTCAGCAATGCAAAACGCAAAAGTGAAGATTTACAGCATAGATGGAAAGCTAGTTTTTTCTGAAGAAAGAAATCTGGAAACAACCTCCACTTTTAATCTGAAACATTTAAACAGCGGTCTGTATTTCGTAACTATTTCTGATGGAAAGCATACTTCTACCGCGAAGTGGGTGAAGAATTAAAATAATTAATTGTCCGGTCGAGCGCAGTCGAGACCTCTGCTCGACTTGGCAATTACTCTTTAAAGTTCTGCGAATAATTCCGCCACTTCTCTAAACATGCTTCTATATCTTCGGGAATGGGACATTCAAAACGCATAAATTCATTAGTAACGGGATGAACAAATCCAAGTGTTCTGGCGTGTAAAGCTTGCCGTGGCAATACCTTAAAACAATTATCCACAAACTGCTTGTATTTAGTGAAAGTTGTTCCTTTCAATATCTTTTCGCCCCCGTAACGTTCGTCATTGAAAAGCGTATGGCCTATGTATTTCATATGCACACGGATTTGGTGGGTGCGGCCAGTCTCCAAACGGCAAGAAACAAAGGTTACATAGCCCAAACGTTCCAAAACTTTATAGTGCGTAACAGCTGGCTTTCCTTTTTCTTCGTCATCGTTCTCGTAAACTGTGTTCTGCAAACGGTTTTTCGGGTGACGGCCAATGTTGCCTTCAATAGTCCCTTCATCTTCCTCAACATTTCCCCAAACCAGCGCCACGTATTCACGCTCCGTGCTTTTATCAAAAAACTGTTTGGCAAGATGCGTCATCGCTTCCTCCGTTTTTGCAACTACTAATAATCCGCTAGTGTCTTTGTCTATTCTGTGGACAAGTCCGGGGCGATTACTGGAATTATTTGGAAGGTTTTCGAAATGATAAGTCAACGCATTTATCAGCGTTCCGCTATAATTGCCATGCCCTGGATGCACAACCATTCCTGGTTGTTTATTCACTACAAGTACGGTATCGTCTTCGTAAACTATATCTATCGGAAGGTTTTCGGGCACTAAAAGAAATTCATACGGCGGATGCTCAAAAAGCACCGTCACCACATCATTGCCTTTTACTTTGTAGTTTGATTTTACGGGAAGGCCGTTAACGTGAATATTTCCAGCCGTTGCAGCCTTTTGTATTTTGTTTCGGGTGGCTTTCTCAATCAAGTTCATCAGATATTTATCAACCCTGAGTGCGCCCTGCCCTTTATCTGCTTTAAAACGGAAATGCTCATAAAGATCATCGCTACCGTCAGTTTCTTCTATTTCTTCTTCCTTAAAATTCGCCATTGTTCTTTTCTTCATTTTCAACGGGAGCCTCTTCATCGCCACTCGTTGATTCTTCATTAGATTGAATTCTGTTAAGCGATTCATCACCCACGATCAAATCTATTATCGATGTCTTTTGAAGCGGGGTGCCCGGGACGAGCTTTTCGCCTTTATAGCGCATTTCCAAAACATTGTCGCTAATATGTGGGCTAAAACTTATTTTTCCTATTTTAAAGCCCATAGCTAACAAGGTTGGCTCGGCTTGGCGACGGGTGCGGCCCAAAACATCGGGCACCTCAATCTTTCTAAATCCTGATGGGTTTAGCGTTAAATAAAGTTTACGGTTTTCCTTTACAAATTTTCCAGATTTTGGAATCTGCTCTATCACAGAATACTTTGGATATTCTGGATTATAATTTGCCGAATCCAAAATTTCATACCGAAGATCCATTTCATCCAACACTTCCTCTACTTTGTCCAATGACATTTTGGCGAGGTTAGGCACTTCTATCGTTTCATTGTGGTTTGTACTAAAACGTAACCACCATAAAATCAAAAATGCCAAAACTAGAAGTGCAACAATAGCCAAGAGCAACTGCTTCAAAAATGTCTTGGAAAACACGAACTGGAAAAAAGTCATACGTTTGTTTGTTAATGCGCAAAAATTTAAAGCCCAAAGGTAGTATCTTTTGTTGAAATTGAAATCGAAATCGAGATTGAATCCATTGTCAACAGATAACTGATAACTGATAACGGACAACTCCAACTTTTTAATACTTTTGTAAACGCAGGTTTTCCTAATTTATTAAAAAGTTTTCGGAAAACACGTAATCAATTGTTATGGGTAAAAAACATATTGCCGTTGCCATGGGCGGCTATTCCAGCGAGTTTGAAATCTCGATAAACAGTGGCGGAGTGGTTTGCAACGCCCTCGATAAAAGCAAATATGAAGTGTATCCGATCCATATTTTGGAAGAAGGCTGGTACTTCGTTGCCAAAAACGGCACAAAACATCCGGTAAACAAAGCTGATTTCAGTTTTAATAATGGCACCGAAACTATTCACCCCGATGCTGTTTTCAACACCATTCACGGCACTCCAGGCGAAGATGGTTATTTACAGGCCTATTGGGAATTGCTGGGAATTCCGCACACCAGTACGGATTATTATCAAGCTGCACTAAGTTTCAACAAACGTGATTGTCTTTCTGTTTTAAAAAACTTCGGCGTTCGCGCTGCAAATTCATATTATGTGAACGAAGGCACCGAAATCAATCTGGATGAAGTTATACTAAAAACGGGCCTACCTTGTTTCGTAAAACCAAATCGTTCCGGTTCTAGTTTTGGCATTAGTAAAGTGAACAATATGAATGAAATAATGCCTGCAATTGAAAAGGCATTTACAGAAGATACTGAAATAATCATTGAAACGGCTATAGTGGGAATTGAGGTTTCCGTAGGCGTTTATAATAATGGGAAAGAAATAATTGCGCTACCAGTGACCGAAATTGTTTCAGAAAACGAATTCTTCGATTACGAAGCCAAATACCTTGGGAAGTCACAGGAAATAACCCCTGCCAGAATTTCAGAAGAAGAAACAGAAATGGTCAAGAAAGAAGCTATTCGTATCTATAAATTACTGAATATGAAAGGCATCACCCGCAGTGAATTCATCATAGAGAAAGGAAAGCCCTATTTCTTGGAAATAAACACCAACCCAGGGCTTTCAACAGAAAGTATTATTCCAAAACAAGCCCGCGAAGCAGGAATGACGTTGACAGAATTTTTTGATATATTGATTCAGAATGTACTAAAGTAGTTTCAGCTTACAAGTTGGTAGTTGCAAGTTTTATTGCAGCACAACCTTTAACTTGCAACCTGCAACCCTCTAACCAAAACCAATGAAATACTACCTCATAGCAGGCGAAGCATCCGGGGATTTACACGGAGCCAATTTAATGAAAGCCCTAAAAAAGGAAGACACTGAAGCTGACTTCCGTTTTTGGGGTGGCGATTTGATGAAGGCTGCTGGCGGGATTGAGGTAAAACATTACCGTGATTTAGCATTTATGGGCTTCGCCGAAGTGGTGATAAATCTTGGCACCATTCTGAAGAATATTAAATTCTGCAAAAAAGACATCGAAGCCTTCAACCCTGATGTAATTATTTTTATAGACTATCCAGGCTTTAACCTTCGCATCGCTAAATGGGCGCGACAGAAAGGCTATAAAACACATTATTACATTTCCCCACAAATCTGGGCTTGGAAAGAAGGCCGCATCAAAGAAATAAAACGCGATGTGGACGAAATGTATGTAATCCTCCCTTTTGAAAAGGATTTTTATGAAGAAAAACACAACTTCCCCGTACATTTTGTGGGTCATCCGTTGATTGACGCTATCTACAACCAAAAGCAAGTTGACCCAGAAACTTTCAAAAAAGAAAACGCACTAGACGAACGTCCCATTATAGCATTGCTTCCCGGAAGCCGAAAGCAGGAAATAAAAAAAATGTTGGAAATAATGATTTCTGTTGCTAAAGATTTCAAGGAATATCAATTTGTTATTGCAGGTGCGCCAAGCCAAGAGAAATCGTTTTATGAAACATTTCTAAGCACCAAAAACGTACATTTTGTTACCAATAAAACTTATGACCTTTTGAGTATTTCTCATGCAGCGCTGGTTACTTCAGGAACCGCCACCTTGGAAACCGCACTGTTTAAAGTGCCACAAGTAGTTTGTTATAAAGGCAGTCGGGTTTCGTATGAAATTGCAAAACGCGTTATTAAATTGGACTATATTTCATTGGTGAATTTAATTCTCAATAAAATGGTTGTAACTGAACTTATTCAAACCGACTTCAACAAAAAAAGGCTGAAAGGGGAATTGACCAATATTCTGGATCCCTACAAACGCGCCACAATGTTTTTGGATTACTACGATCTCGAAAATGCACTCGGTGGGCGTGGTGCAAGTGAAAACACAGCCAAACTAATCCATTCAACAATCAAGAAGTAAATAAAATTTCATATTTTTAAACATTAATTTACTATTCTTCCATTGATGAAAAAACTACTGCTCCTTTCTTTTTTCGCATTATTCCTTATTTCCTGCGGAAGCACGAAGAACACGGGCAAAGTTCCTGAAGCGATTATTGGCAAAAATGAAACGAAAACAGTGCGGAAAGTGAATCCGCATAAAAACGATAAGGTTTCCGTACGAAAAAATGAAGAAGAAAGCGAAGGCACAAACAATGAGGAAAGCCCGAAGACAATAAAGAAAGGAATAATTGATTACGCCAAAACCTTTCAAGGCACAAAATATAAATTTGGCGGCACCACAGATGCAGGAATGGATTGCTCCGGATTAGTATATACAGCTTTCCAGAAAGAAAATATTACATTGCCCCGAATATCGCGGGACATGGCCACCAAAGGGATTCTTATTTCCTTTAAAGATATTGAGGAGGGCGATTTAGTCTTTTTCAAAACGAGTCGCAAAAACACCATAACCCACGTGGGTTTGGTAGTAGAAGCAAAACGTGGCGAAGTAAAATTTATCCACTCCACAACGCAAGCCGGTGTTATTATTTCATCACTCGATGAAGATTACTGGAAAAAAGCTTTTGTAGAGGTTAGACGGGTTATTTAGCATAGCAATCTTCCTTTTAGCAATTTTTGCTTTTCTGAGAAATATTTTCTACTTTTAAGTTTATTCTCTCCAATTGATTTAAGGTTTTACTTAAGTCTTGGGGTATTAAATGAGCAATTCCCAAATATGTTTTCTATAACATAATTAATATTGGCGAATTCCATCTGACCTCTATAAACTAAAAAAGGTTTCAGATGAAATTCATAAACTTCGCAGTCGTAAAGTTTTCAGTTTTTCTGGTTTTGGGAATTCTCACTTCGCATTTTTTCCCTACTTCAACTTTTCTATTGAAATATCTTTTGGCACTTCTTTTTGGAGTAGCAGTGCTATGGCTATGGGCCCGAAGGCAATTGATTCAAAACGTTTACTTCGGAATTGTTACCTATTTATGCTTTTTTGCCAGTGGTTATTTCAGTTATCAAATAAGATTACCACAGTTTCAACAATATCATTATTCGCATTATGCAGCTGAAAATAAAGCGGAATTGTTACAGTTGAAAATCACTCAAAACCTAAAACCTGATAAATTCAATTTGAAATATTTTGCGGAGGTAAACGCAATAAATGGCATAGCTACACAAGGAAAATTACTGCTGAATGTTTCCAAAGATTCTTTAAAAAAATCATTTTCAGCCGATGAAATTTTATTGGTCTACACCACCATTTCCGAAATCTCAAAACCGCTGAATCCACATCAATTTGATTATTCAAAATATATGAAATCGCTTGGGGTTTACGGTCAATTACGCATTGCTGAAAAAGAAATTTTAAAAACAGCGCAAGGAACCCCAACCTTAATGGGAGCGGCTCAAAACCTTCGTGCTGGGATTGTAGAAAAACTTCAAAAAACAAACCTGAAAACCGATGAACGCGCTATAATTCAAGCACTGGTTTTGGGTGAAAAGAAAGACATTGACAAAAATTTGTATAACGAATATGCAGCTGCTGGAGCTGTGCATATTTTGGCCGTTTCTGGGCTGCATGTGGGGATACTGTATGTAATACTCGCATTTGTTTTCAAACCATTGTCCAAAGGAAAATATGGTGTGTTTTTTAAATCTGTTTTGATTGTTCTACTTCTTTGGGGTTTTGCCTTGCTTTCTGGCCTCTCACCTTCAGTTACACGAGCGGTAACTATGTTTAGCTTTTTTGCATTTGCCAAACTTTTCGATCGTGAAACAAATTCGATAAATACATTGTTCCTTTCGTTTTTGGCTCTTTTAATCATTAACCCACTTTGGTTGTTTCAGCTTGGGTTTCAGTTGAGTTATTTGGCTGTATTTTTTATTGTTTGGCTGCTTCCTCTTTTCTATAAAGCTGGTTATTCAAAATACTGGATTGTCCGTAAAATATGGACAATATTGGCCGTTACCGTATGTGCGCAAATTGGCGTCCTGCCATTAAGCCTGTATTATTTTCATCAATTTCCCGGTTTGTTTTTAGTGACCAATATTGTAGTATTGCCCTTTTTGACAATTTTGATGTGCGGTGGAATTCTTATAGTACTAATGGCTACGTTAGAAATCCTACCAGACTGGCTAGCTTCAAGCTATAACTTTTTGATTGAGGGACTCAACGGCTTTATACATTGGGTTGCGTTGCAAGATGAATTTCTATTCAAAAATATTCACTTTTCATCCCTAAAAGTTGTTGGAGCGTATGTATTGATTATTCTTTTGTCAATGTTTTTAATGAAAATGAAGTACCGCAGATTGGTGGCTTCTTTATTGGCAATTTCAGCATTTATAACAATTTATATTTATGATGAATTAATAACTTCATCGAACCAATTAGTCATTTTTCAGAAAAGCAAGCAGACGCTTCTAGGCTATAAAAACGGGAAGGATCTTTTACTTTTTCGAAATGATTCAACTAAAAACAATGCTGAAAACTATCCTATAAAATCATTTAAAACCGCAATTAATATTGAAACATATTCTGAAGAAAAACTTCCCCAATTATTTCAATTTAATAACAAAAACATACTGGTATTGGATAGTCTGGGCGTCTTTCCAAAGCAAAAAAAAATCCACACACTTTTGCTCACCCATAGTCCAAAAGTAAACCTCAACAGACTGATAGATAGCTTAAAACCAAAACAGATTATTGCTGATGGGAGCAACTATTATACGTATGTAAAACGCTGGGAAAAAACCTGCAAATTAAAAAAGCTCCCATTCAGCCATACTGCCAAACAAGGAGCTTTCCCAATAGAATAGCCCGAATATGAAACCGAAAATGCTATCCTAAAATGTGTATTTAAAATCTTTTTGATAATCCTCCCAAGCCTCCGTTGTGGTAATTTTCAAATAATCATCGCTGTGGATCATTTTTAGAAAAATCTCCAGTTGCTGAGGTGTTCTATACCCAGGTACTGCCTGAATAAGATCACCGTTTTCCTTAAAGAAAACAACAGTTGGGTATGCATTTACTTTTAATGCGTGCGCAAACAAATGTTGTGAATTCCTTCCTTTTCTTTCTGCCTGATAGTTTGGGTTTGTATAGACAAAATCCTGATAATCCACTTTCTCAGTACCTTCGGCATTAAACTTTACTGCGTAATAGTTTTTGTTAACGTACTCAATAACTTCTTTATCGCTAAAAGTATTTTTATCGAGCATTTTGCACGGACCGCACCATGTGGTGTAAACATCCATAAAAATCTTTTTGGGTTCCTTTTTTTGCGCCGCAATGGCCTCATTCATTGTCAGCCAGTTAATTTCCTGAGAATTAACCGAACCAATGGTCAATAAAAAAACAAACAGTAAAATATTTTTCATCTAAATCTTTTTAAAAATTCCAAAATAATAAAACAAAAAGCGTTCCACAAAAAGGAACGCTTTTATTGTATAAAGTATTGTGTTTTAACGAATGCCGTGCATTAATTTTTTCAACACAGGGTTTAAAAGCATGGAAATTATTCCTACTGCAATTGGAATTAAGGTAAATATCAAAAAGAATGTTCCCATGGAATATTCTGCCGAAATTTTATCAATCATTCCCCCCATAGTATTTGCAGCTTTTTGGCCAACTGCTATAGCAAGATACCAAACGCCAAACATAAACCCAATCATACGCGCTGGCACCAATTTACTTAAATAGGACAGTCCTAATGGAGAAAGACAGAGCTCGCCCATAGTGTGCATCAAATAAGCTAAAATAAGGAAAATCATACTCACTTTGGCGGTCATTGCTCCCGGAGGAATGTCTGAAGCACCGTAAGAAAGAATTGCAAAGCCCAATCCCAATAGAATTAAACCAATTCCATATTTTACAGCAGCACTTGGGTTGTATTTGCTTTCCCACCATTTTGAAAATATAGGCGCCAATGTAATGATGAAGAATGAGTTTAAAATCCCAAACCAAGTGGCATCTACTTCCAACTCAGTTTGACTGAACTTATCGTACAATCTAAATATTACTAGCCCCCAAATACCTATAAATGCTAGCACAAGTGCAACGTTAGATATAAGTATTCTATTATGGGTCTTTTTAACAAGCAAGTAGATTACCCAAGAAATAATAATTAAGGGGACAGTAGTTAAAAGAGCATCCACAATTTTGAAAATAATGGCAGAATTCCCTGAAAGTTCCCTATTGGTATAATCCTGTGCAAAAAGGGTCATGGAACCCAAAGATTGTTCAAAAAATGCAAAAAAGAATACGGTGAATAGACCAAAGATAGAAACGGCAATTAATCTATCTCTTACTATTGGTAAATAACGCGCTATTCGGGTAACCAATAATATTAAGAACATTGCCAAAGCTGCAAGCACCACAATATTGGTCCCATTCATTCCACCTATTTCAAAAGGCACTAATGATGTGTCATAAATTTTTTCCAATGGATCGTTGAAAAGATATAACAAACCACCAACCGAAGACAGCACAATCAGCACATAATCAAACATTGTGAAAGGGTTCAACTTGATTGCAATTTCTTCTTCCTCTTTGCGCAGTTCAGGTCTTTCTTCATTTATATTTTGAGGTATTTCCACCTCGTGTACCTTGGAAGGTTTCGCACCAATATCACCAAATATTTTATGCGCCATTAAAAATTGAAGCATTCCAAAGAACATAAAGATACCTGCAAGACCAAAGCCCCAAGCCCAACCGTAATTTTCGGCCAAATAACCACAAAGCATCATTCCGAAGAATGCCCCTGCATTTACGCCCATATAGAAAATGGTATAAGCACCGTCTTTTTTGGACTCTTTGCCTTTGTACATTTCAGAGATGATGGAAGTAATATTCGGTTTAAAGAAACCTGTACCAATAACCAAAAGCGCAAGACCTAAATAAAATGAAGCCGTTGTCTCCATAGCCATAGAAGCGTGGCCCAAAGTCATTATTACACAACCAATAACCACTGCCATTCTGTAACCAGTTATTTTATCTGCAATCCAACCACCAATGATTGGGGTTAAATACAGTAGCGAAGCATAAGTGCCAATAAGTGCCAATGCGTGTTCCCGTGGCCAATCCCATCCAGGATTATCGGTAAGTAGCGGTGCCGTCAAAAACAGCACTAAAAGGATTCTCATTCCGTAGAAGGAAAAACGCTCCCACATTTCGGTAAAGAAAAGTATAAAAAGTCCCGCGGGATGTCCTAAAACTTTGTCTTTAAACAGATTTTCTATATCGGTATTCATCAGCTTATGCTTTGGTTAATTTACTTCAAAAAATTAATTGCCTTTGTTGAAATCTGGATCTGCCAATTCATATGGCTCGTTATCGTCATTAATTTCACGTTCGTTGTCTTCTGCTCCATGGGTCAGTTTTTCCAATTTCTTTCTAACTAACATTACCAAAAACCCGAAGACTACGCAGAAAATTGCAATTCCAGTAAATACTGTATATTCTCCCAAATCTGAGGCTGATTCACCCAAAAGTCCGGCAACTTTATTTCCAAAACCTGTCATTGCAAAATAAACCCCCATCATAAGTGAGGCATATTTCAACGGAGCTAATTTGGTAATATATGAAAGTGCAACCGGAGATAAACATAGCTCTCCAACTGTATGGAATAAATATGCCGCAACTAACCAATACATAGCTGATGATCCATCGGCGTTATATTGAGCCGCTGCTCCTGTCATAAAAAAGAAACCGGTACCCATTATTATTAATCCGAGACACATTTTAAAAAGGGAAGTTGAAATTTTTCCTTTCAACTTTCTATGAGCCCAATAGGCAGCAACACTTGTACCTAAAATAATAATGAAAAGTGCATTTAAAGATTGGAACCAAGAAGCAGGTACCTCCCAACCCATCAACATTCGGTTGGTTTTTTCGGAAGCATAAATATTCATTAAACCTCCAGCTTGTTCAAAGGCACCCCAGAATACAATCACCAAAATGAAAGAAATGAACAATACAATCATTCTATCTTTTTCAATTTTGTTTAGCGGTCTCTTCATTGCTGCTTTCTCCTCTTCATTTTGAGAGTTATTAGTGTTGTTTCCAACATATTTAAGATGCTTTTGTCCAGCCATATATTGAATCAACCCCAAGAGCATTCCTATTGCGGCAAGCCCAAAACCGTAATGCCATCCATAAACTTCACCTACATAACCAACAATTAGACTTGAAAGAAAAGCACCTACGTTTATACCGATATAAAATATGGTGAAACCTTTGTCTCTTCTAATATCGCCAGCCTTATAAAGACCACCAACCATTGTTGAAATATTTGGTTTTAACATCCCTACCCCAGCGATAATAAGTCCTAAACCAGTATAAAATGCCCACATTTCTTCTACAGAAAGAATACCGTGGCCCAAAACCAGTAAAATTCCACCAATCAGCACAGACTGTTTTTGTCCTAAAAATTTATCGGCAATCCAACCTCCAGGAATGGAAGCTACATAAACCAACATCGTGTATGTTCCGTAAAGTGAAAGTGCATCTCCATTGGTCCAGCCTAAACCAGGGTTGCCACTACTTGCTTCTGCAACCAAGTAAAGAACCAAAATGGCACGCATTCCGTAATAGGAAAAACGTTCCCACATTTCGGTAAAAAACAGGATATAAAGACCTACTGGATGTCCAAATAATTCCTTTTGCTTTTGATATTGAAGTGCTTCTGACATAAAATTATGTATTAGTTAGAGTTAGTTGATTTTTATAAATTTTTCTTGATGAACTCGGTCATTAAAGTGTAAAGATGCAAACGAGTATTGCCACCGTAAATACTGTGATTTTTATCTGGGTAAATACGCCAGTCGAATGGCTTGTTGGCTTGCACTAATGCTTCTATTAAGCGCATACTGTTCTGAACATGCACGTTATCATCAGCGCTTCCGTGAACCAATAGGAATTTTCCTTTCAATTTATCCACATGTGAAAGTGGTGAATTGTTATCGTAACCCGAAGGATTTTCCTGAGGAGTCTGCATATATCTTTCAGTATAAATACTGTCATAAAACCTCCAACTTGTTACTGGAGCAACAGCAATGGCCATTTCAAAAGTATCTGCACCTTGAAAAAGACAGTTCGAAGACATAAAACCACCGTAGCTCCAGCCCCAAATTCCAGTTCGGGATGCATCAATATAGGGTAGTTCACTTAGTTTTTTTGCAACAGCTATTTGGTCTTCCACTTCATATTTACCCAATTCCTTTTGGGTCATCTTTTTAAAATCTCTTCCTTTAAAACCTGTTCCACGTCCGTCTACACAAGCAATGATTATGTCTTGTTCGTTAGCAAGCATTTGGTGCCAATAGTCATTGGTGCCATTCCAACTGTTTGAAACGTTCTGCGAGCCTGGTCCAGAATACTGATACAGAAACAACGGATATTGTTTTGTTTCATCAAAATCCAAAGGCTTTATCATATACATATTTAAATCTTCGCCGTTGATGTTTATGGTTGAAAACTCTTTGGGTGAGATTTTATAAGAAGCCAAGCCGTTCTTTAAATCGTTGTTGTTTTTTATTTCGCGAAGCACTTTTCCTGTTTTGGCTTCATTAAGTGTGAAAACATAAGGGGTATTTGCATCTGAAAAAGAACCAATAAAATAGGTGTAGTCTGAACTGAAATCTGCTGCATTGGTTCCTGTTTGCTGTGTTAATCGCACTTTGTTTTTTCCGGAAGGCAATATGGAATATACATCGCGGTTGATGTTTCCGTTTTCGGTACTTTGGTAGTAAACACGACCCGTATTTTGGTCAAAACCGTAATAAGAAGTCACTTCCCATGGGCCTTTGGTTACTTGATTGAGCAACTTTCCATTTTTATCGTACTGATAAATGTGGTTCCAGCCATCTTTTTCACTGGTCCAGAAAAAGCTGTTGTTGTTCAAAAAAGTTAGATTGTCTGTAACATCTACATAGGCAGCGTCCTTTTCCTCTAAAATTAATTTCGACGAATTGTTTGAAGCATCTACAAAAACCAAGTCGAGGATGTTTTGATGACGATTGGTAAGCTGAACGCTCAAAAAATTATTGTCTTCCGTCCAAAGCAACCGTGGAATGTAATAACTGTTGTATTTTGAAAGATCCACCGTAGAAGTTTTTCCATTGCCTAGGTTATAAAGTTGCAAAGAAACTTTAGAATTGTTCTCGCCCGCTTTTGGATATTTAAAGGTGTCTGCAGATGGGTAAAGATTGTTGCCATAAATATCCATGGTGTATTCGGGAGCATTGGTCTCATCAAATTTTATATAGGCAAGTTTGTCGCCATCAGTGCTCCATTCAAAAGCACGGACAAAGGCGAATTCCTCTTCATAAACCCAATCTGTAATACCGTTGATAATACTATTCTTTTTGCCGTCAGTGGTTATTTGCGAAGTTTCACCTGAATTCAAATCTTTTATGTAAAGATTGTTTTCAAAACCATAAGCAATTTTACTGCCGTCATTGCTGAAAGTAGGTTCCTGAATTTTATTGGTTGAAACGAGACTGAAGTCTTTTGTTTTTATATTGTAAACGTAATAAGTACCCAAAGAAGAGCGACGGTAAATCTGTTGCAGTTCAGTCGTGAAAAGAATTTTTGATTCGTCTTTATTGAATTCATAGGAAATAACGAAATCAATTCCTTTTAAATCTTTACTGTTTAAAAGAGTGCGTGCCTTTTCACCGCTTTTATAATCGTAAACATCTACCGTTGAAATCTTGTTTTGCCTGTCATAATTTAAAACGGCATATTCCTTTCCATTATTCATGGAATGTAGCACATCAAGTCCTTGGGTGCGGAAAGCGCCACTCCAAATTTCTTCAAGAGTTATGTCTTTTTGTTGTGCAGTAAGGGTGGAAAAGGCTGTTAAAAACAGCAATAATGAAATTAGGGAGAATCGATTTTTCAAAGTGTTAAAATTTTGCTACGCCAAGTTTACTAATTTTTTGTGAAAGTGCGGGCGGTTTTTTTGTTAAATAACCCCTTGGAGTTGTATTAAATGTGAATTACAATTAGTTACAACGCCTTACAAATTGTACACTATTGACAAACCGTAAGCTGGACCTTGAAAGGTGTTTCGCCCACTCAAAATATACGAAAGATTTAATGCGGCCCCAAAGTTTTCAGAAAGAGTTCTATACAGCGTTCCCCCTACTTTATGATAATCAACGCCAAGCTCTTTGAAGTTTTGCGGACGGGGTGTTCCTCGATAATCAATCCCGCCAAAGGAATGTTGGTAATCGAAAAAAGCATCGTAATACCAATTGCCGGCTGCCTTTCCAGTTTTGAAGGTTACCGGAAGGCTGTTAGGGGTTTCTTCAAATTTAAAAGAAAAACCTGTTTGCAGCGTTGCAAACCAACCAGAAGTCCATTTGTAATGGGCCATGGCGCGGGTTTCAATAATTGTGGCTTGTTGGCCAATATCATTCAATCCGCCAACATTATAATCTGAAACAGGTGTTGAGAAACCTGTGCCTAAGCTAAATTCAAGATTTCCGATTTCAGTAGCAGATTGAAAAAAACGATATTTCAGCATCATTAAAATATCCTGAAAATCACTTTCATCATTACTGCTTAAGTACGGCAATGAAAGGTTTACATCAAGATTATCGATTATTCCGTAAGCAGCATATAGGTTTATGTAATAAAGATTTCGACTTAAATTAATTTTCTCAGTACCTGCGAAGTAGCTTTTTGGGTCCTCAAAACCAAAACCCAAAACCAGGGAACCCCTGTTTTTTCCTTTATAAAATCCATCAATTTTTCCCTGTGAAAAACTACTCGAAAAAATAAATAGCGAAAAAATAAGTGTGGTAATGATTTTCATCGGAAGCTTTTAAAAGAATTAATTACAATTATATACGTAAATAATAGCTTTTTGGTCGTCCGTGGAGAAAAGAAACTACATTAATCCCTAATAAGAGGCATCGTTGTACAACGAAGCAACCCTTCCTGTTTGGAAATTTCGGAATAAGGCACTTCTTCCACAGTAAAACCTTGTTCACGGAGCCAGGTATTCAATCTGGTGAAGTTTTTTTCTGAAATGACAACCTCTGGTGAAATAGAGAATACATTGCTGTTCATATTGTACATCTCGTTTTTAGTAATATGAAAACAGTTCTCTTTTCCGAAGAAATTAATGAGCCATTCATATTCTTCTTCAACCAAGAAACCTTCTTTGTGAATGATTGCCTTTCCTTTGCCAAGTGGTTGAAAACAGCAGTCTAAATGCAGCGCATTGTCTTCAGCGACCGTGTTGCTTTTGCGAAGGTTGAAAGATTTCACCTTTTTATGAGGAAACAGCTTTTGAAGGTGTTTCACAGCATTCATATTTGTGCGGGCGGTAATAAAACTGGGATAGTCTTCCCCATAATAAGTTCCCACAAAAATATAGTCGCCCCAGGGCATAACATCTCCACCTTCAATATGGGCATTTTCGGGAAATTCTATAATTTTTGAGGGATCAATTTGGGTTATTACATGCTCAATGGCCTCTATTTCCATAGAACGGTCGTCAAGAATATTTGCGATTATGAATTTGTCTTCAATAACAAAAGCGATGTCGCGAGAGAATATCTGGTTGTAATCTTTTATGGAATGCGGCCTGTAAACTTTTACATCATATTTTTTAAAAACAGCTGCAACCGCCTCCATTTCTTCAACCATATCTTCATCAGTTGGATAAGTCCCTGCTTTTATGTGCTCAGCAGATTTTGGATCGTAGGCATTTTCCAGTTTTGGAACCGGACCATTGCTATCTGCACGACCTAATATTACCGCTCGCAATCTTGAAATTTCGTCGTTGATGTTTAAATTGATCATATAGCAAATATAAAAAAAGCACCTCGATACCGAAGTGCTTTTAAAAATATTAAAATTTAGTCTTATCTTTTTTCTACAGGTACAAAGCCCCTAAGATTCTCACCTGTGTAAATTTGTCGTGGTCGACCTATTGGTTCTTTGTTTAAACGCATCTCTCTCCATTGTGCAATCCAACCTGGTAAACGGCCCAAAGCAAACATTGGGGTAAACATTTCAACAGGAATTCCTAATGCGCGGTAAATAATACCTGAGTAAAAATCAACGTTAGGGTATAATTTTCTTTCTACGAAGTAAGGATCTTCCAATGCTTCTTTTTCCAAAGCTTTAGCAATATCCAGAATATCATCCTCAATTCCTAAATTATCCAAAAGATCATCCGCTGCTTTTTTTATGATTTTTGCACGTGGATCAAAGTTTTTGTATACTCTATGACCAAAGCCCATCAAACGGAAAGGATCATCCTTATCCTTTGCCTTTGCCATAAATTTCTTGGTATCGCCACCATCTTCCTTAATTGCTTCAAGCATTTCTATTACTGCCTGGTTAGCTCCTCCGTGAAGCGGGCCCCAAAGCGCTGCAATTCCCGCAGAAATTGAAACAAATAGACCAGCATGTGATGAACCAACAATACGCACGGTTGAAGTAGAACAGTTCTGTTCGTGGTCTGCGTGAAGGATTAATAATTTATCCAAAGCCTCCAAGACGGTTTCATTAGTAGTATATTCTCCACTTGGCTTTTTGAACATCATTTTCAAGAAATTGTCCACATAACCCAACGAATCTCCGCCATAATCCAACGGAAGTCCCATTCGTTTTCTATAGGTCCAAGCCGTCAACACTGGAAATTTACCCAGAATTTTCACAATGGCTTTATACATATCTTCTTCACTGTCCACATTTACCGAAGAAGGGTTAAACGCCACCAAAGCAGAGGTCAAAGAAGATAGAACTCCCATAGGGTGAGCGGCTTTTGGAAAACCGTCCAAAATTCGTTTTACATCTTCATCAACATGTGATTGTGCTTTTATATCTGTGTGGAATTTACTGAGCTGTTGCTCGGTTGGCAGTTCACCAAAAATAAGAAGGTAGCATACTTCTAAGAAATGTGCTTTTTCGGCAAGCTCTTCAATGGCATATCCGCGGTATCTCAAGATTCCTTTTTCCCCATCCAAAAAAGTAATTGCACTTTCGCAAGCACCCGTATTTTTATATCCTGGATCTAAAGTAACAACACCGCCAGTCGCAGCACGAAGACTCTTTATGTCTATTCCTAATTCATTTTCAGTTCCTTCCACAATGGGAAACTCATATTTTTTACCATCTATCTCGAGGGTTGCCATCTTTGTCATAAAATATAGTGTATTTTTTTAATTTATTCGGAAATGCTAAATTACAAAATCTCAAGCGATTTTTTTAACATTCACGGCTATTCTTAGGTTAAATAATCCTTAAATCGTCAGTTTTACCGTGATTTATGGAATAAAAAAACCTCGTCTTTTAACGAGGTTTTCAATTCATTCATATAAAGCTATATTTTGAAAGCATTTCTTTGCGGAAAATAGGCAACTTCACCCAATTGTTCCTCTATTCTGAGCAATTGATTATACTTCGCCATTCTATCACTTCTTGAAGCAGAGCCAGTTTTAATCTGTCCGCAATTAAGCGCCACCGCCAAATCTGCAATAGTATTATCTTCAGTTTCACCACTTCTGTGACTCATTACAGAAGTATAACCAGCATTGTGAGCCATGTTTACAGCAGCGATAGTTTCTGTTAGGGTTCCAATCTGGTTTACTTTTATAAGAATTGAATTGGCTATTTTTTCAGAAATACCTCTTGAAAGTCTTTCAACATTTGTAACAAACAAATCGTCACCAACCAATTGTACTTTATTGCCTAACTTTTCAGTCAGATATTTCCAACCTTCCCAATCGTTTTCGTCCATACCATCTTCTATTGAAATGATTGGATATTTTTCACACAATTCAGCTAAATAATCAGCCTGTTCTTTTGAAGTGCGCACTTTTCCCTTTTCACCTTCAAACTTGGTATAATCGTATTTTTTCTTCACATAAAATTCCGCAGCGGCGCAATCCAATGCAATCATAACATCATCGCCTAATTTGTAGCCGGCTTTTTTTGTTGCTTTTGCAATGGTATCCAAAGCATCTTCGGTTCCATCCAAGGTTGGTGCAAAACCTCCTTCATCTCCAACAGCCGTGCTTAAGCCACGGTCGTGCAATACCTTTTTAAGGTTGTGAAAAATTTCGGAACCCATTTGCATGGCATGCGTAAAGTTCTTTGCTTTTATAGGCATGACCATAAATTCCTGAAACGCAATGGGAGCGTCACTGTGCGAGCCGCCATTGATAATGTTCATCATTGGCACAGGAAGTGTTTTGGCGCTCACACCACCCACGTAGCGATACAACGGCATTCCCAATTCGTTGGCAGCAGCTTTTGCACATGCCAAGGAAACACCCAAAATAGCATTGGCGCCGAGTTTCGATTTGTTTTTGGTGCCGTCCAAATCGATCATTATTTTATCAATAAGTTCCTGCTCGAAAACCGAAACGCCCAAAAGTGTGCCTGCAATTTTGCCATTTACATTTTCAACAGCCTTCAACACACCTTTACCCATATATGCTTTTCCGCCATCGCGAAGTTCAACAGCTTCGTGCTCTCCAGTAGAGGCGCCAGAAGGAACTGCAGCGCGGCCCATAAAACCGTTTTCGGTAATTACGTCAACCTCAATTGTTGGGTTTCCTCTAGAGTCAAAGATTTGTCGGGCATTGATGTCTATAATGATGCTCATTTGTATAAAAATTTATTGATTATTCTTTTTTGCTTACAGTTTAATTAAAAAAACCTGACAGGTTTTGGAGACCTGTCAGGTTTGATATTTTATGTAGTTTGAAATTTATGTTTTTCAATACTTTCTATGAATTGATCAAAAAGATAGGAAGCATCGTGTGGTCCTGGACTGGCTTCGGGATGGTACTGCACTGAAAAAGCAGGTTTGTTTTTCAGACGTATTCCCGCTGCAGTATGATCGTTAAGATGCTCGTGGGTTATTTCTATATTCGGATTTGCTTCGGCTTCTTCCCTATTGATAGCGAAACCGTGGTTTTGTGAAGTGATTTCGCCTTTGCCGCTTATCAGATTCATCACGGGATGATTAATTCCACGATGACCATTGTGCATTTTATAAGTTGAAATGCCATTTGATAAGGCTAGTACTTGATGCCCCAAACAGATACCGAACATTGGAAGTTCTTTTTCCAAAATAGTTTTTACAACTTCTATAGCGCTATGAAGCGGTTCTGGATCGCCTGGACCATTGGAAATAAAATAACCATCCGGATTAAAAGCTTCCATTTCTGTAAAACGAGCGTTGTAGGGAAATACTTTTATGTAACAGTCCCTTTCCGCCAAATTTCGAAGAATATTCTTCTTTATTCCTAAATCCAAAGCTGAAACTTTATACTTCGCGTTTTCGTTGCCGAAGAAATAAGGTTCTTTTGTAGAAACCTTTGAAGCGAGCTCCAAACCATTCATATCTGGCACGGCCGCCAACTGCTTCTTCAAACCTTCAATATTGTCAACTTCAGTAGAAATAACGGCATTCATTGCGCCATTGTCGCGAATGTAGCTTACCAAAGCGCGCGTATCAACATCACTAATTGCAAGTAAATTATTTCTGTTTAAAAATTCTTCTAAGGAATCATCAGCCGCGGGACGGGAATAGTGGTAGCTAAAATTGCGCACCACCAAACCTGCGATTTTTATGCCTTCAGATTCTACCTCTTCTTTATTTGTTCCATAATTCCCAATGTGGGCATTTGTGGCAACCATAATTTGACCGAAATAAGATGGATCTGTGAAAATTTCTTGGTAGCCGGTCATTCCAGTGTTAAAACAAACTTCGCCGAAGGCTGAACCTTCTTTGTTCCCAACTGCTTTTCCGTAGAAAATGGTTCCGTCTGCTAGTAAAATAAGTGCTTTTTTTCGTGTTTGGTATTTCATTCTTTGAAGGGTTTCAGCCCTTCGACAAGCTCAGGGTGACAATTATTCATTTTTTCAAAATCTTTTGCAAAAATAGTATAAAAAAAAAGGATAAACGAAAATGCTTATCCCTTTGTGCGGTTGTTTTTAATTTTAAAATTTCTAATCAATACCTTGGCGGTTATTGTTTTATAAATTTCTGAATTGCTATTCGCTCAGAAGTTTCAAGCTGCAGAAAATAAACTCCGTTTTGTAATTCTGAAACATCTAAAGAACCGGCAACATTAGTAACTTGCTTAATCAATTGCCCAACGCTATTGAATATTGAAACCTGATTTTGTTCTTCTGTAGTTTTAAAATTCAAAGTATGGGTCGCTGGATTAGGATATGCTAAAAATTGAACATCATCAAAATTGGGAACTGACAATGGCTGTTGTAAAAACCGATATACAGAACCACTAGGCATCATTCCATCTAGAGCTGATAACATAACTTGATTTCCTGCCGGCAAGATAATTATGGTAGGATCTATAGGATCTTCAGAAAGAAAATAACCGTTATCTTCTAATATGTCCGTAGAACTGTTATAAGAAGTACCCATACTTATAAGCGGTCCGGTTTCGTCTTCAAAAGACTCTAGTGGATTGTTTATCGAACTGGCACCATAGTGGTACTCTATCGTATTACTTCCCTCATACAACCAAAGTTGTAAATTCATAAAATCATCACTTGTTGAATCGCCAAAAAAACCGACATTGTTCCATTCCAACTTTAAAATTCTACTTCCCGCTGCTCCTTCAGTTTTATATGAAATATTCGATTCAGAAATTCCTGAGTCAAATCCCAAATCTATTATATCTTGTGCTATCGGGTTAAAAATAGGGATAATATCTCCGTCAACAGGATTACTGGAGACTAAGCCACCTGTACTCCATCCAAGTATATATATAGTATCAAAAGTATAAGTAGCTATATTAAAACTAAAACCGAGTGGAATAGTATATTCCGGATCATCCCAAACAACCCCATTGTTTAGAGAGGTACTGCCCGTTAAATTTTGATATGGAATATTCTCAGCTTCAAAATTGTAAACACTTTGTGCATTGATAAAAAGTGTATAAAATACAAATGCTATAAGGAGTTTAATTTTTTTCATATTTGCTAATTTAAATGGTTAACTAATAGTCACTTAAATGTAATATAAAAATCAATCAAAAAATAAAGTAATAAATCTTTTTTTCAAATTAAACTTCTCGCACATTCTAAATAAAAAAGGGATAAACAACTATGTTTATCCCTTTTTGAGTATTTCTGAAATAAAATATATTTATTCCTCTTCTTTCTTCGCTTCTTTTTCAGCTTTTGCTGGAGCGGCTTTTGCAGCAGGTGCAGCAGCAGCTTCAGTTCCGGCAGAACTTCCACGACGACTTCTACGTGTAGTTTTCTTCTTGGTAGCTTTACCAGCGTTGTAAATTTCGTTGAAATCTACAAGCTCAATCATTGCCATATCGGCATTATCACCTAGACGGTTACCCAACTTAATGATACGGGTGTAACCTCCTGGACGGTCACCAACTTTTGGCGCAACAGTTCTGAAAAGCTCAGCAACAGCATCTTTTTGACGCAATTTTGCCATAACCAAACGACGGTTGTGTGTGGTGTCTTCCTTAGACTTAGTTACCAATGGCTCTACAAACTGCTTCAATGCTTTCGCTTTTGCAACAGTAGTATTGATTCTTTTGTGTTCAATTAAAGAACTCGCCATGTTTGCCAACATTGAGTGTCTGTGGGCGGTTTTTCTTCCTAAGTGATTTATTTTTTTTCCGTGTCTCATGACATTTTTGTTTTCATCATCTTGCTACAAAATCCGTTCATCGGAGAGCAAATTATGATGGGTTAATTTTATTAAAGTTTGTTGATAGTTGATTTCAGATTTACAACTTCAACAATATGAAATCATAAATCTGAAATCGTTAATCTACTAGTCTTTATCTAATTTATATTTTGCAAGATCCATCCCGAAGTTTAGTCCTTTCACGTTTACAAGCTCTTCGAGCTCTGTAAGCGATTTTTTACCAAAGTTACGGAACTTCATCAAGTCGTTTTTGTTGAAGGACACAAGGTCTCCCAAGGTATCAACTTCTGCAGCTTTCAAACAGTTTAGTGCACGAACCGAAAGATCCATATCTACCAATTTTGTTTTAAGCAACTGACGCATATGAAGGGATTCTTCATCATAAGTTTCAGTTTGTGCAATCTCATCAGCCTCCAAGGTAATGCGCTCATCGCTGAACAACATAAAGTGGTGAATCAATGTTTTTGCAGCTTCAGTTAAAGCATCTTTTGGGTGAATAGATCCGTCTGTAACGATTTCGAAAACCAATTTTTCATAATCGGTTTTTTGCTCTACACGGAAGTTTTCAATGCTGTACTTCACATTTTTTATCGGAGTATAGATAGAATCTGTAAAGATGGTTCCCAAAGGAGCGTTCGCCTTTTTGTTCTCTTCAGCAGGAACATAACCGCGACCTTTTTCGATAGTTAATTCGAAATTAAGGTTCACTTTCTTCTCCATATTGCATATAACCAATTCTGGATTCAATACTTGGAAACCTGAAATGAATTTTTGGAAATCACCAGCTTTCAACTGCTCGTTTCCAGAAACAGAAATAGTAACGGTTTCGTTGTCTATTTCGTCAATCTGTCTTTTGAAACGAACTTGTTTAAGGTTCAAAATAATTTCGGTAACATCTTCCACTACTCCAGCAATGGTAGAAAATTCGTGGTCCACACCTTCAATACGAATTGAAGTGATGGCGAATCCTTCCAAAGAGGAAAGTAGTACGCGTCTTAATGCGTTACCAACGGTAAGTCCGTAACCTGGTTCCAAAGGACGAAATTCAAATTTTCCTTCGAAATCGGTGGAGTTCACCATTATAACTTTATCAGGCTTCTGAAAACTAAATACTGCCATAATTGACTTTCTGTGTTTTTATTATTTAGAATATAATTCGACGATAAACTGCTCGTTGATGTTTTCTGGGATTTGGATACGCTCAGGAACAGAAACAAAAGTTCCTTGTTTTGTTTCGCCATTCCAAGTAATCCACTCATAAACATGACTTGCATTTGCCAACGAATCGTTGATTGCGCTAAGAGATTTTGATTTCTCTCTAACGGCCACTACATCTCCAGGTTTCAATTGGTAAGATGGAATGTTTACTTTTTCACCATTAACGGTGATATGACGGTGAGAAACCAATTGTCTAGCACCAGAGCGACTTGGGGAAATCCCCATACGAAATACTACATTGTCAAGACGTGACTCACACAATTGAAGCAAAACCTGACCTGTAATTCCAGGAGCAGCAGTTGCTTTTTTGAACATGTTTCTGAATTGACGCTCCAAGATACCATAGGTATATTTTGCTTTTTGCTTCTCCATCAACTGGATTGCATATTCAGATTTTTTACCACGGCGACGTGTGTTACCGTGTTGCCCTGGAGGGTAGTTTCTCTTTTCGAAAGATTTGTCGTCTCCGAAGATTGCTTCCCCGAACTTACGGGCGATTTTAGTTTTTGGACCAGTATATCTTGCCATTTCTAATTTTAGGTTATGAAGGAAAACTAAATTAAGGTCTTACGTTAATCCTTTAGTTTTTTATCCTTCAGATTGATATTTATTATTAATTAAACTCTTCTTCTTTTAGGAGGACGACATCCGTTGTGCGGCATTGGGGTAACGTCGATAATCTCGGTTACTTCAATTCCTGCATTGTGGATAGAACGTATTGCAGATTCTCTACCGTTTCCTGGCCCTTTTACATAAACTTTTACTTTACGTAAACCAGCATCGTGTGCAACTTTTGCACAATCTTCTGATGCCAACTGAGCTGCATAAGGAGTGTTTTTCTTAGATCCACGGAAACCCATTTTACCGGCTGAGGACCAAGAGATAACATCTCCGTTCTTATTTGTTAACGACACGATAATGTTGTTGAAGGAAGCAGTAATATGCGCTTCACCAACAGATTCAACATTAACCTTGCGTTTTTTAACTGTTTTTGTAGTCTTAGACGATGTCTTTGCCATAACTCTAGGTTTTATTTAGTTGCTTTTTTCTTGTTAGCAACAGTTTTACGTTTTCCTTTTCTTGTACGAGAGTTATTCTTAGTACGTTGTCCTCTTAATGGAAGACCCGATCTGTGACGAATACCTCTGTAACAACCAATATCCATTAAGCGTTTAATACTTAATTGAACTTCACTACGTAATTCACCTTCGATTTTGAAAGACGATACAGCGTCACGAATAGCACCGATTTCATCATCGTTCCATTCATTTACTTTTTTGTCTTCGTTAACCTCGGCTTTTTTCAGTATGTCTTCAGCTCGGCTCTTACCGATTCCGAAGATATACGTTAACGCGATTACACCCCTTTTGTGCTTCGGGATATCTACACCTGCGATTCTTGCCATAACTTATCCTTGTCTTTGTTTGAACTTTGGGTTCTTTTTGTTAATTACATATAATCTGCCTTTTCTGCGAACAATCTTGCAGTCGGCACTTCTTTTCTTTACGGATGCTCTAACTTTCATCTGTCTCTTGTTTATTTAGTGTTCAATGAACCGTGAGGTTCGTTGTATTAATATCTGTATGTTATTCTTGCCTTACTTAAATCGTAAGGGCTCATTTCCAATTTCACTTTATCTCCGGGTAACAATTTAATATAGTGCATTCGCATTTTACCAGAAATGTGTGCGGTTACTACGTGGCCATTTTCCAATTCTACACGGAACATTGCGTTTGATAGTGCTTCCACTATACTTCCATCCTGTTCTATTGCGCTTTGTTTTGCCATAATTATGCTACTGCCTTTCTATTTTTGCCGCTTTTCATCAAACCATCATAATGACGGTTCAATAAATACGAGTTTACTTGTTGCATTGTATCGATAGCCACACCAACCATAATCAATAGTGATGTACCTCCGTAAAACAATGCCCAACCTTGCTGGATTCCCAACAACTTCACCGCAAATGCTGGAGCAATAGCAATTAGTGCTAAGAACACAGATCCCGGAAGTGTAATTTGAGACATTATTCGATCCAAATATTCGCCGGTTTGCGATCCTGGCTTAATACCTGGAATGAAACCACCGCTACGTTTAAGATCATCAGCCATTTTATTGGTTGGAACCGTAATAGCAGTATAGAAATATGTGAATATTATAATCAATATTGCAAATACTACATTATACCACAGTCCAAAAATATCGCTAAAAGTAGCCCGAATTCCTTGTGCGAAATCGCTTTCAGAAAGACTTGCAACGGCTGATGGTACAAACATAATTGCCTGCGCAAAAATGATTGGCATTACCCCAGAAGCGTTCAGCTTTAATGGAATGAACTGGCGTGCCCCAAAAATATTCTTTTCATAACCACCGCTTGCTGTTCTTCTTGCATATTGCACAGGTATCTTTCGCACCGCCATTACCAACATAATTGACAATAGGATAATTACAAACCAGATAACCAATTCAATAAGAATCATAATCAAACCACCGTTTGATTCCATTACTCTTGAAACAAATTCTTGTGCAAATGATTGTGGCATACGTGCAATGATACCAACCATAATAAGTATGGAAATACCGTTACCAATACCTTTATCGGTGATTTTTTCACCCAACCACATTGCGAATATTGTTCCTGTTACAAGTATAATTACTGAAGAAACATAGAACATAACACTCTGTCCCATTACAAAAGCTTCTGCTGGAACTCCCATTGCGGGAAGACCTGCAAGGTAGCTTGGTGCTTGTACCAAACAGATACCAATGGTTAACCAACGGGTAATCTGATTGATTTTCTTACGGCCACTTTCGCCTTCTTTCTGTAATTTTTGAAGGTAAGGCACAGCAATTTGCATTAACTGTACAACGATGGAAGCAGAAATATATGGCATAATACCCAATGCAAAGACAGAAGCGTTGGCGAAAGCCCCTCCTGTAAATGCGTTCAGCAATCCACCAATACCACCGGCATCAAATTTACCTGCAAATTGGGCTAGCATATCTGCATCAATCCCCGGAAGTACTACTTGTGCTCCAAAACGGTACACCAATAGCATTCCTAAGGTTAGAATAATGCGGTTACGCAGCTCTTCTATTTTCCAAACATTTTTTAAGGTTTCGATAAATTTCATCCTTATCTCTTGTTACAATGTTACTACTTCACCTCCGGCAGCTTCAATAGCTTCTTTTGCCGAGGCAGTAAACTTGTGCGCAGATACTTTTAGTTTTGCCTTTATTTCTCCTCTTCCTAATATCTTAACCATTTCGTTCTTTCCAGCAAGACCCAAACCAAATAAGGTTTCAAAGTCAACGGTATCTTTTACTTTTTTGTCGTCAACCAGTTGCTGTAGGGTATCTATGTTGATACCTTTATACTCCTTACGGTTGATGTTTGTAAATCCAAACTTAGGAACACGACGTTGTATGGGCATTTGTCCACCTTCAAATCCAACTTTCTTGGAATATCCTGAACGTGATTTTGCTCCTTTGTGTCCGCGGGTGGCTGTACCACCTTTACCGGAACCTTGTCCGCGACCTACTCGCTTGCCTTGATTTTTCACCGATCCTGCGGCGGGTTGTAAGTTACTTAAATCCATTATTTTGTGTGTCCTTATTTAGTTTCAACAGAAACTAAGTGATTAACTTTATTGATCATACCAAGAATGTTTGGCGTATCTTCATGTTCAACAGTTTGGTTCATCTTGCGAAGACCCAATGATTCCATGATTCTCTTTTGGTTTTTTGGGCGTTTTATAACGCTTCTTACCTTTGTTACTTTAATTTTTGCCATCGCTCTGATATTTATCCTTTAAATACTTTTTCAAGTGAAATTCCACGTTGGTTAGCCACCGTTTGTGCACTTCGCATTTGCAAAAGAGCATCAAAGGTTGCTTTCACCACGTTGTGTGGGTTGGAAGATCCTTGAGATTTTGACAATACATCGTGTACTCCTACTGCTTCCAAAACGGCACGTACAGCACCACCTGCAATAACTCCTGTACCAGGTGCAGCTGGAAGAAGGTTTACACGGGCTCCACCATATTTTCCTTTTTGTTCGTGCGGAAGAGTTACTTTGTTAAGCGGGATACGAACCAAGTTTTTCTTGGCATCCTCAATAGCTTTTGCTATTGCACTGGCAACATCCTTGGATTTACCAAGTCCTTGTCCAACCACTCCTTTTTCGTCTCCAACAACTACTATAGCTGAAAATCCGAAGGCACGACCACCTTTGGTCACCTTGGTTACACGTTGTACACCTACCAAACGGTCTTTCAATTCAAGACCTCCTGGTTTTACTAATTCTACGTTTTTATAATCTCGATACATAATATGACTTAGAATTTAAGGCCACCTTCGCGTGCACCTTCAGCTAATGATTTTACTCTTCCGTGGTATAAGTAACCGCCTCTGTCAAAAGCAATGGTGTCTACACCAGCTTTAACAGCTTTTTCTGCGATTGCTTTTCCCACCAATTTTGCAGCTTCAACTTTGTTTACTTTTGAAGCGTCAATGTCTTTATCTCTTGAAGATGCAGCGGTAATGGTTTTTCCATTTACATCGTCAATAATCTGAGCGTATATTTCTTTGTTGCTGCGGAAAACAGCTAAACGTGGGCGACTTTCAGTCCCCTCAACCGTTTTTCTGATTCGCATGCGCAAGCGCTCTCTTCTTTCGTACTTTGATAATGCCATAACTCTATTTGTTATGCAGATTTACCTGCTTTTCTTCTTAATTGTTCACCTACAAACTTAATACCTTTTCCTTTGTATGGTTCTGGTCTACGGAAGGCGCGGATTTTTGCCGCAACTTGCCCAACCAATTGTTTGTCGTGAGAAGTTAATTTTATGATTGGGTTTTTACCTTTGTCAGATACTGTCTCCAATTTCACTTCTGGAGCGATGTCCAAAACGATATTGTGCGAAAATCCTAAAGCTAAATCCAAACGCTGTCCTTGGTTGCTGGCGCGGTAACCCACACCTACCAATTCTAATTGCTTAGACCATCCGTTGCTTACGCCTTCAACCATATTGTTGATTAAAGATCTGTAAAGACCGTGCTTTGCAGTATGGTCTTTAGAGTCTGAAGGGCGTTCAACCAATACTTGTCCATCTTCTACTTTCACGGTTACATCAGAAAATTCCTGAGTTAACTCGCCTAATTTTCCTTTTACGGTAATTACGTTGTCTTTTACTTCAACCGTAACTCCTTGTGGGATTGCTACCGGGTTTTTACCTATTCTTGACATTTCTTTGTCTATTTTTTAGTAAACGTAACACAATACTTCACCACCTACATTTTGAGCTTTGGCCTGTTTGCCAGTCATTACTCCTGAAGAAGTAGATATAATGGCAATACCCAAACCGTTCAAAATACGAGGAAGCTCTGTTGAACTTGCGTATTTACGTAAACCTGGTTTACTAATTCTTTGTATTTTCTTGATCACTGATTCTTTAGAAATCTTGTCATATTTTAAAGCAATTTTGATGATACCTTGTGGGGTACTTTCATCATCAAATTTGTAGCTTAAAATGTAACCTTGATCAAAAAGGATTTTTGTAATCTCCTTTTTAAGATTTGAAGCTGGAATCTCTACTACGCGATGTCCGGCTTTTGCAGCATTTCTAACTCGCGTTAGATAATCTGAAATTGGATCTGTATTCATTTATTTGAATTTGCGGAAGTGGTTTTTGGATTATTCCAAACCTACAACCAATTTATACTTTTTTCTTTTGAACAGAAAAATCTGTTCTTACCAAGACGCTTTACGCACTCCTGGAATTAACCCTGAATTTGCCATTTCACGAAACATTACACGTGAAACTCCAAAAGTTCTCATATACCCTCTTGGTCTTCCGGTTAATTTGCAACGGTTGTGCAAACGTACAGGCGAGGCATTTTTTGGTAATTTTTGCAAACCTTCCCAATCGCCGGCTTCTTTCAAAGCTTTGCGTTTGGCAGCATACTTCAATACCGTTTTTTGTCTCTTAACCTCGCGGGCCTTCATTGATTCTTTAGCCATCTCTTAGTTCTTTTTAAAGGGTAATCCCAATTCCTGTAATAATGATTTCGCTTCTTTATCGGTTTTTGCCGAAGTGATGAAAGTAATGTTCATTCCTTCAATTTTCTTCACTTTATCGATATCGATTTCGGGGAAGATAATTTGCTCAGTAATTCCCAAAGAGTAATTTCCTCTTCCGTCAAAACCGGTAGCTTTAATTCCGTTAAAGTCACGTACCCTTGGCAAAGCCGAAGTAACCAACCTGTCTAAAAATTCGTACATACGCTCTCCACGCAACGTAACTTTCACACCAATTGGCATGCCTTTACGAAGTTTGAAGTTTGCAACGTCTTTTTTAGAATTTGTCGGAACTGCTTTTTGCCCAGTTATCTTTGAAAACTCATCAACTGAATAGTCTATAAGTTTCTTGTCAGCTACTGCTGCACCCACACCGCGGGAAACAACAATACGCTCCAATTTTGGTACTTGCATGACGTTTTTGTAACCAAATTCGTCAGTGAGTGTATTAACCACTCTGCTTTTGTACTCTTCTTTAAGTCTTGGTGAATATGCCATAACTATATTGCTTGATTCGATTGTTTTGAAAACCGTACTTTTTTACCATTTTCAGTTTTATAACCTACACGTGTTGCTTTTCCAGATTTTGGATCAACCAATGAAAGGTTTGAAATATGGATAGGAGCTTCTTTTTTTACGATTCCACCTTGTGGGTTCTTCGCGCTTGGCTTCTCATGTTTCGAAACCATGTTAACTCCCTCTACGATTGCTTTGTTTTTGTCAAGGAGTATTTTCATCACTTTACCTTCAGAACCTTTGTGGTCTCCGGCAGTAACTACTACTGTATCGCCTGATTTTATTTTAAGCTTTGTCATCTTAGTTTTCATATTAAAGCACCTCTGGTGCCAATGATACTATTTTCATAAATTGCTTGTCGCGAAGCTCTCTTGCTACCGGGCCGAAAACACGTGTTCCTCTCATTTCCCCTTGTGGGTTTAAAAGCACACAGGCGTTGTCGTCAAAACGGATGTAAGAACCATCAGGTCTTCTTATTTCCTTCACAGTACGTACTACCACTGCTGTAGAAACGGCACCTTTCTTAATGTTCCCGTTTGGTGTAGCTTCTTTTACAGAAACTACAATTTTATCACCAATAGAAGCATACCTTCTTTTTGTACCGCCCAATACACGGATGCAAAGAACTTCTTTAGCACCGGTATTATCTGCGACTTTGAGTCTTGATTCTTGTTGTAACATAATTACTTCGCTCTTTCAATTATTTCTACTAATCTCCAACATTTGGTTTTACTTAAAGGACGTGTTTCCATGATCCTTACCGTATCGCCTTCATTGCAGTTGTTTGTTTCGTCGTGCGCAACGTACTTTTTAGTTTTCGTTACGTACTTTCCGTACATAGGGTGTTTTACTTTTTTCACCTCTGCAACTACGATGGATTTGTCCATTTTGTTACTGGTTACTATCCCTATACGTTCTTTTCTTAAGTTTCTTTTAATTTCTTCCATCTTTCAGCTGTACAATTATTGCACTTCTCTATTAGTTAGTTCGGTCGCTATTCTTGCTATGACCCTTCTTTGAGATCTTAGTTGAACTGGATTTTCCAACGGTGAAATGGTATGTGCCATTTTAAGGTCTGAATAAGCCTTTCTTGATTCAGCGAATGCTTCATTAAGTTCAGCCGTTGTTGCTTTTTTAATTTCTGATTGTTTCATCGTTCAAAAAAATTATGCTTGGAAATCCCGAGACATTACAAATTTAGTTTTAACCGGAAGCTTCTGTGCTGCAAGGCGCAGTGCTTCTTTTGCTGTTTCAAGTGTAACACCAGATACTTCGAAAAGCATTCTTCCTGGCTTCACTACAGCAGCGTAATACTCTACAGCACCTTTACCTTTACCCATACGTACTTCAAGAGGTTTTTTGGTGATTGGCTTATCTGGAAAAATCATAATCCAGATAGAACCCTCTCTCTTCATAAAACGGGTAGCAGCGATACGTGCAGCTTCAATTTGTCTTGCTGTAAGAAATTCTGATTCCAACGATTTTATACCGAAGGTTCCGTATGCTAGCTGGTTACCACGACCGGCATCGCCTTTCATACGGCCTTTCATTTGCTTACGGTACTTTGTTCTTTTAGGTTGTAACATTTTCTTTTATTTAAAAAATTACTTTCTGCGACGTGCTTTGTTGCCACCGCGTCCTGCTGGAGCTCCTTTACCACCACTCTTTTTGCCTGTTGACAGGCCAACTAGTGGAGAAAGCTCTCTCTTTCCATATACTTCGCCTTTCATAATCCATACTTTAACACCCAATCTACCATAGGTAGTGTGTGCCTCAACTAAAGCGTAGTCAATATCGGCTCTAAAAGTTGATAAAGGAATACGACCTTCTTTGTAAGATTCTGAACGTGCCATTTCAGCACCATTCAAACGTCCTGAGATTTGAACCTTAATACCTTCAGCATTCATACGTATTGTTGCTGCAATCGCCATTTTTATTGCACGACGGTACGAAATACGGCTTTCAATTTGGCGTGCGATGCTCGCAGCTACCAAAAATGCATCAAGCTCAGGTCTTTTAATCTCGTGGATGTTGATCTGTACATCTTTATCTGTAATTTTCTTAAGCTCTTCTTTTAGCTTGTCTACTTCCTGGCCACCTTTACCGATAATGATACCGGGACGGGCAGTGGTTATAGTAACGGTTACAAGCTTAAGCGTACGCTCAATAATTACTCTACTCACACTAGCTTTACTTAAACGAGCATGGATATATTTCCTGATCTTATCGTCTTCGGCTAGTTTGTCGCCGTAGTCGTTGCCTCCGTACCAGTTGGATTCCCAACCTCTAATGATACCTAAGCGATTTCCGATTGGATTTGTCTTCTGTCCCATTTAATTACTTGCTTTGTGTGTTATCGTTAGCTGCCAATACCAGTGTTACGTGGTTGGAGCGCTTTCTAATTCTGTGTGCGCGGCCTTGCGGTGCTGGGCGAAGTCTTTTCAACATTGTTCCACCATCCACACGGATTTCCTTAACAAAAAGATCTGCATCTTCTACTGAAGCGTCTTCGTTCTTTTGTTGCCAGTTATTGATGGCAGACAAAAGTAGTTTCTCCAATTTGCGTGAAGATTCTTTTGAACTAAACTTCAAAATATTAAGTGCTTTGTCTATTTTCTCACCACGTACCAAGTCTGCCATTAAACGCATTTTTCTTGGTGAAGTGGGGCAATTATTCAATTTGGCAAAGTACATTATCTTCTTTGCTTCCTTGATTCCTTCTGCTCTTTCTCTTTTACGAACTCCCATGGCCTATTATTTTTTACCTTTGTTTTTAGCACCTGCGTGACCACGGAATGATCTGGTAGGTGAAAATTCTCCTAGTTTATGCCCAACCATGTTTTCTGTTACATACACAGGAACAAATTGGCGTCCGTTGTGTACTGCGATGGTTTGGCCAACAAAATCTGGAGTAATCATAGAAGCTCGCGACCAAGTTTTGATTACGGTCTTCTTGTTATCCTCAACGTTTTGTTGAACTTTCTTGTCTAGTTTGTAATGAACGAACGGTCCTTTTTTTAACGATCTTGCCATAACTTATTTCTTTCTTCGTTCTAAGATATATTTATTACTCGCTTTCGTTTTAGAACGGGTTCTGTAACCTTTTGCAGGAATACCTTTTCTAGAACGTGGGTGACCTCCCGAAGATTTACCTTCACCACCACCCATTGGGTGATCCACAGGGTTCATCACTACCGGTCTTGTACGTGGTCTTCTACCCAACCATCTGCTTCTACCAGCTTTACCAGATACTAATAATTGGTGGTCACTGTTTGATACAGCACCAATGGTAGCCATACAGTTTACCAAAATAAATCGGGTTTCACCTGAAGGAAGTTTAACGGTAGCATATTTTCCATCACGGGCCATCAATTGTGCAAAAGCACCAGCGCTACGCGCCATAATGGCTCCTTGACCGGGACGAAGCTCGATGCAGGAAATAATAGTACCTAATGGAATAGCTGAAAGGGGCATTGAGTTTCCAATTTCGGGAGCTACCGCTTCACCGGAAAGGATGTTTTGCCCAACTTGTAGTCCGTTCTGTGCAATTACATATCGCTTTTCACCATCTTGATAGTTCAAAAGTGCGATAAACGCAGTACGGTTTGGATCGTATTGAATACTAGCAACGGTTGCAGGAATTCCCGCTTTGTCGCGTTTAAAATCAATAATTCGATATTTCTTCTTGTGACCACCACCTATGTAGCGCATGGTCATTTTTCCTTGACTGTTTCTACCACCAGATCTCTTGTTCGGAGCAAGTAAAGACTTCTCCGGCTTATCGGTTGTAATGGCGTCAAAACCATTTACAACCCTAAAACGCTGACCCGGGGTGATTGGTTTTAATTTTCTTACTGACATTTGTGTCTAATTAGATCTAAGTTACCTTAGATGTTACTGTAAAAATCTATTGTATCACCTTCCGCCACCTGTACGATTGCTTTTTTATAAGCGTTCGTTTTACCAGTTTGGACACCTGTTTTTGTAAAACGGGTCTTCCTATCAGGGCGGACATTCATTGTGCGAACTTTTTCAACAGAAACTCCGTAAGCAGCTTCCACCGCTTTCTTGATTTCTACCTTATTCGCCTTTGGGTTTACTACAAAGCCAAAAACATTTTTGTCTTCAGCAGCCTTGGTAGCTTTTTCCGTAATTATAGGTTTAATTAAGATGTTCATCTTGTTTCTATTTACTTAAGTTTGTTTCAATTCCTTCCAAAGAACCTTCAAACAGCACTAAACTGTTTGCATTCATAATTTTATAAGTACTTAATTGTGAGTTAGTTATAACTTCAGTACCTTTCAAATTGCGAGAGGACAAATATACATTATTATTTAAGTCTCCCAACACAAATAAAGATTTTTTGTCATTAAGTCCTAAACTGTTCAAAACCGCAGTAAAACTCTTGGTTTTTGGAGCGTCAAAATTAAGGTCTTCTAATACAAAAATAGCTTTATCGTTCGCCTTCATCGATAGGGCAGATTTACGTGCCAAACGTTTAAGGTTTTTGTTCAATTTAAAAGAGTAGCTACGCGGACGTGGTCCAAACATTCTACCACCACCTTTAAATACACCAGACTTGATGCTACCCGCACGGGCAGTACCAGTTCCTTTTTGTTTCTTTATCTTTCTGGTAGATCCTGAGATCTCAGCACGTTCTTTTGCTTTGTGAGTTCCTTGTCTTTGATTGGCAAGATATTGTTTCACATCAAGGTAAACAGCGTGATTGTTAGGTTCTATTCCGAACACATCTGCAGAAAGTTCAACTTTCCGACCTGTGTCTTTTCCGTTTATGTCTAATACAGCTACCTTCATTATTTCTCGATCATTACATAAGCATTTTTATGGCCAGGAACAGCTCCCTTTACCACAAGTAGATTCTTTTCAGGAACTACTTTCAAAATCCTTAAATTTTCAACTTTTACTCTCTCATTCCCCATTTGGCCTGCCATTCTCATTCCTTTGAATACTCTCGCAGGATATGATGCAGCTCCAATGGAACCTGGTGCACGCAAACGGTTGTGCTGACCGTGTGTGGCTTGACCAACACCAGCAAAACCATGACGTTTTACAACCCCTTGAAAACCTTTACCTTTTGATGTACCCGCGATATCCACGAACTCACCTTCGATAAAATGCTCCACAGTAATTGTGTCACCTAATTTGTAATTTTCTTCAAATCCCTTGAATTCAACAACTTTGCGTTTTGCAACGGTTCCTGCTTTTTTAGCGTGCCCTTCGGCAGCTTTAGTTACAGTCTTCTTGTCATCGAAACCAAGTTGAAGAGCATTGTACCCGTCAACCTCTATGGTTCTGACTTGGGTGACAACACAGGGTCCTGCTTCAATAACGGTACACGGAATGTTCTTTCCGTTCTCGTCAAAGATGCTGGTCATCCCTATCTTTCTTCCAATTAACCCAGACATATTTAATTATTTATTGATTATTACTACTATTTATTTGATATGCGAAAAATCGCAATATTCATTTCAAAACAAACGGGATCAAAATAAATTCGATCCCGAATGTTACTTTGTTTTCCGTTTTTCCTCCGCACGCAGCTCGGGACATGTAACCTGAAACTATTTATTTCAGTTAGAGCACTATACCTTTATCTCTACTTCTACTCCACTTGGCAACTCTAATTTCATTAGAGCGTCAATCGTTTTTGAAGAAGAACTGTAGATATCCAAAAGTCTTTTATAAGAACTTAGTTGGAATTGCTCTCTACTTTTCTTGTTCACGTGAGGAGAACGTAATACTGTAAATATCTTTTTGTGTGTTGGTAAAGGAATTGGTCCCGTTACAACAGCACCTGTACTCTTCACGGTCTTTACGATTTTTTCAGCAGATTTGTCCACCAAATTGTGATCGTAAGATTTTAGTTTAATTCTTATTTTTTGACTCATTGCTGAAATTAATTTACGTTAGCGGTTCCTCTTGCTGCTGCGATTACACTTTCTGAAATGTTAGAAGGTGTTTCTGCATAATGTGAAAATTCCATAGTTGAAGTTGCACGACCTGATGACAATGTTCTTAATGTAGTTACATAACCAAACATTTCAGAAAGCGGCACTTCAGCCTTGATAACTTTTGCTCCGGCGCGGTCACTCATATTAGTGATTGTACCACGGCGACGGTTAAGGTCACCAACAATATCACCCATATACTCTTCTGGCGTAAGCGCCTCAAGTTTCATAATAGGCTCAAGGATTACAGCCCCTGCTTTTTTGGCAACTTCTTTGAAACCAATTTTTGCAGCAAGCTCAAAAGATAGCGCATCAGAATCCACAGGGTGGAACGATCCGTCTTTTAAAGTAACCTTCATACTGTCAACTTCAAAACCTGCAAGCGGCCCATTGGCCATTGCTTGTTTGAAACCTTTTTCAACAGAAGGGATAAATTCTTTTGGTACGTTTCCACCTTTTACAGCATTTACGAATTCCAAACCAATTTTTCCTTCTTCAGATGGTTCAAGTGTAAATACGATATCAGCAAATTTACCACGACCACCAGATTGTTTCTTATAAACCTCTCTGTGATCTGCAACTTTTGTGATAGCTTCTTTATACTCAACTTGTGGTTGTCCTTGGTTTACTTCAACTTTGAATTCGCGACGCAAACGGTCCACGATAATATCTAAGTGAAGTTCGCCCATTCCAGAAATAATTGTTTGTCCAGAAGCTTCGTCTGTACGTACTTGGAATGTTGGATCTTCTTCGGCAAGTTTTGACAAAGCCATACCCAATTTATCAACATCCACCTTTGTTTTAGGCTCTACCGCGATACCAATTACTGGATCAGGGAAGTTCATACTTTCTAAAACAATTGGGTGTTTTTCATCAGACATGGTGTCACCAGTCTTAATGTCTTTAAATCCAACTGCCGCTCCAATATCTCCAGCTTCGATAAAATCGATAGCATTTTGCTTATTGGAATGCATTTGGTAGATACGAGAAATACGTTCTTTTTTACCCGAACGATTGTTCAAAATATAAGAACCTGCATCCAAACGACCAGAATACACACGAAAGAATGCCAAACGACCAACAAAAGGATCTGTAGCAATCTTAAATGCCAAAGCCGCAAAAGGAGCAGTAACATCCGGCTTGCGGATTTCTTCTTTTTCAGTATCTGGATTAATACCTATAATACCTTCTTTATCCATTGGAGAAGGCAAGTAACGACACACAGCATCTAAAAGAAACTGAACGCCTTTATTTTTAAATGAAGAACCACATACCATAGGGATGATACTCATATCCATAACAGCAGCACGAAGCGCAGCGTGGATTTCATCCTCGGTAATGGAATTTTCATCTTCCATATATTTTTCAAGCAAATTTTCATCGTAAGCGGCAACTTCTTCAATAAGTTTACCTCTTAGCATTTTCGCTTCCGCTTTTAATTCTTCAGGAATTTCAATAACGTCAAAAGTAGCACCAAATGAATCATCGTGAAAAATAACGGCACGGTTTTTTATCAAATCAACGATTCCCTTGAAATTCTCCTCATCACCGATATTCAAAACAATTGGCACCGCATTGGAACCCAACATATCTTTTACTTGTTGGCAAACTTCCATAAAATTAGCTCCTGAACGGTCCATTTTGTTAACGAAACCAATACGAGGCACTTTATAGTTGTCAGCAAGTCTCCAGTTAGTTTCAGATTGTGGCTCAACACCATCTACTGCGCTAAAAAGGAACACCAAGCCATCAAGAACACGCAACGAGCGGTTTACCTCTACGGTAAAATCCACGTGGCCGGGAGTATCTATAATGTTAAAGTTGTATTCTTTTGTTTCAGGAAGTATCTCGGCGTTCTCCATTGGGAACTTCCATTTACAAGTGGTAGCAGCCGAAGTAATGGTAATACCACGCTCCTGTTCTTGCTCCATCCAGTCCATGGTTGCAGCACCATCGTGAACCTCACCAATTTTATGACTTACCCCTGTGTAAAAAAGGATACGCTCCGTTGTTGTGGTTTTACCGGCATCAATGTGCGCGGCAATCCCAATATTTCTTGTGTATTTTAAATCTCTTTGTGCCATTTTTTAGAATCTGAAATGTGAGAATGCTTTGTTAGCTTCTGCCATTTTGTGGGTATCCATACGCTTCTTAACAGCAGCACCTTCTTCTTTGGCAGCTGCAAGAATCTCACCTGCAAGTTTTGCAGCCATGGATTTCTCGTTTCTTTTTCTTGAATAGGTAATCAACCATTTCATTGCGGTTGCAATTTTACGGTCTGGACGTATTTGATTTGGAATTTGGAAGGTTGCCCCACCAACTCTACGACTACGCACCTCTACGTGAGGCATAATATTGGAAAGTGCATCTTTCCAAAGCTCCAACGCGGTTTTTTCTTCGTCTTGTTTTTTTTCATCTACAATGTCAATAGCATCATAGAAAACTTTGAAAGCCACACTCTTTTTTCCGTCCCACATCATGTTGTTCACGAAACGCGTAACCAACTGGTCATTAAACCGTGGATCTGGTAAAAGGGGTCTTTTTTTGGCCTGTCTTTTTCTCATTTGTTGTTTTGTTAATGGTTAAACGCTAATTGTTAGTTGTTCTACAAACATATTAACTATTAACCCGTTTTCATTTTTACTTCTTTGGGCGTTTTGCCCCGTACTTAGATCTACGTTGTGTGCGGCCTGCAACACCTGCGGTGTCTAAAGCTCCACGTACAATGTGATACCTAACTCCTGGCAAATCCTTTACCCTTCCACCTCTAACCAATACTATCGAGTGCTCTTGGAGATTGTGACCTTCGCCTGGGATGTATGCGTTTACTTCCTTACCGTTTGTAAGCCTTACCCTTGCTACTTTACGCATAGCAGAGTTTGGTTTCTTAGGTGTAGTAGTATATACACGCGTACAAACACCACGACGTTGTGGGCACGAATCCAAAGCAACCGATTTACTCTTCTTGGTTATTTTGGTCCTTCCTTTACGTACTAATTGTGAAATTGTTGGCATATAAAATATGTATTATTAATGTTTAAAAATAAAACACCCCTATTTTTAGGGGATGCAAATGTAGAATTTTTTTTTCATTAATCAAACCATACCGAATTAATTTTCAGCATCCTTTCGTTATTTTTTTAGTTTACATATGAAATGGAAAGTAGAAGCGTTAGTTTTACAAAGCAAATTTCGCCCTTTTTGAAAAAACTCCTATACATTTCTATATACCTTTATATATATACCTGTTTTTTCTTCGGAATGAACGCGCAGGAACTCACGCTATCCATAAAGGCAGAAAAACCTATTTCGCAAGGGATGAAAGACTCCCTGCGAATGAATACTTCTTTTGAAGATTTTACTGCATTGAAAAAAGAAACCGACACCGTCTATTTAAAGCTGCAGCGGATGGGATATATAGAAAGCGAAATGCTTCAACTCCAAAAAGAAAACGATAGTAGTTATACCGCAAATTTCTACTTCGGAAAAAAATATAACGAACTAAAGGTTTTTTATTCCGAAGAAAATTTCAACAAAAAAGAAATTCAACGAGTTTCTACTGAAATTACCGATACTTATTTCATCCTTCCTTTTGAAACAATTCCAAATTCCTTAAGAAAACTAACCGCACTCCGAAACCAAAAGGGAAATGCCTTTGCGCGTTTACGACTGACCGAATTTGAAAAAGATGATAATAACAAATTATCCGCCGCGCTATTTGTGGACAACGGAAACATTAGGACCGTAGATTCCATTGCCATAAAAGGATACGAAAAATTTCCTCGTTCTTTTTTGAAATATTACGCAGGGGTGAAAAAAGGAAAGCTATTCAACCAAAAGAAACTAGTGGAACAAAGCGAGAATCTAAACAGCTTGGGTTTTGTCTCGGCCATTAAACCACCAGAAGCACTTTTCAGAAAAGATTCCACCACGGTTTATTTTTATCTCGAAAAACAAAACAACAATCTTTTTGACGGAATACTCGGTTTTGCAACAGACGAAGAAACACAAAAACTCACCTTTAACGGCTATCTCAATCTTGAATTGAACAACAACCTCAATTATGGAGAACAATTATTGCTAAACTATAAAGCAGACGGCAAAGAACAAGTGAACTTTAGGGTAAAAGCAACTTTGCCATATTTGCTCAAAACTCCATTTGGGCTAAGCGGCGAACTTAAAATCTTTAAACGAGACAGTACATTTATCACAACGGAACAACAAGTGCGTGCAACCTATCAAATAAATCCAAAATCAACTACATATATTGGCTATAAAGGCTACGACTCAAGCAATCTTCTGGACATTGCTGTGGCAGGAACACCTGTTGAAGATTTTAAGTCTAAGTTTTTTATAGCCGGGGCCTCATATATTAAACCCCAAAACAAAAAGCTCTTCCCCATAAAAACAATCATTAGTCTCGATGGAGGCCTTGGAGCTCGTGATAAAGAAGGCAACAGTGATGACCAAATACGTATTGAAACATTGCTCAATAATATTTTCAACCTTAACTATCAAAACTCCATTTTCGTGCAAAATTTAACGAGCGTACTTTTCAGCGACAGTTATTTAGTTAATGAATTGTTCCGTTTTGGCGGCATTAACAGTATGCGAGGCTTCAATGAGAACAGTATTGATGCGTCGCTTTATTCAGTAATAAATACGGAGTACAGATACCAATTTAATGATGGGGTGTATGTTCATAGCATAATAGATGTTGGGTATTTCGAAAACGAAACCCTATTACTTAAACAAAACCTATACAGCTTTGGGTTGGGGCTTGGACTCAATACCAAAGCAGGACTATTTAAGTTCAATGTTGCTAATGGGAACACAAAAAACCAAGATTTCAGTTTTTCAAATACCAAGATACACATCAGCATTTCTTCAAAATTTTAGGATATTCCAATTAATCCCTCCATCATTACCGAATAAAACTTAAAAATTGGGAGCAAATACTTGTGTAATTAACTTTTTATTATGATTTTTGCCGTTGGCTAATTCAAATAATTTATAAAAATGAGAACAAAGTTTAGTGGAATTTTAACGCTTATATTAGCGTTAGTTGTGCAGCTTACCTTCGCACAGCAAAAAACTATTACAGGTACGGTGACGGACGACACAGGTCTGCCATTGCCTGGTGCAAACGTTATTGTTAAAGGCACAAGTTCTGGCACACAATCGGATTTTGATGGTAATTATACCGTCTCAGCCAATGTGGGACAGACCCTTGTCTTTAGTTATGTAGGTTTTGTTGCCAAGGAAGTAAAAGTAGGAGCTCAGAATAAGATCGACGTTTCTTTATTACCAGATGCTGCGGCTCTGGAAGAAGTTGTTGTAACAGGCTATTCTACACGAAACCAAACGGTACAAACATCAGCTGTTGTATCAATTTCCGCTTCGGAATTATCGCAAATGGCACCAACCACCAGTATAGACAATATGCTACAAGGTAAGGCGGCCGGTGTGCAGGTAACTTCTGCAAACGGTAAACCGGGACAAGGAGCTTTCGTTCGTATTCGTGGAACAGGGTCTCTTGTTGCAGGTGCGTCTTCACCACTATATATTGTGGATGGAGCCCCTATTAGGGAGGAAGACCTTGCAAATGTTCCTAACGAAGATATTGAGAACATTACCATCTTGAAAGATGCTGCAACTACAGCGCGTTACGGTTCCCGTGGAGCAAACGGTGTAGTGGTAATCACAACAAAAAATGGTAATAGAAATAAAGATGCGGTAATCCGCTACAGTTCGCGTTATGGAACAACCTCGAGAATTGAACCAAACTTCACCATGATGAATGCTGAACAAAAACTTCAATATGAAGCAGAGATATACGCGTTAGGTGGGCCTGCTGGATCATTACCTGGAGTTCAAACAACACCTGGGTCGCCAGAGCGCGCAGAGTTGTTGTCTAGAGAAACAAATTGGGCAGACCTTATGTTAAAAGATGGTGTTATACAAAACAACAACATATCTATTTCAGGAGGTAGTGAAAAAGTTGATTATTACTTCTCTGTAAGCCATGATAAAAACACTGGTATTATTGACAAAATTGATGGTTTCGAAAGACTAGGAACCCGTTTGAACGTTAATTTTGACGCTAAAAAATGGTTGACAATGGGTGTTAATGTTGGTTATTCACGTTCAACAAGTGATGAGCCAAGAGATAGAAACAATACTCAAAACCCTTTTCAATCAGTATATGTCATGAATCAATATGAAACTGAGTTTCTATACGATGATGAAGGCAACATAAAATTGGATGATAATGGCAACCCACAATATAACCCAACTCATCGAAATTTTGCAACAAGAGGGGCTTTGGAGACAGAACCATCTACAGATGTTGACCAAGTTACACTTGCCAGTGTTGATGCATTGGTAAAGTTGTCCAAGAATTGGACTTATGGTTTCACTACTTCTATCAACCATGGCTTAATAAGAAGAGAAAGTTATTCTAAACCAGGAGGTATTTTGGATATCATTCTGAATAATGCAGCTGTTGGTAATAAATTTGATGATCAACAAGACAGGTTGGATTTAACCATCAGTAACCGCTTGAACTATACTTTGAATTCAAACAACCACCATTTAAATGTGTTGGGACTTTATGAATATAACCTTAATGAGTTCTACCGTACATTTGTACGTAGTACAGGTTTCCCATCTCCATTGTTGAGCACACAAACCAGTGCTGCAGACTTGAACAATGGATTTACCAATAGATCTCGATTGACTTTGGTATCTTACGGTGTATTTGCTGACTACGATTACAAAGAGAAATATCTTGCTTCAGCATCTGTACGTCGCGATGGTTCTTCTAACTTTGGTAAAGATTATCAATTCGGTACTTTCTGGAGTGGTAGTTTAGGTTGGAACATTGCCAAGGAAGACTTCTTCGGTGTTGATGCAATCAATGACCTTAAATTAAGAGCTGCTTACGGTTCTGTGGGTAATAGAAACGGTATTAAGCGTTATGATTCTCAAGCTACTAACGCTTTTGGATCTTATCCAGGAGGTTCAAGTTCATATCCTGCTACTGTTGCTAACCCAGATCTTAAGTGGGAGACAACTACTACCGCAAACGTTGGTTTAGAATTTAACCTCTTCAACAAACGTGTTCGAGGTGTTACTGATTACTTTGTAAGAAATACCACCGACCTTCTATTCAATATCCCTACTGCATGGGAAGCAGGAATTATTGATCCTGATGGCAGAAGAGGTGTTCCTGGAAACCTAGGAGAAATCCAAAACAAAGGTCTTGAAATATCCTTGCAAGGTGATATTGTTCGTACGAGCAATTTTACTTGGACTCTTGGAGGAAACATTATCTTCTTAGATACTGAGATAATTGAGCTTCCTGATGGAGAAGATGTGACTCCTGCTGACGCCTATAATATTCGCTTTAGTGAAGGTAGAAAAATTAATGAGCACTATTTGGTACGTTATGCTGGAGTTGATGCTGGCACAGGAAAATCTTTATTCTTAGGAGCAGATGGCAATACTTACTTTGCTGAGGATCTTCCTGAAGGTGAAAATCGCGTGTTCCAAGGGAAATCTGCTCTTGCAGATAAAGAAGGAGGTTTCTTTACCAATCTAAGCTACAAAGGTTTTGGTCTTCGTGCTGATTTCGTATTTAAAGCAGGAAACTGGATAAACAACTTTGTAAGATCTAACGCAGAATCTGATGGGCAGGCAATTGACGACAACCAAGCTGTTACTGCATTCAATTACTGGCAGCAACCTGGCGATACTAACGTAATGCCAAGTCCAATTTACGCAGCTGTTGATCAGACTGTGAATTCAGATAGATTCTTGGAAAAAGGAGATTACATCCGTATGCGTAATGTTACATTATCATACAATTTCCCAAGCGAGTATTTGGAAAAAACACCATTACAAAGTTTAAGAATATATGCACAAGGACAAAACCTAATGACCTTTACCAAGTTCTGGGGAGATCCAGAAGTAGGACTTTCTTCCGGCGAGACCGTCGCATTTGGTGATGCAGTTGCTCCCGGTGAAGCTACACTTTACAGCTATCCAAACGTTAAGTCATTCCAATTTGGTTTGGACGTTAGTTTCTAATTTTAAAAAAAATTGATAAAATGAAAAAAATAATTTATAAAATCGCAGTTTTAACTCTTGTCATAGGAGGTTTTACTTCCTGTGATAGTGAACTAGATCAAATACCGTTTGATGCGCTTGCAACTTCACAATCTTACATTACTGTTGCCGATTATGAAAATGCCGCCAGAGGTATCTATTCAAGTTTAACTAATGGCTCCCTTTATGGTGGGAGTGATGCAGGTGGAATGCTTGATGCTCCAGACGTATTGTCAGACAACGTAACTTTTGCCACAAAAGGTAGAGGAAGTAGAAGAAATTTGCACAACTGGCAATATTCCGCCTCTAGCGAACCTATGAGCGGATTATATGAACGTACGTATCAAATGATCTTTCGAGCAAACACGTTATTAGAACAAAGTGCTACTTTTGAAGGTTCAAACAAAGAAAAAGTAGTTGCTGAAGCAAAGGCATTAAGAGCTTTAGGACATATGAACATCGCTTCATTCTTTGCTAAAATACCAACACAATCAGCAGATGCCAATGGTAGTCTGGGAGTTGCTTACGTAACCTCAGCAGATTTTTCTATAGAACCTGCAAGATTAACAGTTGGTGCAACTTATGACTTGATAGTACAAGATCTTAAAGATGCATTGGAAGGTATTCCAGCCACTAATGAAGCAGGTCGTTTGAATAAAGATGGTGTAAACCTCTTATTATCACGCGCATACCTATATATGGGTCAATGGCAAAATTCCATTGATGCAGCCAATGCAGTTACCACGGCTGTTGCACCTCGTAATGCAATTGTAGGAGTATGGGAAGACGTATCTAAAAGCGGTGTTATTTTCTGGATTGATGTAGATCCTCCTGGATTAGATATCTCTCCTGGTGTAACCTGGAGCCAATTTGGCGTAAATACTTTAGTTCCTGAATACGTGGTTTCTTATCCATTTTTTCAACTTTTTGCAGATGATGATATAAGAAAAGATGCCTATACTTTCCAAGGAAAAAATGGTGCCTTAAAGTTTAATGCAATTAAAAAATTGTTCGCAAGAGAGGATGGCCAATTTGCTGGTCGCGTTGATCTAAAAATTCTTCGTGCGGCAGAAGCAAAACTAAACATTGCAGAAGCTGAATATAACTTAGGAAATGAAGGGGCAGCTCGCATTGCTTTGGATGCCGTAAGAACAAAAAGATATACAAACCCTCCAAGTGGCGAAACCGGTACTGCACTTCGTGATGCAATACGTCTTGAAAGAAGATTGGAATTCGCATTTGAATCTCAACGTTTCTTTGACTTAAAAAGATGGTCTCTTCCTATTGTGCGCGGTAGTTTTGGTGACTTGAATGACGGAAGCGGAGTTCCATCTGCTGCACAGAATTTGCAATTAGGGAATGAAAAATTCCAATTGCCAATTCCACAAACTGCAACAGATCTAAATCCTAATTTGCAACAAAACCCTGGGTATTAATAATCTTAAAAATTATCATAATGAAAAAAATCAATATAATAATTACATTCATCATTTTAGGCCTCTTCGTGGTTTCTTGTGAAACTTACGATGACTTTAATGCAGACCGTAAAACAGTGGTTGGATTCACAAAGCCAATTGACAATAATATTAATAATATTCCTGAAGGTGGCGAAAGAACCAGAACCTTTGATAATGTATTATTTGCTTCCGACCTGGCTGATGTAGATAGACAATTTAAAGTTATAGTCATTCCTACTATCTTGGAAATAGCAGATCCACCACTAGTAGCAACCAATCCAGAAAATTATACTTTTGAAGCAATGGTAACCATTCCTGCAAACTCGCAGCGCGGTGGAATTACTATTACAGGAATAGACAACTCCATTGAAGATGAAAGAGGGGAATATTTCACAGTTGCCATTGAAGGTGGTGGAAATGTTGTATCTGGAGGTAGATTTACAGTTAGACTTAGACAATAATAAATTTTCTAAACTTAATTTTTAATTCATCTTAAACACCCCTTAAAAAAATTAAGGGGTGTTTTTTTATATCTAAAATTTTATAACACAACCCAAGCTAAATCTATTTACCTTTGAACAAAATTAAAAGCTTTATAAAGCTTTACGATTAAAAACCTATGAGCGATATAACAAACACCATTTTCGGAATTTACCCTATCAAAGAAGCATTGGCTTCACAAATTTTTTTTGACAAAGTGTTTGTGCAAAAAGGAATAGATAGTGACAAGATTGAAAATCTTATAAAAGATCTTGAAAAGGCAAACGTTGCTGTAAGCATAGTCCCCTTTGAAAAACTCAATAGACTTACAAGGGGAAACCACCAAGGTATTGTAGCAGTAACCTCTCCAGTGGCGTTCCATACTTTGGAAGATGTTGTTGAAAAAGCACTCGAAAGCGATAAAGCCCCACTTTTCCTTATTCTAGATCAAATTACAGATGTCCGAAATTTTGGAGCCATTCTTCGTACTGCCGAATGTACTGGTGTTAATGCGGTAATTATCCAAAAAACTGGTGGTGCTCCTGTTTCCGGTGATACTGTAAAAACTTCGGCTGGCGCCATTTTTAAAATCCCAATCTGTAAAGTGGAACATATTAAAGACGCCATCTTTTATTTACAAGGCTCTGGAATTACAACAATTGCAGCAACCGAAAAAACAAATTCCGAGATTTATTCCTTGGATTTAAAAACTCCGCTTGCTATCATTATGGGCTCGGAAGGAAAAGGTGTTTCAAAGTCGGTTCTAAGTTTAGTAGATCAACGCGCTTCCTTACCCCTGCTAGGTGAAATCAATTCATTAAATGTCTCTGTGGCTTGCGGGGCATTTCTTTATGAAGTAGTGCGTCAGCGTAGATAAGATTTATTCAGTTTCTTCTGAATTTTTCTTATAACTGTATATTACTCTTATCTGGGTAGGTTTTGGTTCAATAGTTTCTATCGTGGGTCCTTCTTCAGGTAATTCTTTTGGAAGTTCCACAAAATTTCCATTTTCATCAAACTGTTTTAAAAAAGGATCTTTGTCAGGATTATAATCATCACGCTCCCAATCATATTTTTTATTCTGAACTGGATTGCTTTTAAAATAGAAAGCAAATAACAAGCCCATAACAAACCCGGAAAGATGTCCTTCCCAAGAAATTTCTGGGTTTACTGGAAACACATACCAAAGCATTCCTCCATAAAGAAATACAACAGCCAAAGCCAAGGCAGTAAGCTGAAACTGTTTTGAAAAAACCCCCTTAAAAAATAAAAATGCAGCAAGCATATAAACCACGCCACTTGCTCCAATATGTAGCGAAGATCTACCAATTAACCACGTTGCAATACCAGTCAATAAAAGCCCAAATATTAAAACTTTCCACCGAATATTTCGGTAGAAATAGAACAATGCAGAGGATAGTACAAATAATGGAATTGAATTATTAAAAAGATGTTTCAAGCTTCCGTGAATGAAGGGACTAAAAAGAATTCCGCGCAAACCTTTTAATTCTCTTGGGTAAATTCCGTAAGAATTGAAATTCAACCCAAAACGAGATTCAACCCAAAATACAATCCAAAGCATCATCACAAATAGTAATGGATAGCCAAACACTTCGGGTGTAAATTTTAATTGGTTTGAATTCGACATATTTTATTAATTACAAAAAGCAATCCTCAAATCAAATTTATGATAAATTGTCAGTGAAACCGATTTATTAAAATTGTAATTTTACAAACTATGAACGCACCTCTCGCCGAACGGATCCGGCCGAACACTCTCGAAGGTTATTTAAGCCAGCAGCATTTGGTTGGCCCCAAAGGTTCACTCACTTCCCAATTAAGCACAGGAATGATTCCCTCAATGATTTTTTGGGGACCACCAGGAACAGGAAAAACTACACTTGCAAATATTATTTCGAATAAAAGCGGTAGACCGTTCTATGCCTTAAGCGCTGTAGATAGTGGTGTTGCCGCTGTTCGGGAAGTAATTGAAAAAGCAAAGAAAAGCGACACTTTATTTTCAACTAAAAACCCTATTCTGTTTATTGATGAAATTCACCGTTTCAGCAAATCGCAGCAAGATTCGCTTTTGGGCGCTGTCGAAAAAGGCTGGATTACCTTGATAGGAGCTACAACAGAAAATCCAAGTTTTGAGGTAATTCCCGCATTATTGTCCCGCTGTCAGGTCTATGTATTGGAATCTTTCAGTCGTGAGGATATGGAAGCTTTGCTGAAAAGAGCTTTAAAAGAAGATGAAATCTTATCAAAGAAAAAAGTAGTCTTAAAAGAAACCGAAGCAATTATCAGGCTTTCCGGCGGTGATGCACGTAAGCTTCTAAACATTTTGGAATTGGTGGTCCTTTCGGAAAAAAGCGAAAAAATCACAATTACCAATGAACTGGTGATGCAAAAAGCGCAAAAAAACACAGTGCTTTATGACAAGACTGGCGAGCAACATTACGACATCATTTCAGCATTCATAAAATCCATTCGCGGAAGCGATCCAAACGCCGCCGTATATTGGTTAGCCAGAATGATCGAAGGTGGTGAGGATATAAAATTCATCGCGAGAAGAATGGTCATCCTCTCCTCCGAAGATATTGGTAATGCAAACCCAAATGCGCTGTTACTTGCCAATAGTACATTTCAGGCAGTAAATACAATAGGTTATCCAGAAGCAAGAATTATTTTAAGCCAATGTGCAATTTATTTGGCAACTTCACCTAAAAGCAATGCCTCATACAAAGCCATTGGCGAAGCGCAACAGCTTGTTCGTCAAACGGGAGACCTATCAGTGCCGTTATCTATCAGAAACGCGCCAACGAAGCTTATGAAGCAATTGGGTTACGGAAAGGAATATGAATATGCCCACAATTATGAAGGAAACTTCGTGCAGCACGAATTTTTGCCCGAGGAAATAAAAGGGACTACATTTTATAGACCGGGAAACAACCCAAAGGAAAATGCGCTAAAAAGCTACCTAAAACAACTTTGGAAAGACAAATACGATTTTTAGTCTTCAGACATGTAAACCGTTGAAGCACCATTTTCCTTAATTATAAGATTTCCTGAAGCATCAAAAATAGCATCAGCAACGTTTCCAGCGGTGTCCATATATTTTATCACTTTATCCATTACTATTATTTTCCCCTTCAAAAGAAGCCCATCTGCCGCGTTGGCAGATTCTTCATATAAGGAATAACCTTCTGCTGTTTTCCGAAGCAGGTAAGTTTTTCCCGAATTTGAATAATTTGAAAATTTGGCATCCGGTAGTAAATTCCCTGAAACTCTTGAAACTTTTGGCTTTGTAAGCTCAACCATTTCAGTATTTGGTTTTGTTTCTTTAGAAACTATTGAATTGTTGGTGTTATTGGTTAAAAGAACCACATCTTTTTGTTTTATGTGTAAATTTTTTAAACTGACGAATGACTTCCTAAGTGCGTCCTGATAAGATTTGTCAAATTCCTTATACTTGCTTTTCCCTTCTTGTCCCCTATAAACCTCATTTTCGTTACAGTCTTTCAAAACTACTTGAAGCTTGGTTCCGAAAATGGTGCTCAATTGCTCCACGCTGGCGTAAAGGCCATCGCAACGGTTGGCATTGGGTGCAGAGTCTGCCAAATAAGCATTGAAACCATTTTTTTCCAAATAAAATTGGGTCATGGAATTAATCTGAAATTGATCACGACCTTTTAGAAAATCAAATTGTTCGGGTACGACAACATAGCTGTAATCGCTCAAATTTGTATTCTGTGAAATGGCATTCGAAGCCAGCAATAAAGTAATGGAAAGCAGTAAATAACGTGTCATTCTTCGTCAATTATAATGTTAAAACCTAATTGTAAAGATACACTTTTTGCCTTTGCCAAATTGCTATATTTAATGAGGTTGTCCGCAAGAATGTAAAAATTTATTTTACCAATATCTGCTGAAACACCCAACCCGACATTTGAAAAAGAATAGGAATCAACTGTGTAGGTTGCTTTCGCAGAAAGATATTCCGTAAGCCTTCTATGGTAAAAAAACGTTCCTGCCATTTGCGGCCCTTTGGGTCTAAAAATAGAATAGAACTGAAGCCCAATATTTTGCTTGTGAAGGTTTTCTCCGCCCACGTTCAAACAATCACATGCTCCGGTTGCATTAAACCTTCCAAAACCATAACTCAGCCCTGCATTGAATTTTATAGGGCGAAACTGGGTATAGCCGTTATGAAGAGTATCTATCGGTATTTCCCGCTCTACTTCATCCTCAAGATTGCCATAGTATGGAAAGGTTGATTCTCCATCGCTCAAAGGTGGAAAAATTAGGTTTATCCCATCTAAAGTGTAGGTTCCGTGTGCGCGATAATTTTCAACATCTTTTGAATGAAAAATGGCACCAACATCTAACGCACTAGCGGAGAGGGTCCAAGCTTTATTAATTTCATAAGTAAAACCAAGGTCCACTCCTACTCCAATGTTACCTCCAAAAAAGGCCCGGCCCAAGATTTCACTTGTAACCTGCCCTGCTCCATCCAATTCTCGCAAAGAGGCATAGCCTGAGGTTTCCACAGTGACATCGGCATTTTGGACGGTGTGCTCATATATATTTTCCGAATTTTCATCGCCCAAGCGGGTCACGAAGGTTCCGGAATTGTTCACGCTTCGGTAACTGAACATACTTGAATACAGTTTCAACCGCGCACCTACTGTCAATTTTTCACTTATCTGCTTGTTCAAACCAAAATGATAGACCGTCAAAAGATCGCCAGTGGTGCTTATTTCACCCAAATCAAATTCATAATTCAAATAGTCCCGGTTTCCTTCCCAAGCCAAAATGGCCAGATCTCTTGGGAAGTAGGCTATAAAATCAAACTCTTGATAAATACCTCCCGAAAAATAAATTTCATTTTTTGCGCGCCAACCAAAGTTAATGAGCTCCAACTGTTGTGTAGCAGTGAAGAAATCAGTATTCTTCATTTCAAAAATCTTTTTGGTGATGCGATCATTGATGTTATCGTTCCCATCCTTAAAAATATCGTACACTGACACGCCAGAGGAACCGACATTAAAGTGAATTTGTGACAAAAAAGGAATTCCATAGTGTTTTTTCTGAAGTACTTTGCTTCCGGGATTCAGCATCAAGGATTGGGGAATATCATCAAACCCATAGAGTATCTGCTTATTTTGGGAAATGGCAAATACTCCCACAAGGGATAATATAATAGTTAATAAATTTCGCATTGTATTAGTATTCCAAAAAGTAGGTGGTTTTGGATTTTAAGTTCAATGTGCCCTCCAAGTTTTCATTGGAAGAAGGAATGGTTACCGATACCACAACTTTATTCGCTTGTGTTAGGAGCAAAATATCATCACCCTCAACATTTTCTGTAAATTCGGTAATTACTGGAGTTACAAGTGTTCCTTGTAATACAGAGGTTTCAGCCACATAAGTTGTATCATTCAATTCACTTAAAAACTGAAAATCTACTTGAAAGCTACGCGGAATACTGTTGGTAAACTTGAAATAGAACTCCGCACGTTTCAGGCTTTCCTGAATGGTGCTATCATCCAAAAATCTAATTTCAGTAGTATCACGAACAGTAAGGATTGGAGTGGAATTTATGGTATCAAAAAAACGATTTGCCTCTAGATTGAAGTATATCAAATCCAATTCAACAACAGGGGTAAGCGCAATATCCTCGGCTTGATCAAAATCGGTGTCCTGTATACAAGCCGAAAAAAATAGGCATGCACATACCATAAAAATGGACAGGGATAAGGTTTTATTCATAAGTGGGGATAGTTTACCAGTAGTTAACGCCGTTTATTTCGGATTATTACTAAAGGTAATTTTTAATCTCCAAAAGCTCAGTGATTGCGAAATATTTAGGGGCCACTTCCTCGTTTTTATAATTAAAAAACAAAGTGTGCATTCCTGCATTTTCCGCCCCAACAATGTCCGCTTCAAAACTATCACCAACCATTATACTTTTATGGGGTAATGCTGAAGCTTTGGTTAAAGCTGTTTGGAAAACCGATGGATGTGGCTTTTTTAAACCAACTTCTTCGGAAGTGGTAACAGTGCTAAAATATTTTTTGATGCCGCTGTTGTTTAATTTTAAATACTGCACTTCCTCAAAACCATTGGTTATTATGTGAAGATTATATTTTTCCGAAAGATATTCCAAGATTTCAAAAGCACCCATGAAAAGATGGTTGTCCACAGGAAGTTCCTCAATGTAACAAACCGCAAGAGCATCAATGGTTTCAATGGGAAATTTTAGTTTGAAAATATCAAAAGTTTCAGTCAATCTGCCTCTGCGGAGTTCTTCTTTAGAAACGCGCTCTTCGCGGTATTTCTTCCAATATATCAAATTAATGGGTTCGTATTCTCTTAAAAAATCGGTCAGAGGTAAGGCTATTTTATGTCTCTGGAACACTCTTTCAAAAGCCAAACCCGAATTTCGGTCAAAATCCCAAAGCGTGTGATCCAAGTCAAAAAAAACATCCGTTATTTCTCTATTGTGCATATTCCTGTAGTTTTTCTGAAAAAATATTTCGCCATACTTTATTGCTTTCTGTAGAAGAAAAATCTTTATTGGAAAAGATCATTGTAAAAGTTCCATTTACTTTTTCTACAGCAGCAATAGTATTATTAACGGTTTTTTCAATATCTGAAGCGTATTTTTTTTGAAACGCCAAAGTTGTCATCGCCGAAGGGTGGATAATCAAAGGGGTTTTTATTTCATAATCCAAATCATAAAAAAGAAATGGCGTACAGGTGCCGGCACGGAACCCAACTGTGTCGCGAAATACCATCGTAAAATCACGCTTCACTTCAAGTTCTACCAAATGGCGGTATATGTCGGGAAGGTTTACCAAAAACTCAGAATTCATAGAGCTGTCAAGGGAGCGATTGGTTATTTCCTGCATCCGGCGCTTTTCGCTTTTCAGCAATTCATAATCGCTCAATGAATTGAATGAAAAGATTAGCCCTACGTCTTTGTAGTCCGAAACAAATTTTATCAGCATTTTGAATTTCTGCCGATGGGTGTTCATGCTTTCGTTAAACGACAGCGCATTACCCAAAAGAAAGAAAACCGTAAGTTTGAAATTGCTCCGTGTAGCCTTGTTCACAATCCATTTGAAAGTATCCAACGGATCGCGCTTTATACCCAAAACTACTTGGATGCGCTCAATAATATTTCGAAATTTTCCTTGAAATAGACTATTTACAAACCCCACAAAGGATCTAAATATTCCTTTCTGCTTATACGCATATGGCTGAGCTGCTTCAATTACAGGATGGACTATAAGTTTTTTATGAGGAAAAATTAATTCAGGAAACGCCTCCAAAAGTTTATCCTTAAATAGATACGCCCAAATGTCCACAATAGGTTGATGAAGAAACCCTTCTTTATACGCCAAACTTTCCGAAGCCATAAAGCGTCCCACTTCATCTTTTACGTGTGGAAGATATTCTTCATAACGCGTAAGCATATAAAAACTGGCAGAAAATATATCAAAAGGCAGTCCGCTGCTATTTGAAACCGAAAAAAAACCGAAGGTATCACCCCATTTTTTTACTGTAAAGTCAGTCGCCTCCAAGCCCTGCTGTTCTAAAAGGCCATAACTTTGAAAGAAAAGTTCATTGCCCAATGGTTTTTTTCCATAGGAAATTTTTGGACCAACGTGAGCTATAAATTCTTCAATTCCCGAAGTAAATGCAACTTCAATCCCCAAAATTCGCAGGCAAATATGCTTAAAAATATAGGAAATACGGGGGGTTAGTTTTTGGGTATAAATTAACAGCATAGCGGGTTACAGCATATTTTCATCGGCAAAGCTAAAGTACGCTTTTTCAGTAATTATAAGGTGATCTAGGACTTTTATGTCCAAGCTATCACCTGCGACTTTCAGTTTTTTGGTAAGCTGTATGTCTGCTTGACTGGGCTTCAGTGTCCCCGAGGGATGGTTATGTGCCAAAATAATACCCACGGCTCCAAGTTGTAGTGCTTCTTTAAACGCTAACCTTACATCCACAACCGTTCCAGTTATACCACCTTTGCTGAGCTGCGAACTTTTAATAATTTTGTTTGAATTGTTTAAATAGAGTATCCAAAATTCTTCGTGTGGCAATTCACCAATAATAGGTTGCACATATTCAAAAACAGAGTTGCTGGAGTTGATTTTTTTTCGTTCCAACGCTTCACCCGTTCTTCTTCTTCGGCCGAGTTCCATTGCGGCGGCTATGCTTATTGCTTTTGCTTCGCCTATTCCTTTAAACTCCATCAATTCGGGAATGGAAAGTCTTCCCAATTCACTCAGGTTGTTATCAGCCGAAGCCAAAATACGTTGACTCAAAGAAACGGCGCTTTCGTTTCGACTGCCAGAACCTATTAATATGGCAATTAGTTCTGCATCGCTTAGAGCCGTTCGACCTTTCAATAGCAATTTTTCACGCGGGCGATCGTCTTCATTCCAGTTTTTTATGGAAAAAGAAGTATTTTCTTCCATATTTAAAGCTTTTCATTAAAGATAGCAATGAATGTTTAAACAACATAGCTTTTTTTATGAAAACAAACTTTTGATAAGATGATTTCTAAATTTTATTGAATAAATTTATTCACTCTATTAAATATTAAAATATGAAATCACTTTTTGATGACCAAGCATATTCTGAAATTAAGAAAAGACTCAACGCGCTAAATGTAGAAAGCAAACGAAAATGGGGAAGGATGGATGTTGGGCAGATGCTCTACCATTGCCAGCAACCATTGAATATTTCTCTGGGCAAAAGCAATATTAAAAAGCAGTTTTTCCCGTTAGCGTTTCTTTTCAAAAAATCACTTTACAATGACAAACCTTGGCGACAGAATCTGCCTACCGCAAAGACATTTAAAATTACGGAAACGAAAGATTTTGACCCAGAAAAGATCGCGCTTGAAAAATTAATAGATGAATTTCAAAGAAAGAAAAACGAAACCCAGTGGGAGCCACATCCTCTTTTTGGGAAATTCACACCACAGCAATGGGGGCAGATGCAGTATAAACATTTAGACCATCACTTAAAACAATTTGGCGCTTAGAGAAAAGGGAGTTGAAAATGAAAAGGGAGAAAAAAGTTCCTTGAGCTTGCTCAAAACTGGGGTAATTCACAAATGGGATTACCTACGGTGATCCCTCAAAGCTCCGCTTTGAAAATGAAAAGGGAGAAAAAAGTTCCTTGAGCTTGCTCAAAACTGGGGTAATTCACAAATGGGATTACCTACGGTGATCCCTCAAAGCTCCGCTTTGAAAATGAAAAGGGAGAAAAAAGTTCCTTGAGCTTGCTCAAAACTTTTTTCTCCCTTTTCATTTATTCGTGACCGCGAAGGGATTCAAACCCCCAACCCTCAGAGCCGAAATCTGATGCGCTATTCAGTTGCGCCACGCGGCCGTTAAATTTATTTTAAGCCAATCTAGATTTTACTACCGTTGAAATGGTTTTACCATCAGCTTTTCCTGCAAGTTTTGCACTTGCCAACCCCATTATCTTCCCCATATCAGCCATTGAGGATGCTCCAGTTTCGGTTATTATATCATCTACAATTTTAGTTACTTCTTCTTCACTTAGCTGTTGTGGCAAAAACTGTTCTATTACCAGTGCTTGCGCCAATTCTGGTTCAGCAAGGTCTAAACGGTTTTGCTCCTTGTAAATGGCTGCACTGTCCTTGCGCTGTTTTACTTGCTTTTGTAACAATTTTATTTCTTCTTCTTCAGTCAAATCTGTCTTTGAACCTGTTTCGGTCTGTGCCAAAAGCAGTGCAGATTTAATGGAGCGCAATGCCTCCAAAGACTGTGTATCCTTGGCTTTCATAGCTGTTTTCATTGCGTCCATCACCTTATCTTGTAAGCTCATTTTTTATTTTTTATAGAATGCGAAGATACTTAATAAACCGGAAACGCGAAACAGTAAAATTTAGATTTATCCCATCCGAAATATATCGATAAAAAAGCCCGAACTCATTTCTGAAATTCGGGCCCCTGCTTTAAGTGAATAAATATCACTTAGTCAACATTATCGTGTAAAAAAGAATTGTTTTTGCGTAATTCAATCTCGTCATTATCTGTATTTACAGAAGTTCTTGAAATGTTAAACTCGTCCTTTGTATCGTTAAGATCAATACCCATACGCTTGTAAGCAGGCTGTTTTTCAATTTCATCGATACGTGAAGGACTGTTTTTGAATTTATAATTAAACTCCTTCATCTTGCGTTTACGCTCTTCGGTACGATCGCTTAATATTTTTGATATTGGTGCATTTAGTGGATCTTGGTCTTCTTGAGTTTCTGTTTCCTTAATACTTGGCTCAGAAAGGGTTCTTTTTTCAAAAACAATTTCTTCATCTTCTATTTCTTCTGCAACTACTTTTGAAGGCTTTGCGCTGTTTAGGCGATCTTCCACTTCTTGGTAATCGTCTAAGCTATATCGCTTTATTCCATCACCTGAAACTTCGGTTATGGGAACTATTTCAATATGATCCCTAACCTCTATTTCGTCTAAATCAAAGAAAATCGTTTCTTCCTTTTTATTTTTTTCAGTGATTTTTTTTATAGAAGAATTTATGGGAAGATCGAACATTAATATTTGCTCATCGCCATCTTCAGAAGTAGTTTCGGGTCTGATTAATTCTTCTTCTTTTTTGGGTGCTTCAAGAATTACAAATTCATTTACGTTTATTTTGTTTACCGCTACTTGATTGAATTCCTCCATGTCTTCAACAACAACTTCGTCATACGAGACTTTTAGATTTTTCAATAAATCCGAAGTTTTGATGTAACCATCAAACGGAAGTTTTTCTTCAACTTCAGCATCATCAAAAAGAGTATGCTTTACCACTTTTGCTTCAGCTTTTGGCTGTGAGGGCAATGGTTCTTCAGGCAGTCTTACGGGAGTAGCAGTCGCTTTTGGAGTAAGGTGATGTTCCGCTTTTTGCTCGTCTTCCAAAGTGTGGATTATCTTTTTTGTTTCAGTGTTTACTATTTCGTTTTGTTGTTCAACATTAAAACCCGTTGCAATAACAGTAATAGAAATTGACCCTTCCAGACTTTCCTCATCGCCCACCCCCATAATGATATTTGCACTGTGCCCAGCCTCATCTTGAATATGGTCACTGATTTCGCCAATTTCATCAATGGTGATTTCATCAGAGCCGGAAACGATAAGCAGCAATACGTTTTTGGCTCCTTTTATTTTATTGTCGTTTAGCAATGGTGAATCCAACGCTCTACCGATAGCTTCTTTTGCTCTATTTGCCCCAGAAGCGGTTGCGCTTCCCATAATGGCAGTGCCACTGTTGGCAAGCACGGTTTTAGCATCGCGAAGGTCAATGTTTTGGGTGTAATGATGTGTGATTACTTCGGCAATGCCACGAGCAGCGGTAGCCAACACTTCATCAGCTTTTGAAAATCCAGCTTTAAAACCAAGGTTTCCATAAACTTCACGTAATTTATTATTGTTGATAACCACCAACGAATCCACATTTTGACGTAGTTTTTCTACCCCAATATGAGCTTGGTCGTTTCTGGTTTTTCCTTCAAATTGAAATGGAATAGTGACGATACCAACAGTCAGAATATCCATATCCTTTGCCATTTTTGCAATAATTGGCGCTGCACCAGTTCCGGTACCACCACCCATTCCGGCAGTGATGAAAATCATTTTAGTATTGGTGGTAAGCATATTCCGAATCTCTTCCATGCTCTCCACGGCAGATTGTTCACCAACTTTAGGGTTTGCACCAGCGCCCAAACCTTCGGTCAGGGAAACACCTAACTGGATTTTGACTGGTACTGGACTGTTTTCCAAAGCTTGTGCGTCTGTGTTGCATATTACAAAGTCAACTCCCTTTATGCCCTGGCTGAACATATGGTTAATGGCGTTACTCCCTCCACCGCCTACTCCAATCACCTTAATCACATTGGATTGGTTCTTTGGCAGGTCGAATGAAATGTTGTCAAATTCTGTTTTGCTGCTCATATCTTTTCTATTTGTTGTCCTTTTCTTTTTTCAATTTTTTATTATTCGGCGTTGTCCAAAAACTCCTTAAACTTCTCGGCCCATTTGTCAAAAAACCGTTTTGAGGTTTTTGTATCTTTTTCTTTAATTTTTCTTTCCTTTTTTCCAGTTTCCGTTTCAGTTTCAGTTTCTGTCGAGTCTGATTCCCCTTCTATCACTTGCTCTGTTTCCGGATGAGGGAAACGTTTCATCAATGAAGATTTTTCTTTGCTTTCCAAACTATTTAACACCAAGCCAACTGCGGTTGCATACATTGGGCTAGTGGTTTCGGAATCGCTATCACCCGCCAAATGCTCATTGGGATAACCAATGCGAGTGTCCATTCCCGTGATGTATTCAACTAGCTGTTTTATATGTTGAAGCTGCGCTCCACCTCCAGTAAGTACAATTCCTGCAATAAGCTTCTTTTTTGGATCTTCGTGTCCGTAATTTTTTATTTCCATATACGCCTGCTCGATGATTTCAATAACACGTGCATGGATAATTTTTGAAAGGTTTTTTAAACTAATTTCCTTCGGCTCTCTTCCTCTTAAGCCTGGAATGGAGACAATTTCATTGTCTTTGTTCTCACCGGGCCAAGCGGAGCCAAATTTTATTTTTAGAAGTTCTGCTTGCTTTTCAATGATGGAACAGCCTTCTTTTATGTCTTCAGTAATCACATTTCCACCGAAAGGAATTACAGCGGTATGACGAATGATGCCATCTTTAAAAATTGCCAAATCTGTAGTACCACCTCCTATGTCAATCAAGGCTACACCTGCTTCTTTTTCCTCTTGGCTCAAAACCGCTTTTGCTGATGCTAAAGGTTCTAAAGTGATTGCAGAAAGTTCAAGTCCTGCACTTTTTATACACCTACCCACATTTCTGATAGAAGAAACCTGCCCAACAACAACGTGAAAATTAGCTTCCAAACGAGCGCCATACATTCCGATAGGCTCTTTTATTTCGGCCTGACCATCAACTTTAAAATCCTGTGGTAAAACGTGCAATATTTCTTCCCCGGGAAGCATTACCAATTTGTGAACTTGGTTGCAAAGCCTATCAATATCTTCTTCCTTTATAACATCTTCTCCATTGGGACGGGTAATATAATCACTGTGCTGGAGGCTTCGAATGTGCTGGCCAGCAATACCAACAACAACCTCTTTTATCTTCATTCCCGAAGAAGTTTCAGCATCCTGCACCGCTTGCTGAATAGACTGAATGGTTTGGGTAATGTTGTTAACAACACCTCGGTGTACACCAAGGCTCTTCGCTTTTCCTATACCCAATATTTCCATTTTGCCATAATCATTTTTCCTACCAATCATAGCAACTATCTTGGTAGTTCCTATATCCAATCCTACAGCAATATTATCGTTTTCCATGGTCTTACTTTTTTGTGGCAATTACCTGACTTTCAAATTTCAGATTTACCATGTTGTACCCATACAGTGTACTGTCCTGTTTTGTTTTTTTATAAAATGCTTTAAAGTTTTGAAACTTTTTTTCAATATCCTCTGGCATCCCAAAAAGCACTTTAAAATCCATTTTTCGAAGCTCCAATTCTATGTCGCCATCTGCTTTTCGATTTAAACCTACCACGCTGCTTTTCATAAATTCATCTTCATTTATTTTAATCAACAAAGAGGTAACTTCAGTAAAATTATTTTTCGAAGTTCCCGTAATTATGGGCACTCTTGCCGAGTACACATCAGACAACGGCATCTTTTTACCATCTGCATCCAAGTAATAATCTGGCGAAGCAGACACCCTGCCCACTGGTTTGCGTTGTTCAATTTTTGCCCCTAACGTACCGTCAACCGATACATAGACCTGAGCATCACGAACCATAGGGTTTTCAAGCAGTCTTTGCTCCATCTCCTTCAAAACTAAAGTTTCTTTACCTATGCTCGTAACCTTGTCATGATTTTGTATCAACAATTTATTAACTGTATTATAGGTAATAAAAGGGCTGTTTTCATCTACAAACACAACATCTAGTTTCGTGATTTTTCTAGCATCATTTCGCTTTTTTGTAAAGCTGAAAAGGAACGCCATCAAACTAAGCAGAAATATAAATTTTATGATTTCGAGACTACGCTTCATTTTTTAATTTTTGGGTTATTTTATTTACTTCGGCACCAATGTCTCCAGCACCTACCAGTAGTTTTATTCGGCATTTCGATTTCAACAATACTTCTGTTAAAGCAGATTTGAACACCACTCTCTTTTGCCGCGCATCTATCTGATTTAAAAGCCATTCTGATGTAATTCCCTCAATAGGTTCTTCTCTAGCAGGGTAAATATCCAGCAACACCACTTCGTCAAACTGCGAAAGACTTTTAGCAAAGCCTTCTCCAAAATCGCGTGTCCTGCTAAAAAGATGTGGCTGAAAAACAATCTGTTTGTGATCATTCGGGTACATTTCATCTACTGCCTGAAACAGCGCATCAATCTCTGTGGGGTGATGTGCGTAATCGTCTATCAAAACCAATTCCTCAGATTTAATTTTATATGAAAAACGACGTTTCACACCTTTAAAAGATGCCAACGCTTTGGGCAGACAATCGGTTGGGGATCCTGCTAAAATTGCCATGCCCAAAGCCATAATGGCATTTGAAAGATTATGTCGTCCAGGAAGATGGAAAATTAAATTCTCCAAAATTCCATTCGGGGTTTTTAAGTCGAAAAGGTATGCGCCGTCTTTAATTTTCACGTTCTGCGCTTCATAATCGGCTGATTCTTCAATGGCAACGGTCATCCCATCCAAAGGAAGATCCCTTTTTATGAAAACATTTTCCTCTTTTTGAACCAATTGCGCAAACGTTCTAAACGCATTTTCTATTTCCGCTGCATCGCCATAAATGTCTAAATGGTCCGCATCCATAGACGTTATACAGGCAATGTCTGGACGAAGCTGAAGGAACGAACGGTCAAACTCATCTGCTTCCACCACAGTTATTTCACTGCCTTTGTAAATAAAATTTGAATTGTAATTTTCTGCAATTCCACCCAAGAATGCTGTGACGGGCATATTACATTCCGCCAACAAATGACCCAAAATGGCCGAAGTTGTTGTTTTGCCGTGCGTTCCAGCAACCGCAAGACAAAGTGTGTTTTTTGAAACTTCACCTAAAAGTTCAGCGCGTTTCACGATGTGAAAATCTTTCGTAACAAAATAATTTAGAATCTTGTTACCCTTAGGAATAGCAGGCGTGTAAACCACCAAAATATTTTCTTTTGAAATGACTTCTTTTTGAATCTCAGAAATTTCATCAATAAAAGACACCGGAATTCCTTCGGCAATCAATTCATCTGTCAAATCAGTTGGGGTTTTGTCGTAACCAAAAACTGCTTTACCCTGCATTTTGAAATAACGCGCAAGCGCACTCATCCCAATGCCGCCAATGCCGACGAAGTAAAAGGTTTGTATTTGGTTTAAATCTTTCAATTTTTGGTGTTTAATAATTTTTCAATTTCTTCAACTATATCCTTAGTGGCGTTTGGTTTTGCTAGTTTCTTTATGTTTTCTGAAAGTGACTTTTGTTTTTCTTCGGAAGAAATCATTTCTGAAAATTCATTTTCAAAATTTATATCCAAATCACTTTCCTTAATCAGCAATGCGGCATTTTTCTCAGAAATTGCCAACGCGTTTTTGGTTTGGTGGTCTTCAGCCACATTGGGCGATGGAATGAAAACAACAGGTTTTCCAACCAAGCAAAGTTCCGAAACCGAAAGTGCGCCAGCTCTTGATATAATAAAATCAGCTGCTGCATATGCCAAATCCATTCTATTTAAAAAAGTGTGGATTTGAACTGTTTCGCTTCCTTTGTTTTTATAGGTTTCTTCGTAATATTTTCCGCACTGCCAAATAACTTGTAGATTTTGCTTTTCGAAAAACGAAAGTGATTTTTCCATCAATTGATTGATGCGTCTAGCACCTAAACTTCCCCCCAAAACCAACAATGTTTTCTTTTCTTTTTTTAATTTGAAAAAAGAAATGGCTTCTTCCTTTTTTGAGGAGATATCCAGTAAATCTTGCCTAACCGGATTGCCCGTAATTTTTAATTTTTCCTTAGGGAAGAATTTTTCCATCCCTTCATAAGCCACACAAATTTTTTGGACTTTACTGCTCAGCCATTTGTTTGTTATCCCTGCATGACTATTCTGCTCTTGAATTAAACACGGAATATTCCGCAAAGCAGCCATCCGCAACAAGGGTGCGCTGGCATAACCACCCGTACCTATTGCAACATCTGGTTTAAAATCTTTCAGAATTTTTTGAGATTTCCGCAAACTGGAAACAAGTTTTAAGGGAAAGGCCAAATTCTGAAGTGATAAACTTCTTTGCAAACCCGAAATCCAAAGACCTTTAATTTTATAACCTGCTTGTGGCACCTTCTCCATTTCCATTCTATCTTCTGCGCCAACAAATAAAAATTCAGCATCTGGGAAACGGGCTTTTAACTCGTTCGCAATGGCAACCGCAGGGTAAATATGACCCCCAGTTCCGCCGCCTGATATGATGAATTTATATTTCAAATTGCTTCGCTTAAAATATCCAATGGGTTTTCCTCCTTCTCTTCTTTTACAGACACTTCTCGTTTTGCACTCACACTTAAAACCATTCCCAACGCTAAACACGTCATCCAGATTGAAGTTCCTCCACTACTTATCAATGGGAGGTTTTGTCCAGTTACAGGAAACAGCTCCACAGCAACTGCCATATTTATCAACGCCCGAAAAACTATGGGCATACCTACGCCAATGACCAATAATTTTCCAAAAACTGAAGTTGACTTATGTGCCACAATCACTATTCGGAAAAGTAAAAACAGATATAGTACCATTAAAAACAGTCCGCCAATAAGGCCAAATTCCTCTACAATTATGGCATAAATAAAATCTGAGGAAGACTGTGGCAAAAAGTTTTTCTGAACGCTTTTGCCCGGGCCTAAACCAGTTACGCCACCAGAGGCGATGGCTATTTTCGCTTTTTCTATTTGATAGTCAGCCTCCGTGTCTTTATTATCACTGAAATTTTCAACCCTACTAATCCAAGTATCCACACGATTGGGAAATACGCCTGGAAATGCCTTTGCAGCTAACACAAATAGCGTAAGAAATATTAAACCTGCGCCTAGAATTATACCTAAATACCGCAACGGATAGCCACCAACAAAAACCAACATTACAATCATTGAAAAGAAAATAGCAGTCGTAGAAAAGTTGGCTGGCAGAATTAAGGCAAGTACAATAAACACAGGAACCCAAAGTGGCAAAATTGTTTCTTTGAAGGTAACGGTCTTGTCCTTAATTCGTGAAAGGTAACGAGCCACATACGTCATTAAAACCACTCCCGCCAATGTTGAAGTTTGAAAAGTTACTCCCACAAATGGGACACGAATCCAACGACTAGCGTTTGCGCCTTCAATGGTGGTTCCTTCGGCCATTGTTATAATTAAAAGTAGAATTACAACAGGAATCGCAATAATAGAAAGCCCTCTAAAATAATTGTAAGGAATTTTATGTACGCCATACAAAATCGCAAAACCCAATACCAAATGTGCAAAATGCCTAAATAAATATGGAAGTGTGCTTCCATCTCCATACAGATAAGCCAGATTACTGCTTGAGCTGTAAACCGGCAAAAAGGAAAATAGCGCCAAAAGACCTACTATTCCCCAAATTGCTCTATCGCCTTGTATGTAATGGAAGATGTTTCGCACGGTTTATTGTTTGTTGTTTCTAAAATTTAATATTTTCGATTTCGTAATTATAAATTTCTCACCGCTTCTTTAAACTGTCTGCCGCGGTCTTCGTAGTTTTCAAATAAATCGAAACTTGCGCAGGCGGGAGAAAGCAGAACGGTATTATTGCGCTCAGCCAATTTGTATGCAATTTGCACAGCCATTACCATTGAATCTGTTTCAATAATGGTATCTACAATATTTCCGAAGGCATTTATAATTTTTTGGTTGTCAACACCTAGACAGATTATTGCTTTCACTTTTTCATTTACCAAAGGTAAAAGCTCGCTGTAATCATTTCCTTTGTCCACCCCACCAACAATCCAAACAGCTGGGTTTTCCATACTGTCTAAAGCGTAGAAAGTAGCATTCACATTCGTGGCCTTGGAATCATTGATGTACATCACGTTATTGATTTTCAAAACTTTTTCCAATCTGTGTTCCACACCTTGAAACCCTTCTAAACTTTCACGTATGGTCTGTTTCCTAATTCTCAATAATGTGGCTACCATGCTGGCTGCCATTGCGTTCTTTACATTGTGTTCTCCTTGGATTCCTATTGTTGCGATTGGCATATTGAATTCTTTATTATTTATTTTTATTATTATTTGATTGTCTTTTTTGTATGCTCCTTGGTTCAGTTCTTTTTTAACCGAAAAAGGCAGTGGCTGCGATTTTATAGGGTTATGCGATAGCCACTTTATTATTTCTCCATCATCAGCATCGTAAATGAAATAGTCTTGCGAAGTTTGGTTCATTGTTATCCGGAATTTTGAAGCGATATAATTTTCATATTTGTAATCATATCTATCCAAATGGTCCGGACTCAAATTTGTCAAAACTGCAATGTGTGGGGCAAAATTTTCAATTCCATCAAGCTGAAAACTGCTGAGTTCCAATACGAAATTTTCATACTTTTCCTCAGAAACCTGCTCCGCAAAACTCTTTCCTATATTCCCTCCTAAAGCGACGTTCAATCCGCCGTTTTTTAGCAATTCGTGTATCAAGCTCGCGGTGGTAGTCTTTCCGTTACTTCCTGTGATTCCTACGATTGTCGCTTTTGTATATTTTGACGCAAACTCAATTTCAGAAATCACCTTCACTCCTTTCTCGTGCAATTTTTTAACGATTGGCGCCTTATCAGGTATTCCCGGGCTTTTCATTACTATACTTGCAGCAAGAATTTTGTCTTCGGAATGACCATCCTCTTCCCACTCAATTTCATTATTTATAAGAACTTGTTTGTACTTCTCCTTTATTTTTCCGAAGTCTGATACAAAAACTTCAAACCCCTTCTTTTTTCCTAAAATGGCTGCTCCCACTCCGCTTTCGCCTCCTCCTAAAATCACCAGCCGCTGTTTCACTTTATCTAATTTTTAGCGTTACAATCGTGATGATTGCCAAGAATATCCCTACAATCCAAAATCGTGTTACAATCTTGCTTTCGTGAAAACCCTTTATTTGATAATGGTGATGAAGTGGCGCCATTCTGAAAATGCGCCTTCCTTCACCAAATTTCTTTTTTGTGTACTTGAACCAACTTACCTGTAAAACCACAGAAAGATTTTCCATCAAAAAGATTCCACAGAGAATTGGAATCAACAATTCTTTCCGAACGGCAATTGCAATGACAGCTATAATTCCACCAATGGTCAAACTACCCGTATCGCCCATAAATACTTGCGCTGGATAGGTGTTATACCATAAAAACCCAATGAGAGATCCCACAAATGCAGTAATGAAAATGGTCATCTCCCCTGTATTTGGGATGTACATTATGTTCAAATAATCAGCAAAAATAACGTTGCCCGAAACCCATGCAAAGAGCGCCAGCGTAAGTCCAATAATTGCTGAAGTTCCCGCGGCGAGTCCATCAATTCCGTCGGTAAGATTGGCGCCATTTGAAACCGCAGTGATTATAAAAATTACAATTGGAATAAAAATAAGCCACACATAACTTTTATAGTTTTCGCCCGCCCAACTTATGAGTTCTGAATAATTGAATTCGTTTTCTTTTACAAAAGGAATGGTAGTAAGCATCGCTTTATCCTTCACATAAAACTCATTGGTTGGCCCCTTGGCAATTATTTCAGTTTCCGTTCCAGGGTTTTCGATATTACGTTGAACCACAATGTCTGGATGTAAGTACATTGTAACCCCAACGAAAAGTCCCAAACCTATTTGCCCAATTATTTTAAACTTTCCCGGCAAGCCCTGTTTGTCGTTTTTGAATTTCTTGATATAATCATCAATAAAACCGATAGTCCCCATCCATAATGTAGTAACTATCAAAAGAATCACATAAATATTTTCCAGTTTGGCGAAGAGCAGTACGGGAATCAATGTTGCTAAAATTATGATAATACCACCCATTGTTGGCGTTCCTGCTTTTTCGTTTTGACCATCCAAACCGAGGTCGCGGATGGACTCACCTACTTGTTTCTTCTGTAGATATTTGATTATTTTTTTACCATAAACAGTGGCGATAAATAGCGAAAGGATAACTGCCAAAATCGCTCGGAAAGTAATAAAATTGAACAGCCCCGCGCCTGGTACATCGTACGTTTTATCCAAATATTCAAAAAGGTAATAGAGCATTGAGCTATTTGTTTAGGGTTGTTAAAAGTTGGTTCACCGTTTTAAAATCATCAAAATCGAAACGTTCGCCTTTGATTTCTTGATAGGTTTCGTGACCTTTTCCGGCAATTAAAATGATGTCGTTTTCCTTCGCCATTTGGCAAGCGGCTTTAATTGCTTCCTTTCTATTTGTTATCGATATCGTTTTTTTATAATGTTCTGCAGGTACGCCGGCTTCTATTTGTTCAATGATTTTTTCAGGGTTTTCACTTCGCGGATTGTCGCTAGTAAAAACCACCTTCGTGCTCAATGAAGCGGCGATGTTTCCCATCACCGGACGTTTCTGTGCGTCACGGTCGCCACCGCAGCCAACAACTGTTATCACTTCTTCATTACCGGTGCGAATACTATTTATAGTTTCCAATACATTTTTTAAAGCGTCGGGTGTATGTGCATAATCAACAATTGCGGTAATTTTCTTTTCTGATATTAAATACTGAAACCTACCGTCCACACTTTCCAAAGTGCTCATTATTTGAAGGATTTCGAGTTCCTCTAAACCTAGAAGTTGAGCTGTTCCGTAGATTGCCAATAAATTGTAGGCGTTGAAACCTCCAATTAATTTTACCCATAATTCCTGATTATTAATTTTAAGGAGCTGTCCTGTAAATTGACTCTCCAAAACTTGTGCTTTATAATCAGCGTAGGTTTTTAGTGCATATGTATTCTTCTCGGCTTTAGTGTTTTGAAGCATTACCACACCATTCTTGTCATCTACATTTACCAATGCGAAAGCTGTTTTCGGTAATTCATCAAAAAATGATTTTTTTACATCTCTGTATTCTGCAAAATCTTTGTGATAGTCCAAATGGTCATGGGAAAGATTGGTAAAAACACCACCCACAAAACGCAAAGCTTCTGTGCGTTTTTGATGGATTCCATGAGAACTCACTTCCATAAAACAGAATTCCACACCAGTATCTACCATTTCACGTAGATATTTATTGATGGTCAATGAATCCGGTGTTGTGTGCGAAGCCTTATATTCGGCATCACCCACCATTATTTTTACTGTAGAAAGCAAACCTGCTTCCATTCCGGCTTTTTTGAAAAGTTGATACAACAATGAAGAAACTGTTGTTTTTCCGTTGGTTCCGGTTATTCCTACCAGTTTCAATTCTTCAGAAGGATTGCCGTAATAATTGGCCGCCATTATCGCCAATGCCTTATGTGAATCTGAAACTTGAACGTAGGTTATTCCGTTTACGATGTTTTCTGGCAAGGTTTCACATATAATGACCAGAGCACCTTGGTCTGCAGCTTTTTTAATAAATTGGTGTCCATCGGAAACGTTTCCTTTTATGGCCACAAAAACATCGTTCAATGATACATTTCGCGAATCAAACTCAAGATTATTTATAGCCACAGAAGTACTGCCAACAACACTTTCGATGGTAACCTTATACAATATGTCCTTTAAAAGTATCACGATAAATTCAAGATTATTTGTTGACCTTTCTTCAAAATTTCCCCAGATTTTAGGGATTGTTTGGAAACTGTTCCATTCCCAACAACTTGAACTTTAAGCCCAAGATTTTCTAGCAGAGAAACTGCGTCCATACCCGCCATTCCGGTTACATTGGGAATGATTTTGGCAGTTTGCTGCAACTTAGCATAATACTGTTCATAATCCTTTTCAATCACTGGATCGGTTTTTTCAACATCTTCCACAGAATCGATTATTTGAGAATCGGTAAAGATTTTTTGAGCAATTCTTTTAAAAACCGGACCAGAAACATCGGCGCCGTAAAACCCTTTTTTTGTACTTGGTTTATGAATAATCACAATACAGGAATACTTTGGGTTTTCAGCTGGAAAAAACCCCGCAAACGAAGAAATATAACGTCGGTTGCTTTTCCAGTCTGGCATCCAGTATTCAGTCTGTGCTGTTCCAGTTTTTCCCGCCATTGAGAAATCAGGGGAATAGAGTGATTTTCCAGTACCTCGTTTTACAATGTTTTTCATTATTTCCTTGATTTCACTCAAGGTTTTATCTGAACAAATTTTAGGATTTATAACCTTCGTATCATAAGTAGTTACCTTTTCATTCCAAGCCCTTACTTCCTTTATAAAACGAGGTTTTACCATTACTCCATTGTTCGCAATAGCATTATAGAATGTGAGCGTTTGCAAAGGTGTTAACCGTAAATTGTAGCCATAGGCCATGGACGGCAAGGCATTCTTGCTCCATTTTTTGTCACCTGGCTGTGGAATCATAGGTTTTCCTTCTCCTTTAATTTTAACCCCAGTCTTTTCGGTGAGATTCCAGCTTTTTAAGCGGTCGATGAATTTATTTGGGTTTTTAGAATAATTGTCATTGATAATTGTAGCCAAACCGATGTTTGAAGAAACTTCAAGCGCTTTTGCCGCCGAAATTTTTCCGTAACCACCACGATGGGAATCGTAGATTTTTCTTCCGTAAAAAACTTTTACACCATTGCCTGTGTCAATTACTGTACTAGTATCAATCACTTTATCTTCCAAAGCGGCCATCATTGCCATTACTTTAAAAGTAGAGCCCGGCTCATGGGATTCGCCGATAGCGTAATTTAGTTTTTCATAATAAGTCCCGCTTGAAGTTCTACCAAGGTTTGAAACAGCTTTTATCTCTCCAGTGGCAACTTCCATCACTATTACGCTTCCGTGTTCAGCTTCGTAGTACTCCAACTGCTTCAACAACGCGTGATGCGCAATATCTTGGATATTTACATTTATGGTTGAAACAATGTCGTAACCATCTTGGGGTTCAATTTCGTTGTCATCAGAAATTGGTTTCCATTGGCCTTGAGCAATTTTTTGTTTAAGTCGATGCCCCTCTTTCCCAGTCAATAAATCATTAAAGGCACCCTCAAGACCTACGGCGTAATAGCCGGGACGGTCAAAAGCCTCATCGCCTACGGTACGCTGTGCAATTAGCCCAATGGGATGTTCGCGAACTGTGCGTTGTTCCACGATAAGGCCTCCTTTATAAGGTCCTTTTCGGAAAAGGGGCAAATTCTTCACTTTAATATAATTGGAATAGCCCAAATTTTTAACAACCAACTGATAACGGTTTTTATCAGCTCGAGCCTTTCTGAACATTTCCTGATAATAGGATACAGGCTTTCCAAACATCTTGCTTAAGCCTTCGGAAAGTGGCTTTAGGTTTTCATTGAAATCTTCGGAAGTAACCGTAACTGCATCAAAACGGATGTCATATTTTGGAACCGAAGTAGCCAAAAGGCTGCCGTCATCCGCATAAACATTGCCTCGATTTGCTGGAATTATAAAATTTTTGGTAGTATTTTCTTTGGCAAGTTCTCTGTATTGTTCGCCATGCACAAACTGGATATTCATCAACTTGACACTTATGGCAAGGGCGAAGAAAAACATACATCCAGCAACGATGTACAAACGGTTTAATATGTGTTTTTCTTCGAAAGCCATGCGTGGTTATCTATTGTCTGGTGTGTGTCTTTTCTTTTTTCTCTATTCTTTTTTCTCGATAATTCGAATTCTTTTTGGCGGTGTTCCGGAAGGCAGCAAATCGCGGCTTTCCATTGCGGCTATAATTTTGCTTTCCATTCTGGCCTGCATCAAGAGCATCCGAACATCAACGTATTCGCTTTTCAGCTCCTTTACTTGTGCGTTCAGTTTTGATATTTTGTGCACTTTTTTGTCTGCACTGTGTGAACTGCCGATCATTACCAAAGCCAAAAATGAAAGAAAAATGATGAAACGCCAGTTCTTCAACGCGTCATCGCTTACCAAGAATTTTCCTTTTATTATATTGTAAAAACCTTCTTTCATGCTATAATTTCTCTGCTATCCGAAGCTTGGCACTTCGGGCTCGGTTGTTCAATTTTATTTCTTCTTCTGAAGGAATAATAAATTTTCCAATTGCCTTAAAAGGCACTTCAACTCTTCCAAAGACATCCTTTTCCGGTTCGCCCTCAAACATTCCACTGCGGATATATCTTTTCACCAATCTATCCTCCAAAGAGTGGTAACTTATCAAACTGATGCGTCCGCCCGGCTCCAAAACTTCGTTAGTTTGAAGTAAAAATTCCTTCAACGCTTCTAGTTCTTGATTCACTTCAATCCTGATAGCTTGATAAATCTGGGCAAGAATTTTATTTTCTTTGTGCGGCGGAAGAAACCTTCTTAGCACTTTTTTAAGTTGTTCGCTAGTTTTTATTTTTCCACTTTCACGGGCCTCAACAATAATTCGCGCCATTCCGGCCGCGCTGCGTAATTCGCCATAATTCGAAAGAACATTTCGCAATTGGGCTTCTTCATATTTATTGACAACCGTATATGCCGAAAAATTACTGTCACGATTCATTCGCATGTCCAAATCGGCTTCAAAACGGGTTGAAAAACCTCTTTCGGCAACGTCAAACTGATGTGACGAAACTCCGAAATCACCCAAAATACCGTCAACCGTTTTATAACCGTGAAAGCGTAAAAACTTCTTGAGAAGTCGAAAGTTTTGATTGATAAGCAGAAATCGCTCATCGTCAATAGCGTTTTCCAAAGCATCTTTATCTTGGTCAAAAGCTATCAATTTTCCATTTGGCCCCAAACGTTTAAGAATTTCCTGGGAGTGCCCACCGCCGCCGAAAGTAACATCAACATATACACCGTCTGGTTTTATGTTGAGCCCCTCGACAGTTTCATTTAGTAAAACTGGATTATGATACTCCATCACCATCATTGCTTTTGTTTCCCATTACTTCTTCGGCCAAATCAGCAAAGTCGTTTGCGGCGTCATCAATGGCCTGTTCGTATTTGTCTTTATCCCAAATCTCTACAATGTTTATAGCTGAAGAAATCACCAATTCCTTATTGATTCCAGCGAAAGAAAGAAGATCTTTGGGGATTAGTAAACGACCTGTGGCGTCTAGCTCTACGGTTTTTACACCAGCTGTAAACCTTCTAATAAAATCGTTGTTCTTTCTACTGAATCGGTTGAGTTCGCCCATTTTCTGCATTAAGGCGTCCCATTCTTTCATTGGATACATTTCCAAACAGGGCTGAAATACGGCACGCTTAATCACAAACCCCTCTGGCGCTACCGAAGCTAACTGCTTTTTTAAAGGCGCAGGCACCATGACCCGTCCCTTTACGTCTGCTTTACATTCGTATGTGCCTATTAGATTGAGCATTGTGGAAATTCTCTGTTTGCAATTTGTTGTTTCAAATATATATAACTTTTACCACATTTTACCACATTCTACCACTTTGTTGATAAGTTTTACCACTTTGTAGATAAAGTAAAATCAAAACAGTAATCAACAAAGCCGGATTTTAAATAGACCTTATGAAATAATTTTGTTTACTTTTGTCAATCTAAATTGCACGAACCAAGCATGTCGGAAAACTTAAAGAAAGAAGGAAAATTTTCATATTTTGAAATAGGTGAAGGCACTCCAATAATCATCCTTCACGGGCTTATGGGTGGGTTGAGTAATTTTGATGGGGTTGCAGATTTCTTTCCACCGAAAGGCTACAAAATCCTAATTCCTGAGCTACCCATTTATAAAATGACTTTATTACGTACAAACGTGAAAAATTTCGCGAAATACGCAGCACAGTTCATTGATCATTTGGGCTATGAGGAAGTTATTCTTTTGGGAAACTCCCTGGGCGGGCACATTGGCTTGCTCTGTACAAAAATGTATCCTGAGAAAGTTAAAGCTTTGATAATCACAGGAAGTTCAGGTCTTTATGAAAGTGCCATGGGTGAAAGTTATCCAAAACGAGGCGATTACGAATACATAAAACAAAAAGCCGAAAACGTTTTTTACGACCCAGCAATTGCCACCAAAGAAATTGTGGACGATGTTTACGAAACCGTAAACGACCGAAACAAATTGATACGCACACTTGCCATTGCCAAAAGCGCTATTAGGCATAATATGGCGAAAGATTTGCCAATAATGCACACGCCAACTTGTATTATATGGGGGAAAAACGACAATGTTACACCTCCAGAAGTTGCTATAGAGTTTGATGAACTTTTGCCAGATTCTGAGCTTTATTGGATTGATAAATGTGGCCACGCCGCAATGATGGAACATCCCGATGAATTCAACCAATTACTTTACGCTTGGCTAGAGAAGCGTGGGTATTGAAAGGCAGTAGGTTATTCGTTACGCGTCTAACTAAATAAATTTTCTCTTAAAATTTAAAACCATGCATATCAAATCGGCGGAATTTATGATGAGCAACAGCGAAGTTGCCAAATGCCCAAAAGACCGTTTGCCAGAATATGCTTTTATTGGGCGCAGCAACGTGGGGAAATCTTCCCTTATCAATATGCTTATGCTGCGTAAAAGTTTAGCAAAAACTTCGGGTAGACCTGGAAAGACACAGCTTATCAATCATTTTCTTATCAATAAAAATTGGTATTTGGTCGATTTGCCAGGTTACGGCTACGCTCGTGTTTCTAAAAGCAGCAAAAAGGTTTTCCAAAAATTCATTACCAATTATTTTGAAAAACGAGAACAGATGGTGCTCGCCTTTGTTTTGGTAGATTGTCGCCACGAACCGCAACCAATAGATTTGGAATTTATGCAATGGATGGGCGAAAGCGGAATTCCTTTCAATATAATTTTCACCAAAGCGGATAAATTGAAACCAAAAGCTTTGGAACGAAACATTGCTGCTTACACCGAAAAAATGCTAGAAACTTGGGAAGAAATGCCTCCTTATTTCATTACCTCAGCCAGCGATTCAATGGGAAGGGATGAAGTTTTGAAATATATAGATGAGCTTAATGCTTCAATTCCTACTTCTGAATTCTGAATTTAATTATTCCCGCTTTAGCTCTAACTTCTCAGCAAAATAATCACAAAAATCGCGCATAGTATCGCTCATTTTATCATCATTGGTAGCGCGCTGAAATGTATCTGCCATCGCACTTAAGGTTTGGTGAAAGAAAATTTTCATTTCGTCCACGGGCATATCCTTTGTCCATAAATCAATTCGAAGTGACTCCTTACTTTTAGGGTCCCAAACCGAGAGCATAGCCGCTTTGGTTACTTCGTTTGTAATACCGCCGTCTTCGGCAGTCCAATGTATGGTTTCAGGAATTTTGTTTTCGTCAAGACCTACGTTTAGTTTTATTTCAGAAGTATGTTTTACTGCCATTATTTCTTTGGTTTGTATTTTGAATTTTTAAATATTTCATCAGCATCAGCAACCATCAATTGCTGAACGTCTGTGTCGTTGTTTTCCATATAGGCACGTACAATTTTCCAACCTAAATAGCGACCCAACATTCCTGGAGATTCGTTATCTATTTCGAGATAAAATTTTGAAAATGGTGCAGGGCTTATAAACCGCGCGCCAAGCTTTGGGTCTGTGCTATAAAGCAATTCTTTTTCAATAAAATAGCGCCACATATATTCTTCATTCTCCTCGGCCCATTGAAATTCTGCTTCTGTATATCCCATTTTTTCTGCATCAGAAATATTTGGAAGCCATAAATCCTTTAAGTAAAGTTCTTTTCCGTAATATATAATCTGACCTAAAAATAAAGCTTTAGCTGGAGGTCTTATATATTGTCTAGCATAGATTTCGGCCACATCTGGACTAATTTGTGAAGGCTTCATTTCTTTGGTAATATACTTATCAATGCCTTCGTAAAACCGATGGTCGCTTCCCAAGTAATTGTCCAAACCTATCACAAGCATACTATTCGCAAGAATTACTTTATTGCGGTAATCTACATCCGAAGTCGCAGTTACCACCATTGGTGTTATAAATTCTGGGAAATAATATTTTATGTGCTGAAAAAGAGGAACTAATAAATCTTCCAATCCTTCCTCCTTTGGATACGTTTTGAGCACTTCACTTTCCAGTTGGTCCTGAAGCGTATCGGTCAACTTTTCAACCCAAACACTGTCGTTGTATTGCTTCGGAAAAAAGGCTGGGAATTCTGCTTTCAGTTTAGGAAGGTCTGCTGGAGTTGCCGCCGCAAATTCTTTGTCGAAACGAATTATTTCAACATTCATAGGAATTTTTTCAATTTCCTTTTCAACTTTGCTTTCATTGTTGCACGAAAGAAGGAAAACCCCGAAAAGAACCAATACGCAATACTTCATAGCAGAAAAAATGTTATTGTTGGTTAACGCCATTCCTTTTTATTAATTTTATCTTTAACAACTTTTGCAGTGCAAAGGTATTATTATAAAAGATTAAAAACACAGAAAATGCAAACCGAAAAAGTAATAAATCATATTGTAAATTGGTTAAAAACCTATGCAGTAAACGCAAAAATGGACGGCTTTGTAATTGGCATCAGCGGGGGTATTGATTCTGCCGTAACCTCAGCTTTATGCGCAAAAACAGGGCTCGACCTTTTATGTTTAGAAATGCCCATACACCAAGCTCCTTCTCAGGTTAGTCGGGCCTATAACCACATATCTTGGCTAAAAGAAAATTTTCAGAGCGTTAAAAAAATTGACGTAAACCTTACGCCTGTTTTTGACTCCATGATTGATGCTTTGCCAAAAGTTGAAAAAGAAGAAGATCGTTTTATGTCCCTAGCAAACGCCCGCGCTCGTTTGCGTATGACAACACTTTATTATTTTGCTGCCCTCAACAAATATTTGGTGGCAGGGACCGGTAATAAAGTGGAGGATTTTGGAGTGGGCTTTTATACAAAATATGGTGACGGCGGGGTGGATTTAAGCCCGATAGCCGATTTGATGAAAAGTGAAGTTTACCAAATTGCTCGGCATTTAGGAATAAATAAAGAAATAATTGAAGCAGCACCAACCGATGGGTTATGGGGCGATGACCGAACCGATGAAGACCAACTTGGTGCAAGTTATGACGAATTGGAGTGGGCTATGAAAATGACTGAAAAAGGCAAAAGCAGCTCCGATTTTTCTGGAAGACAACAAGTGGTCTTTAATATTTATAACCGACTCAATAAAGCCAACCAACACAAAATGATGCCAATTCCTGTTTGTGAAATTCCTACCGAACTGAAATAGGCTTGTTATTTACCGAATATTTTAACCATTAAACGAAAGGTTTATTATTCTTACTCTTAAGATTATATATATTCAAAATGTAATATTAATATTACGTTGTTAAAACAGAGTTTCTCCCCAGATCTGAAGTTTTTATACATTCAAAAATCTATAAATTCAATAAGATGAAAAAAGTTGTAATTGCAGACCATCACCCCATAACGAGAAAAGGTGCAGAAGTTTTACTCGATAGCACACATGAATATTTAATAGTCGGAAAAGTTTCACGCGGATCAGAATTACTGAAATGTTTAGAAAAGGAGCGCCCCGACATCTTATTATTGGAACTAGACATACCTGAAATCAATGGTTTTCATGCCCTTCGTAGTATTCGGGAAGAATTTCCAAGAACACGGATTGCTATTTTTTCTTCACATCCAGAAGAAATTTATGCATTGCGCTCTATAAAATCAGGTGCTGCCGGGTATATTCCAAAAACATCTTCAGAAATAGTTTTTCTTCAAGCCATTAGACGCATCGCAACAGGCGGCGTGTTTTTGAACGACGAACTTACGGCCGCCTTCAACAACAAGTCTATAAATGACAATACAATTATGGGACGCTATAAAAAGCTTTCTGCAAGGGAGATTGAAGTTTTGAACTTACTTTCCAATGGAAAACGCAACAAAGACATAGCTACGCTCTTAGAAATAAACGAAAAAACCGTGAGCACCTATAAAACGCGTTTGCTAAAAAAATTGAAAGTAACAAGCTTGGCCGAATTAATAAACCAAGCCAGAATGTTTCAATTCAATTAATTTAAAGCACTCTGTTTAATTTATTGGAAAGCACTTTTTTAAGGCTTATATAGTCCACAATTTCTTGTAAACCAGACTCTTTTTCTAGGTTGTCCTCCTGCTTCATTGCTTCAGAAAGCTCATTGATTTTCTGCGAAACCAAATGACGGCGCAGATTGAGGATGGTCTCACTTACTATTTGGGCAATGGTTTGCTCTTTTACCTTCACATATATTTCCATTCGTTCCCAATTACTGAGCGAATATCTTTCTTCTTCCATCAATATGTGGGTAACAGAAGATGCCATTTCTGGATCCAATTCATTAATAAAAGTTTCGGCCTTGGCTTCTGGATTTTGATTGAAACGATTAATTACTTCAAAATATAATCCCTTGAATTCTGGATTCATAAATTCAATTTCGTCTTCCTGTAAATCGAGATATATTTTTTCAAACACACGCGACTTGTGGATTTCGGGTTTCAAAATAATTTCTCCTTTTTCGTCAGCTTCCAATATTAATTCCTCAAAATCTTCCTCAACGTTGCCATACAAAAGCAGCAGTTCAATTATTTTATGTTCCAACTGGAATTGGACATCTACCTTTTCAATCTTTTTTTCTGAAGGGATAACCTGAAATGCTTCTTGCGGAACAACAGCTTTTTTGGAAGCATCTTTCCGTTCCTTTTGAAAAATCTGCGCAAGCGTATTAAAAAGTACTTGTTCTGAAATGTCCATAATCCGCGAACATTCCTTAATATACACTTCACGCTTTATAACATCTGGGATCTTAGCGATGCTGTTGACCATATCGTGAATGGTTTCTGATTTTTTTACAGGATCATTTTTTGCTTCATTGGCAAGTAATGAGGCCTTAAAGGTTATGAAATCTTTGGCGTTTTCCTCTAAATAGAGCGTGAGTTCTTCCAAAGAATTTTTACGCGAAAAACTGTCAGGATCTTCGCCTTCGGGGAAGGTGCAGATTTTTACGTTCATCCCCTGTTCCAAAATCAAGTCGATACCGCGAAGAGAAGCACGAAGTCCCGCTGCATCACCATCAAAAAGAACGGTAATGTTTTTGGTAAGCCGGTTTATTAGGCGAATCTGCTCTGAAGTCAAGGCAGTTCCCGAAGAGGAAACCACGTTGTGAATACCCGTTTGATAAAACTGGATAACATCTGTATATCCTTCCACCAAATAGCAATTATCCTCTTTGGCGATGCTTTGTTTGGCGTTAAAAATACCGTAAAGCACTTTACTTTTGTGGTAAATATCGCTTTCGGGAGAGTTTAAGTATTTCGCTGCTTTTTTATCCGAAGTTAAAATCCGACCACCAAAACCAAGCGTGCGACCACTCATACTCAAGATTGGGAACATTACCCTCCCCTTAAAACGGTCGAATTGTTTTTCTTCTTTTACAATTGACAATCCAGTTTTTTCGAGGAACTCTAATTTGTAGGCTTTTTTGATGGCGTGGCTGGTAAAGGCGTCCCAGGAATCTGGCGAATAACCGAGTTCAAACTTTTTGATGGTTTCATCAGTAAAACCTCTTTCTTTAAAATAGGAAAGCCCGATGGCCTTTCCCTCTTCGGTTTTTAGGAGGGTGCTGTGAAAATAGTCTTTGGCGAACTCGCTTACTAAATAAAGGCTTTCGCGCTCGTTGGCTTGTACTTTGTCTTCAGGGGTTTGTTCGGTTTCTTCTACTTCTATTGCGTATTTCTTCGCCAAATATTTTATGGCTTCGGGGTAGGTGAAGTGTTCGTGCTCCATCAAAAAGGCGACTACGTTGCCTCCTTTACCACTACTGAAATCTTTCCAAATTTGTTTTACGGGACTAACCATAAAACTCGGAGAACGCTCATCGGTAAACGGACTTAGTCCTTTGTAGTTACTTCCCGATTTCTTTAGTTGTACAAAATCGCCAATCACCTCCTCTACTCTGGCGGTTTCAAAAACGTTGTCTATGGTAGTTCTGGAGATCAAGACTTTTAAGTTATCTGTTGTGGGTTGTCAGTTATTTTGTGATGTAAAAATAGGGATATTAAAAAAGAAACCTGCACGGATTTAAAAAATCTATGCAGGTTTAAAACAACGAATAATGAAAGAGTTTATGGCTAATCTATATCAAAACGGAGACCGAGGGAAACGTTACGTTGCTCAATGGGGTTATTCTTGAATATGGTGTTGAGGTCATATTTGGCATAGACAGCGACACCTTGCCAACCTATGTAACCACTAAGCCCATAGATGAAATTGTTTGTATTGTAATCTGACTTTAACTTTAGTTTTTGGTCTTCACCTTCTTCTTCAAATTTTAGTTTTTGGCGTGCGCCGAGGTTGATACCTGCATAACCACCGAGGCCCACTTTTATTTGGTTTTCTGTATTATAACGAAAGTAGCCGTCGTGTTCTTCTTTTTTGGAAGGGCCAAATTCAAAGTGGATTGGCACTACTAGGTTGTCCATTCTGAATTTTGATTTATCTAGGTTTAGTGGATAAGTTTGCAGTTCGGTCTGTTCTCCAGTGTCTACATAAAAGCGGTTGTCTGTTGGTTTTAAACTATTGAACTGAAAGGACACTCCGTACTTAACACGCAACCAGTTTGTGTTTTGGAACACGCGGGTTTTCCAAGCCCAGCCTATTTCTGCAAAGCGGCTTCCGGCTACTTTGAAGTCTGAATCTTGCATTGATTCGCCTTCTGTGATTACGTTGTTGAGGCCGAAGGCTAAAACGAGGTCAGATGTGGTGCGGCGATCGTATTTGCGTTGTTTGTTTTTGGGACCAATGTAGAGTACATTATCGTTTTCATTATCCTTTCCAGAAGAGCCAATGCGAATAACCATTCCATTGTCTTCATCGTCTTCAACGTTTCCATTTCGTTTAAGCAATGCTACTTTATTATCTATTATAGCAAGGCGGTTTTCAATGTTAAGCGCATGTTTTTCTGCGGCGGCTTGTTTTAGGGTTTCGGCTTCGGTTTCGGTAATTGCTTCATTCTCTAAACGGGCATTGATGTTTTCAACACCTCTTTTTAGGGCTTCTTTTTCTTCTTGTATTATTTTTTCTTTTAGCTCAGTGAGCTGCTCTATGGATGTCTGGGTGTCGTGATCAACTTCTTGTGCCTGTGCGTACATTACCGCAAAGAGCCATAAAGAAAGGGCAATTGTGATTGTAATTAATTTCATAACTGTTCGATTTTTGATTAATGAATGATGATTTATTGATGAATTTTTTTTTAATTTTTAGTCATTGCGCTCGGAAACAGCAGTGCGCACTTTTTGAAAACCATCGCCAAGAGCGTCGAAAACTTTGTCTCGGAAACTTTTTTCTACCTCCCACTCTACGTCCTCGAGCAGTGCGGTGGCATCAACTTTTGGACTATTAAGGATTTGCTGGGTCTGGATATCGCTTCGGGCATTGTTCAGTAATGCATCTATGTCTGTTGCATTAACTTCGGTGTTCTTTTCTTGAAGTTTTTTTACGGATGCTACTACTTCGTCTATTTTTTGATTGAAAAGCTTGTTCTCTCCTTTGGGTTTTTGTGTTGTTGCATTTAAAGGCTGTTTCTCTTCTTTATAAGTGACCTTGGCAATAACATCTGTATTATCAACTTTTTTGTCTATTTCAGATTTTTTCTGAGATAGGGGTTTAAGTATTTTTGAATTTTGCTTTTGCTTGCCTTCGCTATTCGATTTTATAGCTTCAACTTTTTCTGAACTGTTTTCTTCAGAAGCAATCTCTTCAACCTCTATATTGTTTGGAATTATCTCAGGTCGACTTTCAGTACTGTTCGGCACTATAGTTTCATCTACTATTTTATGGTTCACTTCAGTATTATTATTGCTAAAAAAAACCGAAGCAAGAATTAAGAAACCAACAAAACTCGCGGCAACATAATACCAAAGAACAGTTTTCTTTTTGGGCTGTTGGGAATCCAATTTTGCTTCGAGTTTTTCCCAAGCCTCTGCAGAAGGATTAAGCTCCCTCATTTCCAGCTTTTCGCGAATATTATCTTCTAGTTTATAGGGTGCCATAGCTAATGTTATTTTGTTGTTTGACCATATTTTGAAGCATTTTGCGTGCTTTAAAAAGTTGTGTTTTTGAAGTGTTTTCACTTATCTGCAATAGTTCTGCAATTTCACCGTGTTTATAACCTTCCACCGCATAGAGCACAAAAACCGTTTTATAACCGTCGGGTAGGCTGTCTATCATTTTTTGAATTTCATTTACTTCTAGCTCCGTTTCAATAAAGGTGGAATGTTCTGCGGTGTTATCTATTTCAGCTTCGGTGATGAAATGCAGTTTCTTGTCTTTACGAAGTTGCGAAATACTTTCGTTCACCATTATTCTGCGTATCCACCCTTCAAAACTGCCTTCATTTTTGAAATCGTTTAAATGCGTAAACATTTTCAGAAAACCTGAAAGCATCACTTCTTCAGCTAAGTCGTTATTTTTTAAATACTGTCTGCACACGCCGAGCATTTTTGGCGAAAACATTTCAAACAATTGATGCTGTGAGCGGCGGTCGGATTTAGACGCTTTTTCAATTAATTTGGAATAGTTTTTATGTAATGGTATAATTTTCAAAATACGCTTCGCTGTTAGATGCTTCTATTTTAATAGACGCAGGTTTCTGAAGAATGGTTGCCTAAGGGTGAAAAAGTTTCAGGTTGCAGAGTTTCATCGGTGTATGTGGCCTTTACTTCAAACTGTTAATGCCTACCGCTACTTCTTCCGGTCAATAACGTAATTCACCATCAACTCCAGCGATTCTTTGAAGGGAGAAGCGGGATAGGTTTCCAAAAGCAGAAGTGCTTCCTGTTGAAACTCCTTCATTTTTGTTACGGCATAATCTAGACCGCCGTTGTCTTTCACAAAAGTGATGACTTCCTTTACGCGCTGTTTGTCTCTGTTGTGGTTTTTAACCGAATTGATCAGCCATTTTTTTTCTGTGGAAGAAGAGTTGTTCAAAGCATATATTAAAGGGAGTGTCATTTTTTGCTCCTTAATATCGATGCCTGTGGGTTTGCCGATGTGTTCATTACCGTAATCAAAAAGGTCGTCCTTTATTTGAAAGGCAGTCCCAATGAGCTCACCGAATTTGCGCATTTTTTCAACTTCTTCATCGGGAGCCATTACGGAGCGAGCTCCCATTGCGCAACAAGCAGCTATGAGGGTGGCAGTTTTTTGGCGGATTATTTCGAAATATATTTCTTCAGTAATATCGAGCTTGCGGGCTTTTTCAATTTGAAGCAGTTCGCCTTCGCTCATTTCGCGCACGGCGACGGAAATTATTTTCAATAAGTCAAAATCATCATTGTCAATAGAAAGCAACAATCCTTTTGAGAGTAGATAATCGCCAACCAGAACGGCAATTTTGTTTTTCCAAAGCGCATTTATGGAGAAAAAACCACGGCGACGGTTGCTGTCGTCTACCACATCGTCATGTACCAAAGTTGCAGTGTGTATAAGCTCTATGACGGAAGCGCCTCGATAGGTTCTTTCATTTACTTCACCATCACCAGTCATTTTTGCGATGAGGAAAACGAACATGGGGCGCATTTGTTTGCCTTTTCTGTTTACTACATAATGTGTAATTCTGTTAAGAAGGGAAACTTTGGAAGACATGGAAGCTGAGAACTTTTTTTCAAAAAGCTCCATTTCCTTTTCAATGGGGAGTTTGATGCGCGAAACTATCTTCATAAAGGCTCAAAGATAGTTAAAATTGAATGACGGTTTTAACCCATTTGACAAGTAGAATAGATTGTTCTTTGAATTACAAAAACTGATTTAACAAAGTTTTATTAAAACCAGTCTTACTCCCTAATACGAGAAAGACAAACAATGAGCTTCTAATAATAGAATTGCTCAAAAAGCCTGTTAATAATAATAGAGATAATCTGCTATTTCGATTATATTATTAGAATCTTCAATAAGGCGTTAAAATCTTCTGTAACGACTGATAATAAAAGGCTAAAACATATTTTTGAGGAAATCATATTTTAATCCCTTAATTAATAATTACAATGAAAAAAATTACATTATTGGCCGCATTATTTGCTGGCTTTGCTATGAATGCACAAACTACTATTTTTGAAGATGACTTTGAAGCTTATGATGATTTCCTTATTGACAATGTAGGAGATTGGACTTTGACTGATCTTGATCTTTTACCAACTTACGGTTTTACTGGTATTACTTTCCTTAATTCAGGTTACACAGGTTCTTTTATCGTTTTTAATTCTACCACAACTGACCCACCATTAGATCCTACTGCTGATTCTAATTGGGCTGCACGTGGTGGTGAAAAAGCAATGACTTCTTTCGCAGCTGTGCCAGATGGAACAACAAATGCTAATAATGATTGGCTTATTTCTCCACAAATAACTTTGGGTATTTCTGGAAACCTTCTTTCTTTTTGGGCTAAAGCAGCAGATGCAACCTATTCTGAAGAAACCTTTAATATCGGTGTTTCAACAACTGATACCGATACAGGTAGTTTTATTCTTTTAGAAACTGGTTTAGTTCCTCAAGCAATTGACTGGGAAGAATTCACAGTTGACCTTGATGCTTATGCTGGACAGGATGTTTACATCGCTATCAATCACGTAGGTGCAGACCAATTTGGGTTCCAAGTAGATGACTATAAAGTTACTGCTGATGTTTTAGGTGTTAATGATTTAGCTTTCAAAGGTTTTAAATACTTTGTTGCTAACAACCAATTGATCCTTTCCGCAAACACTTCAATGGACAAAATTGCGCTTTACAATATGTTAGGCCAGCAAGTAGTTTCACAAAAACTAACTAGCACTAACGAAACTGTTAGCATTTCTGGATTACAATCTGGAATTTACATTGCTACTGTTTCTATTGACGGAGCAAACAAATCCTTCAAAATCGTAAAGAACTAATTTACGATTTATATTGAATTGAAAAGAGCGGCCTTTAGCCGCTCTTTTTTTTATTGCTTATTTGCTAACTGTCCACAAGCAGCATCAATATCTTTCCCTCTGCTGCGGCGAACGGTTACAGGAATTCGGTCGTGTTCCAAGGCTTCAATATAATCATCAACAACCGTTGAAGAAGCTTGCTGAAAGTGGCCATCGTCAATAGGATTGTATTCAATAATATTTACTTTGCATGGCACGTATTTACAGAAAGTAACGAGTGCTTCAATATCTACCCACTTGTCGTTGATGCCTTTCCAAACGATGTATTCGTATGTTATTTTGCGTTTTGTTTTGCTGTACCAATACTCTAACGATTCGCGGAGGTCTTCCAAAGTAAAATTTTTGGCAAAAGGCATAATCTGCTCTCGTGTTTCTTGGATGGCAGAATGTAATGAAACCGCAAGATGGAATTTCACTTCATCATCTGCTAATTTCTTAATCATTTTCGGGACTCCGGAAGTTGAAACCGTAATTCGTTTTGGAGACATTCCTAAACCTTCATCAGAAGTGATTTTCTCTATGGATTCCAATACGTTTTTATAATTCATCAGCGGTTCGCCCATTCCCATAAAAACGATGTTGGAAAGGGGTTTGTCGTGATATAAGCGGCTTTCTCTATCAATGGCAACCACTTGGTCGTAAATTTCATCGGGGTTTAGGTTACGCATTCTTTTCAATCTGGCTGTTGCGCAGAAAGTACAATCCAAGCTGCAACCCACTTGCGAGGAAACGCAAGCTGTGGTTCTTTTCTTGGTAGGAATCAAAACCGATTCCACAATCAAGTCATCGTGAAGTTTTACAGCGTTTTTAATGGTGCCATCATTACTTTTTTGAAGATGGTCAACTTTTATATGGTTTATTACGAAGTTCTCGTTCAGATGTGCCCTGGTTTCTTTGGAAAGATTGGTCATATCGTCAAAACTGTGAATTCCCTTCCCCCAAAGCCATTCATAAACCTGCGTTCCGCGGAAGGCTTTGTCACCAATATTAACAAAAAAACTTCTAAGTTCTTCTTTTGAAAGTGCTCGTATGTCCTTTTTTTCTGAAACCATCGTGCAAAACTACTGTATTTTAAAGTAAAAAAACCCCTTTCCTTTTAAGAATAGAGGCTTAATAAATATATAGAATTATTCGTTATTTTTTAATAATTATCTTTTTGGTGATGGAGTCTTTACTGTCTTCATCCACTAAACGAAGGAAATAAACGCCTTCTGAAAGGTTATCGACAGCAATGGTGTTCATTGTATTGGACAAAGAACCTGAATGAATTCGTTGACCCATCGCATTAGAAAATATGTAAGACAAATGTGGATACCTATTGTTCATCACGGTGATGAGCGTACTTGCTGGGTTTGGATAAATTTTAAGATCACCTATTAGTTGAAAATCGGGTGTGTTCAATAAATTCTGAAGCGTTTCAATTGTCGTGTGCCCTGTATTTGTTGGGTCCAACCAATCTTTCAAACGTGTTTCGGGTGAATTTCCGTTGTTCCAGGAAATGCCCAACCTTCCATAAATATCATAATCTTGATTGTTTTCCAAGCCAGTGCAAGCGGATTGTCCAGCATATAATTGTCCGATGAGCCTTCCGTTTTGGTCAAAAAGAGGAGAGCCAGAAGAACCACTTTCGGTAGTACCTATTTCCCAACCATTTCCAGGGCCGTGCGTACCACCTCCAATCAACCATGCTTGAGTACCATTGGCATCAACTTTCTGCGCTCCGGAATCATCGCGGCATATTTTCATAATATCACCGTTTGGATGATGTATTCCTACTTCAAACTGCGGATTGGTGTCAGAATTATCCCAACCTGCAAAGGCAACATCCCAGGATTCAGGTATGGGGTTTAAAAGTTCAACCAATGCGAAATCGCTCAAACTGTTTTTTGCTCTTAATTCGGCACCACTTACTGTAAAATTTGTCTGTAAATCGCCACTATCCCCGCCCGTAGCACAAACTGGTGTTGGACTTACCCAATTAAAACGCACAGACCAAAGCGCCGGATTGCTATTATCCAAACAATGGTTTGCAGTCAATAAATAGGGTGTTTTATCGTTTAATGTATTATTAATAAGTGAAGCAGAGCACAAATGGCCATTACCCAAATTGAGTAATGCAACCGCTTTCTTTACCAAATCTTTCTTTTGGTCAAAATCATTTCCTATGGGGCAATTAACGTCGTAATTACATTCTCCAGAATCATTCAATCCGCGATTACCATCAATAAGCACATTCACCCTTCCCATTCTGTAACCGTGAATAACGGTTTCAATATTTAACTTCGGTGAACCTTGGACTATTGGCGGCTGGTAATATTCTATCCAAATAATATCGCCTTCTACAAACCAAGTACCCAGTTGGCCTTCATTACTGTTTTGATTGTTTGTAATCGTTGAAATAATATCGGTGTGGTCATCATTATAAAGTTGAAGTCGCGAACCCTTTGGCAAAAAGAAATCATCAAAATTGATACTTAAATTTAATGCGCCAGCTGATTGAATGGTTGCTTGCCAAATTTTTCCGCCATCGGGCAAAACAGTCCAAAGACCGCCGTGCTGCATATTCACACTTACCGGCATTTCAATTCCATAGCGCCAAGGAAGACTCTTATCCAAATCATTGATACTATCTTGAAGTGTTATATTCTCAAAGTCCAAAGTTGGAAGCCGAATAATATTGGGAACTGTTGCTAAATTCAAATCCCAACTTTCGGGCAACTCACCTCCTCCACCTTGTGGAAAGGCAGTAAAAAAGGTGAAGAAGAAAATGAAGAAAATCGTAGTTTTTTTCATTCCAATTGATAGTTAGCTTTTAAAAAGGAAGACTAAGGTAAATTTTTATTTTGACATTTGAAAACCAAACCCTTATAAATTAAAAAATCCCGATTTTCATCAGGATTTTTTAGGGTTTATATGAAATTTATTAGATTATCAACATTGCGTCTCCGTATGTATAAAATCTATATTTTTCTTTAATAGCTTCGGCATAGGCTTCCTTTATAAAATCGTGACCCGCAAAGGCTGAAACCATCATCAACAACGTAGATTTTGGTGTGTGGAAGTTTGTTATCATCGCATTAGCAATACTGAAATCATAAGGAGGAAAAATAAATTTATTTGTCCATCCTGTATAGGCATTCAGTGTATGGTTTGAAGAAACCGAGCTTTCCACAGCGCGCATTGCGGTTGTTCCCACAGCGCAAACGCGTTTTTTACGTTTAATTCCTGTATTTATTATATCTACAGAATCTTGGAGAATACTCATTTCTTCCGAATCCATTTTGTGTTTTGAAAGGTCTTCAACCTCAACAGAGCTAAAGGTCCCCAAACCTACGTGTAGTGTGACCTCAGCAATGTTTATACCTTTAATTTCCAAGCGTTTTAAAAGATGTTTTGAAAAGTGCAAACCAGCAGTTGGCGCAGCAACAGCTCCTTCATTTTTAGCGAAAATAGTCTGGTAACGTTCTGCATCTTCGGGCTCAACTTCTCTTTTTATGTATTTTGGAAGTGGGGTTTCGCCTAATTCTGTCAATTTGTTTCTGAACTCTTCATAAGAACCGTCAAAAAGAAAACGAAGCGTTCTTCCACGGGAGGTTGTGTTGTCTATAACTTCAGCTACAAGTGTTTCGTCATCGCCGAAATACAACTTGTTGCCAATCCTGATTTTTCGAGCAGGATCTACCAAAACATCCCAAAGACGGGTTTCTGGGTTCAATTCTCTTAATAGGAAAACTTCAATACGAGCTCCAGTTTTTTCTTTATTACCGAATAAACGTGCAGGAAAAACCTTGGTATTGTTTGTTATTAGCACATCGTCTTCCTCAAAATAATCAATAATATCCTTGAACATTTTGTGCTCGATGGTTTTATCTTTTCGGTTAAGTACCATTAAGCGGGATTCATCGCGGTTTGGAGCTGGATATTCGGCTAATAATTCCTCTGGAAGATTAAAGCTAAAATTTGAAAGTTTCATTCCCATAATTCGTTGTGTCTTTATATTTTACAAGGGCGCAAATATACAACCTCAAAACAGGCGTTGTCAAGTAAATGGGGGTTTATTATTTGGAAATATTTTATGCTGGATACTGGGTGCGGGATGAAGGATGATTAATGAAGGAAAGTTGCTATTTTGATGAATTGTCCAAAACGCATGTAATTCCAACTTTTTGTATGTCTTTCCAAAAATTGGGATATGATTTTGAAACCACTTCGGCATCGCTTATTGTAAGGTTTGTTTTTAACGAGAGTGGTGCAAAAGCCATAGCCATTCGGTGGTCTTGGTAGGTTTTGATGGTTTTGTTGAAATTGATTTTTGGGGTTTTTTCAAGGTTCAATGAATTGGTATCAACTTGAATTGTAGCGCCCAGTTTTTCCAATTCATTTTTTAAAGCCAAAAGCCTGTCGGTTTCCTTAATTTTTAATGTGTGAAGACCGCTAAGTTTGCAACTTATGCCCAATCCGAAACAAGTTACTGCAATTGTCTGCGCTAAATCTGGAGTGTTCGATAAATCGAGAAGCAAAGAATCTGGCAATTCCATGTTCTTTTTTGAAAGTGAAATAGTGCCTTCGGAAGTATTAAAAACAGTAATCACACCCAAAGAATCATAAATCTGTACTAAGGCGGAATCGCCCTGCAGACTTTCTTCATAAAAACTTCCAAGGGTTATTTCAGAATTTTCAGAAAGTGCTACCAAACTGTAAAAATAAGACGCCGAACTCCAGTCTGATTCAACAACCAACATCTTTTTTTCAATATTCTTCATTGAAGGAACAGTAATTTCATTTTTATTGAAACCTCCCCTTATCCCTATGTTTTTCAGCAATGAAAGCGTCATTTCAATATAAGGGATCGATGTAGTTTTTCCTTCCAAATAAATACTCAAACCCTTTGGAAACATTGGCGCAACTAGCATTAACGCAGAAATGTACTGACTGCTCACATTGGCTTTAATCTTTACTTTATTCTTATGAAGTGCCTTCCCTTTTATTTTTAATGGCGGAAAACCTTCGTTTTTAAGATATTCAATATCTGCACCTAAACTTTTTAGTGCATTCACCAAAATACCAATAGGTCGCTCTTGCATGCGCTGGCTTCCTGTAAGGATTATTTCAGCACCTTTTTTTGCAGCAAAATAAGCCGTTAGAAAACGCATTGCTGTTCCCGCATGATGTACATCGACCGTTCCACTCGAAATTTTTAAGCCATCCTGCAAAACTTTTGTATCATCGCTTTCGGAAAGATTTTCTATTGAAATATTGGGAAACTGTGCTTGAAGAATCAATATTCGGTTCGATTCACTTTTGGAACCGCTGATATAGATTTCTACATTTTTGTTAGGAAAACTTCCGCGTTCGAGAATGGCTTTCATCTTCCAGACTCTTTTTCTTTAAGCTTCGCACGGAACTTTCCGAAGGTTACAAAAAAACCATACACAAAGCCTGCAATCAACAATGTGAGTATAAACATCAAAGGATCTCTTTCAGTAAAATAAGCAATCTCAAAGCCTTCTATCGCCCATTTTATAAACGCGAACAACACTGCAAAAGCCACCGCCAAAGAGATCACTGATTTCCAAAAGCCTTTTGTATTTATTACTTTTTTGAACATTTATTTAAGTTTTTCGTTGCTGTGATGCCTGTCGTGATCGCGTTTGGTTTTAAGCTCCAATTTCTTTTCAAAAGCTTTTTCAAGATCAACACCCGTTTGATTAGCGAGGCACAGCACTACAAAAATAACATCGGCAAGCTCTTCACCCAAATCTTTATTTTTATCGCTTTCCTTTTCGCTCTGCTCGCCATAACGACGTGCGATTATTCGCGCAACTTCGCCCACTTCCTCAGTGAGCTGCGCCATATTTGTTAGCTCATTAAAATAGCGAACACCGTGTTCCTGTATCCAAGCATCAACTGCTTTTTGTGCGTTTTTGATATCCATTATGCCTTTGAAAGTACAACTTTTTCGTTTTCCTTCGCAATTAAAAGTTCATAGAATTTTTTCAAATTGGCATATTCTTCAGCCGCGATGAAAGATTGGTTAATTGCAAACTCCACTGAAAGTTGCAGTTTGTTACCTACTTGCGAAATAAGATAACGATAATTTCCAATTTTTTCACCTAAATTAAAAACTGCATTCTCGGGTAATGATTCCACTTTATAGCCTTCTGGCAGTGCAATGTTCAAGATATACCGATTTTTAAGTGGATATCCATAATCAATAGGATATTGACGGGTTTCAGACTTGAATGGGTTTTCTTGGGTTCCAAAAATAACCATTGGCGAAAAATACAGCTTGCCAGCCACCTCTTCCACTGCATCAAGAGCTTCAAAATCATACTCCAAAGAAACTGGCTGTCCAAGGGTCGTTAAATTTTCAAAGTGCAAATTGGACAGTTCGGCTTGGTTGGTATTTTTCTCTATTTGCTTGCGCTGGGCGTCTTCGTTTAAGTTTTTATATTCAGTTCTGTATTGAAAAGCATAGTTGCCAGTGAAGCGGTTTTGAGCTTTTCCAGTAACTGACATATCCGGTTTGATTTCAACGTTAACCATCGTACTTTTCACAGCAGGCACCATTGAGCTCAAAGAAACCCAACCCGAGGTTCCATCCCTCTTTATTACTCGACCTTGCCAATTTAAAATGTTAGACTTTAAAACACCTATCTCAGCATCTTTATTTGTTGCATCAAGCAATAATGTTCCCTGCGGAAAGTCTACTGCCGCAATCACATAATTGAAGCCGTTACGAGTAGGAAACAGCGGAACTCCATGTTCTTTTGTACTTACCAAAACCGGATTAGCGTCCAGCTTTGCGTGGCGAAGCATTGCTACTAACATCAGGTTTATATCTGCCACATTTCCAGAACCTTTTTTATAAGCTGTTTTAACACCTTCATTAGTATAAAAACCGTTGTAGCCGTTCCAGTTCATTTTATTCAAAACATACGAAAAGATAAGCCCCACTTTTTCTTCAGGTTTGGTTGCACCGTTCAAAAGAGCGTCTATATCATTTTCAAAATAGTTGTTTCGTTCTAGTTCCGTACCAAAATCATCTATGCGGTAAATGCTTTTTGAAACATCTTCCCAAGTAGTTGCATAAGTTTTAATTGGCACTCCTGGAATATCTATGTAGCTCATCTCAAATTGCAGCGCAGTGGTGTAGTTATTCAAATTGCCCACAAAGGCTTCTTCTTGAAGTGCCGGAACATTATCAAGTTCCACAGTGTAGGTGTCTTCCTTAAATTTTATTTCCCTAGTTTCTGTTTGTTGAATCCCTTTTCCAAAAGTTCTTGTGTCCATCTGCTCTGTTTGTCTAAAAGTCATTGTCCGCTCTCTTGATTCCGAATCAACTTTATAGGGAATCCAACCTCTTTGGTGTGTTTTGTAAACAAAATATTCTGGCGTTGTGAAAAGCACTTTCACTTTGTCAACCGGAATAGTTTCTTGAAACCTGAACTCATCTATGTTAAAGATGAAAGGAGAATTAATGGTGTATTTGTATTCTATAACACAACCTTCCCGAGCGTCTGGCATTGTAATTTTTGTTTGCGTAACATACTTGGAGGTCTCTTCCTCAAAAATACCATCGTTTTTAAGTTTCACTTCTTCCACTTTGCCATCTCCCCCTAAATAATAAGTGTATCCTTTCAGTCCAAGAAGTTTGTCTTCACCATCGCCTTTATATAAATTAATGGTTGCATTTGCCTTTTCGAAACCTTCTTTTGTGTAAATTTTTATACGTTCAAAATAATCAGTAACCATATACCATCCTGCATCTTGCGTGTATTGAAATTCGGTTTTGGTTTCACGGTAAAGCACTGCGGCATCTGCTGTAGGGTTAGTTGGATGCTCTTTTTGAAGCAACTCTTCTTGTGAAACTTTTCCGAATTTATAATTTTGAGCAACTGAAATATTCAGAAAACACAAAACTGCAATTGCCGTGATTATAGTTGTTTTCATTGATTGGTGTTATTTATTGTACGTTTTGTTTTAAAAGTATTTTTGTTTTGTCCAGCCTCGCGATGGATCTTAAAAAATCACGATAGTTTTCATATTCCGATGGAGGATATTCGCCTTTGTTGATGAGCAATTTTCGGCTGTAAACCAATTTGTTTTCAGGAGTTTTGCTGAAACCTATTTGGTATTTTCCAAATTTGGTTTCCAAAACGGTTGATTCTGGCAAGACGTCAATCGAGAAGTTTTCAGGAATTTCAACTTCAAGGGTGTCTATATCCACATATCCATGACCTAAATAGAGATTTTGTTTTCTGTTATCAATACGGGGTGGAATGTGCTGACTTTGATTAAAAATATTGGCACAGAAGAGAAAATCATTACCAACGGGATTTGCATAACTGGGAATAGTTACAGATACCTTTTCGGTAAAAACTATATTTTCACGATCATTGTTAAATTCAAAATTGTTCAATGAAAATCCATTAATATAGCTCCATCTGTTTTTGTAATATTCATCCACATCGTCCTGCTTTTTCTTCGGAAGTAAATATTTATTGTCATACTGAAGCCCTTTGGAAATACTTTCAAAAGCTGCCGTAACATCACCTTTAGCATCCACTTTTACTTTTGCAGTAGTGAATTGTGTACTTTCTTCGGTTTCATAAATTTTGGTATGCGCTATTTTTCCACCTTCAGGTGTAATTATTAATACATCACGATCATCCGTAAAATCTCCCATATAGCCATACGGTTTGTCTTGATCTGTACATTCAAGCCATGTAATCTCTTCGTTATTTGGGATTCCCAAAATAATATGATTTCCCTGTAAAGATGTAAAATCTGAAGTAATATCTCTTTCTGAAGTATCTCCGTATATAACTGTGTAATAAGAAGGAACCCCCACGGCATCCAACAATGCTTTTGTATAATTTGTCAAGGCTTTGCAATCGCCATAGCTGAGTTTGTCAACATCTGAAGCGGGCATTGGTTTCCAGCCGCCAATCCCAACACTTATACTTACATAGCGAACTTTGTCTTGCACATATTGATATATTTTTCGCGCCTTTCCTTCATTTGTGATTTCGTTGGCCACGAGACTTTTTACACGCGCCAACGTTCCTTCTGGTAATTCTCTTACATCTGAAAGCAGACTTTTATCCATCCAACTTCCAAATTGTTGCCAGTCCTTGCCAGAGCCTGTAGTACCCTTCAATTTAAAATTGTTAAGAGCTATGGTTACGTTTGGCAATACTTTGTTATAGGAAGGGCTGTGCTCCTCATATCTAATTGCTTTAATATTTAAAGCAGAAAAAATAATTTCCTCTGGTGTTTCAGATATTGAAATATCAAAATCTTTCAGGTTTTGGGGGTTGTATTTTGGTTTGTTGGCGGGATTGAATTTTATTTTAAACACACTTTTTTGAGTGCTTTCGGCATATCCACCCAAAGGGTACCAGGGTTTTATAAATGCAGAATCCCCGCTTTCGGTCTCGCTTTCATAAACAACTATATAAGGGTAAGTGGTAGGCGTATAATTTATACCAAGCATTCGGTCATCGCTATAAATACTTATCCCCGTTCGGCTTACATCTAAAAAATCTTTCTTTTTAAAGTGCTCTATTTCCTTACCGAAGGCGTCATAAATCCAAACTTCAATGTTTTTTACACGGGAATTGTCGTCATAATATTCGCAAAGATGGGTATCGCCGTCACCTATTTTATTTAGCACCGCCAAAGCACGATGTGTTTTGGTTTTCATTTTGTTATTATCGGTGACGTCTATTTCAACCAATTCATCAATCAAAATACTGTTGGAATATTCGGTAAGTTCTTTGTTTACAGAAGCTATGGAATAATCTTTTTGGGAATATATATGAACCGAACAAAGCAGAAGTGTGAGGTAAAAAATATTTTTCATCAATCTGTATTATAAAACGGCAATATATAAAATTCCTGAAAGGTTAAGGAAAGGTTAAAGAGATTATTCTCTTCTTTTTGAATCAATCCAAATTGTAACAGGACCATCATTGACCAAAGCCACATCCATCATGGCTCCGAAACTTCCGGTTTGTACTTTTTTATTTGTTTCTTTTTCAAGCTGAAGTACGAATTTTTCATAAAGCGGAATAGCAATTTCGGGCTTTGCGGCATTTATGAATGAAGGACGGTTTCCTTTTTTAGTATTTGCGTGAAGCGTGAACTGGCTTACAACCAAACAGTCGCCGTTTATATCTTGGACAGAAAGATTCATTGCATCATTTTCATCTGAAAAAATCCTTAAACGAGTAATTTTTCCTGCTAACCAGTCAATGTCTTCTTGAGTATCTTCGGTTTCAATTCCCAATAAAATGAGTAGACCCTGATTTATTTCTGAAAACAATTTTCCATCAATGGTCACGGATGCTTTTTTTACTCTTTGGATTAAAACGCGCACTGAAATTATTTTTCGTTATAAATATCTTTCCTAAAGTGATCTTCCTCGCCTTCTAAAATCTGCAAATAACTTTTGTAGCGGGGCCACGCTATTTCTTCGTTTTCCAATGCTTCTTTAACTGCGCAATGCGGTTCTTCCAAATGAAGACAATTGTTGAACTTGCAGTTTTCCTTCAGCTCAAAAAACTCGGGAAAATAATCACCCAGTTCTTCTTTGTCAATTTCAACCACTCCGAAACCTTTTATTCCGGGTGTGTCTATTATTTGTCCGCCAAAAGAAAGATCAAACATTTCAGCAAAAGTCGTGGTGTGTTGGCCCTGTAAATGCTGATCTGAGATTTTTGAGGTTTTTAAACTCAGACCAGGTTCAATTGCGTTTATCAAAGTAGATTTTCCTACACCGCTATGACCGGAAAACATGGTTACTTTATCCTGCATCAAAGCTTTCACTTTATCGATGTTTTTCCCCGAGATTGCTGAAATCCCAATACACTCGTACCCTATCTTTCTATAAAGAGCAGCGAGAAATTTTATCTCGAGCAGCTCGTCCTCATTGTAGGTGTCAATTTTGTTGAAAAGAAGTACTGCTTTTATGTGATATGCTTCCGCAGTAACCAAAAACCGATCTATAAAAGTTGTGAAAGTGGGTGGATTGTTCAACGTTATCAATAAAAAAGCGATATCAACATTCGCTGCAATAATGTGGGTTTGTTTAGAAAGGTTTACGGATTTCCGGATAATGTAGTTTTCACGTTCATCAATATGTTTAATAACTCCAACTGTTTCATCCCCCTTTTTTTCAACATCAAAATCTACGTGATCACCCACCGCAACAGGATTCGTGCTTTTTATTCCCTCCATACGAAACTTGCCTTTTATACGGCAATCGTAAAAAGTGCCGTTTTCGGCTTTCACGGTGTACCAGCTACCTGTAGATTTATAGACAATGCCTTTCATATCGCAAAGTTGCAAAACTTTTTAATTATTCATAACCTTTTTCTGATGATTGATAGACTCTTGGTGAATAGCTTTAAAAATTCGTAAAATAAATTCCTCGCTCAGCTTGTTTTCCTCCCCTTCCAAAATCATTTTTCCTAAAATTTCGTTCCACCGTTTTGTTTGAAGGATTGCAACGTTGTTCTTGTTTTTCAACATACCAATATCATCGGCAATTTTCATACGTTTCCCCAAAGATTCTATCAATTGGTGGTCCAACACATCAATCTTTGTACGCAACGTATTCAGCTTATTTTTGAACTCTACTTCATCTCCTTCCTGTTTCCTAATCTTTAAATCTACTGTTATTTGATCCAAGGTTTTGGGTGTTATCTGCTGTTCAGCATCGCTCCAAGCGTTGTCAGGATCGAAATGAGTTTCAACCATTAAACCGTCATAATTGAGGTCCAATGCGGTTTGGCAAAGGTCAAAAATAATGTCCCTGCGGCCTGCAATGTGTGAAGGATCCAAAATAAGTGGCAAATCTGGAAATTTGTTTTGAAGATCAATCGGTATTTGCCATTCGGGATTGTTGCGATAGCGCGTTTTTTCATAAGTTGAAAATCCACGGTGGATTACGCCCAGGTTTTTCACATCACTTTCATAAAAACGTTCCACAGCGCCCAACCAAAGTGCCAAATCTGGATTTACTGGATTTTTTATTAAAACAATTTTATCCGTTCCTTTTAAGGCATCGGCGATTTCCTGAACAATAAATGGTGAAACCGTCGTGCGAGCCCCAACCCAAAGAATATCCACATCATGTTTCAATGCCAAATCTACGTGATTGGCATTTGCTACTTCGGTTGCGGTCATCAATCCAGTTTCTTGTTTCGCTTTTTGCAGCCATTTCAATCCCAAAGCGCCCACGCCCTCAAAATTACCAGGACGGGTTCTAGGTTTCCAAATTCCTGCACGTAAGACGGTGGCGTCTGTTTCTTTCAATTGATGGGCAATTTTCAGAACTTGCTCCTCGGTCTCTGCGCTGCAAGGACCGGCAATTACAATCGGGTGGGCTAGTTCCATTTTATTTAGCCAATTGCGAAGATTTTTATTATTTTCCATTTAAAATTGCATTTGAAAATTCAACTTCGGCGTGTGATACATCTTGTTTATATACGCCCAATATATTTAATTCTTTAACCGTTTTTTTTAGCATTTCCATTACTTCAAAAAAGAAATTTTCATCCTCAAAAACCACATCTACAAAAAAAGCATACTGCCAAGGTTTTCCAACAATGGGAAAAGATTGTATTTTGGTCAGGTTTATATTAAATGTTGTCAAAAGATTCAGCACATTCCCCAAACTTCCCACATTGTGTTCGAGTACAAATTTAAGGGAAGCTTTATCGGTCTGTTGAATTGTTTGCTTTTCTTTTTTGCCCAAAAGTACGAAGCGCGTATGGTTTTCCTTTATATCTTGAATATTACTATCCAAAATTTTAAGTCCGAACCTTTCGGCAACCTGCTTTCCAGCAATGGCTGCGACACCCCTTAGATTTTGGTCTTTAATTTTTTTTGCTTCGGAAGCAGTGTCTTTTCCTTCAATAACTTTGAATTGGGGTGGAAATTTTTGTAAATAATCTCTGCATTGAAGCAAGGCCACAGGATGTGAATGTATTTCCTTTATGTCGTGAATGGATTCACTTTCCAACGCCATCACGTACATTTGAATGTCTAAAATTGTTTCGGCCAAGATTTCAAAATTGCCAGTATCTATCAATCCGTAATTGGGCAAAATAGAACCCACAATCGTGTTTTCAATGGCTATTACGCCGTAGTCTGCTATTGCTTTGCTAACAGCATTGGTTACTTTTTCAAACGAATCACACATTAAAAGTGTTATTTCTTCATTCGGAAAAATTTTTTCGACGGCTTGGTGGTGAAACGAACTTTCAATTCCCTGCATTACTACTTTTAAGCTCATATTTTTTAAAATTAGGTTAAAAAAAAAGTCCTGGAAAAATTTCCAGGACTTTAAATGTTTTATGGTTCGATTAACTATACAACAATCCTGGTTCTATTTTTAAAATAGAAAAACCAAAAATTGTTGAAAGTAAAAACTGTGTTCATTGTTCTTTAATAGATTGCTAAAGTAATGAATTCTTAAAAACGGAAAAGACTTTTTTCAGTTTTTTATTTGCTTAACTTTGTTCAACTTTTTAATATATGTCCATACAAGTAGAAAATATCAGTAAAACCTACGGCGAACAAAAAGCGCTTAACAAGGTTTCATTCTCCATTGAAAAAGGTGAAATAGTTGGTTTTTTAGGCCCGAATGGTGCCGGAAAATCTACGATGATGAAGATTTTGACCACTTTTATTCCCGCTTCGCAAGGAGTTGCCATTGTGAATGGTTTTGAAGTGAACAAAGACGATATTGCAGTGAAAAAAAGTGTGGGCTATCTGCCGGAGCACAATCCACTTTATTTAGATATGTATGTTCGGGAGTATTTGCTTTTCAATGCTGGAATATACAATATTCCAAAAAGTGAAGTTGAAAATGTTATTGAAAAAACAGGTTTAATGCCTGAAGCCAACAAGAAAATTGGTCAGCTTTCCAAAGGGTATCGCCAGCGTGTTGGGCTTGCAAATGCTTTGCTTCACAATCCCGAAGTTTTGATTCTCGATGAGCCAACAACTGGTTTAGATCCAAACCAGTTGATTGAAATCCGGCAACTCATTAAAAATGTTGGGAAGGAAAAAACAGTGCTGCTTTCCACTCATATTATGCAAGAAGTTGAAGCCATTTGTGATCGCGTAATTATTATAAATAAAGGCGAAATTGTTCTTGATAAAAAGCTTTCAGAACTAAAAAATAGCAAGCAACAAATTATTGAAGTAGAGTTTGATTATCGTGTTGAAGAAGTGGCGTTGCAAAAACTTCCGAAGATTGAAAAGATTGAAAACTCGGTGGGTTTTGTTTATCAGCTATATTTTGAAACTGAGCAAGATATGCGCGGAAAGGTTTTCGATTTTGCTCACGACAATGGTTTAAAAATACTTCAGTTGCACCAAAAAAATACAACATTAGAAAAGTTGTTTTCTGAATTAACTATTCAAAAATAAGTTTGCCGCGATATAATTCTTCAACCTCAACAACTGGAGGTCTTGTTTTTGAAATTACATTACCTAAGCTCACTATTTTCCCTCGGATTTTTTGTTGTGGATTAACAACAATATCTCCAGTGCTTCTATGGAAAACATATAAATTCTGAACAATTAAATCTTCAGAGTAAATTCTGCAATCACTAGCATACAGACCGAAACTTGCACTATTGACAGTTCCACTTAAATAGAATTTTGAAAGGCCGTTAGCAACAATATTCAAACTTTGAGCTTCCAGTTCCATTTTAAAATCGCCGTCAGTATGGTATTCGTCTTCGTTTAGTTGATCTTCAGACAGAAGCGTTAAGGATGGATACCGAAGCACCCCAATACTTTCAACAGCAAGCCCTGTACTACTCCTAATCTCGGTAATATTCGGAGAAGTTATATACACTTTTGTCAACCCGTAATCCCGAACCAAATTGCATCCATTATTATTGTGAATTTCAAGTTTTCCATCAGTAACAGAAACTTCAATATCGCTCATTAAATTTTCACCAGTTTCCACAACAACTTTTTGTTCTTCACCTTGTTTAACAAAAAGTTTGATACGCTCCCAAACCAGGATTTTTGTAAAAGGCTGCACAGTGAATTCTGTTTCAACAATATTACCAGCCTTTTGTGTACAGTCCCAACCTGAGTCTGAATCGCATCCTGCAAAAAGAAACAAGACCGCTGCGCTGAAAGAACCTAGAACAAAGGTTGTTCGGAACAACTTCAAAGTCCTTTTGCAAAATTCGATATTTATATTGTTACTCATTTTTTCCTTTATTTTGAATCACAATCGATACCCTACACCAAATTCTACGGCTTCTGCCTTGGCCCAATGCGCATGAACGGTTACCGAAGCGAATATTTTATCATCAAAGAAATAACGCTTCAACCCCAAACGATTATAAACGCGGTTTTCAAAATCATAAGGCCAATAAACATAATAGCCAACCTGTGAAACAAACGCTATTCTATTAAAACGCCACTCATGACCTATAAACAGACCAACGCGCTTGTAATCTTCATCGCCAGAAAGACCATCTTCAGGATAGGCAATGGAGCGATAGGTGATTAATTCCTTCAAAAAAGCGGAAAAGAAAACATCTACCCCGGCCGTAAATGTGCTTTTGTAATTAATGCGTTTATCTACAAAAAAAGACAATTCGTAAAATGGCTCTTGACCGAGGCCAACAACATCACTTTCGTTTAAGCCAGTTCTAAAAGCAATGTTGTATTTAAACCTTTCGGCGTGAGTTTTGCTCAGCGAATCTTCTTTATGGATATATTCTGGAAATTCTTTGTAATCCAATTGATAGCTTACGCCAGCATTCAGTAAAAAGGAATTTGTACTGTTGTTTGGTGCTTTAAAATTGGCGTTACTATAATGAATCACTGTAAACCCCGCGTGAACACCAAGTCCCTTCCATATATTTTCACGCACATAATTTCCTTTTAAAAGAGTAGTACTTAAAAGTTGGGTGCCATATGCGTTATTATTATAGTTAGACTCTGTATCAAAAGGGTTTCCTGAATAGGCAATTCCCTGCGCTATCCTAACCATAAGATTTCTGTTTAAAAAATACCAGTTAAAGTGTCCGTAAGCACCTACCACATTTCCTAAATACTCGTTGTGCAAGTTCTGATAAGCAACTGTAAAACCCCAATCGGGATAATTATAACGGCGCTCCCATTCATTAAAACCGTAGGTTTTTCTATTAAATGAAAAAATAAAGCCAGTAGGGTGACCCGATATTAAATGTTCAATATCTGGATTGTGCTCCAAAACACTTCCGTAGAAAAAATCTGCTTCTAGCGAAACGGGCTTCAATTCTTTTTCCTGCGAAAAAAGCGGAAAGCTTAAAAGTATAGCTGTGAATACGGAAAGAAAGTACTTCATATTTTTTTCAACGCCGGCAAAGATAAACTAATCTTTAAATAATGAAGAAATGCAGATATATTCTTTTATGCTAAAATACCTGCGAAGCAATTTCCCTTATATTACTGCTTTTTCCCATAGAATAATAATGAAGAAAAGGCACGCCAGCTTTTACAAGTTCCTGACTTTGCTTAACGCACCAGTCAATCCCAATCTGCCTAACGGCTTTGTTATCCTTCGCTTTCACAATTTCCATTACTAATGCGTCGGGCAAATCCACTTTAAATCTATGCGGAATTAAATTGAGATGAGACTTTACCGCTATTGGTTTCAAACCTGGTATAATGGGAACAGTTATTCCTTCCGCCCTACACTTTTTTTCAAATTGAAAGAATTTATCATTGTCAAAAAACATCTGCGTAACAATGTATTGCGCCCCATTTTTTATTTTCTTTTTCAGAAAATGGATATCGCTTTCGCTGCTCGGAGCTTCCATATGTTTTTCTGAATAGCCAGCAACACCCACACAAAAATCTGTTGGAAATGTATTTTGAAGTTCATCGTCCAAATAAGTTCCTTTGTTCAAAGCATTTATTTGAGAAACGAGGTCGCAAGCGTATTTATGGCCGTTCTTTTCTGGTGTAAAATAGGTTTCGCTTTTCACAGCATCTCCGCGAAGCGCCATCACATTGTCAATTCCTAAAAACTGAAGGTCTATCAAAAAATTCTCGGTTTCTTCCTTTGTAAATCCACCGCAAAGTATATGGGGAACTGCATCCACTTGATAACGGTTTTGAATTGCCGCACAAATACCAACTGTTCCTGGGCGTTTGCGAACGATTTTTTTTTCAATTAAACCATCCTTTAATTCCTTAAAAACATATTCTTCCCTATGATAGGTAACGTTTATGTAAGGTGGCTCAAACTCCATCAAGGGATCAATATTATTGAAAATGGAATGTATGTTTTCCCCCTTCAAAGGCGGTAAAATCTCGAATGAAAACTGGGTCTTTCCGTTTCCGTTTTTTATGTGTTCTGTTACTTTCATCTAATCTGCAAGGTTTGTTTTTAGCCAATTTGTGGCTTCTTCTATATCCATATTTTTCCGCTTTGCGAAATCTTCAATTTGGTCTTCCTTAATTTTTCCGAGCCCAAAATAGCGCGCTTGTGGATTTGCAAAATAATATCCCGAAACAGATGAAGCCGGCCACATTGCTAAACTTTCGGTGAGTTCAACGCCTATGTTTTCTTTCACTTTTAAAATTTCCCAAATTGTAAGTTTTTCCAAGTGATCCGGACAGGCGGGATAGCCAGGCGCTGGACGAATTCCTTTGTATTTTTCTGAAATTAGATCTTCATTGGAAAGTTTTTCTTCGGAAGCATAGCCCCAATATTCTGTCCGCACTTTTTTGTGTAGATATTCCGCAAATGCTTCTGCCAATCGGTCTGAAAGGGCTTTTACCATTATGGAATTATAATCGTCGTGCTCCTTTTCATATTTTGAAGCTAATTGTTGCGTACCAAAACCCGTACTCACGCAGAAACAACCAATATAATCTTGGATTTCGCTTTCTTTTGGTGCTATGAAATCTGCCAATGCTATATTTGGTTTTCCTTCTGCTTTTTTGGATTGTTGGCGGAGGGTTCTAAAAATGGGATTTGGAATTTGGGATTTGGAATTTGGAACCTTCGATAAAATATCGTCATCATTAATTGTATTTGCCTCAAAAATTCCGAAAACAGCTCTCGCATTCAATAGTTTTTCGGAAATTATTTTTTGAAGCATTTTTTTTGCGTCCTCAAATAATTCAGAAGCTTGTTCACCAATAATTTCATCTTTCAAAATATCGGGATATCTTCCGTGAAGTTCCCAACTTCTGAAAAACGGCGTCCAATCTATATAATACACTAATAGATTTAAATCGAAATCCTTTATAACCTGAACTCCAAGTTGTTTCGGTTTAACTATTTCTGAAGTATTCCAATCAATTTGAAACCTGTTCCTCCGTGCTTCAGAAAGAGATAAATAGGTTTTTACACGTTGGCGTTTCAGGAAATCTTTTCTGAAAGTATCGTAATCTCTTTTCAAATTCTCTTTATATGAACCTCCAGTTTCCCTTTTCAGTAAATCGCCAACTACTGTTACCGCGCGGGATGCATCATTTATGTGTACAACAGCACATTCATATTCGGGATCTATTTTTACAGCTGTGTGTGCTTTGCTTGTCGTTGCACCACCAATCAATAATGGAACTTTAAAATTTTGTCGCTGCATTTCTTTCGCCAAAAAGACCATTTCGTCCAAGGACGGTGTTATCAAACCGCTCAAACCAATGGCATCAACATTCTCTTCTTTCGCTACGGCGATTATTTTTTCTGGCGGGACCATCACTCCCAAGTCGATTATTTCATAATTATTGCACGCCAAGACAACACCAACAATATTTTTTCCAATGTCGTGAACATCGCCTTTTACGGTAGCCATTAAAACTTTTCCAGCGTTTTTTGAATCCCCAGCTTGAGGGTTTTTCAATTTTTCTTCCTCAATATACGGAAGTAGATACGCGACCGCTTTTTTCATAACCCGAGCGCTTTTCACAACTTGCGGTAAGAACATTTTTCCACTCCCGAAAAGGTCGCCAACCACGTTCATTCCAATCATTAAATTGCCTTCAATTACTTCAATTGGCTTATCGGCTTTTTGTCGTGCTTCTTCAATATCTTCTAAAATAAATTCATCAATTCCTTTTACTAATGCTCTGGTAATGCGGCTTTGTAAAGGTTCTTCACGCCAAGACAAATCAATTTTACTTTCTTTTGATTTTCCGATGACGGTTTCTGCAAAATCCAGTAATCGCTCCGTAGCATCTTCGCGACGATCGAACATTACATCTTCCACTCGATCCAATAGATCCTTTGGAATATCATCGTACACCTCGAGCATAGCTGGATTTACGATACCCATATTCATTCCTGCCTGAATGGCGTGGTACAAAAACACCGAATGCATTGCTTCGCGAACAGGATCATTCCCTCTAAAACTGAAAGAAACATTGCTAACACCGCCGCTCACACTCACGTGCGGTAAATTTTCACGAACCCATCGCGTAGCTTCTATAAAATCGATTGCATTTTTTCGATGCTCATCCATTCCAGTTGCTACTGGGAAAATATTTAAATCGAAAATGATATCCTCTGGAGCGAATTTTACTTGATTCACCAAAATATCATAAGATCGACTGGCGATTTCTATTCTTCGATCATAATTATCGGCTTGTCCAGTTTCATCAAAAGCCATCACAATTACCGCGGCGCCGTAACGCTTTATTAATTTTGCGTGGTGGATAAATTCTGCTTCGCCTTCTTTTAAACTTATAGAATTCACAACGCATTTCCCTTGAACAACCTGCAATCCAGCTTCAATGATTTCCCATTTACTACTGTCAATCATAATTGGAACGCGGGAAATATCGGGTTCGGCAATCACGAGATTTAAAAATTTCACCATCGCTTCTTTGCCATCAATCAAACCATCGTCCATATTAATATCGATGATCTGTGCGCCGTTTTCAACTTGTTCTCTTGCTACGGTAAGGGCTTCTTCAAATTTCCTATCCTTTATCAACCGTAGAAATTTCTTTGAACCCGCCACATTGGTGCGTTCGCCCACGTTTATGAAATTGCTTTCGGGGGTAATAATAAGGGGTTCGAGACCACTTAGTTTTAGGTATTTTGGTTGGGTCTTTTCCATTTAAAAAGGAAGATTTGAAAGATCCACATTTCCGCCGGAAATAATTATTCCAACTTTTTTATTTTTAAATCGCTCTTTCTCCCGAAGCAAGGCTACAAATGCAACCGCACTGCTCGGTTCCACAATAATTTTCATTCGTTCCCAAATAATTTTCATTGCTGAAATAATTTTGGTTTCTTCAACCCTTATAATTTCTGAAACCAATTCTTTTATGATTGGAAAATTGACATCTCCAAGAAACGTTTTTAATCCGTCAGCAATAGTGTTTGTGGTTTCGTTGAATTCAATTTTTCCAGATTGAAGACTTCTATAAGCATCATCAACTTCAAAAGGTTCTCCGCCGATTGTTTTGCAATCAGTGCCGAAATATTTTACCGAAAGCGATGTGCCAGCAATCAAGCCGCCACCGCCCACGGGAGCAAAAACATACTCCAAATCGGAGTGCGATTGAAGCAATTCTGCAGCGGAAGTTGCATTCCCGAGGATAACATTTCTATCATTTGAAGGATGAATAAAAGTCGCGCCTGTTTCTTTTTGAATTCTTTCTGCTTCAGTTTCACGGGCTATTGGTGTTGATTCCGATTCTGTAATAATTCCGCCGTAACCTTTTACCGCTTCTTTTTTCACTTGCGGTGCATTTTCTGGCATTACGATGTATGCTTTTACACCCAAATTTTTCGCTGCCAAAGAAAGTGCCTGTGCAAAATTTCCAGAGGAATGCGTTACGACACCTGCTTTTCTTTGCTCTTCGGAAAGTTGAAGAATTGCATTGGTTGCGCCCCGCATTTTGAAAGCACCCATCTTTTGGAAATTCTCACATTTAAAGAAAATTTCAGCGCCGGAAAGTTCATTTAAATAGGTAGATTTCAATACTGGCGTATTGTGAACGTATGGTTTTATGCGCTTACACGCTTCTTCAACTTCTTGTTTTGTGGGAATCATACTGTACTATTTTCAGATTGAAAAACAGGTCGTGGTTTGTATTGGGAAGCGATTTCAGCAATTGCTTTGATGTGTTCGGGCGTGGTGCCGCAACAACCGCCGATTATATTTACCAATTGCTTGTCTAAATATTCTTTTACTTGCTCAGCCATTTGTGCGGGGCTTTCGTCATATTCCCCAAAAGCGTTTGGCAATCCGGCATTTGGATAGGCACTCACCGCAAGATTGGTGCGGCTTGCAATCACTTCAAGGTGAGGAGTGAGTTGTTTGGCGCCCAAAGCACAATTGAAACCTACACTTAACAGTGGAATATGCGAAATTGAAATTAAAAAAGCTTCAGCAGTTTGGCCAGAAAGCGTTCTGCCGGAAGCATCGGTTATTGTTCCGCTTATCATTATTGGAATTTCGAGATTTCGTTCTTCCTTTATTTCATCTATTGCAAAAAGTGCAGCTTTTGCGTTCAAAGTGTCAAAAATAGTTTCAACCAAAAGAAGATCTACGCCACCGTCTATCAATGCTTCTGCTTGTTGCTTGTATGCAACTCGCAATTGTTCAAAAGAAATGGCTCGAAATCCAGGATCATTCACATCGGGGCTCATACTTGCCGTTTTGTTTGTCGGGCCTATGGCTCCCGCTACAAAACGTGGCTTATGCGGTTCTTTTGCCGTGAATTCATCAGCAACTTTTTTAGCGATTTTGGCGGATTCGTAATTCAATTCGTAAACCAAATCCTGCATATCGTAATCTGCCATTGCGATTGTGGTGCTGGAAAATGTGTTGGTTTCAACAATATCAGCGCCTGCTGCAAAATATTTTGAATGGATTTCCGCAATTGCTTGTGGCTGGGTGATTGAAAGCAAATCGTTGTTTCCTTTTACCGATTTATGAAAATCCTTAAACCGTTCGGCACGAAAATCTTCTTCCGAAAATTTATAGCGCTGAAGCATCGTGCCCATTGCGCCATCGAGGATCAATATTCGGTTTTGAAGTGCTTGTTGTATTTTATTCATTTCTTGATTTTTGATTAAAGTTCAAATTTGCGTGAGGGATTACAGCGGAAATCCTTTTTAATTTGTCAGCGACCTTTCGACTGCGCTCAAGGTGACAAATTAAAAAGATTGCAGCGGAAAGCCCGACCCGTTTTTCGCGGGGCACGCCATAAAAAAAATTATATCAAGAAAAGGTGAAGGAAAAACCTGTTTTTTGTTATCTATTCCTGAATTTATTTCGGGATAGAATGTAGCACCTTCCCCGAAAGTTCGGGAGGTTGCTAAGGCGTCAAAGGGTCTAGTCCCTCGGCCTTTCTTGATAACTTTTAACTATGAATATGAACTTACACAAAGTAACACTATAAAAGTGTGACTGCAAAATTTACAGCGTTTTTCCGTTGAGAATTATACTGTAAGTAATTTTCACCGAAGCTTCCATGGTAATGGAAACCGAACAATATTTTTCAAAACTAAGTTGCGCCGCACGGATGGCTTTTGCCTCATCAATTTTGCCTTCCAAATACAGTTTTACGTGAATTGCCTCGAAAGGTTTCGCATCACGTACTTCCTTGCGCTGGCCTTCCACTTCCATTTTATAGGAAATGATTTCCTGCCGCTGTTTTTTCAAAATTGAAACCACATCAATTGCGCTGCAACCGCCAACGCCCATCAACAAAAGTTCCATCGGACTTGATCCTTTTGGTTGTTCATCAGTTTTATTATCGATTAAAACGGGCACACCGGAAGCACCTATTGCTTCAAAAAGATAGTTGTCGTTTATTCTGTTGATTTGTACTTTCATAAATTCAATTTTTGGTGAAGCTTAACCCCTCCGCCTTCGGCACCTCCCCTTGAAAAAAGGGGAGGAACTTTATTTATAATTAATTATAGTCTTTGTCGCTTATTCGCAAAATATCTCCAAAAACACCACGGGCAGTAACGGCTGCTCCGGCTCCTGCACCTTGGATAACGATTGGATTATCGCCATAATTTTCAGTATAAATTTCAAAAAGTGAGTCGCTCCCTTTTAAAATTCCTAACATACTATTTTTGGGAACTGACACCAAATTTACATTTAAAATTGCACCCGTTTCTTTTGAAAGATCTCCGTGCAAATCTGCTACGTAGCGTAGCACACAATCGTGCGGCTGATTTTTCTTTTTGATTTGAAACGGAACATCCAATTCCTGCAATCTTTCTAAAAATTCTTCTTTTGATACATTGCGCAAATCCTTTGGAATCAGGTTTTGAATGGAAATATCTGCAAACTCGTTGTGCAAATCCAATTCACGGGCCAAGATAAGTAATTTCCTTCCAACGTCGTTTCCGCAAAGATCTTCACGCGGGTCGGGTTCTGTAAATCCTTTGTCAATTGCCGATCTTAATACAGAACTGAAAGTTCTATCTTCTTCCGAAAAAGTATTGAATATATAACTTAATGATCCTGAAAACACACCACGGATTCTCGTGATATTTTCTCCCGAAAGATGCAAAAGTTTTATGGTATCAATCAATGGTAATCCAGCACCTACATTTGTTTCATATAAATATTGACGCTTTTTTGAGGTTAGTTTTTCGCGAAGTTCTTTATAAAAATTCAAATCCAACGTATTGGCGATTTTGTTCGAAGAAACCAAATGAAATCCATTTTCAACAAAATGTGAATAATTTTGAACAAAGTCGGAATCGGCCGTATTGTCAACCAAAATCAGATTTTGAAGATTATTGTTTTTCGCGAAGGAAATAACTTCTTCGGGTTTATATGATTTTCCAGTTTCTATCTTTTCTTCTAACCAATTTTCACCCAATCCTTTTTGCTGGAGCAAAACGGTTTTTGAATTGGCTATTGCGAAAATATTTAACTCCAAATCACGTCGTCGGGAGATTTCTTCTTTTGATGAAATTATTTGATTCACCAAATGGCGTCCCACATTTCCGTGGCCGAAAATGGCGATGTTTATCTTTTTCTTTTTAATCTTTTCCAGATTTATCAATTGTTCCAAAGGAATTTCTACCGTTGCTGCACTCATCGTTTTCGTTTTAATAGGTTAGGATTTCTTTTGAATTTTCAATGGTTTTGAAAGCTTCGGAAAGATCGTTGATCAAATCTTCGGCGTCTTCAATTCCGCAGGAAAGACGGATTAACGAATCATTGATTCCAGCATTCAGACGGATTTCACGCGGAATGGAAGCGTGCGTCATTTGTGCGGGATGGCACAGTAAACTTTTAACACCCCCAAGACTTTCAGCCAACTTAAAAAATTTAGTATTGGTTACAAATTTTACCGCAGCTTCCTGGGTGTCGTTTTTCAAACTAAAAGAAACAATACCTCCAAACAGCCCGTTTTGTTGCCTTTTGGCGATTTCGTGGTTTTTATGGGTTTTTAGACCGGGATAATGCACTGTTGAAACCGCATCTTGACTTTCCAAGAACAACGCAACTTTTAAAGCATTTTCACATTGCCTTTTATACCGAATGTCAAGAGTTTCAATCCCACGAATAGTCAAGAAACAATCCCACGGACCTAAAATTCCGCCAGAAGCATTTTGGATGAATTTTATTTTTTCTGAAAGTTCCGGCGTTTTTGTAACCACCAAACCAGCAACCAAATCGGAATGGCCGCCGATGTATTTTGTGCCGCTGTGAATAACAATATCAGCGCCCAGTTCGATTGGCTTTTGTGCGATTGGAGAAGCGAAAGTATTATCGACAACCAATAATGCATTTACACTTTTAGCTACTTTCGAAACTGCTTCGATGTCGGAAATTTTTAAGGTTGGATTGGTTGGCGATTCAATCCAAATAAGCTTTGTTTTTTTGGAGACAGCATTTGCCACGTTTTCAACTTCGGTGGCATCAACGTAGTTAACCTTGATTCCCAGTTTTTCGTAAACGTGAGTGAAAAGTCGGTACGCGCCGCCATAAATATCGTCCACTGCGACGATTTCGTCACCAACTGAAAGCAATTTTAAAATTGAATCAATGGCAGCTAAACCGGTTGCAAAGGCAAAGCCTGAATGGCCATTTTCAAGTTGGGCAACTACGTCTTCCAACACTTTGCGGGTGGGATTGTTACTTCGGGCGTAATCAAAACCTTTGTTGACGCCCGGCGCTTCTTGGATAAAGGTTGATGTTTGGTAAACAGGAACGGCAATAGCGCCTGTTAACGGATCACTTGGAATGGAATGGATAATTTTTGTTGCACTCATTTTTCTAATTTTTTTGAGTTAATAAATAGATTAAACCAAAAGATCAATCCGCCGCGGCGGACAATAGAAAAACGTTAAAAAGAATGAAAGCAATTTTTTCGGGAATGAAAAAATTGTCTTGTCGTTATCTATCGTCAATTCTGATTTTTCAGAACTGTTGTAGAATGTAGCACCTTCTTTCCTGAGAAAGGGTTGCTAAGGCGTCATAGGGTCTAATCCCTCGGCCTTTCTTGATAACATTTCAATAAAGTTTTGAACTTTGTGAGCGCAAATATAGCGTTAGAAATATTTAAAAACCAACTATTTTTAAAAAAATTAGGATTGGCATTCAAATATAAAATGGATCTCCTTCAAATTCTACAGTTATTAAAACATTAGTAATTCAATCGCTTCAATGAATTAATTAACATATAATTATTAATAAACCTATATTTATTCACTTATATTTCAAAGTTAATTTGTCCCCCTCCTACCCTAAAAGCCCTAAAAGAGAATTAACAAAAAAACAATCTAAACCAACATTTTGGGCAAACCAATAGAAAAACTCATAAAATCTGCCAACAATTTCCCAGTAGTGGGCATCGGCGCCTCAGCAGGTGGCTTGGCAGCATTTAAAAAATTAGTGGGAGCCATCCCTGAATATTCGGGCATGGCCTACGTACTTGTGCAACACTTGGACCCCAACCACGAAAGTGTATTGTCCGATCTGCTGCAAAAGGTCACAAAAGTCCCGGTGCTGGAAATCGCAGATGATATTAAAGTAGAACCCGATCACATATACATCATCCCCAGCAACAAAATGCTGCTGGCCAATGATGGGGTCTTGAAGCTTAGCCCCCGCCCTGGCCCTGAAAAAAACAAGCTAAACCTGCCCATAGACCTTTTTTTCAGTTCGCTGGCAGCAGTGCACCAAAGCCATTCCCTGGGCGTGGTACTTTCCGGTACGGGTGCTGACGGGACTGCGGGGCTAAAGGCAATTAAAGAAGTGGGCGGCATTACCTTTGCGCAAGACCAACAATCGGCCGAGTGGGACGATATGCCACGGAACGCAGTAGATTCTGGCGCGGTCGATTTTATACTCAAGCCCGAGGAAATACCAGCCAAAATTTTGGAACTGGTAAGCGCCTTGGATAGAAATGGGTTTGAGAAAGAGGATATTTCGCATCAGGAAGAAGAGGTCTTCAGGAAAATCCTTTCGTTGTTGCGCATACGCAAGAGTACAGACTTTACCTATTACAAACAGACCACCATCCGCCGAAGGATACTCCGCAGGATGGCTCTCAATAAAATTAAAAAGACAGCAACCTATCTTACCTATTTAAGGGAAAACAAGGATGAACAGGATTTGTTATACCAAGATTTGCTGATTCCCGTAACAACATTTTTCAGGGATGCTGATGTTTTTGATACGCTATGTGAACGCATAATACCAATGCTACAGCAAAAAAAAAGCAATGAATCCTTACGCCTTTGGTCGGTAGGATGCAGTACCGGCCAAGAAGCATACTCCCTTCTTATTTGCTTGAAGGAATACTTAAATGGAAACCAGGTGCTAACTGGCGACTCCGCAACTAAGACAGGTATTAAAATACAATTATTTGCTACGGATATCAGCGAACCCGCCATAGCAAAGGCGCGAAAAGGGATCTACACAACCAGTGAATTGGAAAATGTAAGCCCAAAGCGGCTGAAGGAATTCTTTACCAAAACCAAAACAGGCTACCAGATTAATAAGGAAATCAGGGAAATGTGCGTATTTGCGTTACATAATTTCCTGAGCGATCCCCCTTTTGGCAATATGGACATAATAAGCTGCAGAAACGTACTCATCTATATGCAGCCATACTTGCAGAAAAAGGCCCTTGCCACGTTTCATTACTCCTTAAATGAAAGTGGGTATCTGTTGCTTGGGAAATCGGAGGCCAATAATAGTTTGCCTGAGCAATATAGCCCAGTAAACAAGAAAGACAAGCTATTTATGCGGAAAAACTCGGCGACTTCCGTTATAAAGTCCTCCACGAGATATAGCGAAAAAAGGTTGCATACCAATGAAGAATCTGAGCCAGAAACCGAAAAAAAGCGCACCGATTTTAAAAAAATAGCGGACGAACTATTGTTAAGCCGTTTTACCCCCGCCAGTGTTGTGGTGAATGAGGCCATGGACATTATCCTTTTTAATGGTAATACCAACAGCTATTTAGGGCAGCAAAGTGGCAAGCCCAGCCATAACCTGTTCAAAATGGCTAAAGGGAGTTTGGCGATTGAACTGCGAAACATCATCCATAAAGTAAAGACAGAGGGCACTTCGGTTACAAAGGAAAATGTCCCTTTTGTTGAAAATGACATCCGGCAGCTAATCTGTTTGGAAGCCGTGCCGCTTCCAAATGTGGTTGAACCGCATTATTTGGTACTATTTCACCGGCAGTTAGCAGCCCAGGAAGATCTTACCCTAAATAAAAAAGATTCCGAAAAAGATGAAAAGGACCTGCGCATCAGGCAATTGGAAAATGAGCTTGAGCAGACCCTTGAAGATATGCGCAGCATCACCGAGGATCAAGAGGCCGCCAATGAAGAATTGCAAAGTGCAAATGAAGAACTGCTGAGCGGAGGCGAGGAACTGCAAAGCCTGAACGAGGAACTGGAAACCAGTAAGGAGGAACTGCAAAGCACTAATGAAGAAATAACAGTAATAAACCACGAGCTCATCAACTTAAACGAGCTGGTAACCGAAGAGCGCAATTATGCCGAAAGCATTGTGGAAACCATCCATGAACCCTTGTTGGTTTTAGACAAGAACCTCAAAGTAAGCGCCGCTAACAATTCTTATTATAAAACCTTCCATACTAAAGAGAAGGAAACTGAAGGCAAGTTGATTTATGAATTGGGCAACAAGCAATGGGACATCCCCGAATTACGGAGGCAGCTTGAAACCATTCTGCCCAAAAAAAATAGCTTTGAAGATTTTGAGGTAGTCCATACTTTTGAACACATTGGGGAACGCAGCATGTGTTTAAATGCCACGGAGATTAAACGCGAGGACCGATCTAAGAATTTGATCCTCTTGGCAATTAAGGATATTACGGTACAAAAGCTTCATTGGAAAAGAAAACAAGAACTTTTAGAGAAATTTAAAAACTTGGTAATGCAGGCCCCCGTGGCCATCATGTTTTTAAAAGGTAAAAATTATAAAGTAGAACTGGCCAACGATCTTTTCTTGCAGTTGGTTGAAAAAGGGAAAAACTTTGTGGGTAAGCCCATTTTTGAAGCCTTGCCCGAACTTAAAGAACACGGTCTCAAAAAACTTCTTTACAACTCACTAAAAAGCGGGGAACCTTACTACGGTAACGAAATGGAAGTGAAGATGGGCAGGGAAAAGAAAGCCGAACCGGGATTTTATAATTTTGTGTGCCAACCCATGCGCGATCAAGACAATATTATTACCGGGATCATGGTAATAGTAAATGAAGTAACCGAGCAAGTACTTGCCCGAAAAATGGTAGAGGAAAGTGCGCACAGGTATAATGAAATGATACATTCTTCGCCTTCCCTTATCGCTATTTTTGTAGGAGAAGATTTAGTGATATCCACGGCCAACGATGCCATTTTGGAAGCGTGGGGCAAAGATAAAAGTGCCATCGGCAAGCCCTTAATGGATGCTATACCGGAACTGGAAGGGCAGGGTTTTGATAAGCATTTGCTGGACGTTCTAAAAACTGGCAAAGCCTATCATGCCCACGAAATGCCCATGAACCTTATTCGCAACGGTAAGATGGAAATGCCTTATTTCGATTTTGTTTACCAAGCCCAACGGGATTTGGATGGAAAAATTGAGGGTGTTGCCGTTATCTCGACCGAAGTTACTATCCAAGCCGAACTGCATAAAAAACTAAAACTAAGCGAAGCTCGGTTCCATCAAATGACCGACTTGGTGCCAGATATGATAATCAATGCAACCGTGGATGGGGAACTATTTTATTTCAACAACGTCTGGACCGATTTTTCGGGATTGACCATGAAAAAAATAAAAAAAGAGGGTTGGGGGAGATTGATGCACCCAGAGGAGTTACCCACAGTCGAACACAACTGGATGAATGCAGTGAAAACCGGGAATGATTTTGAGATGGAATTTAGACTTCTTGACAGAAATGGGGATTTTAAATGGCATATTAGCCGCGCCAATCCCGTTAAAGATGAAACCGGAAAAATCATTATGTGGGTAGGTGCCAGTACCGAAATACAGAAATTAAAGGATGAGGAAAAACGTAAGGAAGATTTCCTTAAAATGGTAAGCCACGAGCTCAAGACACCCATTACCTCAATTAAAGGATATACCCAATTGTTGTTGAGCATGCTGAAAAGTATGGCGCAGGATAACATAGGCACCGTTCCATTGATCCCGAGCTTGGAGCGGATAGACAGCCAAGTATCTCGGCTTACCCGTCTCATTTCAGAAATGCTGGATCTTTCACGTATGGAGGAGAGCAAACTGGAATTGCAACAGGAAACTTTCAGCATAAACGAATTCGTGGAAAACTGTGTTAATGACATCAAATATACCAACGACGAATACAAAATTAAGATAACCCATGAGGATACATTTAGTGTGAATGGCGACAAGGACAGGATTAATCAAGTCTTGATCAACTTCATTACCAATGCCATCAAATATTCTCCAATTGATAAAAACATTCTCGTTCGTATTTACAAAGTAGATGAAGAAAATGGTGCGGTAAGCATAAAGGATAAAGGAATCGGGATCGACAAAAAGGACCATGAGCACCTATTTAAAAAGTTCTATCGTGTCAGCGGAAAAGACGAAACAAATTTTTCCGGTTTTGGAATCGGCCTCTTTTTGGCCAAAGAAATTATAGAGCGTCACAATGGATACGTTGACGTAAAGAGCAAAAAAGGAAAAGGATCCGAATTTATTTTTACCCTTCCCATTATTGCCGAAAATAATCATAAAAAAAAGAAATGAAAAAGATATTGATAGTTGATGATGACCGCATGATAGGCGAAATGTTAAAATATATGTTTAACTTTAGTGGCTATGAGGTATTTGTAACCATACAAGCTGGCGATGCATACCATACCATCCTCAAACACAAGATAGATTTGATAATTTTGGACAAGTTCCTGGCCGGGCTGGACGGCATGGCACTTTGCAACACATTCACAACAAATAAGCATACGGCGCACGTTCCGATAATTATGATGTCTGCATTACCTGAGATAAGAACGGAATGTTTGCGAGCAGGGGCATCTGCATTTATAGCAAAGCCATTTGAAATGAATACGTTGCTTGAAAAGATTGAAATGCTTTTGTGCAAAAAAAATTAAAATATCAAAAAAAGAATTAAACAATCTTAACCAAGATGAACAAAATACTGATAGTAGAGGACGACCACAACCTGGGCATCATGATCCAGGACATGCTGGGTTTTAGTGGCTATGATGTCATGCTCTCAAGAAAACCTAACGATACCAATGAAAATATCATTGAACACAACATAAAATTGGTATTGTTGGACAAATTGATTTTCGGGGTGGACGGTACCGATGTGTGCGCTAAGATCAGGAGGCAAGGATCCATTTCCAGAACCCCCGTGCTGATGATGTCTGCACTTAATAACGCCCGGGAAATCTGCATGAAGGCGGGCGCATCAGATTTTATCTCTAAACCTTTTGATATGAGCGATCTCATTTCTAAGATTGAACATCTTTTACACAAAGATGAGTCACTTCAATGACCCTCCTTTACCGCATTATAGTAAACTGATTCTTGTTACCTTTATTCCAAATACCTAAATTTTTCCCCAAAAGACTTTAAATAAAATTGTGGTTCATTTAATTTTTTTACTTTTGCCCAAGACAAATTAAGAGGAAAGATTTGACTGATTGCAACCTCAATAAAAAATGCTAAAGGCAGTGAAAACTTCCTCGTCGGCATTCGTCAAATCTTCTGAAAAATATAAATTTTTAAAACCATTTTATGGCCTATTTATTTACTTCGGAAAGTGTTTCTGAAGGACACCCAGACAAAGTTGCGGATCAAATTAGCGATGCGCTTTTAGATAACTTTTTAGCTTTCGATCCCGAATCAAAAGTGGCTTGCGAAACGTTGGTTACCACTGGCCAGGTTGTATTGGCGGGTGAAGTTAAAAGCAATACTTACCTCGATGTACAAACTATTGCTCGCGATGTAATCAACAAAATTGGTTATACCAAAGGAGCCTATAAATTTAGTGGTGATTCCTGTGGGGTTATTTCGTTGATTCACGAGCAATCACAAGATATTAACCAAGGTGTTGACCGTGAAAACAAAGAGGAACAAGGCGCCGGTGACCAAGGAATGATGTTTGGTTACGCTACCAATGAAACCGAAAACTATATGCCGTTGGCGTTGGATATTTCGCATAAAATTTTAATTGAATTGGCCGCTTTACGTCGGGAAGAGGATGAAATAAAATATTTGCGCCCAGATTCAAAAAGCCAGGTTACTATTGAATATAGCGACGATAATGTTCCACAGAAAATTGTGGCAATCGTAGTTTCCACGCAACACGATGATTTTGATGCGGATGAACCGATGCTGAAAAAAATCAAAAAAGATATTGTTGAGATTTTAATTCCAAGAGTTAAAAAATTACTTCCGGAATATGTTCAAAAATTATTCAATGACGATATTGTTTATCACATAAACCCAACTGGAAAATTCGTAATCGGTGGACCTCACGGTGATACTGGTTTAACTGGAAGAAAAATAATCGTAGATACTTACGGCGGTAAAGGTGCCCACGGTGGGGGTGCTTTCAGCGGAAAAGATCCGAGTAAAGTTGACAGAAGTGCTGCGTATGCTTCGCGACATATTGCGAAAAACCTAGTTGCAGCAGGTGTTGCAGATGAAGTTTTAGTGCAGGTTTCTTATGCGATCGGTGTTGTGGAACCAACTTCAATTTTGGTAAATACTTACAATTCCAAAAACATAAAACTTTCTGATGGCGACATCGCTAAAAAGGTTTCAGAAATATTCAATATGCGCCCAGCAGCAATTGAAAAAAGGTTGAAATTGAGAAACCCTATTTATTCTGAAACTGCTTCTTATGGGCATATGGGACGCGAACCGAAAACAGTAACAAAAACTTTTGAAAGCCCCTACAACGGAAGAATAGAAAAAGAAGTTGAGCTTTTCACTTGGGAAAAGTTGGATCATGTTGATGCCGTGAAAAAAGCTTTCGGTCTATAAAGTACCGTTCCATTTAAAATGAAATTGAAAACCATCCTGATATTTCAGGATGGTTTTTTACATTTAGGAAAATTTCCTCGTATGAAAAATATCGCAATTCTTTTTGCTTTTACTACCATAGTAACCTTTCAATCGTATTCGCAGGAAACGCTTTGGAAGCCACAGGATGAAACCGAAACAATTCAAAAACAACAAAACCATCCTATTGAAAGGATGCGATACAAATTGATAGCTTCTAAATATTTAGATAAAAATCAAGTTTTTCAACCCCTATATTCTGAAGTGCAGGTTTTTTCTGAAAAACGTTATAATGCATTGTTGCCGCTGATTTTGGATAAAGATATTCCAACGTTACAGAGCGAAATTTCCAAAGGAAAATTTTCTTATGAAGAACTTACGTTGTTTTTCCTAAAACGTATTTACAAATATGAATTGGATCCGGAAAAGACGTTAAATACAATTATTGCGCTAAATCCAAATGTACTAAAAGAAGCTCGCGAGTGCGACAAAAATAAAAGTTCAAAGAACAATCCAATCTTCGGAATGCCAATTCTATTGAAGGACAATATTGACACAAAAGAGATAAAAACCACTGCGGGTGCTGCTGCGCTAATTGACAATACTCCTTCAGAAGATGCATTTATAGTACAGCGATTGAAAGAAAACGGAGCTTTGATTATAGGAAAGGCAAACCTGAGTGAATGGGCTTATTTTTTCTGTGATGGCTGTCCGGTTGGTTACAGCGCGGTGGGCGGACAAACACTTAATCCATACGGTAGAATGATTTTTGAAACTGGCGGAAGTAGTGCAGGCAGCGGAACGGGAGTGGCGGCAAACTACGCCGTGGCTGCAGTAGGAACCGAAACTGCGGGCTCCATTATCTCGCCTTCCAGCCAAAACTCTTTGGTGGGGCTAAAACCTACTGTGGGCGTTTTGAGCCGTTCGGGGATTGTGCCAATTTCGCACACACTTGACACTCCGGGCCCAATGACCAAAAACGTGATTGATAATGCAATCCTTCTAAATGCTATGAAAGGCAAGGATAATGGAGATGCGGCTTCCATTGCTGTATCTACAAATTATGTTGAGGAAATAAAAAATGCCACTTTAAAAGGAAAACGTTTGGGCGTTATGAAGTCATTACTCTCTGATTCTATTTATGCAGCCACAGTAAAAAAATTGCAAAAAGAAGGAGCTATTATTATTGAATATACTCCCGAAGAAATAGACCTGCCCAGTTTTTTGACGTTGCTAAATCTCGATATGAAAGAAGACCTGCCGGTTTATCTGAAAATGAATGCTTCAGAAAATATAAAATTCAAAAATCTTGAAGAAATCATGACCTTCAACGCCAAGGATAGCCTAAATAGAATGCCTTATAATCAAGAGCTTTTTGATGGAATTATTGCAGACGAAACTTCCGAAGAAGATTTTCAGAAAATCAAAGAAACGTTGAAAATAAACGGCACGGAATTCTTTCAAAAACCGATGAAAGAACACAAGCTTGATGCGGTTTTATCCATAAACAATTATCACTCGGCCTATGCAGCGGTTGCTTTATACCCTTGCTTAACGATACCTATGGGCTATAATTCTTCTGGCGAACCGTTTGGACTTACGTTTATTGGAGCGCCTTTTCAAGAAGCAAAATTGCTACAATTGGCACGTGCCTTCGAAATAAAAAACCCAGTTAGAAAAAGTCCTTCGGAATATAAAGAATAACTATTGACCGCCTTTTCTTTCAGGAACCCTTGGCGTAGGCCAAGTTTGGGGCTCTCCGGTTTTATCGTCGATTGGCAAAATAACTTGCTCCCGTGAGGTTTTAGAATCATCTTCCGAAGCCATATAAGCTAAAATTGCAGTAAGAATTACATTGCTTTGCACATCGTCAAAAACTATTTTATCATAGGTATCGCGGTTGGTGTGCCAAGTATAATTCCAGTAATCCCAGCTCAAAGAACTTAGGCTGAAAGCGGGTGCTCCAGCTGCTACAAATGAAGCATTGTCCGAGCCACCACGCGCTGGTCCACCCGGAAAAGTGGTTTCAATATTTTTTCTGATTGTATCTGGCACTGCTCTTAACCATCTTGACATATAATCATACGATTGCAGAAAGCCCGCACCATTGATGCTAGTAACTCTTCCTGTTCCATTATCTTGATTGAAAACTGCTTGAATATTGCTGACAATTTCGGGATGGTCTGCAACAAACGAAGATGATCCGTTCAAACCTTGCTCTTCGCTTCCCCAATGGCCTACTAAAATAGTACGTTTTGGATTAGGATATACTTTTTTCAGAATTCGCATGGCTTCCATCATAACTAAAGTTCCAGTGCCGTTATCAGTGGCACCCGTTCCGCCGTCCCAAGAATCAAAATGGGCTGAAAGTATTACATATTCCTCGGGTTTTTCAGTTCCTTTTATTTCTGCTATTGTATTAAAAGTTGGCACTCTTCCCAAATCTTTCGATTCCGCCACTACGTGGATTTTCGGCTTGTCACCGTGTTCTACCATTCTGTAAAGCATCGTGTAATCTTCCAATTCAAGATCTACCGTTGGAATTTTCTTGGTACGGGCACTGAAAATTTTGTTCACACCAAAACCTTTTGACCAATAAGAATCAACAATCCCAACTGCGCCAGCTTCTTCCAAAGCGGGAATTATACTTCTTCTGTCGTAACCGCTTCGTTTTATATTTTCGTTCCAAGTTTCAGTCTGTTCATCCCTTTCCTTCTTCATTTTTTCAAAAGATTCGGGTGTGGCAAATTCCTTCCAATTCTCGTCAGGTCTTCCGGTGGGTTGATTCATCGCGATCATCACAATTTTACCTTTTACATTCGGCAACCAATTTTTAAAAGAAATAGAATCTTTTATTTCGGGAATAACAATCAATTCAGCAGTTACTCCTTTTGAAGACGTGCCAGGATTCCAAGCTAATTGGGTTCCATCCAAAGTTTGCACTCTGGGCGAAACCATATCAATATGCGTAATGCCTCGCTCCCAGCCTTTCCACTCGCCCCATTGCTGGTTTTCTGCGGAAATACCCCAAGTTTTATATTTGGCTACGGCCCAATCATGAGCCTGTTGCATTTGTGGCGTTCCCACCAATCGGGGGCCAATATCATCAAGTAATTCGTGACCTAGGATTTCAAGTTGTGAATTTTCATAAGCTTCTTTTTGAATGTTTTCAATTACAGGATTTTTTTCCTGTGAAAACATTGAAAGCGATGAAAATAAAAGAAATAAAAGTGTAAAGGAGAGTAGTTTTTTCATAGGGATAGTTTAATCTTTTGAAGATTTTTTTTGAAACAAACCCTAAAACTACAACTATTTTTATAAAAGATAAACCTTAAATAATATTGTGGTTTCGCGCTTTTTGAACCGCTTCAATTTTGCTGTGCACTTGAAGTTTTTTGTAGATATTTTCAATGTGTTTTCTAACGGTACTCGGGGAAAGAAATAGATGATCTGCAATCACAGTATAACTCAACCCTTTGCTGAGCTGTTCCAAAACTTCAACTTCGCGGGTGGAAAGTGAAATTTCCTCTTGGTCTCGAGGGTTTTGAATATCGATTGGATTCCGAAGCAATTTCAATGTTTTCATTGCTATGGAAGGATTCATCGCTGCACCGCCATTTAAGGTTTCAACGATTCCTTCGTATAAATCTTTTGGATTGATTTCTTTTAGCAAATAACCATCAGCGCCAGCTTTTATGGCATTAAAAATATGTTCGTCGTTATCAAACGCAGTGAGCATAATTATTTTGATGTGCGGGTATTTCTGTTTTACTATCTGCGTGGTTTCAATGCCATTAAGAACGGGCATCTCAATATCCATCAAAATTAAATCGAGATTGTGCTTTTCCTCAAGTTTGGTAAGAAGATCGCTGCCATTTAGTGAAGTATGCTTTACGGTAACGTCGTCAAAAAAGGAAAGTTTTTCCTTTATCGCATTTATGAGGAATGTGTTATCGTCAACTATTGCAATTTTAAGCATCTTCGGTTGGTTAGTTGTTTATAAAGATACTAAAAATACATATTAAGAATTACAGAGAAAATAGGGCAATTGACGTATTAATTAATTTTTTCTGAAGTGAATTTTGGCGCTTTTAGCGATATGGAAGTTCCCTTTTTTGAAGACTTTATTTGAAGTGTACCCTTAATTTCACGAGCGCGTTTTTTCATATTGTTCAAACCATTGCCTGGGTCAATGTTATCTTGGTCAAAACCTTTACCGTTATCTGCGATTTCAATATGATAGTGGTTTTCTTTTTCAGAAATATTCACCTCAATTTCATCTGCCGAGGAATACTTCAAGGAATTGTTTACAGCCTCTTGAATAATGCGGTAAATGTTCATGCCTTCCACTGAAGAAAAAACATGTGTTTCATCAACGTTTTCATCTATATTAAAAGAAAAATCAATTCTATCGGAAGCATTCTTGGCGTGCTCTATAAAGTTGGCTATGCGCGCCTGCAGGTCTTCGAACGTTATATTTTCCTTGTTCATCGCCCAAATAGTGTCGCGTAATTCATAAATGGTCTGCGAGGTGAAATTGCTAATATTGCTAAGTTTATTGCCCAGTTTTTCACTGATGTCTGTAAACCCAAATTTCAGATTGTCAATGCTGGAAATGATGAAGGTAAGCTGCGCCCCAATGTTGTCGTGCAGATCGCGTGAAATTCGCAAACGCTGTTCCTGCAATTTGTTTTGAGTTTCTATTCGTGCCAAAGCTGTTTTTAGTTCACCTTCTTTTTTAAGTTGGCGATTTTTCAGTTTTTGTTGGTTATAAAGCAAATAACCCAATAATCCTAAGACCAAAGCAAGACCCAAACTACCAAAAATAAAGGTGTTTTTACGGCGAACTTCCAAATCCTTTACTGCTAATTGAGCGCGTTGTTGCAGGATTTCATTCTGCTTCTTTTCGGTTTCAAATTCAATATTAAGAGCAGCGATGCTTTCCTGGACTTTTATACTATGCACACTATCTTTTACCGTTGAATATTGCTCAAAATAATACAAAGCCGAATCTGCGTTATTCAGTTTTTTGTATATATCTGAAAGCATTTTATAGTTGTACTGCGTAAGGTTTTGGTATTGTTTTTTCAGCGAAATAGGCAATGATTTATGCATTAATGGAATTGCGTCGTTCCATTTCTTTTCTGCCATAAAAACCTCACCCAACTGGGTATAATTTTCTGCAATTCCCAACGAATCTGCCCAAACCAATCTTTGCTGAAGTGATTTATTGAAATATTCCCTAGACTTTGAATAATTTTCCTGCAAACCATAAACTCCAGCTATATTGCTCCAACTATACGGAATGCCAATGGTATCATTAATCTTTAGTTTAATTTCTAAACCTCGATTATAATAATAAAGTGCGCTGTCCAACTCTTGGTTAATTTCTTTTAAGACCCCGTAATTGTTATAAATATCTTTTAATTCTTTCTCAAAATTATTTGCTTCTGCAACGGCTTTTCCCTTTTGCATATAATAAAGCGCTTGCTTTAAATCGCGGTATTTCATGCTGTAACCCATTTCAGCGTAGTAATCTGCTACCCTGTCCAATTTGTTCAATCTTTCATAGATTTTTATTCCTTCAATTGAACTTTTAGCACTTTCCTCATATTTCCCTTGATAGCCATAAACCAAGCTGAGTTGAGAATAGGCGTCGGCCATGCCAAGCTCGTATGAGATTTTTTCGGCGTCTTTTAAATTTTTCTGAAATAAAGAAACTATGGAATCCTGCGGAATATTAAGTCCTTGAACATAGAGTTTGTTTATGGAATCAATGTTGTGTTTGTCTTGCGAAAAGGAAGCCGTGATACTGAAAAAAACGAAAAGCTGTAGAAGAAATCGCTTCATAACTTATAGTTGGATTTCCTTTTGGATTATCAATGCTTCACCTAAATTAAATTTTAAGAAATCATAATTTTTAAGGTTTGTATTTCTAAAATTTATTTGACAACGATTACTGGAAATAGCATTTTCCAAGGCCATAAGATTTTGATTGTGAGAGTGTACAATGAACCATCTTTCCTTAAAAAACCAAACCATAAGACCAATAATTGAGCTTATTAAAATCAATATGAAAGCAAGTTGAAGAAACATATTTTGAAATTGGTTTTAAAACCTAAAGATAACTGATTTTCATTTTTAACCACATAGGGCAATTGCCTTATTTAATTTTACCATTTTACCGTGGTTATTTTTAGCTTTTCTAAGGTTTAAAAAAGTTAGAAAATAAACCCCATAGTTGAATATGGGGTTTCAAAACTACAAACGTCCCTCAATCGGTTGCAGTTTGGGAAATAATCTGGTTAGTAGATCATTTTAAATTTCTTAAACAAAGATGCTTGTAAAAAAAAAGGCAATCAATAAGGCATTTGACGTATTCTTAGTAGTCAGTGTTCAGTGTTCAGTTTACAGTGCTCAGTTTTCAGTGCTCAGTTTTCAGTGTAATCTTAAAATTTCTAAACTTTTAAACTTTCTAAAAAAAACCGGAGAAAAAACTTGCGTTTATCCCCCGGCCCACGTAAAAACCTCAACATAGAGATTTTCTTTAGTGCATTTAACTTTTAAAAATTAAGGTTGAAAGATCCGTCGGTGATGTTCTTTAAAGAATTGTCACCATTTACATTCTTACCTGTAAAATTGAACGTTCCTTTAATGCTTGTATCTGTTTTTTCAGAAATTTTAACCTGGCCTATTACGCCGCTACCATTGTAAGGAGCAGTCCAAGTTTGAGAATTCTGTGGGTTACTTATATTGGTTTCAACGTAAGTAGCCACCAAAAACACATTTGAATCAGAAAATTCATAAGTACCTACGCCGTCAAAATTATTCATTGTAATGAATATACCCTTTCCAGAAGCATCTGAACCTTGAAGGATAATAGTTGTTGATCCTCCGCCTGTTGATTGTGTCGCTCTTGACGCAACTTCCATAGAGGTAAAACTAGAGCCGTTTACTTTGGCCGCTATTGTGCCAGAGCCAGCTTGACCACCACCTCCATCGCCGCCGTCATCGTCTTTTTTACAAGAAGTGAAACTAATGGCTACTACAGCCAATAATACTAAAATTGTTTTGTTGAATGTTTTCATTTTGCTTGGGTTTAAAGTTCCGCCGCGACGGATACGTGATTATTAGTTGAAGCAAAATTGGCGCAAACGGGAAGGTCTCACAATAGGGCAATTGACGTATTCTTTAATTATGAATGCAGAATTAAGAATTTGGAATTAGAATTTGATGTGGGGGAATTTATTTTGAATTGATACAATTTTCTTTTGAAGCTTTTCTGAAAACTGAAGATGTTCCTCGCTTTTCGGGTTGAAAGGCTTGTGATTTAAACCTGTTTGAATTGAAGCAATTTCCTTTTGAAGCGCTTCTGCTTTTAATGAAATCCACACTTTGGAAAACTTTTCCCAAATAATTTCGATTGCGGTGCTGTTGGGGTGAAGCATATCTTCCGTGTAAAATCTGTAATCGCGCAACTCGTCCATCATAATTTCGAAAGAAGGAAAGTAAAAGGATTTTTGATTAACGATTCTTGATTGTTGATTGTTGAAGTGGTGAATTGCCGAAATAAGGTGTGCTTTACTCAAGGTATTTTCCGTAAAACCGTCTTTAATATGACGCACTGGCGAAACCGTATTTATAATTGTTGCATTAGGGTTTATTTCTGAAATTCGATCAAAAATATTTTGAATACTTTTTGAAATTGTTTCTATTGAAAGTAGCTCTTTCGTAAAATTTTGCTGCGGAAGTTTATGGCAATTAGCAACTATTTCACCACTTTCCAAATGTCTGTAAACCCATGAAGTGCCATAAGTGAAAATGATATGTGTTGAAGAAAAAAGCGCTTCCCGAAGATTTTTTAAAGCCGAATTCAGATTGTTTAAAAATTCGGTTTTATCCAAAGTCGCAAGTTCGGAATGAGCCTCAAAACATTTCCAAATTTCGTTGTGTTGAAAAATATCTTCATCCGAAAAAGCTGTGTTTTCAATCGCCCTAACGATAAGCTTTTCAATAGAAATAGGATTAAAAATTACCCCGAACGAATTCTGTAGATTCCGAAATTTAAAATAGTCAAACTTTTCACCAATATTTTTCGAAAAACAACTTCCCAACAAAAGTATTTTTGAAGAATAATCTATTTGATTTTCTTCGGGTTTTAGTGGTATTTCGGTTTGAAGTTTCATTTATTTTTTCTCGCAAAGACGCAAAGACGCAAAGTATTTAAAGATTATTTACAATTCTTGTAATTCCAGATTTAATTAGCGGGCTATTGAAGTTTATTAAATGTCCTAATTTCAATCCCGTTAGTCGCAAATAGGTTAAAACTTGTTTTGGGTGCACGGGATGAATCTCTTCTAAAGATTTGATTTCAACAATAACTTTATTGTTAACTATTAAATCTGTTCGAAATCCTAAATTCAATTTTAGATTCTTCCAAATAACGGGCAAAGGTTTTTGTTTTTCTACAGTTAAATTTTTAGAAGTAAGTTCATGAAATAATACCTCCTCATAAACAGACTCCAACAAACCTGGCCCCAGTTCAATATGAATATGATAACAGCAATCAACAATTATCGAAGCAATCTGGTTTTCCGTTAAATTATTATTTTGCTCCATAATTTCTTTGCGCCTTTGCGAGCCTATATTATGTACTGCTTTGATGCTAAAAGCGCCTCATCGATTCCCGCAGGATTTTTACCGCCTGCTGTTGCGAAGAAAGCTTGTCCGCCGCCGCCGCCTTGAATGTATTTTCCAAGTTCACGAATAATTTTCCCGGCATCAAGTCCTTTTTCAGTAGCCAATTCTTTTGAAATATAACAGGCTAAAAGTGCTTTTCCATCGTGTTCGGCTCCAAAAACCAAAAACAGATTTTCGGTTTCACCGCCCATTTCAAAAGCCAGATCCTTCATTCCGCCAGCGTCCAAATCAATTCTTTTGGCAAGGAAATTTACACCGTTGATTTCTTTTATTTCAGTTTTTAATTCGCCTTTTAAATTCTTCGTTTTATCCTTCAACAATTGCTGAATCTGTTTTTGAAGATTATTATTTTCTTCCTGCAAACTTTCTACAGCTTTCACTGGATCTTGCGCATTGTTCAGGGTTTTTTGAAGTGTTGCAAACGATTCACTTCTGTCAATAAAATATTGTTTTGCAGCATCGCCGGTGATGGCTTCAATTCTTCTAATTCCGGAAGCAACCGCACCTTCGGAAGTGATTATAAAATGCCAAATAGTATTTGTATTCGGAACGTGTGTTCCACCACAAAGTTCCATGGATTTTCCAAATTTTATGGCACGAACGGCATCACCATATTTTTCACCAAAAAGCGCAATAGCACCTTCGTCAATAGCTTGCTGATACGGAATATTTCTTCGTTCTTCCAAAGCAATTCCCTCGCGGATTCTTGCGTTTACAAAATCCTCCACCTGCTTCAATTCTTCATCCGTAACTTTTGCGAAATGTGAAAAATCGAAACGCAGGTTTCGACTATGTACCATACTTCCTTTTTGAGCAACATGTGTTCCTAGAATATTTCGCAATCCTTGGTGAAGCAAGTGCGTTGCGGTGTGGTTTGCTGCGGTGCGATTTCGTTGTTTTTCGTCAACAACAGCCATAAAAGTAGCTTCGGGATTACGCGGCAGTGTTTTCGTGAAATGTATAATGAGATTATTTTCCTTTTTGGTATCAACAATATAAATTATACCACCATCTGCAGCTTTTAAATAGCCTTTATCGCCTACTTGGCCTCCGCCTTCGGGATAAAAAGGCGTCAAGTTGAAAACGAGCTGGTACATTTCGCCGTCTTTTTTACTGTCTACTTTTCGGTAACGGGTAATTTTCACTTGGGTTTCCAGGGTATCGTAACCCACAAATTCTTCTACATCATCTTTTTCCAAAACAACCCAATCTCCTGTTTCCACTTTCGTTGCGGCGCGGGAACGTTCTTTTTGTTGCTGAAGTTCTGTATCAAACTCTTTCTCGTTTAAAGAGTAACCGCGTTCGCGAAGAATCAATGCTGTTAAATCTATCGGGAAGCCGAAGGTGTCATACAATTCAAATGCTTTTTTACCTGAAATTTCTTTCGAATCTGCATTTTCAATAATGTTTTCGAGCAAAACCAAACCTTGATCAAGCGTTCGTAAAAAAGAATTTTCCTCTTCGCGAATAACATTTGTGATTAAATTCTTTTCAATAATTAATTCAGGGAAAGCTTCACCCATTTGCGCGCTCAGCGTTTCAATTAATTTATAAATGAAAGGTTCCTTTTTGTCCAGAAACGTAAAACCGTAGCGGATTGCTCTTCTTAAAATTCTTCTTATTACGTAACCAGCGCCTGTATTGCTTGGCAATTGACCATCGGCAATGGAAAATGCAACGGCACGAACGTGGTCTGCAATCACGCGGGTTGCAATGTCTTTTTTCTCGTCTTTGCCGTATTTTGAATTTGTTATTGCTTCTATTTCACGAATGAGCGGTGTGAAAACGTCAGTGTCATAGTTACTCTGTTTGTTTTGCAAAACCATGCACAAACGTTCAAAACCCATTCCTGTATCAACGTGTTGTGCGGGTAATTTTTCGAGACTGCCATTGGCTTTTCGGTTGAACTGCATAAAAACCAAATTCCAGATTTCCACTACCTGCGGATGGTCGTTGTTTACCAAATCTTTTCCTGGAATCTTGGCTTTTTCTTCCGCGGAGCGAATATCTACGTGTATTTCACTGCACGGGCCACAAGGGCCTTGATCGCCCATTTCCCAAAAGTTGTCTTTTTTGTTTCCGTTTAAAATACGGTGTTCTGGCACAAACTGTTTCCAAAGGTTGTATGCTTCGGTATCGCGCTCCAAACCTTCACTTTCATCGCCTTCAAAAATGGTTACGTAAAGAATTTCTTTATCGATTTTTAAAACTTCGGTCAAAAGTTCCCACGCCCATTCTATTGCTTCTTTCTTGAAATAACCTCCTACGCTCTTATCAGAGCTTCGGTGGTCGCTGTCTCCAAAACTCCAGTTTCCCAACATTTCGAACATGGTGTGATGGTAAGTGTCCATTCCTACTTCTTCCAAATCGTTATGCTTTCCGCTAACGCGAAGACATTTCTGTGTATCGGCAATACGGTTGCTTTTTGGCTTTCCATTTCCCAAGAAATATTCCTTGAACGGCGCCATCCCACTGTTGATAAACATCAGCGTTGGGTCGTTTTTTACGACCATGGGTGCCGATGAAACAATAAGGTGTTGTTTCGACTTAAAAAATTCTAAAAATTGGGAACGTATTTCCTTAGACTTCATGTTTCGATATTATTTATTTTCAAAGGTAATATGGAACATCCTTAACAGACATTCGTCTGCAAGCTCGAGATTTAAGAATGGATGTTTCATTTCTTATAAAGTTATGCTAAAATTAAGGGTTGGGCGCAGTGGTAAACAATTTCTATATTTGTAAAATCGTTATCTTTACTTCGCGCAAAAAAGCAAAGCGCAAAAATAGCAATTTTTTAATGCATGTCTAAGGTTAAATATTACTACGATAGCGAAACGCTTTCGTATCGAAAAATAGAAAAGAAGAAAGGGAGAAAACTGAAGATTTTCGCCCTGAGTCTGTTGGGTATGTTTCTGAGTGGCTTTCTGTTGCTTTTGATTTATATAAATCTTCCGTCAGTGCAAACCCCAAAGGAGCTGGCGTTGCAGCGGGAGCTGAACAATATGGAGCTTCAGTTTGAACTTTTAAATAAAAAGATGAATCAAGCACAAGCCGTGCTTGGTGAAGTAGAAGATAGAGACAACAACCTATACCGCGTATATTTTGAAAGCAACCCAATTCCTGACGAACAACGTAAAGCAGGTTTTGGAGGGATAAACCGTTACAAGGATTTGGAAGGTTTTGACAATTCAAAATTGATTATAAATACCACTCGGAATTTGGATATTTTGACGAAACAAATTGTCGTGCAGTCAAAATCGTTGGACGAAATTGCTAAGTTAGCGGAAGAAAAAGAAAAGCTCTTGGCGGCAATTCCAGCAATTCAGCCGGTTAAAAACGAAGATCTTACGCGAATGGCTTCGGGTTATGGCTACCGAAATGATCCTTTTACAAAAGCGCGAAAGTTCCATTACGGAATGGATTTTACCGCACCCCGCGGAACTCCAGTATATGCTACTGGAGATGGTAAAGTTACACGTGCCGATAATACGGCAACAGGCTACGGAAACCACGTTGTAATTGACCACGGTTATGGCTATGAAAGTCTTTATGGGCATTTGTATAAATACAATGTTCGCAACGGACAAAAAGTGCAACGCGGCGATATAATAGGATTTGTGGGAAGCACTGGAAGAAGTGAAGCGCCACATTGCCATTATGAAGTTTTTAAAGATGGCGAACGCATCAACCCTATAAATTTTTACTATGGAAGTTTAACTGCGGAAGAATTTGCTCAGGTGCTGAAAAAATCACAGGAGGAAAATCAATCGCTTGATTAATGGCTGTAAGCTGTAAGCTGTAAGCTGTAAGCTGTAAGCTGTAAGCTGTAAGCTGTAAGCTGTAAGCTGTAAGCTGTAAGCTGTAAGCTGTAAGCTGTAAGCAAAATTAAAACTATAACTAAATAAATGCACATAGACCTACCCGAAAGATTATACTACAATATTGGCGAAGTAGCCGAGGCTTTCGGTGTGAATACATCGCTTATTCGTTTTTGGGAGAAGGAATTTGATGCATTGAAACCAAAAAAGAACGCCAAAGGCAATCGCAAGTTCACTCCACAAGACATTAAAAACCTAGAACTCATTTATCATTTGGTTAAAGAGCGAGGGTTTACACTGGAAGGCGCAAAAATCCATTTAAAGGAAAACAAACAAAAAACCCTGGACCAATTTGAGATTATACGAAAATTGGAATCGGTAAAAGCAGAACTTATAAAAATCAAAGAACAACTCTAAAACAAACTTATCATGAAAAAATGGTTACCCATTATTATTATTCTTGGACTTATCCTTCTTATTGGCGCTTATATGGCAAGCCTAAACAATAAATTGGTTGTACTGGACCAAAATGCAACAGCACAATGGGCGAATGTGGAAAGTTCCTATCAACGTCGCGCAGATCTTATTCCTAACATAGTAAGCACTGCAAAAGGCTATGCTGAATTTGAACAGTCAACTTTAATAGCCGTTACAGAAGCCAGAAGCAAAGCAACGTCTGTCACTATTGACCCTACTAACATTACTCCCGAACAATTGACACAGTACCAAGAAGCCCAAGCTGGTGTTACCTCTGCCCTTTCGCGATTATTGGCTGTTTTTGAAAGATATCCAGACTTAAAGGCTAACGAAAATTTCAAAGAATTGATAAACGAACTGGAACGTACCGAAAACCGTATCAATGTAGAACGCAACAGGTTTAATGGTTCCGCCAAGGAATTGAATACTAAACTAAATCAATTTCCTACTAAGATGTTTGCAGGAATGTTGGGCTTCCACGAAAAACCGTATTTCAAAGCCGATGCAGGTAGTGAAAACGCACCAAAAGTAGAATTTGACTTCGGAAAAGATAAAAAATAATGTCAAAGGTTGAAGATTTTCTTACTTCGGAAGAAGAAGCCGCTATTGTTGAAGCTATTCGTATTGCTGAAAAAAACACTTCTGGTGAAATTCGAGTGCATTTGGAGCCCACTTCCATTTCCGCAGAAGAACCAAATGAGCACATTGATGCCTTTGACCGTGCTGTGGAAGTGTTTGATATGCTAAATATGGATAACACCAAAGAAAGCAACGGTGTGCTTATTTATGTTGCTGTACAGGATAGAACGCTGGTAATAATGGGCGACAAAGGCATTAACGACATTGTGGGGCAAAATTTTTGGGAAAGCACCAAAGATATTATCATCAACCATTTCAAAAATGGTGATATAAAGCAAGGTTTGGTGGAAGGAATTCTAAAGGCTGGCGAACAGTTGAAAAAACATTTTCCTTATAAAAAAGATGACAAGAATGAACTACCGGACGAAATTTCGGTGGGGTGATTCAGGGGTCAGTGGCCAGTATTCAGTGTTCAGTGTTCAGTAAAAAAAAATAATGAGACTATTTCTTCAGAAATATAAAATACTATTTGTTTTAATCGCCATTGCATTTTTTTCTGAAAGTGTTTCGGCACAATATGAAATTCCTCCGATTCCTTCGGTTCAGACGTCACTATATGATTATGTAAATCTGCTTACCCCTTCTCAGAAAACTGAATTGGAAAACAAGTTAATTCGCTATGCAGATTCCACATCCACGCAGATAGTTTGTATTATCATTGGTTCCACAAATGGAGAAGATATATCTATGCTGGGTGCGGAATGGGGCCAGAAATGGGGCATCGGCCAAAAAGGCGAAGGTAACGGAATCGTAATCACTCTCGCAAAAGATGACCGAAAAGTAGATATAAATACGGGCTACGGTATTGAATATCGGATTACAGATTTAATGTCTGAACGCATCATAAATCGTATAATGATTCCAGAGTTTAAAAACGAAAATTACTACGCTGGTCTTGACAAAGGCAGCGATGCAATTTTTGCTGCGTTGAAGGGCGAATTCAAAGAAGATCGCGATTTTGGAAAAAAAGATAGTGGGAAGTTTCCATTTTTTATCATTTTCGTTTTTATCATTATTATTCTTGCTCTTATCCGTAAAGGTGGCAAAGGCGGAAAAGGTGGCGGCGGTGGAAGCCTTCTTGACATTATTGTTCTCAGCAGCCTTGGCCGCGGGGGTTTTGGCGGCGGAGGCGGTAGCTTTGGCGGAAGTGGTGGCGGCTTTGGCGGCGGTTTCGGCGGTGGTGGCTTTGGCGGCGGTGGCGCTTCAGGTGGTTGGTAAAACACATCCCTCCCCAACCCTCCTTTCAAAGGGAGGAAGCTCAAAAAAATAAAAACATGGAAAATTTTAAAGACAATTTTTCAAAACAATCAAATGCTTATCAAAAATACAGACCGTCCTATCCAAAGGAATTGTTTGAATATCTAAGTAAAATTTGCATTGATCACAATTTAGCTTGGGATTGTGCCACGGGCAATGGCCAATCTGCTGTAGGTTTGGCGAATTATTTTGAAAAGGTATATGCCACAGACCCCAGTGAACAACAAATTTTAAATGCAGTTTCACATCCAAAAATCACTTATAAAATTGAAAAAGCCGAAAGTAGCAGCTTGAATAATCATTCTGTAGATTTAATTACTGTGGCGCAAGCCTTGCATTGGTTTGATTTTGAAAAATTTTATGCTGAAGTAAATCGGGTATTGAAGCCGGAAGGAATCATCGCTGTTTGGACTTACAGTTTGCCGAAAATTTCCCCAGAAATAGACAAAATAGTTCTTCACTTTCACGATAACATTGTGAGCGAGTTTTGGCAAAGAGAAAATCAATTCGTTTCCGAAGAATACAAAACGATTCCATTTCCTTTTAAAGAAATAGAAACCCCTTCTTTCAAATTTCAAAAGAAAATTACACTTGAAGATTTAAAAGGCTTACTTTTAAGTTGGTCCGCCACTCAAAGATATAAAGACAAAAACGAAGTAAATCCTTTACTGGAAATTGAAAACCATCTTCAAAATTTTTGGCATAAGCCCAAAGCTACCAAACTCGCAACTTGGAATATATTTATAAAAGTGGGAAGACTAAATACCTACTGAGATTACTTCTTCCTAAAATAAACCGTGATTGGAACCCCCGTAAAGTCAAAGTTTTCACGCAGTTTGTTTTCTATAAAACGCTTGTATGGATCTTTTACATACTGCGGTAAGTTACAGAAGAATGCAAAACTAGGATAAGGCGTTGGCAATTGCGTACAGAATTTTATTTTTACGTATTTCGCTTTGTAAGCTGGTGGTGGATAGGCTTGAATTATTGGAAGCATCACATCGTTCAGTTCACTAGTCTTAACTTTTTTGCTTCGGTTTTGGTAAACTTCAACAGCAGTTTCAATTGCTTTATAAATACGTTGTTTTGTTAATACTGAAACAAAAACAATAGGCACATCTACAAAAGGCTCACATTGTTGGCGGATGTATTTTTCATAATCCTTCACACTGCTGGTGTCTTTATCTTCCACCAAATCCCATTTGTTGGCAATAATTACAATTCCTTTGTTGTTGCGCTGTGCAAGCCAGAAAATGTTTTCAACCTGCCCGTCAAAACCACGAGTGGCATCAAAAACGAGAATGATTACATCGCAATGCTCAATGGCGCGAACGCTTCGCATTACCGAATAGAATTCCAGATCTTCCTTTACTTTACTTTTTTTGCGAATTCCGGCGGTATCAACCAAATTGAACTCAAACCCAAAACGGTCATATTTTGTATCAATACTATCACGCGTAGTGCCTGCAATATCTGTAACGATATAACGATCTTTACCAATTAAGGCATTGATGAATGAAGATTTTCCAGCGTTTGGACGACCCACAACTGCAAATCGTGGCAACTCGCTATTGTCTTCTTCTTCGCGATCAGGCAATGCTTTTACCAAATCGTCAAGCAATTCACCTGTTCCGCTACCGTTGATACTTGAAAGATTGTATTGTTGATCAAAGCCCAAGGAATAAAACTCCATTGCGGCGTTCATTCGAGAGGCTCCATCTACCTTATTGATTGCCAAAAAAATTGGTTTCTTTGAACGGCGAAGCAGTTTTGCAACTTCTTGGTCCATTCCAGTAACGCCACTTTCCACGTCAACCATAAAGATTATTGCATCGGCTTCGTCAATGGCAAGTTCTACTTGTTTGTCTATTTCTGCTTCAAAAATATCGTCACTTCCCTTCACATAACCTCCAGTGTCTATCAACGAAAATTCCTTTCCATTCCAATCACTTTTTCCGTAATGACGGTCACGAGTAACGCCGCTCACTGCATCAACAATGGCTTCTCTGCGTTGAATCAATCTATTGAAAAAAGTGGATTTCCCTACATTTGGTCTTCCTACAACGGCAACAATGCTCATAATCTTAATTTTAGGGTGCAAAAATAGCTTTTAGTTGGGAGAAAAAATACTATTTTAACCGCTTAAAAATTAAATAAGTAAAGAATGCTTCCCAATGAAATTGTATTACGTCCACGTTTCCAAATGGAACTAGACAAAAGTTGCAACCAAGTTACAGCACTTTTCGCAAAAGTTAAAAAAGACCAGGTTAAATATATTGTTTCTTGCGTTGACGATCATATTTTTATAAAACTTCCGAATAACCAACAACACTTTTGGTCTCCACATTTGCATTTAGAAATATCGAAAATTTCTGAAAACAAATGCGCGCTTCACGGCTTTTTTGGTCCGAACCCCACGGTTTGGACTATGTTTATGTTCCTCCATGTGGCTGTGGGAATCCTTTTTATGGTTGATTTAACTTGGCTGTACTCAAATTACACTATGGGAAATGCTATCGCTCTACAAATTAGCATAGCCGTTGTTTTGGTAATACTATGGATATTACTTTATATAGCTGGAAGAATTGGAAAGAAAAAAGGAAAGCCCGGAATGCGGGAACTTTATGATTTTATGATGGAAACAATTGGTTGAAAACCATCAGTTTTAAGTTAAGTGCCTCCATTTTAGGGTTTACTATTTCTCTTTCTATTAGCTGGGTTTTGCTGAAAACATCTTTCGAGCATTTCATAGAGTTCCAGATGTTTTTTTCTGAAAAGATTTGGGCGCTCAAAAAAGTATTCCGAGGCTACCGCTAAGAATTCAACTTCACTGGTACCACCGTATTTTCGGATGTCTGATTTATTTTCATTGATGGCTTCCATTTCTTCGTGCATCAATTTTAGCCAGGGTGTAATATATTGTCGTTGCAAAAGCTGTTCTGGGACCCCATCAGCCTCACCGTCCATTTTATCTATCAGATGGACAAATTCATGTACGGGAGTATTTCCTTTATCTGTATCGTTTTCGAAACCGTGATGAAGGGCTTTTCTTGAAAGAATCATTTGTTTTTCGAATCTTCCAGAACCTACAAGACCAGCAATAATTCGCTTTTCACCATTATTTTCAAACTCTAGGTCACCATTAAAATTATTAGGATAAATTATGATGCCCGAAAGATTATTATAATGCCATTCCTTGAATCCGAAAACGGGAATGACCGCACTGGCGGCAATAAGCACTTTATCTAAATCTTCTATTTCCGTGTCAACAGCTTCAATATATACTTCACTTAAAAAAAGCATCATTCGCTGGCGGAACGTTTCCTTTTCGGCAATGGAAAGTTCCCTGTAAAAGTGAACATGTTCATTTAAAAGTTCTTTCCAATGTTCGGGGAAAGGCTGTATGGGACGTTTTTTATTTTGAATGAATGCGTAAACCGAAAAAGACACTAAGCCAATAAAGAGAATAAAATAAATCATTTTTTATTGTTGTACCCAAACCTACGCAACTGCCGTTCGTCACTACGCCAATTTTTGTTGACTTTTACATAAAGTTCTAGGTGGATTTGCTTTCCGAAGAATTTTTCCAAATCCTTTCGGGCTTCGGTGCCGACTCGTTTTAAGGCAGAACCTTTGTGTCCAATAATAATTCCTTTTTGGGTTTCACGCTCCACCATAATCACACTGCGGATGCGGATGATGGTTTCATCTTCAAAAAATTCCTCAGTATCAATTTCTACGGAATAAGGAATTTCTTTTTTATAGTGAATCAATATTTTTTCGCGAATGGCTTCGTTCACAAAAAACCGTTCGGGTTTATCGGTCAGTTGGTCTTTAGGATAAAACGCTGGCGACTCTGGAAGCAATTCTATAATTCGATTGAAAACTTCGGGCACTCCAAAATTTTTAAGCGCAGAAATAGCGAAAATTTCAGCATTCGGAACTTTTTCCTGCCAAAGTTTAAGCGCTTCGGAAAGCAAGCCTTCATTGCCTATATCAATTTTATTTATGAGAAGTAAGACTGGAATCTTGGAATTGGTTATTTTATTGAAAAACGCTTCATCCTTCAATTCCTTTTCGCCCAATTCAACCAGATACAACAAAATATCAGCATCCTCAAAAGCAGATTTCACAAAATCCATCATACTTTCCTGTAACTGATAAGCTGGTTTAATAATTCCAGGTGTATCGCTTAAAAGAACTTGAAAATCGTCGCCATTCACAATTCCCAAAATACGGTGACGTGTGGTTTGTGCTTTGGAAGTGATTATTGAAAGTCGTTCGCCCACAAAAGCATTCATCAGGGTGCTTTTGCCTACGTTTGGGTTTCCTATGATGTTTACGAATCCGGCTTTGTGTTTTGTCATTTCTGTATTATTGATTTTGCAAATTTAAAGCTTAAATACCGAAACATTGGATTTGGTTCTATTTTAAAACTTTCAGCATTGAAATCCTTACTTTTGTAAGATGCTTTTCCCAAAGAAAAAAATAGAGCTCGAAGAAGGTGATTATTACCTTACCCCTGAAGGATACAAATGCTTTACGGAGCAATATCATTTAAAACGCGGCTATTGCTGTGAAAGTGGTTGCCGTCATTGTCCATATGGATTTGATAAAAAAACTGGAAAGCATCAATAAAAATATATTTGGAAAATGACTTTTAAAGAACAAATACAACAAGGTATTCCTTCAATTTTGCCAGAAAAGAAACCTTACGACCCATCTATTAATCACGCGCCAAAGCGGAAAGATATTCTTTCAAAAGAAGAAAAAGAACTGGCTTTGCGCAATGCACTTCGGTATTTTGAGCCAAAACATCACGCCACGCTCCTACCCGAGTTTAGTGATGAACTTGAAAAATACGGTCGAATTTATATGTACCGTTTTCGTCCCGAGTACAAGATATTTGCGCGACCCGTTGACGAATATCCAGGAAAATCTAATCAGGCAAAAGCAATAATGTTAATGATCCAAAACAACTTGGATTATGCCGTAGCGCAACATCCGCATGAGCTTATTACTTATGGTGGAAATGGCGCGGTTTTTCAAAATTGGGCGCAGTATCTTTTAGTCATGAAATATCTTTCGGAGATGACTGACGAGCAGACTTTGGCAGTGTATTCTGGGCATCCAATGGGTTTATTTCCTTCACATAAAGACGCGCCTAGAGTGGTTGTAACGAACGGAATGATGATTCCGAATTATTCAAAGCCTGATGATTGGGAAAAATTCAATGCGCTGGGCGTGACGCAATACGGCCAAATGACAGCGGGAAGTTATATGTACATTGGCCCGCAGGGAATTGTGCACGGAACTACAATTACTGTTTTGAATGGTTTCAGAAAAATTAAAAAAGAAACAAAAGGCGGTTTGTTCCTAACCTCCGGTCTTGGCGGAATGAGCGGCGCACAACCCAAAGCGGGAAATATCGCAGGCTGCGTAACTGTGTGCGCCGAAGTGAACAAAAAAGCTACTGAAACTAGACAAAGTCAAGGTTGGGTTGACGAAGTGATTTCAGATTTAGATGCGCTTTCAAAACGTGTTATAGAAGCAATCGAGAATAAAGAAACCGTTTCTATAGCATACGATGGAAATGTGGTTGAAGTTTGGGAGAAATTTGCTGAAGAAAATATTAAAATCGATTTGGGAAGCGATCAAACCTCCCTGCACAATCCTTGGGCTGGCGGCTATTATCCAGTTGGGTTAACCTATGAGGAAGCCAACGAAATGATGGCCACTAATCCGGAACAATTTAAAAAAGAAGTACAGCGAAGTCTGCGTCGTCAAGTTGATGCCATCAACAAGCATACAGCAAAAGGCACATACTTTTTCGATTACGGAAATGCTTTTTTATTGGAAGCCTCGCGTGCGGGAGCAGCTGTTCTTTCCGATGATAAAAGCAAAGAATTTAGATATCCTTCCTATGTTCAAGACATAATGGGACCGATGTGTTTCGATTATGGCTTCGGACCTTTCCGCTGGGTATGTGCTTCTGGCAAGACAGAAGATCTTCAAAAAACGGATGAAATAGCCTGTAAAGTTTTGGAAGATTTAATGAAAAATTCACCAAAAGAAATCCAACAGCAGATGCAGGACAACATTACTTGGATAAAAGGTGCGCAGGAAAATAAATTGGTGGTGGGTTCACAAGCCCGTATTCTTTATGCAGATTCTGATGGGCGTTTGCAGATTGCTTCCGCTTTCAACAAAGCGATTTCTGAAGGAAAAATTGGTCCGGTTATTTTAGGGCGCGACCATCACGATGTTTCGGGCACCGATTCGCCATATCGGGAAACTTCAAACATTTACGATGGAAGTAGATTTACCGCCGATATGGCCATCCAAAATGTAATTGGCGATAGCTTTCGCGGGGCTACGTGGGTCAGTATTCACAATGGAGGTGGCGTAGGCTGGGGCGAAGTGATAAACGGCGGTTTCGGAATGGTTCTTGATGGTAGTGAGGATGCACAACGACGTTTGGAAAACATGCTTTTCTGGGATGTAAATAATGGAATTGCACGACGCAGTTGGGCGCGAAATGAAGAAGCTGTTTTCGCTATAAAACGCGCAATGGAAAACAATCCGCATTTAAAAGTTACACTTCCAAATTTCGTTGATGACAATCTTTTCAAATAAATTTCTTTAACTTTAAAGGAAAAACCGCAAATGCCAAAACATTTGCTTCAACTTAAAAAAATTGCATTATGAAAGCACTTAAATTCCTACCCTTGCTATTGCTTTTTGTATTCGCTTCCTGCTCCACCGTTCGCGTGGCGACAGATTTCGATAAAGAAGCTAATTTTAATCAGTACAATTCCTTCGCCTTTTTTAAGCCGGGAATAGACAAAGCCGAAATCAGCGATTTGGACAAAAAACGCATTCTTCGCGCAATTGAAGAAAATCTTACAATGAAGGGAATGACAAAATCTGAGACTCCTGATTTGTTGGTTAGTATATTCACCAAAGAGCGTGAGCGGATAGACGTTTACAACAACAATTTTGGTTACGGTTGGGGCTGGAGCCCTTGGTATTACGGAGGTTATTATGGCGGCAGCAATGTTTCCCGCTCTACGGAAGGTACACTTTACATAGATTTGATTGATGCAAAAACCAATAATCTGGTTTGGCAAGGTATGGGAAGTGCCGATTTAGTGACTAGCAGTATGGAGAAAAAGGAAGAGCGCATTCGTGAAATTGTTTCTAAAATTTTAGCAGAATATCCACCTGGAGCGATGAAGAAGTAAAAATGATCATACTAGGGGGTTTAAAAAAAGCCTCCCCAAAATAAGTTCTGGAAAGGCCTTCAACAATTGGGGATAAATATAAGTTTACTGTTTAATCAGTTTTATTCCTTTTTGCATCCCTTCATTCGTTAAAACGTTCATGAAATAAATTCCTGAAGTCCAGTTTTGAGTATTGATATTGGTTTCCTTTTCACTATTATATTTGGCACTAAACAATTGTTGTCCCAAAACATTGAATATTGAGATTGCTTGAATTGAGGAATTACTTTTTATAAGCATTTCATCTTTTACAGGGTTTGCAAAGAATATTGAAGCATTCGAAAATTCTTCAATTCCTACGGTATCATCCAAAACATTTTGAGCATAAACTTTCATGCCGGTTCCTTTGTCTTCAGCAAAAACTGCTACATTCTGCATATTTCCTTCTTTCGTGAAATTCACTCTTACTTTGGCAGCTGCGAAAGTAGCTACAGGACGGGTTTCCTCTAACCATTCAAACGCACCGTTTTCGTCCAAGTACACAGCGTGCAGAGTGGTAGGTGCAACTCCGTTGTTTTCTCCTTCTTCCATTAAGAAAAGTGGGGTATTATTTCTTAGGCTGAGTGACCCGGCATGAACCTTGTCTCCTCCTATTGGAAAAACTACTTTTGCATTATCGGTAAATTCACGCGCACCAGAAGCTTTGTCAAATTTTTGAACATACTCACCGCGCTCACTTTGGTTAGGGCTGGTATAAGTTGAAACAGCCCAAATATATTGTGAACCTGCTTGAAAAGCAATTTCAGTGTCCATTTCATAATCGGTTTCATTTGTGTCGAAGTCTGAACCGTTTACGCCCCAAGGCAACGTTCCATCAGGATTTATTCGCTGTAAATAGGAGTCAAAACGTGTTCCGGCTGAAGCAAAATAGCCCATATAAACTAGATCGCCATCCTGCAGACCTGTATAAGACCGATTAAAAGCAGTGGCTCTGTCAGCGATTTGTATGGCGTTTGCCCATACTGGATTTCCATCTGTATCATAACGTTGTGCATATAAAAAAGAGTTTATTCCGCTTAAAACAGAATGATAAACTACTTCAAAATCATTCCCGGAAAGTTCAAATATATTTGCAGCTACAGTATTTCCAGAACCTATGGTTTTAGTAGTTGGCCATACGGCCGTTCCATTAGCATCATATTTTTGCATAACAGCAGCACCTGAATCGTGCCATGAAACAATGGCTTCTCCAGAAGATAGTGGCAATATAGTAACAGGCACTCCTGTACCCAGATTAATACCATTGGCACCCCAAAGCTGGTTGCCTTCAGAGTCAATTTTAAAAGCATATGCCGAAAAGTCTTGCGTTCCGGTAACGCCTACATAAAGATTATCATCCGCATCAACCACGGTGTTCATAATTACGGTAAAAGTACTCATAGGTAATTGATCACTAACCAATATGCCATCACTGCCCAATGTTTGGTTACCATCCGCATCCATCACTTGTAAACGCAGTTCGATGTTTGTTGGCGCACCAACGTTTTTCCATGACACTACATAGGTTTGGCCGTCAGAAGTGCCACGAGCTTGCACATCCAGTTCTCCAGAATCAGCGACCAGTGTATTTGCATCCGTATCGGTTGTCCATTGTGCAGAGGCAATAAAGATTGATAAAAAACAGATAATTGTAAAAATTGCTTTCATTATTTTGGTTTTAGTTTGTCTTGCTAGTTGTGCTTTGTTTTTTGTCCAATTCTTGAATTATTTTTTTCAAAGCATTTTTTTTGTTCGTATTGTTTTCCAACAGTTTGTCCAAAATGGTTTTTTCTTTCAATTTATGTTTCATTGCAATAGTTTTGGGTATAAAACTTTTTGACCTGCCTTAGATTTTGGTTTTTTAAAGGTCAGATCGAATGTCCAGATTAAAATGCTTTTAGTTTTAGATTTGTTTTTTGGACATTTCAAAAGTATAGCTTGATCTTAGTTGCGCATAATCTTTTACCCTATCAAAAACACTCAACCCAAAAAAAGACCCATAGCATTACCACTCAATTTTAATTAAAATATTGATTGTCAATTATTTAATTTTTATTTGAAATTTAAAAAATGTAGAATATGTTATCCGAAATTGGATAAATATGCAGACAAATCTGTATGTAAATTGGTTATATCTAGCTTTTTTCGAAGCCTTGTTCGGGCATTCTCAACAGATTTTGAAGACAATCCAGCAATTTGAGCAATTTCTTTTGAAGTAAGATTTAGTTTTAGAAGCGCACAAAGCCTCTTGTCGCGAGAAGTTAAATCAGGATGTTTTTCAGTTAAGTTTTCATAAAATGATTCGTGTACTTGCTCAAACCGAAGTTCAAATTCTTCCCATATATTGGTTGAAGTATCACGCTTTAAACGTTTAGCTATATAATCTATGGCGTTTTGAGTTTCTTTTTTTGCCGCTTTAAGTTTTATTTCTTTTAAATCATTTAAAATATCCTCTATTATTTCGGTACGGTGCATTTCCACCATTGCTTTCCCAATAAGCTCTTTGTTCTTTAGCTGGAGGTTTGTGTTCAATTCCGTTTGTTTGGCTGTTGCTAATTGTTTTTCAAGTTCGGCGCGTTTCAGTTTATTACGAAAACGGTACAAAAGCATGCCCAATATTAATAAAAGCGTAATGAGCCCCAAAAGAATAATGTAGTTGCGCGATTGCCTTTTACTTTCCTCCAGCTCCCTAATTTTTTCCTTATTCCGATATTCTTCCCCAATAAGTAATTTCTCTACATTTACCCGTTTGTCTTCCAAATTCAAGGTATCACCAATGGCACAATATTTTTCAAAATAGGTAGATGCTTTTTCAAAATCACCTTTACCGATATAGCCTTTGTAAAGAAAGCCTACAGCTCGTTGCTGTTCAAAACCAAAGGGAGCTACACTGTCCAAATTTTTTACCGCCTTTTCTGCAAAATAGACCACGGAATCAGGTATTTTGGCGTTTAAATAAAATTCTGAAAGTTCATTATACAACCACGCAGCACCTCGAGGGTTAACACCCTTATCCACATCTGCAATGGCTTCTTTAAAATACATTTTTGCCATATTTGGATTTTCTTTCCGCACATAGCAGCGAGCAAGATTAGTATGGAGAAACATTTTTAAATCTGGATCAGCTATGTTTTGAGAAAGCTGAAGCGACTTTTTAAAATATACCAAAGACGAATCTACTTCCCTATCCAAAAAAAGACTTCCCATATTATTGAGAATTTTAGCCAAATTTAAAGTGTCGCTTTTCTCCTTTTGGGAATTGTAAACTTTTCTGAAATAAAATAATGCCTTTTCATTATTATCAGTACGCGCATAGACAATGGCGAGATTATTTTCCAGTTTAAATCGGTCTGAATCTGGGTGACTTTCGTAGAATTCATAAGCCTTTAAATAATGCTCCAAGGCAATGTCCAACGCGTCTTTCGTAAAATAAATATTACCAAGTGATTTATAAAAATCCGCCACGGTTTTTTCAGAATCAGATTTTATAGCACTTTCTTTTGCAACATCCATATAATTAAGTGCCCGCTCCCAGTCGTCATTGGCCAACTTTGCTGCAATTTCCATGCTCCATCTGGCCCTTCCACTTTCAGAAGAAGTTTGCGCCAAACTGTCCATCAAAACGGAAACGCCTTCTTGGGCAACCACTGTTTGGACTAGCAATAGAAATAAAATGAGACGAAAAATCATAGATTTTAAATTTCGGAACACAAGTTACGGAAAATCAATAGTTCAAAACTTCCAAAATCTTTTTCTTCACTTTTTCAGTAGAAGGAATCATGGTTTCTTCCAAAGTAGAATTTAGTGGAATAGCTGGCATATTTTCAGAACCTATTAGCATTACGGGTGCATCCAATTGCTGAAAACATTCCTCCTGAATTCTTCCCTGCAAGCCTCTTGAAAAACCATTTTCCGAAGGTTCTTCGGTTACGACTAAACATTTTCCGCACTTTTTTACGCTTTTGAAAACAGTTTCATAATCCAAAGGATGAAGCGTTCGAAGATCCACAACTTCAATTTTATCCTGCATTCCAAGTTCTTCTGAAGCGTTCATTGCCCAGTGCACACCCATTCCATAAGTAATAATAGAAAGAGTTTCCTCTTCTTCCTGTTTCCAGATTTCCTGTAAAACCCAAGCTTTTCCGAAAGGCAAAATATAATCTTCTGCAGGCATTACTGAAGTTGCTCCTTTGGTTCCTTTCACTTTACTCCAATACAACCCTTTGTGTTCAAAAATCACAACGGGATTGGGGTCGTAATATGCTGCTTTCAGCAAACCTTTTAAATCGGCGCCGTTACTTGGATAGGCAATTTTCAACCCGCGAATATTTGTCACCACACTTTCCACGGAAGAAGAATGATAAGGCCCACCACTTCCGTATGCACCAATTGGCACACGTAAAATCATTGAAACTGGCCATTTTCCATTTGAAAGATAACAGCTTCGGCTTACTTCAGTGAAAAGTTGGTTGAGTCCCGGCCAAATATAATCCGCAAATTGAACTTCTACGATTGGTTTTAAGCCCACCGCACTCATCCCGACGGTACTCCCTACAATAAATGCTTCTTGAATTGGCGTATTAAAAACACGATTGTCGCCAAATTTCTGTGCTAGTGTTGCTGCTTCACGAAAAACGCCACCCAAACGTGCACCAACATCTTGACCGTATAATAAACATTCCTTGTGTTTCGCCATTAATTCTTCAATTGCGAACAGCGCACAATCTACCATCACTACTTTTTCGCCACCTTTTGGAGAACGTTCGCCAACTTCTTCAGTAATTTCGGTTGGAGCGAAATCATGCGTAAATAAATCTTCTGGTTTTGGATCTTCGGCTTTTAAAGCTTTTTCCAAACTCTCAACAACTTCCTTTCTTGCAATTTTTTCAATGTCTGAAAGCTCTTTTTCTGAAAAACCATTTTCAATCAAAAGTTTTTTCAACTTTGGATATGGATCGCGGGTTCTCGCTTCATCTAAATCATCGCGATAAAATTCCATGCGAACGCCGGAAGTGTGATGGTTCAGCAACGGAACTTTTGCATGTACCAAAAATGGTCTTCTTTCTTTTCGGATTTTTGAAATTACATCCTGAATAGTGTTGTAACTTTCTTCAAAATCGGTTCCGTCAATTGTAACTGCTTCCAATCCGTGAAAACCTGCTGCATATTCAAAAGCGTTCTGGGCACGTGTTTCTGCAGCATTTGCTGAAATGTCCCAACCGTTATCTTGCACTAAATAGAGAATTGGCAACTGTTTTAAAGCGGCCATTTGAAAGGCTTCGGCAATCTCACCTTCGGTCACTGAAGCATCTCCCAAGGAACATACAACAATGGGAAGTTCGGAAGTTTCATTTTTGAATTCAGTTTTAAAAGATTCTTTATACCAAAACCCCATCGCAACGCCCGTTGCTGGAATGGCTTGCATTCCCGTGGCTGAACTTTGATGCGGAATTTTTGGTTTGTTGTCATCACGTAAACTTGGGTGACAATAATAAGTTCTTCCGCCAGAAAATGGATCATCTTTCTTTGCCAACACCTGAAGCATCAGCTCATAGGGTTTCATACCGATTGCCAGCAACATAGAATCATCGCGATAATACGGAAAAGCATAATCCTGTGGTAGGAGTTGCATTCCCAAGGCTATCTGGATCACCTCATGTCCGCGCGAAGTAGCGTGCACATATTTTGAAACGGTTTTGAAATTTTCTTCATAAATCTCAGTCATCGCTTTTGCGGTGACTAGATTTTTGAATGCTTTTTTTAATATATCTTTTGAAATATTCACTTATTTATTATTAATGAGGTCTCGACTACGCTCGACCAAACATTTTTAAATTTTTCTTTTTGAATCAAATTTCTCCATATAATCTGCAATTCTTCGTAAAAAAGAACCCGCTAAATATCCATCAACTATTCTATGATCGAAGGAAAGTGAAAGGTACATCATCTGTCTTATTTCAATAGAATCACCATCTTCGCGTTCCATCACCTCAGCTCTTTTTTTAATGATTCCAATTGCTAAAATTGCCGCTTCTGGTTGGTTGATTATAGGCGTTCCCATTAAACTTCCGAAAGTTCCCACATTACTAATTGTGAAGGTACTTCCTTTGGTATCGTCAGCTTTCAATTTGTTGTCTCGAGATTTTCCAACCAATTCGTTGGTGGCTTGAGCTAATTCTTTTAAATCTTTTTTATCGGCATTTCTTACTACGGGAACAATCAAATTTCCTGAAGGCAGTGCCGTTGCCATACCAATGTTTATTTCGTCTTTTACAATAATATTTTTTCCATCAAGCGTGGAATTTATCATTGGAAAATCTTTAATTGCCTTTGCAACACATTCAATAAATAGTGGCGTGAACGTAAGTTTTTCACTGTGCTTTTTTTGAAAAGCATCTTTGTTTTTGTTTCGCCAAGTTACCATTTCGGTCAAATCTGCTTCTACGTATGCGGTAACGTGAGGCGAAGTGTGTTTGCTGAAAACCATATGGTCCGCAATCATTTGGCGCATTCTGTCCATTTCAACAATTTTGCCTTTTCCTTTGTCGAATTTTAAGTCGGGAATTTGAAAACCAGAAGCCTCAGAAACTGCTTGCGCAAACTGAAATGGACGACCCAATTCCAGATATTCTGAAACATCACTTTTACGCAAACGGCCATCTTTTCCTGTTCCCGAAATTCTTGCAAGCTCTTCGTAACTAATATGATTTTTACGAGCAATAGCATCAACCAAAGGCGAAATAAAAACGTTCTCGTTTACTTTAAATGAAGCAGGTTTTGAAGCTTGTTTTTGTGCTTTGGGTTTTTCGGAAGTTATATCCTTCGCAACAGTTTTTTCAGTAGTGATTTTTGGAGATTTCGAAATCCCCTTTTCTCCTGAAAGCTCTAAAATAGCTATCACATCCCCAACAGGAACAACATCTTGCGCTTTATATTTATGTTGAAGCATTTTTCCTGAAGACGGTGCAGGCACTTCATTATCCACTTTATCGGTGGCTACTTCTAAAAGTATATCGCCTTCATTAAAGGTATCGCCCTCGTTTACGTGCCACTCGATGATGGTTCCTTCGCTAATGCTCTCGCCCATTTTGGGCATTTTAAATTCTGTTTTTTGCATTTTCTATAAATGTCACAATGAGCAGCCTGTCCTGAGCGCAGTCGAAGGGCTGTCGAAGTGCTTTTGTGTACTAATCAATATATATCTTTCAAATGAACCCTCGACTGCGCTCGGGGAGACATCGGTCTTTATTCTTGGTTCTTTGCTCTAAAATCTTTCAAAGTTTTATAAAAATCTTCCTGAACTGGTCGAGTCTGAGGAATTTCACGCAATGGCTCCACCTCTCTTAAACTTTCATGGCAGTCCGTTGGTAATTGTTGGTATAATCTAGTTCCGGCAGTTTTCCAAGCAATCATTTCATCCGAAATATCTTTTATTGCTTTTGCGGGGTTCCCAACAATCAATTTTCGTTTTGGAAATTTCTCTTCTGCTTTCACAAAACTCATTGCACCAACGATACATTCATCACCAATTTCGGCATCGTCCATTATTACGCTGTTCATCCCTATCAAACAATTTCTGCCCAAATTGGCTCCGTGAATCACTGCTCCGTGCCCAACATGCGCGCTTTCTTTCAAAACTATACTTTTCCCAGGAAACATATGAATGGTGCAATTTTCTTGTACATTCACGCCATCTTCTAAAATAATCTCACCCCAATCACCGCGAATGGCAGCACCTGGACCGATGTAGCAGTTTTTCCCAATAATCACGTTTCCTGTAACAGCCGCCAATGGATGGACGAAACTGGATTCGTGGATTACTGGAATATGTCCTTTGAAAGAATAAATCATAATTTAAATGGTATGAACTAAAAACATATTTCCTCATATTAAAACTGAAAAACCCTTTTAGTCTATAAAATCAGGATAATTTTAATGGTTTATTTAATCACGTTAATTTTTTTATTTATCAAATCTTCTATTTTAGACTTAAACCAAGTAGTAGAAGAAAGAACATCTTGAGTCAAATTAAATTTATTTAAATATGCTTTGTTGTAATCTTTCATATTGAAATATTCATAAAAATCTGAAAAATTGTCACTCCTTAGTTTATCTAATATTTTTTCTGAATTTTTTTCATCTCTATATTTTTCACCATGAATTTTAAGTTCAAAAAAAGTACTCCTTGCTCTATTAAGCTTACTTGCAATTTTCAGCAAATTTACATTCTTATCTTCTATTATACTTTCAATATATTTTTCCCTTTCAAATCCTTCCGATAGTAATTTTTCAACATTTTCTGGATGATATAAATAATTTTCAATACAATAAAAATCTAAAATACAGTAGTTCGGAAAATCAGCTTCTATTGATTTTTTCTCAGATTCTAAAATAAAATCTTTATCTCTAATACCTATTATATCGGTATCAGATTGAACTCTTCCAAATACCGTATAACTATCTTTTTCGGGTAAAAAATCAATATTTAAAAACCCTAATGAATTTAGAATTCCAGCATTTAAATTTTCGCAAACGATCATTTTTCGTTTTCCTATTTCTCTACCATAATTAATTAAAAGAACATTAATATCAACATCTTCCACGGACTCATCACAAACAATTTTCGACTTACCACTAATTTCATATTTCTTTAGTACTTTATAAGGGAAAAAATGGGGGTGTTTGTTTTTTTCACAATAGCTACAAATACATGGAACCATTTCTTTAATTTCTAAATCATTATAATCGTCATGAATTGCAGCAAAAGACTTTCTAATAGCAAATAAATATTCCTTTACTGAATCTCCAAATAAGCTTATAGTGATTTTGTTTTCAAAATAATATTCTCTAACAAGTGCAAAAGTGTTATCGAAATTAAGTTTAACACCATATCTCCAATAATTATTCTCATAAATATCTTCATTCATCTTAACGATTAACCTTGCTAAAATTCCTTTTGGCATAAACTTATATCTAAACTCAAATTTTGCAGTAGTCAAACTATCGTTCCACTCAAATTCAATTTGATCGACTGGTAGTAATCTTGGAACTAAATATTTCTCCGCGCTTACTTCGAAACACAGATCAAACTTTGTGTTTTTCATTAATGAAATAAGCTCAACAGTCCTAGGTTTATGTTCAGAATCTTTCCAAATTCTTTCAATATCCTGACCTGTAAATACCCCTCTATTTTCAATTACTATAGGATCGTCAAGAATTTTATATACACCTTTGGTAACCCATTCATGGTTTAAAAATATGACCCGTTTTAGGATAATATCATTTCTAAAATGAAGGAATACTCCTAAATCATGAAAAAAATCTGAAAGAAATTCTGACCTTTCTTGAGAGAGATAGTAAGTTCTACATAATTCTTCGAATTCTTCAAGATGAATAAAATTTTTGCCATTAGATTTTAAATTTTCAATTTCTCTTCTTATGTCTACCCAAACCTTCGGAAGAGGATTTCCAATATGGGGTAAATTTGCTGCTATCTTAATTACCTTATTCCTAAATAAATTCAAATTTGTTAAATGAGGTTCACAGTTAACTAACGAAATTTTATCAAAGTCAAGAATATTGTCAAAAGTATTTTTATATTCCTTTATAGGTAAATCTTTTATAGGTTGGTCGCATTTGTTAAGCACCATTAATACAGGGCTTTTATCACCTAACATTTTAATTATATTTAGCCAATAAAAAAAATCTTCATGACTATCTTCTTTCCTAGATTCAGTTAATAATAGGTACAATGATCTTTTTGTGAGAAAAAACTGGTGAGTTGAATGGTAAATCTCTTGCCCACCAAAATCCCAAATATTTATCAATAAATCTCTTTTTATGGCGTCATTGTATTTTATGACTTCATCATTAGGAATGTTCCATTGGAGAATATTAATACCTTCGGTTGATTTTTCATCCTCTAAAGAAAAATTTTTATCAGTTAAAGCATTAGATAAAGATGTTTTTCCAACTCTTCCTTCACCCACCATTATTAATTTAACTTCATATAAATAATCAGGATCTTTTAATTCTTGAAAAAAATTTCGAATTGAATCAATACCTTGTGAAGCAATTTCTGGAGGTAGAATATCGAATGGATTTCCCGAGATTTCTAACACACTTAATTGAGTCATATTAGCAACCTTTTCCGGTAAATGTTTAAGATTATTATTTCTTAGATTTAGATCTTTCAACCTTGGTAAGGTGGCTAATTTGTCACTAATCTTTAATAGGGAATTATTTTCTAAATTAAGTTTAGCAAGTCGATTAATCTTACTAATATCATCGGGGATTTCATCTATTTTATTTCTATATTTTTCATCAATATCATTGTCATTTCCTAAGTCAATATAAACGATGTTAGGGTTCTTAAATAACTCATCGGGAAAATGAGTTAATCCACAATTTCTAAAGTCCATACTAGTCCAACCATGATTGCGAAGATTTTCAAGTTGTGTATTTATTTTTTTTTCATTCATTTCTCACAAATTTATTGAACTTTATAAAAATTTTAATTGGGATATTCTAAACTATTTACTCAAATCTCTTTAGCGTCTCTTTTGTAAAATCACTCAAAACCAATCTTCCTGAAATCACAGCTCTTTCCGCAAGTAATTCATCCCAATCTTCCGTTCCACTCCAAAATACTTTCTTCATCTCCCTCATTGCTTCGGGGTTGTAAGTACAAAGATTTGCAGCGAATGATGCTACCGCCGCATCCATAACTTCAATACTTTCAAAAACTTGATTGAAAAGACCTTTCTGCATTGCCCATTCTGCACTGTAAAAAGTATTGGCATCAATGGCTATTTGGCTCATCGCGCTAAGACCAAGTTTGCGTTCTACTGCGGGGCCAACTACAAATGGGCCGATTCCGACATTTAATTCACTTAGCTTGATTGCTGAAAACTTTGTTGCAAAACAATAATCAGTCGCAGATGCAACGCCAACTCCACCGCCAACAGTTTTCCCTTGAATTCTTCCAATGATGAATTTTGGACATTTCCGCATTGCGTTGATTACGTTTGCAAATCCGCTGAAAAATATTTTTCCAGTTTCAGCATCGTTGATATTTATAAGTTCAGTAAAACTAGCACCTGCACAGAATGTTCTGTCGCCGCCGCTTTTCAGAATAATAACTTTTACATCTTCATTATTTCCAGCTTCAGTGATTGTATTTGCAAGTTTCGCTAACAAATCTCCTGGCAGGCTATTATGCGCTGGGTGGAAGAATTCGATGGTTGCGATTCCATTTTCTGTATTTATGTTTACGTGTGGTTTATCCATTTTTAAATAATAAATTTTAAATGTAAAAGTATCATTCGAATTAACTTTTACATTTTTAATTTTACATTTTTCGGTTTTAAATTACAGTAATCCGAATTGCTCGAAATGATGATTCAAATGCTTGCGCTCCATCAAATACCATTCATAACGATTCAATTCGCCAAAAACCAGATTGTTTAATTTGGCATCTGGATTTTCTTTGAAATAGGTTTTATAAGCTTCTCTTTCTTCAAGAAATTTCTCCTTCGCAGTTGCTAAATCAGTATACTTTAAAGTATCCAAAATATCTTTTTCCAACTGTGGGAATTGAGAGTTTTTTGGAAACTTATCATAGTTATAAAGACTGGCGTGAACTTTTTCCAAATACTTTTCAGGTGTTGAAACCTCAAAGTCTTGAATTTTTCCAGAAGCAATTTTATAAGTGTATTCCATATGTTCCAACATATGTTGCGGTGTCATAACGCCCCATTTTGGCTTGGTTTCTTCGGATAGCTTGTTCAAAGATTCCTGAATTTTTTCATCGGTCATTTCAACAAAAACCTCTTGTTTCTTTTGAACCATTGTCAAAATTGTTGCAACCGCCACCAACTCATCTTCTGCGTCAAAAACCTCAACAAACCATTTAACAATCCCGCTGGGATGTTCAGCAGAAGCGACATCGCGATCTACTTTTTGTTTACACGTTAAACGCACATAAATAGTATCGTTGTGATACAACGGACGTAAGAATCGACAATCTTCCAAACCGTAATTTGCAGCTACCGGGCCTTTATTTGGATAAACAAATAATCCCGCCGCTGCTGCAATGATGAAATAACCGTGAGCAGTTCGCTTTTCGAAAATGCTTCCGTCTAAAGAAGTAATATCTGTATGTGCATAAAAATGATCCCAAGTAAGATTGGCGAAATTTATAATATCTGTATCCGTAAGAGTACGATTATGAGTTTTCAAGGACATTCCAGGCTCGATGTCTTCCCAATGATATTTAAAAGGATGTTGGTCTGCTTCTTTATATTTTGCGTTTGCCTGATAAATTCCTGTAATTTCGGTTAAAGTAGTTGGTGAACCTTGAATGGCTGTACGTTGCATATAGTGTTTTATACCACGTACTCCGCCCATTTCCTCGCCACCGCCGGCACGTCCCGGACCTCCGTGAACTAAATACGGAAGTGGCGAACCGTGACCTGTGCTTTCTTTGGCACTTTCGCGGTTTAACACTAAAATCCGTCCGTGGTGGGAAGCTGCATTAATTACATACTCCTTCGCAATTTTATCATCATTTGTGGCAATAGAAGAAACCAACGAGCCTTTCCCCATTTGGGCTAAAGTGATTGCTTCGTCTAAATTTTTATATGGCATAATGGTACTCACAGGACCAAAAGCTTCCGTCTCATGAACCGCTAGATTTTTAAATGGGTTATCTTCTCTGAGTAAAATTGGAGCCAAGAAAGCTCCTTTTTTAGCATCGGCACCTATGACGTCTATTTTATCTAAATCGCCATAAACAATAGTTGCAGTTTTGGACAATTCTTGAACTCGCTCCCTTACTTCCTTCACTTGATCCAGACTTACCAATGATCCCATTCTAACTTCTTTTAAACGCGGATCGCCAATAGTTACTTTTGAAAGCGCTTTTCCGAGCGCAATTTGGACGTCTTCTATCAAATTTTCCGGAACGATAACGCGTCGAATGGCGGTACATTTCTGTCCGCATTTTACAGTCATTTCATTTCGAACTTCTTTAATGAAAAGATCGAATTCTGGAGTTCCGGGAACGGCATCTTCCCCCAAAATGGAAGCATTTAGACTATCAGCTTCCATAGTGAAAGGAACCGATTCCTGAATAATTCTTTTGTGAGCTTTCAACATTCTACCTGTCGTTGCCGAACCAGTGAACGTAACCACATCCTGGGATTCCACGGTATCGAGAATAGTTCGTGCCGAGCCTGAAATTAATTGCAATGCGCCTTCAGGTAGTATTCCGGAGGCGATGATTTCACGAACTACTGCTTCGGTTAAAAAGGATGTGTTTGTAGCAGGTTTTACAACGGCGGGAACTCCTGCCATCCAGTTTACGGCGCACTTTTCAAGCATTCCCCAAACAGGAAAATTAAAAGCATTTATATGAATGGCAACCCCACGTTTTGGAACCATAATGTGATGTGCCATAAAACGACCACCTCGTGACAAATCTATAGGTTCGCCTTCAACGTGATAGGATTGATTGGGAAATAATTTTCTGAGAGAAGCATTGGCAAAAAGATTTCCGAAACCACCTTCAATATCAATCCAACTATCTACTTTGGTAGCACCCGTTCTGTAGCTTATTTCATAGAAATCGGCTTTCTTCTTTACCAAATAAAGCGCTAGGGATTTTAGCATATTTCCACGCTCCTGAAAGGTCATTTTTCGAAGTACTTCTCCTCCTTTTGTTCTTCCGTATTGCAGGATTTCAGCAAAGTCCAGTCCTTCAGTATCTGAAAGGGCAATGATTTCGCCGGTAATGGCATCGTGCATTGGTACACCTTCGCCTTTACCTTCAACCCATTGTCCTGTTATGTAATTCTGTAATTTTTTCATTCTTACTTTTTTAGATAATCCACATTGAAGCGGAAAACAATCTTTTAAACTCGCTCAATAATAGCTGCATATCCTTGCCCAACACCCACACACATTGTTATTAGCGCATAGCGTTTGTTTTGTTCCTGCAATTCCAAAGCCGCAGAATAAGCGAGACGCGCTCCAGTAACCCCAAGCGGGTGGCCAATAGCGATTGAACCACCGTTTGGATTGATTCGAGGATCATCATCTTTCAATCCCCATTCGCGAATACATGCCAAAGCTTGGGAAGCGAATGCCTCGTTTAGTTCAATAACGTCCATATCTTCCATTTTCAAACCTGCCTTTTTTAAAGCTTTATTTGAAGCTTCCACAGGGCCGATGCCCATAATTCGTGGTTCTACGCCAACTACTGCAGAAGATACAATTCTTGCAATTGGTTTGAGATTATATTTTTTAACGGCATCTTCCGAAGCGATAATGGTTGCAGCGGCTCCGTCATTCAATCCTGAAGAATTTCCTGCGGTTACACTACCATCTTTTTTGAAGGCTGGACGCAATTTCGCCAAAACTTCTTTTGTAGTTTCGGGACGAATGAATTCATCATCTTTAAAAATAATTGGATCTTTTTTGCGCTGGGGAATTTCCACAGTTACAATTTCTTTCGCCAAACGTCCGCTTTTTTGTGCTTTTGCGGCCTTCATCTGGGAATTATAGGAAAATGCATCTTGGTCTTCACGATTAATATGATGCTTTTCTACCAAATTTTCAGCCGTATTTCCCATTCCGTCTGTCCCATACATTTCGGCCATTTTTGGGTTTACAAAACGCCATCCAAAACTAGAATCGTACATTTTGGCATCGGTTCCAAAAGCAGAAGAAGGCTTTGCAACCACGTACGGCCCGCGGGTCATATTTTCAACGCCCCCCGAAATAAACAAATCACCGTCGCCAGCCTTTATTGCTCTATTGGCTTGAATGATTGCTGAAAGTCCACTGCTACATAGTCTATTTACAGTCTCACCAGGAACAGTTACAGGCAATCCTGCTAGAAGTGCAGCCATTCTGGCAACATTTCTATTGTCTTCACCTGCTTGATTGGCACACCCGAGGATTACATCGTCGTAAGCTTCTTTGGGGATATTTGGGTTTCTTTTTACTATTTCAGCAATAACCAAAGCCGCCAAATCGTCCGTACGGACAGCGCTTAGCGTTCCTTGATAACTTCCTATTGGGGTTCGTATTCCGTCAATTATATATGCTTCCATTATGATTTTTGATTTTTGATTGACGATTTTTGATTGTTGAGTTTTAGCTTTTTTAGTTCTTCAATCAACAATCGTTAATCTGCAATCGTTAATTTAATATTTCCGAAAAGGTATCACCCTGCTTTATATCACCTGTCTTATAGCCTTTCATAAACCATCTTTTGCGTTGTTCTGAGCTCCCATGCGTAAAACTATCTGGGACAACATTCCCCTGCATTCTTTTTTGGATGGCGTCATCACCTACTGCATTTGCTGCACTAAGCGCTTCATCAATATCGCCTTCTTCAAGATATTCCTGATTGTAATGCGCCCAAACTCCTGCATAAAAATCGGCTTGAAGCTCCATTGCTACGGAAAGCTTATTAGCTTCAGTTTTATTTGATTTCCGCTGTAATTGACTCACTTTTTGATTGGTTCCAAGAAGCGTCTGCACGTGATGGCCTATTTCGTGGGCAGTTACATAAGCAATGGCAAAATCGCCACCCTGTGCACCAAAGCGTGTTTTTAATTCATCGAAAAATGCCAAGTCCATATACAATTTTTGATCCGCAGGACAATAAAATGGACCCGAAGCTGAACTTGCATTTCCACAGCCAGTGCTTACTGCATCAGTAAAAAGAACCATCGTGGGATCCTGATATTGTCCAAGATTATTATCACTGAAAACTTTTCCCCACACATCTTCTGTATCAGCTAAAACAGTCGCCATAAAATTTCCCATTTCCTTTTCCTGGGCAGTGAGTTCTCTTTGCTCAGTTTGCTGGGTAGTCTGGCTATTTCCTAATTGTTCAACGATGGGAGCGAGCTGTTGCCCAGTTTCACCGCCAAAAAATTGTAGCGCAAGCACAATTAATGTTACCGCTATTCCGCCACCAGCGGCCAGCTTGCCTTTGCTCATACCGCGACGATCTTCTAAGTTACCGCTTTGTCTTCTACCTTGCCATTTCATAATTTGAACATCTATATTTGTTAATGGATTGTATAATATTGTTGACTTAAAATTAAGCTTTCATTTTGAATTTTATCACTTCAAAAATCTGCAATCGTTAATTTTACTATTCCCAATCCTTGCTAGTTCTATAAACTACGCCTTTAAAAAGTGCAACCAGTTCATCACCGCGCTTTACTTCAACGATATTGAAACCGAGTTTATTCCCTACTTTTTCGATTACAGATTCCGCAGTTAAATAATCTCCTTCATTCAAAGCTTCAATATGATTGATTGAAGTTTCTATGGAAACTGCATACTTTCCGTGGGTGTTTGCCGCGAAGCCGAAAGCCGTGTCGGCGAGACTATAACTTATGCCTCCGTGAGCTTTGTTCATACTATTCAGCATTTCTTTGCGAACCGTCATTGCAACTTTGCATCTGCCCTTTTCAACTTCCAATATTTCAATACCAAGCCAAGAACTGAAGGCATCTTGACTGAGCATTTTATGTGGTATTATTTCAGCTTCAAGCATTTAAAAGAAGTTTTTATTTTCAAGATTCATTTTCCGCAACAATGGCGAACAACGATAACGGTCTTCGTGATATTCATCGTAAAGTTCATCCATTTTCTCCACACACCAATCAATTCCTTTTTCGTTGGCCCAAGCCAGCAACCCTTTCGGATAGTTTACGCCTTTTGTCATTGCATTATCTATATCTTCAGCGGAAGCGATGTTCCAAAATAATGCGTCGGCTGCTTCGTTGATTAGCATAACAAGAATTCTTTCAAAAATAGCTTTATCCGACACCTTCTCTCCTCCATTCGTTCTCGACTGCGCTCGAACTGACATTTCTCCATTTTCGGAATAGTTATAATATCCTTTTCCACTTTTTCTACCCAAATAGCCCGCTTCTGAAAAACGCTTTTGGGTGAATGAAGGTTTGTAACGGGGGTCGCAATAGAAAGCTTCAAAAACGGTTTCGGTTACAGTATAATTCACATCATTACCAATAAAATCCATAAGTTCAAAGGGGCCCATTCTAAAACCGCCAATCTCTTTCATTGCAGAATCTATTTCAGCAAATGTTGCAATTCCTTCTTCATAAATTCGGAGTGCTTCGCCATAAAAGGGACGCGCAACGCGGTTTACTATAAAACCGGGAGTATCTTTTGCAACTGCGACAGTTTTTCCCCAATCCTTAATTGTTTTTACTGAAATATTTAGAGTTTCTTCGGAGGTTTGGATTGCGGGAATTACCTCAACCAATTTCATCAATGGCGCTGGATTGAAAAAGTGAATCCCAATGCAGCGTTCTGGTTTTTGCAACGAAGAAGCTATAGAAGCAATGGAGAGCGAAGAGGTATTTGAAGCTATGATACAATCGTCGCTCACAAATTTTTCTAGTGTTGAGAACACATTTTTCTTTATATCCAAATTTTCGACAATGGCTTCAATTGTCAAATCCGAATCTTTTAATTCTTTAAGTGAACTGACATATTTTATGTTGTTTTGGATGCGTTCTTTTTCTGTGGAATCTATTTTTCCTTTTTCGATCAAACGAGCCATTATTTTTTCCAAATCGGCTTTGGCTTTATCCAAGGCTTCGGTTTTGGTATCGTATAATTTTACTGAGCAACCGGCTGTGGCGGCTACTTGCGCAATGCCAGCACCCATTGTTCCGCTTCCTATAATTCCAACAAATTTGATTAACGATTGCTGATTTTTGATTTTTGATTTTTGATTTTCCAAATTATTAAATTTTATTTTTTTGTGAAGCTGTTTTAATACTAGCTACAAAAATCGAAATTAACTCATTGTTCTCTGAAAGTAATCCTTCAATTATTTTCTTTAACCTCTCGATTGCGCTCGAGGTGACATTAATTAATTTCCTTTGAAGTTTGGCTTTCTTTTATTTACAAACGCATCAACGCCTTCCGCATAATCTTCGCTTTGAGCAGCTTCTATTTGAAGTTTGCTTTCCAAATTTAATTGTTCTTCCAAAGAATTTTGCATTGAATTGTTTAACAAACGCTTCGTTAATCCCAATGCTTTAGTAGGCATATTCGCCATTGTGTTTGCAATATTATTTACTTCATCCATAAAATTTTCTGAAGAAACTACTTTATAAACCATCCCAAGTTTTTCGGCTTCTTGGGCAGAGATTTTATCGCCCAACATCATTAAAGCCGATGCTTTTTGAAAACCAATCAACCTCGGTAAAAAGAAGGTTCCCGCACTATCTGGCACCAATCCAATTTTACTGAATGCTTGAATAAAGCTTGCGTTTTCCGAAGCAATAACCACATCACAAGCCAAAGCGATGTTTGCACCTGCGCCAGCTGCAACACCATTAATGGCGCCAATCACTGGTTTTTCAATATTTCGAATTCGAGAAATAATTGGGTTGTAATGTTCTTCGAGAATTTTTTTGAAACCTGGATTCAATTCAGGTGAAGTAACTTCCTTTAAATCCTGCCCTGCACAGAACGCTTTTCCGCTTCCAGTGATTACAATTGCGCGAACTTCAGAATTTTTTTCGCAGGCATCCAATTCGTTTTGAAGCAACAACGCCATTTCGCGGTTGAAACTGTTGAAAACCTCAGGACGATTAAGCGTTAAGATTGCCACTTTATTTTCTATTTGTGTGGTTATGCTTTTATTCAAATTTATATGTTTTAAAAGACCCTTCGATTGCGCTCAGGGTGACATTTCGTTATTATTTTAAACATTTAAAGTAATCAAACGGTTCTTGGCAATCGTCGCATTTAAAAAGTGCTTTGCAAGCCGTGGAACCAAATTGACTAACAAGATGAGTATTTGTGCTTCCGCATTGCGGACATTTCACCAGTTTTTTTTCGCCGAGCAAAACATCTTTGTCGGCTGTTTCTGAAAGCGGACGGGCAATACCGTATTCTTCCATTTTTTGTAATCCTTCCTCTGAAATCCAATCGGTGGACCAAGCTGGTGAAAGAATTAATTCAACTTCTACTTTCTTTCCAATTTCTGAAAAAGCTGCTTTTAGATCATCACCTATTACATCCATTGCTGGGCAACCGGAATAAGTTGGAGTGAGTTTTATGTGAACAATTCCATTTTCTTCAATTGCTTCTCGAATTACACCCAAATCCAAAACAGAAAGCACAGGAATCTCCGGATCTGAAACAGTTTTCAGAACTGGGACTAAGTCTTGCTGTATGTTCGGTTTTTCTGTGAGTGTCATAATTTATTAACGATTGCAGGAACCCGATTAACGATTGTTGATTAACGATTTTTGATTGTTGAAGTTTTTAATTCTGAAATCAGCAATCTTCAATCGTTAATCGTTAATCATTCTACCACGTCATATTCGGATAGGTGCGCTGCATATATTGCAAATCAGCCAAAATATAACCCATATGTTCAGTGTGAATTCCTTCTTTTCCGCCTTTAGTAAAATATTTGTTTTCTGGAATAGTGAGTGTGGCTTCTTTTAAAACTTCGGAAACCTCTTTGTAATATTTCCCTTTAAAAGATGAAACATCAATTCCGATGCCTTCTTTAACCATAGCATTTTCAGCATCAGTCATAAAGAAAAGTTCATCGGTGCATCGCCAAAGATCATCGATTGCTTCCTGCATTTTAGTGTTACTTTCTTCAGTGCCATCACCCAAACGTTTTACCCAATCGCTTGAAAAACGTTTGTGATAACTCACTTCCTTAATTCCTTTTTTTGCAATAGCTGCCAATGTTTCGTCGGGACTGTTCTGCAATTTTTCCATCAACATCAAATGATAGACATCAAACAAAAACTGACGGCCAATCACGTAACCGAAATGTGTATTTGGCTGTTCTACCAAAAGACAGTTTTTGTATTCCCTTTCAATTCTTAAAAAAGCGATATCGTCTTCAGTTTTACCTTCTCCGGAAATTTTTGCGGCATATTGATAATAACTTCTAGTTTGACCTAGCAAATCCAACGAAATATTTGTTAGTGCAATATCGGTTTCCAAGTTGGGACCGTGACCGCAGAGTTCACCCAATCGCTGCGCTAAAATCAGGGAATTGTCAGCAATTGTGAGGATGTAATTATAGAGGTTTTTGTTTTTCATTTTATAAAGGCATTAGGGATTGGGTATTAGGTAATAGTATTTCTTTCTTTTATCTTATTCCTAAGTGAGGAAAGCATTTTTGTCAATTCAGATAAGTATTTTCGATTTTCTTCGTCTTCTTCTACTGAAATATAATCCCTTCTTCTTGCTTTCGTACTACAAGAAACACATTCATTAGAACTATAAATAGAATAGTTAATATGTTTAATGAATTGCAAATCGCTTCCTGGATAGCCTTCTGCAACATTCAAGGCAATAGAATCTGCAGCTCTTCTGAATTGAGATGACAGCGCATATAATTCATGTTGAGTAAATTTCATTACTAATATGTTAGTCAATTCACCAAAATCCATAGCTTTTTGATAAACATTTAAATCTTCAAACTTAAAATGATATTTACTTTTCATAACATACTAATTCCAAATACCCATTGCCTAATCACTTAAGATTTACATGTGCTTCACCTCATCCGGCAAATCATAAAAAGTGGGATGACGATATACTTTGTCCTGCGCAGGTTCAAACATTTCGCCATTATCTGCAGGATTTGAAGCGGTAATATTTTTGCTTTCAACAACCCAAATGCTCACGCCTTCATTTCTTCTAGTATAAACATCGCGGGCATTTTCCATTGCCATTTCAGCATCGGCAGCGTGGAGGCTTCCAAAATGACGGTGTTCCAATCCATTTTTACTGCGGACGAATATTTCCCAAAGGGGCCAATTCTTTTTCATAAATAAAGTCTTGAGTAGTTAGTATTTTGTATTGAGTTATTCATTATTTCTCTAAAGATTTAATTAATGCGTAATTCATTTTTTGTACTTCTATTACTTCTTTAAGAATAGGTTCAACCAAATTTTCTGAGACTAAATTTAGCTTATGCGAAAGTATTAATTGAGTAAAAAGCTCATACGCTGAACCATTTGCAATGCTAATGAAATTTTTAAATTCACCTTTTGTATTTCTTCCTGCACCTTCAGCAATATTTGACGGAACAGAAATAGCACTTCTTCTTATTTGGCTAGTCAATCCGTATTTTTCTTCTTTTGGGAACTTTGAAGATAATTTATAAGTTTCAACTGCAATGTCCATTGCTTTATTCCAAACTTTTAAATCATTTAATACATTCATAATGGTAAGATTCTCATTACTATTCTCTCAATACTCAATACTTAATTAACTTGCTTTTGCTATCTTCTTATTTGCATTCTTTTCGGCGTGCGCCATTGCAGCATCACGCACCCATTCGCCATTATTCCATGCGTTGACGCGTGCACTCATTCGTTCTTTGTTACACGGGCCGTGGCCTTTTACCACTTGCCAGAATTCATCCCAATTAATTTCACCGAAATCATAACTACCAGTTTCTTTATTGAATTTCAAATCTGGATCTGGAATTGTAAGTCCCAGCAAATCTGCTTGTGGCACCGTTTGATCTATAAATTGCTGGCGTAATTCGTCGTTACTTTTGCGTTTCAGTTTCCATTTCATTGATTGTTCCGTGTGAATGGACTCAGCATCGGTTGGCCCCAACATCATTAAACTTGGCCACCACCAGCGATTTAAAGCATCTTGCGCCATTGCTTTTTGCTCTTCGGAACCTCGGCAAAGCGTCAGCATAATTTCGAAACCTTGTCGTTGGTGAAAACTTTCTTCCTTGCATACGCGTACCATTGCTCTTGCATAAGGCCCGAAAGAAGTATTGCAAAGCGGCACCTGATTTATAATGGCGGCACCGTCAACTAACCAGCCTACTGCGCCCATATCGGCCCAAGTTACCGTTGGATAGTTGAAAATAGAAGAATATTTCGCCTTTCCGCTATGTAGCTGTTCGTAAAGTTCATCTCTTGAAATTCCTAGGGTTTCACAAGCCGAGTACAGATATAAACCGTGGCCGGCTTCATCTTGAACTTTCGCAAGCAAAGCAGCTTTTCTTCGCAAAGAAGGCGCACGGGTAATCCAATTTCCTTCGGGAAGCATTCCCACAATTTCGGAATGCGCGTGCTGGCTCATTTGCCGAATATGGGTTTGACGGTATTTCTCCGGCATCCAATCTTTTGGCTCTATCTTTTCATCGCGCGCAATGCGGGCTTCGAAAATTTCTTCTAAGTTTTTTACTTCTTTTTCACTCATCTCTTTATGCTTTAAGCTTTAGGCGGTAAGCCGTAAGCTAGTTATACATCAAAATCTACTTTCACTTTCTCTGAAGTTGGCACAGCTTGGCAACTCAATACCAAGTTTTGTGAAACTTCTTTATCGCTTAATGCGTAATTTATTTTCATCTCTACGCTGCCTTCCAAAATCTGGCATTTGCAGGTGCTGCAAACTCCGCCCTTGCAGGCAAAAGGCAAATCGGCACCCGCAGCTAAGGCCGCATCGAGAATATTGTCAAAATCTTTAGTCATTGTAAATTGAAATTCCTTTCCGGCATCTACAATAGTCACTTCAACTCCTTCAACATTTTGTTGCGCCAAACGTTCGGCGCGTTTTTTATCTTCTTCGGTCAACCCTGTTACAAATAATTCAAAATGAATCAATTCTTTTGGCAAACCTACTTGAATTAAATAGTTGCTTACATAACTAACCATTTCTTCGGGACCGCACAAAAACACTTCGCTTGTATCGGGAATATCGATGAAATTTTTAGTCAGAACCTGCATCTTTTCATCGTTAAAACGCCCGTTAAAAAGTTCAATATCGCGGCGTTCTTTCGTAAGAAAATAATAAATTTCGAGTCTTCCGAAATATTGATTTCGCAACTGTTCCAAAGCTTCTTTAAAGATAATGGATTTCGCCGTTTTATTCACATAAAACAGTTTGCAAGTTGCTTTTGGCTCCAAAGCCAAATGCGTTTTAATCATAGAAAGAACAGGAGTAATGCCACTTCCTGCAGCGAAAAAAAGATAGTTTTTCGGTTTATCCGGTTCTATTTCAACGCCAAACATGCCGCTGGGCTCCATAATTTCCAAGATGTCTCCAGACTTCAATGTAGCATTAACAAAAGTTGAAAAAGCACCTCCAGGAATCGTTTTTACTGCCACTTGCCATTGGTTGTCAATGGGGCTGGAACACAAACTATAGGAACGGCGCGTATCTTCGCCATTAATATCAGCTTTCAGGGTTAAATGTTGACCTTGGCGAAAGTGGAATTCCTCAGCCAAATTTTCTGGAATGTCAAAAGTAATTACCGAACAATCGTTGGTTTCTTTATAAACCTCTTTTACTTTTATTTTATGAAATTTTGCCACTTCTTTTTTTTCGAATTAGGTTAACAAAACTAACGCTTGTTAGTTAGAATTGCAAATTATTATTTTTGTGATAAACTGTCCGTCACACAATACCTTTTATCAATACCGAAACCATATCTTTTTTCAAAATATTTACATCCACTTTTCCACGCTTTTGATACCATAAATAAAGTGTTCGCAATGTTGAAAGTATTGAAAATAATATTACTTCGGGATGGTATGATTTTATTTCGCCCGCATCCATTCCTTGTTTAATAATGATTCGGAAATTTTCTTCGTAATCTTCCCGCATTTTCACGAAAGCTTCCAAATCTTCTTCTTCCAAATGCATCCAATCATTGTTCAGGGCTGCAAGTGCTTCAGAATGATTCACTGTAATATCTATATGAAGTTCGATAACTTTTTCAACTTTTTTTATGGCTGAAGTGTTTTCAGTAACCACGGATACCATTCCATCGGTAAATTCTTTTGCGACTTTCAAAATGATTTCAGAAAGTATTTCCTGCTTGCTTTTTATGTGGTTGTAAAGACTCGCAGCCTTTATGTCCATTGCCGTTGCAATGTCGCGCATAGAAACAGCTGTGTACCCTTTTTCATAAAAGAGACGTGTTGCAGTTGCTATAATTTCTTCTTTTCTGGAGATTGTTTTCATTGATGATGCAATATATGAATTTTAGGGCTGAGCACCCCTTCCGATTTTTTTACGAAAAAGCAAAAAAACCACCTTCCCCTGAAAAAGGGGAAGGAGCTATGCATTTTCAAAACAAAACCAAGTACTTTTGAATTATGGAAAGCAAGATTGAAACCAACGAATTGTTGGACCGGTTACCGCCGCATTTAAAACAATATATAAAACCACAAAATTATGAGCAATACACGCCCATAAACCAAGCGGTTTGGCGTTATGTAATGCGGAAAAATGTGGATTATCTGGCAAAGGTTGCCCACGAAAGTTATTTGGGCGGGCTCAAAAAAACCGGTATTTCCATAGATGAAATTCCTTCGATGTATGGAATGAACCGTATTTTAAAGGAAATTGGCTGGGCTGCAGTTGCGGTTGACGGATTTATTCCACCGAATGCGTTTATGGAATTTCAGGCGTATAAAGTGCTAGTCATTGCCAGCGACATCCGCCAACTTGAAAATATTGAATACACGCCAGCACCCGATATTATTCACGAAGGTGCAGGCCACGCACCAATTATTGCAAGTCCAGATTATGCAGAGTATTTGCGCCGTTTTGGGGAAGTTGGCGCCAAAGCCATTTCCAGTGCGCACGATATTGATATGTATGAAGCCGTTCGCGAACTTTCTATTTTGAAGGAAGCCGAAGGCATTTCACAGGAATTGATAAATGCTGCAGAAAATCGCGTGGAAGAACTTCAAAATAAAAAAGTAAAACCTTCCGAGATTTCATTGATTCGAAATTTGCATTGGTGGACTGTGGAATACGGAATGGTTGGCACGGTGGAAAATCCAAAGATTTATGGTGCGGGACTGCTTTCCTCAATTGGTGAAAGTGTTTGGTGTATGAAAGAGGAGGTGAAGAAAATCCCTTATTCCATTGAAGCGGCTTATCAAGATTTCGATATTACAAAACCACAACCGCAACTTTATGTAACGCCAGATTTTGCTTATTTACAGGAGGTCCTGGAAGAATTTGCGAACACCATGGCCGTTCGGAAAGGTGGTTGGCGCGGACTGAAAAAACTTATAAAATCAAAACAGCTCGGGACTATTGAAATTAGTACCGGACTTCAAATAAGCGGGCATTTTTCGCGAATGATCAAAAACGAGGATAATGAAGTTGTTTATTTTGAAACTGAAGGCGAAACCGCACTTTCCTACCGTGAAAAAGAAGTAATCGGTCACGGAATAAGTAGACATAAAAAAGGTTTCCGTTCTCCTTTGGGGAAATTAAAAGGCATTAATTTATCCATTGAAAATATGGGTCCGAGAGATTTGCAAGCGTATAATTTTTATGATGGAAAACAAATTGCTTTTGAGTTTGAAAGTGGAATAACGGTGCAAGGTTTGAACGTTACTGGAATACGAAATCTTCGAGGCGAGCTGATGCTAATTCAATTTACAGATTGTACAGTAAAGTATAAAGATGAAGTTTTATTTTCTCCAGAAATGGGTGATTTTGATATGGCAGTAGGCAAAGAAATTGTTTCTGCTTTTGCGGGTGCTTCTGATTACCATTCGTTTAATTTAGTGACACACACTTCTTCAAGCGAAACCATTCGTCCGCAAATTTCTGAAAAGGAAAAAGAGTTGAATTCTTTTTATAAGGAAGTGCGGGAAATTCGTAATTTCAATGAAATAGATTCGACAAAACTTCAGCAAACTTTTAAAAATTTAAAAGAAAATCATCAAAGCGATTGGCTACTTATGTTAGAAATTTATGAATTACTTGTAAAAACGGATTCAGATTTTTCCAATGAGGTATTAAAACAGCTTTTACATTTAAAACAACAAAGACCTAAAGTGGCACATCTGATTGAAGGTGGATTGGCACTTTTAGAAGCAAACAAAAAAGTAATTATTAATTAACACTTCGACAAGCTCAGTGTGACAAGTGCGAGGAAAAATTCATATTAAATGGGATTATTAGATTTTTTATTGGGAAACAAAACAAAGAAAATTGAAGATTTTAAAAGCCGTGGTGCTATCATTATTGATGTGCGAAGCAAAGGGGAATATGACGGGGGAGCAATTCCAGGTTCAAAAAACATTCCTCTTCAGAATATTTCTTCCAAAATATCTGAAATAAAAAAATGGGACAAACCAGTGATTGCATGCTGCGCCAGCGGAATGCGAAGTGCAAGTGCCACAGGAATTCTAAAAAGCAATGGCATTGAGGCGATGAACGGCGGCGGATGGTATAGCTTGAACAGTAAACTATAATTTCAACTTTTGAAGATCTTGTTCTTCTTCGATGGGTTTTCCGTTATATTCCAACTTCCAACCCATTGAATTGGTAAGTATATAAATTTTCTGAAGTTCAGAAATCAATCGATTTTGGGCATTGGTGCGAAGTTCTGATGCTTCAATTTTTTTGCGAAGTGATTTTTCAACTCGCTGTTTTATTTTGTTATAATCTGAAGCGGAGAACTGGTTTAAATAATCCTGGGTCACATCGTAATATTCAATATTTGGATTGATAGAAAGTTCTGGTTCAGGAATATTGGTGATGGTTACGGTTTTTGTGGTTTCATCAACTGTTGTGTTTACCTTGCTTAAATCGTACGCAATACTTGCTTTTGCATTTACAACAACCAATGCTTTCTTTCTGGCATCAAACATTCCATAAAGCAAATCCTTGCTGTCGTTATAAGTGAAAACTTGGGCGTAACTACCCTCGGTTACAATCAGTTTTCCGACGTTTTTTAATTCTTTTTGAATAAGTGCCGTATTGGCTTCAAGAATTTCACGATTATCTTTCTTGTTTTCACAATAACGCAATCCGAAAACAATTACAAAGGCAATTACAATTCCGAGGAAGATGTTTCGCATGGTGACAATTTTTATGGGAAAGGTACGAAAAACATTCCACCCCCAAACCCCTACCTTCAAAGGGAGGGGAGCATTTTTACAGGTCGTATTTTATTACAAACATCACAATGCGTGGCATCACAAAATATTGCGACGTATTACTGAATTGGTCATTAAAACTGTCATTGTTGATGGATTCGGTATCCAAAATATTGGTGGCCTGTACTGAAAATTCCCACGGACTTTCGCCGTGTTTGTAATATAAATTTGCATTGAAAAAGGAATAACTGTTTTCAATCGTTTTGGCTTCGTTCGTATAATTGTAATAATCCCATTCGGCAAAAAGATTGAAATCCTTTAAAAAACGAAGATTCACGTTTGCATAGGGCCGATTTGTGAAAAATATTTGAGTCGAGCCCCCGTTGTCATAATCATTTTTTACGAAACGATAGCCCACTTCAAAATTTGGAAAGGTTTTGAAATTGCTTAAAACACTGGCATTATAGTTTTGGGTAAAACTTTGGCTTTCGCGAATTTCATCATTTACGATGTTATTTGTTTTGCTTAAAAACACTGCGGCATCAAGCTTAAACTGAACTTTTTTTATTGTTTTGCTAAATCTTCCAACTGCTGAAAATGTTTCATCGGGGAAGTTGCTGTCAAAATTTATAGGGCTACTCACTTGACTTATACCCTCCAAGTTTGTGTTAGCTTTTATAGCATCAATTCGTCGTGTGTAACTTAAATTTCCGCCAATGTTTGTATAGTTAAAAAGATTAAAACTGAAATAAGTTAAATTATAACTGTGCGAAAGTGAATTTTCCAACTCTCTATTTCCGCGGAAAAGTCGGTTGTAATCATTGAAGACATAGGCTTGGGCATAGTTATTAACATCACTATATTCTGAAGTTATTGCATAGTTGAAGCGCAAGTTTTCACTTTTCTTCAGTTCCAAAACCACGTTTATATCTGGCAAAACCATCCAATCGTTTTGGGTAGCAGTTGTCCCCAACTGTTCGTTTTTCAGATTATAATTATGAAGCGTAACCCCTGGCGTAAAAATGAATTTTCCACTTTTCAATTTATAGTGAAGCCCGAAAAAAGCATCTGTGAACACATAAGTTACATGGTTGTTGAAATCATCTTCAGTGAAATCATTTTGATTCCCATTATCTAAAATCTGAAAAATACTTGAGTTAAACTTTTGGTTACTGTAAGTAGTTCCGATTGTTAAATTAATATTGCTGACATTGTTCAAAACATAGTAATAATCAACCTTTGCATCCAGTTTATTACTTTTTATGGTTTTGTTTTGATTGACATTATAACGATCCGATTGTTCCAAAGGATCAAATGTATCTGCATCGCTATTAAAAGGATCTGCCAGATCTATTTGTGTAAAAACCCCTCGAAATGGAATTAAATCCTGCTCAGCTTGATAAAACGGATCTTCATTTTGATATAAATGCTGAACCTCTGCTGCAAAAATATTTTTATCGTTTAAAGTGTAATAAGCATTCGCAGTTTGATTTATGGAAAAGGGTTGGTTTTCCTTTACCTCCGAAATATCATTTTGATTGCCGCCAACAAAGGAAATTGTGGCATCGTCTTCAGTTTGCTTCGAAGTTTTTATCAAGGCATCATAATCTAACTGAAAGTTTGTATTTGGTTTATAGGTACTGCTTAGTTTTAGCATTGCCAATTGGTTGCGCTGATCGTTTTCAGTAATTGTATTTTCAGTGACTCCATTTGAAGTATATTGACGAATACTATTGTTAACGATGTTTGTTTTGTTATCGCTCAAAATTCCAAAACCGCTAATATCCAGTTTCTCATTTACAGCATAGCTGAAGTTTCCTGCAACAAATTTGGCGTCAATCTCCTTTGCCCTATCATTTTGTGAAACCGCAAACCCTAGGTCGCTATCGCTAATTCTAAAACTAGTTCCGCCGCCTTTGTTGAAATTCTTAAACCCGCCGGTAAAGTTGAAATAATCTCGAAACGTAAATGGCACTTCCCCAATATTGTTGAAATCGGTAATTATGTTGATGCTGTATTTCGGACTGTAATAAAACAATTTGGGATGTACTAGATAACGTCCATTTTCTTGTCCATATTCATCTGCCAAGCCAGCGCCGGCAGTAACTTCACCAAACCAGAAATTTTTCTTTCCTTCTTTTAATCTAATATTGATTGCTACATTATCGCGGTCATTTCCAAGGCCACGCATTTGATCAACTTCGTTGTAATTCCGAAGTACTTCCACTTTATCTACTGCATCTGCAGGAATGTTTTTGGTGGCGAGTTTGCTGTCGCCATCAAAGAAATCTTTCCCCTCAACCATTACTTTGGTAACAGTTTTACCTTCAACCTGTATTTCTCCATCTTCATTAACTTCAACGCCGGGAAGCTTTTTCATCACGTCGCCAAGTTTTCGCTCGTCGCCATTTGTGAAACTGTCAGCGTTGTAAATTATGGTGTCGCCCTTTACGGTTACAGGCATTTCGTATACAATTTCCACATCGTCCAGTTGATTTTCCTGAGGATTTAAGATAAAATCCAAATCGATATTTTCTGCGTCTGTAGAAACATTTACCGTTTGTTCCTTGCTTTCATAACCCAGAAAACTGGCTCTTAAAACGTAGTTATTTCCCTTTGGAAGATCTAATTGGTAGCGTCCTTGGTAATTAGTAATTCCGTAAGATTCCGTTTTACCCGTAGTTTTGATGCTCGCGATAACATTGGCAAATTCCAATGGATTGCCGATACTGTCTTTGATGGTTCCTTTCACCTTAATGCTTTGTGCGGAAAGGGAAATTGAGAAAATCAATAAGAGAATTGTAATTATTTTGTTCATGGGAAAGAATGATTTACCACAGAGACACAGAGGGCACAAAGATTATAAATAGCCATTTATTACTCTTTTAAGACCGTCTACTAATTTTACTGAATTGAAATTCACTAAAAGTCCGAGTTTTAAATCTTTAAGTTTTAGATAAGTTAAAATTTGAGCAGTGTGAATTGGAGCTAAGTCTTCAACAGACTTTATTTCTACTATAATGGTATTTTCAACAATTAGATCAATTCTATATCCAGCATCCAACTTTACTTCTTTATAAATTATTGGTAATGCTATTTGTTGTTTTACATTCAATCCTAAATTTCTCAACTCATAAGCCAAACAATGTTCATAAGAACTTTCCAGCAACCCAGGGCCCAATTCTTTATGGACCTCAATACAAGCCCCTATAATTTTTGAAGAAATTTCGTTTTCTATCATTTTATTTTTTCTCTGTGCCCTCTGTGTCTCTGTGGTTTTTTACTTTTTACCCCCCAAAACCACCTCCACGACGGTCATTGCCACCACGACCTCTAAAATTCTCGCGAAGTTCATCAGTCTTTTCCTTTACAATTGTAGTGTATTCGTCACGGGTAACTTTTTTACCTTTTGTGGGTGGTTCAATTTTTTCTGAATCTTTTGGATTCATTACTATTTTGGAACAAAGAAGCGTAGTTCGGTAAAAATTCAATTCTAAAATAAGTCCGGGCAAACCCGCAAATTCGCCTGGTCCGTTACTAATCGGAATTTGAGGTGTAAACCATGCGGTAACCTCAATTTCCTTTGGAATTTCAATCATATCCATTGGGTCTTCCGGTTTTGTTGTGTCTTTTTTTACTTCGGCATTTTCTTTTTCATTTTCATCTTTTCGATCGCGTTTGGGACGGGCCATACTATAATCGTTTGGATCTACTTTCTTTATTGCAGTTGCTTTGAAAGCGATGTATTGCCCAATTTGTTTTGACTCATTTGTTGTTTGCCAATCCAAGGTTTGTATGGAATCTGTTACCAAAAATTGTTTTCCGAAGAATTCATTTTCTTCAACAATTTGTCCGGTTTTCAGATTTTTGTATTGAGCTCCCGGCGTATAGCTGCTCATCATCATTTTAAAACCAGGATTTATAGGACTTGCATCCAGTTTTTCCTGCTCTTTGTAAATGGATTCATCTTTATTAAAAGTAAGAACGTAGGTTTTTTCCAAGGCGCTTTTCATCATTGTTGCCACGGTTTTTTTCATCTCCTCGCTCATTTCACGACCACCTCCAAAGGCATCCATATCTACAGTGGTTTTGGATTCATAATAAGCTTGCCCGCTAATATTTTGGGCGTTTATTCCGAAAGTAAAAAGCAGAAGAAAAATTAAGGTATATTTTTTCATAAAAAGATTTTGATGATTATTGCCAAAGTTAAAACACTTTGACTAAAGTGTTTAATAATAGTTTCATTTGTTTGAACAAATAGTGTTCTTTAACACTAAGACGAGTGAAGTTATAATCTGTTACATTATTTTTCGTTCAAATAAAACCTTCATTTTGTAACTTGCCAACTTTATGAAATGCCATTAACAGATTGTAAACCCCAAACGAAGGTGTATGTTGGGGCATTCCATCTTCCTATTTCTCAAATATCTTATACAGATGAAACAGCTTTTTCTTCTTTTTCTGCTTATTTGCCAATTGAGCATTTCGCAAAGCCTCGCTCCAATAAGCAAGGCGCCACTTGTTGCTGATAGGTTTATAGGTTCGGATAATTACAAAAACACTTACTTTATTAAGGACAGGGTAATCAACAAACAAGGTCCCGACGGTAATTTTCGCTTCAACGACCTTCAGTTGGGGCGGATTACTTCGGTAGATATTATTAATCCGTTAAAAGTGGTTGTGTTTTTTCAGGATACAAATACGGTGGTTTTGTTGGACAACAAGTTGAGTGAAATTGAACGCATCAATTTCAATAATCTGCCACAGTTTTTAAACGTGAGCACCGCCACCAACGCTGGAAGCAACAGCTTGTGGCTTTTTAATGTTGATACGCAGCAGCTGGAACTTTATAACTACGGCTCCAAATTGCAGACGGTGGTTTCGCAACCCTTTTCAGGGAGATTGATTTCGCAGGCGAGTAATTTTAATTATTGCTTCACTTTGACCGAAAAGAAATTACGAGCTTTCAATATTTATGGAAGCATTCTGAATGAAACGGCTTCGGAAGGCTATGAAAAATTAGTTCAGCAGAACGAAAATTTGATCGCTTTAAAGGAAAATTCACTTTACTACATTCCCGATTTCGCTAAGCGGAATGATGCCATTTCACACGAAACCGTAAAGTTGTCATTCCCTGAAATAAAAATTAAAGACTTGCAGCTTACCAATGATTTCCTGTATATTTATGACGGCGAAATTTTGCACACTTTTAAACTAACCCTTTCAACTAAAGAATAGATATGCACGTTGCAATTGCAGGGAACATAGGTTCCGGAAAGACCACCCTTACCCGATTATTGGCAAAACATTACAAATGGCAAGCCCATTACGAAGAGGTTGATGACAACCCCTATTTGGATGATTTTTACAACCAAATGGAGCGTTGGTCTTTCAATTTACAGATCTATTTTTTGAACAGCCGTTTTCGACAAATTCTTGAAATTCGCGAAAAAGGAAAAAGTGTAATTCAGGATCGTACCATATACGAAGACGCCTACATTTTTGCACCCAACCTGCACGCGATGGGCCTAATGACCAACCGCGATTTTGAAAACTACAGGTCGCTTTTTGAACTTATGGAAAGCGTTACCGAAGGTCCCGATTTGCTTATCTATTTGCGAAGTAGTATTCCAAATTTGGTAGACCAAATACACAAACGTGGCCGCGATTATGAAAACTCTATCAGCATCGATTACCTAAGCCGTTTGAACGAGCGTTACGAAGCTTGGATACACGATTACGACAAAGGAAACCTCATCATTTTTGATGTGGACAATATAAACTTTGTGGACGATCCAGAGCATTTGGGCCAAGTGATCAACAAGATAGACGCCGAGCTTCACGGACTGTTTTAAATAATTACTCTTTAAGAAATTAGATACAAGACTTTTATAAAAAACAAGACCCCGTCGATATGACAGGGTTTTGTTTTTTGGAATTTGATTTTTGGAATTTGGAATTTCCTTTACTCCTTATCCTTTATTTTAATTTTCACCCCGTCCACATCTTTTAATTGTGCACGAACTTCTTCTTCAGATCCAGTAAAAGTTTTGGTTTCAGTAGTTTCTAAGCCATCAACAGTTCTTGTGATGGTAACGTTTGCCGTAACTTGATCGTTTTTGTCATTCTTCAACATTTCAACCATCGTTTCGGTTTTGTTATTTAAGTCTTCACCTTCTTTAATAGTGCTTCCGGTTTCAATGTATTGAATTTGCTTTTCGGTCAAAATGGTTTTGTTCCCATCGGCATCAATAAAGTAAACTTCTTCAGAAGAGCTTTCAGCAGCCATTACATCACTATCGTGGTTTCCTAGAATTGGAGCAATTACCAAGCCTATCAAACAAGTAAGTTTAATCAAAATGTTCATAGAAGGTCCTGAAGTATCTTTGAAAGGATCCCCAACAGTATCACCAGTTACGGCTGCTTTGTGCGCATCGCTTCCTTTATAGGTCATTTCGCCATTGATCAATACACCAGCTTCAAAAGATTTTTTAGCGTTATCCCAAGCACCACCAGCGTTGTTTTGGAATATAGCCCAAAGCACACCGCTTACGGTAACACCAGCCATATAGCCACCCAACATTTCTGCGATTGCCATATTGTTCATTCCAAAAATCATTGGAACAAAAGCAATAACAAGTGGGAAACCAATAGTCATAATTCCTGGCAATAACATTTCTCTTAAAGAAGCTTTAGTTGAAATAGCCACACATTTGTCGTATTCTGGCTTGCCCGTACCTTCCATAATTCCTGGGATCTCACGGAACTGTCTTCTTACTTCATTCACCATTTGCATTGCAGCTTTACCTACCGCATTCATAGCCAGTGCAGAGAATACAACCGGAATCATACCACCAACAAAAAGCATCGCTAAAACAGGAGCTTTAAAGATGTTAATACCATCAATTCCTGTAAAGGTTACGTATGCAGCAAAAAGTGCCAATGAAGTTAATGCGGCTGAAGCAATGGCAAAACCTTTACCAGTTGCTGCAGTTGTATTACCAACAGAGTCTAAAATATCTGTACGTTCACGAACTATTGGTTCCTGCTCGCTCATTTCGGCAATACCACCCGCGTTATCGCTAATAGGTCCGAAAGCGTCAATTGCAAGTTGCATAGCAGTTGTTGCCATCATTGCAGAAGCTGCAAGCGCAACCCCATAAAAGCCGGCAAAAGCATACGATGCCCAGATAGCACCTGCAAAAAGTAATACTGAAGGGAAAGTAGAAATCATTCCTGTTGCCAAACCTGCAATAATGTTGGTTCCTGCGCCAGTGCTAGATTGTTGTACTATTTTAAGAATTGGGCTTTTACCTAAACCAGTGTAGTATTCAGTTACCGATGAAATTCCAGCACCAACTACCAAACCAACCAAGGTGGCATAAAATACTCTCATTGATGAAATCTCTTGAAGCCCTTCGCCGAAGAAACTCATATTCATAGTTTCTGGAAGCATCCATTTAACAAGAACAAAACACGAAATAGCCACTAATACAATTGATACCCAGTTTCCAATATTCAATGCACCCATAACTTGGGCTTCCTTTGCATCATTACTTTTTATTTTTACCAACATAGTTCCTATCATAGAAATAATGATCCCTACTCCTGCAATAGCCATTGGCAATAAGATTGGGCCAATACCACCAAATGCATCGGTAATGGCGCCTCCCATATCTTTTATAACGTAGTTACCCAAAACCATCGCTGCTAATACTGTTGCAACATAACTACCAAATAAATCGGCACCCATACCTGCAACATCACCAACGTTATCACCTACGTTATCAGCTATAGTTGCTGGGTTTCGTGGATCATCTTCTGGAATTCCAGCTTCTACCTTACCTACTAAATCTGCGCCAACATCGGCAGCTTTTGTGTAAATACCACCACCTACTCTTGCAAATAATGCAATAGACTCAGCTCCAAGAGAGAATCCTGCTAATGTTTCAAGAACAATGGTCATATCCATTGTGTTTGTCCAAACACCTCCCATAAAGTAATGAAAGAAAAAGATAAAGAATGATGTTAATCCCAATACTGCAAGACCTGCAACACCAAGACCCATTACTGTACCACCACCAAAAGATACTTTAAGTGCGTTAGGTAAACTTGTTCGTGCAGCTTGTGTGGTACGAACGTTTGTTTTGGTTGCTATTTTCATCCCCATATTACCCGCAAGGGCAGAGAATATAGCGCCGAAAATAAAGGCTACTACTATTAATATATGTGTGGTAGGAACAACGAATGATACTACTGCCAAAGCAACACTTACGATAACAACGAAAACGGCAAGCAACCTGTATTCAGCATTAAGGAAGGCTAAAGCACCTTCATAAATGTGGTCACTTATTTCTTTCATTTTACCATCGCCTGGGTTTTGTTTCAATACCCAAGAGCGTTTAACAGCCATAAAGAGTAAGCCTACTATCGCCATTACAATTGGCGCGTAAATCATCATTGATTCCATAATTTATTTAATTAAGATTGGTTTTCAAATTTGCGATTGCAAAAATAGGGAAATGGTTTGGGATACGAAACAGTAAAATGCAGGAAACCTAACAGTCAGATTGCTTCGTGCCTCGCAATGACGTTTGTTAGGTTTTAACCGAAATAGTAATCGTGTAATTTTAAATACTGAAATGTCCCTGCACCTCTGGTGTTTCCTTGTAGCGTTTTACGCATTGGTTATAAATTTCCATAGCTTCATTTGCATCTCCCCAACCATCAACGTCAACTTTTTTCTTTTCAAGATCTTTGTAAACCTGAAAGAAATGCTCAATTTCCTTTACCAAATGTGGATTCATATCTGATAGGTCATTCAAACTGCTCCAAATAGGGTCTGAAATAGGCACACAGATTACTTTTTCATCAGGGCCTTTTTCATCAGCCATGTGGAAAACACCGATTGGTTTTACTTCCATCACACACATTGGGAAGGTAGGTTCGCCACCCAAAACCAAAACATCCAGCGGATCGCCGTCCAATGCCAAAGTTTCTGGTATAAAACCGTAATCTGCGGGATACATCATACTACTGAAAAGCATCCTATCAAAGCGGATTTTCTTCAATTTAAAGTCGTATTCGTATTTGTTGCGGCTGCCCTTGGGGATTTCTATCAGTACGTCGAATGTCTTGTTCATGATCTTTTCTGTAAATTATTTTTGTGGGGGCAAAAGTAGTTATTTTTTTAGTAGTGAGTAATGAGTTTAGTAGTTAGTAATGAGTAATGAGTAGTGAGTATTTTTAGTGGATTCACTGTTGTTATTTGCCCTTATATAATTGGTATTTTGACCGCTCGTTTCTGCGTATTCACGACTATTTTTAAATTTGTAGGAAAAAAGGGCTGTTTTCCTACATTCTAATGACTTTGCTATGGCTTTGCTATGGAGTATCCGTGGCTGGGGTTTTAAGGAGAAGACATTATGAGTTTTTAGTCTTTAAAATTTTGGGGGTCGTGGGTCGGATTTTATGGAAAAACGCATTTTAAGTTGCTATTGTGTAATGCGGGTTTTGGGGGTTGGGTGAAGGAATAGAACAAATTTCATACAATTTATTAAATTATACTTGTAGTTTTATAAAATGATTTATGTAGTTTGTGCAGTAATTTATAGAGAAGGGAAAATCCTCATTGCGCAGCGAAGCGAGAAAATGAAGTTACCGTTAAAATGGGAATTTCCTGGCGGCAAATTAAAAAAAGGAGAAAACGAAGAACAAGCTATAACGAGAGAAATCAAAGAAGAATTAAACATTGAAATCCTTCCTTTTCAAAGAATATCTTCTCACACCCACGACTATGGTTCCTTAAAAATAAATTTAATAGCCTACTTGTGTGAGTATATTTCAGGGGAAATCAAACTTTTGGAACACCTAGACTTTGAATTTGTCTACTTTGAAGATCTAAAAGGCTATGATTTTGCAGAAGCGGATATTCCTGTTATTGAAAAATTAAAAACATTACTATAATGATTGAAGGTATTTATGAGCAATTAATAACCAAGTTAGTTGCTTTCAAACTTGAGAGCCTTAATGCAAAGCAATTTTATATTAAAGAATCTCCAATTGACAAAGAAGAAGCTGCGCAAGTTTTATCAAAACACCTTAATAGCACTATTGGTTATGCGCTTTCTTTAATCAAGGGTGAATACGCAATTGAAAATCAGATTAAAGTTGCAAACAAAATCATTCGAATTTTAAAAGACGAAATTGACAATAACCTTATTGAAGGTGACCTTATTGAAACAGAAGGAAGAATTCTTAAAGCTGTTTTCGAAAAAACTGACGCACACTTCTCCGACTTGGAATTGCATCTAAAAGAAATCACCCCTTACACTAGGTTAACACATAGCGAGTTATTTACAGGCGGAAACGTTGGCCTCTCTTTAGAAAGCGAATTAAAAAAAGAGATTCTTTCATCAAATAGAGTGGATTTATTAGTTTCTTTTATAAAATGGAAAGGAATAATAATTCTAGAAAGGGAATTACGTGAATTCACTGAAAGAGGTGGTCAATTGAGAGTCATTACAACGACTTATATGGGAGCTTCAGATTACAAAGCAATTCAATTACTTTCAAAATTGCCAAATACTGAAGTTAAAATATCTTACAATACTGGGAATGAAAGATTGCACGCAAAGGCATATTTCTTTTACCGCAATACAGGATTTCACACTGGATATATTGGTTCTTCTAACTTTTCGCGCACTGCTTTAACAGATGGTTTAGAATGGAACCTTAAAATAACTACAAAGGAGGTAAGCCATATAATTGATAAGTTCCAAAAAACCTTTGATGTTTATTGGCAAAACAATGAATTTGAATTGTTTAATGACGAAACACATTCTGAAAAACTAATCACTTCACTTAGGTCGGGGAAAATGCCACAACAAAGCTTCAATAACTTGGCTTATTTTGATTTGAAGCCTTACCCCTACCAAAAGGAAATATTGGAAAGGTTGGAAGTGGAGCGCATTGTTCACAATAGACATAAAAATTTATTGGTCGCAGCCACAGGGACTGGAAAAACAGTTGTTTCGGCTTTCGATTATAAGAGGTTTAAACAGGAAAATAAAACTGCGAAACTACTATATGTCGCTCATAGAAAAGAGATTTTAACACAAGCGAGATCAACATTTCAAGGTGTTTTAAAAAATAATAATTTTGGAGAATTATGGGTTGATGGAATGGAACCAGATAAATTCGATTTTGTATTTGCTTCCGTCCAAACTTTAAGAAACAGAATCGATGAGCTTTCTTTAAGTCCTACATTTTATGATTTTATAATTATCGATGAGGTTCATCATATTTCAGCTTCAAGTTATAGACCTATACTCAACCACTTTAAACCATCAGTTCTATTAGGATTAACTGCTACTCCAGAGAGAATGGATAATGAAAACATTCTCGACGATTTTTGTGATAGAATTGCAGCAGAAATAAGGTTACCAGAAGCCTTAAACAGAAAACTTTTATGTCCATTTCAATATTTCGGAATTTCAGATAGTATAGATTTGTCTAAGGTTAGATGGGAAAATGGAAGATATGTTCCAAGTGAATTAACGAAATTGTATTTAGCAAATGATAAGCGTGTTGGGGAAATATTAAACAACACTAATAAATATCTAAGAGACATAAACGATGTTAGAGCACTGGGATTCTGTGTAACTATTGAGCATGCTAAGTATATGGCCGAAAAGTTCACATTAGCCAATTTAAAAGCACATTATTTAACCAGTGAAAACTCAAGGGAAAGAGAGGAGGTAAGAAGAAAACTACGAAATAAAGAAATCAACTATCTATTTGTTGTGGATATATTTAATGAAGGAGTCGATATCCCTGAAATTGACACAGTCTTGTTTTTGAGACCAACAGAAAGTCTAACGATATTCCTACAACAATTAGGAAGAGGACTTAGGCTATCTGAAGGTAAAGAATGTTTGACTGTATTGGATTTCGTGGCTAATGCAAGACCTGAATATAATTTTGAAAATAAATTCAGGGCATTAATTGGTAAAACCACTACCCGTGTGCAAAAAGAAATTGAAGACAATTTTCCACATTTGCCCTTAGGTTGTTCAATTGTACTTGAACAAAAAGCGAAACACAATATTCTTGAAAATATTATTGCCGCAACCTCAGTTAATAAACGGCAGCTTATCCAGAAAATTCAAAATTTTGAACATCAAACCACTTTGCCTCTTACACTAGCAAATTTCATTTCTTTCAATAATATTAGTTTACAAGCAATTTACAAAAGAGGAAGTTGGAAAAGACTACTTCAATTTGCAGGTAAGCACGGTGACTTCGAAAGCACACACGAAAAAAAGATTGTTTCAACCATTTTAAAAAAATGGCTTTCCACTAATTCCATAAGCTATTTTCAGTTTATTTTAAATATCGCCAAAGAGAGGTTTAAACCCAAGTTTGATTTATTTGATGGAGAAGAAAAAACAATGCTTCTTATGCTACACTATGATGTCTGGCAAGATACAAAAGAGTTTGACTCCTTAGAGAATAGCATACAAGCAATTGGAAAAAATATAGTACTTGTTGATGAAATGATTGAGGTTTTAGAAATTCTAATCGATGAAATTAGTTTTAAAGAAATAAACATCGATCTTCCGTATATACAACCTTTGAAGGTTCATTCACGCTATACTCGCGATCAAATATTGGTGGCTTTCGGGTTAAGTACTTTTTATAAAAAGTCATCTAACCGAGAAGGTGTTGCGGAAAATAAATATCTTAATACCGAGATTTTATTCATTGACCTCATTAAATCAGAAGAAGACTTTTCTCCAACTACGATGTACAATGATTATGCAGTTAATGAAACCTTATTTCATTGGCAGTCTCAAAATCAAACACGTTCAGACCACGGTAAAGGTTTAACTTACATTAATCACCAAGACCTTAATAAAAAGATTCTACTTTTTATTAGAGAAAAAGCAAAAGATGAGTTTGGGAATACAATGGGATATGTTTTTATTGGAGAGGGAAACCTCCTAGATTATTATGGATCTAAACCAATGAGTATAAATTGGAATTTAAGTGAGCCTATCCCACAATATTTGTGGAATGCATCTGCTAAGATGTCAATTGGATAGTGTAAGAATAAATGTCTTCTTTACAAATCTGTCATAAATTCATATTCTTAGTCTGGCTGCTAAAGGACCACTCCACTAAGAGATCAGTGAAAGAATTGTTGGATGATTATCTGTGGTCAAGGATTTAGGATAGTCGAAATTTAGATTTTACAATACATATTTACTACCGAACACGATGGTTATCTATACAGATTATATCACACCCAGCAGAACGCTAGAGACAATATCCTCCGAAGGAAGTAATGAGTACTTGTATATTTATAATTATGAAGGAATTCACTATCGTTTGTTTATAGGACTTTTGGAATTAACCGAATTCTTTGAATCGGGAACAGAGCCTAAATACGATTTTACAGACGAAGGGGATTTGGATTTGTTTTTAGGGGAATATTTGAAAGACATTAATTCGTTTTAAGCCATATAAAAAAGTATGCTGCACAAAAACCTCATCCACCTCATCGCCATAATCTTAAGACTTAAGAGCTTTTTTATAAAAACTCACTCCCCATCAAAACTACGGTAGCGCGTAAGCAACACATAAAAAGCGCCATAAGAAATAAAGCCTACGGCAGTAAAGCCCATTAAAATCCTGCCCAACATAGATTGGTCCAAAAACGAAAAGGCATCCTGTATGCCTTTAATGTCGTGATTGCCAGAATAGATGCCTGCCCGCAGAAAGAAATAAGCGATTATGGCGACAATAAAGGCGCGGGAATAAAAACCAAATTGGCCTATACGGCGGATGAGTTGGTGATATTTATGGCCTTCCAGATTAAATTGATCCAACAGTCCTCCTTTTAAAACCCCAAGTATTAAAATGATGGATTGGATGGCCAATACAATACCCACACATATAAAAACAATGGACAATGTGGAAGGTCCTATGAAGTTGAGATAGCGGGAACTGGAGGTTCCTTCGGCCACGTAAGTGAACACATGATAAAAAGTAAGAACGGCTATAAAAGTATAAACCAGCCCCGTGGTGAAAAGTCCGAAACGGCGCAGTTTTGCTTTTCTGCTGTTGCCTAAATCTTCAGGATCTTTTATGCTCTGTACAAACATCCAAAAGGAATAGCAAAGCAGGCCCACGCCCAAGAGCATCAAGAGTATTTGTCCAAAGGGTTGTTTTTTAAGAAATACAAGGGCTTGGTTGGTGCCAGAACTTCCTCCTCCCATATTTAATGCCGCCAAAAGGGAGAGTATGCCTATTACCAAATAGATGATACCTTTAGAGACGAAGCCTATGGTAGCAGCTATTTTATAGGATTTCTTCACTCTTTTGTGTTGTTATTAAGGCATTCATAAACAAAGTTACGATAAGATTGCTTTGTTGCGAAGGGAGGGTTATGATTCTGACTATATTCATGAGATTGCTTCGCTGCGCTCGCAATGACGCTTCGGCGGACACGTGGGATTTGGGATTTGGGATTCGTTAATTCGGGATTCGGGATTTGGGTTTAGATTTTTAGATTGTTGGATTGTTAGATGGTTGGATAGGATTTGAGATTTGGGATTTGGGATTTGGGATTTGTTATTCCAAATGATCTATCAGTTTTTCAAAGCCAAGGATATCATCTCCCATCCCTATTTTTCTGCGGAGGGTTGCTGTTTTTGATTCTACTTGATCGCTACTTATGCCCATCAGGGAGGCAATTTCCTTGGTGGAAAGCTGGAGTTTTAACATGCAACAGTAAGCTACGTCGCTATCTGATAAACTAGGGAACATTTCCGAAAGTTGTGAGGCAAAAACGGGATGGACCTCTACAAATTTGCCTTTAAAATATTTCCAATAATTATTATTGCTCAAGAGGTCCTTTAATTTTGTGGCCAGAGCTTCAGAACTCTCTGGATTTTCCCGATGGGCTATCAATTCCATTATTCTGTTTTGAAGGTCGGACATTTCCATGGTGACCTCTATCAATTCTTTTTCTTTATTGACCAGCGTTCTTTCGCGTTCCAGACTTAGTTCATGCTCCAAAGTGTTTTTCTCTTCTAAAACCTTTTGGGAGGTTTCTAAACTAGTTACCAGTTCCTGCTGTAGTTTAAGCTTGTTTTTATTGGATAGGAACAGCACCAACCCAATGGCTAGTATGAGTATAAAAATAAGGATACTCAGCAATAGGATATTATCTTTCTTGTTGTTGTTTTCCACCAAAAGCTCGTTGTTTTTTGTCAATACAAGATTCTTCTCGCGCTGCAGACCATTTTGATAAGCTTCCTGAAGTTCCAGTGACTTGGCCTTATTGATGGCGGTATTGAGTGAATCCTTTAAAAAATCCATTCGTTCAAAAGACTGTAATGAGTTTTCTACCATTCCCTTTTGGCTATAGGTGGAAACAGTTTGTTTTAAAAAGTCAATTTCATTTTCGGCATTCATTTTCAGCCTTGATGTTTTTGTATTATTCTTTACCTGGTCTATTACGCTGAGCGCCTTGGTGTATTGTTTATGGTTATTTAAAAAATCGAGATAATGAACGCTTATCTCCATAAACCGAGTTGAATTTAGCTGTAAGGATCCATCATAGGCCTTTTGAAACGCCTCTTGGGCTTCTTGCGTTCTGCCTGTAGCATCATAAACTTTGGCAAGGTTACTTACGCTTAACCACATATATTCCTTATTGTTCATCTCCCGAAGGCCGCTCTCAACTTCTTTTAGGGCCTCTTCAGCGCCTTTATAATTTTCTTCCAACTGGATGAGACAATCAGCATAGCTCAGTAAGGTATAGTAATAATTGAGGCCTTTATTTTTTGCAAAGTTCGGCAACACTTCTTCATATAAATCCTTTGCAAAGGCATAGTCACCATTATTATAATATAAGTTTGCCAATTTTTGCTTCACAATATATAGCTCTCTCTGGTTGTTCACTTCCGTTAAAATGGCAATTGCTTTCTTGAGATATTCCAGTGCTTTTTCACTGTTCATCATATAGTTGTAGTTGGACCCCATTTCGCCGTAGACCAACCCCTCTCCTTCTTTATTTTCAGCTTTTTTATAGAACTGCATGGCGTTATCAAGTGCCTCCAACGATTCTTGATAGCGAGAACCAAAACGGTAATTGATGGCCAAATTAAGATACATTTTGGCATGAGGCAGCGGGTATTTTTCAGTGTAATCCAGCGCCTTTTTCATATAGAATTCCGCGGAATCGGGAACTGCCAATTTATTGTACTGGATGCCTAAAGTGCTATACGTTTTGCCAATCACAGTATCGTGGAGCTCTGCAGCATGCTTCAAAAGACGAAACAAATAGATCTTTGTAGAATCGGGGTTTGAAAGGTTGTTTTCTATCTGCTTGTTGAGCTTTTCTATCGCAGGAGTTTGCGCTTGAGTGCTTAAAAAAAAGCATAGCAGTATAACTAGAGGAGTTAGTTTTTTCATAAATAGGTTTGGATAGCGAAAATATAGATTATTTCCCATAGTTACAATGCAGCGTATGGGGATTGTAGAAAGATGGTTGATTGTTGTCTCCTCCTACGCTGAAAAAGCTTTGCAGGACTAGGGTAGTGGAAAAAAACAAAACCCCTTGCGCTATTTGCACAAGGGGTTTTTATTATTGTTTTGAAAAAAAACTATTCTTTCAATAGGCGCTTGGTTATCTGTCCTTCTTTGCCTTTGATGATCACTACGTAAGTAGCGGCAGCAAGGTTGTCAACGTTTAAGGTCTTGGTCGTTGCCATTCCCTTTAAGTTGAAGGATTGTACCAATCTTCCAGTTAGGTCGTAAATATTGGCGCTCTCAAGCTCTAGACTCTGTGGGTTGCCGATAGTCACTTCACTTTTTGCAGGGTTAGGATACATAGCGATGCTTCCAAGGCTCTGGCTGTTGTTGCCTGCACCAAGTACAGTATCAACAGTAAGCTCAAACTCACAAGTTCCAACATTTCCATACTCGTCCGTTGCCGTAAGTGTAATGGTATAAACGCCATCTGATAATGGTGTTCCCACAGCAGGATCCTGAGAAGTTATAGTCACAGGGTCTGTACAGTTATCGATAGCAGTTGCTTCGCCAGTTGCAAAGTAATCTGGAACAATATAGAACAGGTTACCAGCTCCTGGGTCAACAGTTTGATCTGCTGGACAGGTAACTACCGGCGCAAGAAGGTCAACCGCAGTTACCGTTGCCGTACAAGTGGCTAGGTTACCGTTGTTGTCCTGGCTGAATACTTGCACTGTTACCGGGGTTCCGATATCTGCAC
>NZ_VORT01000066.1 GCF_007997155.1 Aequorivita antarctica | reverse complement strand
GAGCAATCATTTAGGAAACGTCTTAAGTGTGGTCAGTGACAAAAAAATTCCTACCTTGTCGGGAAGTTCTTTGAGTTATTTTAATGCTGATATAAAAGCATATAATGATTACTATCCCTTCGGCATGCTTATGCCCGGGCGGCATGCGAACACTTCGAATTACCGCTACGGGTTTCAGGGGCAGGAGATGGACGATGAGATTAAAGGGGAGGGAAACTCTATCAACTACAAATA
>NZ_VORT01000065.1 GCF_007997155.1 Aequorivita antarctica | reverse complement strand
ACTGCAATTGACAACTGTACAGATCCTGTAACACTCACTACTCAAGTTCCCGCTCCGGGCACGCCATTGTCTGATGGAACTTACACCATCACAATGACCGCCACTGACGAGTATGGAAATACTTCAACCTGTAATTTTGAACTTACGGTTACAACAATTATTGGAGTGGATGAGAACTCATTGGACAAAGGTTTGGCGTTATACCCTAACCCAGCGGACAATGTGGTTAACCTTG
>NZ_VORT01000064.1 GCF_007997155.1 Aequorivita antarctica | reverse complement strand
TTGGCTGAGTGGATAGAATGAGTATATTTACGGTACGTTCTTTAAAATACAATTTTGGTCAAAAGCGTGCCAGGAGAGATGAACCGCTCTACGTGAAAAACTGTTGGTTGAGCAATCATTTAGGAAATGTACTCTCCGTGGTATCAGATAAGAAGATACCAACCTTGTCTGGTAGCACATTACAATACTTCAACCCAGATGTGAAGGCGTATAATTCTTATTTTCCATTTGGTATGTTACAGCCGG
>NZ_VORT01000063.1 GCF_007997155.1 Aequorivita antarctica | reverse complement strand
AATTACGGAAAACCATAAAGAAATTAATCTGAAATTGACTAAATTGGACTTTTAAAAAACAAAACGTCGGAAATAAATCGGATGTGCGAAACAGAGCGTGAAAAGGAAAAAACGTGTGGCAACACCGGTAACCGTTGCACAACCCCATAATTTATAAAAACCCAACCCATATAAGCCGCTTTAAGCGATTTTGTTTTTTAGTTCAGCGTTGGGAATGGGCAGAATTTGGAACCGTTAAAAAGAGGG
>NZ_VORT01000062.1 GCF_007997155.1 Aequorivita antarctica | reverse complement strand
CCGTGTTGCGGATCGGGCTGTTTACGATTGAACCTCCAACTGCCTGGTTGTACCAAACTACTGTCTGGCCTGCGGGTACCGTGGCGGTTGCTGTTAATGTCTGGATTGGGCTTGCCTCACACTCGGTCTGGTTGCCGCCACTTACAGGTGCGCCTGGCGCAGCCGTAATGGTAAGGGTAACAGGTGTTCTTGTCAAACTGCTACAGCCGCCGTTGTTTACATTGGCCTGGGCGTAATAGGTAACAGAGCCAACCG
>NZ_VORT01000061.1 GCF_007997155.1 Aequorivita antarctica | reverse complement strand
GCTTGGTTGGTCACACTGCCGGTATCGATATCATCCTGTGTGATGGTATAGGATGTAGCGGTGTAGATCCATGTTTCTGTTACATCCAGTTTACCGTCGCCATCTGTATCACCACTTTGGTAAACGATGTTCACTACTGGGTTTGGTGCCTGTAATAATGGATCGGTAACGGTTATGTTTGATAGGCTCACGTTGCCTGCGTTGGTAACTGTGAACGTATAGGTAATCGTATCGATTCCCGCATCGGCACACTGGTTGCCGTCAACATCGTTGAA
>NZ_VORT01000060.1 GCF_007997155.1 Aequorivita antarctica | reverse complement strand
CTGTTTACTGGGTTGTTACCTCTTCCAGTTCTATTGGCAATCCAACAGCGTTGTTTGACGCAGGTTGGGCTTATTTTGACCCACTTTTAGATGGTGTTTATATTTGGGAAGGAAACTGCGAGCCAATCGGCGGCGGTGGTCCTTGTGCTGAAGAGAACCCGAACGACTTCACCTTTGAGAACGGAATTAACTGTTCCTCTGCAACTGCTTTTCAGACCGCAAACGACTTAACTGTCTCTGCTGACGAGAACTTCACTTTGACCAACATAACCGCGAGCATTTTCGCCAACGGTGGAATCTCTA
>NZ_VORT01000059.1 GCF_007997155.1 Aequorivita antarctica | reverse complement strand
GTAAGCGATCTTTCTGATGAGAGCAGCGTACTAGAAAATGACCCAACGGTAATCGAACTGTGTCAGAATCCAGTAATTGCAATCGTGAAAACAGGAATCTTGAATGATGAGAACCAAAACGGTTGTACAGATGTTGATGAGACCATCAGCTACACGTTCACAGTAACTAATGAAGGCAACGTGAGCTTGAGCAATGTATCTGTAACAGATATAATGATTGCAACAATTACTGGCCCAACTGGTGATACCGATGGCGATGGCGAACTTGATGTAACCGAAACTTGGATATATACAGGAACGTATGCAGTCACACAAGCTGATATAGATGCAGGGCAAGTAACAAACCA
>NZ_VORT01000005.1 GCF_007997155.1 Aequorivita antarctica | reverse complement strand
AAGCATCCCCTCTTTTTAACGGTTCCAAATTCTGCCCATTCCCAACGCTGAACTAAAAAACAAAATCGCTTAAAGCGGCTTATATGGGTTGGGTTTTTATAAATTATGGGGTTGTGCAACGGTTACCTTTGTTATATGCAGTTTTTTTTATTTAGTGATTGACTTTGTAAACTGCAAAAGTTTCTCTGTCCGACAGTAAATAAAGGTAGTAGATTTTGTCATATTCGTTCTCTGTGATTAATGATTTGGACATATTTACTATTTCGAGGTCATTATTATATATGAAGTCGTTCAATTCAATGTTGAAGTAAAAGGAACCTTCCTTAAACCTATCATTTGCCAAAATTGAATTTTCCAAGTTTCGAAAATCTAAAGAGTCGATTCTGAAAAGACTGTATTCTGCCATAGGTTCAAGAAAACCACTTTCTTTTCCTGATTGAATCAAGGTCGGCTTGTAAACTTTATCAAATTGAGCCATTTCATTTACTTCATCAAACAGTTCGGTGTCTGTTTTACAACTAACAAATGATAGTATGGCGACTATTAATAGAAGTCGGTTCATTTTTAATGCTTTACAACATGTATATATACGACAAGTCTATTCTTGCTATCCGGCACATCAGCGCAACTAGTTTTTGATAATTTCAAATATATGGCAATGCCGTATTACTTCATAACGGAAAACCGAAACAGCCTGCATTTTAATCGGGGAGAATACCAAGTATAACTATTTTGTCGGTTTCAAAAGTTCCTGAAGGGCATTACAAATGCAACGATAAATAGACAAGCTTTTAAAAAGCACGCCGGAGTTAGCCAATGACTTAACAACCCCTGGAATGATTGTTAATTCTTTTATTGTTTGCACTTTCGTCATTTACCTTTTTGAAAATCTTTCTCGTCTTCAATTAAATGGTCGTCCCATTTTTCTTTTGGCAAGTCAGAGAACAATTCAATTAAATTGTTCTCTGGGTCTCTAAAGTGTGTAACTCTAATTCCCCATGCCGTCATGTCTTTTGGCTCGGTCAAGGATTTTATACCTTTGGTTTGTAACGAATTGTAAGTTTCGTTTACATTGTCCACTTGAACTATGATAGCAATTTTGTCTTGCAAAATTTCATTTTGCTTTGCGTCAGAGTTGTTGATGGCAATACTCATTAATTCTGCCTTAAACAAAGTAAGTCCTGATGGATTGCCGATATTGAAACTGGCGAAATTGTCGCCAAGTTTGCCCCATGTACATTCTAAACCAAGAATGTCGTTGTAAAAAGTGAAGCACTTGTCAAAGTCGTTCACTAAAAGTCTGATGTTACTGAATTTCATTTTGCTGCTTTTTTAAATTATTAATGAAGCAAAATTACTTTTCGGTCATCGTTGTCAATTGTAAAAATCGGTCGTCTTTATTCTCAAACAATTCGGTTGGATTATTTCCAGTATGTTTTTTTAAATCTTTAATGAAATGTGATTGGTCAAAATAATTATGTTCGGGGTGAAGTTTTCCATTTTTTATGTGGTTGAAGGAAGCAAATAGTTTCAAAATTTTGCAATATGATTTTAAAGGAATACCAAATCTGTCTTTGAAATAACGATTTATTTGTCTGCTTGTCCAAAATACTTGTTGCGAATATTGCTCTACTGTCTGTTCGCCATTGGTTTCGTACAATAAGTTGAACAGGTTTTGTTTTCTGCAGTCAATATCTTTTTGACTACCCAAAATTGAAAGCATAATTTTATTCAGCTTATCAGTTACATTTTCCAAATCCGCAAATGTGGTTTTATCCAATTGCCAAAAGCTATTTTCTTTTATTTGTTCGCTGTTGCAAAAAGCGGAAATGTTTTGTTGCAAAATATAGTCAACCGCTAATAGTTTAAAACGTATTCCAAAAATTTGCCTGTTTGGCTCAATAGAAACGTCAACTTGTTTGATCCAAAGTCCTGTTAGGGAAATTTCTTCTTGCTTGTAATTGTTTAACGAAATGATTAGGTCAAAACAGCCATCTGGCAAAATTGTAAAGTCAAGTTGCTGCTTTGCAGAATTGTCAAACCACCAATAATTCTTAACGAAGTCGGTTAATAAATTGTCGGGCTGAAATTCTTTATAAATCATTCTAATTTTTTACTTATAATTCAATTCTTCTGTTGTAGTTGAAATTATACATAACAACAAGTGTATATACGACATTACTATTCGCAATATCCGGCACAGAAATACAACTAGTTATTAATAATTTCAAATATAAGTCAATACCGTATTACTTCATAACGGAAAAACGTAAAAGCGCGCTAGCGTGTATTATTTAAACTTTATAAGTAGGGGTAAAATCTGTGCTAACGGTTATAATCTTTAAACGTACAGAAAATATATCTTGGCTATTTGATTTATAAATTTTTACCTGATTTCAGGTAGAAAAAGTTACGCCAATATAGGTATAGGTATTTATTATATTGAATACTAGATTTGTAATTACAAAATGGGTTTTTAAGAATATTACATCCAGTATTTTATATCTAAAAATAACTCGAATTATAAACGTTAATAAGCTTTAACAATATTATTTGAGGTTAATCCTAAATGCGTTCAAACTTCAAGTGATATTATTCATTTTTATAATTCATGTTGGGTCATACATGCAGGATATTCAGAAGATGATTTTATGATGTATTAGTTAAATGATTTTTGACTCATTCTTGATTTTTTTTATATGGCTATGAATTTTTCAAAATTCACTACACACCAAGCATTTTAATATATTTTTTAAATATTAATTTAACAATCAAAGATTATGAAATCAACCTTTTTAATAGTAGTCATTATTTTTTTGACTCACCCTATTTGTTTTTCTCAAACCATATTTCATAAAAGAATAAATGAAAGCCCTGCCAATACATATTGGAATAGAGTTGAATTTAATGATGACGGATTTTTGATTATAGGGGAGTCTTTTTTTACAGAGTATTTGAATCTTAATTACTCAGGAGATTTAATAAATTCTAATAAATTTAGTCCAAATTCTTTTTTAAATATTAGTGCTTTTAACACAACCAAACCAATTTTTTCAAATAGTCTCTCAGATTTTGAACTATTTAATTTCGATGATAATGTTTTAAATATTATCAATGCACAAAATTTTCAATTCTTAAACGGCAAAAGCTATAGCGTTGCAAACTCACTTTTTAATTCAGAGAACACTATTTTTAAATTTGGAAAAAAATTAAGTGATTCTAAGTCTATAATATGTGGTTCTTATAATTATTTAAATCCAGATGAAGAAACAATAGACAGTTCTTCTATAATTGCATTATTTGACAACCAGCATAATTTATTGTGGTCTAATGTCTTCACATTAGATGGCTACTACTTATTGCCTGATTTTCTTTTAGAAAATGACACTAATTACACTGTAATAGGTAAAATAGGTATAGAAGGAGCAGGATTACCAAGTTCTGCTCAACAAGTTTTTATATTAAAAATTGATAAAAGTAATGGGAATCCAATCGGTTTATTGGAAAGGTATAGCCTTGGAACTCATTTTGAAATTACGAATGTGTCTTCAAATAATTTATTTCTTACTGGCGGTTATGAGGATCTTTTGAGTCCGAGTGTAATACCTACAACTGGATTAATAGTAAAATTAAATCAAAATGGAAGCCCAGCCATTAATTCTGTTGAAGCCATTCAGGTAAATAATTTTGATATATCGTTATTAGATTTTATAGAACAGTCAGATGACGGATCTGTTTATTATAGTGGAACACTTGGTAAATATCTTCAAACTGGAGGTTGGTCAATAGATTTTTCTCATTTTTTTGTTGGAAAATTAGATAGCACTTCAAATAATAGTATATGGAGCACTGTATTTTCAGATTCAGCATCAAATGGTCAACTAACAGAGTATGGTAGAGCAAACTATTTAAAAGAACTTGAACATACAATTTTTGCAATCGGAACTTATTCGGGAGCTAATGGGAATGATTATTTTATAAAGATTAATAAAGAAACAGGTTTGTCTTCGTGTAAAAATATTACTGTACAATCACAACTTGAGAATATACCTTTATCATTGAATTTTCATAGTGTTGAAGTTACAAATAATGTTCTTTTATTTAATCAAAATTTGACATTAGACAATGATGACCAAATTCCGAGCTTTGTAGATGATTCCTTAGTAATATGTGAAGAGGTTTTAAGCACAAATGATTTTGAACATGATTCTTTAAAAGTTTATCCAAATCCTGTAAATTCTAATTTGAATATTTATAGTAACTCAGCTAGTTTTTTAATACAATCAATCAAAGTTTTTGATATTTATGGAAAATTAATATACACTACTGATGATATTACTACTGAAAATATTGCTATAAATACCACATCATTTTCAAATGGTGTTTATTTCCTAGAAGCTACTTCAAATTCCGGAAAAAAACTTGTACAAAAATTTATAAAACAGTAGTTATTTTATTGCGAAACATTGGTGTTACTGAAGATTTATCATTTAACAAATTTTTAATTTGATATAGGGTATACTAGTTCCAAATGTGTTTTTGAATTATAAAATAATAAAAAAAATAAGTTATGAATTTAAAAAATGAATTTTTAAAAGTTGATAAATATTTCTCACCCAGAGTAATTGGAGAAGTAAACGACCAATTTATTAAAGCAGCCAAAATAAAAGGACAAGAAATTCCTTGGCATAATCACGAAAGTGAAGACGAATTATTTTATATCGTTGAAGGTTCTTTGTTAATGGAAATTGAAAATCAGGAAAATTTCGTTATGCAAAAAGGGGATTTATATGTTGTAAAAAAAGGAATCAATCACAGAGTTTCATCTAAAGAAGAATGCCTAATTATGCTAATTGAATCAAAAACTACAGAACATACTGGAAAAGTTAAATCTCAAATTACAAAATCAATTGACGAGCAAAAATATTGATGAAAAATACCGTATAAAAGAAAAGTAAAGCCTGGGAACGTTGGACGATATTTTACCAAAAAAACTAAAAATGAAAAAAATTTGCATTTTGCTTTTACTAATTAGCAACCTAATTTGGAGTCAAAACAATAAAATCCAAGGAGTAGTTAAAGATTCCGAAACATTTCAACCAATTCCATATGTAAATATTTATAGTGAAAATGAATTAAAAAATAATTCTACAGGTTCAATTTCAAACGAAAACGGAGAATTTACCGTAATAAATAATAAATCAAAAATTGTATTTAGCCATATAAATTATGAAACTTTTTCTATAGAATCTGACGGAAACTTAAAAGAAATTTTATTGAAACCTAAAAATTATGTTTTAGATGAAATAGTAATTTCAAACGAAAAGCCGAAAGATTATTTGAAGAAAATAATTAAATTATCAAAAAACAAAATAGATAAAAACACTTTATTAAAAGGTTATTGCAGAGAAATTGTAAAAGTAAATAATGAATACACTAAATATTCAGATGCATTAGTTGACTATTATATAAAAAAAGGTAACGGAAAAGCAAATTTAGTTTTAGGTCAACATCGAGCATTGAAAAGTAATAATCTAATTAATGAAGATGATAAAAGTATTGGTAATGATAATTCTCCAATAAACGTTAAAGATTATGTGAAAAATGCTTATAGTTTTGAAACAATTGAAAAGTTGTTAAAAAGTGATGATTATGAGTTTGAAAGGAAAATTATGAAAGAAGCAAATGGAGATGAATATGAATATATCGGAATTATTCCAAATGAAGAAAGTGATGAAATGTTAAATAAAGGTTATGTAATTATTGACCCAAAATCAAAAAGTATTTTAGAATTTAAAATTTACACATCTGAAAATCATTTAAAAAATGCAAAAACTATTAATTTATTAATTGCAAAAGCAAAGCGTAATAACATTTTAGTTTGGTCAAAGTTTAAAATAATTAATAATCAGTATATTTTGATATACAGTAAAAAGCAGGTTGGAATGTATATAAAAATGGGAAAGAAAGTTGATCATAATTTTGATTATGCAAGTGATTTATTTGTTTATGAATTTAAAAATAATGTTGAAATTCCAGACAACGGATATAGTAAAAAAACATTATTTGAAGCAGGAAATAGTTTTACCGACAATTTTTGGACAAAATATAATATTTTTCCATTAAGTGAAAATGAAGAAAAATTCATTAATTCAATTCAACAAAAATAAAAAACATCGCCCAACAGCGGTTTGGCGCAATTGGGGTTTTAGGCAAATTTTGAAGATGGTTTTGTATCTTTCAATTCAGTGCAAAACCGAAATTTTTGGCTTCCTTAATCCGCAACAGCCGTAAAGCCTGGTAACGATGTTTTGTACTAGGAATCGCTAATACTTATAATCTTAGGGATATAAAACCGTAACATATTTTGGATTATTAAGTCTAAAACAACAGCACTGTCATTTTATCTGATAATCCTTACATTTTAAAAAAAATGACTATTGTTAAAACATCAATCAATCAAAAAGTCAATCAAAAAATCAATCAAATTATGGAATTAAAAATCAAGAATTTAAGCAAGACCTATTCAAATGGTGTTCATGCATTGAAAGGTATCACATTAAACATACCTCAAGGTATGTTTGGTCTTTTAGGACCTAATGGTGCGGGGAAATCATCCTTAATGAGAACGCTCGCTACTTTGCAACAAGCAGATTCTGGCTCGGCTACGTTAGATGATTTAGATATTTTAAAAGATAAAGCTGAAGTTCGAAAAATTCTAGGATACCTTCCACAAGAATTTGGGGTGTATCCTAAAGTTAGTTCTTATAATATGCTTGATCATATTGCTTCCTTAAAAGGTATTTCAAATAAAGGCGAACGCAAAGAATTAGTAGCATCACTTTTAAACAAAACCAATTTATGGGATGTTCGAAATAAAAGTTTAGGAACCTATTCTGGCGGAATGAAGCAACGTTTTGGTATTGCACAAGCCTTAATTGGTGATCCAAAATTAATTATTGTGGATGAGCCTACCGCTGGTTTAGATCCTGCTGAAAGGAATCGTTTTCATAATTTATTATGTGAAATTGGAGAAAATACGATTGTTATTTTATCGACGCATATAGTAGAAGATATTTCTAACTTATGTAATAACATGGCAATTATTTGTTTGGGCGAAGTTGTGGCGAAAGGCATTCCAAATGAATTAACCGAAGGCGTTAAAGGAAGAATATGGACTAAAGCCATTGAAAAAGACGAATTAGCACATTACAAAACGGATTTACAGGTTATTTCTACACATTTGAAAGCTGGGAAAACCGTTATTCATGTCTTGAGCGATAACAAACCTGATGCTTCTTTTGAGGCCTTTGCAGCCAATTTAGAAGATGTGTATTTTGCTGAAATCACTTCACGTATGAATAGTACTTTGGTGTAATTGTTTAATCTAACCCTATAAAATTATTCAATTATGTTTAAAGAAATATTCTTATTCGAAATTAGATACAGATTAAAACGTCCTGCAACTTGGTCCTACTTTGGTATACTCATGTTGTTGGGATTAATTATGGCTATTAGCGGAAAAGGTCCAACTTCAGAGAAGGTCTTTGTGAACGCTCCTATCGCTATTGCCACTATATTATCAGCCATTAGTATTTTTGGTATTATGCTCACCAGTGCTATTATGGGCGTTCCAGTGTATAGAGATATTGAGCATAAAACACAGAATTACTTTTTCTCCTATCCCCTTACTGAAAAAGGGTATTTGCTAGGTCGCTTTTTTGGTTCAATGACAGTATTGCTTATGGTAAGTCTGGGATTGCAATTGGGATTAATTATAGGTTTTATGATTGGCCCTTATGCAGGCTTTGGGGAACCTGAACGCTTTACCAGCTTTAATCTTTGGTATTATATTCAGCCTACATTAATGCTGTATTGGACTAACTTTTTCTTTGCAGGATGTATTTTCTTTTCTCTGGTTAGTATGACCAAAAAGGTAATGTTGGCCTATGCCGGTGGCGCTATTTTATTCATTATATATTTAATCACGATAACCTTAACACAAGACATTGAGAACAAAAACTTAGTAAGCTTACTTGACCCTTTTGGTTTAGGAACGTATCTAAATATTATTCGCTACTGGACACCAGAAGAACAAAATACCTTGACAGTTCCGTTTCAGGGAATGTTAATCTGGAATCGTCTGATATGGGTTGGTTTAGGAGTCGCAGCATTGCTTTTTACCTTGTTCCGATTTGACTTTATGAAGTTTTTAAATAAAAATTATACTTCAAAAAAGAAAAATGACAACTTAGATGAAGCAAATACAGCGGCTGCCTTTACTAAAATTCCTAAGGTTTCAAAAGTTTTTTCTAAAGGTTTAAATGTTAGATTATTGTTTGAGTTAGCTTTTATGGAATTTAAGAACATCGTTAGAGATAACTTCTTTATAGCCATTCTAATTGCTGCTGCCCTCTTCCTGTTTTATGATGCATGGTTTGGTGCTCCTATTTACGGAACACCATCCTTACCAATGACCTACTATATGTTAGAGGTGAAAAATGATACGTATATCATTCTCATCTTTATCCTTATCGTGTTTATGACAGGTGAAGTATTGCATCGAGAACGCAACGTTAATTATGATCAGATATTTGGTGCGTTTCCGTTACCGAATCGTCTGGTATATGGTTCTAAGTTTTTATCCTTGGTGATGATTAGTTTTGTTTTAGTTAACATCATTTTGTTTAACGGTGTTCTCATCCAAATTATTAAAGGGTATTTCAATTTTGAATTTGATGTGTACTTCACTGATTTGTATTTAATTGAATTTCCTAAGTACATCACATTCGTTTTATTGGCCTTTTTTGTGCATTCGTTAGTGACCAAAAAGTTTATGGGGCACGTTATTGCTATTGCGATTTGGGTATTCCTTTTTGGATTGAATCAATTAGCCAATGTAGACAACAATTTATACTTATATAGTTATTCACCAAACTATACCGTATCTGACATGAATGGGTTTGGGCATTTTGCCGAAGCGCTATTTTGGTTTAGAACCTATTGGTTAGCTTGTGGTGGTGTTTTACTAATTATCGGATATCTTTTCTGGAAACGTGGTACCGACTCAGGGAGAAAAGCACGTTGGCAAATAGCTAAAGAGCGATTGAATGTTAGAACGATTTCAGCATTTTTTATTTTGCTTTGCATTTTTATGGGTTCGGGCAACTTTATTTATTACAATACCACAATTCTGAACAACTACAAAACAGAAAAAGAAAGAATTATTGGTTCTGCCGAATATGAAAAACAACTTAGCAAGTATGATAAAATTGCCCAACCAAAAGTTATTGATGTAAAATTAAACGCCGATTTATTTCCAGAAAAAAGGTCAGCCAAAATTAAGGTAACTTATAAAATGGTAAATAAATCTAATGAAGTTATCAAGGCTTTACATTTGAATTGGGGTCCGGAAGGTTTGCTAAAAAAAGAAGTAAATACCTTTACTATTGAAGGTACAACTCCAAAACTAACTAAAAAATACAAAGATTTTGGTTATGAAATTTATGCTTTCGACAAACCATTACAACCTAAAGATACCATTACAATGGTTTTACAAGTTACTGGTTTCTATAAAGGGTTTCCTAATGAAGGTTCGGGTTCCGATATCGTTTACAACGGTACATTTTTAAATAACAACTTCATCCCTTCTTTTGGTTATGACCCCCTAGACGAGCTAACAAGTGACCAGGACAGAAAAAAATACAAGCTGCCTATTAAAGATTATCAGTTACCAACACAAACCGATGCCTGGGGATTGAATAATTTATTATTTAACGATGATGGTGATTATATCTCTTTTGAAGGAACAGTGAGTACAGCACCCGATCAAATTGCTATTATGCCAGGCCATTTGCAGAAAAAATGGAAAGCCAATGGAAGACAGTATTATACGTATAAAATGAATGATGAGTTAGTCTTTTTCTATAACATTTCGTCAGCTGCTTATGATGTTCATAAAGAAGTTTGGAAAGGCAAAGCCGGCGAAAAAGTAAATATAGAAATATACCATCATCCAACACATACCTATAATATTGATCGTTTTGTAAAAAGCGTAAAACAATCGATGGATTATTATTCAGAGAATTATGGGCCGTATCAGTACACTCAAATACGGATCCTCGAATTCCCTCGTTATGCCGGTTTTGCACAATCCTTTCCTAATACGGTTCCGTTTGCAGAAAGCTTTGGCTGGGTAGGAGATTTTAGTGATCCAAATGATTCGGATTACGTTTATACAGTAACCGCACATGAAGTTGCCCATCAATGGTGGAGTCTTCAAATTGCCCCTTCTGCTACTCGAGGTGCCAATCAAATTTCAGAATCTATGGCGGAGTATTCTTCATTAATGGTCATGCAAAAAGAATATGGGGTTGACGCCATGCAAAAATTTTTAAAAGAAGAATTGGATGCGTATTTGCGCAGTAGAGCAAATGAAAGTAAGTTTGAAAAAACATTGATGGACAATGATAATCAGCGTTATGTGTGGTACGCAAAAGGTAGTATAGTGCTGTATGGTCTTCAAGATTTAATTGGGGAAAAGAACTTAAATAATGCTTTCAAAGCCTATATAGAGGCAGCACGTTTCAGACAAAAAGCGCCTTTCACTACTACATTAGAATGGTATGACTTTATGAAGGCAGCAACGCCGCCTGACTTACAGTATTACTTAGAAGATAGTTTCAAAAAGATTACACTTTATTCTAACAAGATAACAAATGCTTCCTATAAAAAAGTAGCCAACGGCAACTATGAAGTAACTCTCGAAGTTGAAAGTTCGAAAAGCTATTTTGATGGTAATGGTAAGTTATTGTCTACAGGAACTAAGCCAAACTTATTAGAAATTGCAGTATTTGATAATGATACTATAAACAAACAAGGCATCACTACAAAGGCACCTTTAGTTATAAAGAAAGTTTGGGTGAAACCAGGAAAATCTACCTATACTTTTATCACAAAGAAACTGCCAATCAAAGCAGGTATCGATCCGTATAACAAAATGATAGACCGTATTCCGGATGATAATATAAAGACATTAGAGAAAATTTCAAAGTAATGATTTAAAGAAAAAACTCGAACTGACGACCACTTACTCACGTCAGTTCGAGTGATTTTTACGCAAAGCAATGGATTAAAAAGTGTATCGAGAACCGTTGTTTATCCCTTCAGTTGTTTGGCTATGCCCAAATTATTAAAAAAATTTCTTTGTATAATTTCCAAATATAAAACAAACGCAAACCCACCCATTACGGAAAACCGTAACAGCATGCATTTTAAACGCCCACCTACGCATAAAGCTTCGGGGGCCAAAGGGGGAGAATACTAAATATAATAAAATTTACTTGCCTGACACTAGACTAATGGCATTACAAATGCCACAATAAATAGAAACGCTTTTAATAAGCGCGCTAGTGGGTAAATTATGAAAGTAGCCTTATACTAGCAATTAATTTTATATGGAGTTGTATGCAGCGTTTTTTCATCCTGCGGTAAACGTTATTACTTCAGTGTTAATTTCACTTTTATTCAGTTCAATAATTCTGTATCCAAATGTTTCGCTATTAACTTTAATTTCATCTGGTATTTTCTCTACTTGATAAGAACTTGCAGGCGTAATATACTGTCGGATATTACTATTACTTCTTTCATCCTCGAAATGATAATGCCCACAAAAAATAACAACATCATTTTCAAGACTCTGCAGTTCTGTTTTTAGAAGATTTCGATTTTTTAAGGCAAATTGCCTATCTACTTCGGTGTCAACAGCTAAAATAGGATGATGAATAAAGAGAATGATATTTTTTTCCGTTAAAAGTTCCTTTTTAAACCAATCAAATTGTTCTTGACTTATTGAGCCTGAGCTTGAGTCTAAAAATAGAAATTTGTAATAGTTGTGCTCTTGAGTATAGTGCAGTTCAGTTCGGTTTTCAATGACTCCAAAACTGTAGTGATTTATTACTTCGTCAAAGTAATCGTGATTTCCTAAAGTAATGGCTACATTATAATTATGTAGAGATTCAAAAAACCATTTATTTACAGTTTTTTTTCCAATATCTCCTCCGAATATAATTTCTCCTATACCTCTTTTGGAAATATCATTAAGTATTATTTCCCAATTTTTGCGGGCGTCAACTCCTTTGTCAATTGGAAATTGTTCATCTAAATAAATATCGGTTATATATGCAATTTTTTTATTCACAGAAAATATTATGGTTGTATTATTGTCATTTTCCATCCACTACTGGCTTGTTCAAAAAGTTTTCTTTCGTGTAGTCTACTTTTTTTAAACTCCATAAACTCTATTCTAATAGGTTTAATGTAAATTCCTCCCCAACTATTCGGCTGCTCAACTTCTTTATTTCCTAGCGCTGCTTTCTTCTCTTTGAAAAGCTTTTGCATATATGATATATCTAGAATTTCCTGCCCTTGCTCAAAAATAGCAGAGACAATTTTTGAGTCTCTATTCCTTTGCTTAAAGTAAATTTCAGCTTCAGACTTAGGAATTACTGATACATCTCCTTGTATCCTAATTTGTCTTTCTGTAGAAGTCCACCAAAATGATAGTGCAGCTTTTGAATGATTTTCAATTTCTCTTCCTTTTCTTGAATCTAAAGGGCCCGTAATTACAAATGATTCTTTTTTAATTTCTTTTAAAGAAACAAATCTAGAATTTGGGTATCCATCTAATCCACTGGTAGATAAACAGCAGGCAGCAGGTAATTTTAAATTGCTTAGCTCTTTTTCTTCAGAAAACCATTTTTCAAATAATAATAAAGGATTCATTTAATTTGTGTTTTAGATTGCATACGACTTATTTATACTCCCAACTTTATTGGGTTTATCCTTCAATCCGTTTGGCTATGCCGAAATTATTAAAAAAATTTCTTTATATAGTTTTCAAATATAGAAAAACTGATATCCACCCATTGTGGAAAACCGTTACAAGGACATTTTAACTGACCCTCCAACGCTATACATCTTCTTTAAAACTAAGATGCATAAAGAAGCTTCGGTGGCCAAAGGAGGGAGAATATCAAATATAACTATTTTGTCGGCTTCAAAAGTCATTGAAGGGCATTGCAAATGCAACAATAAAGAGACACGCTTTCCCAAAGCGCGCCAGTAGGTTTTTTTTTAAATTACCGCTAAGGTTTTTGTGTATGGACCGTTGCGTGTTAAAGCACGAACTATTCCAAGTACAAATCTACGTGAAAATTTCGCAGGACACGAGCGCAGCGAACCGGCGAAGCAATTTTCCAGATGGGCACAGACCCAGCAATGGTTTATACACGGCTTAAGTTAGGCACTGACTTTTAAAGTTTTAATCTTAAATCTTTATTGATTTTTGAAATTGTTTTTTTAGGTATATCAATTTCTTTAGCTACCTGGTTCCATTTAGAAACAGCATCAATTACTTCTTTAATAATTAATTTGCTGTTTTTTATCCCAAACATTTTTCCAAATTCAATTAAATCGTTTTGATTAAAGTTATCAAATTTTCCATTTAGTGATGATTGATGAACATTTGTCCACGTACCACTTGGTTTATACGAATAAGTAATATCGTATGCAGGAGATATTCTCCATTCTCCTTGTTTGTTCATTAAAAAAGAGAAGTTTTTCACATGATCGTCGTGATTCCTTGAAACAATATTGAAAATAGCTCTTCTGTACTGTTGTTCGAATTGCTGGTAATTAGATTTCAATCGTTTCATTGTCCTAAATAATGTTTCATAAGAGCTTGCCTTTTGTATTTTAAAATCAACTCCAACTAAAGAGCCTAATGTTTGCATATGGATTTTTTCTCCTAGTTCTGATCGATCAAAACGTTTTGTAAGAAAATGGAATCGGTTATTTTCATTATATAAACGACTTTCGGACATCTCAATTCCACAATCTATAGCCATTTTATAATAGGCAAATTCAATTTTGCCAACACCATCAGATTCGCCCAAAGTCTTTTCATTTGCTCCGTCCATTTTTAATAACCAATATGTATATCCATTAGGCTGTAGTATGTCTCCTGGTTTTATTTCTATTATTTTTCCTTTTTCGTCTTCTTTTATTGCTAACAATGCTTTTGCTCTTGCTCCTCCTACAGATGTTCCTATTCTTAGTATTTCTGTTAGACTCTCTTCATTTAAACCTTTATATTTTAATTCTTCCTTGCCTTCTAAAACATTTTTTGCTACTTCTAGAAGTTCTGTTACATCAATACTATAATTAGTACTAGAATTATGATTTATTGGTTCGTATTCCAGAGCTCCCATTCCTCTTTTACCTACATACGTTAACCTGTCGACGGGATTGATATCATCATATGATAGACTTTTCTGTCTTAACCATTCTTTCATCATTATATTACCAAAATCATCTGGCATTGAATCTGAAAGTAGATATGGAAGATCGTGAAAGTTTATATGATCCCTATTCGTTTCATAAGTCCTACCTTCCTTTGGCATTAGAAGAGGGGAAGGCTCTCTAGTGTTTGTGTATGAGTTTTCACTATATTGAAAAATCGCACTTCCTTTTTGTTCATTCCAATCTACTGTTCCTAAAGATTCTCCATATAAACTAACTTGAACTAACATATTTATTTGATTTTATTTGAGGCTCTTTTTCTTTTTGATTTGAGTTTGGCTTTTTCAAACTTCAATTTTAATTCTAAATCTTCTCCCACTCTAAAGACTGATTCAAAATCCTTTATTCTATTTAATCTGATTAATATTCTAATTAGACTTTCAACTGATGTTGGGTTTCCTTGTTCAATTAGACTAATCGTTGAAACACTTAAGCCTATATCTTTACTCAATTTCTTTTGAGTCAAATTGTGTTGCAATCTTATAAGTTTTAGTCTTTGACCAATTTGTTCAATAATTTCCTTTTCTGTTAGAAATAACCAATTTTCCATTTTTAAGTATTTAAATGTTAATAGTTAATAATAATAAAATAGAATAACTATTAATATATCATAAGTTATTCAAATATACTATTTATTTTAAATAACTACTAATATAGTCGTAGTTATATGTAAAAAATAGCGATAACTATTTAAATATGCTAAGTTAGTATTGAAATTGTGTGTGCTTGTGCTTAACTTGCTAATATCCCTACTTTTATTAGGTTTATCCCATCAATCTGTTTGGCTATGCCCAAATCATTAAAAAAAAATCTTTGTAGAGTTTCCAAATTTAATACAAAGGCAAACCCACTCATTACGGAAAACAGTAACAAGCGCATTTTAACTGACCTTCCTACGTTATACATCTTCGTTAAAACTACGATGCATAAAGAAGCTTCGGTGGCCAAAGGCTCACCTTCGCACAAGGCTTCGGTGACCAAAGGGGAGAAAACCAAATAAAAGTTTTTGTTAAATAGAACAGCTATTTATTTCATTTTTAGAATGCCCAAAAAAAGCAAAGCTGCTCAAAGCGGCTTATTTTAATTTTGTTCTTAAAATTTATAAGATTATACAACAGTTTCTTAATTATATCTACTAATATGTATAAGTTACGTAAATTCCTCCCCATTCATGTGCCCTAGACAGTTCTGTATTAATTTCACTAGTTCTACCAGCATTAACAGTCCAAAATAAATCGAGACTATTAGTTTTATTACAAGTTGGTATGCTCAAACCTACCCCTGTATTCCATTCCAATAGAAAATGATTTACTTGATTCCAACTTAGTGTATGATTGGAATGTCTAAATCCTCCGTTTAACATTTCATTATAAACGAAAGCCGTTGGTTTAATACTTCCAAATAAGAAAAATTCAAACTTCTTTTCATCCTTCATATTCTTGAAAATTTTATTCCCACTTCCCAATGGACTATAGTTTTGCGCCCATTTTTGACTATCAAGCAAACCAAAACGAGCGGATGCTTGAATATTTGCACAAGTATAATATCCAACCATTCCTTGCCCTCCATACTTAAACTCAAAAAATGAACTTTGCAATGCCAAGCTTTCGTAATTAATTGTGTACAAGAATGTAGGCTCACCTCCGTTTGAAATTTGGTTGTGCCATCCTCTTGGAATATAGGGTTCATGAGTATTATTATCGTTCATAAGTTTATGAATCCCCGTCTGGACCCATTTTCCAAGGTTTAACCCTAATATGCCGAAAATAAATTCCGTTGAAAGGGTTGATCTATCCTTTAAGTATAGTTTTTGGGTAGATACATACAATAAGAAAGCGTAAGGGCGATCTTCAGTAATGACGTTACTCTCCCTCAATTCATCTGGAGTAAACGCAGTTCCGTTCAATGTGATACTAGCCGGTAGTAAGCTATCATTACTGCGAAATTTTTCAGGTATGAAGATTCGGTCAATTAGGTCTACGGGCTTAAAAATATAGGAACCATTAAGTTTTGGTGATGCATACCCAAACCCTAAGCCCATTGTATAATTTTGATCATTTGCCTTTGAAAATTGTAGAAATGGCTTAAGATCTTCGTCGGTGTAGAAAAAAACACTATCGTCTTGGGCATAAGTACTTGCATTAATTAACAAGAAGATGGATAACAGAATAAATATTTTCATTTTCTTAGGTATATTGGTATTGAAAGTTACAAATGCAATAATATCAAATAAGAAAAAAAATCAATTTCTTTAGGCGATTTTATCATGCCGTCTTCAACAACATTTTGGGGAGAATACCAAATATAATAATTTTGTCGGTTTCAAAAATCAGTGAAAGGCACTTCAAATGTATCAATAAAGAGACACACTTTTAAAAAGCGCGCCAGAGGGGATTCAAAATTGATAGTATTTAATCAAATCAACAATTTTAAGCTATTGCTTCAATAACTTCAAGTTTCAATTGCTCACTAAACTCATTTTCATTGATTATTGAAAAAATAATTTTCTGAAGTAAATCTTTTTCAATTTTGTTATCTGCTATTTGTACGGTAATATTTTCCATCTCAATAATAAACCTATCGATACAATACTCCAAACCATTAATTTCCAAAAAATAAGCCCCGAGCGCGATACTGCTTCTTTTATTCCCATCACTAAAAGCGTGATTTTTATTTACCGAAAAGACTAAGTGTGAAATTTTATCTTCAAATTCGGGATAGTATAGATCGTTTTGTATATGCTCCAGAATACTTTGTAATAATCCTATAGAATTAATACCATGGGCACCCCCAGATTCTTCAATAATAAAATCGTGTTCTTTAATTGCATATGTAACGGTAAAATAGTTGAATCCCATTTTCACCTATTTTTTAGTCGCTTAAAAACATCAATATTATCCTTCAATCTTTCCTCTAATGAAATACTATGCTTGCCCAAGAATTTATCAAACTCTGTTTCATTTAGATGCGTAACATATTTGTTGAGTTTTTCGTGTAATGCATCTCTAAAGGCCATGTCCCTACTAGCCATTAATGTGCGGGCCTTTTCCAGAAGCGGTTTTAAAATGGACCGACCCTTTAATTCGAATTCGCCAAAAAGAAGTGTGGCTTGAGGAATAGTTAATTTATGTCCTAACTCTTCGTACTTCGTTTTTAAATCGTCCGCAAATCCATTTTCATAAGCAGCTATTAGGTCTAACACTTCAGAATACATAGTCTCTCTTGGAGAGTCGGTAGCTTTCAATTTTAATATTTGTTTATATTCTTTTGCATTTTCATTAAAAATACTCTTATAAACAGCATCAGTAAATTGGGCATATTTCCACTTATTATCTACTATGCATTCATCTAATGCTCTAGTAAAATTTTCTCTATAATTAAACTCCCTAATTGCACTTGGTAGAAACTCTTCCTCTCTCTGATTAATATATTTAGTTACGCCACCTATCTTAGCATTAATTGTATCTATTACCATATCCAGTATTAGAGACCTCAGTTGCTTAGCTCTATTACTCTCAGTTAAAAGCATTCCTATATTAAGGAACGTCCTAAAGTCAAATACCCCTAGACTAGGAGCTCTAGAGATGTCTCCGACATCAATGTCGGTAACATCCCCATTAATAGGATTGCTGTCATCTCTATTAGTTACTATCTCTGAATATACCTTCTTAAATACTTTAAGTCTTTTGCCTTTTAAAACTTCATAACCATTAGCAAGAAGCTCCTCTTCATGTTGATCTATATACCTTTCAATAGTTCTAACATCAATATCATAAAAATCTGCTATTTGTTTCTTTGTATATTTTATGGTAGCCTCAAATGGAATTCCAGGGAAAGCAACCTCCTTCTCAATCTCTAATAACGCAAACCTATTATTCAGAATGTTTCTTCTATGCAGGTCTGAAGTTGTAAGATTTTTATCCATGTATGATTTATTGATTAAGTAAATAACCGTATTATCTTCTCCATCAAAGATACGGATTCTTAAAAATAATTATGGTAGTCTATATTTGAATAAGATTAAAAAAGAAGATTGCCTCAAACCTTATTGATTTAAAGTAATTGTTTTTATTTGGCTTTTTCGCTGCCTAAATTAACTCATCCCCATTATGGAAAACCGTAAGAGTGGGCATTTTAACCGGGGAGAATACCAAATATAATGATTTTGCCAATTTCAAAATACCGGAAAGGGCATGACAAATGCAACATTAAATAGCCACGCTTTTTAAAAGTGCGCCAGCGGGATTATTCAGTTAAGTATTTTTGAGGATAAACTATTTCATACTCCCTAAAATTTAAAGCGTATTTTTCATACAAACATATTTGAATTGCAGGACGATAATCTAAAAAACTTTTATGACCTACTTCAAAAATCATTCTAAATGTATAATGACTATATAATTTTGGAGAAATTGACAATACTCCTATTACCCTAGATGCTTTCCAATGGAATATACCCAATTTATCTTTTAAATGGTAAATAACTTCAGCAACAGTCGTACTTTCATCTAATAGTCCTTCTTCATTCATAACTTCAACAATTGAACCAAATAAATCCATATGCTCAGGCTCTCCAACCAAATCAAAACATTCTTTAGTAGAAAAATCACATTTTGCTTTACAAACAATATATGAGTTATTAAGTTTTGATTTTCCCCACCAATGTGGCAAATGCTCAAAAGTGTCCCAAAAATAAAAGCCATGACCCAACCAAGCCTCATCGGTAGTACACATAAAGGGCCCCTCATCAATAACTGTTTTGGGATTACCTTTATCTTTAAGTGCTTGATAAAGTTTTTTTGACAAAATAATCTATTCGTTAATTGTTGTGTTTTCTTTTAATGGTTTTTCTAAATTGGATAGATTATAAGTAGGTAAAACCAAAGGGGGAATATTAGATTGCAGTGTCAGAACACTTATAAAAGCTCTAAGATATGGAAATAATATTGCGATTGAATTTGAGTAAAAATATTCAGGAATTTCATCTTGTGATTTGATGTTTTGAAACAAAAAATTCCCGTTGCATTTTATTTTAATAAAAGGATTTTTTGTGTCATTATCTTTAAATGCAATAAATTCGATAGTTAAATCAAATGAATTATTTTTTATATGAAATATACCACTCGGCATAATATCAACGGTAAGTTCTTTTGGCAGTTCTTTGTCAAAACGCAACATAATTTCATTAAAAATATAGTCGTTCAATTGGAAGGAAGCCTGGTTAGCCATAATCTTAAATTTTTAAAAAAGAAAAACCCGAAGGATACTTCGGGTTTACTAATATATTGTTTATTTCCGTAATGACAAAAAATTCTTCTTTTTTACATCGATAGAAGATTTTAGACGCATCTAGATACCTTCTAAGAGTAGGGCCTCCACGCGGAGCCTGCATTTTGGTTTCCGCCCAATCCTTCATAACTTTTTCACGAGGAGTATCACGAAAATACTTTTTTAAATCCTCTAAAATGTTGTTCATGATTTCTGTGATTTTAAATTTATTAAGTTTCTATAAGCTTTTACAAAACAAAAGTAAAAGAATTGTTTTACATAACAATACTTTTAATCTTAAAGATTATATAATACTAATGCTATAAAACAAACTCAAACCCACCCATTACGGAAAACCGTAAGAGCGTACATTTTAATGGTTCCACCTACGCATAAAGCTTCGGAGGGCAAAGGGGGAGAATTCCAAATATAATGATTTTATAGGTTTCAAAATCAGCGAGGTCATTATTAATCGAGTTTTCTATAATTTTCATCAACCTTAATATTAAATTTATGTATTTTATATTTAAAACATAAAAAGATTAAAATGTTAGTTAAAAGACTCCAGAATTTACTTTATTATCACCAAGATTTATCTCAAGAAATAGCAACCTTCTTTTTATCAAAAACGATAAATCCAGACTATTTTAATGAAATAGTAGATTTTTTATGTAAAAAACATACTCATTTAGGAACACATAATCAAATAACTTTGGGAATGTTTAAACCCGAATATTATCGAGAATATAAGCTAAGAACCGGGGCTCAAGAATTTAGACCACACATTCCTTTATATACTATTGAAGTATTGGTTCAAAGTGGTTTATTAAAAGATTTAGAACCAATCATAAATACTAAAGTATATCAAGAAAATACAAAATTCACTACACATATGTATTTCCAAGGTTTAATACCAAATATATTATTTGGCACCAGATATATTATTGAACGATATAGAAATTCTGTATTCAAAATTGAGAATACGGATAAAAATGATAAAATAGATATAGGAACTGGTTTTTTAATTAAGGATTTTGGCAAAAATATTATAGTAACAAATGAACACGTAATAGCAAAGGCTAAAAAACTCAGATTGTTGGATGTTGATGACAAGAGTTTTAAATTTTCAATTTTATATGAAAACAAATATGAAGATGTAGCTTTTTTGGAAATTGAAGTTGATTTATCAAAAATTTCCGAATTTGTTTTTTCGCAGGAACAAGAAATACTTTCAGAAATTATTACCATTGGATATCCCTCAATTCCAATGTCAAAAGCGGCCTACCAAGTTATTCATAAAGGTGAAATAAATTCACATATTGAAAATTATTCTGGAAATAAACTTTTTTTAATTTCAGCAAAAACCTCTTCTGGTAATAGTGGAAGTCCCGTTATTAATGAAAAAGGACAAGTCCTAGGTATGGTTGCTCAGGAATTATTTGAAAAAGGAGCACTTATTGAAAAAGGTAAACTTCCCTATATTGTTGTTATACCCACCAGCACAATCTTTAAACTTCTATACGAATTTATAGAGGGAAAAGAAAGACAATAAATAATCGATTTTATTTTTTTTAAATCTTTATTTCTTTTTGCCGTAAGCTTTTCATATTTGAGATAATAAGTAATAGGCAATGTTAAGCTTTTTATGTAATCCTATTTATTGGATAGACAGGGGAAAAAACGGGCGAGACGCCCGCACCAGCAAGAGGTTTATATTTTATCGAAATATTGTTCATTGGTTTTCAGGCCAAGTTTGCTTTCTAAATACTTTGCTTGATTGTAAATATAGCCACCATACCCACTGCTCTTTAAAATAAGCTTACTTATGAGTGTAAAGAGTTTTGCAGAAACATAAGCCATATATAAATTAGTGGTTTCTTCATCTCTGCTCTGGTTTGTATTTAAAAGAACGTTCCCATGGAACAAATCATTTCGATGCTCAATTATAGAAATATCGTGTAAAGTTAACTCTATATCTAGCTGTTCAAAAGGTCGAGTAAGTTTCTCATTATTGGTCAACGCTTTTTTATTCGTAGGCCTGTTGATGCCATTAAGCCTTCTTTTGAGTTTTAGAATATTTTCGGGGGTAAAACCTTTCTTGTTTTTGTCGATAACCTGGTGCAGCTCATCAATTATAGTGGACTCCAGCTCTGGATCATCAATTGGCTTATCAAGCCCAACTTCTTTAACATTCAGATGTTTGGAAAGCTGTTCAATAATTACGGCAAATGATGAGGGTATTAGCAACAGGGATGCAATTGAAGTTGATTCTAAGATTATTAAAATTACTACTGAGAACTCAGGGTTTTGATGTATTCTAGTTGCTAGGCTCGATAAGTCCTCAAGTGAAATTCTTGACAATATACCAACCATTTCTTCTGCAACACTTCTTTCAATATCCAATTTTGAAAATGGATTTGAAAATACTGGAGAATACAAACCTCTAAGGGTCGGTCTAATATAGTTTGAATAATAAAACTCACCACTATCATCGAAAACGAATTTTTCTCCACCTACCATTAATTTATTTATAAATCCTATGGCTTGTTGAATTGAGTAACAGGCATCTGAAAAATCTTCAAAAGTTTGATCTTGCAAACAATCAAAAACATAATACCCTCGATTTTCATCTTTGATTTGGGTCACATCATATTCACGCGTTTCGATCGTAACCCTCAGGCAATCATAAAAATGTTCAATGCCGTTTCTTTGGTAGGTCACTGTCTCAAATTCATTATGAAAGGTTTTAATATCCTCTAATTCTAAAGGGTAAAATGCTTTATAACACCCTTTCTTTAGGAATGCAGTTGAGTGAAATGTGTCTAAATCAATAGATGTAAGAAGTTGGACACCACTCTCTGAAGATATCTTTGTTTTCTTGCCTACATCATTAAACTCTTTAACTATGAAGGTTTTATTTTCAAGTGAAAAAGAAAGTTCTTGAAGATTATCGTTCTCTGAAAAGATATTGCTTATTTCAAGTTTAAATTTAAGTTCTTCTCTATTCAATAAAGCAAATAGATAGCGAGAGTTAGCTTCTTTTAACTCAATATTTTCAATTTCATTTATTTTCTTAATAAAATTTAATTCAGTATTGAAGGATTTATTATTTTCAATTCTTTTTGTTGAGGATTTCACTTTGCTAAAAATTGTTGGGTAGGATTGAAACTAACGGTGCCATATAACCATTTTTGTCGCTAATTCGATGAATGTTTTTAAATGATAAGATAGCGTTTCATTCAGATAAGCAATTATATTGTAATAAATGTACTTAATAATCTGTATAAATTTTATTATATCAAGAGGTAATCCTTAATAAAAAAGAATATTATTCCAAGAAAAAGACCCGTAATAATCCCCGGAAATATTGTTGTAAAAACTTCTTTTGTAATAAAAAAAATCAACTATAAAATTTATGATATAACTGTATAAATTGCAATTCATAATCATTTAAAATATTTTCTTTCATATAAAACAAACACAAACCCACCCATTACCGAAAACCATAAGAGTGGGCTTTTATCTCCGCTACAGAATTAACAAGTGATTTTCGCTTAGTGTTTTAGTTCCAATTTTTTTACTTCGTTTTTAATGCTTCGTATCTTTTATTGATTTTGGATCATTCCCCGGCTTTACAGTGTCACTATCTCGTATAGGTCCACCATTTGGCCGATGTATTCTTACTTCACCTCCACCATTATTTGATGAAAATTGTTTAGCAAGTTGTTCTGCTTGTTTTTGTGTATTTACAATTGCTGAGGCCCTCTGGCCTCCTTCTTTTTGGACATTCCATCCATCTTGTCCTTTTTTCTGTGTAACGTGATAATTTGCCATAATAATATATTATTTAGATTTAAAAATTAAACTCTCGGTACAATACGTGCTGCGGTTTTTATATCAACGGCTTGAACTCCTAATGATTGTAGCATTTGTCGCATATCGTTAAATACTGGTTTCTCTCCATTCGGGTCAGAAATTGTTAAGATAGCGGTAAACGGCACTCCATCTGCAGGAATAGTAACACCATCTCTGGCCAGGTACTCAACATCCAGACTCCAATTGGTAGTTGGACCAACACCTCTTGGAAAGGTTTTTTCATATACTTTTACAGGACTCCATTTAAACGAATGTTCAATCTGATCTTTTTCAAATAAACTGCCATCCCCCTGATCTGGCGTATAAATCGCCTTTAAACGACCGAGATAGTGACCATTATTCTGTTGTTGTCTTAATGCAGCATCAATATTTACCCTCACAAATTCAGCCCCGTACTTGTAATCAAATCTTGGTGTGCTCACTATGGTAAGTTTGGCATGTCCAAAACACTTTCCATTGCTTACTAAACTTGGTGGCCATGAGAATTTAAAACTCATTTTATGCCTATTTATAATCCGATTTGCAAAAACTAGAGTTATACTAGACGCATTACCATTTAAGATTTCATCAGAACCATTAGGGACACCAAAGCCCACTAAATGTTTTGTAATGTTTCTTAAGTTTTTATCATTTAGCGATTCTGGTAAAACCGCATGATGAACCCCGAGACCGATTAAAGTTTCACGAGATACATTACCTTCAATAGAATGGTCAAGACTAGCTAAAGTTTTTGCTACATGCGGTGCTGCATAACTAGTACCGCAACCATCGACAATTTTCCCACCGATATCTAAAGACAATAAACCATGCCCATGTTCTGGGTGAATCGTTCCAGAGCCTCCAATATGAGCAAAATCAGGTTTAAGACCTACCCTTAAGCCAGGCCCTCGACAGCTATAATTGCTCAAGGCATATGGTATTACTCCTTCTAAATTGGGAGGATTAAGTGCCGCTACACTAACGTTTCTACAGCTTTCGGCAGGTTTTTTTATCGTGTCATTTCGTGATGAAGCCAAAATTTTCACTGCTTCGAAAGCATCATTTGACCACTCACGTCTCATATCGACGGACTTTGTATTTCCCGCTGAAATAACAAACACAACATCATTTTCTTCAGCAATTTTATCTAAAAGTTGTGCAAACAGACTGTATCCAGTAGTTGAAGCATGCTCTTCTACATTCATGCTAAAATTAAATATCCTAACTCCAGTCCTTGATTTTAGGTCTTCAACTGCATTCTCCAATTCTGAAAAAAACTGGAAAGGTCGCGGAAAATAATTGTCGTACTTACTCGGAATAGGCAGGATGTCCAAATCAATAATTTTACATCCATCTACTTCTTTACAAATAGCATCTCCGTTTAAAGTTTGACCTACAATTGTTAGTCCGGCTATAAAAGTTCCATGACTCTCGTCTTTGTCTGTATGACTTATCAAGTCCCATCTGTCTTCAATCCAATCTCCATAAATGTCAGAAACACCACCATCTACTATGCATATTTTTGGATACGAATTTTCCGGCTTTATCGGAGGTACATCATAAACATCTCCTCTTTTTACAGGGTGGGAATTCATACTTTGAGTGATAATTGGTGGCAACATAATTCTTTTAACTAAAGGATGCTGTCCTAAAAAATCAAGTAGTTCGTGATGCTTTCCTGCATCCAGCTCAATTTGTTTTTTTTCACCTGATTTACCGAATGACGAAGTAGCAGGCAAAAGGTGTATTATGGGTGTAGCGGAACTTTTCTCTAATTTGATGCCAAATATTACTGCTGCTCCGCTTCCTGTAATAACTCTGGATACGACTAGTCCGTTTCCAATACTCTCCAATCGGTCGAAAAAACTTTTAAAGAGTTGGAATTTATGTGTACTTAGTAAATCCCAATCTTGCCTTTGTGGTGGTGCTTCAAATAGCTCAACTAAGTAAGAACCCCCGCTTTGTGGATGAGAAAACCATTCTAGAGCTTCGTTTACTGAGAATTTTCTTTTGTCACTTGCAGTATAAGGTATAATATTTTGAATAGCACCAATTTCACTTCTAAGCCTCGAAGGGTTAGGTTCAAGTTTCCCGTTTTTCTTATTTTCTTTATATCGGGTTTCTGTCTCAGCTTGGCCTACTGCAGTATTGATAGTGTTAACTCCTTCAGGTGTTAATTCTACAAACAATTCTCCTAAATCTCCTGCCCCAACTATTGGCGCAGTATCTCTTTTGAACAATTGAGATGTGGGTCGGTGACTTTTTGCTAAAGCAATTGGTTTTAAAGTCACTTTTGCATAAGAAATTTTCGAAAAACTGCTTGTTAACTGCAGGTTTTTAATCTCACTAAGTTGTTTTTGTAGATTATTGCGATGTCCAATAAAAGCCAGGTCATTATCGGCAAAAAAATCCTTAGAGGAGCCTCCGCCTTTATTTTCCAACGCTTCTATAAAATCATTGGTATTTAAAACTATTTGAACAGGACTATTTGCCATAACTTAATTTTTTTCTGAATCTTTATATTTTGATAATTGCTTACTTAATGAAGAAGGAGTTATTCCAAATAGGGACGCTATGTCTTTTTGTTTAAACGAATATATCTTATCGTTCAACAGCATAGCTATAAAGTCTTCATCGCTATGCAACATAATATTTCTTTTATGTATGTTCACTCTCCCAGAATTAAGTAATGCAAACTGTCTCATTACATCAACAATACTATTTTCTTTTTCTAACACAAATGCTCTTTTAAACCATTTAGACAAAATTTTAGCATCTGCACCAGATGCCCCTTCAAGGCACCACGCTAAAAATTTGATCTCATTTTCCTGGAACTCCAGTGGCTTTAAGAATTTTCCAAGTAGATGAACCATTACTTCTGGAGAGGGCTTGGGAATTTCTATTTGTATATCAAACCTTCTCCAAATAGCAGGGTCTAAAAGACTTTCGTGATTAGTTACCCCTATGGTAAATCCTTTTTCATGTCGAGAATCAAGACTTTGTAATAAGGTATTTACAACCCTCTTTACCTCCCCAACTTCCTGTGGGTCATTACGTAATTTGGCAATTGCATCAAATTCATCAAGTAAAAGCACACAATTATATCTATTAGCAAAGGCAAACAAGTTCCCTATATTTCGCGAGGTTGTTCCAAGAAAGGAAGACATCAAGCCTTCCAATCTCGCCAAAACTACTGGTAGTCCTATCTGTTTGGCAATCCATTTTGCTAAGTGAGTTTTACCTGTTCCAGGGGCGCCGTATATTAAGCACGAACTGGCAGGCATAGCGTTAATCTCCGAAAGTTGATCAAATTTCATCCATTCATTTACAATTGATTGAATTGCCAGCTGAATATTGTCATCTAGAAGAGGTATTTCAGGAGGCATATCCAAAGGAAAGAATATTTCTGCTAAAGGGGTTGAAGTTTCTTTGTCAACAGGTGTAGGGGTTTTAACCGTAAGGGATTCCCCCCTAGTTATTACGAACGACTTTTGGATTTTACTAGGTGACATATCCATACTGTATTTTGAAGACAGCAATAAACCATCTAAAGATTTAGCTTCTTTATTATGACCATCTTTTTCCAAGCTATCTTTTAATCTTTGGATTTGATGCAAAATTGCTTCATTGGGATTTGCCAATGCCGTCCTGCTTAAAGCCTGTATTATATTGAAATATTTTATCATTTTTGTGAGGGATTTTATTTTATAGCAAATATATTAAAATAATTTCCTAAAACAACAATTTATTTCCAAAATTTGAAATTAATTTCCTTTTAAGGTATTTTATTTCCAAAATACTTTATAATAATTCAAAAGGAAGGAGGCACAAATCAAAAATACTATTATAATAAAGACTGTAGAGTTCTTTCAAGCTGTTCAACAGATACCTATTCAGTAACCTTAAGCGAAGCCAAAAGGCTAGGTCGTTCCCTATGTGGATGGGAAGATTGGCATGTGACAATGCGCAATACTTAAATATTCGCTTATTTCTATTGCACAATAATTTTAGGATAATCGAAAATTAAAATATACGGTGTTTTTAAAGGAAATAGGCAGGAAGACTCAATAAGAAGTTATAAATATTAAAGACGCAGGATATTTTTCGATAAAATAAAATTAAATCTAGTTTTTCCACAAAAAATTGGAGTTATTAACATTTCATATGTTGATGAATGGTTAATATAGTTCTAAATAAAAATAAGATTCCTTAACAGAATGGAATTATCTTTACCGACAAGAATGTACCCAAGTTATTTGAGTAGATTTTTTAGAGAAGTTTTAATGTATGTTTTGTGTCATCTCAATAGGGTCCAAACCTAATGAGGGAAATCTACAAATGAACTGGCAAGGCTTCCAAAACCTTCCCCCTCTTTAAGCCCACTTGTTACAGCAAGTGGGCTTTTTGTTGGATAAGTTCAAGCAAATTTAAAGATAATTTTTATAAATTAATATCATTGTTTACAAATTTAATTCTGTTGCTAGCGACACCAATTAAAACTTAATTGCTATTGAGAAAGAAATTGACTGCAAAGAGATAAAGTTTTGGCCTTAGAAAAAATTATAATGAATCAAGTCACTATAAGAGATTTTTTATATGCGAAACAAATCATCATCAAAAAATTCTTTTAAACTTATACCAATCAAATTGCAAAACCGATTTATTGTATAGACGGTAACTCCTCTGCCTTTAATTTTTCCTGATACTAAATCTTTGGAAACTTGGTTTTCCCAACGACTAATTTCTTGTTTTTCAATATTGTATTTTTCAACAAAATCAATTTGTCTTAATCCTGAATCATTTATACGCAAAGCCTTTATACGATCAGCTATCTTATTTGCTATAATTATATCTTTTTCTGAAAGTCCGGACATACTGCAATTTTAGAATTCTTAACCAAAATCGAGTAAGCCGTTTGGTAGATAAAATATATTTTATTATGTTTGTAGTAATTAATTATATTGCGACTCTTCTAAGAGCAAAAAATTAGAAGCTTTCGCTTTGAATCTCGTACTAGAAAACTGGTAATTTTTAAACACACGAGAGAATAAGCAGAATGCTCACGGCCCGGGGCGTGAGTTCTCTCTTATTTGTGTGTTGGTATACCAGTACCTCTAGTACAATAAGTTGAGTTCCGCGCCCTTTTGTTTTGGGCTTGGTCGGTTTTTTCTTCTCAACTTTCTTTTAAAGCATTTGTTTCTGTTTTGTTTATGATTTTTCGTAATTGTATTTAGTATTGAGAATTGAGTAGTTAGTATTGAGTGGTTGCGACCCCAATTGAGGTCTCGACTGCCCTTCGACTGCGCTCAGGACAGGCTAGCTTGACCTGACATTCATGTCTTAATACTTAGAGCTTACGGCCTAAAGCCTACAGCTTTAAACAAAAATGACCCGCTCCCAGTTTTCGACGACCGGTGGAGCAGGCCAGTAGTTAAAATAGTATAAACTTAACTGATGCAAAATTATGAAAAATAATTACAGGCGAAGCTATGTCCTTGCACTAACTTCTGCCCTCTTCTTCACTTACAACTCCCCAATTTTATCACAGAACCTTCCACTAAAAACAATCAGTGGAACAATTACCGATGCCGATGGCCCCCTCGGTGGCGTCAACGTACTGGTAAAGAATACCGCCCGGGGAAGCATAAGCGATCTGGAAGGCAGGTACTCGCTAACCGCGGCCGCAAACGATACGGTGGTGTTTACCTATTTGGGGTATAAACCGCAGGTAGTCGCAGTTGGCAATGGCAGTATACTAAATGTTACTATGCAGTTGGATGCCACTTCTTTGGACCAAGTAGTGATTAATGCGGGCTATTATACTACAACAGACAACAAACGCACTGGAAGCATAGGGCGTGTAAGTGCTGCTGAAATTGATAAACAACCTATTAATAATCCCCTTGAAGCCTTACAGGGAAGGGTAACTGGAGTGGATGTAGTCCAAAATTCCGGGACTCCCGGTGGTGGATTTAAAGTTCGCATTCGTGGCCAAAACAGTTTGATGGCCGGAAATGAACCCCTTTATATAATTGATGGAGTACCTTATGATACACAAACCTTGGGCTCTCCCAATACCTCTGGTGGCATACTGCCCTTCGCAGATGTCAGCCCCCTGAATGCCATAAATCCCGAGACCATTGAGTCTATTGAAATCCTAAAGGATGCAGACGCTACCGCTATCTATGGCTCCCGTGGTGCCAATGGAGTAGTTCTCATTACTACCAAAAAAGGTCGGGAAGGAAAAACAAAAATATCCGTAAGCAGTAGTACGGGCATAGCCCATATCAATAGAAAGGCAAAACTCTTAAATACCGAGCAATATCTGGAAATGCGTCGCGAAGCCTTTGCCAATGACGGGATAACAGAATATCCCGCCTGGGCTTATGACGTTAACGGCACCTGGAATATGGATCGCGATACAGATTGGCAAAAGGAATTGATTGGGGGCACCGCCAATACACGCAAACTGTTGGCACAGGTCTCAGGAGGGTCTTCCCATACCCAGTTCCTACTTAGCGGTCAATATCAAGAGGAAACCACCGTCTTTCCTGGCGACTATAACTATGATAGAATTTCAGTAAACACAAATGTAAACCACCAAAGCAGGAATGGGAAGTTTAAGGTTGTGTTCACTGGGGGATATGCTTTGGAAAAAAACTATCTACCGAACAGAGACTTCTCTTCTGATGCCTTACAGTTAGCGCCAAATACCCCTGCCCTATATGATGAAGAAGGAAATCTCAATTGGGAGAACAGTACGTTTACGAATCCATTGGCGGCTGCGGATAGTAAATACAAACAAAATTCCAATAACCTAATATCAAATACGGTTACCTCCTATTCATTTTTAGAAAATTTTGAGGTAAAAATAAATGTTGGTTATGGGTTGTCATATTTAAAAGGGGTTACCACTACCCCCCATACCATTTTTGATCCTGCCTATGGCTTGGACAGCAGTTCCTCTATGCTAACAACGAGTGAAGGAAGACGAACCTATTGGATAAGCGAGCCTCAAATAAGTTGGAAAAAGACTGGTAATATGAGTGAATGGGATATTTTACTTGGCACTACCTTTCAGGAAAATAACACTGAGCAAGGGAGCATTATCGGGATAGGGTTTCCAACCAATCATTTCATAAACAATATGAGTGCCGCCAGCACATTGCTTATTCTCGATGAAAATAAAACGAACTATAAGTACCATTCTATTTTTGCCAGAATCAATTATGCTTATATAGATAGGTTTTTCCTAAATGCTACCGGCAGGCGTGATGGCTCCAGTAGATTCGGCCCCGACAATAAATATGGTAATTTTGGCGCTTTAGGTGCTGCATGGATATTTACCCAAGGAAACGATTTTCCATTGATAAACTTCGGGAAGCTGAGGGGAAGTTACGGCATTGCCGGTAATGATCAGATAGGCGATTATCAATACCTACAGACCTACAGCATACAGGATTATCCCTATGATGGCAATATTGGGCTCGTACCTGCGCGCCTTTACAACCCCAACTTTAAATGGGAAAAAATCATCAAGCGTGAACTCGCAGTGGAAATGGGTTTTCTTCGCAATAAAATTTCATTTTCCGCTGCTTACTATAATAACCGCTCTTCCAATCAATTGGTGAGTTACGCCTTACCGGGCACAACGGGTTTTCCAAGTATCCAATCCAACCTGGACGCATTGGTTGAAAATTCAGGATTTGAATTCGAACTGAATGGAGTTATAGGCCGGGGCTCAAATTTTTCATGGAACAGCTCTTTCAATCTATCATTGCCGCGCAACAAACTACTTGCATTCCCTGGCCTCGAAAATTCAACCTATGCCAATAGGTATGTTATAGGCGAACCACTAAACATTGTTAAATTGTATGAGCTTCAAGGTGTCAATCCAGAAACCGGAATATTTGAGTTTACCGATTTTAATGGCGATGGGGTAATAAGTAGTGACAAGGATAAGCAGTACATAGCAGATCTTTCCCCTAAATTCTTTGGCGGGATTTCAAATACCATTAACTACAAAGCCTGGTCATTAAATTTCCTTTTCCAGTTCGCAAAGAAAAAAGGATATAACCAATACCGCTTTACCACCCCTCCCGGAACCCTGTCAAATCAAAACATAAGCGTTTTGGATAGATGGCAACAACCGGGTGACCAGGCAGCGATGCAGCGCTTTACTACCGGTGAAAATTATGAGGCATATTTGGCATATTCCCAGTTTACCCAAAGCAACGGGGTAATTTCCGACGCTTCATTTCTTAGGTTACGGTCCCTCGAACTTGCCTATAAGCTTACCATAAATAAGGAAACTGGCGCTTCTTGCCGCATTTTCCTTCAGGGCCTCAATCTGCTCACTTTTAGCAGTTTTGAGGGCGGGGATCCCGAACAGCTTAAAGGTTTTATTCCACCCCTAAGAAGGATTACTCTGGGGACACAAATTAATTTATAATTAAAATATATACCAATGAAAACTACATTCACACATATCAATAAAAACCTTTTTTATCTGTTTATATGCTCCCTATTCTTCATGGGATGCGAAGACTTTTTAGAGGTCAATGATCCTTTCGGACAAATCAATACTCCAGAAGTTTTTGAGGATGAAGCTACGGCCACCGCCGCGGTAACCTCCCTTTATGCAAAATTAAGGGATGAAGTATTACTCACTGGCACTACCCAAGGTCTAACTGCCTTAATGGGCATTTATTCCGATGAATTGGACTTCTATGGCTTAGGAGCCGAACCTATGGACAGCTTTTATCAACATTATATTTTTTCTGATGACCCAATTGTTGAAGGAATATGGAACGGTTCATATTCGCTCATCTATATGGGCAACGCCATTTTGGAAAGTCTCGATAAATCCGATAAGATTGGTCCTGATATCAAGAAGCAGTTGCGAGGGGAAACACTTTTTATTAGGGCGTTAACCTATTCCTATTTGGTGAATCTCTTTGGCGATATACCGTATGCCACAACTACTGATTTTGGTTTAAACAGTATGCTTTCTAGAATGCCCGCTTCAGAGGTTTATGAAAACATCATTATGGATCTTCAGGAAGCCAAGGGACTGCTAGGCGCCAATTATATTTCATCGGAACGTACACGTGCCAACCAGATGGTTGTCGCTTCCTTACTCGCAAGGGTCTATATATTTACCGAACAATGGGATTTAGCAGCATTGGAAGCGACAACCATTATAAACAATACTTCCGTGTTTAATCTTGAGGTAGATGTGGCCAATGAATTTTTAAAGGAAAGTACCTCAGCAATCCTACAGTTTAAACCAAAATCCGAAGGGGAAAATACACAGGAAGCTTCCCTATTTCTTTTTGAGTCCGGCCCCCCACCTTTGGTAGCCCTAAACCCACAATTATATGAGGGTATGGAACCTAATGATGGAAGAAAGGAACATTGGATTGGGGTAGTGACGGATGGCAGTGAAACGTGGTACTTTCCCAACAAGTATAAGATTGAGGCCAATACAGGCACAAGCATAGAATATTCTGTGGTCTTACGCCTGTCTGAACAATTCCTAATCCGCGCTGAGGCACGGGCAAAACTAGGCAACCTTTCAGGAGCGCTGGATGACCTTAACGTCATTCGAAACCGTGCAGGTCTAATGGATTCGGAGGCTACCACTGAAAGTGGGATTTTGGATGCAATTAGTACAGAACGTTATCATGAACTTTTTTCTGAATTCGGGCATAGATGGTTCGATATAAAGAGGCTGGGCCTTGCCAATGACATCCTCGCCCCAATCAAACCCGGCTGGAAACCGACAGACTTATTGTTGCCCATCCCAGAGAATGAACTTTTGATGAACCCTAAACTTGAACCGCAAAATCCAGGATATTAATCCCAGACATTATGAAATTAAACAGAATAGGCCATAAATCTAAAATGGTACTTGCCGTGCAATTTTTTCTTGCATTAATATTCATGGAAGTGTTGGGAGCGCAGGTATCCCCAAAACTTCAATATACCTCAAACTTAAATTCCCAATGGAGTAAGGATACTAATATTCACAAAATATCCAGTGATGGGCAATGGATCGCCATTTCGGAAGTATTCCCTGAAAACAAAAGAACTGTCTGGCTAATGGCTACTGATGGGTCCCACAAGTTTCAGCTACCTGATAGTGAAAGTTTAAATTTCTCATCTAATAGTCAATGGTTTGCGTGTATTGGCAAGGGGAAGGAATTAATAAATATTGATCTAAAAAAATTAAGTGAAAGCCGATATTCCGATATATCCTATTATAGTTTTTCACCCAATGGTCACTTTATTGCTGCCATAAAGGAAACATCTAGTAATGATAAGGAAATACTCCTAATAAACCATAGAGACCAAACCGTCGATTCACTTAAAAATGTTACGAAATATGAATGGCATCCCACTAAAAATATCCTATTTGTCACAATTAAAAAATCAGATACTATACAAATAATCCAATATGATGTACTCAACAGGCAAACCAGGAAGCTTTTTACTGAAATAAATGGAACTGTCGAAGACATGGAGGTGGGCAGTTCTGGAAATTCGCTCGCATTTATTAGCTCCAAGGATGGAAACAACCGCTTGAATTATGTTGATGGCAATTCTGGGGTCGCCCACACCCTAACGGATATTATCATACAGAATAAGTTTTTAAACTTCAGGATAAGCGACGGCAAACCAAATATTGACAATAGGGACAAAAAAATAATCTTTTACTTAAAGGCTTTTAAGGAGCCCCAAAATAAATTAGAAAGTGATGTCCAAGTTTGGGATTCAAGTGATCCATGGATTGAACCCAGAATGGAGATGTATCGGGAACAGGAAGAAAATTATTTTTTGACAGCCTGGTATCCAGAAAGTGGGAAGATCATGGCAATTGGAACACCAGGCCTACCCACCTCCGCAATGAGGGTGAATCACGATTATGCCTTAGTTTACGATCAATTACAGTATGAGCCTTTATATAAATTTTATTCAAATGTAGACTTGTTTGTAAAAAACATTAATACAGGCGATACGACCTTGGTTTCTAAAAACCAATACATGAATGATAATTTCGTCACTATCGCTCCCAATGGACAGCATCTTTCCTATTTTAAAAATAACCACTGGTGGCTCTATACTATCTCAAATGGCCAAACTATCAACCTTACGAATAACTTGGAACAAAATTTTCAAAATACACACCTCCAATATGCCGGTGATCTTTTTCCATGGGGTAATCCCGGGTGGATAGATAATGAAACAATTATTCTTTATGATGAATTTGACATATGGCTAATGAGTGCTGATGGAAAAAGTAATGAAAGGATTACAAGAGGTCGAGAGACAAATAATAAATATAGAATAATTAGAAATCAGGCACAGGATTTTAAAAATGTGCAGGAATTTCAACCCCACTTTCCAACCCCTAATTTCAGTTCTAAAGAGGGTATTATTTTAAGCGTATTTGACAATAAAACATATAAAAGTGGCCTATCAATATGGAAGGATAATCATGATATAAAGCCTCTTTTATGGGTTGAAGGAAAAATTGACCAAGTATTTATAGATGAATCTGGAGAAAAAATCATATTCAGACAACAACGCTTTGACCAACCAATTACCATCAACTGTTTCAATTTAAAGAAAAATAGATCCTATTTAATACATCAATCAAATAAAGGTTTACTGCAATATGACTTGGGTACTTTCGAATTTATTGACTACAAGTTAAATAATGGAATAGAGCTTCAGGGAAGTTTAATATATCCATCCAACTACAATCCTAATAAAAAATATCCTCTGATTGTGGAAATATATGAAAGGGAATCATTTCATATAAATAATTTTGAGCCACCGTCGGATTGTATGGACATAGGATTCAATTTATTAAAATTTACCTTGAATGATTATTTTGTGCTTTTACCTGATATTTCCTATGCGATCGGAAAGCCAGGCATTTCAGCATTAAATTCCGTTACCGCGGCCGTAACAAAGGTACTGGAAAGTGGAGAAATTGATGAAGACAGGATTGGTTTGATTGGACATTCCTTTGGAGGGTATGAAACAGCTTTTATAGTTTCCCAAACCAATTTGTTCGCCACTGCAGTAGCCGGGGCGGCTGTAACAGATCTTGTTAATTACTATCATGATGTGAACTGGGAATGGAACCTTACCCAAATGTGGCGTATTGAAAACCAACAATTTCGCATGGGCGATTCCTTTTATAAGATGAAAGAGAATTATTATGCAAATTCACCCCTTACAAATGTGGAGCAAATAACGACCCCCTTATTGCTTTGGACGGGAAAGAATGATACAAATGTTAATTGGAACCAAAGTGTGAATATGTTTCTGGGTTTAAAAAGATTGGGAAAGAAGGCACAATTACTGTTGTATAGGGATGAGGGGCACACCCTGCAAAAAACTGAAAATCAACAACATTTAACCACAACTATATATAATTGGATGGAAACCTACTTAAAGAAAAAAACATAATAAGGTTTCCCGGTTTAAAAATCGGGAAACCTTACTTACTAATTAGGGCATCCATTCATACAAAAATGTATGACAATTATTACCGCTTTTGAAGCGGGTAACATTTTTGCCATCATATTGACAGACTGGACCTCCCGATACGGAGCAATTTACGGATACAAGTTCACAGGTCCCTTGAATATAACCTGGAATTAAGGTGTCCTTCTCAACCGGTTCACTTTTTTCAGAAGCAAAAGCAAACACGATTGCCAGTAAAAATGCCATCAGGGGCATTCCGAATTTTAAAATTTTAGTTTTCATTTTATAAAATTTAAATTTAATTAGCGACCTACTTTTTTTTACAGGTGTTCGGTCTTATTCCTGATACTGGCCAGTATGTGTTGTGTTAGAGCCGGAGTTAAAATACTTCGGCTTTAACTTGTAAATCCATATCCTTCCGTCCACAAGGGCAACCAAATGATCATTATCAATGCGAAAACCGTCTAGCTTTTTGTCAGGCTGATGTCCAATGTAAAAACTGAATTCATATCTGTTTCCCATGATATCGTAAACATCAATTATAGCGGCAGAATCAAGGGCTGTCTTATCTTCGTAACGGCCTAAACGATCGCTGTTTATATACAACTGGTTGCCATAAGTTGCCGTATGTCTATTGACTATTATAGAATTACCGCCCCTTTTAAACCGATCCTTTGTACCGTAACGGGCTATGTCCAAAACGGCCTTGCTTATCGTATCAATAGTCTTTCCAGAAAATTTATATTCTAGGTTTTCATCGGTAACCACATAAGTGTTTCGATAATAATAGGTGTAGAGAAATAGCTTGTGTTTTGCATTCCAAAGCAGTAAACCATCAGTGTCAAAAATTCCATCCAGCTGTTTTGTAAGAATGCCATCATTATAAAATATACTGTCCTTCAACGATTGCTTGGTTATTACGCCTAATGTAGTGCTGGATGTAGCATTGGAAACAGCGGATATACCGATCCGGGTAGAATCCAAAATTTCAAATTGCTTAAAATAGGCCGCCCCATAGCTATAAATTGTCGCATTCCAATCCTTAATGGTACCTCTAAAAATTACAGGTACAGTGCCATCCCCCACATAAAAGTATGGCGGTTCAACTATTATTCGAGCACGCCTATAGGGAAGTTTCATATTACTTATGGTAACTGGAAAATCTTCGGACGTGCCCAGAGATGTGGTTAGTGTTTTTAAATAAAGAGGATTTTGGTAATTACCGAGGTATATTATATTCTTTTTAAAGCCCGCTATATAGAAATTTTTTGATCCCAACTCATAGTTACCAATGTATTCCAAGGCATTGGGAATGTACTTTCTCTGAAAAGATTCATTCCGAAATATTTTTTTCTCCGAAAAGGCAAAAACCATGGTGAGAAGGCCAACTCCAATGATTGTTAGTATTGCAAGGAGCAGAAGTTTCATTTTATTTGTCCAATTTCCTGATAAAAGGATTGCAGTTCCCGCCAATACAATGAAAACGATATTAAAAATTAAGTGCTGTGTCCAGTTAAGTTTTTCAATAATGCCTCCGCAAGAACAAGGAATGAAGTCAGAGAAATTAAGGATAATGACAATATAGGCCGTAAACATGACTATTAAAGTAAAGGAGGCATAAAAGCCAAAATTTCGAAACGAAGAAGTTATTAATAGGAGTGAAATGATTATTTCAAGACTTGGAACGCTCCAAGCAATAATACCTGTGTACGGTCCAAGAAAAGGCGATTGGGCAATTTGCAGCGTAAAAGTTTCAAAATCCAAAAGTTTGCTTACTGCCGCATAGACAAACAAAACAATAAATAAAAGAGAGATAGTATTTAGAGTGAGTTTTCTATATTTTATATTGAACACCATATCATTTAATTTGATATGATAAAATTCCGTATTAAAATTTATGGATTCTGAAAATATGCTTATCCCAGCGGTATTATTTTCAAAAAATTGAATAAATCACGAATTTTCCGTTGAAAATTTCTTTCGTAGCTCGGTTGGTGTATGGCCAAATTCGTTTTTAAACGTGGCAGAAAAGGAAGGAATACTTTTAAATCCACATACATAAGCAATGGTTTTAAAAGGGCGATCTCAATATTGCACCAGCATTTTTGCCTTTCTAAGTCGTTCGTTTTTTAAAAAGCGAAATACGCTTGTACCATACAATTCCTTAAACCCATATTTTAGTTTAAATGTATTAGTGCCTATTTCACGAGCAAATTCCTTTAGCGGAGGTAATTCCCTCTCCAAATTATTGATCAAAAAATCCCTTGCCTCTCTAATTTTTCTAATATCCTCAAAGGTCAATCGAACCTTTTCCCGTTTATTTTGAACCATAGCAGTTCCTTTTTCCGTACGATTACCGCTCGAACGGATCATACTTTGCTTGAGTTCCTCTTCCAATTCCACTGGCTTTTTTAAATGTTTTACTACTGTAAGGATTGTTCTAAACGCTTCCCCATTGGAGCCTTTAAGAACATTTAGATAGCACGCGCTGGGAATTAACAGTCCTCCTTTAGTGCGAAAAGTTAGTTCCATGGCCCTATCTTCAAGGGTTTTTGACTTTATATTTTTCCAAACTCCATCCCATGTCTTAGCACTTTTTTCATTTAGGAAATAGATTAGTGATTTTCCAACCATATCCTCGCACAAATAATAGAGAATGGTACAGGTCTGGGGATTAACTCCTACAATTTTTCCCGTTGAATCAAGGATAAAATTCATTAGAACAATATGCTTTATGGTTTCATTCGCATTAGCATATCCTTGATGTATTAAAGCCTCTTCTATTTCCTCGGCCATCATATTAATTAATAATACAAGACCCTCTAGATTATCATTTTTATTCGATCTTTCAATACGGTAGAAAAACTTACCTGAACCCATTTCAATTAATAGGTTTCTAACTTTTTTTAGACGTTTCTTTTTTGACATAGCGATTTCATTTTTAATTTGATACTATCAATGATTGGGAAGTTATATGATAGGTTTAATAATAAGAATCAACAATAATCTATCAAGAAATTTTCGGCATTTTCAATTGTATAGAAGGCCTTTGTTGGTATTGGAGGTTTATTTGCAAAAAGATAGAATTTAGATATTGCATCCGATACTGGTGGCTCTACCACAAAGGCAACCGCTTTTAAAAGTACCGATCCCTCCATTGCGAAATAATCCCGTGCTGACTTGTTGACTTCCCTAACGCCGCGCATATCACAAAGGGCAGGATAAGATTGACCTTGCTGTAAAACCAGACGGTCTTTAACGATCTCTACTGCCGCCGATAAATTAATAAATACACCGATATGATATCTTATGTTTAGGATACCTTCGACAATTGTGTAAGTCGCATAATTATTTTCAAAATGATCTAACATGGAAACTGGTAATTCAATATAAATTTACGAAAATATGGGCGTATTAATTTTTAAGCTCATGATTCGCAGTGCCTTTTGGAGCTTTTTTCTTATTCAAAATGAAAATAAACTTATCCGAGAAGTATTATTTTTTAATAGGGCTTTTAATTCCCAACAAATGCCAGTAAATTTTATGTTCTAAAACTTAGAATCATGGCAAAAATAAAACACAACAATTTTTTGGACACCGTAAATGAGGTTTTCACCGATGCCAAAAATGAAGGCGTCATGCATTTATATGCAGAAGGCGAATATTTTTCAGGAAGAACAATTGGTATTAAAAATCGAAAACTATTTCATTTCGGGACAACTGGGTATTTGGGACTCGAACAGGACCATAGGTTGAAGGATGCAGCCATAGATGCAATAAGAAAATACGGCACTCAATTTCCGTTATCCAAATCCTATATATCCAACCCGCTATACAGAGAGTTGGAGGAAAAGGTTACCCTCATGTACAATAACCCCATTATCATAACCAAAAACAGCACTTTGGGACATTTAGGTGTAATTCCCAGCGCGGTAAAGGATCAGGATGCGATCATTTTGGATCACCAGGTTCATTGGAGCGTACAGAGCGCAGCTAGGGTTTTAAAAAATCGAAGTGTGCCCATAGATATGATTCGCCATAATGATCTCAATATGCTGGAAGATAAAATAAAATCTTATTCAGACAAGCGAAGCAAAATCTGGTATATGGCAGATGGCATTTATTCTATGTACGGTGATTTTGCCCCTGTAAACGAATTGAAAACCTTGAGCCAGAAATATCCCCAACTAAACTTTTACTTTGATGACGTCCATGGTATGAGTTGGATTGGGAAGAATGGTACCGGTTATGTTTTAAGTGAACTCAAGGAACTTTCAGAAAATATTTTATTGTTCGGCACTTTGAGCAAAACATTCGGAGCAAGTGGCGCTGTTTTGGTATGTTCCAACGAAAAAATGTACCAGGAAATAAAGACTTTTGGAGGTCCATTGACTTTTTCGGCGCAGTTAGAACCCGCATCCGTGGCAGCAGCAACTGCTTCAGCAAATATTCATCTCTCTCCTGAAATATACCAACTCCAAAATGAGCTGAGGGAGCGTATCGATTATTTTAATGAATTGCTGCACCAGACAGATTTACCCTTAATTGATGAGAACATTTCGCCTGTATTTTATATTGGAACTGGAATGCCACATACAGGATATAATTTTGTAAACCGATTAATGAATGAAGGATTTTATGTGAACCTCGGAATATTTCCAGCTGTACCTGTTAAGAATACAGGCGTTCGCATTACCATTTCGCGGCACAACCAAAAAGAAGAAATCAAAGGATTGGTAGAAGCAATGGAATATCATTTTCCAAAAGCCTTGGAAGACACCTACACAAATTCAAGTCGTGTTTTCCAGGCGTTTAAACTTGGATCCAAATCAATTACAAAAACGCCTAAAACAGAAATCACACATTCTGATTTAACTAAACAGTTAGAAGATTCAATTTTAAAAATTGATGAAGCTCAGTGGAATGGCCTACTGGGAAAAAATGGTGTATTTGATTGGAAAGGATTGAAGTTTTTGGAAAAAACTTTTAGCCAAAATAAATTACCGGAGCATAATTGGAATTTTAGATATCTCCTTATCTATGACCAAGAAAAACAGCCAATCCTGGCCACTTATTTTACTGTTTCATTGTGGAAGGATGATATGCTCGCAAATATGGGGGCATCCCAAACTATAGAAAAGGAGCGGGAATCCAATCCATATTATTTAACATCCAAGGTTTTAAGCATTGGTTCCCTGTTTACCGAGGGTGATCATTTATTTCTTAACACCAATCATCCTTTAAAGAAAGAAGCATTAAATATTATGATGCAGACTATGGAAACCCTTGAGCACACTTTGAAAGCCAAAATGATTGTATTGCGTGACTTATCAGATGACAGCGAACTTCACTCCTATTTTCAGGGACAGGGTTTTGTTAGGATAAAAATGCCTGAATCCTGCAGCATTGAAATTGAAGAAAATGAAAATATAGAAACATTCATAGAGAGACTTTCATCAAGGAACAGAAAACATTTGAGAAAAGAAATATTAGCCATTGAGCCATTGCTGAAGGTTAGCGTTTTGACCAAATGCAACAAAAAACAATTAAGAGAGATTGAAGAGCTCTATACAAATGTGCATCAAAACAATTTGGGTCTGAATACTTTTTCATTTCCTACTGCACTTTTCGAACAAATGTCCGAACATCCCAATTGGGAGTTTATTACTATCAACCCTCTTAATGATTCCAACAAAATGATAGGGGTTATGTTATGCTATAAAAATATACACAAAACCTATGTCCCCGCTTTTGTTGGTATGGATTATCATTATCTGAATGAATTTCATATCTATCGCCAATTACTATATCAAACTATAAAGCGTGCAATTGAACTGAACTTTCAGCACATAGCATTGGGTCTTACGGCTTCCTTCGAAAAAAGAAAATTAGGTGCAAATGTTTACGAAAAATATGCCTACCTACAAACGGCCGATAACTATACCTTGGAATTGATGGGAGTATTGGAATCGAGCTGATAACTAAAATCGCCCCATATGCATGAAATATCAAATCTTAATATCCGAATTCGAAGCCAAGTTGGAGGCTTTGGAATCTTGTACAGATGATATTTTATACAAGGCAGAAACCAGTATAGCATATACGGAAAAATGCATAAAGACACTTCGGGAAGAAGTTGTGAAGCACGGTTTTAATTCAATTAAGGAAGAAATATTCTTTTTTAAACATATCAAGCCCCAAATCTTGAGCAAACTGATCTACTACGCGAAACTATTTAATATTGAAAGCAAACGCCCAAGAAGCAGTTCCAAATTCCAGGTCAAGTATCTTAATAGACAGATCAATAAATTACAGGTTTTCTTCAATGATAATCTGGAATTTTACCATTATTATCGCAGAGGGGCAACCACACTCGACCAGCTATACTTTGTCAGGGGAAAATCAGATCTTCGGTCGTCCACAGAAACCTTTTATTTTTATATCGACGAAGAATTTTCTACCTGTCAGGATGGGACGGTGGCCACTATTATGGCCTATGACATGCTGATTGTATATCTGCAACAGGAAATTGAAAAACTCGAAAACAACAACGACAACCAAAACACAAATTTAATGAAGCAATCATCAAAACTTTTCTGGACAGGCAACAAAACGGAACTCATTGAATTGATCTACGCCCTACAGAGTAGCGGAGCCATTAACAGTGGCACCGCAGATATTAAGGAAATGGCATCACTATTTGAACAGATTTTTAATATAGACCTTGGTAATTACTATCACACATTTATTGAGATCAGGGCAAGAAAAGGAAGTAAGACAAAGTTTATTGATAAACTGGAGGAAGCCTTGACAAATCGATTCGACGAATCCGATTCCTGATCCCACCCCTTCCCCAAGGTGGGAAATCAAATTACATGGCTCTTCACAATAAATTTGCATTCAATTGGTATCGCAATTAACTCACCCACCCTGTCATTTCAAATCAATAAGCATCAAAATTTATTTCGAAAAATCTTTCCCACCTCTGGATTGCCTATTGAAAGGAATCAAATAAAGACCCCCAAATTTGTAGAACGAAAGTCAAATCAGGTCAGGGGCTATCAAATTAGATGATCGCAATGTGATAGTCCCTTTCTTTAAAAACCGTTCTATTATGCCAACAAGTATTATAACCACAGACGATCTTCGGGATTTCAAGATGGAATTGCTCGACGACATTAAAAAGATTTTAGCAAAACAAGCCTCTGGCACACTGAAAAAATATCTGAAATCCTCCGAGGTAATGGAAATGCTTCAGATAAGCCCAGGAACACTTCAAAATTTACGTATCAATGGAACTCTCCCATTCAGCAAGATGGGCGGAATCATTTACTATGATATTGAGGACATTCAAAAAGTGATGCAGAATAGCCGCGTAAACCATCTCACTGAATAATTATGTATGAACTATATAAAACATCTCAATACGGTGTTTCAGCAATTTTCGATGGATTCCCGATTGAATCCCACTCACATAAGTTTGTATATGGCTTTGTTCCAATACTGGAATATCAATCGATTTCCTGATGAATTTTATATAAACCGTGAGGATATAATGAAGATGTCCAAAATAGGCTCTAAGGCTACATATCATAGGTGTCTAAAAAATATGCATAGCTGGAAATATATTAGATATCTCCCTTCGCATAATCCTTACAAAGGAAGCAAAATCAGGTTGCCCAAATTAGATACAAGTAGTGAAACAAGTGATGGGACAACTACGGAGCCAACAACTGAACAATTAGTGGGACAAGCATTGGTATCTTATAAAAACATTAATAAACATATAACAAACACTAATAAAGTTAAGCTACCAAAAGATAAAAATGAAGTTTTGATTTTTTTTGAAAAAAGAAAATGGCCAGAGCTGGAAGCAGAAAAATTCTTCAATCATTACAACGGTATCGGTTGGAAGGTCGGAGGGAAAATAGAAATTAAGGATTGGCATTACACAGCCGAAAACTGGATGCTAAAATCAAAAGAAATTGAAATGGTAAAAACAGTGTCCCAAAAACGGGACAACCTTAAAACCAGTAAAACCAAAAATTATGGTCAACCCCTCTAAAATTGTCGAAGGCGGTGTAGAATATTCGATTGGCAGGTTCAATGGGTTTGAAATGTTCTATGATTTTCCAAAGATCCTGATCTATCTGGATGCCAAAGGAAAATTGTTTTTTGGAAAAGATTTTAAAATTTATGAGGATGACAGGGACATCATCTATAAACTCAGTAATTATTTTATAAAGGATATTGAAAAGTGTGAAAAAGCAGAAATAGATCCTGATAAGGGGCTATTAATAACTGGCCCCGTGGGATGCGGAAAAACTTCATTGATGAAACTATTGCAATTCATTGTCCCCCTTCAGCGTCCATATTCCGTGATTCCCTGTCGGAACATTGTTTTTGGGTTCAACCATATTGGGTTTAAAGTCATTGAGGATTATGGAAATGGTAGTTTTTTCTGTTTTGATGACTTGGGCGTGGAACCTATTGGAAGACACTACGGACAGGACTGCAATGTAATGGGTGAGATTCTGCTTTCCCGGTATGAGTTATTTCTGAAAAGCAAGCTTAAAACACACGCGACTACAAATCTCAATGCAGAGGAATTGGAGGAGCTGTATGGAAACAGGGTTCGGAGCAGAATGCGTGAGATGTTCAACCTCATTGCTTTTGATACAAATGCTAAGGACAAACGAAAATAAAAACTGGAATTATGAAAGTAGCAACCTTTAATGTTCAAAACCTATTTCACAGGGAGAGAAGTTTGATTCAACAAACCCGCGGGAAATGTGTTTCTGATTGGATCATCGAATTTGACACACTTCTAAAAAAGAAAAAATGCGCTTCAAATACTAAGCGGTTAACGGAATTATCATTTCTGCTTGATTTTGATAAAACATATCAAAATCCATACGTTGTGATGCGAAAAAAAGCCGGAGAGCTTTACCTGAAAGGAATGAATTGTTCCAAAGAACTAAAATCGGGAGAGCTGACAGACTGGAACGGCTGGATTAAAGTTCAAACTGTTCCTATTGATCCAGAAGCCACAAACCATAAGGCAATGGTTATTTCAGAAATTAATCCTGATATTCTTGTATTGCAAGAAGTTGAGGATAAAATGTCCTTGGATGAGTTTAATAAATTCATCTTGCCAAAGTTTAATTGCGAGTCATTTCCGGAATGTATCCTAATCCCCAGTTCTGAAGGGAAAGGCCGTAATCAAGCATTGTTATTGAAGAATGGATATCAACTGGAATCCATTAAAGTTCATAAAATCGATGATTCTGAAAATGCAACCCAAGAATTATTGGAATATGAAATTCCAACTCCAAAAGGAAGAAGTATTCATTTGCTCTCTGCCTATTTCTATGAAAATAAAATTGATAAAGAACTAGCTTTTAAAATTAGAAAGAACCAAGCTTATCAAGTTTCCATAATTTATAAAATGTTTCAAATGCAAGGCAAAACCAATATTATAATTGCTGGAACTCTTAACGCTCCCTCCTATTGTAATTCCCTAGCTCCATTATTGCAGGAAACAGATTTGAAAGACATCAGTAAATGCAAAACATTTAATGTTGAGTTTGATGAAGGTAAGGATGCCACCTATTTTCGATTGGGGGCTTATCGAATGGGCGTGAATATTAAGCAACAAGATTATTTGCTACTATCTCCTGAGCTATTTTCAAGTGTAAAAAGTAGTGGGTTGAATCGGAAAGGGGGATGGCCAGAGAAGCGGCCTAATTGGAGGATATATTCAACTATACATAATAAGAATCAGGCAGCTAGCGGACATCCTGGGGTTTGGGGAGAAATCAATTTTTAATTATCTCTGTAAACTTATTGGAATAATGGATATGGAAGGGTCTAGGTAAAAAAGGAATCGATTTTTTTTACATTCCCTCAAAGTCATTAAAAAAGGTAAAATAGCATACTAAAAAACTAATCTTGCAAAACAATATAGCTTTAAGACTAAGTTATTCTATAGTCACACTTTTTGCTTTTTATGTCTCAGTATGTCACATAGTAAACAATGCCATCTGATGCCAAAAGTTTATTTTTATACGGATATAAAATTTACTTCCAAATCATCTTTGATATTGAAAATTGTCTTGGTATTCGGTGGGAATTGATTTCAGCGTAGTATGAAAATACTTAAATATATTTTAACGAAAAAACACATTAATATTATTCTAAATAGTAAATAAAATTTAATTTATTAATTCTTGTAAAAATTTTTAATTATGAACAAATTCTTCTCTTCACTCTTATTCATGGTAACCATTTTCAGTATGTACTCCCAATCAGGCGTTTTAGATACTTCCTTTGGCAATAATGGAATTGTATCAACCGTAATTAATGGGTCCTATAATCTTGCACAGACTTCTGTCGTTCAACCAGATGGAAAAATTCTCATTGCAGGCGAGGCTGGGGAACCATCCCCAATGACATTGGCTGTTGTTCGTTACAACACGGATGGAAGTCTTGATAGCACTTTTGGAAATGATGGAACGCTCTTAATCCAAGTGGGATCCGCTAAATCTTATGCGAGAAATATTATGTTGCAGGCTGATAGTAAAATTTTAATTGGGGCTTATACCTATGATGACATTGCCGCCGATTTTGCTATTGTCAGACTTAATGAAAATGGAGCGCTTGATAATTCATTTGGAAATAATGGAATTACCATCGCTGATAATGGAAGTCATGAAATAGTGGATGCAATGACACTTTTAAATGACGGCAAAATACTTTTGGCTGGAAATAATTATAGTGAATTTTTGGCGGCAAGATTTAATACTGATGGTTCTCTTGACACAAGTTTTGGGACAAATGGATGGATTGCAACTGAATTTGATTCCAGCGATAGCCAAGTTAAGGATGCAGTCTTGCAAGCTGACGGTAAGTTTTTGCTCGGGGGATATTCCTATAATAACTCAACTGGCATAAATAGTATGGCTGTTGCCAGATACAATGAAGATGGCTCTATTGACACAACATTTGGAACCGCGGGAAAAGTCACTATTAATTCTGGTAACAATGAGGATTATGCAGTGGCAATAGCAATACAAGCAGACGGAAAAATTTTAATAGGAGGCTACACCTACGTTGGCAACAATCCTCTTAGATATGATTTGGTGGTAGCACGATTGAATACCGATGGCTCCTTTGACAATAATTATGGCAACAATGGAATTACCATAAGCAGAGTGCTTGAGAACGGCCAAAATTATGCAGAACAAATGGTACTGCAACCAGATGAAAAAATAATATTGACAGGTTATGCGGCAGCAACAGATAATTACAATATGGCAATGATTCGTTTTGACACCGCTGGCAACGTAGATACTACTTTTGGCACTGACGGAAAAGTGAATACAGATATTAACGGAACGGCAGATTTTGGTAAAGCAATAGCTCTTCAACCAGACAATAAAATAATTATTGCGGGTTATTCATTTTCTCCCGCAGGTATTGGTGAAATCGTGGTAGCTCGTTACGACAACATTATTTTGGGAACCAATGATTATCAAAACCTAGGATTTCGCCTTTATCCAAATCCAACAAGGGAACAGTTAACTATAGAGTTGAACGATTCTTCTTCGAATTGTCAAATTGAAATTTTAGATATTTTAGGTAAAAAAGTAATTTCTTTGGAAATTCAAAAAATAGGACAAATTGATGTTTCAGCATTAGCTTCCGGAACTTATTTGGTGAAACTTAATTCTGAAAATAGAACAAATGTCGTTCGATTTATAAAACAATAATTAGTTTCAATTTCATAAATTATAAAAAGGGTTATCTAATACAGTTAGCCTTTTTTATTATATACATATTACCCCATTTAAATATTGCTTTTAACAAGATTATATCTTTCAATTCTAAAAAGAGTAAAATGTAATAGGTTCTAGACTTTAGAATATCAAAAACCTTTAGAGTATCTAAGCTCATGCCACAATACCATTATTATTTCCCTCAAAATTTTCATTGCTTTTAAAAATAATTTTTTCAAAATTTAATGTTTAATATAGTTGAATATCACATTTAAGATTACCCATGCCACAGCATCTGCGTTTTGGGATTTTGAATAATATCCAATCTCGTTATTATTGCTCAAAAAACCAATTTCCAGAAGCGCTGACGGAAAACAATCATTAGTTTCCTTCAAAACTTGAAAATTCGCAAACTTCACGCCCCTACTTTCAGATTCTAGATTCTTCTTAATGCTCTTTTGAATTTTATATGCCAGCATTATTGATTTCTGGGAGAATTTGCCTTGGTTCTTGGAAACATATACTTCAACACCTCGCGCATTTGGATTAACGGAATAATTGCAATGTAGTGAGATGAAAAAATTTGCCTTTAACGCCTTGGCTATCTTAGTTCTGTCTCCCAATGAAATAAGAGTGTCCTTATATCGAGTTAGATATATTTCGTGCTGATTCTTAAAGAAGGTATTATTTAGTTCTGCGATCTTCTTCGCGATTTTTAGAACTATATCCTTTTCTTTAATATCATTTATACCGACTGCTCCAGAATCCCGTCCCCCGTGGCCAGGGTCGATTACAATTATCAGTTTTCTATTCTGGTCTGTTTGTGCTAACAGAGAATTTTGAAAGCCAAATACTTTTAAAACCAAAATGATCCCAAATAAAACCTTGAGCTGAACCATAATAACTTCTTGTTTTGAACAAAATTCAAAGATTCATTTCCATTTCTAACAATCCTCCAAAGTTTAACACTGGTTCACGTTAAAGTTTAAGGAATTTCTTCCTCTCCCTTCTTTTCATAATAGATTTCGTAAAATTTCAATAACCAACCTATTCTAGGTTTATAAAAACGCACAGTTATGAAAAGGTCTATTTTCATTTTAACAGCTCTTTTGTTTTCATTCACAAATGGCTTCGCACAGATCGGTGGAATCGAGGATTCCGTACAGGATGTTTCCGACACCATTCGAACCGTCTTTCCTATTATTCTTGGGGTAATCTTTCTCGTTGGTTTTCTTTTCAATGCCGGACATTTCTTCGGCGAGAATGCAGATCTAAAAAAAGGAATTACACGGGTTTTGGTATTCGTACTGATCGCGGGAGCCGTGGTAGGAATCTTTACTTATTTAATTGGCATCGTGGTGTAATGAAACAGTACGAACCATATAAAAACATTCGGAAACGGGCGGTCATTTTTGGGCTGCCCATCTCCCTGTTTGCCCTAATGATGATTTCGGTAATCGCATCACTTTTAATTATCATTTTCTCATTCAGCTTTGGGATTATTATAGGGGTTATCATTTTGAATGTGGGCCTATTTATAGCACTCATTAGAATTACAAACAATCCGCAATTGTTTCATTTCTCAAAACCCTTTCCACAGATAATCAGCAACAAAAAACCAACACTTTTCAATTATGAAGAAGATTAACGTAGCCGCATATCACCCAATCGTGGATATTCAGGATAATGTCGTCTTTGCCAATAATGGCAATGTGGTTATTTGCTATTCCGGCAATCTTCCCGAGATATATTCCTTATCAGAAAAAGATTTCGAGGATATTCATGGAGCTTGGTTCCAGGCGATAAAATCCTTACCGACTGGATGCGTGGTTCACAAACAGGATGTCTATCTAAAAAGGAGTTTTACGTCAGAAAATCTACCGAACAAAACCTTTCTTGAAAAAGCCACACACAATCATTTCAAGGGACGGGAATATATGGAGCACAATTGCTATCTATTCTTTATTCTGACCAAAAGCAAGGCGCTCAACAATGCAAAATATATAAATCCCTTCAAAAAGGTTACAAAAACAGTTGTTCCGGAAATGGACGATACCATTCACAGTTTTCTTGGGGCGGTCAACGATTCCGTTTCTTTTATAAACAACAGTAGAAAAATCGAGTTCACTCCCTTGAATTCAAAGGAAATTCAAAGTTTGACAAATGGTTATTTTAACGGTTTCAATGAGGGGTTTGATACGGATATCATCCTCGAAAAAAAGGAATTGAATATTGGAGAGAATTATTTTGATGTACTATCCATAAATAGCGAACTGTGCTTTGGGGAAAATGTGCAGAGCAGCAAGACCAATGAACACTTTACTTCGGACGATTTTGTTTTCCACCAAGGTTTTATCGATGGACTAGGTCTTACGCTCAATGAAAATCATATCGTCAATCAAATAATCTATTTGGATGACAAACAGAAATGGCGTAAGATCCTCGACAAGAAAATTGAGGAACTCAACAAAAGCTCCAATTTCGGATCACAGAATAAAGTAGTCCTAAAGAAAATCCTATATATTCAGGACCAAATAAACTCCGATGACAATGCCCGTGTAATTCGAGGCCATCTTAATATTATTTATTGGGATAAGGATTTAAAAAACCTTGAGAAAATCAGTTCCAAAATAAAGACCGAATTTAAGGATCTGGATATCATCCCCTATTATCCGCGTGGCGAGGAACGTAAAAATTATATTCTCAACAGCTATTGCTGTTTTTCTTCAAATTTTTCCAATGATGATCTTTACGTTACGGATTTAAAACACGCCTTGTGCCTACTGGTCAATAACACCAATTATAAATCGGATGCCACGGGTGTAATTTTCAATGACAGAGAACATAATATTCCTGTTTTGAAAGATGTATGGGACGATAAAAAGAAACGCATAAAGGCCAGAAACTTTGCAATCTTCGCCCCAACCGGCGAAGGAAAATCCTTTTTGGCAAACAATATTCTTCGGCAATATTTCGAGAGTGGAGTTAGACTTGTAATTATTGATTTGGGAGGTTCCTATACCAAATTCGCGAAACTTTATCCAGAACAGTATACAGTGCTGCGTTATGAGAGTGGAAAGAACCTCGGGATTAATCCTTTTTATATAAGTGATGTTAAAGATTTGACTCCCGAACGTCTGGAAGATCTTTCTGTATTTCTTTTTGAACTGTTCGCGTCCGATCTAAAAGTGACGAAGGCACAATCTGTTTCGGTCAAGAAAATACTTAGATACTATTATAAGCAAACCAAGTCCGATCACTCACTTAGCAGTTTCTATGACTTCATTGAAACCAATCAGGATTCGCTTCTGGATAAATTAAAGATCCATACCGATTATTTCAATACCACGAACTTCCTCCACATAATGTCGGAATATGTGGGTGACGGTATCTACAGTTTCCTTTTTGAGGTAAGCGAGGACCAGACCTATAAAATTGAGGACAAAAGGTTGATTGTTTTTGAGCTGGATGAAGTAAAGGACAATAAAGAAATCCTTTCCGTGATGTTGAAGCTCATTAAATCTGCCATCCAAAGAACCATTTGGAAAAACCGTGCTGAAAAAGGAATCATTTTGTTCGATGAGTTTGCAAAACAGCTCAAGTTCGAGAATGTGTTGGAAAGTGTTGAATTCTATTACCAAGCCATAAGAAAACAGAACGGCGCCATTGGGATCATTCTTCAGTCCATAAACCAACTTCCCAACAATTCAACATCAGCAAGTATTTTGGAGAATACACAGGTCATTTACAGTCTCCATAATGAAAAGGGATATGACGAATTGCAGAAAAGGCTCAACCTCTCAAGTCACGATCTGAACCAACTAAAATCAATCAAGAATAACCTATCCGGGCCAAGAAAGTACACCGAAATGTTTATCAAGATAGGAAAGGAAAGCAACATCTTCCGATTGGAAGTACCCAAAAAAGTTTATGCCGCATATCTAACTGATGGAGCGGAAAATGAAGAAATAATGAAGCTTTACGAAAAGCATCAAAATATGGAAAAAGCAATCACTGAATATACATCTTAAAAACAAATATTATGAAATCGAAGATTCACGAAAACCGAAACAAATTTTTAGCGATGAGTAAAACAAAATTTTTATTACTCGCAACTGCCTTACTATTCACAATGAATATTAAAGCCCAAGGAATTCCAGTTTATGACAACACCAGCTTTCTAAGTTTTGTAAAACAGCTGATTGAATCTGGAAAACAGACTTCCAATCTTATGAAGACCGTAAATTTTTTAAAAACACAGAAAGAAAATTTTGAAAAGGTGAACGATGTGGTCAAACAGTTAAAAGCCGTACAGGAGATCAATCGGGACAATCAACGGTTGATTGACATTGTAAATGAGGAGTTAAGGGATATTCTTAATTCCCCGTATATAAAACCCGATGAGATCACACGTATTTCGAGTTCCTTCAATTCTATCATCGACACCTCCCTAAACAATCTGGACTATATAGATCAAATACTTTCCAGCGATTATATGAAAATGACCGATGCGGAAAGAGCTTCGATCTTAAAGGACAAAGAACTTCAGACAAAGGAGATGGTGGCCGAAATCGAAAAAAAGACCGAACGCTATCGGGATATTATTTCTTTTAGAAAAATGCAGGATAAGGTAAATAACCGAGAAATAGGATACTAAAATGACCGCCGCAATCTCATTGGGAATAGGTCTGGAATATATTGACACCATATACCAGACCATACAGAACAGCGAGTTTTCCCAATACACCATTGGTGGCATGAAAACGCTCGCAGTACTGTTCTTTTTGATCAATATTCTCAAAAAGTACAATGAGGGCGCGGTAGATAAGGATGGTTATACATGGGGGCTTAGCCCTGGGGAGCTTATCAAAAATTTTGTGGTTGTTATCCTCGTTATTTTTTCAACACAGGTCTTGGGATTCTTTGATGGCATATTGGTCGCCATTGAATCCCAGTATCGAAGCACAGCTCCAGCCCTGCTCCCGCTCCAAATGCAGGATATGCCACTGGAAGAGGAGGTTGGCGCACTGGATATGTTTCAGAAAGCAATGGCGCTATTGTATGATGCTCTGGTAACACCATTATATGGATTTAAGATTTTTGCCTTTATCATAAGCCTATTTCTTTGGATATTGGATCTGTTTATCTATCCATTGTTCTTGGCAGAACGGTTCTTTCTCTTGGGAATAATGCGTGCGTTCTTTCCACTTGTTATCAGCTTGGCGGTTTTTGAAAAATTCCGTTCACTTGCCTATACCTTTTTTAAATTATATGCCGCTGTTTATATGTTGGTGCCCGCTTTCTTTTTGGTGAATGTTTTTATTAATGCGATCTATACTGAAATAAACACCAATTTCTGGGTAAATCTTTTCGGGACCGATGTAGGAAGCCGATTCTTTGCACCTGTCGTAGAATTGGGCTCCATAGGATTTATCGTATTCCTAAAGTTCAAACTTTATAAACGGGCCACTTCATTCACGCTAAGACTTTTTACCGCATAATGCGGATGTATAAATTATGAAAACACCTTATAAAAATATATACACTGTACTTAAGACAAATCGATTCATTGTAATTGCCGTTTTGGCCTTCTCCTTTCTTTCAAGTGGTATCGCCATATGGTCTGTTTTTAGCATTAATAACAAGGCCTTGAACAACACCTTCGCCGTTAATACCGATGGGTCTGTTATTCCCTTAAAATGGGTAGCGCAAAAGGAAAATCTAAAAGTAGAGGCCTTGGCACACCTTGATCTTTTTCACACCTATTTCTACAATATAGACGCCAGCAATTATGAGAAGAATTTAGAAAAAGCTTTGTGGTTGGGAAACAGTTCTGTCGATAATCTGTACCGACAAAAAAAGGCGGATGGGGTATACAATAGATTGCTCCAATATTCACTTGTCCAGAAAGTACTGAGCATTGAATCACAACTGGATCTTCAAAGCAATTCATACACATTCCAATCCACTACAATATTTGAAATCAACCGTGGGACCGTTGTGGACAGATATGAATTGATTTCCACTGGCAATTTGATTGTTGTGGACAGAAACTTCCCCAAGAACACACATGGACTTTTGATTACCAATTATTTTGAAAAATCCCTTAAAAAGCTGACAAATGAAAATTGAAAAGAACAAAATAGTATTCGGTTCTGTCCTCGCGGTAGTGTTGATTTTTATAATCACATACTCGATTACGGTTATGTCTAGCGACGAAACCGATAGCGAAAACATAACACAAACCGCCGTGCCAGAACTGGACGAAAACCAGAAAGAGTACAAAAGTAAACTGGAAGCAATAGATGCTCTAAAGGAAATTAGGGAAACCAATGCCCCCAGTATTTACGATGAAAAGAAAATAGATTCCTTGGGTTTCTATGATCCTGATTTTATGGACAAAGAGAAAGTCAGAATTGTTGATAGCATCTACAAGCACAACAAAATCAACTATTCAAAAGATACTTATGTGGTACCAGAACGGTATCGAAGAAAACCAAAAGTGGACGAGGATTCCCTAACGAATGAAAAAGATGAGGCTATTGCTCTAAAAGAACTTGGAGTGGAACATCAATTATTTTTTGCTTCCGATCCAATGGCTAATCCCAAATTAGGCATCGCAAATACCGATTCGGAAATATTTGTGGAAGTGGACGGAAACCAAGTAGTGAAAATCAATTATCGCTTGCGAATGCGCTTACTAAAGGCGGCAGTAATAAATGGAGTTAAAGTTCCCGAAAATACACCCGTTTTTGGTTTCATAAGTTTCAAACCGAACCGTGCTTTGATTGAAATTGAGAACATTAATCACCGTCCGGTCAAGTTAAAGGCATTCGACCTTCAGGACGGAAGCGAAGGGATATATGTGGAGAACAGTTTCCGGTCAGATGCTACTCGGGAGGTGGTAGATGATATAGTTGGGGATATCAATATTAATGGGGTGCCGGAGATAAGCGGAGTCCAGAAAATATTTCGTAAAAACTATAGAACCGTCAAGGTCACCGTCACCAATAATTACAAACTAATACTAAAACCAACGTTATGAAAAATTCAATTTTATTTGCAAGTTTATTTCTTGCCAGCATCTTGTTAGAAGCACAAAATATAACCCCAATGGATACTATTTTTGCAAACGATCAAAAGAACGTTTCCCTGTTTTTTCCCAACCCAGTTCGCCAGGGAATAGTAGGTTCCGATAATTTCGTATTTACCTATAATCGCGAAAAGGAACAATACTTTGGGCTGCTCCAGGCAAAGCCCGGAAAGCCAAGCAATCTTTTAATTATCAATTCCAATGGCTCAATTTTTACATACATCATAAGCTATAAGGAGCAACTGGAAAAGCTGAATTATTTTATTCCCCAATCGGAAAACATTGGATTTGAGCAGCCAAGATTTACAGAGAGTTCCGATTCTACTAATGTTGCCAATCTGTTCACGGACAAAACATTTTACTACGAAAGGTTTTGTTCTTTTCTGTTGACAAGGAAACAACATATTGGGAACATTCAAAAACGTAAAAACGGTATTGTTCTAAGTTTGGAAAACATTGTTTTTGACAAGGAGGAGCTATATTTCGTAATCAAAATTGAAAACAAGTCTTCGTTGGACTATGACCTGAATTTCTTGGATATTTCGACACAAACCAGAAAACAGGGGAAAAAGAAGTCAATACAGCGAATTTCACAGCATCCAAATTTCAAGTATAATGTGCCGACCAAAGTTGGCGAGAAAGAAATAAAAAGAATGGTTTATGTTCTTCCCAAGTTTTCATTAAGCAATGACAAAATGATTGTTTTGGAATTGAATGAAAAAAATGGAGAGCGAAATATAAAAATGAAAGTATCCAATAAATATATCAATAACCCAAATTGAAACTGATATGAAAAATTTAGCGTTAATACTTCTGCTTCTTGTTGGTGCAGCTTGCTCTCAACAAAACCTGTCCCCTACTGAAACATCTAAAGTTGTTGTGGAAAGTTTCTATAGTAAAGACAATCAGAAATTAAAAGAATACACTACTCCTGAAAGCTATGAGGCTTTCTTATCCATACAGGATATAATGACCGCCGAAACTTCTGGAAAATCCAACTTTAAGGTTTTACAGGAAAAAGTTGATGGGGATGTTGCTTGGGTTCAATTCTCTACTTCTTATGAAGAGAAGCCGGAGACTTTTAAGCTTGTCAAAAATGATGGAATGTGGAAGGTTGCGGAGAAGGGATTGAAGGAGAAATCACCTTTTTAAAGCACTATCCCATAAGGGTGTAAGTTAATTTTCACCCTTTAAATTAACTTGCCAATATCCTCTTGTACCTTCCTTCCTTTCTAAAAAACCTTTATGTTTAATGGAATTAATATGTTTTCCTACAGCAGATTCGTTAATACCTAATTCTTCAGCTATCTCGTTATAAGTTATAGCTTCATTTGCTACTATAAGTTTTAAAACTTCTTTTTGTCTTTTAGTAAGTTTAGTACTTTCTTCAATTGCACCACCTATTTCACTACCTATTACACCACCTATTACACCACCTTTTTCATTATCATTAGTAGTATCATCTTTATCAGCAACATTAACAGCAGTTTTATTAGTAACCAATGTCATTCGAAGAAAGTTTTCACTAAAGCTAAAACTCTCTTTTCCATAGTGTTCTAAAATACGTGGAATACCAGAACCCAACTGTTCCACCAATTCTAAATCCTTAAAAATACGCATCAGTTCTTTATTCCGAGGAACAGAAAAGCCTTCAAAAAATTCTTGTTTGCTCAAACCTTCCGGCAATCCACCAGCAGATGTAATCTCAATTCGGTCTGAAAAGATTTCAAATTTTGGGGGAATTTCATTTGTATAATCATTGTGGACAAACGCATTGATGATGGCTTCACGCAGGGCAATCGGATTCCAAAGATTGTTCTGTTGTCGTTCTTTGGATGTGATTTTAGTATTGGTTTTATTCTCTACCGCAATTTTATCAATAACTTGTTTGGTCGCTTTTACCAAACTTTCGTGACCATATTCGTTGCTTTCTATTAAATCCGCACGAGTTGTACCTGAATATTTAGCAACTTTTAAAGATGTATTATTTTTGTCAGCCAATAAATAGGCAGCATAATTATATAAACCGTCTTCAGTAAGAAGTTCCAGATTTTTAGCAAAAGTATTCCCAAGACTATAACCTGATTCTTGATAATATATTTTTAATTGACTGAAAGTTAAATCTTGTCTATTTGCCTTGATTTTGCTTATGGAATTACGGGTGCGTCTGGCAAAAAGCTCATCAATCATCTTTTGTGGCATAGGTTCTGCGGCTGAACCTAAACGAATAAAACAACCTTTTTCACTCATCCCATATTTTTTGAGATGATATGGTTTTTCCGGGCCACTGGCGACAATGACTTTGAGGATGTCCATTCCATCCCTAACTTCACTAACAATATCAAATAGCCCCATTGCAGAGGGACGAATATTATTTTTTAATCTGTCTTTTAGTTTTAGTTGGTCTCCATCAGAATCTGTCAATCCGTATGTGTTTCCATTTTTATCTATGCCAATAAATAGAATGCCACCTTCACGATAGTTCAAAAAAGCGACAACCTCTTTTTCAAGTCCTTCGGAAAGTTCTCTTTTATATTCTAAGCGATTGGTTTCGGTCATTAATTAAATAATAAAATCAGGCAGTAAAGATACTGATATTAAGTTGTGAAAATAGATTCTGCTTTCTGAGATAAAGTGTCGGGTATTTTTAAATTTGTAAATCATATTTTATTCTTTCTTTGTGAAAAAAAACTTGATATCCAATTTTTTTTATGACACCATCTGAACAGTACGTTGCAGAACTTTGCCAAAAATCGTTTCTTCCTTTTTGGAATTTCCCCAATCCAATAGGCAAAAAGAATAAAGAATTGTGTGATGTTTTAGTTGTGTTTGGCAATTATATTTTAATCATATCGGTAAAGGATATTAGGGTGTCTAGCCATACTGATAAAAAAGTTCAATACGAGCGTTGGTTGAAAAAAGCAGTTGAAGATTCAGCAAAGCAAATTTATGGTGCAGAGCGCTTTCTTAAAACTGTAGATGAAGTATATTCGAAAAATAGAACAAATAAGATTTCTCTTCCACCTAAAAACAACAGGATAATATTTAGGATTTCTATTGCATTTGGAAGTGACAACACATTCCCTTTACCATATGGGAATTTTGGTCAAGGCTACATACACGTTTTTGATGAGGAAACAACCTCTATACTTTTAACCGAATTAGACACTATAACAGATTTTACAAGATACCTTACTGACAAAGTGCAATTTCTAAAAGGAAAATACTTTTCAATGCCCAAAGAATCTGATTTTCTTGCTTTCTACATTCAGACTGGTCTTGATATTGATAAAAAAGTTGATTCAATAGTATCAGATGGTGGCTTATGGGAATCTTACGTAGAATCCGAAGAATATGTAGAATGGCAAAAACTTTTACCTCAAAGTAAAATTTGGGATTATATGATTGCTCAATTGCACGACTACCATATTTCCGAAGAAACAACAGACGAACGCAGAAACGAATTAGAGGAAGCTATTCGAGTTATCAATCAAGAATCTCGTATAAACAGAATAGAATTAGGCGGCATTTTAGATAATGCTATTCAAAGAAAATCAAGTGCCCGAATGTTAAGGCCTCTGAAAGATGCAAAACATTGTTATGTTTTTATGCCATTAACATCCTTGAACTGGGAAGGCAAAGAAAAAGAATTAGAGTTAAGATGTATAGTAGCAAGAATGGACAATCCAACTGTTGATTGGGTCATTGGTATAGCATTTGGCAACAATGGTGATGGACGAGATGTTTATGATATTTGTTCTCACTACATTCCAGAAATGAGTGAAAAATTTATTACACGCGCCAAAGAAGTACAAGACGAATTAGGCTATTTTAAAAAACCAACTATCTCAAATAGTAAAGCTTACAGGAAGGAAGATTTTAAAGGATTTGGACTTTAGTAGTCCCGCAATCATAAAAGCAGGAAAAACTTTGTTAAATTTATAAGCTAAAAATCATTTGCTTATAATATGTATGTATCCCAACTTGAAATTTCCAATTATAGAAACTTTACCAATTTTAATGTAAAACTAAAACCCGTTACTCAAATTATTGGGGAAAATAATATCGGAAAATCCAACCTGTTAGATTCATTAGGTTTAATATTCAGCCAAGATGTATCTTTTTTCAAAAGGCGTATACTTGAAATTTCGGATTTTAATTACAACACTATCTTGGAACTTAAGAAGTCAATCTTAAATACTTCCATTCCACCACAAGATATATTATACCCCAAAATTGTAATAAAGGCCACTCTTAAAGACTGGAATTTAAAACAAGAAGCTGTAATAACAGATTGGATGAGCAATTCTGATTTTACTGAAGCTACACTTACCTATACATTCGCTCCAATATCGTCTTTTGACAAAGTTGAAGAAATCACACAACAAAGACAGTTTCTTAAGGATTACGAAGAGGAATTAGGAACTGAAGAATTTAAAAAAATACCGGAAAGCGAGATATTGAATCTTATAAATTTTCCAATTTCAAAATATCACTACCGCATACACGGTGGAAATCAAAACGAAAGCTTAGCAAACGCTTATCATTTAAATCAACTAAAATTTGAGTTACTGGACGCCCTAAGAGATGCGAAATCAGAACTTTCAGCTAGTAGAAATAATGGCTTATTATTTAGGGTATTAAATGCAAATGAAGAAACTGAGTATCAAGATTTGAAGAAACAGTTAGTGGGTCTTCAAAGGGCTATTGAAGATAATGATGCTATTTCAGGGATAAAAAATCGTATTTCGGAACAACTGGATAAAATTTCGTTGAGCACAGAAACATCTAATAACGTTGTTGACCTTATTTTCTCTCTTCCCAACGTAGCCGATTTGTTAAGAAAGCTAAGTTTAATTTATAATGATAACCCTATAAAAATTGAACGTAATGGAACTGGACGAAATAACCTTTTATTCATTTCATTAATGTTATCATTCATAGAGGACCCAGAGCGTATGCAGTCCACTTTTTTTAGAATAGTGGGGCTTGAAGAGCCGGAAGCCCATCTTCACGCAAATCTGCAAAATCATTTAGCCTCAAATCTAGAAGGACTCATTAAAGAAGAGGATGGAACGTATAGAAAAGACATACAGCTAATTCTCACTTCACATTCGAATCATATCACTACCAAAATTGATTTTGAAAATACCGTTGTCCTGCATTTTAAAAATGGCAATGTTCAGGCTCATTATATTTTAGATGGTTTTGGAACAACTGCTGAAGAAAAAAGACAGATAAATTATCTCAAAAAATATCTCGATAGTGAAAACATTAATTTGTTTTATTCAAGACGATTAGCTTTGGTAGAAGGAATCTCTGAAAAGCTTCTCTTTCCTATATTCTATAAAATTAAGACAGGCGAAACTGTTGACCAATCTGCTTGCGCTATTGTCAATGTCAACGGGCTTGCGTTCAAGAATTTTTTGCAGATAGTTGTAAATGGTTTTCATACGAAATGCTTAGTTCTTACGGATAGCGATATTGGAACTAAATCCGAAGATAGAGCTGAAGAACTCAAAAACAAATATGATGGTGTAGATAAAATAAATGTCCAAATTTCGGAACTATCTACTTTTGAAAAAGATTTAATAGACTGCAATAAAAGTAAAGAAGGTAAAAAAATACTCTGTGGGACACTTAAAATAGTACGACCAAATGCTGGGGAAAAATATGTAGATGATTTGGGCACAGATGATATTAATGTCGAAAACTACTTTTCTTTGATTGAAGATTATAAAAGTGAATTTGCTTTGCAACTATCATTGTCACTAACTGCTGAACATACAGGTTTTAACATCCCAAAATATATTGAAGATGGTATTAGTTTTTTAGACCCTTTAATATGTAAGTGATATGATAAATGTGGGTAAACCAAAAATTGTAATTGCAGGTCCTGGTGCTGGAAAAACGCACGGAATGGTAGATGAAATAATCCAAGCACTAAAACACTTAGAACGACACCGCTATATGGTGGTTGTTACTTATACTAACTCAGCTACAAAAAATATAAAGGAACGTCTTGGAAAAAAAATAGCTATACCGCCAAATTTGTTTATTGGTACTATTCATTCGTTTTTAAATCGTTTCATTGTAATACCTTATTCGAGCTTAAATAATAATGACATTAATGGTGAAAAGCTTTTCATTCAATGTGGAACAGACGATGTTCTAAACAGGATGTTCAAAAATACTGGCGAAACACCCGATTTTAAGGCTAAAAATTATATTAAAAGCAGATTAACCACATCCCTAAATAAAGACGGATACATAACCTACGACCAAACATTAAATTTAGCTGAGAAATCTCTCGAAAATAAAAGACTTAAAGAAATTCTAGCGAATAGAATCCAATACTTGTATGTTGATGAATTTCAAGATACTGGGAATAAAATGTTTGGAATTATAGAGTCTCTAAGAAAAGAAAAGAAGACAACTATATATTGTGTTGGCGACCCAGAACAATACATTCAAAGTTTTGACTCATCAATTAAGAACTTTCAAAACATCCCCATTCTTAGGGCTTCAAGGATGAATCAGTACGAAACTACGCTGAATAAAACTAACAGGCGCTCTGTAAAGACCATAGTGACTTTCTTAAATAATTTTAGTCAAAGGATTTGTGAAGCCAATACATTTGAACAATATTGTCATAGCGAAATTTCTGGTGTGCCTGTTAAGTTTATAAGTGCTACCCAAAATATAACTGCAATGTTACCAGAATTCTTTAAAAGATGCGATAGCAACAAAATTCCTTACAAGGAACGAGGAATAATAGCAAAAAAAAAAGATGTAGTAAAAAAGGCAGTTGCTGCATTGAATGGGAATGTTCTTACACCAGATAAATCTGCTAAAATTTCTGCAGTTTCTGAAATTAAAGACACATTATTATCATCTTTGGGAACTAACCAAAGTGCATTTTGTGAAGAACAAGGATTAACACCATTTGATTTAAGGATAATGGCTGTTCAGATAATAAGAGCAATACGCACAGAAATTATAACTAATGAAAATTCATTCGCCTCTTTTATTAAAGACACATTCGACCTTGTTATAAAAAATGATCTTCCTTTCAAAATTGATAACCTGCGTCAAATTATTGTTTCTAATACTGATACTGAAGCTATAATGGTTTCAAATATTCATAGGTTTAAAGGACTTGAATTAGATGCTGTTCTTGCAGTAGCAAAAAATGAAGTTGAGCTTAACCTTTGGTTAGAGTCAAATACTGAAACCAGAGACGGACATTCAGATAGGGCAACAAGTGACTATCCCAGGTTAGGCTATGTAGCTTTTAGTAGAGCAAGAAAGGTATTGTGTATTGCTTGCTTAGAGCCCATTTCAAATAGCACAAAACAAAAGTTAAATGATTTAGGTGTTGAAATAGATACCCCAACTTTAAAATTTCCTGAGTTGTTATAATTGATTTTTTCTGTCATCACTTAATTATCAAATATCGACTTCGCTTCATCATAAATCCTCTCAAAATTAGCTTCCAAATCTACCTTAGAATACTCCTTTGTCCCATTTGGCAGGCTTCTCTGAATCTTCTGTAATTTGAACTGCACTTTTCTATCCTTCCCATCCGCAAAAGCCACAAATTGTCCCTGTTTGAGACGAAAGAAAACATCCGCCCTACGTTTGGACACCTCCTTTTCCCCTTTAGTAACCCGGCTTTCAAAACTCAGGCCGCTACTTTTGCTGATACTGTGCGTGGGCATTTTGATGATCTCGAAGAAACGCTCATAATATTTCGCGGTGTCAGGATCATTGACCTTCCCGAAAAACTGATAGGAAAGGTTGCTCAATATGGCCTTGCTTGCCTTCTCCCCGTACATCATATCATTCTGTATCTTATCCTGCATCACATAGATAGTTGCGATGTCATAACTCCTCAATGTTGCTGGGATGCGGTGCATATTCAATAAACGTATGGTCGGAGCTTCTTCCATCATTAAAAATGACGGAAGGGAATTCCGCACACTCATCTGCTTGGTAATGGTATGGATTATTGTTGCGATTACAGGGGAATAGGCAGTTTCAAATTTTGGATTGTTCACTACAGAAATAACGGCTGGATTACTTCGGTTATTTATATTCAGGGGAACCTCATCTGCAGAAAGTGCCATAAAGATATGTTGGGTGCTGATACGTTTTAGGGCATTTGCCAACGTACTCTTTACCGCTGCCGTTTGCCTCTCGGAGTCCTTGCCACTAATAAACGCATCAGCCATTGCGCGCGAAGTAGTATTTGTACTTAAAAAAGCTACCAAGCTTTCTGTGTCAAGATATTGGTAGATTGCAATAAGATGTGGCAATGTGCAGTATTGCGGATAGGATGTTCGGAGTCTCCAAATAAGACCACCGATCAATCCCTCTGCGGCATCATTAAAGAATTTTGTACTTCCAGTGGTGCCAGATTCCCTATGTTCCAAAAGGTTTTCAATAATGACCCTGGAGAGCTCATTAACGCTTTCCTCATTTTCGATATATCTTGGAGCAATGGGATTTACGCGATGTATTATTTTATCAAACGATATTATATAAAAAGGGACATCGGACTCCCTAAAAAGTGGATATGCCATTTCGGTTATCTCAAAATCCTTATAGTCGTGTATTACCCCACAGAAAGAATATTTTTTAAAATGTTTCAGAAATCCATAGACTACGCTTTCCGTTTTACCGCTACCCGCTGCACCAATTATCGAAGCACCCCTTCTTATATTTTGGATTTTGAAACTACCGATGTTCAATCTAAAGTGAACTTTGTATTTCGAACTGTCTTTAATAGTATGGTCATCTTTTTGAAAAAAAACATACAATATGGTGTTCATCAGCAATATGGGACATACAAAATATAGTAGTGAAGTTTTCCAACCAATTGCATCGGTTATAAAATACAGCAACGAAAAGAGTAAAATCAGGTTTAGCCAAAATCCATATTTTGTCAATCGAAAGATTCCATAGAAAATAAACCCAGCCAGAGCGATGATGGTAATAATATTTATGGGGTCATTAAATTCCATCATTTAAAAATTAAATTCCTATTGAGCTGGATTTGACTGCAATGTCCACTCCCCGTCTCAGTCTGTTAAAAACTTTCAGTGCCAATTGCGCCGAGTTTGTTGGAATGCTCTGGACTGGCAATCCGGATTCCCGTATCAGTTTAAAGGCAATCGCCTTTTCATTTGTTGGCAGTTGCAACAATGCGGAAAAGTAGAAATTTGGATTTTTTATAAATTCCTTTCTCGCGTGATAGGTTTCCACATAATTTCGCTTGTAGCCAAAGTTGCTATCAAAAGTTTTCTCCGCTTTGGCAAAAAATTGATCCCGGTCAAAGCCGCGTTTTATCAGCTTACCGTTCATAATTACTTCGGAAGATTTGTATTTGCTCCCTGGGGAAAGGCTTACTGAATTTGAGGCATCCTTTCGACTTACGATGATGTGGATATGGCTTTGGTTACCTTCCTTTTGCATTCCCCTGACTATACGTTTTCCATTCTGCTGATGGGGAGCTTCCCTTTCCAATTTCCTTATTTCACTTTCCAGAGCTTTGGTGCTCCCCTCCTTCTCTCCGCTCTTGATTGTCCGTATCTCCTTTTCAAGTTTTAGAATTTTAGTTGCAAAGGGTTGGTTCTCCCGAATCTGGATATCCGCTCCCTTGAAGGTGCGTTGGTGTTCAGTTTTTGCATAGTATTTTATATTATCTATGGTTATAGCCTTGCCGTTTATTTCCCGGTTGAAGGAGGCCACATAATCCTTCATAATTTCCCGTGTATATTTTCTTAAATCCTCGCTACTATTTTGCAGATTTTTTATTTCGTATTTTGAGGGGCTGACCGTAATGGAATAAAATTTTGGTTCAATTTTTTTGAGTTTCGCGGTGTTGCCATCAATTTCCTCGACCACCTCCTCCGCTCCTATTTTATCCTCATATTGATTGAAAAAGAATTCCTCATTTTCATTTTCCACACTTAAATTTTCCTTTTCCAGATATTCCACAAAATCAGCTGCACTTTGTGAATAGTTATCTCCCAACTTCTGGGGTGTTATTGTTATATACATTACTAATAAATTTTAATTTTCATCCTGTCGTTCCGTGTATTTCAAAGGTTTTACTTCCGTAGATTTCTTTTCCAAAATGAGGGGCTTTTCATTTGGTGCTGATTCCTCGAAAAGGGAAAGTATCATCGCGGCGGTTGGTTTGGTCTGTGTTTTTTCCATATCCCTCATAATTGCTATCACAGCATTTATTCTTTTCATTATCCGCAATTCAGATGCCATCAGATTTGGGCCCAGGGACTCCTCAGGCGAAATGCCATTGTCCCGAAAAAAGTCCAACATTAGCAGGAGCGTCATCGACTGTGATCTGGATATTGTCTTACAGTACTTCTTAAATTTTTTGGCCACCGATCGTTTAATGCTTAAGCTTTCAAACCGTTCCCTTTCATATCCTCTGTCCATTTTTTTCGTGAAAATTTTGTTGGTTTTGTTGGCGCGGAAAATTTTTTTCGTGAAAAATAATTACCGTTCCAACTTTATCAAATTCCTATGAGAATATAATGAGCTACAAATCAATTATTTATAAATTAAATTGGAATTCTAACATCGCGCAGCGTGTTACCCTCTTGCTTCTCCAATTTTTTCGCGCGCGGACAAAATTTTCGAACTTTTCCATAGAAAATTATAGTTCCAATTTCATTTCCGAAACCGATTCAAAAACTTTGTGATATCCTACTTTGACAACTCGAATTATTGGTATCAAACAATCAATTCCATTGCGGATATTTCACTGGAATTTTATAAAAATAAAAGACCCCTGAAAATTCAGAGGTCTTTGGATTTTGGTTTTAAATGTTAAATATTGAATACAAAATCATAGCTGTAAAGATTTCGCTGTGCTTCCTCATCGAGCATCCTTTCAAAATCAATATTGTGCTTTTCAGCATAATTTCGGATATCATCCCCAAACCGCTCTTGTATTTCCTCTTTGGAATTTTTCAAAAGCTGCGTTTGGGTTTCCTCGTTCAGATTGGAATAATTAAGATAAATCATAACATTTGTTTTGGGATTTCTTAATATTCGCTCGGTAACATAAGTGTATCATTTACAAAAAATAACCGCAGTTCATCCAGTGGAAAATCGGTTGCTCGATAACCGTGCTTTTCCAAAATGGTATCGTTGCCATCTGTGTAGATAATTTCCGCTTCGTAACCAGTAAAATCCTGTTTTTCCTCGGACAATCTTTTAAAGTCGATGGTTACAAATTCACTTCGGTTCATCAGACTTTTTGCAATCACTGAAGTATCTGTTATCAGCCAAAAACAATCTGCAACTTCTGAAAGATATTTCAGTCCGTCCGTAAAACGTGTTCTTAATAATGGGATTTGATAGAACATTTCAGAACCATGGAAATGTTGCAATCCCTGTTTTATTTCGTTAACTTGTGCTTTCATTGTTTAATTTTTTTAGAAGTTAATAATGAATAAGAGGGCGTTGGTTTGGTCGCGAACGCCCTCTTACATTTTACCGCTGTTATTCAGCGTTTCCGTTGTCCTTGGTTCCAAGCAAAAGGATTTCATCTGCTACCACTTCGGTAACATATCGTTTCTCTCCTGCTTCGGTCTCATAGGAACGGGAGGTCAATTTACCGGCTATGGCAACTTCCTTTCCTTTGCCTACGTATTTCTCTACGATTTCGGCAATCTTGCCCCAGGCAACAATAGTGTGCCATTGGGTGTTCTGCACTTTTTCACCTTCTAAATTTTTATAAAATTCATTGGTTGCAAGTGAAAAGTTTGCGACTTTCTTGCCACTCTCTAGGGTCTTGGTTTCGGGGGCATTGCCCACGTTCCCGATCAACTGTACTTTGTTTTTTAGTGTACTCATGATTGAAAAATTAAGGATTAATTAAAATACCATCCGAACCCTTCGGATAGTTTGCGGTTATATTTTTTTTACAGTGATTTACTTATTATATCCAGAGCGTTTTCCTTTTTTTGTTTTTTTAACTTTGTTCCCGCTTCCCTTTTATTGATTTCGTAAGATTCCATAATTTTCGTTTTAGATTTACTTCCCATAGGCCGTCGCTGTTACCTTTTTTTGTTGCTGATACATTTTCAATATTTGGAATTAATAAGGACTTATAAAAGGGAGCCCGCGACCGGTTATGCAGTCCGTTTAACTTCCAAATGTTGGTATTTTGCCGTCAAAAAAAGGTAGGGACAGTGGCGGCTCGGGAGGTTTCTAAAGGACGTATGTGAAATACTAAATCAAGGGAAGTGGGAACAAACGCAAAAATGTGAATTCCGAACGGGCGGACTCCGTTCACAATTTCTGCTTGGGAATGGAGCTCCCGTTCCGGCGCAGCGGATCGGGTCAGTGGAATGGAAAGCGGAAATTGGGACGGTGTTCAAGACTTTTTGTAGAGAAGCTCTTTTCCCGTAATGCAGCTTTTCGCGGAATGCAGGGGAAAGTGCTGAACGGGATATAAATTCTGTATATTATAAGTTTGTAGGATTTAACCCGAAATATTAATTGGTATAGTGTGGATCTAAACTTTCAAAGAAACCTAATTTCCACTTATTAGAAGTGTTCCAAAAAAAGAAGTATACCAGTGCTCTATAGGTTAGAATGTGAAGAAATCCAGTTTTATCGGTTAAATCAAATAACCCTTTTCAAATGACTTTAAAGTACAAATCATTAAAAAAGATAAACAAATAATGATATAATACAATTAGAATTGTTTTTTATTGAATTCTTCATCTAACACTTAATTTAAGTTCTATTTTTTTAGACTTTCATTTTGGTAAAATGGTTGTCCGTAGTAATAACTTTAAGTGTAGGCTATTCATTTATAAATTATGCTGAATCTTAAGTATGGGGAGGTGGCCTAGATAATGGTTCGAACTTTAAAACCGGGACACCTCGATACTAATTTGAAATTGCTGGAGCATTTCAAATTCAATCAGTCAACGGTCATGATATTGGATGTGGCTTCAATTCAAAAATTTTCATTTAATAAATACATAAAAAAGCAACGAATCAGACACAATCGAATAATTAAATGAGTTAAACAAAAGACATATTTCTTAATTTTACAAATTCCGTGTTATTTTAAATTATTGATTTTCAATGTTCAAAAATTACAATAAGTCCCTACTTTCACGCAAGGTCGATTAATTGTTTTTGTTTGATGAATCTTTGTAAAAACATTTAAGACAATGGGAAAATCAACAATTCTTTTAGCCATAGGGCTATTTACCTCAATTATTATATTAGCACAAGAAAAAAAACAAATAGAAATTTTATCTAGTGAAGATATTGTAATTGAAAATACAAATTATTCAACATTTAGAGGCACTATTGAAGTTCCAGAAGATTATAAAAGCCTAAATTCAAAAAAAATTCAATTACCTGTATTTATTGTAAAATCCTCAAGCAAAAATCCGACTGAACCTATTTTTTGGTTAGATGGAGGTCCAGGAGCATCCAATATTCTTTTAGAAAGTAAAATAATATCCGCCAACCCTTCAAAACTATTAGCTAATCACGATTTAGTTTGTATTGGTTATAGAGGAGTTGACGGTTCGACTATTTTAAAGTCAAAAAAAGTAAATAAGGCATTAAAAGGCAAACACAATCAATTGTTAAGTGAGCAATCATTGAATAATGTTGAAGAGAAAATAAAAGAATATCAAGCGCAACTTAAAGAACAAAATATTGACTTAAATAATTACACAATGCTTGATGTTATTGAGGATTTAGAAATTGTTAGAAAACATCAAGGCTATAAAAAGATAAACCTATTGTCAGTGAGCTATGGTACAAGAGTTGCGTTATTATATAGTTATAAATTTCCCGAAGTTATCAATAGAACAGTAATGATTGGAGCAAATCCTCCTGGGCATTTTATTTGGAATCCCGAAAAAACAGAAAGTATTCTTAACAAGTACGATAGTTTATATAAAAATCAAGATGAAGTTGACTACAAAGGTTCTATTAAAGAAATTATGAAAAAATCCTTTGATAATATGCCTAAAAGGTGGTCGGTTTTCAAACTAGATGCTGACAAAATTAAAGTTGGAACCTTTACTTCCCTTTTTTCAAAAGATATGGCAGGTCTTGTTTTTGAGGCCTATAATAGAGCGGCAAATAATTACGACTACAGCTATTTATATTTAATGCAAAAAATGGTGGATATGGCAAGCTCTGAAATTGTATTTGGCGAAATATCATCGAAAGCAGTTAATGCAGATTTTGTAGAAGGAACAAATTACAGAAAAAAACTTCAAGGAGATAATACAATTTTAGGGGGAAACATTTCCAAATTATATTGGGGAGTTTCAAGTGCTTGGCAAATCAAAACAATACCTGAAGAATATAGAAAATGTAGAGAAACTTCAGCAGAAACTTTGATAATAAGTGGTGACCTTGATGTTTCTACACCATCAGACAATGCAAGAGATGAGTTGATGCCATATCTAAAAAATGGACATCAAATTATTCTGAAAAATATGTCGCATTCTGATATTTTCATTAAAACGATGATGACCCCGAATTTTTTATCTGATTATTTTGATAATGGTATAATTAACAAAGATTCTATAACCACACCTGCTTCAATAGATTTTAAGCCTATAATGAAATTTAGTAAATCCCAAATTTTCATAATGGGATTGTTAATGTAAATTTAAAAAAACCTCAGTTTAAAAATATGAAATTAAGAACTTCTCCATTAAAGATAACACTATTATTTGTGTTTGGCATACTATCTTGTACTGAAAATTTAACCCACATGAACCAGGAGCTTTAGTATTCAAAAAGGTGACCAAGACTCAATTTTGCCCTCTATTTCTGTTAATGATACTTTGTTATAAATAGAAATATTTGGAAATTCCCAATAAATAAATGATCTTGTTTTCACTAGGAAGTTCAGGTGCTAATTACAAAAATGCACTTAATGTTAAACAATTAAACTATAACGGCTATTTTGTAGTTTTTTATTACCAAAGATTTGCAAGCTTATGAGAAAGGTAGGTCAATAAAATTTGTACTATTCAAATACTTGAAATCTATAGTTAGTCATTTTAAATTTTTAGTAGTATTATTTTTTTTACTCACAGAATAGTTAAAGTCTTGAAGATTGATTTCTGTTCCAATTAAAACGATTGACTTATTATATCCAGAGCGTTTTATTTTCCACTTTTATTGATAGCAGAATATTAAATGTTAGGGTTCGTTGCCCATTAAAATAGCCCCTTCTTTTCAATCTCATCATCATAATAGATTTAATCTATAGAACAAATCTAAAGACCGTCGCTATTATCCTTTCTTGTAACTGATACATTTTTCAATATTTGGAATTGACAAGGACTTATAAAAGGGAGGCCCGCCCTGAGCCTGGTCGAAGGATACGACCAGTTATGCATTCCATTCAACTTCCAAATGATGGTATTTTGCTTACCAAAAAAGGCAGGGACAGTGGCGCTACGGTAGGTTTCTAAAGGGCGTATGTGAATTTCTAAATCCAGAGAAGGGTAACAAAAGAAAAAAATAAGTTCTGAACGGGCGGACTCCGTTCACAATTTCGGATTGGAATGGGGCGTTCCGTTCCGGCGTAGCGGATCGGGTCAGTGGAATGGAAAGCAGAAATTGGGGACGGTGTCCAAGACCTTTGCAGTGAAGCTCTTTTACCGAAATGAAGTTTTTGCGAAGTGTAGGGGAAAGTGCTGAATGGATTATAAAACTGCAGTTGATTCTTTAAAGAATTCAATGTTGATTTAACTTCAAAGATGGATAATTAGTCCTTAGCTAGATGAGGATTAATCCTAAAAGTCTATTTAAAAAAAAGACCCTGGAAAATCCCAAGGTCTTTTGCTAAGAGTGTCCCCTTTTTTTCTAATTTCAAATCTCTAACGCGGCTCTTTGCCCTTTATCCTCTCTTCATACAAAAATAGCAACTTTATGAAAAAGGTATTGCAAAATTTAAAAAGCCTTCAGAAATTTGAAAATCTTTTATGATTTTGTTTTAATTCTTAATCAATTTATGGACTTCTGTTCGTCCATCCATTAAAAGGATTTTTACGAGATAAATTCCTTTATTCAAATATGACACATTAGTTCTGGTGGAGGTATTTGTTATAATTTTTTGTCCAGCAAGGTTATATATTTCAATTGACTTAATTTCTTCTTTGCTTTGAATATTTACCCAGTCGTTTGTAGGATTTGGATAAATAGCTGTTGATTTTTTTCCGATGAGATCAACATCTATGATTTTCAATGTAGTCAAGTCCAATATGTATTTTAAGACGCCCAACCCAGATGTTCCCAAATAAATGTCGGCAAAATTCTCATGAAAATGAAAATCGGTAGAAGAAAATACATGAGATAGATTAATTGGAGTGAATGATCCGCCTTCAATGTTTTCCCAAGTTTGTCCATTATTTTGTGAATATATTATTTCAAGATGTGTGCCATCGGGATTGCTTGTGGTCGCAATAATTCCCTCTTCAGAATAGGCTATGTTGTTTGAAAAAGAATTATAGATTTGCCCCCACGTTTCTCCACTATCAAAAGATTGGAAAATCCCTTTTGATGTTGCAATAGTAAAATTCTGTTGATTTGAAGAATTTTGAATTAATTTTATAATCAGGTCTGATTCTTCATTTAATACTTCGAGCCCAATACTACTATTAATCCAAGAACTTCCTCCATCGAAGGATTTAAAGATTCTACCTCCCTGAGATATCAAAATACTATTTGAGTTAGTGGGGTCGAGGTGAATATTCATCACTCTCCCATTAATTTGTGGCACAGTAATATTGGTGATTTGGGGCGAATTTATATTTGTAAAATCAATTTTTTTAATTTCAGCTATGTCTCCGTTGAAGGAAAATGACACATAAATTATATTTTGATTATTCGGAAGTGTAGAAACTGCATTAAATTCATTCTTGTTAGCTACGGTGTAAATAATATTTTGGTCTTCACCATGATTTTCACTTACTTTTAGATCAAATGGCGGGGAAAAAACATAAACCCTTCCTTCAATATTTTTATCAATATGGAGCACAGTATTTGGAGTAAAAGATTGGGAGTTTAGTGGAGTAAGATTATAGGCGTCTTCTTCCATATTTTGTAAATTCTTGTGAACAAAACCATATTGAACCCCATAATATAAATGTTCAGCTCCATTTTTATTAAAATATTTCAAATTACCCTGTTCTTTAAAGAAGGAAGTCTTTAGCCTTTCTAAATCTACTCCCTTATTAGTAGAAAATAGTGGAAAAAAAGTCGAGTTAATAAAAATTTCATTTTCATTAAATGGATTGAAGGAAGCATTTCTTCCAGAAAAATATCCCTCAACATTATTATCAACGTCAGGATGTATAAATAAGTCCCAGTTTTCACCCCCGTCATTAGAGATTGCTATTTCGTTCTCTTCTAATACAATAATATTATTAAGATTAGACGGATTTATCTCAATTACACTAATATTGTCCCCTATATAAGGAGTCCAAGGAATAGAAATTAAATTCCACGTTTCTCCTCCATCAATCGATTTATATAGACCCTCTGAATGATCATTTCCATAACCAATTCCTGACCCTAACCAAATCTCCTGAGGGTTTTCGGGATAGAAAGTGATAGGTTTGAAACAGATTCCAGTCAATTTTTCAGTCCAGGTTTGCCCTCCATCCTCTGAAATCAATAACCCTCCTGCAGAATCTTGAAAACTAATACCTCTCGCTATAAAGAGTTTTTCTTGATTATCAGGACTAATAGCCACGTTTTCTGGAAAATAATCCAAGTTATCGTTGGAATAGTATACTTCTGTCCAATTTTCACCTCCATCGATTGTATAATGTACTTTGGAATAACTAAAGAAATCAATTTTATAGTCTTGAATAACTAACGCAACATCCGTATCTCCTTCCCAGATTGAATAAGCCTTAATCCGTTCTCTATCTCCCTGTTCTGGAACATAAAAACTCTTTGTTATTGCACCAGAGTCTAAATCATATATATAAAGTCCGTAATTTTCTGTGTTTTTTGTAACAAAGCTCAATGCATTTTCAGAAGAAATAAATTTTAAGTCATCTAATTCTCCCTCTGGGTGCGCGTAAAGTATATCCCATGTGAAACCGTTGTCATTTGAAAAGATAATATGATTACCTTGGGTAATTGCATAAACTCTGTCTTCAACATTTTTATCGTAAGTCAAATTAAAAATTCTACCATACTCGCTTGACCCAATCACTTGAAACTGCGAAAATAGATAAGAATAAGAACCTAAAAAAATAATGACCAAAAGCGTAAATTTTTTCATAATCTGTATATTTATAATTAATTCAAGCGCAAATTCAAACCTTTATTTCAAAATTCTTGAAATAACTAAATAATAAGCGAGACAATAAATGGCAAAAAGCGTGACCTTGCAGCTAAATATCTGATATGTAGTTATACAAGTCGGAATATTCTGGTAAATTCATTTTTTTAAGTATACGTTCTTTTCTCTTTCTACAAGCCACAACCGTTATATTTAATAAAGAAGATATTTCTTTGGTTGATAAATTCATATATATATAAGAAAGATACCTGAGGTCATTTGATGTTAAATCAGAGTGTTTTTCTTTTAAAGATTTTAAAGCTGAAGGATTTACTCTTTCAAAGTGAGTGAAAAAGTTATCCTCTTGTGAGTCTTTTTTTAAATGATTTTTTAATTCAAAAATTCTTCGATTCAAAAATTCATTTTTTGAGATTTCGGCGGAATTTGTAAGCGAATCTATAATATTTTCAATTAATTCGTTTCTTGTGGAGATTGAAACTACTTTAGAGGTAAGTTCACGATTTTTAGAATCTATTTCACTTTTTAATTTTTCTTGTTTAAAAAGATTTAAAACTTCCATTTCTCTGAGGTGTTGTATCAACAAAATCTTGTCTTTTTTTTGTTTTTCAACCTCGAGTCCAGCTATCTTATAATTTCTTTCGGAGATTATTTTTCGTTGTCTTAATTTAACTGAATAATTCCAGATTGCCCAAAATGAAATCAATATTAAGAGGATGATTCCACCGATAATACTGTAAAACAAGTTTCTTTCAGCCTTCAATATTTTCTGGCTTTCTCTGAGCTCCTTCTCGTAATTTTGCAATTCGAATTTGACGCGGCTGTTTTCAAAAAGTCTTCCGTTTTTGATTTGATTTAAAGAGTCTTTTGCCCAGATAACAGAATCTTTATAAATAAATGCCAAAGAGCTTTTATTCTCTGTGCGGTAAAGTTCACTAAGTTGGTTGTAAACATCAATTTTATTTTCAATGTTTGAATTGGAATCATTTCCGGCGCGCATCGCATAATCAATAGCCAATTTTTGGTTTCCCTCATACTTATATATATCAGAAATGTTCATCAACAAGGAAATTCGATGTTCACTCAGTTCGGGAGTATTTAGTGTTGTTAGCAATTGCAAAGCTATTCTCTTTGCCTCATCAAAATCTTTTTTTAGAATAAGAGTATGGACATAGGTGATTTTAGCCTGATCGAGAATTGGGGGAACATTTTTAAGTAAGGGAATTGCTATCTTAATATATTGATCTGCTTTTTCTATTTCACTTTTTTGGCTGGCAACCGTCGCTAAATTGGTTGCATACAAGCCAATTTTGAGACTGTCTTGATTCTTCTTAGCAATATGGTAGGCCTTCAAAAAATATTCTTCAGCTTTCTCAAACTTTTGTTCTTTTGAGTAAAGTATTGCTATGTTATTGAGAACAGACATTTCGTATTTGGCATCGAGTCCTTTCAAAGCAATTTTGTAGGCTTCCAAGTAATTATCAAGTGCTTCGCCATAATCGAGCATGAGGTAATAATTTGCACCGAGATTATTGAAGGCTAAAAAAAGTTGTTTTTGCCAAGCATTATTTATCGCCATAGTTTTGACTTCGGTTAGTAATTCCAATGAACGGGTATGGTTCTTTTGGTTCATTTCCGAAATAGCTTCTACAAAAATTTTGTCGCATTCTTCGATAGTTTGTGCTTGAGTAAAACCACAAAGCATCAAAAAACTAAATAATTTAAAATGCTTCAAATTATTCACAACAAAATTTATCGGATTTAAGGGCACGATAAACAGTAATCCATTCCTACATCGGTCGAAGAGGATATTTTGCAAAAACTTCAAAGGTTTGAAAGCTTGAATAGATTTACCAATCAAAAACTTTCCGTATCCACCCCCACCATAAAGCTGAAAGGAAATAACACTTATCTTTCTGAAATAATCAAGACTCAATCGCATATTTTATAAGTAAGTATATTTGAAAAAGACCCTGGAAAAAATTCCAAGGTCTTTTAATTGTAAAAATTAACCTAATAAAACTATTCTTTCAGCAATCGTTTTGTAATCTGACCTTCTTTTGCTTTTATTATTACTATATAGTTAGCCGCAGCAAGATTATCTACGTCTAGGGTTTTGGTTCTTGACATTCCTTTTAAATTGAATGAGTGTACCAATCTTCCTGTTAGGTCATAAATATCTGCCTTTTCCAAATCAAGATTTTGTGGGTTCCTGATAGTTATATTGCCTTTTGCTGGGTTAGGATACATTGTTACAGTACCAAGGTTCTGATTGTTGCCTCCCATACCTAGCGTGCTCTCCACAATAAGCTCAAACTCACAGGTGCCAGTGTTTCCGTATTCATCTGTCGCCGTGAGAGTGATGGTATATGTACCGTCTGATAATGACGTACCCGCTGCAGGATCTTGGGTAGTAATGGTTACCGGGTCTGTACAGTTGTCTATTGCTGTAGCTTCACCAGTTCCGAAATAATCCGGAACGATGTAGAACAGATTACCAGCTCCCGGATCAACAGTTTGGTCAGCTGGGCAAGTAATTACGGGTGCCAGGAGATCAACTGCTGTTACTACTGCCATACAAGTGGATAGGTTACCGTTATTATCCTGGCTGAAAACCTGAACCGTTACCGGAGTACCGATATCCGCACAACTGAACTCCGTAATGTCCACTGCTACCGTAAGGATACCACAGGCATCATCGTTGGAAGCTATCACATCACTTGGGTTAAGAGTTGCAGTTCCATCCGCTCCGATTTCAATAGTGAAATCTTGGCAGACAAGCACTGGGCTTGTATTGTCCTCCACCGTTACAATAGCGGTACAAGTTTCAGAGTTTCCGTTCACATCTGTTACGGTAAGTACCACTGCGTTGTCGCCTATGTTCGAGCAGTCGAACGTGTCAATATCCAGCTCATAACTTGCAATACCACAGGCATCGGTAGAACCATTGTCTATATCAGTTCCAAGAATAGTTACAGTTCCTGTAACAGGATCAAGTTCCACGGTAATGTTCTGACAGGCCACTATTGGGGCGGTTACGTCTTCAACCGTTACGATGGCTGTGCACGTACTTGTATTTCTGTTTACATCTGTTACAGTAAGAACCACGTTATTATCTCCAACATTAGAGCAGTCGAATGTATCAATATCTATTGAAATATTCGCCACGCCACATTGGTCGGTGCTTCCTCCATCAACATTCGCTGCAACAATGCTTGCGTTTCCAGATGCATCCAATTGGATAGTAATATTCTGGCAAACTGCCACCGGAGCTTCATTATCGATTACCGTAATGATAAAGCTACAAGTGTTAGTATTTCCGTTTACATCGGTTGCAGTAAACTCAATGGTAGTTGTTCCCACTGGGAACATACTTCCGCTTGGGTCGCCTATCGTTTGCACTATGGTATCAACCCCACAGTTGTCAAATGCTATCGGTTGTGGAAAGTTTACAATGGCGGAGCAATTGCCGGCATCAGTGTTAACCGTAATATCTGCAGGACAAACTATAGTAGGTGCAATACTATCTTCAACTGTAACTATTGTAGTACACTGTGAAGCGTTTCCGTTTACATCTGTTACCGTAAGAATTACCGCATTTGGGCCTACATTACTACAATCAAAATCGGTAACATCTATCGAAGTGCTTGCAATTCCACAGGCATCGGTGCTGCCATTATCAATATCCGCTACGGTAATGCTAGCCATTCCGTTAGCATCAAGCTGAATAGTGAAAGGTGCGGCACAATTGGCTACTGGGGCAACATTATCTTCTACTGTTACAACAGTTGTACAGGTTGAACTGTTTCCGTTTACATCGGTTACAGTAAGTGTTACGTTGTTGTCGCCAACATCCGCACAGGTAAAGTCGGTAACGTCAATGCTCGTGTTAGCAATGACACAATTGTCAGTAGAACCGTTGTCTATATCGCCAACTGTAATACTCACCATTCCATTAGCATCTAGTTGAACCGTAAATGGTGCGGCGCAATTGGCCACTGGGGCTTCATTATCATTAATAATTACATCAAAACTGCAAGTTGACGAATTGCCTGAAGCATCAGTAACGACAAATGTATTTGTTGTGGTTCCTACAGGAAAAGTTTCGCCTGAAGCCAAACCAGCTGTTTGAGTTGTGGTTGCGCCTGAACAATTATCAGTACCAACTGGAGCGGTATATGTTATCACAGCACCGCAAATTCCAAGGTCATTGTCTTGGGTAATATTTCCAGGGCAAGTGATTTCTGGAGCTTCAGTATCATTTACTGTAACATCAAAACTACAGGTGGCCGTGTTTCCCGCTGAATCTGTTACAACGAACGTATTGGTTGTAGTTCCGACTGGGAATGTGCTTCCTGAAGGAAGTCCAGCGGTTTGGTTAGGTTCCACGCCCATATTCCAAGTAATATTAACTTCACCGTTGCCTGATCTAGCTCCTGCAGTATTAGTTTGATTAGTGCCTGTATTTAGAGATCCACCGCCACCACCACCGCGGTTAGGAACTAATCCAAGGTTTGCGCCACCTGCTCCTCCAGAGTATCCGCCGCCGCCGCCGCCAGCATTTCCGCCAGCACCGCCACCACCAAAGCCACCACTACCACCTACTACACAACTTCCAGAAGGATCTGTACCACCAGTTCCGCCGTTTACAAAGGCAAAACCTCCACCATCTGCTGATGCTCCTCCATTACCGAGTAAACCTGCTCCACCAGAACCAGACCAACCACATCCAGATGTATTTGGGTTTCCTAGTTCACCACCGCTTCCAGCGGTACCGCCATTTGCATTTTCTACACTCATCCCATCAGAAGTAATAACAGCATCATAACCAGGAAATGAATTGTCATGCTCAGCTCCACCGCCACCACCTGCAATAACTAAGGGTGCATCGGTATCTGTAGTTACAAAGCTTCCGCCGCCGCCGCCATAGCCATAATCAACTAGACCTTGTTGACCAACCAATATTTTTAATTGGTTTCCAGGAGTGACTGAAAAATCTCCTTTCATATAAGCTCCTAAACCGCCAATGGTGCTTCCCCCTTGAGCGCCAAAAGCCTCAACGGTGATACTGGTAACACCAGCAGGAACTATCCAATTTTCTAGAACACCTGTATACGTAAATGTTTGTGATCCAGAAGCTCCTGCGCTACAATTATCTGAAATAGCTACATTATAATTAACTTCAGCACCACAAACTCCAAGATCATTATCTTGTGTAATATCTCCAGGGCAAGTAATTGTTGGTGCTTCGGTATCGTTAATCGTTACATCAAAAATACAGGTAGAGGTATTGCCTGAGGGATCAGTAACTACGAATGTATTCATAGTTGTTCCCACTGGGAAAGTACTTCCTGATGGAAGGCCAGCAGTTTGGGTGGTAGCTGAACCTGAGCAATTATCTGTTCCAACAGGAGCAGTAAAAGTTATTACCGCACCGCATACGCCCGGATCGTTATTTTGGGTAATACTTACTAGGCAATTGATAACTGGATTTTCATTATCAATTACTGTTACTGTAAAAGAGCAGCTATCATTGTTACCACTTGGGTCTATGGCCGTATATTGTAATGTTGTAGTGCCTATGGGAAACATACTTCCGCTCGATAAACCACTAGTATCTGTTTGGGTTACCGTAGCACTACAATTATCGGTTACAGTAGGAATTAAATATGTTACCAATGCTCCACAAACAGTAGCATCGTTATTTACATTTATGTTACCTATACAGGTTATTTGTGGGGCAATTGTATCTTGAACAGTTACAGTTGCATTACAAGTAGCTACATTTCCACTATTATCCGTTACGGTTAGTGTAACTGTATTACCCCCAATATTAGAGCAATTGAAAGAATTTGGACTTACCGTGCGTGAGGCTATTCCACAATTATCTATGCTACCAGCATCTACGTCAGAAGCAACAATACTTGCAGTTCCAGAGGCATTTAGCTGTACCGTAATATTTTGGCAAACAGGAATGGGGAGTGTATTATCAACGCTGCTAACAGTTACACTTCCGCAAGAACCAGGAGATACACAGCCACCTTCCCCACGCACATAATAAGTTGTTGCTGGGTTTCCAGGGTTTACTGTAAAAGAATTTGTAGATGTCGTTCCCACAAGAGTGCCTCCGCAAGAACCTGTATAAATAGCCCAAGAGGTGGCATCATTCAATGACCCAGTGATATTAAGAGTTGCGCTACCGCCAGGGCATACCTTATTTGGAGTTGCCGTAACAATAGGAACCGTGGGATTGTTACATGGTGGAGGACCTCCTGTAACATTTACCGTGAGGGTCCAATTATTACCTAATGCGAAATCACCACCAACAATAACCTGATAGGTACCTGGAGCTGAAGGCACGGGGGTTATATTACCTCCGGGAAAGCTTACTGATCCAAGACCTACTAAAAAAAATCCGCTGGGATTTCCATTTGTAGAAACAGAAGCAGTGATACTGGTAACTGTTTGACCAGCCCCTACAACAATCTGGAAATTATCCCTTGTATCACCTGGACTAGTTACGGTACCAGTATATGTATTGGCTCCTACAGCAAGGTTAAATGAAGGGCCAGTTCCCGAACCTGGAAAATCAGGTGGTTCATTTTGAGCAATTAAAAAATTGAAGAATAGCATTGCCATAAGAGCAAAACCAAAGGTAAATTTGTTCATAGATTTGGGATTTTGTTAAAATTTATTAGATTAGAAAACATAGAGCATACCTATTATCAGAGTATAAAATTTTAGAATGATTCATACTATTTAAAAGAATTCAAAAGAGCTGTTGCTCCTGAGATTAACAAGTATATAAAATCCACCCTACGAACTCTTTTATAAAAAAGTTAAGGAATTTAAGCACGAGATTTCTTTCAGAAACTGTACAGAATCTTTTTAGATACTGCTGTAAAAGCAGTATCTAAAAAGAACTTAGGGTGGAAAATATTTTTTGTATATCTTATTTAGGAATGAAAAAGGATTTAATCTTTTATCACTCTAAATGTTTTTTGACCACCATTAATTGTTACTTTCATAAAATACAACCCTGGCATCATGGCACTGGTATTTACTTCCAATTGAAGAGCATTTTCCATAATCTCCATAATATTTTGACCCAACAAATTATAAATTTGCACCTTTTCTATAGGACTATTTGCCTTTAAGGTAAGTTGATTGGTTGCTGGATTCGGAAAATATCTGAATTGGCCAAAGTTCTCTTCTGTTATTGAGAGTGCCATGGTATTAAAAGTTTCAGGCCCAGTGAAATTACTTTTGATATCAGAATTGCAGACAGCACGAACATAAAGATCGTATATTGTATCAGGATCGAGGTTGTTTATGGTTTCACCAAGAACTCCATCATTATCCATAACACTAATGCCTGTAATTTCGGGATCAAAACCTGGCGCTCCGTATTTAATTTCCCATTCGGTTTCACTACCTCCAGCTGTCCAGCTTACATCGGCCGTGTTTTCAGTAACATTACTAACTGAAATATCTGTTGGTTGAGGGCAATCAATGCCATCATTATTTACTTCAATACAAAATGAACCTTCCATTGTTCCATCACCAAAACTAATAAAACCATTAACCTGAACATAATAAGCATTACCAGCAGTTAACCCAGTTAATGTTACAACAGATAAAAATCCCATTCCAGTATTTCCGCCATCTTCATCGCAACCCACTTCAATACCTAAAGTAGCTAGATTTCCACAATTTGTTGGAGCTTCATATACAGCAACTTCTGTATCTTCCAATGTGCCTCCTTCAAAGTCTGTAGTAACAGTAACCTCACCACTCAACGGAGCTACAAAACTAAACCAAACTGTTTGATCCCCTGCAGCTTGAAAACAACTGCCTTGAGGTTCATTTATTTCCAAGGTGCCACCAACATTTGAGAAACTGCTGCCGACACAACCCCCATCAACAATCAAAGGTATTGCATTACACAATTCGTCATTAACAGGGCGGGTCTTCATAGTTATGGGGCCAGCAAAAAAACTGTCACCATCAGAACCACCACATTGTGCTTGTACATAAACACTATAAATATGTGCTGGAATAAGATCAGTAATGGTTGTATTTGGATTGTTACTTACTTGGACTGAAGTTCCATCTATGGCAGGATCAAAACCTGGTTCTCCATATTTTAAAAGCCATTCAGATTCATTACCCCTTGGTGTCCAACTCATATCAGCGGATATAGAGGTAGTTGAATCAACCCGTAAACTTGTTGGTTTTGAACAAGCGGGTGTTTCAGTAATGGAAATATCATCCATAGCCATATACACAGGAAAAAAACCACCATCTAAATGTCCTAAAATTCCAATATAAACAACCCCTGATGTTGTAGTTGTAAATGTCCCGCTAACTTCTTGGTAGTCGCCATCCGTTATTTCAGTAATAGGAATAATTTCATTGACCATATCTCTAGCAGTTCCTGAAATGCCATAGCTTGCAGATAGATTTGATCCCGAAACATTGCTCTGTCTAGCATAGAAGGTAAGTGTATAATTAATACCAGCTTGTACTTCTATTGGATAAAACATCCAAGTATCACTGCCCTTAGGTAGATATATATCCCAGTTTCCGGTTCGTGGAGCTCTGTTGTCGGCAGTAATAGAGTTATTGACTTTCCAATAGGTATTATTCACTAATTCCTGTGTCCAACATCCACCTAAGTCATCATTGTGCGAATATCCATTTTCAAAGCCTTCGAAAAAAGGTAGTGTTGCCGCTACGCAAGGAGTAAAAAATCTGGACGGTCCTGCAAATTTACTCTCACCATTGCCGCTGCCGCATAAGGCTTTAACATAAATGTCTTGAATAGTTCCAGGCTCTAAATCTAATATGGTAGTATTTGGAGATCCTGTAACTGACATTAAACTGCCTTCAGTAACTGGATCGAAACCTTTTGGGCCATATTTAACTTCCCATTCACTTTCTGTCGCTCCTAGAGCCCAATCTAGATCTAATGATGTAGCTGTCAAATTCTCAATACTGATATTTGTAGGCTTGGGACACGGCGGCAAGGCCGAAACAGAGAATTCATCTACATAAAGATGAAAAGCTGCAGTAGCTGTGGCCACTACTGCTATATGAACAGACTGCCCATTATAGGCGGAAAGATTATAAGTATAGTTAATGTATTCACCAAAATCATCTACATCAGAAATTGTAGTTTCTGAGCCTAATAAATCTCTAAAATCGCCAGGATTTGTACCTGTAGTAGACAATTTAACCTCAAAAGATTCCGGAAATCTTAAGCCAGTTCCTCCTGCAAAGAAGGAAACAAGGTCTGAAACTCCTGGGGTCACAACAAATTGGGGTGAAATTAAATAATCATCATGCGCATTTGTTTCATAATTAATACGAACTCCCCCATCCCCTCGATAGCCATCTCCTGGATTAAATTGCCAAGTTCCTCCCTGACCATCATTATCAATAACTGTCCATTCACTAGGAATTTCCACATCGAAACTTTCTAAAAATTGTGCTGCGGCTTGCCAACTTGACAAACCCAGCAACATTATGCCCATTAAAACTGTAATTTTTCTCATTTATTCATTTTTATTTATTAGTATTCAAATTAATTTTATATTTAAATTTTAAACCCTTGTTTAGTGTATTAATCTTGCCGCTCTACAATTCTTTTTTTAGCGCTTCGCTATATAGTCCAATTTGCACTAAATTGTTCCGATAGTCTGCCTCCTAATAAATACCATCTTTAAAAAAAGGGGTTATTCATTGGTGGTATTCCAGAATAGTTATGTTAATTCAATAGTATTATGCGGCTTTATAGTTTCATTATCAATCCACATTTCTTGCCTGAAATTTTTCAAATAAATAATCCTAATTAACTGATTAGTCTGTTTGTTTTTTGGGCCATTTCCATGCATACCCAATTATCAAAATGGTAATGAAACTTTCCAGAAAAGCGAGAAAAACGTAAAACATTCTCCAGGGCACCATAGAGGTTAAAGCAATTAATAACATCATTGCTGCAAACAAAAATCCAAACAAGAGATTCAAGATTCTATTTGCTTTAGGCTTAAGGAGAATAGATAAAAAAACCATAACTGATGGAATTGCCAAAAGAACTGAGGCGGCAAACAATTTTACCGGACTGTCCAATATATTTACACCGCTTATAAGACCAGCAACTTTATTAGGTACATATAATTCAAAATAATCACCATATAACATGCAAAGTGTTACTGATGCCCATAGTGCAGACAACTTTATTTTTACGTTGATTTTAAAGTCTTTTAAATTGCCTTTTGTTGTTTTGTTCGGGTTCATGTCTTTATTTTTTAAATAGTTGATGATATAACTGTCTTACTACTTATCACTATAAGTTTAGTGTCTACTTAATAATATTTTATTAAATGTTCTTTATCCAGTTTTCATAGCTCATTTCAAACTTTATTTCGTCAATCCCATGTGTGCCTATTTCATTCCATCCTGCATTTCTATAAAACATTTCAGCTCTCGTTTCTGGGTTTGTACCTAACCACAAATTGGTTCGTGTATGGTCAAAATACCAATTGAGCATCACGTCGTGAAGTTTTCTTCCAATGCCTTGCCGTTCAAATTCTGGCATTAAAAATAGCGCCCAGATATTGTTATCTTTTAGATCGACTATTGAAAACCCGATAATCTTATTGTCAATTTCACATACCCATCCCCTTCCCCGTTGCATTATAAATTCTTCACAGTCTTTATCGGTTACCAAATTGGGATTTGAAAGTGTATTTTCCTTAACTGAATTTCTCACTATCTGGATTTGCTTTATGTCGCCGATTTCTGCTCTTCTGATTATCATTTTCGATTCTGTAATAACTTCTTTTCTATTTAAATCAACACTATTTAAAGTATTGAATTATGCTTTATAATTTATTTCTCTTAATAGAAATTAAGGAGTATATGGTAGCTTTATTTTATACCTATAAAATGTTCCATTGATTTCTTGGTCGAGCATTAGTATTTCTTGTGTTTCTTTACTTACCCAATAAATTTCCTCATTGCCCTTGTCTCCATGCGATAATAGCCAACACGGTATTCTCTTTTGATCATAACCAATAAAATCATCTTCCCCTTTTACTTTATATATCTCATTTTTAAAATTTATGTAGCCAGGTTCGTAAAATTTAATTGCGAATATTGCGCCCTTTTTATAGGGTAGTATTGAAAAAAATTCTAAGTCAATATGCCAGTTGAATACTTCTTGCTGTAATGCTTTTTTAAAAGTTTCTAACGACACTTTTTTCTTTTCATCTACTTCATTTTCGCTAATAACATTTCCATTCAATATTAATTTCTGATTCAAAAAATCAACAGTAGTAGTACCACGACCTTTATACCAACTATCGTGGTATAAAGGCCTCATTGTCTTTTCCTCACTTACAGAAGTAGTAGTATGTACAATTGTATCAGAGCTTTCCCAATACTGGGTAATGGTTATAGCCTTTATTCCGTTATAATCCTTTCTTTCAATGGTGCGGTTCCATATTTGTGCACTGGTTCTATTTTCGTTCTTACCGTTTTTAAAATAAACCAAATATTGTTTAGTTCCATTTGTTAGAAATTCGGTTTTTAAATCTGATGCTTTAATAAAAATGGTATCATTGGATTGTGCGTTTAATAAAAATCCTACAAAGAGGATGGGTAATAAAATTAGGTATGATTTCATAACGTTAGTATTTTAATAATTGATTATTAAAAATTTATAATTCGATTGGTGTTTGAGAAGTCAATCAAAATCCTCTCATATCCCTATCTTTTTTCTGAAAAAAATTATCAAACTTAAAATTATTAAAGAAAAAAATGTTCCAATTGGCAAATACCAAAGTGTCATAATACAAATAGCAATTCCGAAAGTAAATGTCCACTGTTGGTTTGTCCATAGTCCAAATAACCAACTAAACCATAATAGCCCAAATAAGATAAAAAAGGGTCCAAGTTTAAATACATCAATATTTAATTTCTGGAAAATGATTGACCAAACGCCATTTTTTTTGGGGCCTATATATTTTCCTCTCATTAGAACATAAATTCCATCAAGTAACATATAACCACCATTTAGAATCCCTAGGATTGTAATCAAAATTTTCATTTTTTTTATTGGTTTTGCTTGAGGTTTATGATTTGGATTAAGAATAAATCGGCTTTAGGATTTATATCAATAGATAGTCTTTTCGTGGTTAACTTATCGCACAAATTTAATCGCAAACACCTGATTGTCTACTGTTTGTATTTTACATAAATACAAACCATTACTTAGATCGCTAACATCCAGATTTTCATTTTGATTTAAAAATTCTTTTATTTTTTGACCATGAATATTGAAAATCTCAGCCTTAACAATTGTAGATTTGTCGGATAATTGAATATTTAATTTATCGCTTGTTGGATTCGGAAAAACAGATAAACCAGGAATTATTTGTTCTTTAACTCCTAAAAGAGCACACTCCGCATCTATTTCATAAAGGCCTTCTAGTGTTCCCAATTCAAACCAATCAAAACCATCACCACCTATAACAATAGCTTTTCCTGTAATACTTGCACCATTGTCAACTCCATCAGTTGTAGCCCAGGCATCTGCATCAGAAATTGGGGACATCCAAAATCTATCAATAGTTTCTGCTCCATTTAAAATTATAGGTTCCTCCAATTGTAAGGTTATATTCCTTATAACAAATTGAAATCGTGGTTCATAGCCAATACTGTCAGAAGCTATAATAGTTGTATTTAGTACTTCCCTATAAAGATCAGAAGGAATGCTGTCATTACTTTTATAAAATTTAAAATGCACAAATCCAGGCTCAAGTGCACTACTTAGTGTGACTTTAATTTGGTTAATGGTAATTTCAGTATTGGAATCAATGGGGATATCTATTGCTGCTTTTTGCCCTGAGCCACCATTAATAAAAACACCATTCTCTAAATTATCACAGGTGATGATATCATCACATTCCTCATCAGGCCCATTAAAATTGGATATTTCGCCACTTTCAAATGGTTTTTTTATTGAATTATTTACCTTAGTCCCGTATCCAATATTTTGAGAGAAGGCACTTAATGATATAAGCAGCGATACTAAAATTGATAAAGTAATTTTTTTCATTCTTGAACAGTTATTTGATGTATTTTCCTTTTAAAGCTTCAATAATTATTTTATGATCCTCTTCATCGTGAAGTCCAGATACAGTTACGATTGCTATCATTCCAGCATTTTTCACAAATATTGGGATTGATCCCCCTCTTGCTAAATAATCTTCATCATCAAGGGCAAATGTTTCTTTTAATGTCATTTTGCCATTAATCAAATCCGTTTTTACACTTAATGAACTTTGTTCGAAAAGTTTGGCTACATTCGATTTTCTTCTAAGCCAATTATGCTTGTCTGCTGGCAATCCATCATCTATAAAAAGAAAAATCTGGTGATTTAGTCTTTCAACTTGAACAGCAATTTTTTGATTCTTTGCTTTTGCATAATTAACAATGGCTAAACCTAATTCGAGTCCAATTCTATTATTAAAACTATCTAGTTCTATTTTTCTGATGCCTTCCAAATTCATGGTTTTAGTTAAATCTTTAAGGTCTTTAACTTCATTTTGTCCGTATAGATTTATTAAAAATCCAATGCTAAAAAACAAACATAAATACCGCTTCATAAGACAATTCTTTTGATTGAAAATTTTAAAAATCTTTGATAATGATATTCTTGTGTTTATTGAAATATATTTCTATCAATAATTATTTTAAATTTCTCCATCAATAAAAGGTTTTAACTTATCCTTATTAGATTGGATCAATGAATTATAGAACTCGGTTATTTTTGACTTGACATATTCTATTCTTACAACACGAATAATTTTGGGAGCATTTTCTGTATTACTGGCCCTAACCATAATTCCCAATAATTGACCTTCAGAATTGAACACACCGCCTCCACTCATACCTGGTAAAGCTCTAGCTTCAATTAGGAATTCAACATTGGGATTATAGGGAATATTTCCTTCGGTATCACCGGCACTTTGCAATTGAGTTATCATTGACTCTGCTTGCAAATTTGACAGTATCTTCCCATAAGCAACTGCCCCATTTGGATAGTTTACACGATCTTGTGGGTATCCTACCACCAAGGCTTTTTCTCCAACTATTGGAGTACTCCAAGTTTGAGAGGCCAATGAACGGCCATTTGGATCATATATCTCCAATGGAGTATTCACTTGAACCACGCTTGGGTATTGGGGAAATGGGCCTTGTTCAACTCGTTGATTGTCGATAATACCTAAATAAAAATCTTCGGAAGGTAATATTGTAGTGTTCGTTGCCGATTGTGAGATATCAAAATGCATCAAGGGAAAATCAGCAATCAAGGTATTTCCCAATTCTACTCTTCCGTTAATTGGTACTATTTGTGATGTTTCAAAAATGCCCATATTAATAGAGGCTATATCAAAAAACTCTGCACTTCTTGAACTCCATCCATTTATATTATACACATGATTGGCACTAATATAGAGACCTAAAGAGTGATCATTTTTTCGACTCCAGATGGTTTTTGATGCTGGTCCCCTTTTTCCTACACTGCCCCTAACTTTATTGAGCAATTCAATTAAACTCTGGTTGTTTCCATTTAAAATATCCTCTATTTTTTGAAGCTGCAGTGTATCTCCAGGTGGTATTATCAAGCCAGCTTTATCATCATTACTACAACTAATTGACAAAACAGATCCAACAAGAAAGAACAATTGCAACATTTTAATTTTCATATCTTATTTGATGATTGAAATTTTCAATACTCTTTTATTTAGAAATACCAGAACCTTAATTGCTCGTTTACTTCTTTAATTCCCTCACGTAGTTCCAAATTCTATTTCAACTAAGTGGGCCAACAAATGAAATGATTATAATATTTCATAAATTATTATTTGTAAAACCGATTATTTTAGTTAAAATTAATTTGTTACAATAAACTTTTTGACGGCTATTTTTCCATCATTGGAAATAACTTTTGCAAAATAGATTCCTGTTACAAATTTTCTTAAATCCAAGCTATATATACTGCTATTTATATTTTTCTCCTGCTTTACAACAGCACCAAGTTGATTGAAAACCATAATAGAATCAATTTCAGCATTAGAAATAAACGTTACTTTTTCACTAGCGGGTATCGGAAAAATGGTTAAATCATTTTGTATTGCAACTTCATTGTTGCCTAAGATTGAAAGATCTTTAAATATATATGCAGAACCAGCTCTATCAATTTCATTCTCTCCATTCTCGTCATGATCTTCCCATGGCGCCCCAACAATAAGTTGATTTTCATGCATCTCTATATTCCAACCATAAAAATCTTCAGGAGCTAGATCGTTGCTAAGTACTTTTTGAATTTCGTTCCAATTATTATTGTTATCCTTGGAATAAACATACACTTCGGCTGACTCCAATCCATAAACATGAGGGGCACTTACAACAAGGAATTCATTCTTAAGTATACAATTAAAGCCAAACAACCCTTCAGTAGAAGGTGAAGAAGGAGTAATTTTACTTTCTTCAACCCAATCGCCATTGCTATCTTTTTCAAAAACATATGTAGCGCCAATACCTCCATTATCATTATATGCCCCAATAGCTATAGAATTATCATAGACGCTAACAGAGCTTCCGAAATAAGCTTCCGGCATGGCATCAGAAGCCATTATTCGCTTTACATATACCCAAAGTCCGTTGCCATCTTTCTCAAAAATATGAACAGCCCCCTTTGTGTTATCTTCTTCATTGGCCCCAACAACAAGATAATTTTCGGATACAGCTACACCTATTCCAAAATTTTCATTGACATCTGGATTTGGACTTGATAGTCTCTGAACCTCAACCCAGCTTCCTGCTATTTTTTGAAATATGTATACACGCCCTTCCCAAGCATTTTCGCCAGGGGCTCCGGCCACAATAATATTATTTTCCACGGCAAGTGAAGTGGGGTTCATTCCTAATTTAGCATCATCAGCCAATTCTTCAGCAACAAGCTTTTTACTAAAATCCCAAGTTGTTCCATTAAAATCATAAACGTACAATGCTCCAGCACGAATAACTCCGTCTACATTTGCTCTTCCAGCTGCAATAACAATATGATCTTGTGAAATTTTAGCACCGCCACCGAATTCCGCTCCAAAGTTAGGATCAGGGGCACTAAAGCGCTGTAAGAACTCCCAATTGCCATCTGCGTTAAGTTTATAGACATATGCTGCCCCGGATGCAATATTTTCACGTGAAGCACCAACTACTGCAAAGTTTTCATCTATTGCAACAGCGGTTCCATACTCTGCTCTGGATTCTCTATTATTACTAACCACTTTTGCCGTTTGTTCATATTGTGCAATTGCTGAAGTACTGGCAAAGGCAATAAAAAAAATAAGTAAAAAAAATATTCTATTTTTCGTCATGAAAGTATCTTTATATTAAATGTATTTTTTGAGAAATTAAAAATATCTTCAAATGCTAATATTTAAGCAGTTTGAGCAATGTTATTAACTAGGAATTTCTATAATAAATTACCATCCTAATAACTAGAACAACAAACTTACTTTCAGAACAAGTATTCTACAATACCCGTTTTCAAGTATATTAAATTACCTATATTCAGGTATTAAAAAAGTAGGTGTAATTTGCACGAAAAAACAACTGATACTATACATTTTATCTTTTTTGAGAATGGATAAAGTTTCATAGGTATTATTCAAATTTTAATATTTAGTAATTTAAATTTTTGGTATAATTCTAAAAAACAATGATACTTTTGTCTTGGATTATTTTAATTAATTGGAGTTTGAATATTGATAATCATTTCTAGATAAAAGATTAGGGGTATCTACAAAATAATATGATATGTTATATTTTTCTGGTATTGTTATTGGCCTATTTCTTTCTGCTTTATTGTTGACAAAAAAAAGAAAAACACAAGCAGATTACATACTCTTTGTGTGGATGATTGCCCTTTCCTTAAACCTGTTCCTTTTCTATTTATTTATTTCGCAGTTGGATACAGAATACCCATTTCTACTTGGGTTAATTTTTCAACTCCCACTTTATCATGGACCTTTATTATATCTTTATACGACATCACTAACCAAAAAGAAAGAAATTAGAAAAATTCATTTAATCCATTTTTTACCTATTATAATTTCATTTGCCCTATTTTTCGATTTCTTTCTACTTTCTTCTGACGAGAAAATATCGGTATATAAAACTGGAGGTGTTGGCTATGAAAATATCTTAATTATTAACTCGGCATTAATAATCTTTTCAGGAATATTCTACACTATTCTTTCTTTCCTGAGATTAAGAGCCTATAAGAAAAAGCTCAAAAATGAGTTTTCAAATACCGAAAAAATCAATCTCGACTGGTTGCAGTACTTAATAATTGGTATGTCAGTTATCTGGTTTGTTGTTTTATTTGCTACCAATGACAATCAAATCTATACCATTGTTGTGCTTTTTATGATTTTTATTGGCTATTTTGGCATCAGACAGGAAGGCATTTTTACAAAACGTATTACCATTCCTTTGGCTTCGCAGCAAAATGAAATATTACAGCTTCCAGATATTGACCACCCTAGCTTAAGCATTCCTGACGAGGGCAACAGTCTAATTATTCAAACATCAAAATATGAGAAATCGGGACTAACCAATGAAACCGCAATGGAAATTCATGGGTTGCTTTCTCAAAGAATGGATGAAGAAAAACTCTATATTAATCCTGAACTAACCTTAAATGAGTTAGCACAGGTATTAGACGTACACCCAAATAATTTATCGCAAGTCATTAATACTTTCGAAAATAAAAACTTCTATGATTATGTCAATTCTAAAAGAATTGAACATTTTATCAAACTGTCCTCCAATTCCGAAAATAGAAAATTCACTATTTTATCATTAGCTTTTGACAGCGGGTTTAACTCTAAATCCTCCTTTAATAAGTATTTTAAAAAAGTCACCGACTCTACACCATCGGAATACCTAAAGTCTTTGGAATAAGATTCTTGTGTAAGTATTTATTCTTTTTTTTTAAAGTCTTTGCCTATAAGGAAGGGCTATATTTAATTTAATACTAGTCCCTTCCTATAAGTTAGGTCGATTATTAATTCGGGTTTGACAAATCTTTGCCGAAACAAAATTAATAATCATGAAAATTAAATCTTTTTTATTTAGAGCTTCTCTCTTATTAGTTATTAGCTCACAAATTTCTTGTACAGAAATTGACCCTGACGAACCTGGTGCGTTAGTTCCAAAAACTGTTGAACAGGATCCATCATTGCCGTCAATTGAAGTAAACGGCACTATGCTTCATAGTGAAACATTTGGAAATCCAAATAATTCAATGCTCGTGTTCTTGCACGGGGGGCCAGGTGGTGACTACCGCAACGGTTTAAATGTTAAACAATTGGCTGATGATGGATATTATGTTGTTTTCTTTGACCAAAGAAGTGCCGGTCTCTCCAAACGGCACAATAAGAATAGCTTTAGTATTCAGCAAACAAGAGATGATCTTACAGCCGTTATTGAATATTATAAAACTTCGCCGGATCAAAAGGTCTTCCTTTTCGGTCATTCTTGGGGGGCAATTTTAGCCACTTCCTATATAAATTCATATCCAGAAAGAATTTCGGGGGTAATTTTGGCTGAAGCTGGAGGTATGAATTATGATGATCTAAAAGATTATCAAGAAAATAGTAGAAGGCTTTCACTCTTTTCAGAAGTAACTAATGATGCACTATACCTAGATCAATTTTTTACTGGTACTGAGAATCAACATGAAGTACTGGATTACAAACTAGCTGTCCTATCCTCATTTACTTATGCAGAAGATAATGATGAAGGTATTGAAGGCCCATCTCCTTTCTGGAGAAATGGAGCTGTTGTTCTAAACAGTCTTGGTGATTTAGCTGAGAAGGACAAATTTGATTTTACTAAAAATTTAAATCAATACACAACAAAGGTTTTACTGTTATACGGTCAAAACAACAAATCCTATGGTTTGTCCTTTGCCCAAAAAGAGGCCAATTATTTTCCTAATTCCGAAATTCAAAGAATTGATGGAACTGGACATGAAATGATCTATTTCAAATGGGATAATGTTTACCCTAAAGTTCTAGAATATCTTAACGCTCTTAATTAAAAAAAAAATGCACAAAATGATGAAATCAAAATTATTGGTTGTATTGCTTTTTTCAGCCTCTTTAAACCTTTTTTCCCAAAACATTAATTGGAAAAGTTTATCTAAAGAACAAAAGCATTTGGTTAGTATGAATATAGGCTTGGACTATAGTACAACTCTCACATTTGGCTATGGTTATCAATTAAACACAAAATTACCTATTGTTTTAAACGCGGACTTATCCCTCCCATTTGGCAATAAACCTTTTGATGACCTTAAGTCAAAATTAGGTGGTCAAGTTGAAGTACTAAGTATTGGAGATTTTTCTACAACAGCTAAGGTCTATGGCGTCTTTAGACGGTACGGGAGTGAAAATGCAAGGCTTCTCAATTTTGGAAGTGAATTCACTGCAGTATCTGGTTATTATAAACCAAATTGGCACGTAGCTGGTGAGTTTGGCTTTGATAAGGCGATTGTCACCCATGTAAAACACGGGGATCGGATGAAAGAGTATAATCCTTCCATTAAGGACGGCTGGTATATCCCGACAGGAGGCAATTTCTTCTATGGTTTACAATCAAGTTATTCTTTTGGAAACAACGACCTAAACCTAAACGTTGGTAGAAACATTGAACAAGATTTTAAAACGAATAATTTCGTGCCTTACTATCTAAAACTAGGATATGTTCGAAAATTTATATAAAGAATAACCTAGAATCTCTTAAGGGGCATAAAACTAAAGATATCAAAAATTTGATTGTTTGATTAGCAGCATCTGTCTAAATTTTCAGGTACTAAAGCAGGGTGTAAATTTAATTTCTAAGTGTTAAGACGGAAAAAAGTGTCGATTATTTGTGCTCTTTCTTGACTTAAGTTAAGGAGTTACTACAAAAGGCATAAATATTTTTGCACCCAAATGCCCCTTTTATAATTATACTAATCTTTTAAAATTTTATTAAATGAAAATAAAAGTGATAAGGAAAAAGAGAAAATCATCTGCACTCTCTCAAAAAGTGATAATTCCAAATAGACTTTAATTGCAGCTTATATGAAATCAAAAAAAAAAAGCCAATAGGCTTTCGTTCACTGAAGCATGAAATATTGGTTCACAGAGTTCATTGTTAATATAATAGCTTGTGGTAAATATGAAAGTTTTTTTATAAAAGAGCTACTCTTCCATCAAGAACTATTAATCCAAAAATACCTGTTATTAGGTAATAAATTATACCATTTTGAAGGTATAGAAATTCGGGTTATTTCACATTATTTTCGCCCACATTTTAAACAATTTGAATCAGTTTGGCTCCTACTAAATCTTAGAATGAAAAAATATCAAACAACACTTTTATGAAAAACATAGCCTTTTTTATTTTACTAACCCTTTTAAAATCATAATAAATGAAAATAAAACTATTACTGATAACATTGTTATTAGTTTCTTTTATATCCCTTTCACAGGAAAAACATACCCTAAGTGGTACAATTAAAGATGGAAAGTCCACTGAAACACTTATTGGAGTAAATATCTATATACCTGAGCTGGAAGTTGGTACAAGCACGAACGAATACGGGTTTTACTCCTTAACAATTCCTACGGGAGTTTACACTCTTGATATATCGTACTTAGGTTTCCAGCCTTATACAGAGCGTATTTCATTGAACCAAAATACCAAAAAAGACATTTCCATTTTGGAAGAAAGTGAAAGCCTGGATGAAGTTCTAATAACGGAAACTAAGAAAAGAACTGACATTAAAAAAGCGGAGATGAGCTCAAACAAGCTTTCTGTCCAAACAATCAAGCAAATGCCTGTAGTATTGGGTGAAGTTGATATAATTAAATCAATTCTTCAACTTCCAGGGGTAACGAATGCCGGGGAAGGTCAATCAGGTTTCAATGTACGTGGAGGAAGTGCAGACCAAAATTTGATTCTTCTCGATGAGGCATCAATTTATAATGCTTCCCATTTATTTGGGTTTTTTTCAGTATTTAATTCTGATGCAATTAAGGATATGAAATTATACAAAGGGGGAATACCAGCTAGATATGGTGGCAGACTCTCTTCAGTTCTCGATATCTATCAAAAAGATGGCAATAATGAAACATATAATTTCTCTGGAGGAATCGGAATCATTTCAAGTAGATTGATGGCCGAAGGACCTTTACAAAAAGAAAGAGGATCTTTTTTGTTAGCGGGTAGGGCTTCATATGGCCATTTGTTCCTTAAACTTTCGGATAATAAAAATTCGGCATCCTTTTATGATTTAAATACAAAATTTAACTATAAACTTGATGAAAATAATACCTTATTTCTCTCGGGGTATTTTGGTAGAGACTTATTAAATCTTAGCAATATTTTTACTAATACCTATGGTAACACCACAGCTAACCTTAGATGGAACCACCTATTTTCAGACAAATTATTTTCTAATGCCTCTTTTATTTACAGTGATTATTATTATGGGTTAGAACTTGAAGTCCTTGGATTTAAGTGGGACAGTGGCATACAAAATTTTAATTTCAAATATGACTTTAAGCATTACTTTGGAAATGCTACAAAGCTATCATACGGTATAAATGCGCAATATTATATTTTTAATCCCGGAACTATCAATCCCCTTGGAGAAAACTCTGGTGTCAACCCAAGACAATTATCAAAAAAGTATGCTTTTGAACCCGCCATTTATATAGAGGCCGAGCAAAAACTTTCTGAAAAAATTGAAGTAAATTATGGCTTGCGATACGGGCTATTTTATAGACTGGGTAAGCAAGACATCAATATTTATCAAAACAATCAGGCTGTGGTCTTTAATCCAGAGTTTCAAATCTATGAAAAAGCTGATCCTATTGGTGTAAAAAGCTATGATAAAAATGAGACAATTGCCAGTTTCAACAACTTAGAACCCCGAATTGCAGTTTCTTATGCATTAAATGACGACCAATCAGTTAAGGCTAGTTATAATAGAATGGTACAATACCTCCACCTTATATCTAACACTCAATCTCCAACCCCGCTGGATATTTGGGCACCTAGTGATGAATTTTTAAAACCCCAATTTTTAGATCAGGTTGCGCTGGGCTATTATAGAAACTTCAGTGACGATAATTATTCTTTGGAAGTAGAAACATTTTATAAAAAAATCAAAAATAGAGTAGATTATATTGATGGGGCTGAGCTGATTGGAAATGACGCAATAGAACAAGTAGTCTTAAATGGTGAAGTTCGTTCTTATGGTTTGGAAATGATGCTACGAAAGAATTCCGGGAAACTTACAGGTTGGGTTGCATATACACTCTCTAGATCAGAACAAAGAACTCCAGGAAGAACAGCTTCAGAAACAGGAATAAATGACGGTAATTGGTACAAATCGGGATATGATAAACTTCATAATTTGGCTATCACCGCAACCTACAAGAAAAGTGAAAAATGGAGTTTTGGATCTGTTTTTAACCTACAATCTGGGCGTGCCGCCACTTTTCCTAAGGGACAATATGAATATCAAGGTATTATAATTCCAAGCTTTGGGGCTAGAAATATGAATAATTTACCAGCTTATCATCATCTGGATATTTCAGCAACTTATACTCCAAAACCAAATAAAACGGAAGGTTGGAGAAGCGAATGGGTCTTTGGCATCTATAATATTTATAACCAAAAAAATGCCGCATCTATAGATTTTAGACAAAATATAGATACAGGGGAAAACGAAGCCGTAAAGTTTTCAATATTCGGTGTGGTTCCTAGTATAACATATAACTTTAAATTTTAAAAAAATGAAAAAACTCATATTATTACTCTCTGTATTTTTCTTTATTAGTTGTGAAGACGTTATTGATGTTGATTTAGATACAGAAGCCCCAAGACTCGTTATTGATGCTAATATAAATTGGGAAAAAGGGACATCAGGAAATATCCAGACTATAAATTTATCAACATCTACGGGATATTATCAAGATATTATTCCTAAAGTAACAGGGGCATCTGTGTTTATAACCAATAGTTCAAATATGACTTTCACATTTCTTGAGGAAATGAGCCCTACAAGTAATTCAGGCAGATATACTTGTAATGATTTTGTGCCAATTATTGGTGAAACTTATACTCTAACAGTTATCTACGAAGAACAAACTTATTCTGCAACTGAAATGTTATTAGCCACTCCAGAGATAACAGATATCGAACAAAGAAATGATCTTGGTCTTAATAATGACCAAATTGGAATAAAAGTGAACTTTAACGATTTCCCCTTGCAAGAAAACTTTTTCCTTTCTCGGTTCGAGACAACCTTTAGTCCTTTCCCAGAGTTCCAAACATGGAATGATGAAGCTTTTGAGGGTAACAAAATCTCTGCGCTTTATTCTAATGAAGATTTAGAAGTTGGAAGCAATATTGACATTTCAATTTTCGGAATTTCGAGGTCTTATTATACTTATATGAGTATCCTTATAGCAAATGCCACTGGTGGAGGACCTTTTGGGTTACCCCCAGTGAGAATAAAAGGAAATATAAAAAATGAAATAAATCCTGACAATTATGCACTAGGGTATTTTAGATTGGGGGAAATAGAAAACAGAACTTATACAGTACAATAGAAAAATAATAAGCCTCTATTTTCAAGCATTTATTTGGGAATAGGGGCTACTATTTTTATTAGTTAAAAAAAATTAATTACTACTTAGTATATTCTTAGAATCAAAATAAGACCTATATCATAAAACCAGAAAATTATAAAAATGAAAGCAATAAAATGGATAAAGAAAATACTTCTAGGAATTTTCATCCTAATGTGTAGTATGTTAATAATTGGAGTTATTTACGAATACGTTTCTCGATTAAAGGGAGAAAAAATAATTCCTGATGGTCAATTTGCAGATATTGGTGGTCATAAACTACATTATTTAAAACAAGGAGAAAGTGGTCCAACCATAGTTTTTGAAGCGGCATTTGATCCTACAGGACACTTGCAGTGGCACAATTTGCAAAATGAGGTGTCAAAATTTGCTACAACAATTTCTTATGATAGGGCAGGGATTTTATGGAGTGAAAGAGGCAATAATCCAAAAAGTGGAGAAAAAATGGCGGAAGAACTTTACCTCTTACTTGAGAAAATCAACGCACCCAAGCCTTACATACTTGTAGGCCATTCACTAGGAGGTATGCTTATTAGATTCTATATGGATCAATATCCTAAAGAAGTGGCGGGTATAATACTTATAGATAGCGAATGTCCGAATGATGAAGATTATTTATCTCCTGAGTTATACGCTATGGTTAGTCAAGGCCTGCCAGAAGGTTTTCTAAAATTTGCAAATTCAGTTGGTCTTGCGAGATTGATTTATAAAGATATGTTTCCAGACACAAAAGAATATGAATATCAAAACACAGTAATGCCCGCCTTACTTCATAAGAGTGCTTATGGAATACTAGAAGAGGGAAAACAGGATTCCTTTATAAAAAAAGAGGCCAAAAAGATTAAAAACTTTGGTAATACCCCTCTTTATGTACTTAGTGCCATAGATGAAAACCGATTTGATCAATTCATAAAGGATAGTACCCTAAATACTGAAATGGTCAATGCTTGGAATAAAATGCAACGCGATATGTTAAAGTTATCAACAAATAGCAAACAAATTTTAGTTCCCAATAGCTCACATTATATAAATCAAGACCAACCAACGGTTATTGAAGATGCCATTAAAAACATGGTTAATGAATTAGAATAAAGTGAAGTGTATTTTAACTCTAATTTTATCAATTGGTTCAACTCTGACTCCCTTAAAATGTAGTAAAATAATGATAATTTTTAAAAGCATTAATAGATTTAAATATTTCTCTTGTTCAAATTTTTAAGACCATCTTTTTTAGTCCAACGTTATTTTTTGATTTAAGTTAAGAAATGGAATTTTTTTTTATACAATATTTGTTTATTAAAATTAAAGATCATAATGTTCAAAAAATTAGCCATAGCATTAATCATTAATTTCCTTACGCTTGGAGTCTTAATAGCTAAGAGTGATAAAAAAAATGATTCCATAAGTTCCTATAAATACTATGTTGGCAGTTCAACCTTTATGTTGGGCAATTTAGCAATAACCAATTCACCCGCATTTTACCAGTTAAATTTAGGATATAGAATCAACAAGAAGGATGTTATTTCTATTGAAGCTATTACATGGAAATACTATTTACCCTTGGGTATACCATTGGGTAAATTTTATAACACTGATGAGGAGGAATATCCGGGATATGTAAAGGTATTTGGTGTTGGAGCGGTCTATCAACACTTCTTGTGGAAAGGACTATTTACCTCCATACGTGTATTGCCAGTAAAAACTAAATACACGAATGAATATAACCATAAAATTCAAAGTGGATTTCAACTTTTCTCAACTATACGATTGGGGTATCAAATCCCAATTTTTAAAAAGAAGTTCTTTATTGAACCAGCCATAGTTGGCACATTTTGGCCTATAAATACAAACGTTCCTGAAGATTTTGCTGAAAAAGATAGAAAATGGAATAAATTCCATCTAATAGAACCAGGAGTACATTTTGGATATAATTTTAATTAATCTATGAGAATAAAATAATCAGAATTTATAAAATTATTCTCAACCAAATGCAATGAATTATCAACTGCAATCTTGATTTGACAATTTCTATAAAGTAGATATTCAAAAAGATGTTAAAAAGATATTTCTTTTTTCCCTTTCAAAGGCAAAGAAATCAAGAATTAAAGTTTTATAAAATTAAGAAAGACGATAATCTTCATTCATTCTAATTTAACGTAAGAAGAATAGAACGGATAATATAGTCCTAACTTTCAAGGAAGGTCGAAACCTCCTTTATTTTAGTTGAAATTTGACCTTTAAATAAATGTAAATCATTTGAGCCATTGAAAAAAATCACCACAAAAATAGTAATTAATAATTTTCAACCTCATTTAAATATTAAAATGAAGTCACTTTTAAATCTTTTTTTTGGATTTGTATTTTTATCAAGCCAGGGTCAAGAAACAATAAAATTTGCCGACTCTATTAGGCAGGAATATAAAATTCCAGAAATTAGTTACGCTGTTATAAATGATACTTCAATCTTAGAGATTGAAGCGATAGGCCAACATTCCATATCCGTAAATGACCAGGCCACTTTGGAGGATAGATTCCACCTAGGTTCAAACACTAAGGCAATGACGGCCTTTATAGTTGCCAAGTACATTGAAAAGAAGAAATTAAATTGGAATACCAAATTCTTCAAAATTTTTCCAGAATGGAAAAAAGAATCAAATAAAGATTATTACAATATAACTCTCCAAGACTTATTGTCCCATAGAGCAGGAATTCAACCTTTTCAAGGCATAGACGATCCACAAATCCCTGACTTTAAAGGTGAAAATAAAGAAAAACGAAAATTATTCGGAAAATTCGTACTCACGTTGGAGCCTACCAAAATGGATAGTATTAACAATTTTGTCTATTCCAATGCAGATTATACATTGGCAGCTTTGATGCTCGAAAAAGTAACCCACAAAAGCTGGGAGGAATTAGTAGAAAAAGTTTTCAATGAGGACCTAAAATTAAACGTCGGGTTTTCATGGCCCGATAATCAAGAGAAAAAAGATACATGGGGCCACTACTATGAAAACAATCAATTGGTTGCAGTTCCTTCTAACGCAGATTTTCATTTAGATTACACTGAGCCAGCAGGCGATCTAAATATTAAATTAAAAGATTACATCAAATTCATTCAACTCAATTTGGATGGACTTCAAGGACATGATAATTACCTGCAAAGTCGCACTTATAACTTTCTTCACAATGGCATAAAAAATTATTCGCTGGGGTGGTTCAATATTATGGAGAATGGTCAAAATTGGTCTACCCATAGTGGAACGGTAGGAACATATTATACAAACGTTCAAATTGATAAAACAAACAAAATAGCTTACATCATTTTTGCAAATGCATATTCTGAAGACACTGTAAAAGGAGTTAGAATCTTAATGCGAAAACTTAAAGAGGAATATACCAAAGAAATAAAATAACCATCATTTTAAAAATAACCTAAAGTGGTATTAATCATGAAAATTAAAGTTTTGATACTCTTACTTGTATTTACAGTACCTGCAGTTTCAGCGCAAAAGAAGATTGAATTTGTATATCCCAAGGTCCCCTTTGACAGTGAAATGGCTGCAAAACAATTGGATCATAAAGGTACTTCAACAATAAAAGGAACTGCCATGATTAACAATAAACCAGTTGGATATTATGTCAAGGTCTTTCTTTTTCCAATGACCCCATATCTCGAAGAGTATTTGGCACTTGAAAATAAGTTGGGGCTAAAAGAAAAAAAAAGAGCAAGTATGTCTCCATTAGCACTTTCATATAGATTAATTAGCAAATGTGAAGATGCAGAAACCTTTGAGTTTACAAATTTAAAACCCGGTAAATACTATATAGAGAGTTATGTGACAAAAACTAAAGAGAAAAAAGGGGCATATTTAGTGGGTCAGGAGGCAATAACTTTTGAAGGATCTTACATTTCAGGTCCCCCTATCTTTCAGGAATATACCTATAACAAATCAAGACAATACCATATGTCAGGAATTGCAGAAATTACGAGTGATGGACAAACTGTGGATGTAACCATTAAAAATTAGAACATTATGAAGTTAATTTATCTAATAATATCTTTCATGATGTTTGGAAACTTTTGCGGGTCTGCTCAGACTATAAAATTTTCTGATCCACAATTTAAGCGAGAATTGTTAACACAAGGTTTTGACTTAAATAGTAATGATGAAATTGAAGTTTCAGAAGCTGAAAAAATTGAGGTATTATATGTTAAAAACCAGGGAATTGAATCTGTTGACGGTATTGAGGAATTTAAAAACCTAAAAGAATTTGGATGTTATAACAACAATATCAAAAGTTTAGATTTGACGGCCCTACAAAAACTTCAATTTTTATATGCCTATGATAATAATCTTGAGAAAGTTCAGATTAACGGTCTAAAAGAGCTTAAACACATTTTTCTTCAAAATAACCCCAATTTATACATAAACATAGATTTTAAACAATATGCAGATTTAGAAGAAATTTGGGTTGATAATACACGATGTCCAATTCTAGATGTTAGTAATCTTAAGTCTTTAAAAGAAATCCACGCTACAGACTGTCAATTGAAACAAATTAATGTCGATTCCTGTATAAATTTAAAAAGTTTATGGTTGGATAAGAACCAACTTACAGAAGCCGATTTTAAACAATTAGAAAGCATTGAATATATAACATTATCCTACAATCCCATAAGTAAAATTAACATTAAATTTTTAAAAAACTTGATACATTTTAGTTGTCTTGATTGCTCTAGATTAAAGCAAATCAATACGAGCGGATGTGAAAACCTTGAACCCATTTTATGGTAAAATTTATTCGGTAACCTTTAAATTAAAAAAAATGATTATAAAATGAAAACAACATTAAGCATACTATTGCTTTTAGCAATCATATCAAACTCGTGTAATAAGAATAACGACGATGATAGTAATATCCCCAGTCCTAGCCTCCTTGCTGAAAACAATTGGCTTTTGGGAGATTATGTGTATGCAAGATCAAGTTCCGCACAGGAGAACGGGTCCTATGTAAATGGGAGCCCTTTTACCCTTATAAACATTGAGTCCGATATAGCTTCTGTTAACGATTCCTTCATAGCCTCAAATCTTCAAGTTTCCTTTAATACTAGTACAATTGGAAATTATACCATCAAATCGGAAACCACAACAGTTGTCGCGGATGAATTAAAATATCTAGACATTCAATGCACAATAATGGACGCTACAGGAAAAACTGCATTATATAAATCTCAAGATACGACAACATTGGCTCAAGTAAGAGAGATGGACGGGAAATTTGTAGTGAACATTCCAGAGCTAATTACTTTGACACTAGCGTCTAACAATGGTTTACCCGATCCCCCTGAAAGCTTTTTATTTATGTGCAATAAAGTTCGATAAGAGTCAAGTCTTCTCAAAATCTTTCATAGATAAATCCCGTTTCAAATCTATAAATTAAACAATGTAATAAAAGAATCCTATCCAATGAAAACGTTTCTAATCTTAAATATAACCTCTGGTTTTCTTATAAGTATTTTATTACTTGAATTTTTATTTGCTGGATATTCAAAATACGAAACAGAATATATTTTAACTAATGAAACCTTATCCCCAAATAATCATTGCGTGTATTTTCAAAAAAATCCAAACCTTATTTATATACCTTTTGAAATAACTTATAAACTAATTGAACAATATCAATGTCCAGAAATTCAAAATATTGTAAATAAAATTCATTTCATTAATATTAATGCATTCTGCAATACTTCTGGCGAAAACTCCAAAAGGTCAAAAATACATACCAATGGCAACCAACCTTTAAAAGAAAAAGCGAAAACCCCAATAAACAAAGTTATAATTGGTCATTCTATTAATGGAATGGTGACATATTGAAAATATGAAAGATCTATCAAGTTATAAAGATCTATCAAGTTATAATGAGGTTGGTGCTTATCAGCATATCATTCGATGGTTACCATTAAAAAAAGGATATAAAAAGGAACTTTTGGTTTATGATTTTGATCCAAATAGTAATACAAGTTTTTCAAAGGTCAAAATTTTAGAAGTAAAATATGAAAACTTTCAAACCGAAAATTCAGGGATACGGCCAGTGTTTAAAGTAACGGAAATCTATAAAGATTCCAAAACAGTTCATTTTATTGATAAAGTAGATCGAAGAATCTGGAAACAAGAGTTTAATGATGGAAAGCTAATAATTCTTTACGATGCATGATTTTACCCGGCCAAAAAAAATATCTCTTAAAAAATAACTTTAATAATAATTTAAATATGATAAAACATTTTGAAATACCTTCAGAAAACGGGAGTTTCATTCATGCTAATTTCTTTGAAGCAAAAAAACCTAAGCAACTACTTATTATTTGCTCAGCAACTGGTGTGAAGCAAGAATTTTATCACGAGATTTCTAAATTTATTCATCAAGAGGGTACTACAGCAATAACATTTGATTATTCAGGAATCGGATACTCATTAAAGACAAATATAAAAAAAGTGAAAAGTTCGTTGAGTGATTGGGGAACTAATGATCTGACCGCTGTAATTAATTACAGCGTTAAAATATATCCAAACTTGCCGATTGCCATCTTGGGCCATAGTATAGGCGGTCAACTTATTGGATTAACAAAAGCTTCCCTTCTTGCTCACAAAATTATCTTGGTTTGCGCTCAAAATGGCTTTTGGGGAAATTGGAGTGGAATTTCAAGAGTTAAGATGTGGACCAATTGGAATATACTGGTTCCTATTTTAATAAAAATTTTTGGGTATCTACCGTCCAAAAAATTCAGTAGGATGGAAGATTTACCAAAATATGTTGCCGATGAATGGAAAGATTGGTGTAATAACAGGAATTATCTTTTTGCATTTATTGATAATGAAAGATTATTCTTTCGTAAAATCAAATGTGAGATAATTTCTTATAGCGTAGCTTTTGATAAATATGCTCCCCAAAAATCCATTGATAAGCTAATTGAGCGTTATTCGAATGCCAATATCAAAAGAGTCCAGATATATCCAGAGAATCTAAACTTTGATAAAATAGGTCATTTTGGTCTATTTCAGCAAAAGTCTAAATACACCTTTTGGGATAAATTAAGGCAAGAAGTTCAACGTTGATTCAACAATTAGAAAAATTCACGCAAAGTTACAAAAATGCTTAAACAAAGTCTTTAATATAAGTAAAGCATACATATTCTAGTTAAACAAAAAAATTAAAAATTTAATTTTATGATAAATAATAAAAACTTTGGCGAAATAGTCGATGGATATACAATTCCAGTTCTAAATGAGCGAGAAATTAGGGCAGCGGCTGGAATTATGTTTTTGGGAATATTCATCACTTGGATTTTAATAATATTTAATGGAAATTTTATTCCAATAAAATATGCACTGATAATTTTTCTTACTGATTTTTCAATTCGCCTTTTTGGTAATCCAAGGTTTTCCCCGCTTTTGATTATAGGACGCTTTTTTGTGAGAAATCAAAATCCAGAGTATGTTGGTGCAGCTCAAAAAAAATTCGCTTGGTATATCGGGTTTATTTTATCCGGAACTATGTTTTTACTTCTAGTTGTCCTTAACACTTATAGTTTCATAACCGGAATAGTCTGCTTAATTTGTCTGATTTTTATGTTTTTTGAATCTGCTTTTGGAATATGCATAGGCTGTAAAATTTACAACCTTTTCAATAAAGATAAGGCCCAATATTGTCCTGGTGAAATCTGTGATACAAAAGCCAAACAAGAAATTCAAAAAATAGTATGGCCTCAATTCTTTCTCCTGTTTATTTTTATTATATACATATTTCTAACTGCTTTTTTCTTTAATAAAAAATTTCAAGAAAGGCCACATGACCTTTTTAAAAATCAAAAAATCACCGAATTAAATAAATAAAAAACGTGTCCAACCATTATTTGAAAAGAGTGGCATTAACAACCATATTAAATAATATTTAACAAAAATAATTCAGAAATGATTTCAAACAAAAAAACAGCCAGAATTGCAGGATTATTATACTTGGGCGTTGTACTCTCCGGCATATTTAGTTTAATGTACGTACCCTCACAAATAATTGATTACAACAGTCCGTTACAAACGTATCTAAATTTGTTTTCTTTTGAACTACTATACCGATTAGGTATAATAAGCGGTTTGTTGTGCTATACTTTTTTTCTTTTCTTACCACTTGTACTTTACAAGTTATTTAAACCTGTCGATGAAAATTACGCAAAATCGATGGTCATTTTAGCAATAATAAGTGTCCCAATGTACTTTTTGAATGTGCAAAATGAATTCACAGTTCTATCACTTCTTGATGTATCAACCAACACTTATGGTTTTAGTAGCGCTCAGATCCAATCACAAGTTATGTTATACTTAGACCAATACGATAACGGAATGCGGATGATTCATATTTTTTCAGGACTGTGGCTCTTTCCATTTGGATATTTAGTTTTCAAATCAGGTTTTCTACCAAAAATTTTAGGCGTGCTCTTAATGTTAGGGTGTTTCGGCTATCTCATAAATTTTATTGGCCATACAATCAGTCCTCAATATGCAAATATGGGAATATCATCATATATAAGTTTGCCTGCAAGCATTGGGGAAATAGGGATTTGTTTATGGCTATTGATTATGGGGGCAAAAAATTCAAATTCCAATAATGAACAAAATAATATCTCATAAATTTTAAATTTTTCAATATGACTAACGATCTATTTATAAAGTTGTTCCAAAGGGACCTCGACAAACTGAAAGTTGAAATTAGTTTGTACACCAAGAAAGCCAATATCTGGGTAATCGATCCGGAGATTTCAAATTCCGCTGGAAATCTTTGTTTACATATTGTAGGCAATTTAAATCACTTCATTGGATTTGCATTAGGCAAGACAGGTTATGAGCGAAATAGAGAATCTGAGTTTTCAACAAAAAACATACCTACTTCCAAATTAATTGAAGAAATAGAAGAAGTTTCAAAAACAATTTCCAATACCCTGGCCAAGCTATCAGATGAAAATCTTAATGAGCAATATCCAATCCAAAAATTTGAAGAAAACGCAACTATAGAATTTTTACTCGTCCATCTTTTATGCCACCTTAATTATCATCTAGGACAGGTTAATTATCACCGGCGCCTCTTCGATATTTAAGAATATTTAAATTTTTAAAAAAAGAAAGCATGAGCTCAAGCTTTGAAATTCGTGAAATAACTTTTGGTGAATTTCTTATTACAAACGATGAGAAAAAAATGGACCTTTCATCAATTCACGATTTCTTATCAAAACATTCCGGATGGAGTGATAATATTCCGTTGGAAATAGTTCGAAAATCAATAGAAAACTCACTTAATTTTGGTCTGTTTCATAAGGATATTCAAATAGGATATGCAAGGGTTATTTCTGATTTTTCAACAATCGCCTATTTGGGCGATGTGTATATCCTAGAAGACTATAGAAAGAATGGGCTGTCAAAAAAAATGATGGACACTATTCTTGAACATCCAAATTTACAAGGTTTAAGACGTTGGATTTTATTGACTTCTTCAGCAAACTGGCTTTATGAAAAATATGGTTTTACAAATCTGCAAAATCCCCAGATTTATATGGAAAAATATGTTCCATATATATATGAGAATAAATAATTAATCTTCAAGAAAGAAAAATGAAGTCTAATTTACTTGCATTAATAGTTTTATCAATTTTACTTTTAAGTTGCACCTCAAAAGTTGACGAAATTAGTCCTGTTAATGATAATGAGGAGCTAATTGAAATGGTCTTGAAAGATCAAAAAATGCGATTAGAAAATTTTGAAAACTTAGAAGAAATAGACCAAGAGCATAGGACAAAAGTAATGGAACTCTTGGCTGATGGTAAAATAATTACAAACAAGGACAAACTTAATGCAGCTCTAATTCTTCAGCATACCAACTTGACCTACTGTAATGATAATCTAACTAGCTTAAGCAATGAAAACTATCTTCTTGCCTATATGCTTTCTAAAAGCGCATTTGAAAACGGCTCGAATGAGGCGGCATATTATGTGGCAATAACTTTTGATAGATATTCCTTGTATACTAAAGGATTTCAAAAATATGGAACACAGCGTGTGATTGACGATAAAACGGAAAAGGAGTTATGGGCGCCCATAGATACGAGTACTACCGATGAAGAAAGGGCAAAATATAACGTACCAGCTTTAAAAGATTTATTGAGGATGTATAACATACAAAAACCTAAAAAATGATAAAATCAACTAAAGCATTATCAGAAAAGAATTTATTAAACCTTAGTGTAAAACTATGGTTTATTGTAGCTGTGATAGGTCAATGGATATTTGCAACCTATGTAATTTTGTTCTATGGAAAATCTACTGTTACGGGACATCTTTCAAACTGGAACATAGTTCTTCCGAAAGGCTATATTTCTGGAGAACATATAGGAAATGCAATTGTAGGGATACATCTTCTTCTAGCCGCAATCATAATTATTGGAGGACCATTACAAATTATTCCTAAAATGCGCTCCTATGCCCCATTATTTCATAAATGGAATGGTCGTTTATATATTTTTATTGCATTTATAATAAGCTTAAGCGGTCTATATATGGTTTGGGTAAGAGGGTCAATTGGAGGTATGGTTCAACACATAAGTATTAGTATAAATGCCATATTAATAATGGTTTCGGCATTTTTAGCCTTTAAGTATGCTTGGATGCGAAATTTCAAAAAACATCGAATATGGGCAATCCGCTTGTTTTTGGTAGTAAATGGTGTATGGTTTTTTAGAGTAGGCTTATATTTTTGGTTATTTATTAATAATGGCCCTTTAGGTTTTGACCCTAAGACTTTTGAAGGACCATTTTTATATTTTTTAACCTTTTCACAATATTTAATCCCCTTAGCATTATTTGAACTTTATCTTAATGCACAAAAAAGTCATAATAAGGTTTTTGTAATTTCTATAGCCACAATACTATTCTTGTTTACCATTTTAATAGGAATTGGAATTTTTGCTGCTTCATCTGGTATATGGATTCCAAAAATGATGTATTAATTTATTTCAGATTGAGCTAAAAGATTAATAATTAAGTAGAATCAAAATGATTAATCCAAACATCGTGCTTTCAAAAATTTTAATTACAAGTCTTTGAAATATGAAAAGATTAGAAAATAAAATAGCACTTATTACAGGTGCTTCAAGTGGGATTGGCAAATCTATAGCCCAATTATTCCATAAACAAGGGGCCACAGTTCTTTTAAGTGACATCAAAAATTACGAAGGAGCAATTATTTCTGAAGGTTTAGGTGAAAATTGTGATTATCTATCCCTTGATGTAAGTGATGAAAACGATTGGATTAATGTTTCAAACTATATAAAAAAGAAGTATGGCAGATTGGACATCTTAATAAATAATGCCGGAATAACTGGTTTTACAGATACAGCAGAACCTCAAAATCCTGAAGATATCAATATTCAATTGTGGGAATACATTCATACGGTCAATTCCACCAGTATAATGTTGGGTTGCAGATATGGAATACAATTGATGAAAGCATTGGGAGGCAGCATAGTAAATATTTCCTCAAGAAGTGGCAATATTGGAGTTCCATCTGCAGTAGCGTATGCATCCAGTAAAGCTTCTGTTGGAAATTACACAAAAAGTGTTTCATTATACTGTGCGGAAAAAAAATATAACATAAGATGTAATAGTGTTCATCCCGCAGCAATTTTGACTCCAATGTGGGACAAAACGCTTGGTGAGGGAGATGAGAGGGAAATAAGGATTAAACAAATTGAAGCGACTATGCCCCTTGGAAGTTTTGGCAATCCATTAGACGTTGCCTATGGTGTGTTATATCTCTCGAGTGATGAGAGTAAATACGTAACGGGCATAGAGCTAAACATTGATGGGGGCATTGCGACGAGTAATAATTAATGTTTCTAGTCTCAAATAATATAAAGACTTTCTCAACTAAAAAAATAAAAAAATTTAACAAACTGACTATGTATATACCTAAAACGAATATTGAGACAAATAGAGATGAGATTGTAGCTTTTATGAAGCGGTTTAGCTTTGCCACAATTATTACAACTGTTGACAACTATCCATTGGCTACTCACCTACCCTTTCTCATAAAAATTATAGATAATAATGTTGTCTTGACTTCCCATTTTGCAAAAGCAAATGACCACTGGAAGCAAATTGAAAATAGTAAAGCACTAGTGATTTTCAGTGAACCCCATGCGTATATTTCTACAAAAAATTATTCTAAAGAATTGGAGGTACCAACTTGGAACTACATTTCTGTCCATGCTTATGGTGAAGGGAGGCTTATACCTGAAGAAAAAGAAGCTTTTGAACTGTTAGAAGCTACAATAGACAATTATGAAGAAGATTATAGAAAGCAATGGGATAATTTTCCGATGGAATATAAATTAAGAAAGATAAAAGGTATTATGGCTTTTGAAGTTAAAATAACCGATTTGCAGGCAAAGAAAAAATTAAGTCAAAATAAAAGCGAGAAAGAAAAAGATAAAATCATCGACACTCTTTCCGAAAGTGATGACACCAATGAGACTATAATTGCCGATTACATGAGGTTAGAAAAGAGAAAAGCCAAAAACCTTACATTTGCTGAAGCCTGGAAAGTTGCTTCAAGAAATTCTTTAATAAATAACATTTGGTAAAATAGAATTGGGCCTATAAAGAGAACTTCCGGTTTACATAACCCTCCATTTAAAGCTATTGACTGCAACATACCTGTTTAGAGGTAAAAAATTACACCTTCTTAAAGGTATAATTATTCCACAAATTTTAAATTATTTTCGATAGGAATATGGAAAAACTTTTTTTGTTAATCTTTAAAAAAATTTACGGAAAAGATTACCCTTAAAGACAAATTTTATGAAAAATGTAGCTCTTTTTATTTTTTTAAGTTTGGTCGTATTGAACAACACATTGAAAGCTCAAAACTTTCAAAAAGCATACGGGTATAGTGAGGACCAGCAGGAATTGTATGATTTAATACTAGATCAAAATAACAATAGCTTTACTTGTGGTGTATATAGAAATGTGTTCTTATTCCCAGAGCGAAACTTTTTCGGCACAGTAAACAAAATCGATACTGATGGAAATCTGTTATGGAATAAAGCATATCTTCCAACAGATGCCGTCAGTCTTGACGGCTTTTTCCTATATTCTATTATCCAGGATAGTCAAAATTACATTTATGCCATAGGTGTGTATTTAGGTGGTCCAAATAGGGATGGATATTATTTACTCAAAATCAATGACCAAGGGGAAGTAATCTGGGCAAAATTTCTCAATGAAGAAATTCAACTTTTATCCGACCTTCTGTATGCCAATAATGCAATTTACGCCGTCTTACAAGATAGAATAGTGAAATTTAGCCTAGATGGCGAGGTTTTGGAAGCTGTTAAAATAAATTTGGGTTTCGATATTCTCTTAAGAAAAGGGTTGGCTCTAAGTAATGGAAATATTGTTGTTACCGGTGAATCTCTTTTAAATAATAATCACAACGCTCCTGTTATAACGTTTGATCAAAATTTAAGTCCTGTAAGCAGCTATACTTATTACAGGGACACACAAAATGCAATCTATGGGACATCCCTTGCTGAAGCTGCGGATAGTTATCTAATTATTGGATTAAGTGATAGTTCTGTTTTATCTATTGACCAGAATACGGGGGAAATACTATGGGTAAAAAGCTTCATTACAAAAGAAACACCGTCCTCCTCGGATTCTCTAAATTTTGTAGAGCAAATTGTTGCGACAAGCAATCTTAACAACAACTTTTTTGTAGCAATAAACGGTTCCTATTTCGACCAAAATACAAACCAGCTCTATATTGCACTTACTGAAATAGATAGCCAAGGAAATGTTTCAGATATTAAAGCAATTAAAAAAGTTCCTTTCAATTCCATTGACACATATCTTTCTGTCTCCACCCTTGCCTTAAATAATACTGGATCCTATTATTTATCAGGCCGCCTTGTTGCTGTTCAAAACGGAACTAGTCATCATTTAAATTATTATCATAAAGGAACTATTGATGAATTGGGGTGTGGCGAAGAGACAATCAATTTTGAAATTGCTGATACAAAATCCTCCTTATTAAAAGATATTTTTCCTGCAAATTTAATTATCCCAACTACCCAGGCAGTAAGCTCAAAACAATTCAATGTATTAGATATTCTTACAGATTATGATAATAAGTATTGCATTGATCCAATTCTATCAGTTGAAGATTTAGAAACTTCAGTTGAGATTTATCCTAATCCAACCCAAAATATTTTAAATATTGTCTCTCAACAATCAATTGTGGAGGTGAAAATTTTTGATGTCCTAGGGAAGGATGTTGGAAACCTCAATATTTCAAACAACCAAATAGACGTTTCTCAATTAAATCAAGGTTTATATTTTTTGAATATTAAATTTGATAACAACAAATTGAACATCTCAAAATTTATAAAACAATAAGTCAATCAATTGTTTAACCTCAAAATTATAAATTGAAAATCAGTATAATATGAAATTTCAAAAAATAACCAGAATATTCCTTTTTGCAGCCTCAATGTTGATTATAGGTTGCTCCAAAAGTGATGACAGACCATCATCAACAGATACCTATTATTTGGAAATGAAAATGAATGGTACAGCAAAAAACTTTAACAATGCAGCAGTGGCACAGACAGCATTAGATAATGAAAATCTAGTTAAACTAATTATAGGTGGGACGAAGGATGGGTTATTAAATGAGGGATTTGAACTAGATATTGAGTTTCTGGAAAATAATATAACAATAGGTACCTATTTCCAACCGGAGCCCAACGGAGATCCTAATTATGAATTGTCAGCAAAATTTTACAACACTTCTACTAACACCTATTATAACAGTTTCTACTATGAACCTGAAGAATTTACTATTACGATAAGCGAAATTAGTAATTCGGCTGTTAAAGGAACCTATTCGGGAAAAATAAAAAATCTCGATACTCAAGATGTAATAATAGTTAGTGAAGGTCGTTTTTTTGTGCCTATTCAAGACTAAATACACTGAACCATAAACTTTAATTTAGAAATACATGCCCTTTAAAATATTGCTCTCAATTGCATTAATATATATAGGCACATTAAGCTCTATTGGTCAAAATATTGAATTATCTGGGCAGGTGAAAGCTGCCGATGGTGTAGTTCTAGAGTTCGTAAACATCGGGATTCAAAATAAAGATATTGGAACAGTTTCAGATAAAAACGGTCTTTTTTTTTTAAATATCCCCCCTTCTAACCAAAAAGACAGTATCACTGTTTCATATGTGGGATACTTTAATAAGACATTATCCATAGAGGAGATGATAAAAAAAAGTCCTGAAACAATTTTACTAAAGTTAAATCCATTCCAACTTGATGAAGTCATCATAAACAATTCAGAAAAAAAAGAATTAAAATTAGGCACTCAGAGTTACAGCAATTGGGTGGTTGGATATGTAAAGTCAAAAAACGATAGCAATAATGACATCCAAGAATTTGTAAAAAAAATAAAAATAAAAAAAGCCTCACAAGTTTTAAATGTAAATATTAATCTATTTAATATTAAACAGGAAACGGCAATTTTTAGGGTTAATTTTTACAATGTTAAAGATGGACTTCCCTTTCAAAAAATCAACCGTTCAGGCATTCTATTTGATCAGCCCATCTCTGAAGGCTGGAATCAGTTAGATCTAACCCAATACGACTTAAAATTCGATACTGATTTTTTTGTTTCCATCGAATATATTCCTCAAAGTGGAGGTCAAGAAGAACCTTTTAACTATAGAGGAAAACTTTTTGGAAAATCCATTAAAAGGACTGCTAGCCAAGGCGAATGGAATATTACAAGAGGTGCGACAATAAGTATGTATGTTACAGTAATTCAATAATCTATTTCAAGGAATGTCTTTGTATAATCAAGTTCAAACTATGAAAAAAAATACTTTATTAAATTTAAAAAAAACCTAAACGTTTAAAAAACAAATGATGTTTAAAAAAAGGTATAGAATGGCAAAGATAGAACTGATTATGATTCTTTGTATATTAATATGTTCATCAAAATCTCAAGTAATCAATAAACATCTTATAATTGTTATTTAGCAAATCAAAAATTGAGATAAATAAAAATTTAAAGCAAAAGCTAAAACCTATTCAACTTTGGTCTTAAAATATGTTTCGCTGATAATCCAAGGAAAAATATTTGATAATTTTAGCAAGCTTTGGCACGAGTTAAGTATTATGTCAGCTATAATCAATTTGAATTTTAAAAAAATGTTGCTAATTTGTTTAAAATCGAATTTAAATTACGAATATTCCGAGACTGTAAGTACATCACTTATATATAAAAAATGATAGAAACAGAAACACTTTTATTAAGGCCTATCACAATTGAAGACAATCATCAAGTTTTCAGTTACAGGTCAGACATTGAAACAAACAAATACCAAGGGTTTGTGCCAAAAGAATTAAAAGAAGTAGATAACTTCATTGCGAAAAATCCGTTAGAGATTAATCAACCTGAATCTTGGTTTCAATTAGTTATTATAGAAAAATCCTCTAATGAAATTATTGGAGATATAGGAATCCATTTTATTGCTGATGACGGCTTTCAATGTGAGCTTGGGTGTACTTTAAGTAAAAAACACCAAGGAAAAGGTTATGCCACGATGGCTATGAAAATTACCATTGATTATTTATTTAACTCTTTAGACAAACATAGAATAAAAGGCTCAGTTGATCCTAGGAATATTGATTCAATTCGACTTTTAGAAAGGCTGAACTTTAGAAAAGAAGCCCATTTTAAAGAGAGTTTATTAATTGATGGAAAGTGGGTAGATGATATAGTATATGGTCTATTAAAAAGTGAATGGGATCAATAAATTAACAATGCCTAAGCAAATACAGAAGCTCATCTAAACAATAAACCTCTAGATTACTAAAAGCGCCTTTAGCTGAAAAGTTCTCAACATTATGGCAATACTCTACTAATCACTGGACAAATACCTAATTAATTCTATAAAAACAGAGTTTTAAAAAAATTTACCTGAATGCAGGTATTTTATTTTACTTCTAATTGAGTATTGAAAAATACCTCCCTTCTCAATAGTTTTACTACTAGCATTTACACTTTATCAAAGTAATAAATTCCTACCCCCGACCTTAAATTATTATATAATCATGAAAACAATTTTTATTTTTTTAATATTCATTTTATCCTCTTTTAACTCCCAAGCCCAACAAGAATTGCCTGAGTTTATTGAAAAACCAACTTTCTTCGATACACAAAGCAATAAATTGGTCGATCTGGAAAAGTCTCAATATAATACGATAACGAAGTCAAAAGGGCTTTTTGGAGCAGAAGGAGGTTTCTTTTTAAATGGAGTAACATCTAAAGTTAGAATACCAAAAACTAGCTCACTAAAATTTATAGTGAAAGTTAATCCGGGTGTAGATCCAACATCTATTCTGGATTTGGTACAATTTGAAATAAAAAATGATAAAAGAGTTTTTATCACTACCAAATCAAAAGGTACTAGTACTTCAACATCTTTTGAAAAAATAAGCTATGATGTTGAAAAAATAAAAGAAGGCTATTATTATTTAATTGTTAAAAACATTGATACTGGAGAGTTTTTCTTTGGTTCAAATGATTTTATGTATGCCTTTAGTGTTAATTGATAAGTCGATTTGCATAAAATATTCCTGAAGTTTTAAAGGTAGAATATGAATAAGTCTAACAGGGAAACTAAGATATGACACATTTCTCCATACACAAGCTAAAACCAACCCTCCTATTTCTATCTATTAATTTGGCTTTAAGTTCACTATTCTATTTTTTGATTATTTATTCTGGAAAACTCGGTGGAGGAAGTGGCTTATACGCGGCAGGTTTAATGTGGTGTCCTGGAATTGTTGTATTAATTACAATGAATTTTTATACCTCTTACTACAGACACGGGAAACACGGCTTATTTTATTGATGAATTCGGTATAGAATTACCATGCGTCGCTATTGGAATTGCTCTCTATTTTTGGAATATAAGAAGTGAATTAATGCCAATACTAACTTTAAAAAATTAACCATAAAATGGCAGTTCCGGAGTTATAAGAAAAAATGACCAAAGAAATCTTGACTTAAGATGTCTTGAAAAAAGCGTCGAAAAAGACGGACACGCCGAACAACCGTAAAAAAAAGTAGGCTTATCAATCTTATATAAATATGAAAAGAAAAAAAATGAAATTTTTGCCAACCGTTTTAATTTTATTACTAATGACCATTATGATATCCTGTAACAAAGATGATGATTCTGGCTCTTCTGGTGGTAATTCCAAAACAGTGAAATATGAATTGTCCGGAACTTATTCAGGAACTTTAACCATTGTATATATTAATGGGGATGGTGTAAATCAAGTTGTTGATAACGTTTCCCTCCCGTGGTCTAAAGAGGTTGTTATTACAGCAGCAGATCCAGTAGCATTAGTTCTACAAGCAGGGTCAACAGTTGGTGGTTTTGGCCAAGCAAATGAAAGTATGACCGGAACTATTAAAGTTGGAGGAGTTGTTAAGAAAAATGGCAGTGTAAACTCTACAAGTATTGGATTTATTGATTTGGGTATATCGACCTTACTATAGTATAGACCTTAAAGATAAAACACCTTTTAAGCAATGGAAGAACCATTATTACAAAATAATCAATATAATAATAAAATTCTCGCGTATCTGTGGATCTTTCTTACCGTAAATTATATTTTTTGCGGTGCGTTTAAATTAATGTACTCCAGGGACTTTCAGCAAATCCTAGAAGGAAGTATAGGTGGTTTGGAATTGACCTTGAGTTTATTAAAGAGTAATATGCAGATTTAAGATAAATATACGTTGGGGTATTATATATAAAAAAATGAAAATAATATTAGTATTTATAACTGCTCTTTTGATATCATGCGAGCAAAAAAAAAGTGAAAAAAAGCAACAGGGCAATGCTAATATTGAGGTTGAATTAATCGGGGTTCAAAAATGGTTTGATGCTTGGGAACTGGTTGCAAATGATATTTTAAAAATTTCTTCATTTGAACCCCCTTTAATGATATTCTATGACGAAATATTTGTCTATACAAATACGAAGGAAGAGATTGAGAATAGCTTAGAGATAAAAGGTCCACAGTTTTTTGGAAAAAAAGAAAAATGGGTAAAATACAAACATTATGATAAGCTGACATTGCCAAATGGACAGATTACACCCATTGAAATTATGTCATTTGCAGCGTCAGGAAAAAAAGGATCCAATCAAACCTTTTTTGTAATGGGAACCCCTTCATTTTGGATACAAAATCAAATTCAAAGTGATGAATTGGGTGATGAAAATTTATACACCAGTATTTTTCTTCATGAATTTGCACATTCTCAACAAAATAAAAATTTCGGTAAAAAACTTCAAGAATTTGAAAATGAAATTAACCCCGAAATTGAATTAGATGATAATTTAGTTCAGAAACAGATGGATGGAAATCTAGAATACAACCAATCTATGAAAGCTGAAATAAATCTATTTTACGATGCCTTTTGGGCTATTGATCCTGTTGACTCAAAAAAACTGACAAAGAAGGCCTTAAGCATGTACAACGCGAGACAAACTCAATATTTTGTTGGCACAAAAGAACTATTTAAGACATATGATGATTTTTTTATCACTATGGAGGGCATTGGCAAATATGTGGCTTTTATCTGGCTAACAAATCCAAAAGGAGCAAATCTAGATAATGAAACTGCTATTGAAGGTCTTAGGCGCAATAAAAAGTGGTGGTCACAGGATGAAGGTTTGGCGATGTTTTTATTATTTTATAAACAAAATACAAACGATATTGGGAAATTAATGTTTGGCACTGATATAATAACTATAAATAAGTGTATCGAAGATATTGCCTACTAATTTTTAAATTAAAAACTAAAAGAAAAAAATGCTATAGCGATATTTATTGCTATATATCATTCTTTTTATATTATAAATTAATTGGAAAATAATACTCATCCCATGTATAGTCCCATAGCTGAAGTTTTAAATAAGACAGGTCGTTATTCTCAATTAGAGCTGGTTCTTTTTGAAAAAGAACTTCTTTATAGAAAATTAAAAAGAGAAGATTATTTACTCACTAAAGGCGAAATATGTTCCTCAGTTTATTTTATAATTGAAGGAGCACTATATCAATACAAAATTAATTCCGAACAAGATAAATCGATTATAGATTTAAACCTTGCAAAAGACTGTGTGTTAAATTATAAAAGCTTTATTTTACAAGAACCCTCAGCTTATTATATTCAAGCATATGAAGACACTTCTATTTACGAGTTATCAATAGATTCAATACATAAACTTATTGCAATATCTCCCTCATTTCTTCAAATGGGAAGGCTAATGGATGAAACTCTTTTCCGTATTGAATTTTACGACAATAATTTTTCTCCTGATGAAAAGTATGAACATATTTTAAATAATAAACCTCAAATAATTCAAAAATTTTCTCAAAAACTTATTGCTTCCTATTTAAACATTACTCCCGAAACCTTAAGTAGAGTTAGAAGTCGTTATTTTAGTTTATAGCATCGTTATTGATTCTAATCAAGTTTACTTTAGTATTAATTCCGCATTTTTGATTTTCGAATAAATAGAAAATCATATGAAAAGTTATTTTACCAAAAGTACCGGTACTTCAATAATATTAGGAGCTATTTTAATGTTAGCGACTATGGTATTCCATCCATCTGGCGGAAGTATTGAAAAAATATTAAAAGAATCCAAATCCTTGTCGATAATCCACTCGTTGGCAATCTTTTCAATTCCAATATTAATGTTTGGCCTATGGGGTCTAACTATGTCCATTATAGACAAATACAGGTTTGCTATATTTGGATTTATATTCGCGTCCCTCGCCTTAATTGCAGCATTGCTAGCTGCTCTTATAAACGGTCTGACCCTTCCTTTTTTTCTTGGAAAATACGCAATTGATGGAAGTAAGAAGGAAATTATACTTAAAGCAATAGTCAACTACAGCTTTGCACTCAATAAATCCTTAACCTATATATGTATAGCCTTTTTCTGTGTTTCAATTCTCATTTATTCCATCACTATACTTCTTTTTTCCAAATTCCCTAAATGGATAGGATATATAGGAGTCTTCATTGTTCTATTTGCAATTATTATTGCGGTTAATGGATTTGTTTTAACAACCTTATATGGGTTTCGAATTTTCGCTTTTGGTCTTGTTAGTTGGCTGGTATCAGCAGGAATAATATTATTAAGATCAAAATAAATATTTATGGATATGGAAAAAATAAAGAAAGCGTATGAAAAAATTGCAGATAACTACAATGCATTGATTGAGAATAAACCACATAATGCATATTATGATAGACCTAATACTTTAAAACTTATTGGAGAGGTAAAAAATAAAAACATTCTAGACGCAGCCTGTGGCCCAGGAAAATACGCAGAAATTTTTATTGCCAATGGAGCAAATGTTACAGGGTTTGATCTTAGCCCTAGAATGGTCCAACTTGCTAAAGAAAGAAATGGAAGTTCAGGATTCTTCTTTGAACAAGATCTCGCCAAACCATTTAAAACCTTATCAGAAAATTCTTTTGATATTGTAGTCTGTGCTCTGGCTATGCAGTACGTTAAGAACTGGAACCAAACAATCACTGAATTTCATCGGGTTTTAAAAAACAAAGGAACGCTCGTCATTTCTATTGAACATCCCTTTTTTGAATATACTTACTACAATTCCTCTAAGTATTTTCTCATTGAACAAATAAAAACAGTCTGGAAAGGATTTGGTAAACCAATAGAAATGTTAAGTTATAGAAGACCGCTTTATGAGTGTCTCTCACCAATTACCAATAATGGTTTTTATATTGAAAAATTAGTGGAACCTATCCCAACCAAAGAATTTAAAAAGTTAGATCCTAAACACTTTAAAGAATTGAATGAATTTCCCGCATTTATGTGCCTTAAAGCTGTTCGGAAATGATTTATCAAAATAAGAAATTTGAAAAAATACATAAATTTTAATAGCCTCAGTCATAAAGACTCATATTTATCAGCCGCCTCCATTGAAACTAATAATCGTTCTCACATAATAGCATTTTTAAGGTAGAATTTTGTTTTATGTAATAACCCGTCTCTTCTTATTTCCATTGCAATTTTTTTTCCTTCTTCACTAGAAAATATTTCTATCAGTTGTTGAAGTTTATATTCATAACACGGTTTTCCATTAATTGAAATAACCTCATCACTTTTTTCAATTCCAGCTAATGCAGCGGGAGAACCTTCTCGAACATCGGCCACAATGTATTTTGGCACTAATGACAATTGAACTTCGGGTGTGATCGAAACACCGTTCCTGATAAAACTCTTTTTTTGGTTTTCTAGATTCGAAATGACAGCTGTATGTCCTTCTTGCTTTATCAATTCCATACCTTCATGCTCTAGAGTCAATCCACTCATATTGAAATTAAACGGATCTTTAAACCTGCTGTTCTTTTTAAACCTTATTAAATTATTTCCATAATCAAAAGTAACATTGAACTTACTTAAAAATCCTCCACCAACACTACCGTGACGATCTTCATAATAACGCGCTTTCAGGATTGAATTTTCTTCAGGAAATGACGTTATTACTTTCTTTAGAATATATTTACCTACAATCAATTCAGGAATTCGGGCGCGTTTACCAAATATATTTCCGCTGAGTCCCAGACCTAAAAAATCATGGAAATAATTTTTCGGTGATTCCTCAATAAAGCCATCATCATCAAAGAGCCATAAAACATCACTAGATCCCGAATCTATCAATAATTTTATTTCTTTTTGTTTTTCAACGGAAACTATATTTAGAGAAACATATGGTTTGCTTCCCACAAAATTTAGTGGCAAATCCTCACATTTATTACATTTTTCGAGTTTATATTTTTTAGGATCAGAAACAGTTATAACTTCCGAAGCATAATTAATTTTTACAATAAAATTCTGAAAGAATTCATTTCCCAGAATTCCGTGTATTGGGATGCCCATTCGTGGGGAAAAATTGAGGGAACTATCAAAAATTATATATAGTGAATGGTCTCGGTCGAAAATATTACCAACTTTTACATTATTATTTAAGCTTTTCAGCGCTTGTACAGTTCCATCCGGACCTAAGCCCTGTAAAAGCACGGGAGAAGTATTGCGAAGTTGAACGCTATCTACTGCTTCCAAACTAAAAAGGATTGTAGATTCTACTCCCGTATCTAGAATAAATGAAAGGGGTGTGCCATTAATTTCTACATCGACAATGGGTAGATTGTTAACTAACCGAAACGGTATACGGTCTCTCTTTTTATTCTTCTGGAAAATAAAACCAGATTGCTTCGAAAAAGAACTAATATGGTTATTCTCTTTGGTATATTGAGAATATGAAATGACACTAATAAAAAAAAATATTATCGTTGTAAAATATTTCATCATTATTAAATTTGGTATTCTGTATGTTCTTGTAGTTAGTTACATAATCTAAAAAAAAATGGTCATCCCAACTTTGCTCATATTTTAAACAACCTAAATTAAAAGTTAAACCCCTCGCTTAATGCAAGGGGTCCTTCCTTCTTAAAAACTACTAACTAAACTCCAATTTATTCACTATCTTAACTCAAAAACATGAAATTACGTAGGTTTTTAAGATATCACTATATTCTCCCTTTTTTGGCTTAAAAGAATCCTATAGTAATATTTATTATTAAATTTTTCTTTTTCTAAAATTACTTTCATATTATCGTATAAATTTTTATTCGCATTCGACCTAATTATTATGGAATTTTTCCAAAATCGACTTGGTCGTAAAGAAAGTTTCATTTATTTAAAGCAAATTTAAAACTGTATTCAGAATAAAAAAATACCTATAATTAGCGTTTTTCATTTACCTGTAATGAGGTATAAATTGTTTGAGAAACAAATTTTAAATTATCTTGGAAATGATTTTTTTTTAAAAAATCATCGTAATTAATGTAAAAATCTAATGATATCATATTAGTCCCATCACAAATTTTCCAGCTCCTTAACCAAATTTTTCAGAATAAGTAATCCACAATAAAAATTCTGCCTATATCAAGATATTATCGAAAGAAATAAAATAACAGACCCATTCCCTTCTCGGTTTGACTTTTAATAGTCATCTCTTTTGGTTTATGAACCTTTTTAATTAATCAAGGTATGTTATTAAAATATTCAAATTAAATATTAATACCCACCTTTATATTTCTGGGTTTCCAACTATTTTTTTCCTTGAATATAATTGGATAATTCTTCTATATTAACACTGAAGGAAAAAATATCATTTACCAAAAAATATTTTTTTTTGTCAATACAATTGGCATATGCAAATTTTGCAAAAGATAATTTTGAATCCTCAAAATTAAATACTTTCGCAATTTCAATAATTTGGTTAACACTCAAACAATTGGCTGAACTAATCTGTTTTGCAGTGGTCAATTTGGTTTCTTCAAAATTTTGATTTTTTACTGAAGAAACGGCCGCATTGAAATCTGATGATTTCATCTCATATTTTTGATCACAAGAATCTCGATAAGATCCAAAGTCATCAAAACCATGTGTATTGTTTGTGATTGTAGTTTGGGAAATAACCACTGGTTGACGATCATATATTGATACATTCATATTAAAGCCGTCTACACTTATGTTTGCTCCTACTCCAATATTATCAGTAACTGTAGTTATTGTTGTAGTCTCAATTGTTGATTTTTTGATAATTATATCATCAAAATGTATTACATGAACATTTTCTTTTGGAATATAAACTTCTGATTTAGGCGATTCAGAAAAATAATTAAATTTCATCTTATTGCTATTATTCTTATCTCTTCTTATCCTGTATGTCACATCAATATAATTATCATCGACATCAATCACATTAATATTATCTTTATTTATTTCAATCAAATTTTCATTTTCAAATTCAATTCTAACTTGATAAAATGGTTGATCCAAATCTTCAACACGAATATTAGTCTGCGGAATATCATTCATCAGCTCTCCATTAAGGGTTAAAAAGAATTTATCACCTTCCTCAGAGAAAATAGTTAAACAGCCTTCTGAGTTATACTGTGAATATGATATGGATGTTATAAAAAAAACTAATATGGTTTTAAGATAATTTTTCATGCTTATAAATTTCAGCTTTTGCTTTAAAGAATTCATTTTGTTTCGATATTTATTTAAGTAATCAATTAGCCCTAATAATTTTTTAAGCTACCCTAACAGTTAAACCCCTCGTTAATTAACAAGGGGTTCTTCCTACTTAAAAACTACCAACTAACCAAACTCCCAATTATTTAATATACATTTAAACTATTAATTATGAATTTATGTAGATTTTAAGATTTTATTATTACGATAGGCTCTTTTTCTATTTAGTCAAAATAAAAGCCTCCATTAATAATAAATGAAAGGTCGTAATCTATCCTTTAGATCTTCAATTTTCCTATCACTTTTTTTTGCGCTTCAATTGTTTCACTTGGGTTTTTACAGGAAGATATAACCAAAATTATTGTTATCATTAAGAATCTCTTTTTCAATATTTATTTTTCCTAAAGCACAAAATTAAAAATTCATAATGTTATACGAAATACCTGATGATAGCCTTAATTTAATACCTGCAAATAGGTATAATCACTTTTAAAAAATTGAACAAGAATCACTTTATTATATTTTTCATTTTGTGCGTCAAAAAAAATTACATCTGATTTTTAAAAGTCCTATTTACTACCAGAAAATTCTTAAAAACCTATGAATCCAGCCAAGGATATCTAAATTAAACAATGAAAAAAATTAAATTTAAACCTTAACTACTGGAGAACCTTTTTTTTCAAAAAACCCTATTTAGGTCTTATAAAATGAAGAGGTGGTGGCAATCAGCCCCCCTCAGAGCGACCACCACCATAGTTTAACTCCTCATCAATTCAACATCGCTTAATACCAAATGAAATATCATTTTCGAAATAAAATAAAGACATCTAAAAAATAGTTATAAAAGACTAACCTGATGAATGATTATAAAAAAACAGGTGGTTTTATCGCTATAATCAAACAGAAAAAAATATTTTTTTTAAGGATGACTCTTAAAGTTTTAATAATCACAATATTTAAATTTAAGAAATGATGTTAGTATCATTTCTCTCTGTAGAAATTAGATAATTGCTAATAATAAATGGAAATGTATTTAAAGCGTTTGTCTTTTTTGTGTTTTTTAAAAATTGCAATGGTCCCAAATAATTAATTAGGACTATTTAAAATTTAATTTTTTATAATTTTTTTTATAAAAAATTTGCCTCCCATATTTCTTATTTTTAATAGATATACTCCCGGTTTTAAAGATTCTATATTTATGGAACCGCTTTCATCAATATCAACTTTCATCTCTTGTACCCCTGTTGCATTATATATTTTTACTTCACTAATATCTAAATCCCTAGTATAAAAATTGATCTTTGAAGATGTTGGATTGGGGAATAGTACTACAGAATTATCGATAAATTCTGGCGTGCCCAGTAAAAATAGCTTTTCATAATTAGCAGTTTCAATTCTGTTCGGATCATTGGATGCCATTTCAAATGATAAGATTGCACCTTTCACCGTTGAGCTATACCAATAGAAACTATTTTTTGAATAAGGGTTTGATTGGCCAATTGAATTCGTGTCTACCCCATTTTCCACTCGATGTATTCTAACTACATCATTCAATGTTTCTCCATCCGGTGTTACTAATGTGCCAAAACCATCAGCAGTAACCTCAACGGTTCCTGTTACGGTGTGTTCAATACCTGAAGACTGATCGGAGTAAAAGCGATCGAAAGTATCTACATAAGTATCCTGATAGGTAAATGGAAAATCAAGTTCTTTAACAGGGTCAACATAATGATCCTCCCAACGCTCATTACTTGGGTTATCTGCCCAGCTTCCAATAAATTCTAATTTATCGGAATCAATATATATATAATTGTAATTGTTATTGCCACTATCAAATTCATCGGTCTTTCTAATATAGCATAAATTAGCAGCACTATAGTCTGCCCTCAAAAATGTTGGATAAAAAGGTGTTCCAACTGGGTTAACAAATTGCAAGGTATCAACGATAACTGAAGAATGATTAAAATCCATATCCGAGTAATCCCATATAATGTTCTCTCCACTATCACCTGAAGTAAAATTTTCAAGTGATATGTCAAACTTATTGTGTAATAACACTACATCCCCTTCCACATAATAATTATCCCTCGAAATAGAAGTTTGTCCATTCATTACAATAGACAGTAAAATGATATTTAAAAATATTATTGTTTTCATATTTATTTTTTAAAAATTTTTTTGTTTATGATATTTCCTGATTTTAATACTATTTTTAGTGTGTAGAGGCCCGACGCTATATTTGATAAATTCATCTCAAACCGATAACCCCCTTTGCTATCCATAATTTTCTTTCCATCCATTGAATACAAGGTAATCACCTGAACTTGTACGTTTTTGGAAAATATATGAATAATGTCGGGGGTGGGATTTGGAAAAACAATTACCTCTTCTTGTAAACCTCCAATTTCAGGAATAGACAAAGTTTCTAAATCAACTTTGTATTTAATCAATCCCATATCATAGGTTCCAAGATAAATTTCAGCTTGATTTTCTGTAAATGCTATTTCAGCACCAGTAGAAGTTATATATTTCAAATTTTCATAAGACACTTCATTCCAAAATTGGCCACCGTCACTAGAATAATTAACTGTTAACGTTAGTTGATTGTCAAAATCCATAGCTACGATATGATTGCTATTTATTGGGGAGCTCCATACTTTTTGTACGTGAAAATTTGACAATGGAATCCAGCTATTGGCATCATCCAATGATGTGAAGACACCTTTCGATGTTGCAATTGTCAATTGATCTGAATTTAGTGGATTTTGCTTTATTTCATAAATCATGTCTTGTCCCTCAACTAAACTCTCCAATCCTTGTGATCTCAGCTGCCAACTAAAACCATTGTCCACAGTTCTATATATTCGAGCTTCTAACGCAATAGAAATTTTATTTGTACTCAAGGAGTCTATTAAAATAGTTGAGAGTAAGCCTTGTGTTGGAAGGTTAACAAGTTCCTGTGTCACGTTATTTGGGTCCGTTATATCAATCCGAACCAAATTACTTATTGCAAAATCATTGGAAAAGGAAGCTAAAATTATAGAATTGTTACCTGGGTTGGATTTTATATCATGTAAAAATTGAAAGGAAAGAGGAAATGAAGACAATATATTTCCATGATTTTCCATTATTCCCATACCAGATCCATTAAAGGAACTTGAAAACGCATACACTCTTCCTGATACATTCTTATCAAAAAAATAAGTGCTTGTAAAATTCGGAAAAGCTTGTAAGGGTACTATAAAAAAAGGTGTATCAATATTGGTATTTATATTTTTATGTATGTATCCATTTTGGACATTATAATATAAATTTTTCGCCAATTCACTTTCGAAATAGCCTACGTTTCCTATTGAGAAAAAAAATGGGTTTTTTACTTGTAATAAAGTTTCCCCTCCATCATGAGTAAAAAGTGGATAATCATTATTTGTTATAAATATCTCATTGTTATTAAAAGGGTTAATTGATGCATTAGTCCCGAAATAATAATTGTCAAAATTTCCAATTTCATTCTGAAAATGAAGGACCTCGTAATTTTGAAAATTCGTGAATGTTCTAACTATTTCATTTACACCTAATACCAAAATAGAATCAAAATTAGTAGGGTCAAATTGTATTTTAAGAATGCCATTGGGTACTTCCGAAGCCCAATCATTATCTATATTCAACCAACTGTCTCCATTGTCCATTGAGCGATACAAATTTTGAATCTGTGAACCATAAGCAGAACCTAAAAATATCTCTTCTGGGTTGTCAGGTCTAAAAACTATTTGATTAAAATCTATTCCAGAAAGTTTCTCTTCCCAAGATGTCCCTCCGTTATTTGATATTAATAAACCACCATAATCATTAGGATCTAGACCACCCTGACGTGCGATAAAAATCTTACTCGGATTCCCGGGTGAAATCGCAACTCCATTGGGGAAAATTGCATCAAAATTTTCCGTTTGATAAATATCCTCCCAACTATTCCCACCAGTGTTTGTGTAATAAACTTTTCCAAATATTCCACCTCCAATCCCATAAATTTGTTGCACAACAATAAACTGAGGATCATTCATATAAAAATCATATGAAGTTATTTCGCTTTCATCAGCACCACTTGGTATTGGAATATTGTATTCAGTAAAAATTTCAGCACTTGATATTTCGAGTACAAATATTTTATTCCAATTCCCATAACCGGTATCAACTGTAAAGCTAATTTTATCATTCCCAAAGAATTTTAGATTTTGTATAAAGACGTCCCTATCAGGATGCGAATAAAACAAATTCCAAGTGGCTCCATTATCAGTAGAGCGAACTATATGATTTCCAATAGTAGCTGCATAAACGGTATTCTCAATAGAAAGATCATATGTAATATCCACGATCCTTCCAAAATCAGTAGATCCAATCGGATCTATTTGAGCAAAACTTTTTACACAAAAAAAAAGAAATATAAAAAAGTAATACTTATTCATTTTATAAATTCAAAATTTAATAAATTGTTTATGGATTGTATTTAATGAACTGGTTTTTAACCTCAGAAAATATATTCCATTACTTAAATTAGAAATATCAATATTTTTTTGAAATAGGTTTTGAGGACAATTAATCATTTTACCAGATACGTCGAATACCTGAAAGCTTTCAAAAGTTTCTGAAGATATAATGTTCAATTTATCCTTAGATGGATTAGGAAATAGAGCTACATTATTGGAGATAACATCTTCTATATTCAAAACAACATCGAGATCAATCATTGAAATAAAAAACTGTACTACTTCCCAAGAAACATTCGGGTCTTTATGAGGCACATCTCCTATTATAACTGCTTTTGCTTCTCCAAATAATTCAGCATCCGCAAATAACTCTGTCCCATTTTTTGGAGGTATGTTCAACTCTCCCGTATATAAAGGAAGAAGATTGCTGGTTAAGGATAAAAAATAGATATTATCAAATTCTTCAACATTCTTATAGCTCCTATAAATAAAAACAACTTTACCGTTATCCCTAAATATTATTTGGGAGGACTTTGCAACCGAAGCAAAAAAGCCATCTGGTGCGGCATCCACATTAATAGTATGAAGAGGTTCCAAGTTTTTGGAAAAACTTTTTAGAATGATACCTCCTGGGTCACTACAATTACTGTAACTAAAGTACACCTCCTGTGTAACTTTATTAAACTCTAAATCTTCAAATTTCAAAACACAATCGTTTGGTGGATTTTCAATACTATTTAATGTGACGCTACCATCATTTCCATTTATTTTTAGCAATTCTATTGTGTCAAATATTTCACCATTTATAAAATTCCTTATTAATCTGAACATGTAAATATTTCCCTCACTATCAAAAGTCTTAATATAATCCAAGTTAATCTCACTAGGGTCCCCATAGTTTTTCTCCCAAATTAAATTCCCATTCACAGTATTTATACACTTTAAAATATGAGCTTGACCTGTTGAAAAATCAATCAATAAATTACCTGTAGGAAGTATCGAAATATGGTCAACAAAAACATTGTTTGTACTAGTATAGATAATATCTAATTCACTATTACCATTTAAGTGCATCAAATAATAAGTGCCATTATCATTAAAAGTTACAAATTGCTGATTTTCTAGATTAAAAAATCGAATGAGATTGACAAAATTTGAGATAATAGGCAGATTAAGTATTGTCTCAGAAGTTATCTGTAATAATTCATTAAAATGTATAACTTTATAAATAGGAGTAAGAGCAAGTGGTTCCACATTAAAAATCAAAGAAAATTCTGTTTCAGATATTTTAACTATTTCCGAAATGGAACTTACACTTTCCTCAGTATCCAGAATTCTAACAATGTCCCCGTTCTCATTAAGCTTATATATTCTTAATAAATTTCCGTCTTCCACAACGGGGTAGATTATTTTTAAATCATTTGTGAAAACTACATTTTTAGGAACGGCTTGAGAAAAATCCAAGCGTTCCGAGAAAAGCTTAGACCAAACTTCTTCTTGGGAAAACCCTAAATTGAAGATAAAAACGGTAATATATAATAAGTAAACTTTTTTCATTAGTTTTTTTTTCAAACTTATCTGAATTAAGAGAATATTCATATACCTTTTAATAGGCAATATAAGCTACCTGTAATCAGGTATTTTTTACAGAACTTCAAGGTGCATATCTATTTGCGGATTAGAAAATTGTAGCTTTGGGGATTACTATTATCTTAATGAAAAAACACTTATTCTTTTTAATCTTTTTGTTTTTTTCTGGAATAGTTTATTCCCAACGATTCAATTCCTTAAATGATAATAAGAAATTAACCGATAGTATTATTCAGATAATCAAGAACACGAAATCGGATAGTGTAAAAAGTTATTATAGCTTTAAAGTATGTGATGCTTATCGACGTCAGGGCAATAATGAGAAGTTTAGGGAATATCTAAAAATAGGAACGGATGCTGCAAAAGATTATCCGTACCTCCAGGATATTTCAACCTATTATAAATCACTGGAGTATGTACTTTCAGGAGATACACAGAATTACGCGAATGGAATTGTTTCAACTCTTGAAAAACTTGAGAAATATAAATTTAAAGAAAGCTATATTTTTCAAACTGTACTCATTAATAATTTATCGGTAATTAAACAATTGGAAGAAAAAGATGCAGAAGGATTATCTCTTTTAATTGATAGTGCTATTCCTCTTGCGATAAAAGCCGACGACAAGGAACTATTAAGCAATATATATCGTATGGTCGCCACTACCTTAATGAATTTAGGGGAATTCGATAAGGCAAAACAATACTTTAAAAAATCAATATATTTTATAGAAAATGTAGAAAAACCATCTTCTTTTTTATTGGAGGCCAAACTTGAAACATATATTTTAAATGCGCAGAACCTATTATATCTAAATGAGAATATGGAAAGTAAAAAATGGCTTGACAAGGCTTTTAAAATCTTGTATAAGTATCCAGACTCAAATATAAATAACCTTTATTATGCTGCTGAAGCACTCTATTTTTTCAATTTAAATGAATTTAATAAGGCTCTTACAAGTTGTGAAAATGGAATTACCGTTTGTAAAAAAAACGATGATCAACAATCATTAAATCAATTATGGTTTAGAAAATTTCTCATTTTAAACGAACTCAAAAGGTACAAGGAGGCTCGTACATTAATGTATGAAATCCTCGAAAAAGGAGATCCCTTTGAAGTAGAAAAAAAAAGCTATTACAAGGAAATGGTTAAAACTCTCAAAGGCCTAGGAGAGTACAAGGAGGCTATATACTATTATGATAAGTATTCTTTTCTTAATGATAGTTTAAATGAAGTTGCAGCCAAAAAAGAAATTCTAGATTTAGAGACGAAATATAATAGAGTTGAAAGTCAGCAAAGAATAAGTGAGCTTGAGGTTGCAAATAAAAAGGCACAGCTTTTAGCGGCCAAGAATAGTACATACTATTTGTTGTTCGGCTTCTTTTCAATAATCCTGATATTTATCATTTTTCAATTTTGGCTTAATGGAAAAAATAAGGCCAAATTAATTAACGAGAAAGAAAAAAATTACGTTCAAAATTTGATCACTATTCAAAAACAAAAGGAATTAGAGGTTATGCAGGCTACAATTTCAGGTGAAGAAATTGAAAGAAAAAGAATTGCCAAAGATCTTCATGATGGTATTGGTAGTTCACTCTCTGTTTTAAAAATGCGATTATCAAATCTGAAAGATCAAAATGCAAATATTCCTAATAATGAAATTGAAACTATCTCTAAATTGTTAAGTAGTTCCATTACCGAGCTAAGGCGTGTAGCGCATAACCTTGTCCCAGAATCATTATTAAGACTCGGTTTAGATGCAGCCCTCAGAGATCTGTGTTTTTTACTGAGTAGTGATAGTATAGAAATATTTTACCATTCCAATAATATTAAACCCACTATTTCTGAAAAAAATGAACTAACTATTTATAGAATTATACAAGAACTAATTACAAACGCCATTAAGCACAGTAAATGTGGTGAGATTATAGTTGATTGTAGTCAATTTGAAGATACTTTCTTTATTTCAGTGGAAGATAATGGCAAAGGTTTTGTTTACGATCCACTAAAAGATTTCCAAGGTATGGGATTAAAAAATATTAAAAACAGAGTTTCATTATTAAATGGAAAAATGGCCATAGAATCCGAAACAAATTCTGGTGCTACTTTTTATATAGAATTATCAATTTAAATTTTTCAGCATGAATTCAACAATCAAAGTTGTAATAGTAGACGATCATCCCTTAATAATAGAAGGGCTACAAATATTGTTTTCAAATTCAGAGATAATAACTATAACAGACAGCTATAGTTCGGCCTCAGAATTTTTTGCAAGAGATAGTTTTGATGCAATTGATCTTGTTCTATTGGATGTTTTTCTACCAGATATGAACGGTATTGATGTTTGTATAGAAATTAAAAAAGCACAACCTCACATTAAAGTGCTCGCAATGAGCAGCCAAGCTGAAAGAAGTATCATTCTGCAAATGATTCGAAATGGTGCAAGTGGTTATCTTTTAAAAAGTGCTGGGCTGGCAGAATTTAAATATTGCATTGAAAATGCACTTAATGGAAAGATAGTCTTTAGTGATGAAGTTAGTAATTTGGTTAATCAAATTACTTCAAATGATTTGCAAAATATCCCCCGATTGACAAAAAGAGAAAAAGAAATCACCATTTTAATGAAACAGGGTAAGTCCACTCAACAAATAGCGGACATCTTATTTTTAAGCTATTTAACAGTTCAAACACATCGTAGAAATCTATTGAACAAGTTTAAAGTCAAAAATGGCGTCGAACTTATCAACTACGCAATAAATAATGGACTTATTTGATTTTGTTTTCTTTAGCAGAAATATTCTCTCTAAAAATGAATCATCTTTAAAACAACAATTTTAAGATTATCATCTTTGTTGATTTCTGTATTTAATAGATATTCAATTTCAAAACCTCCAGCACAAATTAGTTTCCATTTCCAATTAATTAAATTAGAAGCAGCATTTCCTTTATTCCACACAGCGGGTTTCCAAGTCCATTTTCTCAAAATGGCCAAATCGAAATCATAGAGATACTCCTTTTGAAAATTATAATAGGAATAATCTATGTTTTTTTAATCCTAATCATAAAATAATTAATAAATTTATTTTAAGGAAGTCAAATTTGACGTTTTGAATACAAGATAAGTTCACAGCTCGTCAACACGATTTTAAAAAGTTAGTAGATGTCCACCTATAATTGGGCTAAAAACATTCGGTTTGAATCTTGGCAAGGTCACTAAAAGCAGGAAACCACGTTCTAAAAAACGTGGTTTTTTTATGACAAAGTTTTCGAAACAATTACATATTTTTAAGTATTTTGGACTCATTAAAACCATCAAAATAACTAAAATCGTAAAAGATTCTGATAACGAAAAAGAAAGAGACTACATTTTTCAAGACAATAAAAAAACCTGCTTTGGAGCAGGTTTCATTATTATTGTACTGATTATTCTAATAATAGCCGTAATTATTTCCGGATTGTACTTTGAGTGGTTTTAAATAATCTCAGCGCTTAACCCAGCTTCCAAAAGCATCGAGCAGCGCGGTTTTAATTCGTTAAACTCACCCGTTTTCACAGTACATTTTCCTTTGTAGTGAACGATGATGGAGCACTGCTCAGCCTGTTCTGGCGTGTGCTCGCAGGCAAAGATTAAACTGTTTATTACGTGGTCAAACGTGTTTACATCATCATTGTAAAGCACGATTTCATTCTGGCTGCTTTCCTTTTCGGCAACCGATACATCTTCCTGGATTTTTTCTTTGGTACTCATAACTTTTATACAATTCCTAAAACAAATGAAATTTACTAAATTTTAAACTTTGCTGCAACCCATTTGTTTTTCTCTTTATTTTCAACGAAAGTGAATCCCAGATTATTGCAAGTTTCTGTTATAATTGGTAAATCTTCCACATAAAACCCACTCAGGTAAAGCACTCCGCCCAAATCTAAACATTTTCTATAGACCTCCATATCATTCAGAAGAATGTTTCTGTTGATGTTGGCAATAATCACATCATATTTTTTTTCTGAAAGCAAGGTTGAATCACCCAGAAAAACGGAAATATTTTTACAGTGGTTTCTTTCAATATTTTCCAAAGAATTCTCAAAACACCACTCGTCTATGTCAATGGCATCAAGTTTTGAAGCACCTCTCATTTCGGCCAAAATTGCCAAAACAGCTGTTCCGCAGCCCATATCGAGCACAGATTTTCCTTCAAAATCATTCTCCAAAATATGTTGAAGCATCATAAAAGTAGTCTCGTGGTGACCCGTTCCGAAAGACATTTTAGGCTCGATTACTATTTCATATTCGAAATTTTTATTTGGGTGAAATGGCGCACGAACGGTACATTTTTCGTCAACTTCAATTGAGTCGAAGTTTTTTTCCCATTCTGAATTCCAGTTTACTTGTGCAATTTCAGAAGTAGTAAACTCAATTTTAAATTCATCCGAATCCAAAATATTTATATCTTCTAAAATAGCTGCGTTCCACTCTTCTTTTTGAATATAAGCTGTGACGCCTTCCTCCGTTTCCACAAAGCTTTCAAAACCTGCGTAACCAAGTTCGGCAATTAGGATTTCTGTTCCTGGCTGAAGTGGAGTTACTTTAAAATCGTATTCTATATAAATCTGCGACATTAAAATGAATTTACAATTTTCATAAAACTTTCAACCTTCAGCGAGGCACCGCCAATCAGGCCTCCATCAACATCGTCTTGTCCGAAAATTTCACTGGCATTATCGGGTTTTACGCTTCCGCCGTAGAGGATTGAAACTTTATCTGCTATTTCTTTTGAATAATTTTCTGCAACAGTTTTTCTAATGAATTTATGCATTTCCTGAGCTTGTTCTGGGCTCGCAGTTTCGCCAGTACCTATTGCCCAAACAGGCTCGTAAGCAATAATTATATTTTCCCAAGCATCGCTTGAAATATGAAAAAGTCCTTCAGAAAGTTGTGTTTTAATTAGTTGGAAGTGATTGCCACTTTTGCGGTCTTCCAATTCTTCACCGATACAGAAAATAATGGTCATTTCATTTTCCAAAGCTGTAATTACCTTTCTAGCAAGAATGGCGCTGTCTTCATTAAAATAAGCCCGTCGCTCACTGTGACCCAAAATAACTGTGTTTGCCCCTACACTTTTCAACATTTTTGCAGAGATTTCTCCGGTAAAAGCGCCTTCGTTGTTTTGATGCATATTCTGTGCGGCAATCTTCACGGGATGCTCGCGCAAAGATCTGAACGTGTGGTTCAAATTGGTAAAGGACGGAGCTATCATTACTACTACATTTTCTGGAAATACTTGTTTTTTTAAGTCAACCAAAAACATTTCGGTTTCGGCCAAATCATTGTACATTTTCCAGTTTCCTGCTACTATTTTTTTTCTCATTTCAATGCTTTTAAAAGATTCTCATCATTCGTATCAATGGCTTTGTATAGACTTATCTCGCCTTCAGGATTCACAATCATATATCTGGGGATCCAGTCTAAATCTATGGAAGTACAAAAATCGCCCTTCCAACCTGCAGGTATAAAATAGTTTTCACCAATCACACCGTATTTTTCAATTCCGTTTTTCCAACTTTCCGTTTCCTTATCCAAGGAAAGGAAAAGAAAAACAATTTCAGGATTATCCTTTTGAAGCTTATGTACCTTCGGCATTCCTACAATACAGTCCTTGCACCAACTAGCCCAAATGTCAATAAATACGGTTTTGCCTTTGTATTGTTGAAGTACTTCCGAAAAGGTAATTTCTGAGTTATCTTCCGAAAGAAATTTCTCATTCAATGCAGCTTCAGTAAAGGTTTTTTGCTGTGCTTGTGCAAAAGAAACGAATAGAAAAAGTGTGATTAGTAATTTCATATTACGAAGTTTATTGATACTGTTTATTTTTAAATATTGACGACTTATCACTGACGACTGATTTTCGGGTCCAGCCACCCATAAATTATATCTACAAAAATATTGATTAATATGAACAATGTTGCAATTACCAATACTGCGCCCATAATTATGGGCAAATCCAATGTATTTAAAGCGTTCACAATTTCTTTGCCCAAACCATTCCATCCGAAAATGTACTCTACAAAAACAGCTCCCGCAAGCATCGACGCAAACCAGCCTGAAATTGCTGTAACTACAGGGTTTAACGAATTTTTAAGCGCGTGTCTTTTTATAATTTGATAAAAAGAAAGCCCTTTTGCTTTTGCAGTGCGAATGTAGTCTTGGTTCAAAACTTCAAGCAACGAGTTGCGCATCAATTGGCTCACAACGGCTAGCGGGCGAATTCCCAAAACAATTGCAGGCAATATCAAATTTTTCCATTGAATATATTTCCCATTCCCGAAATCGTCAACTTCATAAAGGCTTCCCGTCATGTTCAAATTTGTGTATTCGTGAAGCAAAAAACCAAAAATCCACGCAAAAATAATTGCGCTGAAAAAAGAGGGAACGCTCATTCCCAGCGTGCTGACCAATTGAATTATTTTATCAATAAAACCATCTTTAAAAAGCACGGAAATTATTCCTAGGAAAACGCCAATCAAAATTGCAATAAAAATTGCCGAAACTGCCAGAATAAAAGTATTCGGGAGGGTTTCTGCTATTACTTCACTAACTTCTTTTCCGTTCTTTTGGAATGATTCGCGCAAGTAAGGCGTTTTCAGGACTATGTTCGTGTTTCCTATTGGAAATAATTTCGCTGCATTGTATTTTCCCTTCGCCAAATAGGTATAAGCATCTGGGGTTTTACTGTGAAAGGAAATAGGCGACAAATCATTTAAATACCTTAAATATTGTACGGATACAGGTTGATCAAAGCCATACTTCTTTTTTACTACGGCAAGCTGTTCAGCAGTTTCGTTTTGGCCGAGCATCATCCGTGCCGGATCGCCGGGAAGAATTGTGAATAGCAAAAAAATTACGGTTACAACTCCAAACAAGGTGAGCAAAGCATAACCTAATTTCTGAAGTATGTAGCCCGCCACCCTATTGTTGATTTATTTGTTCCATAGTACGTGGCTTATACACAAAGTCATCACCAAAAAGTATTTTGGAGTATACCTCGATAGTTTCATCAAAACCAGCCTCTTTTCTTCGTTCGTTTACCGTTTCAGGATTTTCTATGGGCCAGATAAAAGAGCCTCTTGCATCATCATAACTCATTCCTTGCGTGCCGTATATTTGTGGTTTTCCTTCCATCATCAAATAACGGTCTTCCATCATTGCAGCAGAAGTTTTTGGAATCTCTCCAGCATCGGCAGCCCTTTTTACTAATGGTAAATAAAGTGGAATTTTATCAGGATTATGTTGTAAAACATTCCACGCTACTAGACTTGATTCTTCGCCAACCACAGATTTTCCGGGATAGCCTTTTTGAATAAAATACTTTTCAACAAAAACCATATTTACACTGTCCAAAACAAGCTGCATTTGGGAAAGGTCACCACTATATTCAGCTTCCGTAAGACCCATTTTTTCACCTAGTTTCTTTCTTTCTTCTAAGGATCTAGCCTGCATTAGTAAGCGGTATTTCTGATCTAGCACAACTATACTATCTAAACGCTGTTTCAAAGAAAAATCCAACTTTGGTTTTGCATTTTCAACTACTGGAAGTTGCAGTTTTAAGGCATCATTCCAATGTAGTTTTTGTTTGATAGTTCCATTGTCCAATTCCAAAATTCCCGGATTACTTCGAACAATAGTTTTCAAAGTAGTTTCATCACAGAAATAAAACTTGAAATTCAATTTATATTCTTCAACTAGTGCCTCGGTCATTTCTTGTGAAGAAGCCGAAAGACCTATCACATTATAACCATTTTTCAAGGCTTTATCTGTAACTTCTTTAATAGGAATGTATCCGTCCTTTTCGGTATTTCCTAAGCTATACGCAATAATGACCACCAAATTTTCTTCATCCAAAAATTGCGCAGTATAATCCTCTCCATCGCGTTCCATTGTGAAATCGTGGATTGGCGGCGTGTAGCCTTCTTGGATCATTTCAGTGTCGGTACTTATCAATTCGCCATCAACTTTCGGATAGTCGCCAGTAGTAGTGATGATTTTTTCTTCGCCATTGACGTTGAATTTCCACTTGTATTCATAAATAGGTCCCGGCGCATTTTCTGGAATTGTCATTCCTTCTTTTATATTCGCGCCAATTTTATACGGACGGAAATCTATAATAGGAAGGTGCAGTAAAACGTAATAAATAATTCCAAGGCACGCCACAAATGTTGCGAAAATAAGAATGCTTCGCGTTCCTTTTGTAAAAAATGGCTGTATGTATTTTCTTCCTATAAAAAGAATCAATATCAAGACCAGTAAAACAATGTCTTTGCTGAAAGATTCCCAAGGCGTAAGCTTTATAGCATCACCGAAGCAACCGCAATCGGTCACTTTGTTGAAATATGCCGAATAAAATGTGAGAAATGTGAAAAACACAATCATCAACAGAAGGCTCCAAAGCGTAAGCTTTTTTAAGTAACCCAAAAGCAGTGCAACGCCAAGCAATACTTCAATAATCACCAAAAATATTGCAATCAATAAGGCATAGGGCACCAAAAATCCAAGATTTAAAACTTCGGGCGCGAAGTAGTCTTTTAGTTTAAATGAAAACCCAACGGGGTCGTTCAACTTGATCAATCCGCTGATTATAAATAATACGCCAACAATTATTCTTGATATTCCAACTAATATTTTCATACCTCTTTTTATTTTTTCTTTGTTCTATTTTCTTTCTTCCAAATGAATTAACGCAAACACAGCATAATTAATCATATCCTGATAATTGGCGTCAATTCCTTCAGAAACCAAGGTTTTTCCGCTGTTATTTTCAATTTGTTTTACCCGCAACAATTTCTGAAGAATCAAATCTGTCAGTGAACTTATGCGCATATCACGCCAAGCCTCGCCATAATCGTGATTTTTATCCATCATTAATTGTTTGGTTTTGGCAACTTGTTCATCGTAAAGCTGCGTAGCCTCTTCCAAGGAAAGATCTGGTTGCTCTACCACGCCTTTTTCCAATTGAATGAGTGCCATAATAGAATAATTTACAATGCCGATAAACTCACTGGTTTCGTCTTCATCAATTTTTTGTTCGGCATTTTGCTGCAAACCACGAATGCGTTGCGCCTTTATAAAAATTTGGTCAGTTAATGATGGAAGCCTAAGAATGCGCCACGCACTTCCGTAATCGCGCATTTTACTGACAAACAGCTCTCTACATTTTGTAATTTGATTGTTGTATTGATTTGAAGTATCCGCCATTAGTGATGTGTAAGATTTTGCGTAAATTTCGCTTAAATAGTTCAAAGTTCAAAGTTGAACGCTTAAAGTTATTCGCCAATAAGCACATTGACTAAAAATTTATGAATTTTGAAAGCTAAAAAAAGTTTAAAAAATTGCAGACCCTTAATTGCCGCGGCAAAATCATAGACCTCTCCCAGCCCAAAGTGATGGGCATTATCAACGTTACGACTGATTCATTTTATGACGGCGGAAAAACCTATTCCGAAAAAGAAATTTTAAAGCAGGCCGAAAAAATGCTTTCGGAGGGCACTACTTTCCTAGACATTGGCGGTTACAGCACGCGACCCGGAGCGGATGAAATTTCTGAAAGTGAAGAAATTCGAAGAGTTGTTGAGGCTATTGAAAGCATTCTGAAAAATTTCCCCGAAGCTTTGATTTCTGTGGATACCTTCCAAAGTGAAGTTGCAAAAAATGCTGTTGAAACCGGAGCTGTAATTGTGAATGATGTTTCTGGTGGAACTTTGGATACCGAAATGTACAAAACAGTTGCAAAGCTGAAAGTTCCATACATTTTGATGCACATGCGTGGGACGCCAAAAACAATGACGAAACTGACCGATTACAAAAATGTGACTGTTGAAGTTTTAAAAGATTTATCTGAAAAAATTGCATCCGCCCGAGCCGAAGGAATTAATGATATAATAGCCGATCCTGGTTTTGGTTTTTCAAAAACTCGCGAACAAAGCTTTCAACTTTTGAACAATCTGGAACTTTTTCAAAATTTGGAAGTTCCAATTTTGGTGGGTATTTCACGAAAATCGATGATTTATAAAACGTTGGAGACTTCCGCAGAAAACGCTTTAAACGGAACAACTTCGCTAAACACAATCGCACTATTAAAAGGCGCATCAATCTTAAGAGTTCACGACGTAAAACAAGCCATGGAATGTGTAAAATTGTTTGAAAACCTAAAATCTTGACCACAATCCATTAAAATTTTTAAAGTACTTTTACAAAAAACGAACACCATTGGATTTTCTCGACATTCGAATTATAGATATTGTAGATATTTTGCTGGTGGCATTCCTGCTGTACTATCTCTATAATTTGGTTAAAGGTACTGTAGCCATCAATATTTTGGTGGGCATTATTATTGTTTACGCCATTTACATTATTACCCAACTTTTAGAAATGGAACTTCTGAGTAAGATTCTCGGCGGCTTTTTAGGCGTAGGAATGTTCGCTTTAGTAGTGGTTTTCCAACCAGAAATCAGAAAGTTCCTTTTAATGTTGGGATCTACAAATTTCAATGCTAGGCGTAGATTTTTGAAACAGTTTAAATTTTCTGGAAATGATGGAAAACTAAATATCAATGTAGAAGGAATAATCGCTGCTTGTAAAAAGATGTCTGCCTCACACACAGGAGCATTAATTGTACTTCAACGCAACAATAGCCTCGATTTTGTAAAAAATACCGGAGACGAAATGAATCTTGAGGTAAACCAGCCTATTATTGAAAGTGTTTTCTTTAAAAACAGTCCGTTACACGATGGTGCAATGATTATTGAAGAAAATAGAATTACGGCAACCCGCGTTATTCTGCCAGTTTCCAATGACAAAAAAATACCATTGCGTTTTGGGCTTAGACACCGTGCAGCAGTTGGTATTACTGAAAAAACCGACGCAGTTTGTTTAGTAGTTTCTGAAGAAAATGGACAAATCTCCTATTTAAGGGATGGTGATTTTGTGCTTTTTGAAAATACAGATGAATTGCTTAAAATTTTGAAGAAAGATTTAAGTTAACACTAAATAGCTTCTTCAGCCATAAACTGTACTTCGTATAGATTTCTGTAAAAACCATTTTCAAGTTTCAGCAATTCTTTGTGGGTGCCTTCTTCCACTATTTTCCCAGCATCCATCACGATGATTTTATTAGCTTTTTTGATGGTTGCCAATCGGTGTGCAATTACAATTGAAGTTCGGCCATTGGTAATTTTATCTGTAGCAGTTTGAATCAATTCTTCGGAATAAGTATCAACGGAAGAAGTGGCTTCATCCAATACCAGAATACTTGGTTTACTAACATAGGCGCGCAAAAATGAAATGAGTTGTCGTTGTCCGGAAGAAAGCATACTACCGCGTTCCTTTACATTATAGTGATAGCCGTCAGGAAGTGATTCAATGAATTTATGGACGCCAATTTCTTTAGCTGCAGCAATTACTTCCTCTTTGGAAATATTTGGATTGCCGAGCGTGATATTATTCAAAACTGAATCTGCAAAGAGGAAAACATCTTGCAAAACCACTGCTATTTGGTTTCTAATTGAGGCCAATTTGTAATCTTTCAGAGAAATACCATCAATCAAAATCTCGCCGCTATTAATTTCATAAAAACGATTCAACAGATTGATAATGGTACTTTTACCAGCACCAGTAGCGCCTACAATAGCTACTGTTTCACCAGGATTCGCTTTAAAAGAAATCCCTTTAATTACTTCTTCGCCTTCATTATAACCAAAGTAGACGTTTTTGAATTCAATTTCACCCTTAGTACTTATATAATCAATGGTTCCAGTATCTGCAATGTGCGATTTAGTATCGAGAATTCCGAAGACGCGGTTTGCAGCAACCATTCCCATTTGAAGCGTGTTGAACTTATCAGCTATCTGTCGAAGTGGTCTGAAAAGCATTTCAGCATATTGGATAAATGCTGTAATAATACCAAGTGTAACAAAGCCCCCACCAATCACGTTCAAACCACCGTACCAAACCACCAAACCTGTAGCCACAGCTCCTGCGGTTTCTGCAATGGGAAAGAAAATTGAGTTGTACCAAACTGTTTTTATCCAGGCTTTTCGATGGTCTTTGTTTATTTCTTGGAAACGATCGTATTCAGTTTTTTCACGGGTAAAAATCTGAACTATTTTCATCCCTGTTATCCGTTCCTGAACGAAGGTATTTAAATTTGCAACTTGGTTGCGCACATCTTCAAATGCAACTTTCATCGCTTTTTGAAAAACTCGGGTTGCATATAAAATAAAAGGCAAAACAATAAAAACTATCAGCGACAATCGCCAGCTTTGATAAAGCATAAACCCCGCTATAACGGCCATTTTTAAAAGGTCACTAATAATCATAAACAAACCTTCACTGAAAATACTGGAAATGGTTTCCACATCGTTCACAGCTCTGGTTGTCAACCTTCCGACGGCACTTTTATCAAAATATTTCATCTTGAAACTCATCATCAATCGGAAAAGTTTTTGGCGCATATCGCGGATTACGCTTTGGCCAAGATAGTTGGTATAAAAAATAAAGGCGAACTGAAAAATCACCTCCAGCATTAGTACAACCACCATCAAAATGATGTACTTCATAAAACCATCACCATCTTTGGGGACCATCGAATTATCTATGGCCAATTGCAAGAGATAGGGGCGCAAGACAGCAAGTCCTGACATTATAATTGCCGCAAAAGCAACAAAATAAAACACAGCACGATAAGGCTTTGTAAAAGCTAACAATCGCTTAAAAAGCTTAAAATCAAATGCGTTGCCTGTGGTTTCTGCCATTATATTTTCATGTTATCGGGATAAACAACCTTTATTAAATACAATCCATGTGCGGGAGCCGAAGCACCTGCTTCTTCCCTATTTTTACTGTTCAATATTTTTTTAAAATCTTCCAAAGAAGTCTTTCCGTAACCCACATTCAATAGCGTTCCTACGATTGCGCGGACCATATTTCGCAGAAAACGGTCTGCCGCGATGGTAAAAATAAGTCTATTATTTTTAGCTTCCCAATTTGCTCTAACTATTGTACAATTGTACGTTTTTACATCTGTTTTGGAGCGTGAAAAGCATTGAAAATCTCTATGGCTCAATAGTATTTCGGAAGCTTTGTTCATCAAGTCTACATTCGGTTTGTTGTTTATTTGAAATGCAAAATCTTGATTAAAAGGATCTTTGCCAAGGGAAATAATATATTCGTATTCTCTTTCAACGGCATCAAAACGCGCATGTGCGTCTTCGTTTACTTCGAAAATATTTTTTATTGAAATATCCTTAGGAAGAAAAGAATTTATTCTAAAAATAAATTCGTCAAAACTTTCAATTTCTTCAAAATCAAAATGTGCGAAAAGCTGTTTGGCATGCACTCCTGCATCGGTTCTTCCAGCTCCGGTAAGCTTTATTTCCTTCCGAAGCAGGGTGGAAAGCGTTTCTTCCAAAACCTGTTGTACGCTAATTTGATCCGGCTGGCGCTGCCATCCAAAATAGTTTTTCCCGTTATAGGCTATTTCAATAAAATATCGCACTTGGTTTTTTTCAGAATCGACAAAATTACAATTTACAAGTCAGCATTACTGTTATAACTTTCAAAAACTTAATACCTTCGCCAAACAACAAATGCTACCCATTTTGAAAAAAATTTTGCTCTTAAGCGACACCCACAGTTATATAGATGAAAAAATTCTGAAATACGTAAAGCTCGCTGATGAAGTTTGGCACGCTGGTGATATTGGAGACCTTTCGGTTACGGATACCATCAAAAAGCTGAAACCACTGCGAGCTGTTTACGGCAATATTGACGGTACTGAAGCCAGAATGGAATTCCCGCTTCACAACCGTTTTATGTGTGAAGGTGTTGATGTTTGGATTACTCATATTGGCGGTTATCCAGGAAAATATAATCCGTCAATCAGACAAGAAATTTATTCCAACCCGCCTAAAATATTTATCTGTGGGCATTCCCACATTTTAAAGGTTATGCCTGATAAAACCACAGGACTACTCCATATGAATCCCGGAGCAGTTGGAAAACACGGTTTTCAAAAAGTGCGTACCATGTTGCGGTTTGAAATTGATGGAGAAAAAATTCAGAATTTGGAGGTTATTGAGTTTGAAAAGTAAAATTCAATAAACAAAAAACCCCTAAAGTTGGCATACTTTAGGGGTCTTGCACTAATATACTAAGATCGGTTTATCGTAAACGATCAACAGATTTTACGAGGTCCTCATCCCTTTTTATGGCCTTGTTGGCCAGCACTAAAAATACGATAGAAATGATGGGAAAAAGCACCCCAATACCCTTCTCTGAAACAATTGTTTCTCCGGATAAAGTTAGCAACCTGTAAACGAAAACTCCCAGTAATACAAAGTTTGATATGATGTTCAAACGGTTGAGCACAAACTGTAACTGCCGTTTTTTAAAACTTAAAATTGAAATGAAGGCCAGCGCAATAGAAACAAATATTAACCCCAATAACAGAGGCTCATTGCGTTCCATTATTACGGAACCATCCTTGCCCAGAACAACGGGAAACCACATAAACAGTGCCCCCATAATAATGGCAGAAACAACTAAATAAATGGTCTGAATGCGTTGAATCATAATGTAAAAACTCAATTGAACAGCAAAAATACACTATCTTTTTAAAAAAAATAACAGTGCTTTTTAATTTATTGTTGTATTATTGCAGTATCTATTCGTAACCAACTCAATCAAGGTTACTTAGTCTTCGAAAATTTTTTCAACGTACTTACCTTCTCAAAAGGAACATTATAGTATAAACTTAAACTACAGTATTTTCTACATGTTTGAAATTTCAGATTTAAAAAACAAAAAGCTGCCTGAACTTCAGGATATAGCAAAAGAACTTAATGTGCCGAAATATCGCACTCAAAAAAAATTAGACTTGGTATATCAAATTCTCGATTACCAAGCCGCCAACCCTAAGGCGGTAAAAGCAGTCATTAAAACGGAAGAGACTTCCCCAGAAACAAAAAAAGAGGAAACAGCTCCTCCTGCTAGTGACAATCGCGACAAAGACCAAAAACCACGTCCGCAGAAAAACGAAAACAGAAATAAAAAACCTCAGCCGCAAAAACCACAGCACGATAAAAAGAGTGAGGAGGACAAAAAACCTGCAGACGATAAGCGTTCGAGCAACGATAGAAGCGATAAAAAACCGCAACACCAAAAGCCAAACCCACGGGTAGCCTCCAACGATAACGACAACAGGCAAAAAACCCAACGCAGCGACAATCCAAATTCTGATAACCGTCAAAAACACCAATCCCACAAACAAAAAGACGGCAACGTACAGGACAACCGGAACAATGGAAACAAAGATTCACGAAACCGATACCGCGAGCCAGATTATGAGTTTGACGGAATAATTGAAAGCGAAGGTGTGCTTGATATTATGCAGGATGGTTACGGCTTCTTACGTTCTAGTGATTACAACTATCTTTCATCTCCTGATGATATTTACGTTTCACAATCGCAGATTCGTCTTTTCGGCCTAAAAACAGGAGATACTGTTTTAGGTGAAGTGCGCCCTCCGAAAGAAGGTGAAAAATATTTCCCATTAATAAAAGTGAGCAAAATAAACGGTTTGAACCCGAATGTGGTTCGTGACCGTGTTTCCTTTGAGCATTTAACACCTCTTTTCCCGCAAGAAAAATTCAACCTTGCAGATAAGCAGAGTACTATTTCAACAAGAATCATTGACCTTTTTGCACCTATTGGAAAAGGGCAACGTGGAATGATTGTTTCACAACCTAAAACTGGTAAGACCATGTTGCTTAAAGATATTGCAAACGCAATTGCAGCAAACCACCCAGAGGTTTACCAAATAGTTCTATTGATTGACGAACGCCCCGAAGAAGTTACCGATATGCAACGAAACGTTCGTGGCGAAGTGGTTGCCTCAACCTTTGACAAAGAAGCCAGTGAGCACGTTCGTGTAGCAAACCTTGTTATCGATAAAGCAAAGCGATTGGTTGAATGTGGCCACGATGTGGTGATTCTTTTGGATTCCATTACACGTTTGGCGCGAGCTTATAACACAGTACAACCAGCCAGTGGTAAAATATTGAGTGGTGGTGTAGATGCAAATGCGCTTCACAAACCAAAACGATTCTTTGGTGCTGCCCGAAATATTGAAAATGGTGGTTCATTGACTATTATTGCTACGGCTTTGACCGAAACAGGTTCCAAAATGGACGAAGTTATTTTTGAGGAATTCAAAGGAACTGGTAACATGGAACTTCAATTGGATAGAAAAATTTCCAATCGAAGAATTTTCCCAGCCATTGACCTAACTTCTTCCAGCACACGTAGAGACGATTTGTTACTTGACGAAACTACACTTCAACGTATGTGGGTTTTGCGCAAATATCTTGCAGATATGAACCCTGTGGAAGCAATGGAATTCATCAATGACCGAATCAAACAGACTCGAAACAATGAAGAGTTCTTGATTTCGATGAACGGATAAAATACCTTTAATTTTAATAAAATCCCTGAGAACTTCGGTTTTCGGGGATTCTTATTTTATGCCTAACGCCAAATGAACTTCGTTTTTATAACTTCTACCGATTGGTAAATACTTTCCGCGTAATTCAATTTCTCGCGCATCTACAAAGTCAATTTTTAGTTTTGAAACTATATAGGAACGATGGATGCGGAGAAAACTATCTGGCAACTGTTTTTCCAATTCGCTGAGGGCAATGCGGGTATGAATGGTATTGGTTTCAGTAACAATTTTCACTTGCTCACGTTGACTTTCAATATAAATAATGGAGTGAAATGCAACACGGGCTTTCTTTTTGTTTACGGTAAAAAACAACCCTTCTTTTGTTGGTTCTTCTGAAACAAAAACTTCTTTATTTACATGATTTGCAGCTTTTTGTACCGCAACCATAAAGCGGCTAAATTCAATGGGTTTTAAAAGATAATCCAGCACATTGTAATCATAGCTTTTTAAAGCAAATTCGTGATACGCAGTGGTAATTATAACCATTGGTGGATTTTTTAATGTGCTTAAAAAATCCAAACCTTTCAATTTTGGCAGATGGATATCTAGAAAGATTAAATCAATTTTATTTTCATTCAAAATTTTCATTGCAGCAATGGCATCGGTGCAAGTCTTTTCCAAAATTAAAAACGGAACTTGATTGATGAAATCAACCATTACATCCATCGCCAAAGGCTCGTCCTCAACAACAATGCATCTAATTGTCATACTTTATGGGTTAAATTAAGTGAAAGTTCCGCAATAAATTTTTGATTTTCATTTTTGGTTTGAAGGCTAAAATTTTGATACATCAATTCCAATTGGCGACGCAAATTTTTTAAACCAATTCCTTCTTCTTCATTATTAATGATGTTGGGCTCAAATGAATTCTCCACTTTAAAATACAATTCATTCTTAATAAGTTTCAATTCAATAACTATAAAAGAAAGCATTGTTGATTGACTTGCACCGTGCTTAAAAGCGTTTTCAACAAAAGGAGTTAAAATATTCGGCATTATTTGCGCTTTCAAATCATCTAACTCATAAATGAGATTGATCTTGAGTCTATCATCATAACGGATTTTGTGTAATTCAATATAATCCTTTAAAAAATCCAGTTCTTTCTCTATAGGAATAGACTGATGTTTTGTTTCATACATCACAAAACGTAGCAATTTCGAGAGTTTGAGGACAACTTCGGGGGTTTTGTCAGATTTTTTTCGGGCTAAAGAATAGATGTTATTCAAAGTATTGAACAAGAAATGTGGGTTGATTTGTGATTTCAGCAAGGTTAATTCGGTTTTCAATTTTTCCTTTACCAACAAGGCTTCTCTTTCGCGAAGTCTTTGGCTATTGGACATTTGTTTCAATGAAATAGCCAAAGCAGCAATAAAAATTTTATCCATAAACGAGTTGATTATTCCTTGAAAAGCGAGAGTTTCCGTAATATCTACGTCTTTATAAATCGTTGGTAAAAACACATAAACTATAATAAGTTGTGCCAAAATACTGAACAAAATAAGTATTGTGCTGAGCGATAAAACCAATTTCCACCGATTGGGTCTTTCTACGGTATATTTTGACAGAAAGTAAAACATTAAATAAACCATCGGCAGCTTTATCGCCAAAAGGATTACCGTTTCAGCAATAAAAGACATTTTGAAAGCTTCCCAGACAGAAAGATTGTATTGGTTCAGCATCCATAAAAAGTCTGTATAGACCTCAAAGGAATGATACGCCAACCAAAAGAAAACGTGTTTTGCCCATCTTTTTTGCATTGTATAAAAATACGGTTTTGTGCTTTAGTTTTTAAAAAATTGCTACAAACAACCTTATTGTATCTACCAACGACGGTTTTCTTAAAATTTTCGCAAACTATGACTGTTCGTAAACATTAAAATGCTTTTTGTAGATAAATGGATTGTGTCCGTAACTAATTGAAATTTGAATCTTTATAAAGATTTAAATTTCAATGAATTCTAAATCAATCATTATGAAAAAACTTCTATTTTACATTGCATTCTTTTCACTTGCAATTCCAAATGCAATAGCCCAATGGAGCTCGGGTACTGATATTCCCGAACGAATCCGTGCAGGGCAAACAATAGGTTACAGCAACGGTGATGACGGATATCTTTTTATGGTTTCCGGTAGAAATCAGGCTGGTATAATTACACCTATTACGCAACGCTATCAGCTAAGTACAGATACTTGGACCAATGTAGCGCCTCCTCCCACGCAGCTTTTAGGCGGGGCAACAGCAATTTTAAAAGACACTATCTATGTAATTGGCGGATTGTTGACCACGCCCGGAAATGCAATAAAAAAGGTCCGGAAATACAATATTGCAACAGACACTTGGACGGATGCCACAGATTTTCCAAGAACTATTGTGGATGCCAGAGCGGTTTCATACCAAGACAGTTTGATTTATGTGGTTGGGGGTTATCAGCACAAAACATATTTGTATAACAGCACTTACAATCGTTGGAGGGAAGCCACTCCAATGTTGGCACCTGGAAGCAGTATAAGTTGGGGAGGTTTTGCAATTCACGGCAACAAACTAGTTTATATGTGTGGAAGCGACAATTTTTTGTCTAACAATTATTGGGATACCGTAAGAGTTGGAACGATAGACCCAACTGACCGTTCTATAATTACTTGGGAAGAAAAAGCGCCATTTCCGGGACAGACCAGAACTTTTTTTGAAGCACAAACTTGGCGTGATGGTGTGATTATGACAGGAGGAAGCACAGATAATACTTTTGACACTTTTTCTGACGAAACCTATTTCTACAATCCAAACACCGATATCTGGAGGCAATTACCTCCAAAACCCACAGCCTGGTTAACGGGAAACAGTGGTTCAGTTTTTATTGGAAATACTTCAAAATTAATTTGCGCTTCCGGATTTCAGACCGACTACCTTTTTGAAACAGAGATATTTTCACAAGAAGGGAGTCTCTCCACAAATGATTATTCGGCAAATGAATGCGGAATAGAAAATTTCAAAATTTTGAATGATAGTATCGAAAAAATCCATTTTTGCATTATTGAAGATGGAAATGTAGCTGTTATAATTATAGATAATAGTGGCAGAATTGTTTCCAAATATGAGAGCATTGTAAAAGTTGCAGGAAATTATACCATTCCCTTGGAAGGGCTAAATATTGCAAACGGAACATATTTCTGCACAGTTTCACAGAATGGTAATTCAAAAACGAAAAAGATGCTGGTTTATAATTAGTAATTATTCCTTTGTTTGGTTATGGGCGCTATGAATTTAGCGCCCTATTTTTTTATACACACTTTGTTTCTGTTTGAAAATGGACTTTTGTATATATTTGATAAAAACTATTTTATGAAGCAATTTTCGGTAATTCTTTTTTGGTCATTTTTTTTATTTACAACTATTGCAAGCTCCCAAGAGAAAATTTATTATACCACAACTTTTGAAATTTCAAAGGGCTTAATGACAGGTACTTATAATGAAGTTATTGCGTTTTATTTGGTTTTGGAAAAGGAATTTCCTTCCCTCTCTGTTTATGAAATAGGACAGACAGATAGTGGCTTTCCGCTCCATTTGGTTGTATTTAATCCACAAAAAAAAAATCAAAAGAAAACTGATAAAGCATTTTCAAAAAATGGCAAAAACGTATTACTAATAAACAACGGAATCCATCCTGGGGAGCCCGACGGCATTGACGCCACGATGCTACTTTTTCGCGATTATGCTGAAAATAAAATTCCAACACCGAAAAATACTATAATCGCAACGATCCCTATATACAACATTGGCGGTGCTTTAAACAGAAATAGCACCAGCCGAACCAATCAAAACGGTCCTGAAGAATACGGCTTTCGCGGTAACGCTAGAAATTATGATTTGAACCGGGATTTTATAAAATCAGACAGTAAAAACGCCCACGCTTTCGCAGAAATTTTTCATTGGCTAAACCCAGATTTGTTTATTGACAATCACGTTAGCAATGGCGCAGATTACCAATATGTGCTCACACATCTTTTTACGCAACACAACAAATTGGGCGGGGAATTGGGAAATTATTTACACACTTCACTAATGCCGCAATTGGAGGATTCGCTCCATCAAAAAAATTGGGATATAACGCCTTATGTAAATGTTTTCAACGAAGTTCCCGAAAAAGGATTTGACCAATTCATGGATTCACCACGTTATTCAACAGGTTACACTTCATTGTTCAACACTTTGGGAATGATGGTGGAAACCCATATGTTGAAACCTTATAAACAAAGGGTTGATGGCACGTATGAGTTGATGAAAACTTTTATAAATATTGCCGATGCAGATGCAGATAAAATTAAAACACTACGGAGGAATTTATTCGAAAAAAATAAAATTGGAAGCTACTACCCTATTTCTTGGGAAGTGGATTCCTCTAAAACTTCGATATTGAAATTTAAAGGGTTTGAAGGAAAAATGGTGCCGAGCGCCATTACGGGAGCGGAACGTTTAAAATATTTTCGCGATAAACCTTTTATAAAAGATATTACGTATTACAATTATTATAAAGCAACGGATTCCGTATCAATTCCTTCGGCATATATTGTTCCGAAAGGATATTGGAACGTGATTGAACTTTTAAAATTGAACAATATTGAATTCAATGAATTTAAAAATGACACCACAATTTCCGCTGAAGTTTACAGCATAAAAAGTTTCGAAACAGTTAAAAATCCTTTTGAAGGGCATTACCTTCACTACAAAACCGAAGTCGCGAAAAAAACAGAAAATGTTTCCGTTAAATCAGGAGATATTTTAGTAAAAACAAAACAACCTGGCGTTCGCTATTTATTGGAAACATTAGAACCATCAGCTCCAGATTCTTTTTTTAACTGGAATTTTTTCGATGCAATCCTTCAGCAAAAAGAAGGTTTTTCGCCCTACGTTTGGGAAGATATGGCTGAAAAATTCTTAAATGAAAACCCTGAAATCAAAAGAGAGTTTGAAAACAAAAAGCACAACGAACCTGTATTTGCGAAAAACTGGTATTTACAATTGGATTGGATTCACAAACAATCGCCGTATTACGAAAAATCACACCTCCGATATCCTATCGTTCGGGTGGGTGGTTAAGTATTCTTTCGGAAAAAGTAGCTTTATATTTTCATAAGAATCCAGCAGTGCTACTTGCGACTTTTCAAAATTTTTCCACTTTACTTTTTTGATTCCTTCCGTGGGCTCGGGAATGAGTGGGCCGTCGTAATCGCTGAACATCTCGTACCAATAGGTTATTTTCAGCCGGAACTTATTGTTTCGGGTAAAAACGTGATAGGTGGTCATTAAAAAATTACGAATCTCCAGATCCTTCACGCCCGTCTCTTCAACAACCTCACGAATGGCAGCCTCTCGGTGGGTTTCCCCTTTTTCAATTTTGCCCTTGGGAAGATCCCATTTTTTGTTTCGGCGAATAAAAAGAATCTCCTTTTTACTGTTATAGACCAATCCGCCAGCGGCTTCAACTACCTTTATTTTTTTGCGAAGATAGCGTTCCAGTTTCTCCGCATTTTTGTGGTACAGGTTCACGTAAAGCAGTTCGCCATTGTTTATTTTCTTCACCAACTTTTTAAAACGTGCCTGTTTTAAAGGAATGGTTGTGTAATGTTTCCCAATATTTTCTTCTGTTGAAAGAATAATGGGAATATCTTTTACAAAAACTTTATACATTTGCACAATGATATTAAACAAAGAAACGGCACAAAAAACCGCTGCGTTACTATTGCAAATTAATGCAATTAAATTGCAACCACAAAACCCTTTTACATGGGCATCTGGATGGAAATCTCCAATTTATTGCGACAATCGCATTACACTTTCCTATCCCATGATACGAAACTATATACGTGAAAACCTTGCAAAACAGATTGAAGAACTCTACGGAAAGCCTGAAATGATAGCAGGTGTAGCCACTGGCGCGATAGGAATTGGTGCTTTGGTTGCTGATTATTTGAACGTTCCTTTTTGCTACGTACGTCCCGAAGCAAAGGGTCACGGACGCCAAAATAAAATTGAAGGCCATTTAGAAAAAAACACAAATGTAATTGTTGTTGAAGACCTAATTAGCACTGGAAAAAGCAGTTTGTTGGCGGTAGAAGCATTAAAAGAAGCAGATGCGAATGTAAAAGGAATGCTTGCAATTTTTAGCTACGGTTTTAGTACTGCAGAAGAAAATTTCAAAAAAGCAAATGTTACCTTGAACACTTTGAGTAATTATGAAATGTTGCTGAAAGAGGCCGAAAAATCAAGGTATATCAATTCTGAAGAAGCGGTCTTGCTTTCTGAATGGCGGAAAAATCCTGCTGTTTGGGGGAAATAGTATTATTAATTCAAAAATCACAAAATGAAACTAAATAGTAAAAAAGTAACTACACAAAAATCCGCAGCAGACCTTTGTGATTTTTTAACCGAGGTAAAGAATTTTGAAACATTAATGCCTGAGAACATCAGCAAATTTGAGGTTATTAGAGAAAATGCATTTGTTTTTGCTTTAAAGGGAATGCCTGAAATTGCATTGGAAGTAAAGGAAGTTGAAAAACCCAACAAAGTGGTTTTAGGAGCAATTAGTGATAAAATTCCTTTTACATTGATTGGAAATATTGAGGAAGTTACTGAAAACACATCAACCGTAGAGTTGCTTTTTGAAGGCGAATTCAACGCGATGATGGCTATGATGGTAAAAGGACCGATTTCAAAATTTATAGATACGATTGCTTCAAACTTAGAGCAGGCTTAGTTCTGTTATTAGTAAATCAATTTTACTTCTTTTAATTGGAATTTATGAAATGGACCGTTTTCGGTTTCCAAAATAAGTTCTCCTATTTCAGAAACACCTTTTATTATTCCGTTAAATCGCAAACCATCCGGTGTTTCAAAAACCGAAACCTTGCCTTTTCGAAATAATTCGCTCTCATATATTTGCTTTATTTTTGATAAATCGGCTGTTGAAAGGTTTTTTAAATTTTTGAAAACGGCTTTCAAAATTCTATGAAGAACTTCTTCCAACTGAAATGTTTTGCCAGTTTCAAGCTTCATTGAGCTTGCTTGTGGCAGATTTGGAAAGTCTGTTTCATTCACGTTTACTCCAAATCCTATTATTGAATATTTAATAAAACTGCCTTCAAGTACATTTTCAATCAAAATCCCGCCTATTTTCGTATTGGCTGACAATATGTCGTTTGGCCATTTTATTGAAATATTTGGAACATTCAAGCGGTTTATGGCTTCCAATATAGCTAATGAAACAGCCATTGAAATTAAAAATTGACGCTCTGCCGATAGTTCTTTAAACTCTTTAAAGATGCTGAATGTAAGGCTTTGGCCTTTCTTTGAAAGCCAGCCATTGCCCATTTGCCCACGACCTGAAAGCTGGTTTTCTGTAACCAATACAGTTTCATCCAGCAATTGGGTTTCTTTTGCCAATTGCTTTAAGTAAGTATTAGTAGAATCAATGGCACTAAGTTTGATTATCTTCAAAACGATATTTATGTTTTAGTATTACGCTTTTAAGGCGCTTCAAGAAACAAAAAAGTAATAACTTTGCGAAAAAGAAAAGAAAAATAATTAATGCAGAAAAAACAAGCAGAAACAGATCAACTTATTACTCAAATAATACGAGGGATTGAAGATGTAAAGGGAAATGATATTGAAATTCTTGACCTAAGAGATATAGAAAATACCGTTTGTGATTATTTTATAATATGTAATGGTACCTCAAACACACAGGTGAACGCCATTGTGAATTCCGTTCAAAAATCAGTTAGCAAAGCTTTAAAAGAAAAACCTTGGCACGTTGAAGGAAGCGACAACGCAGAATGGATCCTTATGGACTATGTGCACGTTGTTGTACACGTTTTTCAGAAGCATATCCGCGATTTTTATGATATTGAAGGACTTTGGGGTGATGCAAAATCAGTTAAAATAGAAACAACAAACTAAAAGAAAATAGCCATATGGCCGAAGAAAATAAAAATAAGAAGAGCGATTCAAAACGACCGAAGCCCAATTATTATTGGATATATGCGGCAATAATACTTTTGTTTTTTGGCATCCAAATTTTTGGAGGCGGTAGTTGGTCACAGCCTGAAAAAACAAACCAAGCAAAGTTTGAGGAATTTTTGAAAAACGGCGATGTTGAAAAAGTTGACATCATTAACAAAAAAATCGCTAAAGTTTATCTTACAAGTGTTGCAAAAGAAAAGGAAATCCATTCCAAAAAAGGAAACACACCTTCCTTTTTAGCACCAGGCCCAAATGACCCTGATTATCAATTTGAATTTGGTGATCTTCAACTCTTTCAAAAAGATTTTCAGGATATAAAAACAGAAAACGGTTTGACTACCCCTTTAAATTTCGAAACAGACAATAACGTTTGGGGCGATATTTTAATGGGTATTTTACCTTTTGTCATTATCATCGGTATCTGGATTTTCATAATGCGTCGTATGTCTTCGGGCGGTGGCGGTGGCGCTGGTGGCCAATTATTCAATATTGGCAAATCCAAGGCAAAACTTTTTGACGAAAAGATCGATGTGAAAACTTCTTTCAAAGACGTTGCAGGCCTTGAAGGTGCCAAAGAGGAAGTACAGGAAATTGTGGATTTCTTGAAACAACCTGAAAAATATACTTCCTTGGGAGGCAAAATCCCAAAAGGAGCATTATTGGTAGGCCCTCCCGGAACAGGTAAAACCCTTTTGGCAAGAGCTGTTGCAGGCGAAGCCAAAGTTCCTTTCTTCTCACTTTCAGGTTCAGATTTTGTTGAAATGTTTGTGGGTGTTGGTGCTTCTCGTGTACGCGATCTTTTTAAACAAGCAAAAGACAAATCGCCCGCCATTATTTTTATTGACGAGATTGACGCCATTGGTCGTGCCCGAGGTAAAAACAACTTCTCAGGAAGCAATGACGAACGCGAAAATACTTTGAACCAGCTCCTAACCGAAATGGACGGCTTTGGAACCAATACAAACGTAATTGTTTTAGCCGCCACAAACCGAGCTGATGTTTTAGATAAAGCTTTGATGCGTGCCGGACGTTTTGACAGACAAATTTATGTGGACCTTCCAGATGTTCGCGAACGCAAAGAGATCTTTGAAGTACACTTGCGCCCCATTAAAAAAGATACTGAGCTGGATACAGATTTTCTAGCAAAACAAACTCCTGGATTCTCTGGAGCAGACATTGCGAATGTTTGTAACGAAGCTGCGCTTATTGCCGCCCGAAATGGCAAGAAAGCGGTGGACAAACAAGATTTCCTTGACGCAGTTGATAGAATTGTTGGCGGTCTGGAAAAGAAAAATAAGATAATGACAATGGACGAAAAACGCGCCATTGCATTCCATGAGGCTGGTCACGCCACTGTAAGCTGGATGCTTGAGCACGCCGCCCCATTAGTTAAAGTTACCATAGTGCCCCGAGGCCAATCTTTGGGAGCTGCTTGGTATTTACCAGAAGAAAGGCTTATTATCCACCCTGAACAAATGTTGGATGAAATGTGCTCCGCCCTAGGTGGCCGTGCAGCAGAAAAAGTGATTTTCAACCGAATTTCCACAGGAGCATTGAGCGATCTTGAAAAAGTGACCAAGCAGGCACGTGCAATGGTGACCATTTACGGCCTGAACGATAAAATTGGAAACCTAACTTATTACGACAGTAGCGGACAGTCTGAATACAACTTTAGCAAGCCGTATAGCGAAAAAACTGCTGAGCTTATAGACAAGGAAATTTCAAAACTTATAGAAGAACAATACGATCGTGCGGTAAGAATCTTAGAAGAAAACAAAGATAAATTGACCGAATTGGCGAACGTATTGCTAGAAAAAGAAGTTATTTTCAAGGACAACCTTCAAAAAATATTTGGCGACCGTCCTTTCGAAATACCAGAAGATGCAACAAGAGTGGCAACAACTTAATTGTTGCCACTTTTTGATTTCGTAATAAAACTTTTTTTGGCAACACAACTTCAATATAGTTTTATATATTTGAAGTATAACGTATTTACGAACTCCTCAATTCATTATTAATGAGTCTATTTAAAAGGCTTTTAAACCCTAATTATAAATCGGAAGAAAAGGCCAAGCGCGCCGAGAAAGCCGATCATAGCACCTATTACCCTGAGCAAAAACTTCCCATTGACGAAAAATTTACCTATAATTTTAAAAATAACGGCGGTAAATTTATTTATTGTGAAAATTGGGAAGAGGCAACCGAAGCATTTGACAATATAATGCTCGAAAACGATTGGTATGAGCAGGAAGTGTTTTGCGTAAACGAAATGCTTTCCAAAAAATTTGATGGTTTCAACCTCAACTTTACAAAAAGCTCGGATTCAAAATTCTTTCTTTCAACTTGTGAATCATTGGTTTCAAACAATGGTTCCATTTTGCTCTCCTCAAACCAAATAAAGGAAAAGAAACTGAATGAACTTCCCTATAACTTTATCATTTTTGCGACAACTAGCCAGATTGTTGATACCATCAGCGAAGGCTTACGGACTATAAAAAACCAAAGTTCTGGTTACATTCCCAGTAACATTACTACTATTCAAGACTTTGAAACCGAAAAAGAAAAGGATTTTATGAGTTATGGAAGTAGCACAAAAAACCTATATTTGTTGCTACTGGAAGACTTATAATATGAAGGAAATTCTCGTACGGACCCTATCGGGCGTATTATACATTTCGATCATCATTTTTGCAATGTTCACTTCGCGCGAATGGTTTATGGGGCTCTTCTTTGTACTTGCAGTTATCACTTTAAGCGAATATTTAAAACTGGTTCACCTTACCAGCTATCTTGCCTATTTTCTGCTTGCAGCTGCATTTTATTTTTTAAGCTATAACGTTTTTGAAGATAATGCTGTTTATCTTCTTTTGATTTTAAGTGGTTTTGTCAATCTTTTTTTATTGAAAGACGTATTGTGGACAAGCAAAATCCCAATGTTTGAAAAGAAAAAATACGTTACCGTAGTCTTCTATATTATAAGCGGTTTCGTTTTTCTTACCCTAATACCAATTATGAATATTGACGGTAGATTTATGCCGGAAATAATCGTGGCGGTTTTCATACTAGTTTGGAGCAATGATACGTTTGCCTACCTCATCGGAAAAAATTTAGGAAAACGAAAACTTTTAGAACGCATTTCACCCAAAAAGACTGTTGAAGGTTTTGTTGGTGGCATGTTGGGTGCTCTTTTGGCAGGATTCGTTATCTTTAAAGTGTTGGAAAACTACCGGCCGATGGATGCTGAAAAGTATCCATTGTGGGTTTGGATAGTGATGGCTATTATTGTTGCTGTTTTTGGAACGATTGGAGATTTAATACAATCTAAATTTAAAAGACAGGCTGGTGTTAAAGACAGTGGAATCATTATGCCGGGCCACGGCGGGTTGTATGACCGGTTGGACAGTATTATTTATGCCAGCCCATTTATATATGCATTTTTATTAATTGTAGACAATGTTTCATAAAGAAGGTTTCAAAATTATTTTTATAGCGCTGGTAATTGTTATCGGGCTTAGCCTTTTGGCAAATGTGTTTGTGGGAGATCAAACCATTCGCGGTGGAGTAATTATTTCTTTGATAATAATTTTGCTGTTGGTCTTACAGTTTTTTAGAAACCCGAAACGAAATTTTTTGGTACATCCAGATTATGTTTTATCATCGGTTGATGGAAAAGTTGTGGTTATTGAAGAAGTCTTTGAAAACGAATATTTCAACGATAAGAGATTGCAGGTTTCTGTTTTTATGAGCCCAATAAATGTGCATATAACTCGCTATCCTGTTAGTGGAAAAGTGGTTTATAGCAAATATCATCCAGGAAAATATTTGGTAGCATGGCATCCAAAGTCTTCTGAAGAGAATGAACGCACAACGGTTGTTGTGAAAAATGATGCTTTCGGAGATGTTTTGTTCAGGCAAATTGCTGGAGCAATGGCAAGACGGATTGTAAATTATGCCGAAGTAAACCAAGAAGTGGAGCAAACATCAGATAGCGGTTTTATAAAATTTGGATCACGTGTAGATATTTTTCTTCCGCTTGATGCAAAAATAAAAGTTGCACTCAACCAAAAAGTTAAAGGAGGAATTTCAATAATCGCTGAAAAATAATGACTTCGGAAGAGCTTGATATAGCCTTTAAGAATGCCGTGAAGAGCATCAATGAGCATACGGAGCCTTTTCCTGCAGATGTTCTGTTGCGATTATATGCTTATTATAAACGAGCTACTAATGCTGACCATACACCGACCGGCGGCAAGCCCCATATTTCTGCTTTTAAAACCAATGCGCTTTTCCAAACCCGCGGACTTACCTGTGATGAGGCCAAACAACTCTATATTGAGGCCGTGAATCAGTACTTTTTATACCGAAAGTAATTAGGCCTGCTGTGCCTTGTTGAATTCTATTTCGTAATCCTCTATTGCTTCACTAATTTTATCAACATTTTCTGATGCGCGCTCGTGGGCGGCTTCCATTGCTTTCTCTAAGTCCTTATCTGGGTGCTGGAAAAGATCTGTTATTACGTGGTTTATTTTGTCAATAATACTTTTTTGACTGTTTTTTATATCTTCCAGTTTGTGAAGCATTGCTTCCATTTCATTATATTTTGCTTGGTCCATAATTGTTTTCTTTGTGAACAAGTTACGGGCAAAACATTTCAAAAATTAGAAATTAACCTTGTTTTAGAATAAATTAAGAGTTTTTAACTGCTTTTAATTTAAAAGACCTATCAGATTTTAAAATCTGATAGGTCTTTTATTCAGTAAAAAATATTATTTTAATCCTTGAAGACTAGCCTTCAAAGTTTCAATCTTCGCCAAAGCATCCGCTTCTTTCTGTTTTTCCAAAGCCACAACCTGTTTGGGGGCGCCACTTACGAAACGCTCGTTTTTTAATTTCCCTTGAACACTTCTTAGGAAACCTTCGGTGTATTTTAGTTCTTCGGAAAGCTTTGCAATTTCTTCTTCTACGTTTAAGGCACCGGTAATTGGGATGAAATATTCGTTGCTCTTTACGCGAAATGTTAGGGCGCCATCCAGTTTTTCTGAAATGTAATTCAACTCTGAAACATTGCCGAGTTTTGATATTACCGCATCAAATTCTTTTGAAGCATTGTCGTTATTAAGAACTGACAGCTTGATGGTGTCCTTAAAGGAAATGTTTTTTTCTTTGCGGATGTTACGGATTCCGGAGATTACCTCAGAAGCGAATTCGAAGTCTTTTATGATTTGTTCATTATAAGATTCCATTTTTGGCCATTCAGCAATTATTAAAGCTTCGGAAATATCACGTTGTGTGATGTGTTGCCAAATTTCCTCAGAAATAAAGGGAACGAAAGGGTGTAATACTTTTAAATTATCTTCTAATACAGATATTACTTCCAAATAGGTTTTTTCTGAAATCTTTTCGCCGAAAGGTGGTTTTACCATTTCTAAAAGCCAAGAACAGAAATCGTCCCAAACCAATTTATAAGTTGACATTAAAGCATCACTGATTCGGTATTTGCTGTAATGATCTTCAATTTCTGCCAGTGTTTTTTGAAATTTGTTTCTATACCAGTGCAGGGCGGTAATGTCGCTTTGGGATTGTTCTTTTTCCAAGGAAACTTCCCAACCGTCAATTAAACGGTAAGCGTTCCAGATTTTGTTTACGAAGCCGCTCCCCTGTTTGCAGAGGTCTTCGTCGAACATTAAATCGTTACCCGCTGGAGAGCTTAAAAGCATCCCTACACGCACACCATCGGCACCGTAAACGTTCATTAAATCTATAGGATCAGGAGAGTTACCTAGGGATTTACTCATTTTTCTACGTTGCTTATCACGCACGATTCCTGTTAAGTAAACGTTTGTGAACGGTTTTTCGTTTCGGTATTCGTATCCAGCAATAATCATTCTTGCTACCCAGAAAAACAATATTTCGGGGGCGGTAACGAGGTCGTTAGTCGGGTAGTAATAATTAACTTCTTTGTTATCCGGCTCCAAGATTCCGTTGAAAACGCTTATTGGCCATAACCACGAGGAGAACCAAGTGTCTAGCGCATCTGGATCTTGTTTTAATTCGCTTGCGGTGAGTTGTGAGTTATTGGTTTTCTCTTTTGCTAGTTTAAGCGCTTCTTCAATGGTTTCGGCAACTACGAAATCTTCTTTACCATCACCGTAGAAATACGCTGGGATTTGTTGTCCCCACCAAAGTTGGCGAGAGATGTTCCAATCTCGCACGTTTTCCATCCAGTGGCGGTATGTATTTATGAATTTTTCTGGGAAAAGATGCACCTCTTTTTCAAGCACGGCATCTAAAGCAGGCTGTGCAAGTTCTTTCATTTTAAGGAACCATTGGTCGCTGAGTTTTGGCTCTATTACTGCACCAGTACGCTCGCTCGTACCAACTTTGTGCATATGGGTCTCAATTTTTGAAACCACGCCCATTTCTTCAAGTTCCTTTACTATTTCCTTACGAACCACGAAACGGTCTTTACCTTCGTAATGAAGGCCGAAACTGTTCAAGGTTCCATTGTCATTCAGAATATCTATGATTTCAAGATTGTGTTTGTCGCCCAGCATCTTGTCGTTTTCATCGTGTGCAGGGGTTACTTTTAAGCAACCTGTACCAAACTCGATATCTACATATTCGTCTTCAATGATAGGAATCACGCGATTGCTAACGGGAACAATGGCTTTTTTTCCTCGAAGGTGAGCAAAACGCTCGTCATTTGGGTTTATACATATTGCAGTATCGCCTAAAATGGTTTCAGGACGAGTTGTGGCGATGGTCAATATATCATCGCTACCTTCAATTTTATAGTTCAGGTAATAGAGATTTCCCTGTTTTTCTTCGTAAATAACCTCTTCGTCAGAAAGTGTAGTCTTTGCTTGGGGATCCCAATTAACCATTCGATAACCTCGATAGATGTTTCCTTTTCGGTATAAATCTACAAATACCTTTATCACAGAAGCAGACATTTCTTCGTCCATAGTGAACTTGGTTCGTTTCCAATCGCAAGAGGCACCAAGTTTTTTAAGCTGTTCCAGAATTATTCCACCGTGTTTATGGGTCCAGTCCCAAGCATGTTCTAAAAACTCTTCGCGGGAAAGGGTTGCTTTATCAATTCCATCGGCTTTTAGTTTTGCAACCACTTTAGCTTCCGTAGCAATAGAGGCGTGATCGGTACCCGGTACCCAGCAAGCGTTAAACCCCTGTAAACGTGCACGACGAATCAAAACATCTTGCAAGGTATTGTTGAGCATATGGCCCATGTGCAGGACACCAGTTACGTTTGGAGGTGGAATGACGATGGTGTATGGCGTTCTCTCGTCAACTTCTGAATGAAAATATTTATTTTCCATCCAATAGCTATACCACTTGTTTTCAATCTGTTTTGCATTATATTTTGCTTCTAAAGCCATACTTTGGTCTGGTATTTGTACAATGAGATGCAAAAGTAATTATATCTCAAGGATAATAAAAGTGAATAAGTTATTTTGCTCGTTGTTCAAAAGTTATTTACTTTAGCAATCATTAAAAAAACAAAATCATGAAAAAATTAGCTCTTATGGCTCTTGTTGCCTTTATCGGTTTTGCCGCACAGGCGCAACAAGCAAAAATTAGTTTCAAGGACGACACCGTGGACTACGGCACCATTGCAAAAGGTAGTGATGGCGTTCGCGTATTTGAATTCACTAATACAGGAGATGCTCCCCTTATTATTAGTGATGTAAAATCCAGCTGTGGATGTACTGTCCCAAAAAAACCCGATGGCCCCATTGCTCCTGGCGCTAGCAGCACCATTCAGGTTAAGTATGACACCAACCGTGTTGGTCCAATCAGAAAAACTATTACCGTTTATTCAAATGCAAGCGAACCTATGGTGGCCTTAAAAATAAAAGGTGAAGTGATGAGCGACTCCAGTAGTGTTTTGGAAAAAAGCTAAAAACTTTACTCTTAAAAAAAATTCGGCTGGAGCAATTTTCTCCAGCCGAATTTTTTTTTAGAATACACTTTTAAGGTAGAATTTTACCCTGTTTGTGTATAAGCCTCTTTTAAACTCTATATATATCCGTTTGCCTTCATCGGTTGAGAACATTTCGATCAATTGGTAGAGTTCATATTGATAACTAGGCTTTCCATTTATGCTTATTACTTCATCTCCTTTCTCAATTCCAGCCAAAGCAGCCGGAGAACCTTCGCGTACTTCGGCCACAACATATTTTGGAACCAATGAGAAATGGATTTCGGTTGTTATCGATACGCTGTTTCTTGTGAAATTATCAAATTGGTTTGCTCTGTCTGAAAAAACAGGAGATTGCTGTTTTTCTTTCACCAGTTCCATTCCATCATGCTCAAGCGTTATCCCGCTCATATTATAATTGAAAGGGTCGTTAAATTTACTGTTTTTCTTAAATCGAACCAGTTTGTTCCCATAATCAAAAGTAACAGTAAACCTACTCAAAAAACCACCACCCAAACTACCGTCCCTGTCTTCGTAATAGCGAGCTTTCATTATTGCAATTTCTTCGGGGAAGGAAGTATTCACTTCTTTTAGATGGTAATTGCCCAAAATAAGGTCTGGAATTCGGGCACGCTTGCCAAATATATTTCCACTAAGTCCAAGCCCCAAAAAATCTTTAAAATAATTTTTAGGGGTTTCTTTAATGAAATCGTAATCATCAAAAAGCCAAATCACATCACTTGAGCCAGAATCAACGAGTAACTTAACTTCTTCCTCCTTTTCCTGTGAAGCAACTTTTAAAGAAATATACGGTTTGCTTCCCACAAAATTTAAAGGTAGATCCTCACATTTTTTGCAAGATTTTAAAGAATACTTTTTAGGGTCATAAATGGTTATGAATTGGGAAGAATAATTAATCTTAACAATGAAATTCTGAAAAAATTCATTCCCCAAAATACCGTGGATCGGAATGCCCATTCTTGGAGAAAAATTAAGAGAACTATCAAAAATAATGTAGATGGAGTGGTTCCAGTCCATTGCATCGCCAACTTTAACTTTATTGTTTAAACTTTTGAGAGCTTCTATTGTTCCCCCAGCTCCCAAACCTTGCAAAAATAAGGGAGATGTGTTCCGAAACTGAACACTATCAGATGCTTCCAAACTAAAAAGGATGCTAGATCTCACCCCCGTATCAAGAATAAAGGATAGTGTGGAGCCGTTGATTTCCACTTCAACAATAGGTAGATTGTTCACCAATCGAAAAGGGATTCGACTCTTCTTTTTATTATTTTGCAAAAAAAAGCCCGTTTGTGCCGAAATTGAGGCACAAAAGCAAACTATCACAAGAAAAAACCATGATTTGCGCAAATTTTTAAGAATTTTTTTGAAAACAGTTGAAGGTATAAAAAAAAGGCGAATGTTGCTATGGTCACAATGGAATTATAAAATATATTTTGCAACTTTGCGACAAATAAATACACTATGCCTTCAGTTTCAAATAAAGGGAAAAACATGCCGGAATCACCCATCCGCAAACTGGTACCATACGCAGAAAAAGCCTACAAAGCAAATAAAACCGTATATCACCTAAACATTGGTCAGCCTGATATTAAATCGCCCGAAATTGCGATGGAAGCCGTGGCAAACCACAATTTGGAAATTCTTGCCTATACCCGTTCCGAAGGCTCGCAAGAATACCGCGAAAAAATTGCAAATTATTATAAAAACAACAACATTCCTGTTGAAGCAAATAATATCATTGTTACAACTGGTGGTAGTGAAGCACTTCTGTTTGCTATGGGAAGTATTGCAGATGCAGGTGATGAAATTATAATCCCTGAACCATTTTATGCGAATTACAACGGTTTTGCAACAGCTTCAGACGTAAAGATTGTTCCAGTTATTTCAAAGATTGAAAACAATTTTGCGTTACCTCCCATTTCGGAGTTTGAAAAACTAATTACACCAAGAACAAAGGCAATCCTAATTTGCAACCCAGGAAATCCAACCGGATATCTCTATTCTAAGGAAGAAATACAAACCTTGGCTAAAATTGTAAAAAAACACGACTTGTTTTTGGTTGCAGACGAAGTGTATCGTGAGTTTACCTATGATGGTTACAACCACTACTCCATTCTTGAAGAGGAAAGCTTAGCAGAAAACGGAATCATTATCGATTCAGTTTCAAAAAGATATAGCATGTGCGGTGCGCGTATTGGCTATTTGGTTTCAAAAAACAAACAGGTTATAGCTACTGCACTCAAATTTGCACAGGCAAGACTAAGCCCTCCAACATTTGCACAGATCGCGAGTGAAGCGGCTTTGCAAACTCCACAAAGCTATTTTGACGAAGTAATTGTTGAATATCAAGACAGAAGAAACACATTGGTTAATGCTTTAAAAGCTATTCCCGGAGTGCAAGTGGGCGAACCAAAAGGTGCGTTTTATTGCATAGTGCAACTTCCCATAAAAAACAGTGACGCTTTTGCGCAGTGGCTTTTGGAAGAATTTGACGACAAAGGCGAAACCATTATGGTGGCTCCCGCCGCAGGTTTCTATTCCAGCCCTGGCGTAGGCTTGAACCAAATTCGGATTGCTTACGTTTTGAAAAAAGAAAGCCTGGTTCGGGCAGTGGAAATCTTGAAAATTGCCCTTCAGAAATATAAGGATTAATGCGTGTTGAAGAAAACAAATCGCTTAAAAATTACAATACTTTTGGCATAGATTGCAAGGCTCGCTATTTTGTTTCGGTTGAAAGTATTAACGAACTAAAACAAGTACTTTCCGAAAAACCTGCCGAAGAGCTTTTCATCCTCGGTGGAGGAAGTAATATGCTATTGACTGGTGATTTGAATTCGTTTGTGCTTCACATAAACTTAAAGGGAACTGAAATCCTAAAAGAAACTGAAACGGAAGTTTTTGTAAAAGCAATGGCCGGAGAAAACTGGCATTCGTTTGTTCAATATTGTATTTCAAAAGATTTTGGTGGTTTAGAAAATCTCTCATTAATTCCAGGAAACATTGGCACTGCCCCCATCCAGAATATTGGCGCCTATGGCGTGGAATTGAAAGATACTTTTGAAAGTTGTAATACAATTGAAATTAAAACTTTAAAGGAACGGGAATTTACCAAAGCCGAATGTGCTTTTAACTACCGAAACTCCATCTTCAAAAATGAAGCAAAAGGAAAATACATCATTACCAGCGTAACTTTTCGACTTACTAAAAAACATCACAAAACCAGTATTTCCTACGGCGATATTCAGAAGAACTTGGCCGAAAAAAATATTGAAAAACCCACCATCAAAGATATTTCCGAAGCGGTAATCGCCATTCGCCAATCAAAACTTCCAGACCCAAAGGTTTTGGGTAATAGTGGCAGTTTCTTTAAAAACCCTATGATTGATTCAGAAACATTTCAGGAATTTAGAAGAAAGTTTCCTGAAGCTCCTTTTTATGAAGTATCACCAACGGAATTTAAAATTCCCGCAGGTTGGCTAATTGAAAAATCAGGATATAAAGGGCAGCGTTTCGGCGACGCAGGTGTTCACAAAAATCAAGCTCTGGTTTTGGTGAATTATGGAAACGCCACAGGTAAGGAAATCTGGCAACTCGCCATGGATATCCAAAAAAAGGTAAAGGGAATGACCGGAATTTTTATTGAACCGGAAGTGAACGTTTTTTAGTTAGCATTCAGCAAACCATCCAAAACGTAAACCACTCCGTTTGAACTTTCAATACTACCTTTCAATACTTTCGCATTTGCTCCTTTTCCGTCAGAAATAACGATATCTTCACCAGATTTTGTAGCTGTTAAAGTAACCCCAGCAAGCGTTTTCAACTTCACCTTTCCACTTTTATTGATGGTTTGCAGCAAAATTTCTTTATCCATTTTCCCCTGAACTATGTATGATTTCAACATTTCTTCCAACTTCGGTTTATTGTCTGGCGTAGCATAAAATTTCTTTTTCTCCCCTGTAAAAGATTCAAGTGCAATTGTTGAAGGAGCAAAAACAGTATAAGGTCCTTTATCTTCTGAAAGCATCGTTCCCATGCCAGCGGTTACCAAATAACTTGCATATTGTTTTAACTGTGGTTCGGTCATTATGCGGGACATTACACTTTTTATCAAAGCAATATCTTCTGGCGTCAAGTCTTTTTTAGGAGCTCGCTTCATCGGTGGTTTCTGGACCGTATCCAAAACTGCGCTTTCAGTTTCCATTTTTTTGGAGTCTTGTGTTTCATTTTTGCATGAAAAAATCAATAAGGCGAACATAGAAATGAATAAAAAAGCGAATGATTTCGGCATCGTTAAAATATTTAAAATGGAGGCTAAAAATACTTAAATTCCGAGCAAAACAACAAGAAAGATTGTATTTTTGCACTTTAAAATAAAGTCATGAAACTTTTACTTATAACATTAGTATTATTATTACTTGCAGTTGCCGGTATCGCAATTAAATTATGGGCCAAAAAGGACGGTAAATTTGCCGGAACCTGCGCCAGTCAAAGCCCTTTTTTGAACAAAGAAGGTCAAGCTTGCGGTTACTGCGGAAAAACTCCAGATCAGTTTGAAAACTGTGCAGAGGAAAGCCACAAATTGGAAACTTCTAATTCCAAATAAATACCACATTCAAACACAAATCAACTATCTAAAATCATAAATCTTTATGGTGTTACTTTACGTTTTTGGCGCGGTCGCGTTGATTAACTGTGTTTATTACCTCTTTTTTTCGAAACTTGCTTTTTTAAAAACTTCAGAAAGAATTACTTCGGAGAAATATTCCGTCTCTCTTATTGTCTGTGCCAAAAACGAAGCTGAAAATCTTAAAAAAAATATTCCGTTTTGGCAACAGCAAGATTATTCAAATTTTGAAATTATACTTATAAACGACGCCTCGGTTGACGAAACTTTGGAAGTAATGGAAAGTTTTGCGGAAAATGACTCACGCATCCAAATTGTTAATGTGAAAAACAACGAAGCCTTTTGGGCCAACAAAAAATACGCTTTAACTCTTGGCATTAAACGCGCAAAAAACACCCGACTTATATTCACCGATGCAGATTGTTATCCCGCATCAACGGAGTGGTTGGCTATAATGGCCGATAAATTTTCAGACGAAAAACAATTGGTTTTGGGCTATGGTGCTTATGAAAAAAGTCCAGGATTTTTGAACAAAATGATACGTTTTGAAACCTTAATGACTGCGGTTCAATATTTATCGTACGCAAAAGCTGGGAACCCCTATATGGGTGTAGGCCGCAATTTAGCCTATACCAGTAATCTTTACTATGAAAACAATGGCTTTATAAGCCACATTAAGATACCTTCAGGTGACGACGACCTTTTTGTGAATGAAACCGCAACTTCTAAAAACGTTGCAATCTGTATAGAACCAGAAGCTTTTACGTATTCATATGCGAAGAAAAATAAGAAAAAATGGCATATTCAGAAAAAAAGACATTATTCTACCGCAAAACTTTACAAACCAAAGCATCGTTTTCTTTTGGGGGTTTATTACCTCTTTAATTTATTGTTTTGGCTATTGGCACCTATAAGTTTATTCACGGGTTTTTGGGCATTAGGACTGGGTATTATATTTATACGAATTGTTTTTCAGTATATAATTATTGGCAACGCGGCAAAAAAACTAAGGGAAGAAGATTTAGTTCCTTTCATTCCTTTTTATGAATTGTTTTTAATCTTCACTCAATTAAGTATCTTTATTTCTAACAGTAGCGAAAAAAACTCGCGATGGAAATAACTTCGGAAGAAATAGCACACCAAATAGAGAAAGCAAAAAAAGGAAAGCAAGACGCTTTCAAGTTTCTGTTGGATTATTATTGGAATGGGGTTTATGGTTTTCAGCTGAAAAGAGTTCGTAACGAGCACGAAGCTGAAGATATAACCATTGAAACCTTTGCTAAAGCATTTGATAAAATTGAAACTTTCGACGAAAACTACACTTTTTCCACTTGGCTTATCGCTATTTCAAAAAACATCCAAATAGACAAAACGCGGAAAAAAAATGCTTCCATTTATTCAAATACTACCGATACCTCTAACGAACAGATACAAAAAATTGCTGACCACTCGCCCACTCCCGAGGACAAATTGATTCGAGAACAAAATCTTGCAGAACTTTTAAGGTACATCAAACAACTAAAACCACACTACCAAGATGTAATAAATCTTCGCTATTTTCAGGAGATGAGCTATAATGAAATTTCCGAAACCTTGGAAGAGCCACTGAATAATATAAAAGTACGACTCCTTCGTGCGCGAAAACTACTTGCTGAAATTATTACGCAGAAAGGGTAAAAGCTCCCAATATAAATCTCCCAGCGCGGCGGGAAAGAAGCCGATTTTTCAGAAATAATATATTGTAATTTCCATTTCCAATTTTGTCTTTTTTCTTTCTTCTCTTTTCTTTATTCAATTTTCGTATTTCATTTTCGTACTTTTGTCCCCCTTATGAGCACAGAAAATTTGGAAATTCAAAAGCCCGCACCAAAACCGAAATGGTTGCGTGTTAAGCTTCCCACCGGAAAAAAATATACCGAACTACGCGGTGTAGTGGAAAAATATAAACTTCATACCATCTGCACCTCTGGCAGCTGCCCGAATATGGGCGAATGTTGGGGAGAAGGAACCGCAACCTTTATGATTTTGGGGAACATTTGTACCCGTTCCTGCGGTTTTTGCGGCGTAAAAACTGGACGGCCCGAAACAATAGATTGGGACGAACCCGAAAAAGTAGCACGTTCCATAAAATTGATGAATATAAAACACGCAGTGGTCACTTCTGTAGATCGTGACGATTTGAAGGATATGGGTTCCATTATTTGGGCCGAAACCGTTAAGGCTATCCGCAGAATGAATCCTGAAACTACTTTGGAAACCTTGATTCCAGATTTTCAAGGAAACACCAGAAACATAGACCGTATTATTGCTGTAAAACCTGAAGTGATAAGCCACAATATGGAAACCGTAAAAAGATTGACTCGCGAAGTCCGTATCCAGGCAAAATACGAGCGCAGTCTTGAGGTTTTAAATTATTTAAAGCAATCCGGAATGCCTCGCACCAAAAGCGGCATTATGCTCGGTTTGGGCGAAAGGGAAGAAGAGGTTTTTCAAACAATGGAAGATTTGAAAAATATTGGCTTGGATATCTTGACCATTGGCCAGTACTTACAGCCTTCAAAAAAACACCTGCCGGTTAAAGAATTTATTACTCCAGAACAGTTTAAAAAATATGAGACCGTAGGGCTGGAAATGGGTTTCCGTCACATGGAAAGCGGTGCTTTAGTTCGTTCTTCGTATAAAGCACAAAAACATCTCACCTAAATAGCATTTCTGAAATGGACAAAAAGATAACTGTTGGCATTAATGGTTTTGGCCGTATAGGCCGCAATGTTTTCAGATTGTTGCTCAACCACCCTTCAATTGAAGTTGTTGCGGTAAACGATTTGGCCGACACAAAAACGTTGAGCCATCTCTTGAAATATGACAGCATTCACGGCGTTTTAAAAGAAGAAATTTCATATATAGAAAACGAAATCACCGTTGCCGGAAAGAAGGTGAAGTTTTCTTCAGAAAAAAATATAGAAGATATTCGTTGGCAAAATGTTGATATTGTTGTTGAATGCACGGGCAAATTCAAAAGCAAAAAGCAACTTGAAAACCATTTAAAAAACGGAGCTAAAAAAGTAATTCTTTCTGTTCCGCCATTGGATGATGACATTAAAACAGTAGTTCTTGGCGTAAACGATTCAATTCTCGATTCAAGAGATTTAATTATTTCCAACGCTTCCTGCACCACAAACAATGCTGCACCAATGTTGAAAATAATCAATGAGCTTTGCGGTATTGAACAAGCATATATTACTACAATTCACTCGTATACCACCGACCAGAGTTTGCATGACCAGCCACACAGAGATTTACGACGTGCACGGGCTGCTGGACAATCCATTATTCCCACAACTACGGGCGCAGCAAAAGCTTTAACCAAAATATTTCCAGAACTTTCTGAAGTTATTGGCGGGTGCGGAATCCGTGTTCCCGTACCGAATGGCTCTTTGACTGATATAACAGTAAATGTAAAAAAAGAAGTTTCTATTGAAGAAATAAATGCCGCCTTTAAAAAAGCATCCGAAAATTCGCTTACTGGAATCCTTGAATATACCGAAGATCCAATCGTTTCCATAGACATTGTGGGCAATAAACATTCTTGTGTTTTTGACGCGGGAATGACTTCAGTCGTTGGGAAAATGGTAAAAATAATTGGATGGTATGATAACGAAATTGGATATTCCTCCAGAATTATAGATTTAATTGAAAGAATTTCTGTGAAATAACTATATTTAGTCCCCCTTTAAACTAACCAATGCGCCAATTGTTTTTGAAATACAGGATTATAGTGCTTATTCTTGTATGCGCATCATTTTCTGTAAAGTCTTATTCCCACCAAATAAAAGATACTATTGTAGCCATAAAACAACTTCAGTATAACGCTACAAAGGCTCTGGAAAGAGAAGATTTTATTGAAGCTGTAAAAAACTTGAACGATGCCAATAAACTGGCAATGCTACCTAAATATAGAAGCTATAAACCAGATGTTGAGTTAAGCATAGCAGAACTTTATTACAATCTGGAATATTATGAGAAAGCAGTGGAAATAGCTAAAATAGCTATAGAAAACGCTGAAACGTATCAAAACGAATACAAGATTGCGAAAATTTACAACCTTTACGCTATCATACTTATTTCGACTAGAAAATATTCGGAATCAGAATTATATTTAGCCAAAGCAGATTCGCTCTACACAAAACTTAACGACACAAAAAGCAAAGTTAACACTACTTATGGTCATGGCCTACTGGCACTGCAACTTGGAAATTACAATACTGCAGTAGGAAATTTCAAATCTGCCGCAAAAGGCTTTAAGGAACAAGGGCTTCTCTATCAAGAGGTATCTGCATATAGCAATCTTGCAGATGCACTTTCACTTATAAACCCTAAAACCTTTCCAAATCCGCTTATTGAAGCAAGACAATTTATGAACTTAGTTTCAGAAATTGCCTATTCGCAAGGCTTTTCAAAACTATTGATTGAAAATCACCGCATTAATTCCCAGATTTTAATTGCTGAGAAAAGAGGTGCACAGGCAGAGGAAGAATTGAAGTTTTATCTGCATCAAAAAGATTCCTTGAAACAAATACATTTAAAAGCAATTGAACGTGGAATTCAAGCAGAATCTGCAATTGGTGATTTAAAAGAAACCATTGCCAGTCAGCAGAACGACTTGACTAAAAAGGATAAATCGCTTTTCCTTGGAAAACTTACAGGCTGGCTGAGTATTGCTTTAATATTGATACTTTCATTATTAACGCTTTCACTTTATAAAAACAATAATTTAAGGGCAAAAGCTAACGAGCTGTTGCAGGACAAAAATACAGAGCTACAAGAAGCAAAAGAAAACGCAGAAAAAGCCTCACAAGCCAAAGCGCTATTTCTTTCAACCATAACTCATGAACTGAGGACGCCAATGTATACGGTTACTGGATTGACCCACTTACTTTTGGAGGAAGACCCGAAACCCGAACAAAAAGAGCATTTAAATTCTCTTAAATTTTCTGGAGAATATTTGCTTTCGCTCATCAATAATATTCTTGATCTTAACAAGCTGGAGGCCAATAAGGTTGAAATTGAAAAAGTTCCTTTTCATTTGAAAAAAAGGATAGATGGGGTACTCACAGCTTTGAAAAAATCGGCAGAGACTAAGAACAATATTATTAATTACGAATACGACACCACCCTTCCAAATGAAGTGATTGGTGATTCGCTAAAAATATCGCAAATCCTAATTAATCTGATAAGCAATTCAATCAAGTTTACTGAAAACGGCAATATTTGGGTTCGTGTAAAAAATGCTGAAAAAACAGCAAAAAAAGTAGTTGTTCATTTTGAAATTGAAGATACTGGAGACGGTATTTCAAAGAAAAAACAGAATACCATTTTTGAATCTTTCTCTCAAGGTTCGCTTCAAATCAATCGAAAATATGGCGGAACTGGGCTCGGTCTTTCTATTGTTAAAAATCTTTTGGAACTGATGGGAAGCAAAATATTTTTGGAAAGTAAATTGGGTGAAGGCTCTAAATTTTGGTTCAACATAAGCTATGATATAGCTGAAGACAATGGCTTAGAGACTAATCTAAATGATATTGAAGTGGTTTTTGAGAATACTGTTTTCAATAACAAAACTGTGATGATTGTTGAAGACAACAAAATTAACCAAATGATCACCAAAAAAATTCTTGAGAAGAAAAAAATGATCTGTACAGTGGTTGACAACGGTATGGATGCTATAAAATATGCAAAAGAAGAAGATTTCGATATTATTTTAATGGATATTCATATGCCGGGAATAAGCGGAATTGAGGCAACCAAAAAAATCCGTGAGTTTAATAAAACCGTTCCGATTATTGCACTTACTGCAATTACCATAGAAGAGAATTTAGAAGATTTTTACAAGGCAGGTTTCAATGAATTTATTCCAAAACCATTTAAGGCTGAAGACTTCTTCGAGAAAATAAACAGAGTACTTCGCAGTAATGATTTTTTGGTGAAGTAGTTATTCTTTCAATTTAAACTTCCGCTCTATTCTTCTTTTGAAACTGGTTTCTGCTTCGTTTAAAATTACCGTCTTTATTGGTAAATAATAGATTTCAGTTGCGTTTGCTATTGGTTGCAATCGCATAAAATCCTTTTCTGTTGTCAAGATTAAACGATGTTTTTTTAACCTTTCAATCTCAGAAGTCGTGAAATTATGATGGTCCGGAAAAGACTTTTCTTCAAAACCCAATCCTTCATTCTTTAAAAGATCCACCATGGGTTTTGGATTGGCAATACCTGTAACCAAAAGGAATCTCTGATTTTTTAAAAATGAAAGGGGTTTCGATTCTGTTTCGTTTTTTATTTCAGAACTGTATCCTATTTTAGAAAAGTAAATCTCTTGATAGGGTGTCAGTTTCAGTTTCTTCTTTATTTCCTCAATTTTGGAATCACTAATATTTTCCGGACATTTTGTAACCACAATAATATCTGCCCGCTTTGCTCCAAACTTAGGCTCACGAAGATTTCCTGTGGGCAGCATACAATCATCGCTGTACAATTTGTCAAAAGACGTGAGCAAAATATTCACTGAAGCTTTCACTTTTCTATGTTGAAAAGCATCGTCCAGCAAAACCATATCTGCTAAATATTTAAGTTTTTCGATTCCCGTCTGACGATCTTCACAAACTGCCACAGTAATTTCAGGATATTTCTTTTTAAATTGAAGCGGTTCGTCGCCAACTTCTTCAACCAAGTTATTTGCTAAAACTTCTCGGTAACCTTTAGTTTTACGTTTGTAACCGCGGCTCAATATGGCGATTTTATATTCGTCTTTTAAAAGAGAGACCAAAAGCTCGATCATTGGTGATTTTCCAGTGCCGCCAGTAGAAAGATTTCCCACGCAGATAACTGGAAAATCATAATTTTTACTTTTCAGACATCCTTTATTATAGAGAAAATTACGGAGCGCAGTAATACCTCCGTACAACAGTGAAAAAGGAAATAATAACTTCCGCAGAAAATTCATTCAACGAAAGTACTAATTCCGCTGAAAATGATGAATGGTTTAAAATAAAAATAGAAGCCAATAAAAATTCCGCAAACTATTATCTTTACTGAAAATGTAAAAAATGAAGGTAAAAGAAATCATAGTGCTACTTGAAGAACTCTCCCCACTCTCCTATTCCGAAGACTTTGACAATACCGGATTGCTGGTTGGTGATGCCAATGCAACTGTTTCGGGAATCTTGGTAACGCTAGATACACTGGAAAAAGTAGTAGATGAAGCCATAGAAAAAAACTGCAACCTCATCGTTAGCTTTCACCCGATTATTTTTTCAGGATTAAAAAAAATTACTGGAAAAACGTATGTAGAACGGGTCGTTCAGAAGGCAATAAAGCACGACATTGCCATTTTCTCAAACCACACGGCATTGGATAATTCCTGGAACGGCGTGAACGCAATGATCTGCGAAAAACTTGGGCTGAAGAACAGAACGGTTTTAATTCCACAAAACGAAACCATCAAAAAACTCATCACTTTTGTTCCTTCAAAAGATGCGGAAAAAGTTAGAAATGCCCTTTTTGCAGTAGGCGCTGGTAATATTGGTAATTATGAGAATTGCAGCTTCAATATTGAGGGAAAAGGTAGCTTTAAAGGAAATGAAAACTCCAATCCTGTAATTGGGAAAAAAGGTAAATTACATTTTGAAGAAGAAACACAGATTGGAATCACCTTTGCAAAACACCTTCAAAACGCAATTTTGAAATCCCTTTTTGAAACGCATCCTTATGAGGAAGTAGCTTATGAAATAACCACACTTGAAAACCAAAATCAGCATGTAGGTATAGGAATGATTGGCGAATTTGAAAAAGCGATAGTTGAAAAAGAATTCCTAAAGTTTCTTAAAAAAACGATGAAAACAGATTGTGTGCGCCATTCAGCATTGCTTCAAAAATCAATTAAAAGAGTGGCCGTTCTCGGCGGAAGCGGAAGTTTTGCCATTGAGGCCGCAAAAAAAGCTGGGGCGGATGCTTTTATTTCGGCAGATTTTAAATATCATGACTTCTTTAAGGCTGAAAACACAGTGCTTTTGGCGGATATCGGACATTATGAAAGCGAGCAGTACACAAAAGAGCTTTTACATTCTTTCCTTAAGAAAAAAATCACTAATTTTGCAGTCCTTTTATCACAAACAAATACCAATCCTATTAGCTATTTATAATTTATGGCAACAAAAACCGAAGTTACTGTTGAAGAGAAGTTAAGAGCCTTGTATGACCTACAGCTTATTGATTCCAGAATTGATGAAATAAGAAATGTTCGTGGCGAACTTCCGCTGGAAGTTGAAGATCTTGAGGACGAAGTGGCAGGAATGAACACCCGTTTGGAAAAGCTTAAGGCCGATCTTGAGGTAATTGAAGACCAAATCAAGGAAAAAAAGAATAACATTGAAGAGTCCAAAGGGCTCATCAAAAAATATTCTACTCAACAAGACAATGTTCGTAACAACCGTGAATACAACTCTTTGAGTAAAGAAGTTGAATTCCAAGAACTTGAAATACAACTTGCTGAAAAAAACATTAAAGAATACCGTGCTCAGATTGAGCAAAAAAGCCTAGTTATTGAAGAGACTAAAGGACGTTTTGACGAGCGTTCTGAACACTTGAAACACAAACAAAGTGAGCTTGACGAAATTCTGAAAGAAACCGAAAAAGAAGAGCAAACTCTTTTAAAGGAATCCAATAATTTTGAAGCGCAAATTGAACCGCGTCTAATTAAGGCATACAAAAGAATCCGTACGAATGTTAAAAACGGTCTTGCTATAGTAGCCGTTGAACGTGGTGCTTCTGGTGGTTCTTTCTTTATTATTCCGCCACAAGTACAAGTGGAAATCGCCAGCCGTAAAAAAATTATTACTGACGAACACAGCGGCCGTATTCTGGTAGATCCAGATCTTGCAAACGAGGAGCGCGAAAAAATGGAAGCTAGATTTGCTAAACTTAAATAAACACTCTTAAACAATTATAACAAAGCCTTCACAAATAGTGGAGGCTTTTTTTATACTTTTATTGAAAGGTTTTTTTATTCTTAAAGACCAATCCTTAAAAAACGCAATGAAAAGAATCACGATTTTAATTATTAGTATTTTCCTTTTCTCTCTTCAAGGGGCTTGCAAGCCTTCAAATGAAAAAAATATAGAGAACGAGGCTATCGCACAAAAAGAACAAGTCCCTGTTCAAACTGAATCAGTAAACGGATTAAAAAAAGCTTATTTTGCAAGTGGCTGTTTTTGGTGTGTTGAAGCGGTTTACGAAAGTATAGAAGGCGTTAAAGAAGCAATTTCTGGATATAGTGGTGGAAAAACGCAAAATCCAACTTATGAAAATCATGGCGATCACGCTGAAGCTGTTGAAGTTATATATGACCCCGCTAAAGTGAGTTTTGCGCAATTGGTAGCTGTTTACTTTGGATCTCAAAATATAACTCAAGTTAACGGTCAGGGGCCAGACCATGGGGCTTCTTATCGCTCCATTGTTTTCTATCAAAACGATGAAGAAAAGAAAATAATAGTTGAAAAAATTGATGCGCTGAACAAGCAATTAGACGGAGACAAAGTTGCTGCACAAGTTTTGCCCTTTCAAAAATTTTGGGATGCTGAAAACTACCATCAAAACTACGAGCGAAATAATCCGGGGAATCCTTACATTCAAAATGTTTCTATTCCTCGCTTAAACAGGTTTAAGGAAAAATTTCCGGAGTTGTTGAAGAAAGATACAAAGCACTAAATTCTTCGAAATTATCATAATTCTAAAATTCCACAACTTAGGTTGCGGAATTTTTTTTTGCTTTTACTTCAAAAATCAAAGGATACATCTTATCAGTAAGTTCGAACATTCCTTCATCATTCTTTACCAATTTTGGAAAAATATCATAAGGCGATGCATCGTACTCTTTTAAATATTCAATGCGAAGTCCAGCTTCTGAAAGCGATGTAATTACCTCTCCTAAGCTGTGGTTCCAGCCGTATTCCTTACTTACCATTTCTGAATCTATATTTGCATAGGTTCCTTCATATTCTTCATAAATAGCCTCTTTTTGCTGGTAGCCGTATTTCATAACGGGTGGTGAAACGGTATAATCAAACATCCAAGCAATAGGATGAAATTCTACAATATAAAAGAAACCGCCAGGCTTCAATCTTTCTGAAATCATTTTTGCCCAAGGTTTTAAATCTGGTAGCCAGCCTATTGTTCCGTAGCTGGTAAACACGATATCAAACTTCTCTGAAACATATTCTGAAGTGTCCAATACATTGCAGCAAACAAAACTTACGTCAAGCTTTAAGTCTGCATTTAATTGTTTTGCCAGCATAATTCCTTCATCAGAAATATCAACGCCCGTACATTTGGCTCCCATTCGCGCAAAACTCAAGGTATCTTGCCCAAAATGGCACTGAAGATGGAGCAATTTTTTATCAGAAATGTCTCCTAAGGCTTCAATTTCATATTTGTTGAGTGAAGTTTTTCCTTTTCTGAAATTCTGCATATCATAAAAGTCACTTTCAAAATGAATGGCAGCTTTGGTGTTCCATGTTTTTCGATTTGTTTCAAATTTGTCGGAATGATTCATCTAGTAATTTTTGCTAAATATAAAGAATTAACTCAAAAAACACATTCACTAACATTTTTCATATTTATTTGCGCTTTTCGTTAAACATGGGTTAAAAAAATTGAAAAGTGAAAGGTTTTATCGTAGTTTTAATCACACTAACTTTAAAAACTAATATTATGGGTGACATCATTTGGTTAATTGTAGTACTCCTTATTATAGGGTGGCTTGTAGGTTATTTCGGTTTCGGTGAAGCTGTTGGAAGCCTAATTCACATTTTATTGGTCTTAGCTATTATTGGTATTTTATACCGATTAGCAACTGGCCGCAGACCCTAATCAAGCTAAAAACAAATTATTAACTCTTAACAACAAATTAATATGAAAAAAGTATTTTTAATTTTATTTGCTGCAGGTTTAATGAGCACAAGTTTTGTAAGCTGTCGCGAAAAGAAAACAGTTGGAGACAAAATTGAAGATGTTGCGGACGATATAGAAGACGCAGTAGATTAATTCAATCCAAATATTTATTAAAAAATAGCCCTTTCAATTATTCTTGAGAGGGCTATTTCCTTTTATGCTCGTCCGCTACAATGGATTTCCATTCGGGGTGTTTGTCTATATATTTTTTGGTGAAAGGACACACTGGTATCACTTTTAATCCTCTAAGTTCTATTTGCAGCAAAACTTTCTCAGTCATTTCACTAGCAATCCCTTGCCCAGAGAGTTCTTTGGGAACTTCGGTATGGTTTAGAGACAAAATGCCAGGCTGCACGGAATATTCAATGATGGCTTTGTAACCATCAACTTCGGCCTCAAAACGGTTCTTTTCTTTGTTATCAATCACACGCATGCCAATTGGGAAGTTTTATTGGTTCAACGCATTAAAAATACGAAAAATATGATAGGCTTTTATACATAATGATTTTTTGCTAAAATTTAATTCGAACTGGAATTATACAGTTTAGTCCTTATGTGAATCTCTACAATTATCTCATAGATACATATAAAAAAAAACAGGCTTTCGGATGAACATTTTGTAACTAAGTCCTAGTTAAAAACCAAAACCTAAGCCAAATGCGACCCTTATTCCATCTTCCGAACTGAACACGCCTAAATTGGCAGATAGCAATTCTGCTCCGTTTATAAATAATCCGCCGCCATAGGTATTATGCCATTTTTCAGAATAATCATAATTTGGTAGCCATACTCTTCCATAATCAAAGCTTCCATAAACTCCTATTTTGATCGGAATCAATGTTGTCTTTAAATTGCTGAAGGAATACCGTAAATCAGTATTTTGATAAAATGCCCGTTTTCCAGAGAATCGTTGGTTTCTATAGCCTCGCAATCCATCTGTTCCGCCTATGCTCGCCGCTTGATAAAATTCGTAATCATTCCCAAAATTAAGGTGTCCTTTAAGCGTGGTTGCCAAAACCAATTTCCCAGAAGGAATTAATTTGTGTGAAATACTCCATTTAGAAATTAAGTAACCATAATTTCTGCTGCTTTGATCTAAATTACTCTTAAACCCAATATTTATATTGAACAACATTCCCATTGTGGGGTATGCTTGGGTGTCATAATTAACAAATTCAAATTTTGTGTTTGCTCCTGCAAATTGCACCTCACCAAAAAGATAATCTGGCAATGCCGGATTTCCATCCACAAATCGATTTTCTGTTTTATCAACTTCAATTGTTTCATATGTAGCGCCTAAACTTAATGTACTTCCGCGTTTTGAATTCCAAATTAATTGGGGCGAAATTGAAAAATTTCTAATTCTAACACGGTTATAATCCTCTTCTAAGTCATCATCATAATTGCTAGTTTCGTTGCCATAACCGAAGAAATTCTGAGTAAAATTGGGGCTTTGGAAGTTCAGATTTAATGCAAAGTTTAGTTTGTTAATTACATGGGAAAATTCACCACGATAATTTAACTCATAACCACTAGTGGCAAAATAATACGCGCCTTTTAATTTATGTTGGCTTGTAAATGGATTTCTTTCAAAACCATATGTAGTATACGTATTTGAAAGCCCCAATTTTAAACCATCATCAGGATTTGTACCAATCGTTGGAATCATTTGATTGGTGTTTGCTTTCATTTTTTTATAATCATACACATTGGTTTCGTAATCGTCGGTAAGTTTGATTCTTGCTTTTTTAGCTTCTGATAAATCATTTTTCTTAGATTTATAATCATAAATTATTACATTTCTTCCATCAATTACCTTATAATCGTCATTGTTTTGACCGCCAATTAATCGAATTTTTATTTTTTTACTTTTCCCTATTACTTCAAAAGTGTCATCATCATCCAAGCCATAGACCCAGATTTCCTTTGTTGTTTTGGGAGAATATTTTTTATAATGAAACCGATCTTTAATGGTTCCATCTTTTTTTCGGAATATTGCTACTATTACTTCCCCATTTTCTTCTGCTTTAATTTTAATATAGTCATCCTTGTTTGTACCTGTTAAAACAGCATATTTAGAAGTAAGTTTATAATATCTATCCGCAATTTTTTGAAGATTGGTCCGTCGCTGCTTTAAAGTGTTTTTTATCTTTTCCATGCCTTCGTCCTGCACTTCTTTAGGCATTTTTGAAAAAGCGAGATCTATAACACTATCAGTAATATGTTCTGTGATAGAACGCACTTCTTTATCCCAAACTTTTTTATCAATATCAACCAAAAACGCCACGTCTAGTGGGTAAGGCTCCAAGTTTACTCCTTTTACATCTTTTAAATCTGGACTATATTTTCGTAAAACTCTCGCCGTCGGAATTAAGGCGACACCCGCACCTAGTATAAATCCATCAGACATTACAGAAAAGGCTTGATCGCGATCTCTTGGCAAAGGCCTGTAAACCTTTTTCCCTTTCTCTTTGAATTCCATCCAGCGCCATTGGTCTTGATGCCTATCCCAATCGCCAATGAGCATATCAAACAAGCGCGCTCGAATGTAACTTTCTTGATCAATAACTACATCTTCGTCTGAATGCAGATCTTGCATCATGTCGAGGGTGCTAATAATATCTCCTGTAAATTTACCATTAGCAAGCTCGGTATGTCCGTCAGAGGCGTGTTCTTCAAACAAATACAACTCATCGCCAAATTCATCATTAAATTCTCCTAAAGCATGCTGTTTTGGAATAAAGAATAGTTGCGGATTTAAATGATACACTCCAATAGCATCAGACAATGTGTAAATCACCAATGGCGCGTATGGGTGAGAGCCTGTAAAAACATCTTTCACAAGTTTTTCAGAAGCTGTGTCATCAAATTGTCCTTCCACAAAATTATCTTTGAACAACAAAGCTTGAATGTATTGTGTGGCACTTTTTTCAACGGCGCGCATTACATATTCTTTACCATCAGGAGCTCTTAATCGCAACGATATGGATTGTGTTCCGCCTCCTTTTCTGACTGGTTTTAGACCTCCGTATAATGTATCTAAATCAACGGTTTGTACCTTTACTTCTGTGCCAAAATATTTCCGGTATCGCTCACCCCAAAGAAATTTATAAAATCCAGATTTTTTGGTTTCTTCCTTTGTATAAACAGAGGCTACAATAGAATCTTTAAACGTTTTTGGATAATCGCTACTTTTACTTTGTCTTGCATTTTTTATCGCTTTTCTAAAAACCACTTCGTTGGAATTGGCATCTATAAATTGAACGTTTGACGAATTGTCTTTATATATATTCAACAATGCATAACCGTTTGCTCCCAAACCAAATTCATCATCATTTCTAACCCTGAGCGGGGTTGTTTTTGATCCAGATCCGCTAATGATTTGTGTTAAATTATCTGAAGTTATAAATTGTAAGTTATGCTCGTGCCCAGAAAGAAAAACAACATTATCATTTTGTTGCGCAGCGGCAACAAGGTTTCTCCGTAATTCATTATAAAACTGGTTTGACAAATCAGCATGAGAAATACCGCTGGTGCTTCTAATTATATTTTTCAAAGTTCCCAAAACAGGAAATGGGTTCATATAATCAACAAAACTGTATTGCCCATCGTGCGGACCGTTAGTGTACATAGGGTGGTGTATGGCTACTAAAGTAGTTTTACCGCGTGCTTTTTTTATTTCGTCTCTAAATTCATCTAAAAAAAGTGAGCGTGATTTAATTTCACATTCGTCATTAATTGTTGGGTGTCTATTCCAGTTTGTAATGTACCATTGCGAATCTACTATCAACAAAACAATATCATCACTCAGGTCTACTTTCTTAATCGGACAACCATTTTCTGGCAAGAAAGTGTTTTTCCCCAAAGCATCTTCTACTAACTTTTCTTGCTTTTTTAAACCTTTAACGCCACTGTACCAATCGTGATTTCCAGGAATAAAAATTACCTTCCCAGGAAATGTTTTAGCAATATCAACTTGAAGTTGTAATACTTTTTTTGCAGTATCAGCTTTCTCGCCATCGGTGGTTGGGAATCCTTTTGAATAGATATTATCTCCCAAAAATAATAAAACATCCTCTTTGTCGGCGGCGGCGAATTTCTGCTGCATTACTCGCAATGCTTTGGGCGCAGAACCATTTTCATCGGGTTTTCCAGAATCTCCAATTAAAAAAACATTAGTTGTTTTGGAATCAATGTCTTTCACATCGGTTTCCAATCCACTTTCAGGCGTGAATTTATACGTAGCACAAGAGGTAAGTATGAGTGCTAAAGAAATTAGAAATATTTTTTTCATGAAAATTGGACTAAAACGAAACGATTATAGTATCGTTTCGAGGTCTTCTACTGTATACAAGCTATCTGCTTTTTTTAAATGTTGATTAAGATCCACTCGAATTGCTTTAAAACCACTCGCTCCTTGAAGTTCTTCAATCTCAACAATTTCTATATTCTCTCCAATGTAATTTTTGGATTGTAAAAACTCAAAATAATTTAGGTATTCCTTTTCTATGGCATTGCTTGAATATACTACGCTTAATTTGTGTGGTAAGGTCAAACGCTCGTTCGTGTTTTTTATATGCGCCTTATCAATTCTTTTTTTTATCATTTCATAGCGCACGTTATAAGCTCCGTCCACATCAAATTGTTTTTCATCCATTCTGTAGCGAATATTTAAGGGTACATCATAGGCTAAAATTAGTGAAGCAACTTCCAGTTTTAAAGGAAATCCCTCTTGCGCTTTGTAGTACATAGCTTCCATTTCACAAGCAACTTGTAATTGCCAAAGGCGTAAATTGTATAGGTCGGTTAAATGAAAGGTTTTGTCGCGCGTTATGGATTGGCCTATATACATATTGTGTTCTACACCATCGGTTTTGAATTTTTCAAAATAATGGGGAAACATTTCTTGTGCCTTCAGTTGCTGTTTATCCATAAAAGCTGATAGCTGCTTATTTATCAAATTAACCGTGTTATCATAATTTTTTCGGGCATCGTAATAGGATTTTAAATCTTCATTTAAATTGGCATTGAACGATTTTATATCTGAAACATTGGTGTCTGAAACCAAAAGGTGTTCAAACAATGGGAAAATCTGAGTGCTAAAAAACAAGCTGATTTCCTGTTCGGTATTGGCGTGAAAATTCACTTCAAGTTCGAACAAAAATTTATCGATTTGGAAAATCAGGTGTTCATAAAATGGTAGTTTTTTTGTTTTAAAACGAATCTTCAACAAGCGCTTGGCTTGCACCAATTGTTCTTTAAAATCTTTCTGTATTGCTTCGTTTCGTGCATTGGAAGAACCTACAATATCAATTTGACCATACAATGGAACTACGTCCTTAAAGACGACTTCCTTAAAATTTGTTGGCTCACCAAAATTTCGCTTTTGAATATAAAGTATTGCTTCTTCTTCAAAACGCCATTGAACCGAAGGATGTATGGAGGTACATTCTTGCTGTATAACCGCGCTTATTTCATTTTTATATTCTGTCATGGATCTGGCGGAATAACTTAAAATAAAAGGCATTAAGGCTTCCAGCTTTACCATATTAATGGCATTTAGCTGATTGGTTTTATAAGTTGCCAATTCTATGATAAAAGCCAGTTTTTCCTCAATAATTATAGGTATAAGTACGGCACTTTTAAGCCCTTGTTTAAGCAATGTTTTGCTCAAAGTATTTCCCCCTGAAGATTTGTGATAACGCGCTACATTTGATAGGATTACCAGTTTATGATCTACAAACAATCGGTTGTAAACATAATTACAGGCGTAGTCTTCACAATTAATGGACTCTCCTTCCTCTATGCTCAGCATTCTAAAACTTAGGTCATAAGGTGGCTTTAATTGGTTTTTATCGAGTGTATAACTTCCCACTTGTAGATCGGGGATTCCAAAAATATTTCGAAAATCGTCAACCAAAGATTTATAACTTTCATTAGTAGTTTGAATCAGGTGGGTTTTAAATTCGTCAATGGTTTCATCTAAAGAGGTATCAATCATATTTATAATACCAAATCCCTCTATTGTCCATGAGTTTTCTGGAAAATATTTTTTCCAGACTTCTTTATTATTAGCATCTGCGAGCAATTCATCTATAATTTCTTCGGTTATTTCTATTGCATTTTCATTGGGATAGATTTCCAAAAAATCGGCATTATAGGTTATTCGGTAGTTTTTAGTTATACCAGTTTTAAACTTAATTTTTAAAGTTTTTAGTCTTTCTAAATCAACGTTAAATTGATAATATGAATTCAAAATCACGGCATAGGGGATCAAATCAAATCCTTCAATATGATCATCCTTAAACACCTCTTTAAATATATCGTCTAAACTACAAACTGAGTTTTCTATAATTTTATTCAATCTATTGCTTGTAAAAAAAGTAAAATTGGACAGCGGGTAAACGGCGGCCTTAATTTCGTTATTGGTTAACGCTGCAGGAAACAAATAACTCATTAATTGCTGAACCACATCTTCGTACTCTTTGTATTCAGAAAGTGTTGATGTTCTACTAATGAGTTTAGGATTTTTCTTAAACAAGTCCAGCACTTGTTTTGCCTGAAATTGTTCCACAGGGTTTTTTGATTCTGACAATACCTCAAACTTTTCTTTTAGCAATCTAAATGATAATTTAGGCACAAAAGGTCCTGGTAGTAATTTTCTCATAATGATTGTTTTTAAGGATTCATGGTTATGTAATAACTAATGCCAAATGCCAAAGCCGAAATCACTATTCCAAACATAAACACAGTATAGGTAATACGTAGCAATCTATATTTTCGCTCTAAAACCAAACCGAGATAGTATAAATCTTTAGTGAGCGAATTATACAGAACATCTTGATTTTCCATTAAATAATCAATACCCCATTCAAAATCTTTCAGTCCCATTTTGTGAAAGTTTCCAAAAAACAAAATATTGGTTTGCTTGTTTTTTATCATGTCTTTAGTAACTGTGACATTGGAAATATTGGGACGAGTAGAAAGCACAGATAAAACAACTGAAGTAACACTAAACAACATTAAAATCAAGGTGGGCCAAACCAAAAATGAATTGGATACACTATCAAGTTTTGGAACAAGATTGGACAATGCCACCGAAATAATAATGGCATTTACAGAAAGTAAAATATTGGCTTTTGTGTCTGCAATGGCGCTAAGCTCAATATGATTTTTGAGTGTTACCCGAAACATAGTTTCTACGCCTCTTCCAATTTTTTTTGAGTTAGACTTCGCTTCTTCTTTTGCTTTAATTTTATTTATTTTAGTTTCAATTTCACGCTCGTTCAGTTTTTTTAGTGGTTGCCATTTCAGTCTTGCCGCATTTGTATAAAATTGTTGCATTTCGAAAAAAATCTTATTTTCCTCCAACCATTCTAAATCGGTAAAAGTGGTGTGTCTTTTTAAAGCGAATTCTTGCCTTAATAGATTGGATACCTCAAAATAATAGTCAGATGCCACGTGACTGCAATCAGCATCTTTAGTTATCTTTTCAAGTTTTGTATTGGGTATAGAATTTTTTCTTGAAACAAGAATCAGGCTTTTTACAAGTTCAATTTCATCATTGAAAATTTGATTAGATTTTAAGAAATCTGCTGCAATTCTTGCACTTACTTCTTCATGACCCTCATCTTTTTCAACAAAGCCTGTATCGTGAAACCACGCAACGATTTTTAAGGTCGTTTGCTCGCCATAAGAACACCCTTCCCATTCAGCAAGTTGTGTGATGCGCTCTACAACTCTTTTGGTATGTTCAATATTATGATAGAAATTAATTGTAGATAATTTTGTTTCAAATAAATGCGACACAAAGTCTTCGGCTTTTTTTACTATGTTTTCCACTAAAGAATATTTAAAATTATTGTTGTTTTATAGTTGCTGAACTTACATAGAAAATTGATGAAGTAGAATAAGGCAGTATGTTCAAGTGCTTGGTCATTTATTTACCGAAAAACTTACTTTACTACAGAAGAGCAACTCCTTTATCCAAAATTATGATGAAACTTAGAATGAGCTAGAAAATTTTATTTTGGGTTCCACTTTTATCATCAACTGACCCTAAAGCGTTTCTTTATTCTTTTAATTGTTACTTCCACAAGTGCTGTTTATGCGATCCGTCGCAAAAAGGTCTGTTCGTGCTATCCCCACAACGGCAAAATGCAGTGACCTTTGACTTTTTTTCTTCCCGCCCATCGTCATGAGTTAACGAAAGCGAACCGTAAACCATTAAAGGACCATTCTCTAAGACCTCAACTTTAGTGTTTTCAGAATTCTTCTCTGAAGGGCTTTCGGTATTTTCCATGTCGTTCATAAAATAGCTCAAAGCACCACTGGGACAGTTGCCTATTGTTTTTATAATCTTTTCAGTTGAAGCATTTTCAGCCTTTATCCATGGTTTTTCTTTCGGTTTAAAGACTTCGGGCAGCCCATGCACACAATTTGCAGAATGTATGCAAAGATTAGGTTTCCAAACCACAGTAACCTCGCCGTTCGAGTATTTTATTGATTTTTCCATATTATAAATTTACAAAAAATATGAAAGCACTACTTGTTTGATTATTTTTACCTAAAACCATCTCACAATGAAAAATTTTTTCTCCACATTACTTATTACAATTGCACTGATTTCTTGTAATAACAATAAAAATTCTGAAAAAATCGAAAATGACCAATCCATTTTCGAAGAAAATTCAACTATCGCAGAAAAAATAGCCAACGCCAACGGTTATGAAAACTGGAAAAACGTTTCAGAAATTGCTTTCACTTTCAACGTAGATCGCGGTGAAAACCATTTTGACCGCTCGTGGATCTGGAAACCAAAAACAGGAGATATTTCAATGATGTCGGCAAAGGACACCATAAATTATAACCGTTCACAAATGGACAGCTTGATTATGAAAACCGACGCTGCCTTCATAAACGATAAATATTGGCTTTTGGCACCCTTCCAAATTGTTTGGGACGAAGGCACTACTTTTTCGGAAAAAGAAAATGCTGTAGCGCCCATTTCAAAAGACACTTTGAATCAACTTACCATTGTTTATAAAAACGAAGGAGGTTACACACCCGGCGATGCTTATGATTTTTTCTATGATAAAAATCTCAAAATAAAGGAGTGGAATTATAGAAAAGGAAATGCAGACAAACCTTCTATGAGCACCACTTGGGAAGATTATAAAAACTTCAACGGAATTGAAATTGCAAAAACACACAAAGACAGCACTGGCAATTTCAAGTTATATTTCACTAACATTTCAGTGAAAAAAGAAACAGACAATTAAACGAATATTAATTCCTATTTTTGTAAAAAGCCGATAAAATTCAACGTATCCAAATGTTCCAAAACTCTTTAGAATACGCAAAAAAACAAGATGCTGAAGATGCTTTGGCTTCTTTCAGAAATAAATTCCACATTCCAAAAAATGCTTCCGGAGAAGAACTTATTTACCTCTGTGGCAATTCACTCGGATTGCAGCCTAAAATCACTTCAGAATATATTAAAGAAGAATTGACAGATTGGGCAAACCTCGGGGTTGAAGGTCACGTTGAAGGAAACCACCCTTGGCTTCCCTATCACGAATTTTTGACGGAGAATATGGCGAAAATTGTTGGCGCAAAACCTTCTGAAGTAGTTGTAATGAACACGCTTACAACCAACCTTCATTTAATGATGGTTTCGTTTTACCAACCCACAAAAACCAAATATAAAATTGTTGTGGAAAGCGATGCTTTTCCCAGTGACAAATATGCAGTTGAAAGCCAATTAAAATTTCATGGAATAGACCCAAAAGACGGTTTGATTCTTTGGAAACCCCGAAAAGGTGAGGAACTCTGCCATTTTGAGGATTTGGAAGAAATAATGAAAAACCACGGAAACAAAATCGCTTTGTTGATGATTGGTAGCACCAATTATTATACAGGACAATCTTTTCCGCTTAAAAAAATTACAGAGCTTGGACACAGCTATAATTGCATGGTAGGTTTCGATTTGGCGCACGGCGCTGGAAATATTCAACCAATTCTGCATGAAACTGGAGCCGATTTCGCCGTTTGGTGTACTTACAAATATTTAAATAGCGGGCCTGGAAGTTTGGGCGGATGCTTTGTACACGAACGCCACGCAAACAATGAAAACCTCAACCGTTTTGCCGGCTGGTGGGGACACAATAAAAAAACGCGTTTTAATATGCGACACGAATTTGATGCGCTACCTGGGGCAGAAGGTTGGCAACTCAGCAACCCACCAATTTTATCAATGGCTGCCATTCGTGCATCGTTAGATACTTTTGCGGAAGCAGGTTTCGAAAATCTTCGGAAGAAATCCGAAAAGCTGACTGGCTATTTAGAGTTTCTATTGGATGAAATGAAAAATGATTCAATTAAAATTATAACACCTCGAAATCCAGAAGAACGTGGTTGCCAACTTTCAATTCAAGTGAAAAATGCTGATAAAGGTTTACACACAAAACTTACTAAAGCTGGTGTAATAAGCGATTGGCGCGAGCCTGATGTAATCCGTGTTGCCCCTGCCCCACTTTACAATAGTTTTGAGGATGTTTTTCACTTTTCAGAAAAATTAAAAAGTGTATTGAATAGCTAAAACTACTAAATGGAACTAGAAAAATTCATTCAAACCTTAATACTAATCCACGCAGGATTTGGAGGAATTGCACTAGTATCTGGGCTTTTTGCCCTAATAGCAAAAAAAGGTAGTACAATTCATAAAAAATCAGGGATAGTTTTTTTTTACACAATGCTGGCTTCGGCAATAGTTGCATTATTAATTTCTTTTCTGCCAAACCATCACAGTCCATTTCTATTTTCCATTGGTATTTTCAGCATATATTTTTTACTTATCGGTTATCGTAGTCTTCGTTTTAAAAGAAGAAATGTCGGTTCTAAAAACGAAAAAATAATTTCGTTGGCAATGGTTTTTGTTGTTGTTGGAATGATCGTCATACCACTAATTACAAACGGTGTTTTAAATATTGTACTTACAGTTTTTGGGCTAACAGGTTTAATTTTCGCTTTAAGAAATATCAAGCTTTATCAAAACCCAGAAAAACTTCAGAAGAATTGGCTTAAACTACATTTGGGAAATATGATAGGTGGTTACATTGCCGCAGTAACGGCATTTGTTGTTGTAAATGAATTTTTTCCGAGTTTTTACGGTTGGTTTATTCCCGGAATCATTGGCGGAACTTTTATAGCATATTGGATTAGAAAACTGAACAAAGGAAACACTCCTAAAATATTGACAAATTAAAGTTGAATGACAAATAAAGAAACCATACTCATTATCGGTGCAGGTCTCTGCGGAAGTTTACTCGCCTTAAGAATGGCACAGCGAGACTATCAAGTAATCTTGGTTGAAAAACGCCCCGATTTACGGAAAGTTACACAAGATGCTGGACGTTCCATAAACCTCGCTCTCAGTGATCGTGGTCTGCGTGGCCTTCGTATGGCAGGAGTTGAGGAAGCTGCAAAAAAGCAGTGCATCCCAATGAATGGGCGAATGATTCACGATAAAGCGGGAAATACATTTTTAAGTCCATACAGCGGTCGAAAAGATGAATACATAAACTCCATTTCTCGTCCCGGACTAAATATGCTGTTGCTCGACGAAGCCGAAAAAATGCCGAATGTAAAGCTTCTTTTCAATCAGGCCTGTGAAGACGTTATTTTGGAAAATGCTTCGGCAACTTTCAGAGACTTTAACTCAAAAAAAGAAATGACCATTACTGCAGATGTAATTTTCGGAACCGATGGTGCGGGATCTGCGGTTCGCAAAAATATGTTTGACAGCCATAAATTTCTGTTTAGTTTTTCGCAGCAATGGCTAAGCCACGGTTATAAAGAACTTGAAATTCCGGCTGCAGAAAATGGTGGATACAGAACTTATAAAAATGCGTTACATATTTGGCCTAGAGGCGAAGATATGTTGATTGCGCTGCCGAATTTAGATGGAAGTTTTACCGTTACCCTTTTCCTTCCTTATGAAAACAGTGAATATTGTTTTGCGAATTTGACTTCGCCAGAAATGGTGCACGAATATTTCAACAAAGAATTTCCAGATGTGGTAGAAATGATTCCAAACCTTTCCGAAGAATTTTTTGGCAATCCAACTGGTCCGCTTGGCACCGTAAAATGTTCTCCTTGGAACAGCTTTGGAAAAGTGCTTTTGTTGGGCGATGCTGCACACGCAATTGTTCCATTTTATGGACAGGGAATGAACGCTTCCTTTGAAGATGTTGTGGTTTTTGATGAAATTCTTGAGAAATACAATGCCGAAGAAAACATAAATTGGAGTACACTTTTTAAGGAATATGAAGCCCTTCGGAAAATAGATACCGATGCCATTGCAGATTTGGCTGTGGACAATTTCCACGAAATGAAAGAACACACCGCAATGGAAATCTTTCAGCAAAAGCGTAAACTTGAAACCGCCTTCGAGGCGGAATTTCCGGAGGATTATTACAGCAAATATTCTTTGGTTACCTTTAAGGAATCAATCCCTTATTCCGAAGCAATGAAACGCGGAAGAGCGCAGGATAAAGCAATTTTAAATCTTTTGGACGACGGAAAAATGAGCGATAAAATGTCCTTAAAAGAAAAACTGGAATTGGTAAAAAAAGAAACCGAAGCCAACCTTCACGACGATGAAGTGGCGTTTGGATAGGCTTCGGCTCCGCTCAGCCACCAATCGGTCATTAAGCGAAGCCGAAATGACATTATAAAAACAGAAATTATGAGCAATAAAAGCAGATTAGTAGAAGGAAAAGCAACCCCTCGTGGGGCATACCCGCACGTAAAGCGTGTTGGCGATTTTATATTTATAAGTGGAACAAGTTCAAGATTGCCAGACAATACATTTGCCGGTGTCCATAAGGTAGACGAAATGGGCACCATGCATTTCGATGTTAGGGAACAAACCCGTGCCGTACTTGAAAACATAAAAGACTACCTCGCCACAGAGGGAGCTACGATGGCTGATGTAGTTGATGTGACAAGCTTTTTGGTTAATATGAATGATTTTGCAGGCTACAATGAAGTTTATGCAGAATATTTCAACAAAGAAACTGGGCCAGCACGAACAACAGTAGCCGTACATCAATTGCCACACCCTTATTTGGTGGTGGAGATAAAGGCGATGGCTTATAAACCGCTTTAAATAATTTGACAAAAAATGAAATTTCTTACTTTATCTATATTTTTTAGCATTGCAATCGGTTATTCCCAAACAGCAGAATATGGAAAGTTGACTAATAAAGCCGAATACAAAATCTATCTGACTAAAATTGGAGACACTTTAAAAGTTGGAGATACATTGACTATTGGAATTCCAACATCAGATTTAGGCTTTACCTATATTTCACAAGGCGGACAAAGAGTATCAAACACTTTATCCGATAAAAAAGTGCTCGTTGATAAATTAAAAACATATGGAAGTAAGAATAGCGGATATAAACTCTATGCACAATTCAAAGGATATGGTTTGTTACCTGTCCTAATTGATTATGATACTGCTCTGGAACTTGGCGAAATTAAAAATTCGAATATTAAACTAACTAAAGAACAAGCAATTGCAAAATTGAAGGAAGCCAAAGAATTATTAGATTTAGAAGTAATAACCAAAACCGATTATGAAAAGTTGAAAACTGAATTGACACCTCTCATTTTGAATTAAAAATTTTATAAAAAGTAAGTAAAAATTACACAACTAGATTAAAGATATTGAAAATCCTAAACTACATAAACGGCGAATACGTTGAACCACTTTCAAAAAAATGGTTGGATAATTACAATCCCTCTAATGGTGAAGTGTATTCACAAATAGCGAATTCAAATCAAGAGGATATTGAAAACGCATATTTAGCTGCGAAAGAAGCATTCCCAAAATGGAGCAACACTACCATTGACGAACGCAGCAGAATTCTTTTAAAAATCGCAGATTTAATCGAAGAAAAATTGGTTGATTTGGCAGAAGCCGAAGCAAAAGATAACGGAAAACCCTTGAGTTTGGCTTTGGCTGTTGACATTCCAAGAGCTTCAGCAAACTTTCGCTTTTTCGGAAATGCAATCACACAGTTTTCTAGTGAAGCCCACGAGAGTATAGGTTTGAACACGATTAATTTCACTTTGCGTCAGCCCCTTGGTGTTGTTGGCTGTATCTCGCCGTGGAATCTTCCACTGTATCTATTTACATGGAAAATCGCGCCAGCAATCGCAGCCGGAAATACGGTGGTTGCGAAACCCAGCGAAATTACGCCACTTACCGCTTTTCTTTTAGGCGAAATCTGCACCGAAGCCGGTTTGCCAAAAGGTGTTTTAAACATCGTTCACGGCACTGGGCCTTCCGCAGGTCAAGCCATAGTTGAACATAAAAATATTAAAGCCATTTCATTTACCGGTGGAACAAAAACAGGTGAAAACATTGCACGAACCGCAGCGCCAATGTTTAAAAAACTGTCATTGGAACTCGGCGGAAAAAATCCCAATCTCATCTTCGCCGATTGCGATTACGATAAAATGCTGGAAGTAACCGTTCGTTCTTCCTTTGCAAACCAAGGCCAAATTTGTCTTTGCGGAAGTAGGATTTTTGTTGAAAAACCAATTTTTGAAAAATTCAAAAAAGATTTTGTTGATAAAGTAAAACAACTCAAAATAGGAAATCCATTTGATGCTGAAACAAATATTGGCGCTTTGGTTTCAAAACCGCATTTGGAGAAAGTAGAATCCTATATAAAACTTGCTGAAAAAGAAGGCGGAAAAATTCTTTGCGGCGGAAAGCGGGTAACAGTAAAAGGTTTCGAAAAGGGGTATTACTTAGAACCAACAGTTATTGAAGTTTTTGACGACCAATGTCGCGTAAACCAAGAAGAAATTTTTGGTCCCGTAGTAACCATTATGCCTTTTGAAACCGATGAAGAAGCATTGCAAATGGCTAACTCGGTTAAATATGGCTTGTCTTCCACGCTGTGGACTTCAGATTTAAACCGCACGATGCGTATTTCAAAAGAAATTGAAGCTGGAATCGTTTGGGTAAACACATGGCTTAACCGAGATTTGCGAACTCCCTTCGGTGGAATGAAAGATAGTGGCGTAGGCCGTGAAGGCGGTTTTGAAGCACTTCGATTTTTTACGGAGGCGAAGAATGTGTGTATAAAATACGATTGAAAAAGAAACTGAATACTCAATACTCAATACTCAAAATAAATGAATTTAGATTTAACAAATAAAAATGCCCTAGTCTGTGGAAGCACAGCAGGAATAGGAAAAGCAACCGCAATTCAACTTGCAAAACTTGGCGCAACCGTAACTCTAGTTGCCCGTGATGAAGAAAAACTAAAAGAAACCTTAATTGAACTCGCCCACGATAAAGGCCAAAAACACAACTATTTTGTAGCAGATTTCACCAAACCCGAAGAAGTAAAAAAGAAGGCTGAATTGGCCGCATCAACTAAGACCTTTCACATTTTGGTTAACAATACTGGCGGCCCAAAAGGCGGCCCCATCTTTTCTGCATCAACTGATGAGTTTGAAAAAGCCTTTTCAATGCACTTAATCTGTAACCAGATTTTGGTGCAAGCAGTTGTCCCAGGCATGAAAGAAGCCGATTACGGTAGAATTATAAATATTATCTCTACGTCTGTGAAGCAACCTATTGACGGTTTGGGCGTGAGCAATACCATTCGCGGTGCAGTTGCCAGTTGGAGTAAAACTTTGGCTAATGAATTGGGACAATTCGGAATAACAGTAAACAATGTTCTGCCAGGTTTTACCGCTACGGACAGACTTGAGGACATTGTAGAAAACGCAGCAAAACGGATTAATAAAACCGAAAAAGAGGCCAGTGAGTTTATGAAAAGCTTGGTGCCAGCAAGACGTTTTGCGCAACCTGGCGAGATTGCCAACGCAGTCGCTTTTTTGGCTAGTGAAGCCGCCAGCTACATCAACGGAATAAACCTTCCAGTTGATGGTGGACGAACCAAAAGTTTGTAACTTTAACGTTCCTTAAATTTTCTTATGAGACGAAAACTCCGTATTAATGGTCATTCACACCTTCTTCCCTATCCAGAGGAAATTCCTCAGTTTATGCAGGATAAAGGAATTTTTTGGGTAGATAAGGACCGGAAATTTATGCTTCAAAAAAATTGGAGCCGGCCAGTTACCGATTCCAGTTTCTTTTTAAATGAAAAGTTGGAATGGATGGAGCGTTTCAAAATAGATCATGCCGTTGTTTTAAATCTTTCACAACTATACGGAAATGGGCTGCGGGTAGAAGAAATGAAACAGGCACTTCGGTTTCAGAATGATTTTAATGCAAAAGTGCAGCACGACCATCCTTCAAAATTTACCTGTGGTTTTGTGGTGCATCCTGGTTTTGTAAGGGGTGCTCTGTGGGAAATAGAACGTTGCGTAGAAACCTTGGGACTTCAATTATTGTGTTTGCCCACGCATTATATGGACACTATTGGAACTTGGCGCTGTATTTTTGATGAAGAAAATGAACCTATTTTTGAACTGGCTTCAAAATATAATCTTGCAGTTGAAATCCATCCCTACGATGGTGAAAAATTTATAAAGCTGGAAAACACATCTTGGCGTTTTCATCTTATATGGATGCTGGCCCAATGTGCTGATGCCTATCACTTTTTAACATTGAACGGTTACGCAGACAAATACCCGAATATGCGTACTTGCTTCGCCCACGGGGGACAATTGGCACAAATAAATTTGGGAAGAAGAATTCAAGGTTTTGATGGCCGCCCCGATCTTTTTGAAGGAAAAACACATCCTCGAAAATCTGTTGGACACAAAAATATTTTCTTCGATACATTGCTACACGACACCGGCGGACTGGAATTATTAGTAAGAAATCAGGGGTACAAACAAGTAATTATGGGCTTGGACGATCCATATCCGTTGGGAGAAATGGAAAGCGCTGTACAATCTTCCTATCCTGGAAAAATCTTAGACTTGGCTGTTGAGCAAAAGATAATAACATCAGAAGAGTGCGATGACATTTGGGATAAAAATGTAATTCAATGGCTCTGTGGAGATGATGAAGCAGCCAAAGAGAAATTAGTTAAAAGAATTCTTGGTGAAAAATGACCGAAGTAGCCAAATTTTATATCCTTTCTCATATTTGTATCGCTTTTCTCGGCGGGGTTTTGCTACTTGCGCTTTGGTTCAATATTCGGGCACGTTTTAGCCAACTTTTAGAAGAAGACGATTCACAAAAAAGAGTGGACAAAGGAATGCTTTACCTAAGTTTCGCAATGTTTATTTGGGTAATTTCTGGTTGTTGGATTTATGGCGGAACCGTTTTCAATTTTACCGAAACACAAGGATACCAATTAGGGATAAATTTATTCTCCATTGTTAACAATATGTTTTTGCTGTTGGCGCTTTTCTACTTTTATTATGCTCCCGGATTTATTTATCACAACAAAAAGAACATCAAGAAAATAGTTATTGTTATTGTTTTCACTTCAATTGTAACTTTTGCGCTTCCTTTCATTTTAAAAGAAAATAATGTAATAAACGGTTTACGCATAAGCGGAATTCCAGATTTATTGCTCTCTGCTTTTCTCTGTTATTTATTAGGCATTTCCTTCTACAGAACATTTGTATATAGAGGTTTAAAGATTATCGGCTATATTTCGGTTTTGGTGATTCTGCTGATTTTTGTCTCGCAGATTTCCGAAGTTTTCTTGACTTTTGGAAACGATTTCAGTAACAATTTCATTAAGATCATTGCAAAGACTTCGTTGATTTCAATCTTTTTGGTTTTGGCCACTACTTGGGTAATTCGGCTTGCAAGCACACCGAAACCAAACGAAATTACCATTCACTTTTTGGATTGGGGCTTGGTGAAATTGAACATTCCCACCAAAAACATTTATGATCAAACTATTGATTTTGGCTCTAAAACCACGCAATATAAAAACTTACTGAAATTTGCCATAAGAAGAAAATATACTGAAGGCGATCTGCAAACCATTCCTGTAAATCTCGGAGGCGAAATAAAAAACCAAACCTACCTTACCCGAATAATCGAAAACATCAACGATATTCTTCAACTAGACGATACACAAAAACTGGATCGCCGCGATCTTTTCACCTTTATTGGCGAAAGTAAATACCGTTTACGCATTGTTCCCAATAACATTACAATCGATAAAACACTACTAGAAGAATTCTCTGAAAGTATCGAAAATAAAGACTACAAGGCTTTTTTGTAATTAATTGTTACACAAATTACAGATACGCACAATCCACTATTTTTTAGTATAATTTAAAACAGCAAAACTGTTGGTTTGCAAACTGTTTTACATTGCTCCAAATTAAAAATCCACTATGAGCAATGTAATCTCCGAAGCTGAACAACCTCAACTTTTTGGCCACCCCAAAGGACTTCTATATCTATTTTTTGCAGAGATGTGGGAACGTTTTTCTTTCTATGGAATGCGCGCTCTTTTGGTGCTTTATATGACCAAGCATCTATTATATGACGACGATATGGCCTTTGGCGTTTATGCAGCCTACATGTCTTTGGTTTATGTTACGCCAATGATTGGAGGAATTTTAGCCGACAAGATACTGGGCTATCGAAAAGCGATTATTCTGGGTGGAATTTTAATGGTGTTTGGCCACTTTTTCCTTTCCATTGAAATGCCCGTTTTCTTTTATGGTTCGCTCGGATTGATAATTGTTGGTAATGGATTTTTCAAACCAAATATTTCATCTTTCGTAGGTGAACTTTACGCTCAAGGAGATGCGCGCCGTGATTCAGGATTTACTATTTTTTATCTTGGAATTAATTTAGGTGCCGCTATTGCACCACTTTTATGTGCCTGGTTTGCCATAACCTACGGCTGGCATTACGGTTTTGTTTTGGCAGGAATTGGAATGGTTACTGGACTTTTGGTTTTCAGAAGTGGATTGAAAAACAATGTCTTTGGAAATAAAGGTCATGTGCCAAATCAGGAAATTTACGACCGCAAATCGTTTGGATTAAATCGAGGAAAACTGATTGTTTTGGCGGCAATTTCATCAGTCGCAATTTTCGCGACCCTTGTTCGCTTTAATGAATTTGAAGGGTATTTAGTGTGGATTGTTTCTGCATTTTTGGTTTTCTATATAGGTTATATTATTACAACTGTGAGTTCAAAAGAAAAGAAGCGATTATTGGTGGCAGTTTACTTTACGGTTTTATACACTTTGTTCGCCGCTATTTTTGAACAAGCGGGTAGTTCGCTAACGCTTTTTGCAGATAGAAATGTGAATTTAATTGGAATGGATGCCGCTGGGACAAATAGTATAAACGCAGGGTTTATCATTCTTTTCGCCATTCCGTTTTCAATGCTTTGGACATTTTTAAGCCGAAGAAAAGTAAATCCAAATTCTGCTGTAAAATTTGGTCTCGGACTTTTATTTCTAGGTCTCGGCTTTATTGTTTTCGCACTTTCTGCGCACAGTGTAGACGATTTTGCGAAAACTTCGATGAGCTATTTGGTAATTGGTTATTTGGTTTTAACCATTGGAGAATTATTTCTTTCACCAATCGGCCTTTCAAAAATGACAGAGCTTTCACCCATAAAATATGTAGCTTTCATAATGGGTGTCTGGTTTTCGGCTAACTTTTATGGACACTTTTTTGCCGGAAAAATCGCGAAACTGACTACCGTTTCTGATAGTGGTTCAAATGTTTTTTCAGAAGGAATCTTCGGAACTATCACGGAATACATTACGGGATTGACGCCACAGATTGCTTCTGTGCAAAGCGATGCTTTTCAGCAATTGTTTTCCTACGTTTCTGTATATGCAAGTTTTGGAGTAATTAGTATGATTGTGGGTATATTTGCAATACTCATTTCGCCAATTATAAAAAAGATGATGGGCGGCATTCACTAAAAATTTCAAAATGGATTTTCTTCCTGAAAAATTAAACGAATACGTTGAAAAACATTCGCAACCAGAACCAGAATTACTTCAAAAGCTAAATCGTGAAACCTGGCAAAAAATGATTGCACCAAGAATGTTGAGTGGGCATTTACAGGGGCGTGTTTTGAGTATGCTTTCAAAATTAGTACAACCGAAAAATATTCTCGAAATTGGAACTTACACGGGCTATTCCGCTTTGTGTTTAGCTGAAGGAATGCAGCAAACTGGCGAACTTCACACGATAGACATCAACGAAGAATTATTTGATTTTCAACGAAAATATTTTGATGCATCTTCTTTCGGAAAGCAAATTTTCCAGCATTTGGGGAATGCTTTGGAAATAATTCCGAAGCTCGAAAAAACCTTTGATTTAGTTTTTATTGATGCCGATAAAAACAACTATCCCAATTATCTTGAAATCTTGTTGCCTAAGCTAAAAAAAGGTTCGATTATTTTAAGTGACAATGTACTTTGGAGTGGAAAAGTAATTGAAAAAGTGAAAGATGATGATGAAGACACTAAGTCACTACTTCAGTATAATAAACTATTAAATGAGCATCCGAAACTTGAAACGGTAATTTTGCCCATTCGAGATGGATTAACCATAAGCCGTGTTATGTAAATAAACGTTTTTTTATTGGTAAATTCAATATCCAGAAAGACTTGAGTTATTTAATATTTTTTTACAGCCATAATAAAAAACAAAAGCGAAAATTGTTCCCACCAAAGCGCCTACAAGAATATCGCTTGGGTAATGTACACCCACATAAATACGGCTCATCACAAAAATTAGCGGCCAAAGATAGGCGAGATAAATCCATTTTGTGAATTTGCGCAATACCAAAACTATAAAAGTGGTTATCGAAAAGCTGGAAGAAGCATGTCCTGAAAAGAAACTATAACTTGTCGGTTTTTGAAGAATCCGAATCAGTTCGGTAAAAGCTTCTACATTGTTGGGCCTCAAACGGGCTACATAATCTTTCACAACTGTTGTGAAGAAAAAAGTAATCGCAAATGTCAACAAGGCAAAAAGGAAAACAACAACGGCTTTTTTTCCTTTGTAGTAGTAAAAAATAAGGAGAATGAAGAGAATAAAAAGCGGTGTCCAGCTTTCAATTTTTGTTACATAGATCCAAAAGAAATCAAAACGCTCTATCCCTAAACTATTAAGGTAGACAAAAAGTTCCCTGTCCCATTGCCTTAGGGTTTCTAGCATTTAGAATTTTCGTTTAATGGGGCCGGTAACCTCATCTACATCGTCCTTCACTTTGTCTATTTCTTTACGGACGTCTTTAGTGATGTCTATATCTATGCCTTGTTTTTCAGCACCTTTAGAAATTTCAGATTTAATATCGTTGGTGGCATCTTTAACTTGTCGCATAGCTTTCCCCAAACCGCGGGCTATCTCTGGTACTTTGTCTGCACCAAAGACCAAAAGAACGATGAACAGGATAAAACCTATTTCGGCACCGCTGATAAAAAGAAAAATTGCCTGTGAAATCATGATGCAAATATAGTAATGAGTAATGAGTAATGAGTAATGAGTTGTTAGTTTTTCTGAAATCAAATCTTTACAAAAAAACCCTTCTTTAGTAAATTATAAAGAAGGGCATATCTGAAATAGTTCCAAATTAATCTGGGCTCGTTTTATTTTTGAATTGGTCAAAAGCACTCAATTTTTTGCGTTTTGGCCATGTGTTGTTTGAAGTATCGATATCTGCCGTTTCTTCATCGGGGTCTACTTCTATTTTAGTGATTTCCTTTTCCGAAGCAATAACTTTTCCTACTGATTCGTCATTTTTTCGCCATATTTCGGCTGGATACGTTACCTTTTCGCTGCTTCCGTCACTATAAGTATATTGCACAATAATAGGCATTGGGATTCCTCCTGGTTTTTCAAAAGTCACTTGGCAGAAGTAATTAGGGCGCTTTAACTTCGATCTTTCCTCTGCAGGAATATTGTCCATAATATATTCGTTCAAGGTGGTTACATCTTCCAGTTTTGAGTTGCGCATGCTTTCGTCAAAACCTTCACTGCCTTCTTCAACCATATAAACCAACGGTAACAAATCGTTTTCTGAAATCCCGCGTGCGGTTATCATTTCTTCCATTTCCTTGTTCATTTTGGAGGTAACATAGAATTTTTTAACGTCTTTCACCCCGATATCCACATAGTCTGTGGTGTAAAACCATTCTCTCCAATACCAGTCCAAATCTATGGCTGAAGCATCTTCCATTGTTCTGAAAAAGTCCTCTGGAGTTGGGTGTTTAAACATCCAACGGTTTGCATAGGTTTTAAAAGCGAAGTCAAAAAGTTCACGGCCCATAATGGTTTCACGAAGAATATTTAAAGCCGTTGCGGGTTTCGCATAGGCATTGGCACCAAAGTTATATACATTCAATCCTTTGCTCATAATGGGCGCCAACTGGCTTTGATCTCCCGCCATATAGTCTACAATTTTATTTGCTGGACCTCGGCGTGATGGATATTTTTTGCTTGGCGCAATGGCATCTGGATATTCTTCTGCAAAATCCTGTTCGGCCACAAATTGTGTAAAAGTGTTTAAACCTTCATCCATCCAAGTCCATTGGCGTTCGTCGCTGTTTACGATCATCGGGAAATAGTTATGTCCCACTTCGTGGATTATCACACTGATCATTCCAAATTTTGTGCGGTCGCTGATACTTCCATCTTTATCTGGACGTCCGTGGTTCCAGCAAATCATGGGATATTCCATCCCCTGGTTTTTTGCGCTTACCGAAATTGCTTTGGAATAGGGATAATCAAAAGTCATTCGGGAATAAGTTTTTAAAGTACTGGCCACTGTGCGTGTGGACCAATTTTCCCAGAGCGGATTTGCTTCTGGAGGATATAAAGAAACTGCCATTACAGAACCACTGCCCATTTTCACGGCCATCATATCCCAAATATATTTGCGTGAAGTTGCAAAAGCATAATCACGCACATTTTCTGCTTTAAACTTCCAGGTTCTCTTTGCAGTTGAAAAGCTTTTTGAAGCAGCTTCAGCTTCTGCTTGGGTTACAATTACAACTGGCTTGTCAAAAGACTTTTGAGCCGCTTCATAACGGCGAATCATTTCTTTAGAAAAAATATCTTTACTATTTTGAAGCTCACCAGTAGCATCCATAATATGATCTGCGGGAACGGTGATGTTTACTTCAAAATTCCCAAAGGGAAGCGCAAACTCGTCCCTTCCCCAAAACTGACTGTTCTGCCATCCTTCCACATCATTATAAACCGCCATTCGTGGGTAGAATTGCGCAATCACATAACCACGGTTGCCATCGTCAAAGGTTTCATAACCGCTGCGAGCACGATCCACAACGTGGTCATTGATGTTGTACCACCATTTTATGGAGAAGATAAATTTTTCGCCGGGCATTAAAATCTTTGGCATATCCACCCGCATCATGGTTTGGTTGATGGTATATTTAAGTGGAATACCTTTGGCATCTTTTATTTCCAAAATATTGAAACCACCATCAAAACCTCCATCCATATAATTCTGAACAAAACTGCTCGCCTTATCGACAGGAACGGTATTAGACGATTCAATCAACGGTGATTTTGAATCTTTTGCTCTTTTGTTTTGGTCAAGTTGTACCCAAAGATATTCTAGTTGATCGGGAGAATTATTTGTATAAGTTATGGTTTCGTTACCACTAAGTTTTTTGTTTTTATCATCAAGCTCTACGTCCATTACATAGTCTGCCTGTTGCTGATAATAATTTGGCCCTGGTGCTCCACTAGCGGTACGAAACATATTGGGTGTTGAAAATTCTTCGTATAGCTGTTTAAAACGGTTGGTGTTGTAATGACCAGGTTCCCGTTTTGTAGTTTCGGTTTCATCCTGCGCTGAAACCGCCGCCGATACTAAAAATAATCCGGCAAGAAATAGGGAGTTAGATAATCGCATAATAATTCAGAAATTTTAAAAAATTAAGATTGACAAGGTATCAATTAAAATTCAATTTGCCCTTGGGTTCATCTTTGTCAAGAATTAAACTTAGCCGGTTTTTTGGAGTTTTTAGGTGAATAATATTTTGTTGTTCGGGGAACATTTCCATCAACACTTTGTTTTCAATTTCGATGGTTTTCAGCTCCTTTACGTTTTTCACTTCAATATATGCCACAACCATATCGGTCTCGTATTCTTTGCCTATATAATCCAGAGCTACCTGTTTTCCGTTTACTTTGATAGTTATTTTTTGAAGGATATAATTTTTCAAATCTTCATCAGCTGCTTCGGTTTCCTTTTTTGTGTCGAGTGATATTGAGGAGTTATACCGCTGCTGTAGCGCATCTTCAATATCATCGGTAAAAATTTTGGTGATTATTTGAAGGGAACTTTTCTCTTTAACGTATTCTATCTTGGTGATGCTAACATAAAATTTATGAACTGGAATGCCCGAAACCATCGGAAACACTAGCAATAAAAGAAAAACACGGAAAAACTTCATATTAAGAGAAAGAGGCTAATGGAACATTAGACGGTGAATTTTGCTACATGTTACATTCTTTACATTGCTATTTTTTTCGATAAGACGCACTTTATATTCTTAACATTTAATTTGAAGAAATTCCATTAACTACATTTCATTATCGGATTTTAATAACTTTTCTACTTATCAGTACTACAATATGAAGTTATCGTTAATTACCATTTTCAAAAATTACTTTACTTTTTAATCAATTTGTAGATTCCGGTTTGTTCTTCGGAAATAACTTTCATAAAGTAATTTCCGGTGGATAAATTAGAAACACTTAACTCCGTAGTGGCTTTCCCTATGTTTTGATCAATCACTTTTTGACCTAATATATTGTATATAACCACACTTTCTATAGTGCTATTTGCACGGAGATGCAACACTTCATTCATTGGGTTTGGATGATAGGTAAACCCATCTATAACATTGTCTGCTGTTCCCAATACATCTGTTACAAAAGTAAAAGGACCAGACCATGTACTAGTTCCAGTTCCACCGCAATCAGCTTGCACATAATAATCATAAGAAGTATTAGGCATTAAACCTTCTAATAAGTACGGTTTTGCTAAGACCACTTGAGGGTTTCCTGTTCCTAAAGTAAAATTAGAAAAGTCCCATTCAACGTTCCATGTAGTTGCTGTTCCATTTTCAGTCCAATCTAACACAGCAGAAGTTAATTGAATATCAGATGCTGTTAAGTTTGAAGGATTTGAACAAGGATCGTTTCCCCAAGAAATCAAAGCGTAACCGCTATAGCCCATGCCTGGACCACCCCCATTTCCGTTTCCACCACCACCACCACCACCGTAGGGCATTCCATTGGCTGAAGGATCAGTTACGTTACAAGAGACATCTGTAAATCCAGCACCTTTACCTCCACTTCCACCAGGAATTCCACCTCCATCACCACCACTTCCACCAGGTGTTTGACAAATTCCTGTCCAAGGGATGGTGTCTCCACCAATAGATCCATTTCCTAGTGAACCAGCGGCACCACCTCCACCTCCACCGAAATAAGTATAATATCCACCTCCACCTACTCCGCCAGTATAATTTAAAGTACCTCCAGAACCAATACCTCCAGCTCCACCACCACCTACTTCTGGATTAGGAACCGAAATTCCGGGTCCACCACCAGTTGCCTGATTAAATGTTCCAACGGTAGTTGTTCCTCCTGCGGTACCACTTCCTCCAGCGGCACCAATAGTTACTGGAATTACGGCTAAAGGGGTTACCGAATAAGTTCCTATTGAATAACCGCCACCGCCACCGCCGCCAGTACCATTAATTCCACCACCACCGCCTCCACCAACAACCTCAATGGTAATGGATGTGACGCCAGCAGGAACTGTAAAATCTCCAGAAGTAATAAATGATTCCGAACCTGATTGAGCGTAAATGAAGTTAGCTAATAAGAAAATTGAAACAAAAGAGAGTGTTTTTTTCATGATCAGTTAGGGTTAGATATGTGTTAAAATTAATTCTTAGTGATATTAATTTATATGCTATTAAGATACTATTTTATATTTAAAATAGCCCTAACTGCAATCTGATGTTATTAGTAATTAAAATTTACTAAGTAAAATAGTCGACAAATGGAACCTTAGACAAGTTCTTTACGTTATTTTATAAATACCTATTCTTTATTTTCTCCAGCAATACGTTCGTTATAAATCTTCGCCTTTTCATCTAAAACAAGCAAAACCTTTCCGTAATGCTCATTTTTGAAATCACTTTCTATAGAAGTAGTTTCAGTACAAAAAAGCAGGAAATCATACACTCTATTTTCAGAAATACCGTAGGTTGTGGTGAAAAACGGAACGGTATAATAGTTTAGCATTTGTGCCACGGCGTTGTTTTCATATTCCCACTTTCTTCGGGTTTTTAAAGTTTTATAATAACCCGAAATATGTTTGTACAATGCTTCCAAATTGACACTCAAAGGAGTCACGGCAAAGTAAAGAGGCACAATTTTTTCCTCTGGTTTCCCTTTAAATCCAGGAATGCCAACATCATCAAAATTAATGGGCTTTTCGGTTTTAATTTTTTTAAGATCTGCCGCAATGTTGCCTGAAAGGTTTGGCTGTAAAAAAACTTCATCAAGCTCATTCAACAGTTCCGAGAGTTTGACGGTAATAACTCCTTTTTCAAAAATAGCTTCGGTAACCACTACTTTTTCGGGCATATACTTTATAGACGAAAAAAGAAGCGTGTCCGACGGTTTCACATTAATGGAGAAATGACCATTTTCATTGGTAATGGTATTAAAACGCGAAGCTATATTCAACACGTGGATGCCTTCAATATCGGCTTCATTTGTTATTTTTCCCTGTATTGATTTTTGCTGTGCGGAAAGTTGAAGCAATGCAAAGAAGCAAATGAGTAAACTATAAAAAATTCTTTTACTCACCGCGCACTTTATATTCCTTGCTTTTTTTGAAAAGAAATTCCATCAACTGAATTTCGTTTTTGGGTTTTAGCAAATCTTGATCCAGACCGTTTTCTTGGGCATAGAAGAGAAAGTCTACCGCTTTGTCTTCGGGGATATCAAAATTTGCAGCAATGAAATCTTTACTAAACCGCTGTTGAATATTGTTGCTTAACAAACTTTGATTCTCTTGTTGTTCAACTATTGAAATTTTCTCTCCATTTGGAAAAAGTAGCTGAGCCACCCCGCCTAAAATTGCCAGCACATTTGCTCCATTTTTCAATGTATTGCTATGAAGGGCCTCCTCTGCAGCATTGCTTTCAATTTTAGTTTTATCGTCAGGATCAAGATCATCACCGTATTTCAAATTGTAATAGGAAAGCTTCAAATCCTTTGTACCGTTATAAGTGGGGATTTTTTTAACATCTGCATTTATGTTTCCTGAAAGGTCGTATGGACGAACCACAACTTCCTCTAACTGGTTAACTGAAGGGTTCAGAAAAATATTCATCACTTTACGATTCACAATACCTTTATCTACAATCACGGTGAAGGATTGGTATTGCAACGCGGTGATTTGTACACGGTCGTTTTCGGCTATTTCAATTTCAAAACTCCCATCGGCATTGGTGATGGTTCCTTTTTGAGAAGAAATATTGTAAACAGAAATGCCTTCCGAATCCTCGCCTTGGGGCACATGAATTTTTCCAGAAATTTTGGTGCGGTCAATATCCTGCGCAAAAAGTGCGGGAGAAGTGACGATAAATAATAGAAGAAGTAGTTTTTTTGTCATACACTAAAAGTACGGATTTGTTTTGTTAGTGAAAACTTAAAGTTTACATTGTCAATAGTTAAATTTACATTTCTGAAAAAATACTCCTCGTTCCCTGGGCAGGGCCGAAGGGAACAATTTGAAACTATGAAAAATCTATTAATAGCAAGCACCAGTACCGTATACGGCGGGAAATATCTAGATTATCTAACCGAACAAATGGCTGCGTTTTTTAAAGATACTGAAGAAGTTATCTTCATCCCCTACGCACGCCCTGGTGGCATAACCCACGACGAATACACTGAAAAAGCTGCAAAGGCTTTCAGCAAAATTGGTAAAAAACTGATTGGGCTGCACACTTTTGAAAATCCTGTGGAAGCTATTAAGAACGCAAAAGGCGCCTTTACGGGTGGCGGAAATACTTTTGTTTTGGTAAGCGCACTTTACCGTTTGGAGTTGATGCAACCGCTTCGCGAAGCTATTTTTAACGGTTTGGCATATATGGGGACAAGTGCTGGCAGTAATATTTGTGGTGTATCTATGCAGACCACCAATGATATGCCTATTGTTTATCCGCCATCGTTTAAAACCTTGGGTGTTATTCCTTTTAACCTCAACCCGCATTATTTGGACCCAGAACCAAACAGCAAGCATATGGGCGAAACACGCGAAACACGCATTGCGGAATTTCATACGCAAAACTCCGTGCCTGTTGTTGGACTGCGTGAAGGAAGTTGGTTACTTGTAAATGGAGATGAAATTATTCTGAAAGGTGAACTAAAAGCCCGCGTGTTTGAGCAGGGGAAAGAACCTTATGAAGTGGAAACTGGAACTATATTTACAGATCATTTCGGCTCCGCTTAATGACCGAGAGACTGGTGACTGCGCGGAGTTGAAGTCAAAGCTCCTTCACAAAATGGTATCCCTTCGCCACAAAACCTTGGCTATAGAAAAATTTATGGGAAGGAAAATTGTGTACATAACTATTTAGCTCAACCCAATTGCAGGATTTTTTCTTGGCGTAATCACTAATAAATTCTATCAGCATTTTTCCAATTCCTCGGCTTCGGTAGGCATCGTCAATAATTACGTGATCCATCTCCATACTTTTGCCTGCATAATGGCGGGTTTGGAACCACAAGCCACACGTACCAATTAATTTTTCAGCATCAAAAATACCCAGACATTCGTAGTTCTGTTGCGTCATTTCCTGTAAACGCTCTTTTATAAGCGCTTCAGAAACCGTGTAATTCCCAAGTTTTTGCAACAATGGAATGATGCTGAAAATTTCAGAAGAAGGAATAATTTCAATAATAATTTTACTTTCTGAAGCCATTATTCAACTACAATCATTCTAAGGGTTTTAGACTCTCCGTTCACTGTCAGTTTGCAGAAATAGCTGCCATTTGCAAGATTCATTTCACTTAAATTCATTGGGATAATATACTTGCCATAACCTTTGGTTTCATTGTTCATCACCGTATAAACTTTTCTACCCTGGGCATCAAAAAGATCGATACTAACGGTAGCTTCTTCGTGGAGTTTAAAAGAAACATAGCTTATATCGCTGGCGGGGTTTGGGTATTGCATCACGTTGTTTACTTGCTGCGCCGCTCCGTTTCCAGCAAATAGAATTGGGGACGGAGTAACATCTGTCCAAATACTCAGTTGACTGCCCTGCAACCGTGTCCAGATAGGTCTGATCACGTTATTATGCGCCACAATATTGGTGTAATCGCCAAAGAAAACTCCCGAATTGGGCGTAAATGGTGATTCACTGATTCGTTTGTTGGTAATTGTATTTCCACCATCATCTGAATAGGCAAGATAAACGTCCGTCTTATTATCTGTATATTCCCTTCTATCGTAAAATACAAAGAACAGATTTCCATTAGTCTGATCAATATCCATCCAAGTAAAAAACTGTTGTTTTCCGGCTGGGTCGTCATTCACCCTTATGGGCGCGCTCCAAGTATCGCCACCATCGGTAGATTTACTCATAAACACATCTGTGTCATTTGCGCCATTTCGTTGGTCGCTCCAGTTTACGTAGATAGTTCCATTATTTGGGCCACCGCTAAGGTCGCATTTTGTTATAGGCAAACCATTGGCGCGGCTAATCCCGGGAATGGAATAATCCCAGCCTGTAGGCATTGGATCTATTGCAATTTCTTGGGGCAACCAAGTTTCTCCTTGATCTAACGATCTGTTGAAAACAAGTCCGTTGGGTCCTGCCCAAGCAACATAAATCTCTCCATTGGGACCAACTGCGGGAACTGCTCCTTCAGTGGTATCGTCTTCATCTATACAGTTACCGTCAACACTGTTTATCTTTTTAGGTGTTGACCAGTTTTCACCGCCATCGGTAGATTTTGAAAAAAGAATGATCGATTTATCGTTCGGATTGCTGCTTCCATAGTCGTCAAACTGCGTCCATGTTAAATATATATTGTTATTGGTACGATCAATTACGCTCCACTGTTTGTCCTGCGCTTTGGCGCCATTCAAACCTGTGTAGGTTCCGCTGCTCCAAGTATTGCCATTGTCTGTAGATTTCTGACATACAATTCTATCAATCCAGTTTCCGCTAGCAGGATTTGAAAGGTGGAAATAGTAAAAATTACCCTCTGTATCTACATCAAAAGCAGGGTCGCCCCAAACACCATAGCTGGAAGTCATTTCCTGTTCGCTCCACGTAAGCCCACCATCGCTACTATTATACAAGTTGTTCAAGTTTGCACCCGCAACTAGAATATCTGTGTTAAGCGGATTCATCATTATGGAAGGTTCATTTGGCGAATTATTATTGGTTATCATTACGTTTTGGGCAGCTACGGAAGCAACAGCCAAACCGGAAAACAACACTAATGCGGATAGTTTTTTGGGAGTCATACTATTTCGAATTTTAAATGGTTAGTAAATGTATAAAATACTTTAGTTTTTCTTCGGAAGAAAAACGTTTTCAATTGTAAAAATTGAATTAAAAAAGAAAACAGTAACCGACTACTAAATTATTTTTAACGAATTTAGTAAACTCAAAAACTTAGAATATTCACATTTAATGAGACGAAAAGAATTCATCAAGATTTCAGGTATTGCAGGAATAAGTTTGGCAATATTGCCGCAGTTATCTTTCAAAAATTTTATGGGAGAATTTACCCGAAACCAATTGATTGGAAAGGGAAATCCAGATATTGTGGGCGACAGTTACACTTCAAAAATGCACAAAACCGCGAAGGATGCATTTAGCAAAATGAGGTCCGCTGCTGCGAAAGAAAACATAAACATTGAAGTAGTTTCCGCCTATCGAAGCTTTCAGCGACAGAAAGAAATTTTTGAAGGAAAATATAGAAAATTCACTTCCGAAGGGCTTTCGCCAGAGAAGGCGATTGAAAAAATCATTGAATATTCCACTATTCCTGGCACTTCGCGTCATCATTGGGGAACCGATATCGATATAATAGACGCCAACGCCCCCCGACCCGCAAATGTGTTGATGCCCGAAAATTTTCACGGAACGGGTCCTTATTGCAAATTGAAAACGTGGCTGAATAATCATTCTGAAAGTTTTGGTTTTTATGAAGTTTACACAGACAACGGCAACCGAAAAGGCTTTAAATATGAGCCCTGGCATTTTAGCTATGCGCCCGTTTCTATTCCAATGTTGAAGGCTTATAAAGAACAAATTGACGTAAAGAAAATGCTCTCTGAAGAAAAAATTATGGGCAATGCTCATTTTTCAGAAGCTTTCACTCAAAAATATTTGAAAGAGAATATTCTGGATATCAATCCGAAATTATTTTAATATATTAAAATTGAAAATACTTCGAATCTAAATTTCCCAAATCCGCTTCGTATCTTTGCACCATGAATAAAAAAGTCCTTTTAATGATCCTCGATGGTTGGGGCATTACGCAAGACCCTTCAGTTTCCGCCATAGCAAAGGCCGAGACACCTTTTATTGATTCACTTTATAAAAAATATCCACACGCACAATTGCTTACCCACGGGATGAACGTTGGTCTGCCCGACGGCCAAATGGGCAACAGCGAAGTGGGTCATATGAATCTAGGAGCTGGAAGAATCATTTATCAAGATCTTGCCAAAATAAATATGGCGGTTGAAAAAGGCACGTTGAGCAACGAACCCGAACTGCAAAAAGCCTTTGAATACGCAAAAAGCCACAACAAAAAAGTACATTTTCTAGGACTGGTTTCCAACGGAGGTGTGCATTCGCACATAAATCATTTAAAGGGATTGTTAACTGCGGCTCAAAGCGATGGTTTGAAAAATGTGTACGTCCACGCTTTCACCGATGGTCGCGATGTTGATCCACATTCTGGGAAAGGTTTTATTGAAGAATTGGAAAAGCATTTGGAAAAAACAGGTGGAAAACTGGCTTCAATTATTGGGCGTTATTATGCCATGGATCGCGACAAGCGCTGGGAGCGCGTAAAGAAGGCCTATGACTTATTGGTCTTCGGAGAGGGTAAACCCTCACAAGATGCTTTAAAAAGTATAGCCGAAAGTTATGCCGAAGGAATTACAGATGAGTTCATTGAACCAATTGTAATGACTACCTCCGAAGGTAAACCCGTTGCAACCATTGAAAAGGATGATGTTGTTATTTTCTTCAACTTTAGAACCGATCGCGGCAGGCAGCTCACCGAGGTTTTAACACAAAAAGATCACGAAACTTTTGGGATGAAAACGCTTCCGTTGTATTTCGTAACACTTACCAATTACGATGATTCCTTCGGAAATATTCACGTGGTTTACAACAAGGAGAATTTACATGATACCTTAGGCGAATTATTGGAAAAAAACGGAAAGAAGCAAATTCGCATTGCGGAAACAGAAAAATATCCACACGTTACCTTCTTCTTTTCTGGCGGAAGAGAAATTGCTTTTGAGGGCGAAAAACGCATTCTTTGCCCCTCGCCTACTGTCGCCACTTACGATTTAAAACCCGAAATGAGTGCCTATGAACTTCGGGATATGATTTTACCAGAAATTGAAAACGAAACTGCCGATTTTATCTGCTTAAATTTTGCAAACGCAGATATGGTTGGTCATACCGGTGTTTTTGAAGCAGCTGTTAAAGCCTGCGAAACGGTCGATAAATGTGCCAAAGCAATTGTGGAACAAGCCTTGGAAAGTCATTATGCCACAATCATAATTGCTGACCATGGAAATAGCGAAACCATGCGAAACGCCGATGGCTCACCAAACACAGCGCATACTATAAATCCGGTTCCAATCATAATTGTAGACAACGAAATTAAAGCCGTTAAAAACGGAATTTTGGCTGATGTGGCTCCAACTATTCTCGATATTATGGGGATTGAAAAACCTGAGATAATGACACAACATTCCCTAATTTAATAATTTATGAAAAAGCTATTTATAATACTCGCTGCAACCTTTTTAGTTGCCTGCAATTCATCAAAAGAGAAAAACAAAGTGAAAAAGAGCACTTCGACAGAAATGACTTCAGAAAACCCAAAAGAAAAAATAAACGACACTGTTCCCTATGAAGATTCTGTAATGCTTTTGGGAAAAGCCAACCGCAAAGGTTTTCAAATGGACGCGTTTAAAGATTGGTTTAATACTGGATATGCAGATTACAAAGCAGATTCTGAAACTGTGGAACAACTAAAACCTCTTTTAAAAGATGTAAACATCTCCGTATTTATGGGAACTTGGTGCGAAGACAGCCAACGCGAAACTCCACATTTTTATAAAATTCTGGACGATGCTGATTTTGATGAATCCAAACTCACTTTAATTACCGTTTCTGAAGAAAAAACCACCCCACAAGGTTTTGAAGAGGGAAAAAACATAACAAACGTTCCGACCATCATTTTTTACAAAAACGAAAAGGAATTGGGCCGAATCGTGGAATACCCGATTGAAAGTCTTGAAAAAGACATGCGCACTATTTTAAGTGGAAAGGAATACAAGCACGCTTACGCCGAATAAAACTTTAGCAACGGTATAATTCTTTGTAAATTTGCGGCTCGAAAAATGACGATGATCAGAGAAACACTCACTATAGCCATAGATTTTGACGGAACCCTTGTTGAAGATGAATATCCTCGCATTGGCCGTCCCATTATTTTTGCTTTTGATACGCTGAAAAAATTGCAGCATGAAGGGCACCGACTCATTTTATGGACATACCGAAAAGGACGTGCTTTGGAAGAAGCTGTAAAATTCTGTGAAGAAAACGGAATTGTTTTTTATGCCGTAAACCGAAGTTTTCCCGAAGAAGAATTTGATGCTTCTTACAGCCGAAAAATACACGCTGATATTTTTATAGATGACCGTAATATTGGCGGACTTAAAAGTTGGGGCGAAATATATCAGCAACTTATTGGTGAACCTACACCTACAAAACCTAAAACTCAGAAAAAAGGATTTTTTTCCTTTTTAAAATAGTATTATGATAATTTCAAAAACAAGAGAAGAAATTGAATTGATGCGCGAAAGCGCTTTGGTGGTATCCCGCACTTTGGGAATGCTCGCAAAGGAAGTAAAACCAGGCGTTACAACCAATCAGTTAAATAAAATGGCGGAAGATTATATTAGGAGCCAAGACGCAATCCCGGGATTTTTGGGATTATACGACTGTCCTTCAACCCTACTTACTAGTGTAAATGAAGCGGTGGTTCACGGTTTGCCGACAGATATTCCTTTGAAAGAAGGTGATATTATAGCTATTGACTGTGGCTCCATCAAAAACGGATTTTACGGTGACCACGCCTATACTTTTGAAGTGGGTGAAGTTGACCCTGAAATTAAAAAACTACTGAAGATTACTAAAGAATCACTTTATATCGGTATCCGTGAATTTAAAGCTGGAAACCGGGTGGGCGATGTTGGTTTTGCAATTCAGAATTATTGTGAAGCACAAGGGTATGGTGTGGTACGTGAGCTTGTGGGCCACGGTTTAGGAAGAAAAATGCACGAAGACCCAGAGATGCCAAACTACGGTCGTCGTGGTCGCGGAAAGAAGTTTATTGAAGGAATGACCATAGCTCTTGAACCCATGATAAATATGGGAACGCACAAAATAAAACAATTGAAAGACGGTTGGACCATTGTTACGCAGGACGGGCAACCCAGCGCACACTTTGAGCACGACATTGCTTTGGTAAACGGAAAACCAGAATTGCTTTCCACTTTTGCGTATGTTTATGAAGCCTTGGGGATTGTGAGTGATGAAGAAAAGGAGTTTAGAGAAAAGGAATTCGTTTTATAACAACTCAAACCCTTTGTTCAAAAAAATTCTAAATACCATTCCCAGACCACTGCTCATAAGACTGAGTATTATTGGCAGGCCTATACTAGCTTTTCTTCTGAAAGGAAATAAATACACCGACCCAATAGACGGGAAATCCTACCGAAAGTTTCTTCCTTATGGGTATGAAATTGTTCGCGAAAATGTGCTTTCCCCAGGAACACTTTCTTTGGAACGGCACAGATTATTCTGGCTTTATCTTCAAAATGAAACTGGTTTTTTTACTAAAAACTTGAAGGTGCTTCACTTTGCGCCTGAGCAAGCGTTTTATAAAAAGTTCCGGAAAATGAAAAATCTGGATTACACCACAACCGATCTCAATTCGCCAATTGCTGATGTGAAAGCGGATATTTGTGATTTACCTTTTCAGGATAATGAATTCGACTTTATAATCTGCAACCATGTTTTGGAGCACATTCCAAATGACACAAAAGCGATGCGGGAAATTTACCGTGTATTAGCGCCCGGCGGCACGGCAATTCTTCAAATTCCCTACAAAGCAAATTTAGAAAAAACGTTTGAAGACGACAGCATTACCGACCCAAAAGAACGTGCAAAAATATTTGGACAATACGATCACGTTAGGGTGTATGGGATGGATTATTTCACCAAACTTGAAAGTATTGGCTTTAAAGTTGAAGCCGTGGATTACACAAATATTATTCCTTCAGAAAAAGTTGAAAAATACAGGTTGGCAAAAGGGGAATTGATTCCTGTTTGTAAAAAGCTAATTACCTAAGCGCTTTTTAAATCCATCCGTCATAAATACTTGATGCTGGTTTAAAGAATCATTAAAGGTCAGATATGCTTCCACATTTGGAAGGTTTTTTAGCAATTCCTTAGATTTTTCTATACCTAAGGCCATAAAGGAAGTTGCATAAGCATCCGCCACACCGCAAGTTGGTGCAATTACTGTTGAACTTGTCACGTCACTCATTTCCGCAGAACCAGTTAGTGGATTTAAAGTATGCACATATTTTTTTCCTGTTGCGGAATCAATTCTGAATTTGCGGTAATTGCCCGAAGAAGCCATTCCCACATTTTTCAGTTTTACTGTAGCTTCAAAACTTCGGTCTTCAAGTTCTGAATCCACCGCTTCAATACCAACAACCCAATCTTGGTTTTTTTCAATGTTTTCTCCTTTCGCGAGGATTTCACCGCCCAATTCAATTAAATAATCGGTTACGTCTTTGGATTCCAAATAACGTCCAAGACAATCTATCCCGAATCCTTTTGCCACAGCATTAAAATCGAAATATATTTGCGGATATTCTTTTGAAATAGTTCCATCGTTGTTGATTTTCACTTTATGGAAACCTACGTATTTCATTAAGGAATCCAAGGTTGTACTGTCAATTTCTTTCATCGGTTTTACATCTCCAAAACCGTAGGCATTGCGCAATACCCCGATGGTTGGATCAAAATAGCCGTTTGTTTTTTTATTTACTTCTTTAGAAATTTCAAAGACTTCTTTGAAAATAGAATCTACCACAATGGTGGAATCGCCTTGGTTTACTTTAGAAATATCGCTGTCGGGAATATAAGTGCTCACGGAACGATTTACAGCTTCAATAACAGAGTCCAGCCCTTTTTTGAAATCAATATCTTTTTCTGAATAAAACTGAATATTATAAGTGGTTCCAAAGGCTTCACCCTGCATAAAACGGTGCGTGGCTTCTTTCTTTTCACAAAAAATGAAAAGCAACAATACGGGGATAAGGATTAGTTTTTTCATCTGTATAAAATATTTGAGAAAAAGGAATGCTTCGACTGCGCTCGGCACAGGAATGGAATGCCCTAATATACATTTTCGGTTGTTTTGCAATTTGTTAATGGGCATTTCATAAAATTATCTGTAATCCTTTATAGACCATAGTGTAGTCTTCATCTTTTAAAACTGGTTTTCCGTAATCGCTTCCGTTGCCCAAACCAACGCCTGCATAATAGGTTTTTGCTTCAAACTTTGAAGCATGTTCCTTCATCGTTTGCATAAAAACGGGGTCGTAAGCATGAGCATCCTGAGGAAAAGAAACTGCGCGAACAATTATAAAGTGAAGCATTTTATCTTTCAACGCTACGAACTGAGGATCACTTTTCAGTTTTGAATTGACGCCTAAAAACTCATAGCCCTCAGCTTCAAGCTGTTTCCCAACTATGTTCATAGCTAGGTTATGAAGTTCCTGTTTGGTAAGTTTTTCGCTCATAATTGGTTTCAAAATTACGAATATTTCGATTGATTTTTTCAAACCCATAAAAAAACCCACTCCAATAATTTGGAATGGGTTTTTAAATTTATGTGAAAAGTATTTTACTGATACAATTTAGTTTCACCCAACTCTGCATGCAATGAGTTTTTGGCGCTATTATCAGCTTTTACAAGCATTACAACAAAGCTTAAGTTTTCAGCATTGTATTCCGAAGGAATCTCAAAAGTATATGTCTTTTTATATTCTTGGTAAGCAGGAGTTTCTGGGATATTATCTCCAAAAAGGCCTGAAAGTGAATTACGCAATGCGTCCTCGTGAACAAAATCTAAAATTGGATCACCCATTCCAAAATAAGGACTGGTGGGATCACCATCAAAATAATTTCTCTGATCAGCAACAATTCCGCTTTCCAATAAATACACTACAAGTTTATCCCCCGACTCGGAGCCATTTCTATAAATCACTTTTGCATCCACAGAAAGCGTAGAACCACTAACTTGTGAAGAGATTGCAAGGGAGGCATCTGTTTCTAAACCAGCAATACTCGTTACGGCATCCAAATCATAATCATTAGAACCAGGAAGAGAATTCCATTTTATGGTTCTGTTTAACTGACCCTGAGGAAATTCATTTGGAACATCAAATTCAGCTTGAAGATCATTAACCTGTGGAAAATGCATAGGTTCATAACCTAAAGATTTTTTGTGAATAGCAACTACTGAAATGTGATCAGTCATTTGCTTTAAAGTATTAATCGCCGCTAAAGCTTTTAAGCAATAGCCACACCAAGTACCTGTGTAATCTTCAAGCACCACATTTCTTTTTGGAATATATACTGCAAAGTTTTTCACGGTACTTGTATATGTATCGCCATTCACTAAATATTCTGCATAAACCTCAAAGCTTCCTTCTGCTGCAGAGGAATAGGTAAACCCAGTAATTGCCGCGCCATTAACATAAAAAGTAGCATCGGAAGCTGTATTGTTTCCATTGGAATCAAGCAAACCAAAAGTTATGGTCTGATTATTCATAGCTCTCGTCACATCTAAGGTCAGTGCTCGTTCGGTCTCAGCGATTACTTCAAAGTTAAGAACATTACTTGCCGTACTTTCGTAAAGCGCTTTTACGGTAAATGTTCCCGTGCTTGAAAAAGTATATGAAGAGCCCTGTATTTCGGAATCGTTCACATATATTTTTGCAGAAGAAGTATAATTTTCTCCATCATTCCCTGTAATTGTAAAATTCACCAATTGATCTACGGACAATACTTCCAATTCGTTGGTACCGGCATCACTTGTAAGTGTAATTGAAAGACTTTCGGTGGGAGCACCAAGTGGATCTTCTTTTTTGCTACATCCAACGATGGCTATAAAAGCAAAAAGAAACAAGATTTTGAAATAGGGATAAGTTCGCATAATAACAGTTAATTAAATAATTTTAGTGGGCTAATATAAAGCATTTATAAAAAAAGGCACGGTTTTAGAATGTTAAATCCATAACTTTCGGCAATACAAATTTAAGTATTTATTAAAAATAACTTAATATTGCTACACTTTAACTAATTATTAAAAATTTTATTGGATGAAAAGATTACTTCCCCTTCTTCTTGCGTTGGTTACCTTAAGTGCCATTGCACAAAACGAATTACCAAAAGTTGATATGACCACCTTGGATGGTCAACCTATCAATTCCAATGATTTGTCTACGGATGACAATGTAGTTGTAATATCGCTTTGGGCCACTTGGTGCGTTCCTTGCATAAAAGAACTAGATGCCATTAGCGAAGTTTATCCAGATTGGCAGGCAGAAACTAACGTAAAACTCTACGCCGTTTCTATTGACGACAGCCGTGGCGTGAAACGCGTAAAACCAATGGTAAACGGAAAAGGATGGGACTATACAGTGCTCCTAGACACCAACAATGATTTTAAACGTGCCGTTGGTGCCGCCACTGTACCCTTAACGCTTCTCGTAAAAAACAATCAGATCGTTTACAGACATTCAGGCTACAGCCCAGGCGCAGAGATGGAACTTTATGAAAAAATAAAGGAATTTTCCGCTGTTAATTAAAAAAAATTACCAACCAAACCTTTACAATGAAAAAAATTATACTAGGAGCCTTTATGTTTATGGGCGCCGTCTCCTTTTCGCAAGATAACGGCTACTTTTTTGGTGGTCTTGAGTCAAACTCTCAATGGCTCGTTCCAGATGAGAACACAGGCTTTGAAGCCCCAGAAGATCGTTTTAGATCCAATAATTATTTACAGATGAATTATTCTCTGGGAAAATTTACTGCAGGGCTTCAATATGAAGCTTATCTTCCTTCCGTATTATTGGGATATTCTCCAACTTGGGAAAACCAAAACGGCATAGGAACATACTATCTAAACTTTAAAAATGAAACCTTGGATGTTACTGGAGGTTATTTTTATGAGCAATTCGGTAGTGGTCTTATATTAAGAACTTGGGAAGATCGCCAATTGGGTATCAATAACGCTCTTAAAGGTCTTCGTGTAAGATTCACCCCAATTGAAAACCTTGACTTAACTGGAGTTTACGGTCAAATAAGAAATGGCTTTGACGTTTCTGAAGGTGTTATGCAAGGTCTTGATGCCAATGTAGATTTAAGTGGACTTTTGAATATTGATGCCGTTGACCTAAAACTTGGCGGAAGCTATGTGGGCCGCTATCAATCAAATGGCGCCAATGACTCAATCCCTGCAAACATTAATGCTTATGGAGGAAGACTGGATTTTGTCGCCAAAAATTTCTATGGAGGTGTAGAAGCAATTACCAAAGACCCAGACGTACTTATAAATGAAGGCGAAGTAACTTCACCTCAACTTTTTGATGGTACAGCACTTCAGGTGAATTTGGGTTATGCCCAAAAAGGATTAGGAGTGAGCTCTACTTTTAGAAGACTGGAAAATTTTAGCTTTTATGCAGACCGTTATGCTGAAGGCAACGTTTACAATGAACAAATTGTTAATTACGTGCCCGGTCTAACAAAACAACATGATTATTTGCTATCTAATATATATGTATATAGTGCCCAACCACGATTGCTTTTCGGTGATACCGAAAAAAGAGCTGGAGAAGTGGGAGGACAAGTTGATGTTTATTATTCTTTTGATAAAGAATCATTCTTAGGAAAACTTGGAACTAAATTAGCAGGAAATTTTTCCTACTGGGCAGGATTGGAAGCAACATTTAATGATGCAGAACAAACCTATGACCCAAAGTTTATTGGTGATGGCCCACGTTATTTCCGTGATTTAAATATTGAAATGAAAAACCGTTGGTCTTCAAAATGGAGCTCCGTGGCTACTTTTCAAGATGTTATTATAGACAAAGGAGTTGCCGAAGGTGGCCCACTTGGAACACAAGGTGACATTAGAGCCCAAATTGCTGTAATTGAAGCAACACGCCGTTTTGAAGGCGGGAAAGCTTTACGTATGGAGCTGCAACATCTTTCTGTTGATAAAAGCAGAAAAAATGTAGATAGAAAGAACTGGGCGGCTGGAGTACTGGAGTATAACTTCAGTTCTGCATTTACGCTTTACGCAGCAGATGCTTGGAACTATGAAGGAGAAGGAAAAATTCACTATTACAGCTTTGGAGGAAGTTATTCCAAAGGTCCTGCGCGTTTTGCAGTAAACTATGGCCGTCAGCGCGGTGGTTTGATTTGTGTAGGTGGTGTTTGTAGATATGTACCTGAAAACACTGGTTTAACCGCCAATCTTGTAGTTACCTTCTAAAGAAAATTTTCAACAAAATAAAAAGTGCCCCGAAGAAAACTTCGGGGCACTTTTGTTTATAGAGAATTTAAGTTCTATTGAACGACAATCCTTGTGGTTTGCGTAGCTCCATTTTCATTGTTGAACTTAACTATATAAGTTTGTGAACTTAGGTCAGACATATTTACTGTTTGAAGACCTGTTTCAAAACGCGCTTGTTTCACAACACTTCCTTGCAAATTGTAAACCAACATGCTAACTGGCTCATTCACATTTAGCACCATTTCACTGGAAACAATTGTAGATTGAATGGTTAAATTCACTTTGCTGTTTTCATTTACGCCCAAAGTTGGGTTGTAGCGATAGGTAAAAGTTAGAGGCGTTCCTATTTCAGTAACACCATCTGCTTCGTATTGGTGAAACGCACAAATATAATCTATGAGATAAACACCATCACCTGGATCCCCGTTTAAAATATGGTCACCGCCTGGTGTTGTTTCACCTGGGCCAATTGGAAGTACACCTGGTGCTGCTGGAGCAGTAAAACCAAATGGAATACCAGTATAACATTGTCCTGCATAACATATTTCTAATAAAGAACCATCGGCATTTACAGCAGAAACAAATTCAAGTCTTGAATATATTGTCTCAGTAGGATTGTCATTAGTTACAAAAAAAACGTAATCAGCGCCTACATCATAACCGTATGTTCCATACTCTAATACAGCGCCTTCTTGAAGAACAGCTCCATTTTCATCGGTAACAGTATATTGGGCATTTGCCACAGCTATTGAGCCCATAATTGTTAAAAAAAGTAATTTAAGTTTCATTTTTTTGATTTTTAAGTTAAATAAATTGTTTAAAGCTTACTAAGTTTAACAAAAGTAAACATAAAAATTAAAAACCTTCACTTCTATACTCCTTCTATTTCAGTTATTTAACATTTATGGAAGTTTATCCTAAAATATTATCTTCTAGAATTTGGTAATGGAGAAGATTCTTTCTTTTTTGGCTTTAACGATAATTTCAATTATTGAATAAAATACTTAAAAAAATACTTTAAAGTTAGTTTCGACACTATTTTAACATTTAAATCCTAAAATTTTGTCTCCCAAAAGATTGTATTTAACTATAAAAAAGTAAATTTGAAATCAAACTTTAATAATTCACAACAATTTAAATTTAAAAAAATGTTAAAAAAACTACCCCTCTATTTAGTTTTTGCATTGTTTGCAAGCGCTACATATGCGCAAACAATTGTATCAACTTCCCCTCAAGACCAAAACGTAGTTCTTGAAGAATTTACGGGAATCCACTGTGTATATTGCCCTGATGGCCATGCTATCGCAAAAGCAATCCAAGATGCTAACCCCGATCGCGTTTCTTTAATTAATATCCACGTTGGTAGCTATGCCAATCCAGGTTCTGGCGAACCAGATTTCAGGACTCCTTATGGCTCAGCCATCGTTGGTCAAACAGGTTTAACCGGTTATCCTTCAGGAACTATTAATAGACATGTTTTCCCTGGTAGAGAAAACACCCCCGGCGGAACAGCTATTTACAGAAATTTTTGGACCCTTTCATCAAGCGAAACTATGGCAATAGGATCTGCCGTAAACGTTGCTGTTGAAGCTGAAATTGATGTGCAAACAAATATTCTAACCGTTCACGTAGAAGGATATTATACAAGTAACAGTCCAGAAGGAACAAACTTATTGAATGTTGCACTTTTACAGAACAATACCAAAGGACCACAAACTGGTGGTAATATGGGCAATAATTATGTTCACATGCACCGTTTAGTTGAAATGATTACTGGCCAATGGGGTGAGATTATCAACACCACTACATCAGGTACATTTGTAGACCGTACTTATACCTATACAATTCCTGCTACTTATAATAACGTGCCAACTGAGCTTGCCGATATGGAAGTTGTAGCATACATTAGTAACACACACCAAGAAATTCCTAGCGGAAATCGCGCATACCCAACCTATACTGGTCTTACCAATGCAAATGATGCATTTGTAAGATACGTTGAAGACATTCCAAATACATGTCTTGCCACAGTTGCACCAGAAGTTAATATCCAGAATATGGGTCAAAATGCAATAACATCTTTGGCTATTGATTATACCATTAATGGAGATGCACATACTTACAACTGGACAGGTGAAATTCTTTCACTTCACAGTGAAACCATTATGCTTCCTGAAGTTTCATACACTATTCAAACAACCAATACAGTTGGCGTAAGTGTTCCAAATGATGACAACAATGCTAACAACAGTGCCACAACAACCTTTGACCAAGCTATTGAAAGCACAGGAACTGTTAATATGGTATTGCACACAGATGGCTATGGAAGTGAGTGCAGATGGAATGTAAAAGATGGTTCAGGTACCGTAATTTATAACGGTGGACCTTACGGTAACAATCAAACTATAAACGAAACCTTCACATTAACTTCAGACTGTTATTCTTTCAGTATCATTGATACTTATGGTGATGGTGGTGGTTCTGTAACACTTACTGACCATCTTGGAATGCAAGTTTACTACACAAATGGTCAATACGGTTCTGGCGAGACTTCACAGTTTTCCAGCAACGGAGTTTTGGGCATAACCCAAAATCAACTTGACAACATCAGTTTGTATCCAAACCCAGCTTCTTCAACAATTAATGTGAAAAATGCTGAAAACGCAAGTATTCAAGTATTTGATATCCTTGGAAAATTGATCCTTTCACAGGAAAACATTGCTATGGATGCACAAATAAATGTATCACAATTACAAGTTGGGACGTATTTTATGAAGATTTCAAAAGACAACTTTGTAACTACTAAGCGATTCTTGATTTCCAAATAAATCAAATCCTTCAGTTTTTTAAAAACCCCGATTTTTCGGGGTTTTCTATTTTCAAAAAAATAAACCTCTATCCATTTGAATTCTTATTATATATTCTCAAGCCTTTTTAATATGAATTCATTTTATTTATAACTTCAATGTTAAAATGCATAAAAAACTACATTTGAAGTTGTTATAATAAAAATTATAAGCTATTTTTACCCTTAATCTTATTTTTCACAACTAAATAAATCTAATAATCATGTTTAAAAAACTACCTTTCACCTTAGTTTTTGCTTTGTTTGCAAGTGTTACGTATGCACAGACAATAGTATCAACGTCACCCCAGGACCAAAACGTTGTTCTTGAAGAATTCACAGGAATTCATTGTGTATATTGCCCTGATGGCCACGCCATTGCGCAAGCGATTCAAAACGCTCATCCAGATCGAGTTTCCCTAATAAATATCCACGTTGGAAGTTATGCAGTTCCAGGGAATGGCGAACCAGATTTCAGAACTCCTTATGGTAGCGCCATTGTAGGTCAAACAGGTTTAACGGGTTATCCTGCTGGAACTATTAACAGACACGTTTTCCCAGGTAGAGAAAACACAGCAGGCCAAACAGCAATGTACAGAAATTATTGGTCTGTTTCTGCAAATGAAACAATGGCAATAGGATCTGCCGTAAACGTTGCTGTTGAGGCAACAATTGATGTAAATACCAGTGTGCTAACTGTTCACGTTGAAGGATACTATACAAGCAACAGCCCACAAGGAACAAACATGTTAAATGTTGCACTCTTGCAGAACAATACTAAAGGACCTCAGACTGGCGGCGGTGCTGGCAATAACTATAATCACATGCACCGTTTGGTAGAAATGATTACAGGCCAATGGGGTGAGGTTATCAATACAACTACTGCGGGAACTTTTGTAGACCGTACTTTTACTTACCCTATTCCATTAGATTACAACGATGTTCCTACCGAGCTGGCAGATATGGAAGTTGTTGCTTTTATTTCAAATACACATCAAGAAATTCCTAGTGGTAGTAGTGTATTGCCAGGTTTCACAGGACTTACAAATGCAAATGACGCCCAACTAAGATCAGTGTCTGACTTTCCTTCTACTTGTAAAACGGAACTTACACCAGAAATAAACATCTTAAACGTAGGGCAAAACCCAATTACAGCTTTGACTATAGACTATACCGTCAATGGAGAATCACATACTTACAATTGGACTGGAAACATTACTTCACTTCGCAGTGAAACTGTAGAGCTTCCAACCGTTCCATTTGTATTACAAGGAAACAATACAGTTGTAGTAACCTTACCAAATGATGATGATAACTCAAACAACAGCATCACAAAAACTTTTGCTCAAGCACCTGTTGGAACGGGAATTGTTAATATGGAATTACATGTTGATAACAATGGTTCTCAGACAAGATGGTATGTTACTAATTCTAACGGTACCGTAATATACAACGGTGGACCTTACCCAAATAACAATCCACAGGTTATAAACGAAACGTTTAACTTGACTGCAGACTGTTATAGCTTCCGTGTTTTGGATATTCCAAGCAATGGTGGTGGCGAAATAACATTAACTGACCATCACGGTAACCAATTATACCATACCGATGGTAATTATGGTAATGGAGAGACTTCTCCTTTTTCAAGCAACGGAGTTTTGGGTGTTACTCAAAATCAACTTGATAACATCAGCTTGTACCCAAACCCAGCTTCTTCAACAATTAATGTGAAAAATGCTGAAAACGCAAACGTTCAAGTATTTGACATTCTTGGAAAATTGATCCTTTCACAGGAAAATATTGCTATGGATGCTCAAATAAATGTATCACAGTTTCAAGCTGGAACTTATTTTATGAAAATTTCAAAGGACAATCTTGTAACTACCAAGAAGTTCTTGATTATTAAATAAGAAATATTCCTTAAATATTCTGAAAAACCCCGACTCGTTCGGGGTTTTTTATATCTTAACCCTTTCAGTTTAAAAAAAACTGAAAGGGTTCTTTATATAAATTTTTAATATGAAATACACCATCAACGAAGAAAAAATAGTTTTTGACGACCACTATAAAATAGTCAAGGCCAAAGTAACATATGACACTTTTAACGGAAAGCAAATAACCACCAAACGCCTTGCCTTTGAAAGAGGTGACTCTGTTGCTATTCTGTTACTGGAAAAGGAAACCCAAAGTATTCTATTAACAAAACAGTTTAGATACCCTAGTTGTAAAAATAATGAAGGCTGGCTTACGGAGATACCTGCAGGCTCTATGGAAGAAAATGAAAAACCAGAAGAATGTATAACCCGCGAAGTGATGGAAGAATTAGGTTACAAAACAAACCACCCAAAACTTATAAGTACATTTTACACATCTCCGGGAGCTTCAACGGAACGTATTTTTTTATTCTATGCTGAAGTTTCCCTAACAGATAAAACCGGAAAAGGCGGTGGAAACGATGCTGAAAATGAAGACATTCAGTTAGTGAAAATTCCGGTTTCAGAAATAGCTTCTAAAATATTAAAATTAAAGGACGCGAAGACAATTCTGGCTTTACAATGGTTTCTTTTAGAAGGTTGTAGGTGATTTTAAAAAAAAGTGAGATTGGTAAAAACTTGTAAATTGAAGTTTGAAAATTAACCTTTATATTTCAATGGCAAATACACTACACTTTTGGTTTCATAGAAATCTTCCTCAAAAAAATCGTACAACGGAAAAACAGTAGCATTTTTATATACTTTTAATTCTTCCGTTAAATCACCTCCTTTTAAGTAAAGAATTCCGTTTTTGCGTTCGTGAAGGCTTTTTTTGGCAATTTTATCATTCACCCAGTGCACAAAAGTTTCCATTTGTGCCACGGCTCGGCTTACTATAAAGTCATATTTACCAGAAACGTCTTCAACCCGGGCATTTGTAGCTTTTACATTTTTAAGCTGTAAGCCTTCAACTACTTCCTCCACGACCTTTATTTTTTTGCCAATACTATCTACAAGGTGAAACTGAACCTCAGGATAAAGAATGGCCAATGGAATCCCTGGAAATCCACCGCCAGTGCCAACGTCCAAAATTTTTGACCCTGGAAGGAACGGTTGTATCTTTGCAATTCCGAGGGAATGTAAAACATGCCGCAGATAAAGTTCGTCAATATCCTTCCGGGAAACGACATTTATTTTTAAGTTCCAGTCTTCGTAAAGTTCCTGTAACATCTGAAACTGATTTTTTTGACTATCAGTAAGTTGTGGAAAATATTTAGATATCAGTTCCATAATTTCATTTAGGAGGCAAAAGTATGGTAACTTTGTGAAAATTATGATTTTGAAACCACAGATTTCCATAAAAGATAATTATTTTTGTGGTTTACACTATAACAATCCCCAGTTAAACAATTCATTTTGACATACAAAAATCTAAATTTCTCACGAGTTGACAGTGCTAAATTTTTTAGAACTCTAAACAAACGCGTTAATGATTATTTCAAGGACAACGACATTGCTCGAACGGGCAACTGGAAACTACACTTGAAAACAATCATTATGTTTTCAATATATCTTACCCCCTATTTTTTGCTGTTAGCCCTTGATCTTCCTGGTTGGGCGCAATTGCTTTTCACCATTGTTATGGGCGTAGGGATGGCTGGTGTGGGCATGAACGTGATGCACGATGCTAACCACGGCTCGTATTCCTCCAAAAAATGGGTAAATAAAGTTATGGGAAGCAGCATGTATATTCTTGCTGGAAATGTTTATAACTGGCAAGTTCAGCACAATGTTTTGCACCACACATATACAAACATTCACGGCCACGACGAAGACTTGGAGGCGGGGAGAATTCTTCGTTTTTCACAACATTCAAAATGGCACAAGTTCCATAAATTCCAACACTGGTACAGCCTTTTTTTCTATGGGCTATTGACGTTCAACTGGGTGCTTACCACAGATTTTTACCAAACCAAAAGATATTTGGCTCGCAAGCTTTCGTACGGAAAATTACCAAAGCCAATTACTCAATGGAGTATTTTGGTAATAACAAAAATGATTTATATATCACTATGGATCGTAATCCCCATTCTATTTTTTAATATTGTTTGGTGGAAAATTATATTGGGTTTCTTCATTATGCATTATGTTGCAGGACTAATTTTAAGCGTTGTTTTTCAGCTGGCACATGTAGTGGAAGATACCGAAATAATGCTTCCAGATGAAAGCGGCACGATGAAAAACACTTGGGCAATACATCAATTATTTACCACGATGAATTTTTCAACCAATAATCGAATTGTGAACTGGTACACTGGTGGTTTAAACCACCAGGTAGAGCATCATATTTTTCCGAACATAAGCCATGTTCATTACAAGAATATTTCAAAAATTTTAAAAAGCACAACCAAAGAATTTAACCTACCCTATAAAGAATATAAAACTACACGCCAGGCGATTACTGCACATTTCAGACACCTAAAAGAAATGGGGCTAAAACCTACCGTATCCGCTTAATTATTATGGACAATAGACTTTCAAAACGAGTGAACGAGATGGCCACCTCGGCCACTCTGGCAATGGCTGCCAAAACAAGAGAATTAAAAGAAAAAGGAATTGACATCATTGGTTTGAGCCTTGGGGAACCTGACTTTCCTATTCCAGAATTTGTAAAACAGGCTGCCATTAAGGCAATAGAAGACAATTATCACTCTTACACTCCAGTGGATGGTTATGGCGATTTAAAAAAAGCTATTATAACCAAATTCAAAAGAGATAACAACCTTGAATACAAGCCTTCACAAATAGTTGTATCAACAGGTGCTAAGCAGTCTTTAGCCAATTTGATGATGGTACTCTTAGACGAAGGTGATGAAGTTTTGTTGCCAGCTCCTTACTGGGTAAGCTACGCAGACCAGTGTAAGGTTGCGGGAGGCGTTCCCAAAGAAATACCTACTTCAATTGAAACCGATTTCAAAGTAACCGGTGAAGCATTGGAGGCTGCTATTACGCCAAAAACCAAAATGATAATTTACAGCTCCCCTTGCAACCCAAGTGGTTCTGTTTACAGCAAAAAGGAACTCCGAAAGTTAGCAGATATTTTGGTTAAATATCCTGAGATTATCGTTATTAGCGATGAAATCTATGAACACATCAACTTTACGGGAAACCACACTTCCATGGCCGAATTTGAGGATATGTACGACCGAACTGTGGTTGTGAACGGTGTTTCAAAAGCTTTCTCAATGACGGGATGGCGCATAGGTTATATTGGCGGCCCCGAATGGATAGCCCGAGCTTGCGACAAAATGCAAGGGCAGGTAACCAGTGGCGCAAACTGTATTGCACAAAGAGCAACCATAACCGCTTTGGAAAATCCGCCGAGCAAAATAAAATACATGGTTGACGCCTTTAAAGAAAGAAGAAGTTTGATTCTGAATTTACTTTCTGAAATTGAAGGTTTTAAAACCAACAAACCTGAAGGAGCTTTTTATGTTTTCCCAGATATTTCCTATTTCTTCGGAAAAACGCTGCGCGGGAAAAATATTAATACCGCTTCAGATTTTTCATTATATCTTTTGGAGGAAGCCAGAGTGGCTACTGTTACTGGTGAAGCCTTTGGCGATCCAAACTGCATTCGTTTATCTTATGCAGCTTCTGAAACGGACATAAAAGAAGCTATGCACCGAATTAAGGAGGCTTTATCCTAAAATATTAAATATCTGAAAATTGAAATGAAAGAGGGAATGGTTAAAACTGACCAAGCCTTTTTGCAATCTATAAATTAACTGTATTTTAGACGCCTGAAATAAAAATTAACTCAAAACAAACCCTAAACCATGAAAATTAAGATTACGTTACTCCTATTTTTCTTCGCTTTTGTCTTTCAAGGACAGGCTCAAGAAAAAACAAATGCAACTTATGTGGGCACAGTAGGCTCTATGGTGCATGTGCCCTCAATAGCCTCTCAAACAAATTTGGCTCCAGCAAGAGTAAAAGAACAAGTGATGCAAGACGGAAGAGCTTCAAAAAACTTGATTGTTCCCGGAAAAGATCCTCAGATTGAAGATGATTATTTCGTTAGAAACCCAGATAAAATGGAGCAAATTCTTAGCGGAAAAGCTCCTACCTTGGTTTTTGACGCGGCAACTTCAAGTTCACAACCTACAGACCCTTCTATAGGTGTTGGACCTAATCACGCCGTAGTTGTATTCAACACTGGCTTCCGTATTTTTGACAAAAGCGGAAACCCATTAACTGGTCAAATTAGCCCAAACCCAACTATTTTTCCAAATGGTGGTTGCTGCGATCTTACTATTTCGTATGACAATGCTGCAGATAGGTTTGTAATGACTTTCTTGGGGAGTGGTGCACAAGTAGCTGTTTCCGACGGTCCAGACCCAGTAAATGATGGCTGGTATGTTTACAACATTCCACAAATCAACGATTATCAGAAGCTTTCAGTTTGGAGCGATGGTTATTATATGACAGACAATACTTCAGCTACTAATAAAATTTATGCAATGGAGCGGACTAAAATGCTCGCTGGCGATCCAACCGCACAAATAATTGGTTTTCCCCTTCCGGGAATTGTAACCAGCGGTTTTTATAGCCCTCAAGCACTTAACGTAAGCAATAGCAACTTGCCAGCAGCTGGCGGTTTGCCAATTATCTATTTGCAAGATGATGCTTGGTCTGGTGTTTCGCAGGATCACGTAAAACTTTGGACTGTAGATGTTAACTGGGCTAGCCCAGGAAGCTCCACTATTTCTGCTCCTGTTGAATTGACCACAACTCCTTTCATTTCAGTTTTTGACGGTGGTAGTTTTGTGAATTTAACCCAACCAGGTGGTGGTACAGCTATTGATGCATTACAGGCAACGATAATGAACCAAGCACAGTTTAGAAAATTTGGCGACCATAACTCTGCGGTTTTCAACTTTGTTGTTGATACTGACGCCACAAGCGGTGAACTTGCCGGTGTGCGCTGGTTCGAGCTTCGCCAAACTGCCGATGGACAACCTTGGTCAATATACCAAGAAGGAACCTATACTTCCCCTGATGGAAAACACGCTTGGCATGCAAGTATGATGATGGATGTACAAGGAAACATTGGGATGGGATACACTTCTATGGCTGGACCAACAACTCCTGATCCGACTACAAAAAGAGTAAGCTCCTATTATACTGGCCGCTATGCAAACGACCCTTTGAATACCATGACTATTGGGGAAGAATTGATTGCCGCAGGTAATCAAAACATTCCAGGTACTCGTTACGGTGATTACAGCAAAATTGATTTGGACCCATCAAACGATAAAGAATTCTGGTTCATAGACGAATATATGAACAGTGGAAGAAAAGATGTGGTAGGTGTTTTCCAAATTGCACCAAACTTCAACAATGATATTGGAGTAGTAAGCATTGACTCACCAGTTACTGGAACGCTTTCAAACAGCGAAACAGTTACCGTTACTGTCTTCAACTATGGCCAAAACAGTGCTTCAAACTTTCCAGTAACCTTCCAAGTGGATGGTGGAGCAGTAGTTTCAGAAACTTTCATCGGAACAATAGCTTCTGCTGCAACGGCTCAATATACTTTTACCGCTACAGCAAATATGGGTACTGTTGGTCAAACCTATTCCATTATGTCTGAAACCAATATGGCTGGCGATGAAGACACCTCAAACGATGGCCGTACAAAATCCGTGACCTATTTACAGCCAAATGATATTGGTGTGAGCGCAATTACAGCTCCTGTTTCTGGTACCGACTTGACAGCTTCCGAAAACATCGTGGTTACCATCAACAACTTTGGTGGTGAGCCGAAATCAAATTTTGATGTTTCATACGACTTGGAAGGAACTGTAGTTACAGAAGTAGTTGCTGGTCCTTTGGCTGCAAATTCATCTACTTCATACACCTTTGTACAAACTGGTGATTTTTCTGCTCTTGGAAGTTATAACTTGAGCGCCTATACATCTTTGGCTGGAGACAGTGATACTTCAAATGATTCAACCTCTGTGGTTATCATCAAACAAAACTGTCAGCCCGTTGGCGATTGTTCATTTGGAGATGGTTTTCAACTTTTCAGTGTAACGGATATCAACAATCCATCTGCTTGTGAAGGCTATGGTGATTTTACAAACCTTATAGCAGGAATGGAGCCAGATTCTACTAACGACCTTACTATAACTACAGGTTATGGTGATCAGTTCATTCGTGTTTGGATTGATTTTAATGATGACTTCGTCTTCACTAATGACGAAATTGTGGTTGACAACATTGAAGTTGCTTCCGGGCAAGGAAGTGGAACATACACCATAACTACTGATTTGGTAATCCCATCAGGGGCAGCATTTGGTCAACACTTGATGCGTGCAAAAACCAACTGGAATGGTCCTGTACCGGATGATGCCTGTGAAGAAACAAATTTTGGTGAAACCGAAGACTATTCAGCACAAATTGGTACTGTGGGTGTTGGTGAAAATATTTTCGACGAAAATGGTTTAACCGTTTTAATCCTAGAGAACAACAATTTTGACATAAGTTTGAAGACCGTTAATTATTCCGAGGCTATGAACCTTTCCGTTTACAATACTCTTGGACAAAGATTATTGTTCAAAAAGCTTGAAAACAACGGCAACGGATATCAATACAAATTAGACATGAGTTATGTAGCCAAAGGGGTTTACCTAGTTCGTGTTGGAAACAAAAAAGACGGAAGAGTTAAACGAATCATCGTTAAATAACTTAGAAACTTTTTAAATGATAAAAACCCAAAGTACAAATTGTGCTTTGGGTTTTTTCATTTAATCTATTGCTGTATTTTTACAAAAAACATAGCATGGCTAAAATTTTATTATTAGGAAGCGGAGAATTGGGCAAGGAATTTACTATTGCCGCTAAAAGAATCGGGCAAACAGTAATAGCCGTGGACAGCTATGCAAACGCACCCGCAGCGCAAATTGCAGACTTTGCTGAAGTAATAAATATGCTCGATGGAAAAGCGTTGGATGCCCTTGTTGAAAAGTACAAACCAGATTATATAGTTCCTGAAATTGAAGCTATACGCACAGAGCGTTTTTATGAATATGAAAAAAAAGGCTATACAGTAATCCCATCAGCAAAGGCGGCAAACTTTACAATGAATCGAAAAGCAATTCGCGATCTTGTTTCCAAAGAATTAGGCTTGAAAACCGCCAAATATCGCTATGCAACCTCAGCTGAAAGTCTTAAAGAAGCGGTTGCAGAAATAGGAATGCCATGCGTAGTAAAACCTTTGATGTCTTCCAGCGGAAAAGGGCAAAGCACTATAAAAACGGAAACAGATATTGAAAAAGCTTGGAAATATTCACAAGACGGCTCTCGCGGCGATGTGGCGGAAGTAATTGTAGAAGCTTTTGTAAACTTCAAGTATGAAATAACACTGCTCACCGTTACCCAACGCAACGGGAAAACACTTTTTTGCCCTCCTATTGGCCACCGCCAAGAACGCGGCGATTATATGGAAAGCTGGCAACCAGCACCAATGAAAAGTGAAGTTTTAAAGGAAGCACAGCAAATGGCCGAAAAAGTAACCACTGCCCTAACCGGCTGTGGCATTTGGGGCGTTGAATTTTTTGTTGCAGATGATGGCGTTTATTTCTCCGAACTTTCCCCCCGTCCGCACGACACGGGAATGGTAACGCTTGCCAAAACCCAAAATTTCAATGAATTTGAGCTACACCTTCGCGCCGTGCTAGGACTTCCAATTTCTGATATAACTCAGGAACGCATTGGCGCCAGTGCTGTTATTTTGGCCACGGAGAATTCAGAGAACCCCATTTTTGAGGGACTTGAAATAGTAGCGGCTTCGCAAAAAACAGATTTCAGAATTTTTGGAAAACCTACTTCCCGACCTTACAGAAGGATGGGCGTTGTTTTAACCCACGACAAGCTCGAAGGAAATATTTCAGAAGTAACCGAAAAGGCAAAGAATTTGGCTTCAAAAGTAAATGTAACTTCCGCTAAAAATTAGCTTATATCTTGAGCTTTGAACTTTAAATTATCTATTCCTCCAGAAAAAAGGAGTAAGCAGAATAAGTACGGTAAACAATTCCAATCTACCAATTAGCATTAAAAAGCTGGACCACCATTTTGCTGCATCGGGCAGATAGGCATAATTATTTACAGGCCCCAGATCGCCGAGGGCGGGACCAATATTCCCTAGGGTTGAGGCAGCAGCCCCAAGGGCGGTTTTAAAATCTAAACCAAGCCATGAAAAAATCAAGGTTCCTACAATAAAAGAAAGCATATAAAGAATAAAGAAGCCAAGAATATTGAAAACAATTGGCTGCGGCACTGCTTTTCTATTGTAGCGAACAGGCAAAATAGCATGTGGGTGAAGGGTTCGTTTAAATTCAAGCACGCCATTTTTAATCATGATTAAATGTCGCATTATTTTTATTCCACCCGCCGTTGAACCTGCGCAAGCTCCCAAAAACATCATTCCAAAAAAGAAAATGGTCAAGAACGGCGTCCACAAGGTGTAGTCTGCACTAATAAATCCTGTAGTGGTAATAATTGTAAGCACCTGGAAAAGCCCGTGGCGTACCGCACTTTCAAATGGCCCCCAAACCATAGGGTGTGCAATGCTAGAAAGCGCTACGTCTGCTTGAAAATAAATCAGCAAAGATGCGACTATGGTCAATCCAACTACTAATACTGTATATAGTTTAAACTCTTCATCTTGAAAAATTTTCTGAAATTTCCGCTTGAAGGCGAAATAGCTTAAAACAAAATTACTTCCCGCTAAAAACATAAACGCAATGATAATATATTGCACCATTGGGTTGTCGTTCCAATAAGCAACACTTGCATTTTTGGTTGAAAATCCACCCGTACTCAAGGTTGCCAATGAATGGTTTACAGCGTCAAAAAAGCTCATTCCTGCTATTTTCAGTAAAATGGTTTCAGCTAAAGTGTAGCCCACATAAATAAGCCACAATCTTTTTGCTGTATCTGTTATTCGTGGATGCAGTTTGTCTCCACCAGGGCCAGGTGCTTCGGCCGCAAAAAGCTGCATGCCTCCTATTCCCAATAATGGTAAAATTGCTATTGCCAAAACGATGATACCCATCCCCCCAATCCAATGGGTTATGCTTCGCCAAAAGAGTACACCTCGTGGCACAACTTCAATATCTGTGAGAATAGTAGCACCCGTGGTGGTATAACCACTCATTGTTTCAAAAAAAGCATCGGTAAAACTTGGAATTGCATTGGTGAAAATATATGGTAGTGTTCCTATAAGCGCCATAAATATCCAACCAAACGTAACTATTATGTATCCTTCCCGCTTTTGGATTTCCTTTCGGTGATTTTTTGTTAAAAGCATTATGATTCCCCCCACTCCTAAGGCAACTGTGCCAGCCAAAAGCATTTCTTTAAGTACACCATCTTTGTAGTACCAGCTCACTATGGAAGAAAGCAGCATAAACCCGCCATTCACCATAAGCAAAAGACCCATTAAGTGTGAAATGATTTTATAATTAAGCTTGGTAAGTGAACCCATTATATAAAGAGTTTTTCAACTTTCCCGATGGATTGCGGAAGACAGCAAACCACTACCCTATCGCCATTTTTAATTTCGAAATCGCCTAGGGCAATAATCCCTTCCCCATTTCTAATTACCCCGCCAATTATTGCTGAAGCAGGAAAATCAAGGTCTTTAATTTTTCTATTGCACACTTTAGAATGTGAAGAAACCATAAATTCCAATAGCTCTGCATTCATATTGTTAAGCTTCGTCATTGCAACAACCTCTCCTCTACGGACGTAGCGGAAAATATTATTTGCCGCCAAAAGTTTTTTGTTGATGAGCGTATCAATTCCGATAGAGTGTGAAAGCTGAAAATAATCCATATTTTCCACTAATGCGATTGCTTTTTTAACACCTTTCGACTTTGCCATTAAACAAGACATAATATTGGTTTCGCTGTTTCCTGTAACGGCAATAAAGGCGTCCATATCCTCAATGGATTCTTCGGATAACAAATCCACATTTCTACCGTCGCCGTTTATTACAAGACAACTGGGGATATCATCAGCAATTTCAAAAGCTTTGTCTTTGCTGCTTTCAATAAGTTTGACGTTGAAACCGGTTTTACACAAATCTTTTGCTGTTTTGTAGCCAATTTTGCTTCCTCCGAGAATCATTACATTTTTTATTTCCTGTTTACTTTTTCCCGAAAGTTTAAAAATCTGGTCATCCCCTTTATCAACGGTTGTGAAGTAAACCTGATCACCTTCTTTAAATTGGGTATCGCCGCGTGGAATAATGGTGTATTGGGTGCCAAAACGTTGCAAGGCAATAGGGACAAACTGTAATTCGGGATAAACTTTCGCCATTTCCTTTACAGATTTGCCTACAAAAGCAGAGGTACGGGAAAGGTTTAGCCCAATCATACTCAATGCGCCATTCTCAAATTCATAGTTTTCGTTAAAGGCACTTTGACTTAGGAGAAGTTCAATTTCATTTGAAGCCAAAGATTCGGGGGAAATCAATTCGTCGATTCCAAATTTTTCAAAGCCTACCTCATCCTTTCTATCAATAAATTCGGTATTAGAAATACGTGCAATGGTACGCTTAGCGCCCAACTGTTTTGCCAGAACGCAAACCGTAATGTTGGTGGTTTCGCTGGAAGTTACAGCAATAACAAGATCGGTTTCACTTACCTGTGAGTCCTTCAAAACCGCGATTGATGTAGAATCTCCCCGCACTACTCTAATGTCCAAATTCGCATCGGCGTGGGCCAAGGCTTCTCGGTTGGTATCTATAAGTGTAATGTTTTGCGATTCAAAAGATAACAATTTCGCAAGGTGAAATCCCACTTCGCCGGCACCGGCAATGATAATCTTCATTGAGCTATTACTTTAGGCTTTAAAATAAACAATGCAAAGATATAGAAATAAAAGCCATTGGTAGAGAAATCATTTTTTGGGAATAAGTTTTCGCTATAGTCTGAAAATTAAACAAAGTTGATAGCACCTCTTAAAAAATATGTAGTTTTGCAAGCGAAATTTATGGAAAAGAAAATAACACCTTATAAAGATTCTTCGGAAGGAAAAAAGAAACAGGTTGAACAGATGTTCGATGCTATTTCTGAAAATTACGACGGCCTAAACCGTATCATTTCCTTAGGTTCTGATATTAAATGGCGAAAAAAGGTCATTAAAATGGTTGCTGAAAAAAAACCAAAAACCATTCTTGACATAGCTACGGGAACGGGCGATCTTGCCATTCAATTTGCAGAAAAAACTTCCGCAGAAAAAATTGTTGGTTTGGATCTTTCCGAAGGAATGCTTTCCGTTGCCCGCAAAAAAGTTTCCGGAAAGCCTATTTCTAAAAATATTGAATTTGTGCAAGCAGATTCGGAAGCGTTACCTTTTGGAGACAATACTTTTGACGCAATCACTGTTTCCTTTGGTATCCGCAATTTTGAAAATCTGGAAAAAGGTCTTTCCGAAATTTTTCGTGTGCTAAAAAAAGATGGCATTTTTGTGGTTTTGGAAACTTCAGTGCCAACAAAATTCCCTTTCAAACAAGGATACCATTTTTATTCAAAAACTATTTTACCGCTTATAGGTAAAGTGTTTTCCAAAGACAAAGTAGCCTACAAATATTTAAGCGAAAGTGCTTCGGTATTTCCACACGGCGAAAAGCTCAACAATATTTTGCGAAAAATTGGGTTTAATGAAGTGAAAAATATCCCGCAAACATTTGGGGTAGCAACTATCTATAACGCTACAAAATAATTTATGAAGAAGCTTTTTTTTGTATTGGCCGTTTTATTCATTGCAAACAGTGCTCACGCGCAATGGTTTTTCAATAAGGAACGGATAGCAAATTTGGAAAATTTTGATAAAAAGCGCTTTTCATTTGGCTTCTTTTTAGGCTTTAACAGCTACGATTTTAAATTCGATTACAAGGACCAATTTGAAGACGACAATACAGACATTCAAGTAGAACGCTCCGCGGGCTTCAATGTTGGGCTTGTTGGCGATATGCGCCTCACCCAATATATAAACCTGCGTTTGGAACCAGGCTTGTATTTTACGCAACGTAATCTTATTTATCCTGGTTTTGAGGATCGGAAGGATTATTTGCGAGAGGTGAAATCAACTTATATTCACGTTCCGCTGTTACTAAAAGTTTCAACAAAGAGGCTGAACAACATCAAACCGTTTGTTATTGGTGGTATTTCTACATCTATTAACCTTTCCAGCAACGAGAAAAACCCTGAGGACAACGAGCAGGGAAAGTTCCGGATGACGAAAAATACCAATTATTACGAACTAGGTTTTGGAATAGATTTCTATCTGTATTACTTTAAATTCACACCTTCCATCCGTGGGGTGTTTGCTATGAGCAATGAATTGGTACCAGACGACGACCCGAATAGTCCTTGGACCGGGAATATTGAAAAATTATCTACGCGCGGTATTTTTGTGAACTTTACTTTTCAATAGCTCTTCTGAATTCGCTTAAAAGAATAGCAGTTGCCGTGGCAACATTCAAGCTTTCCGTCTTTTGAGATTTTCCGAAACGGGGAATGGTTATTTTGTGAGTTATTTTTTGAAGTATTGCATCTGAAATACCATTGGCTTCATTACCCATTATTACAATTGCATTTTTTGGAAGTTTTTCGGAATAAACATTTTTTCCGTCCATAAATCCTCCAAAAATGGGCAATTCTGTTTGGTCAAAATATTCAGTAAGCGACAAATAATTAACCTGCACCCGCGCCAATGAACCCATTGTTGCCTGCACTACTTTTGGGTTGAAACAATCTGCCGTGTCTTCAGAACAAAGCAACTGCTGTACCCCGAACCAATCGCAAAGTCGAATGATTGTCCCTAAATTTCCTGGATCGCGCACTGCATCCAAAGCAACTATCAAACCTGAATTTTGCACAGGCTTGCGTTTTGGTATTTCAAAAATGGCAACAGCAGTGTTTGCGGTTTTCAAAAAACTTATTTTTTTTAGTTCGTTTTCAGTTACCCGAAAATGATTTTCATTAGTAATTTGAGAAACATCAGTTGAAAAAAGCGACTGAAGCGTCAAGCCTTCGTTCAGCAATTCAGCAATAACCTTTGGCCCTTCAGCCACAAAAAAACCTGTTTGTTCGCGGTACTTTTTCTGCTGAAGGCTCGTTATTAATTTTGTTTGACTTTTGCTGACCAAAATATAGTATTTTTGAATTTGAATAAAAACGTACACTTGAAGCGCGACCTCACAAAAATATCACTATTTATAGTATTAATCAGTTTGTTTTTTTCCTGTGATGCAGTAAAGCTTGTGCCAGAGGGAAAATATTTGCTAACTAAAAACACAATTTTAGTTGATAGCGTAGAAACAAAAGATGCTGGCGTATATAGCCAGCTGGCCCAAAAACCTAATCCTACCATTCCGCTGGTGGGTATTCCTTTTGGATTGCATATATATAATCTTGCAGATCCACAACCAGATTCCACATATTACAAATGGCTTCACAAAAACCCAAAACGAGAGGAGCGGCTTATTCGTCTTCTTTCTAAAAAACAAGTGGACCAGATAGACAGTAGTTATGTGGGCTTCAATAAATGGCTTCAAAAATCTGGAGATGCACCCGTAATTATAAGCGAGCAACGGATTGAAAAATCTGTGGAACGTTTGAAGCGTTGGTATGCGAGCTATGGTTATTTTAACGATGAAGTTGATTATAAAATAGCCCCAAGCGAAAAGAAGAAAAAAAGAGCGACAATCACTTATTCCGTCAAAAAGCACAAACCCTATTTTGTGGGCGATTCCATAGGCGAAAAGATAAGTTCGCCCGTGGTTGATTCACTGTTTCAAATTACGAAGGCCAACTCGTTTATTATTCCAGGGAAGCAATATGCGGCCAATGATTTTGTGAATGAACGTGACCGACTTACTATTTTATTTAGAAATTCTGGATTATATCATTTTGAACAAGATTACGTTGGTTTTGAGGCGGACACCGTCAATACGGATCACAAAGCCGATATAACCTACATTATCCCCGACCGAAAAATTACCGAAGGAGACAGTACCCGTACAGTTCCATTTAAGGTCCATACTATTAATGAGGTTCGGATTGTTACAGATTATTCATACGAAAATCGAAATAAAAGCTTCCAAGACTCATTGAGTTATATGGGTTACAAACTTTACAGTTATGGCAAAATGCGTTTTCGCCCCAAAGCCATTACATCTGCCGTCTCAATCAATCCTGGGAAAATTTTTAAAGATATTGACAGAACCCTAACCTATAACCAGATAAGCGATCTCCGAATATTTAAATATCCAAATATCAGTTATGCCGAAGTAGCTTCAGACACCACTGGAAAGCTATTGAATTCAACCGTTTTGTTAAGCCCGCGCGACCGTTTTACCTTAGGAGTAGATTTTGACGCCTACACCTCTACCATTCAGCAATTTGGCGTCGGCTTTAGTGGAAATATGATTTTTAGAAATATTTTTCGAGGTGCGGAAATTCTTGAAATTTCGGGTCGTGGAAGTCTAGGTTCTTCGAAAGATGCGGGCGATAGTGAGAGCAAATTTTTCAACATTTCAGAATTTGGTGGCGATGTAAAACTCACTTTTCCACGGATCCTTTTTCCATTAAATACTGAAAAGCTTATTCCGAAGTATATGTCGCCCTCCACCAGTGTCAGTTTTGGTTATAGTGCACAAAATAATATTGGGCTGGATAGGCAGACTTCCAACGCCATATTCAATTATCGATGGAAATCTTTAAAAATACTTACCTATCAGCTGGATTTGTTAAACTTGCAATTTGTACGGAATCTGAATCCTGAGAATTATTTTAATGTATACAAAAGTTCCTATTCACGATTGAATGAAATTGCGAGGGATCTCAATTATGACTTTAACAATCCCTCCACAGATCCGATATTGGAAATTCCAGACGAGACAACTGTATTTATTTCTGATGTGTTAAATAGAGATCTTTACGCTGATAATGTAGCCTATCAAGAAGTGTTGAGTATTCGGGAGCGCCAAATACGCCTTAGCGAAAACAACCTTATTTTTGCTTCAAACATAACAATGACGCGGGATACCCGTGAGCACTTAAACGATAATAATTTTTCTCGCCTACGCCTAAAACTGGAATCTGCCGGTAATTTACTTTCTGGTATTTCGAGTCTTGCGGGACTAAACAAGAACTCCGATGGAAACTATGAAACCTTGGGAATTGTTTATTCGCAATATGTGAAAGCAGAAACAGAATACATTAAGCATTGGGACTTAGATGGCAAAAACATCTTTGCTTTTCGTGCTTTTGGTGGTATTGCGATTCCTTATGGCAATAGCAACAGCATACCCTTTACCCGAAGTTATTTTGGAGGAGGTACTAACGACAACCGTGGATGGAGAGCCTATGACCTTGGCCCAGGGAGCAGCGGGAGTGTTTTGGATTTTAATGATGCAAACTTCAAACTCGCTCTTAATGCGGAATATAGATATACAATCTTGGGCGATTTTAAGGGAGCCTTTTTTATTGATGCCGGTAACATTTGGAATGTGTTGGACGATGTTGAAATTCCATCATTCAGATTTGACGGAATTCAAGATCTAAAGGAAACTGCAGTCGCTTCTGGATTCGGGCTTCGTTACGATTTTGGATTTTTTGTATTTCGTTTTGATGTTGGTTTTAAAACCCACAACCCTGGAAGACCTGTTGGCGAACGCTGGTTTAAAGACTATAATTTCTCAAAAGCTGTTTACAACATAGGCATCAACTATCCCTTCTAAACCATTAAAATTTGTTATTTTTGTTTGCTGAAATCGGTTATCAGCTGAAGCTTAAAAACAATGCACGATTAACGTTTAACATTTTACCACAAAATTATGAGTCATGGAATTAAGCCTGGAGTAGCCACAGGAAAAGAAGTTCAAAAAATACATCAATACGCCAAGGAGAAAGGCTTTGCTATGCCCGCAGTTAATGTTGTTGGATCCGATAGTGTTAATGCTGTTATGGAAACCGCTGCTGCGCTCAATGCGCCAGTTATTATTCAATTTTCAAATGGCGGCGCACATTTCAATGCGGGAAAAAGTCTTTCCAACGAAAATGAAAAAGCGGCAATAGCTGGTGGTGTTGCCGGTGCAAAACATATCCACGAACTTGCAAAAGTTTATGGAGCTACTGTAATTCTTCACACAGACCATTGCTCTAAAAAAATACTTCCGTGGATTGATGGTTTGCTTGATGCAGGTGAAAATTTCTTTAAAGAAACTGGCAAACCGCTTTACAGTTCACATATGATAGATCTTTCCGAAGAGCCTATTGAAGAAAATATTCAAATCTGCAAGCGCTATTTGGAGCGCATGAGTAAAATGGGAATGACCCTAGAAATTGAATTGGGTATCACTGGAGGTGAAGAAGACGGCGTGGACAATACCGGCGTAGATTCCTCAAAACTTTATACCCAACCCGAAGAAGTTGCTTACGCTTATGAAGAACTTTCTAAAATAAGCGATCAGTTTACCATTGCTGCTGCCTTTGGAAATGTACACGGTGTTTACAAGCCAGGAAACGTAAAATTGACTCCAGTAATTCTGAAAAATTCGCAGGAATATGTTCAGAAAAAATTCAAGACGGGCCATAATCCAATCGACTTTGTTTTCCATGGTGGGAGTGGTTCTTCTGTGGAAGAAATCCGCGAAGCAATCGGCTATGGTGTGATAAAAATGAATATTGACACTGATATGCAGTTTGCTTTCACTGAAGGTGTTCGCGATTATATGGTAAACAATCTGGAATATTTAAAAACACAGATAGGAAACCCCGAAGGCGATGACCTTCCAAACAAAAAATATTACGACCCACGGAAATGGCTTCGCGAAGGAGAAATCACTTTTAAGAACAGACTTGAACAGGCCTTTAAAGATTTGAACAACGTAAACACGTTGTAAGCCTTGATTAAAAATAAAAATATTAAACAAACACTAGTTTATGCCTTGGTTTAAAAGAACAAAAAAGGGAATTCAAACCCCAACCGAAGAGAAAAAGGACGTCCCAAAAGGACTGTGGTATAAATCACCAACTGGAAAGGTGGTAGATAGCGAAGAGCTTGAAAAGAATTTTTATGTAAGCCCGGAAGATGGCTACCACGTGCGCATAGGTAGTAAGGAGTATTTTGAAATCCTTTTTGACAACAACAAATTTAAAGAGTTCGATAAAAACCTTACGTCTCAAGATACTTTAAAGTTTGAGGATAAAAAGAAATATACTGATAGGTTAAAGGAAGCCCAGGACAAAACTGGACTTAAAGATGCTATTCGTTGCGCCGTTGGAAAATCCATGGGTGCTGATTTGGTCGTTGCTTGTATGGACTTCAGTTTTATTGGTGGTTCTATGGGAAGCGTTGTAGGCGAAAAAATTGCACGTGCAGCAGATTATTCACTTAAAAAGAATATCCCATTATTGATTATCTCAAAAAGTGGCGGTGCCCGTATGATGGAAGCAGCACTCTCTTTGATGCAGCTTGCAAAAACAAGTGTGAAATTAGCTCAATTGAGCGATGCGGGAATACCTTATGTTTCATTATGCACAGACCCAACCACTGGAGGGACAACTGCTTCTTTCGCGATGCTGGGTGATATAAATATTAGCGAGCCCGGAGCATTAATAGGTTTTGCAGGACCGCGTGTAGTACGTGATACCACAGGAAAGGAACTGCCCGAAGGTTTCCAAACCGCTGAATTTGTTTTAGAGCACGGTTTCCTCGATTTTATCACGCATCGCCGAGATCTGAAAAGAAAAATTAATCTCTATCTCGATTTGGTTTTAAACAGACCACTTCGTGAGAAAATTGCATAAAAAAAAGCTGCCCAAAAACGGGCAGCTTTTTTTATGAAAAATCAAATTCAATTAATTCATTATAAAAGGATATTCTTGGCCATTATAAATAAATACAGCCATGTTATCACATTCGCCATCTCCAAAATCAATAGCTGCAGTTAACCCATCTTGAGTTACTTCAAGCCGGCCATCAACAACATAAGGGCAGGCGGTTTTATAAACAAGCGTCTCAGTAACCTCTCCGCTGCGTTCAAAACCATTGGTGAATTTAGTTTGCCAATTTCCGTTTATATGATATACATTGTCAAGCCATGTACCGGAACCAACACCTTCCACCCATTCAGAAATACGGGTTCCATTTCGAGTACCAGTAACCGTAGTATTCGGGAAACTCACAGTAATACTTTCGGTAACGGTAGATTGCGGATTATCGTTTTGATTTGCAATTTCATATAAAATACTGCCGCCACCGCTTACGCCGTTTCCGTTGATAACAAAATTCTGAAAGGTGTAATTGACCGTATAAGTTCCTGAAACCAAAGGCCCATATTCCAAAAGAATACTTCCAGAAACTACATTCCCGTTGTTCAACGTGCAAGAGTTACCAAAATCCAATAAAATGGTAAATACGTTTCCTTGCATTTCAACGGTTATTGTGGTACAATCCGAGAAGAGTGAAAATTGAGTTATGCCACGGCCACCAGTTTCATTTTCAACAAAAGCCTGTTCTATAATATTGAATGTAGCCTCAGTAACATTATCAGTTTTTGCAGCTCTCATAGAATTGTCTGAAGAAAAATTAACTTCTTCCGAAGAATCATTTTCGTCTTTATTACAACTTGTAAACAAGAAGATACCCATTGCTAAAAATGACACAATTAATCTAAAAGGGGTGATTTTCATAAATTTGAGGTTTAGGGGTTTAGACAGATATAACGCAGAAAAATGGGAATAGATATATTTTTGAATTAATTTTATTGAAACATATAAATTTCAAATTCGATTTTGTACTTTTGCGGCCTTGATTATCAAAACGGTAGTCAGTACATAAAAATCATTTTAACAATATTGGCATGTATTTATCAACAGAAGAAAAAGGAAAAATTTTCGAAAAACACGGAAAGTCTAAGACTGACACTGGGTCAGCAGAAGGACAGATTGCGCTATTCACGTATCGCATTGAGCACTTAACAAAACACCTTAAAGCAAACCACAAGGACTACAACACTGAGCGTTCTTTGGTAATGTTGGTAGGTAAGCGTAGAGCATTGTTGGATTATCTTATGAAAAAAGACATCCTTCGTTACCGTGCTATCGTTAAAGAATTAGGATTACGTAAGTAATATTCAAAGGGCTCTTACGAGCCCTTTATTTTTATTTCAACTATTTTTTAGGAGTAATATTCTGAAAAAACATAGAAAAGCTACCCTTAGGTTTTTCATTGGTCAACCACGACAACACAACAACACTAAACCTGAAAATCAGGTTTTGACCAAAATTAACGTACTCCTTTGCTATTGCTGAAAAAGCAAAAGCTTCTGAGCACAAAAATGAAAAACAAATGATACCTAAAGTATTTAGAGAGGTCATAGACCTAGGTGATGGAAGAGAGATTTCCATCGAAACCGGAAAATTGGCAAAACAGGCCCACGGGGCTGTAGTTGTACAATCCGGAAAATGTATGATTCTTTGTACCGTAGTTTCAAACTACGAACAAAAAGACTTAGATTTTCTACCCTTAACAGTAGATTACCGCGAAAAATTTGCCGCTTCAGGTCGTTACCCAGGTGGTTTCTTCAAAAGAGAAGCAAGGCCGAGTGACGGAGAAGTATTGACTATGCGTTTGGTGGATCGTGTATTACGCCCACTTTTCCCAAAAGATTATCACTCTGAAACACAAGTGATGATCCAGTTGATGAGCCACGATGAAGACGTTATGCCAGATGCAATGGCAGGTTTGGCAGCTTCTGCCGCTATTCAACTTTCAGACTTTCCTTTTGAATGTGCTATTTCTGAAGCAAGAGTAGGACGTGTAAATGGAGAATTCATTATCAACCCAACCAGAGCACAATTAGAAGGATCTGACATCGATATGATGATTGGTGCTTCTGCAGACAGTGTAATGATGGTGGAAGGTGAAATGAAGGAGATTTCAGAAGAAGAAATGACCGAAGCAATTAAATTTGCACACGAACACATTAAAGTACAATGTGCCGCACAACTTAGACTTGCCGAAGCTTTCGGAAAAAAGGAAACTCGTGAGTACCCTGCAGAAAGAGAAGATGCAGACCTTGAGAAAAAGGTTTATGATATGGCGTATGATAAAGTTTATGCTATTGCACAAGCTGGTTCAGCTAAACACGAAAGAAGCGCTGCTTTTTCTGAAATAAAAGATTCTATTAAAGCTACTTTTTCTGAAGAGGAATTGGCAGATTTTGGCGAATTGGTTTCAAAATACTACCGTAAAGCAGAAAAATCTGCTGTTAGAGATTTAACTTTAAATGAAGGATTGCGTTTAGATGGACGTAAAACGTCAGACATTCGCCCTATCTGGTGTGAGGTTGACTATTTGCCATCTGTTCACGGTTCGGCAATATTTACACGTGGAGAAACTCAAGCTTTAGCCACTGTAACTTTGGGAACTTCTAGAGAAGCAAACAAAATAGATATGCCATCTTACGAAGGCGAAGAGACATTTTACCTTCACTATAACTTCCCTCCTTTTTGTACAGGTGAAGCAAGACCTATTCGTGGAACATCTCGTAGAGAAGTTGGTCACGGTAACCTTGCACAACGTGCATTAAAAGGAATGGTACCAGCAGATTGTCCTTACACAGTACGTGTGGTATCTGAAGTATTAGAATCTAACGGTTCTTCTTCTATGGCAACTGTTTGTGCAGGAACTATGGCAATGATGGATGCTGGTATACAAATGAAGAAACCAGTTTCTGGAATTGCAATGGGATTAATTTCTGACTCAGCCTCTGGAAAATATGCTGTATTGTCTGATATTTTAGGTGATGAAGATCACTTAGGCGATATGGACTTTAAAGTAACCGGAACTGCAGACGGTATTACTGCTTGCCAGATGGATATAAAAGTAAAAGGATTGGGTTATGAGATTCTTGTAGCTGCATTAAAGCAAGCAAGAGATGGTCGTTTACACATTCTTGATAAATTGACTGAAGCTATTGCTGCTCCTAGAGAAGATGTGAAGCCATACGCACCTAAAATGGTTACCGTACGTATTCCTAATGAATACATTGGTGCATTGATTGGACCTGGAGGAAAAGTAATTCAAGAGCTTCAAAAAGTAACAGGATGTACTATCGTGATAAACGAAGATCCTGTAACTGAAGAAGGTATTGTTGAAATTTTAGGAACTGGACAAGAAGGAATCGATGCTGTTTTAGCAAAAATTGATTCACTAACATTCAAACCTGAAGTTGGTAGCGTTTACGAAGTGAAAGTAATAAAAATGCTTGATTTTGGTGCTGTTGTAGAATATACAGATGCTCCCGGAAACGAGACATTGCTTCACGTTAGCGAACTTGCTTGGGAAAGAACAGAAAACGTAACCGATGTAGTAAACATGGGTGATGTTTTTGATGTGAAATTTATTGGTTTCGATCCAAGGACGAAAAAAGATAAAGTTTCTAGAAAAGCTTTGTTGCCAAAACCTGAAGGTTATAAGGAACGTCCACCACGCGACGATAGCCGAAGTGGTTCAAGAGACAGAGATAATCGTGGACGCGACAACCGTGGCCGTGATGATCGTAACAGTCGTGATAGAGATAGAAAAAGAGATTAATTTCTTTTCAAATAAAACTAAACGCCTTTCAGCAATGAAGGGCGTTTTCTATTTGGTATACAATTGTTTTTTTTAATATTTTTATAATATTATGGCGGCAATTTCATTAGAACCCTTTAACAAGCTAGGGACAGCACTTGAAAACGAGGTATAGGCCTCACAGAGCTGAAGGTGATTTAATTAGCAGATGGTTATACAAGATCGTTAGCGGTCAGGCCAAGAACGAAATCAGTCACAAATATTATAGAAATAATGGAACATAGAAATTTGAAAACCTTCCCTATATTGACAACTGAAAGGCTGACTCTCCGACAATTATCTGACAGTGATGTTCAGGAAATATTTCTTCTTCGTTCTGACACTTTAATAAACAAATATCTTGACAGGCAGCCAAATAAAACATTGGAAGACGCATTGGAATTTATTGAGAAGATAAAAAACAATAGCCTATCTTATTGGGCAATTGCACAAAAAGGAAACGAAAAACTTGTAGGGACAATTTGTCTTTTTGATATTTCAGAAGAACAAAAAAAATGCGAAATTGGATATGAACTTTTAACGGAGTATCAAGGAAAAGGAATTATGAGAGAGGCAGCAAAAAAAATAATTGAATATTCAATTCAAACACTTGGACTAAAAACAATTGATGCTTATACACATAAGGACAACCAAAGTTCAACCAATCTTCTTAAAGAATTGAAATTTAAGACTACGGATAGCATTGATGAGACAAATTCAAAATTGATTTTATTCCGACTAAACATTAGTAATAAAAATAAATAAGATTCAAAAAAAGTCCGAACCGCTTATACCGTATAAAATTAATTGCTGGCACTCGCCTACTTTCAAAAATTGCTTCGCTCGTGTCTATTCGGTTTGTATTTGCTAAATTGGGTGCTTAAACATCGCAGCTAATCTTATAAAAACCGGAAGCACATTACAAAATGAAAGAATTTCTATCCAAAATACATCTAGTTGAAGATAACATTCTTGAAGAGTACCTTTCTTGTTGGACAGAATATTCTGTTCCAAAAAACACTATTATGACTTGGAAAGGAGATACAGAGCGCTATATGTATTTTGTACTAGATGGAATTCAAAAGTCCTATTACATAAACAAAGACAAGGAACATATTATAGCATTTACTTATTCCCCTTCTTTTTCAGGAATTCCTGAATCCTTCTTGAATCAATCACCTTCTAACTATTTTTTAACGACAATTACGGATAGTAAATTCTTGCGAATATCATTTAAAAAACACCAGGAGTTAATGTCTAAACATAGATCGATCGAAACATTATTTCGAAAAGCAACTGAGTTCTTGTTGAGCGACACTTTAAATCGTTACTATGAATTAATGGCATTCGATATAGAAACTCGGTTTAGAAATTTCACTTCAAGAAGTCCTCATTTACTTCAAATGGTATCACATAAAGACCTTGCTTCTTATTTAAGAATTGACCCAAGCAACTTTAGTAAATTACTTGGAGCTGTAAAAATTTGAAATCTTGGTTTATACCAAGATTAGATTGATAGTATAGAATGACCTTTGTTTCAAAATAAATTATGAAACAATTACTAGCAATGTCAACACTATCAATTATGAATTTTTCAGTACAAGCACAGCAATGGTTAGACACAACCTTATACCCATTCGAAAACAAATTTATGCAGTTAGATGCAGGAGAAATGCATTATGTAGATGAAGGAGAAGGAGATATTATATTATTCGTTCACGGCACACCAGCTTGGTCATTTCTTTATAGAGACTATATAACTGAACTATCAAAAAAATATAGATGTATAGCAATCGACCATATCGGTTTTGGATTGTCGGAAAAACCTGAAATATCTGATGGTAGACCGCAATCTCATTCCAAAAATTTAACCGAATTTATAGAAAAGCTTGATCTTAAGGGAATAACTATTGTAGTGCACGATTTCGGAGGTCCAATTGGTCTTTCTTCAGCAATTCAGAATCACAATAGAATCAAGCAAGTGGTTATGTTTAATACTTGGCTGTGGGCAACAAAAGATAACCCAGCAGCGCAAAAAGTGGATAAAATAATCAATAGTGGAATTGCTCAGTTTCTGTACCTAAGAATGAATTTCTCCCCCAAGTATTTAATAAAAAAGGGATTTCACAAAAAGGAAAATTTATCAAAAAAGGTCCATAAACAATACATTCATCCTTTCCCGAATAAATCTTCTCGTCTTTCACTGTTGAATATTGGTAAATCATTAGTTGGGTCGTCTGATTGGTATCAAGAGCAATGGTTGAACTTGGACAGATTAGAACAAAAACCTTGGCTTATCCTTTGGGGTACTAAAGATGAATTTATCACTACAGATTACTTGCAAAAATGGGAGAAACGATTACCACATGCAAAAGTGAAAAAGTTTGATTGTGGGCATTTCGTTCAAGAAGAAGAAACAAAAGAAACAATTCAAGAGATTGAAAAATTTATGAAGATGGATTATTAAAACGTACTAAAACACCCGAATATAACATATAAAATAACTAAATTTCAAAAACGCCTTTAGTCCCGAGAATTCAGGGAGGGCGTTTTTGTATGCCATAATAACAGTGTTTTGATATATAAGCTCCATTTACCGACATAAAAGCATAGTATTATTTTTGGATCATAACTTTAACAAATATTTAGTGATTCCCCTCCCTTGCATTAACCACTAAGCTAACAACCCTTTATTTTTAATATATAGCCGAATTACTAATAAGCTCCCTTTCTAGTACAATACTTGCAGTTATATAAATTAAATAACAAAAAACAATTATGAAGGTACTAGTAATAGGCGCAGGAAATATGGGATTAACCTATGCAGAAGGCATGGCAAAATCTCCATATCTAAATCGCAGAAATTTAATGATCTACGATGTTTCCCCCGAAAAGACATTGGAATTAAAAGAAATTCCAAATTTTGATGCTTATGATAAAATAGCAGATTGCCTTCCGAAAGCGGATGTAGTTTTTATAGCCGTAAAACCTTATCACAGTGAAGAATTATTTAATTCGATGAAAAATTTGGTAAACGAAAACCAACTGTTTATTTCCTTAATGGCAGGAATTACAATCAATACCATACAAGAAGGATTGGGAATTAAAAAAGTAGTGAGGGCAATGCCCAATCTTCCTGCAAAGGTAGGTTTGGGAATGACTTCCTTTACAGAATCAAAAGAAGTAAGCCGCATTGAGTTAATAATGGTACGCAATCTTCTGGACACTACAGGAGAAGCCATCCATGTTAAAAATGAAAATTTCATCAATGCTTCAACAGGTATTTCTGGAAGCGGGCCAGCTTATGTTTTTTACTTTATGCAATCTATGATGGAAGCTGCTCTTAAAATGGGCTTTTCACAGAACGATTCCAAAATTTTGGTTACCCAAACATTTGAAGGTGCTGTAGCATTGTTCAATGATTCGGATCTTTCACCAAATGCGTGGATGGATATGGTTGCCTCAAAAGGAGGTACAACACGTGCTGCCTTGGATTCTATGGAAGACAACAACGTAAAAGAATTAATTAAAGAAGCTGCATACGCGGCATTTGACAGAGCAACAGAGCTCGGACAATAATCAAATACCAAAAATAAAATTATGAATAAAAAACGAGTGGTTATAAAAGTAGGAACCAACGTTATGACTAACAGAGATAACAGGATAGTAGTGCCTATTCTAAATGAACTGGTACGTCAAATTGCTGAAGTTTATGAAAATGGGTTTATGCCCGTATTAGTTTCATCAGGATCGGCAATTGCAGGTAAGGAAGTTTTAGGTGAATGTTTGGCTAAAGATGATGCTACCCGCAGACAGATATACTCTTCGGTCGGACAACCTCGAATGATGCGGCATTACTATAGTTTATTTCACAATCACGGAATGCGTTGCGCACAAATTTTGGCAACAAAACGCGATTTTTCACCAGGAAAACACCGGGAAAACATGATTAACTGTTATGAAGGTTTGCTTGATGAAGGGATTGTTCCCATTGCAAATGAAGATGATGCCGTGTCATTAACACTCTCTATGTTCAGTGATAATGATGAATTGGCAAGCTTGGTTGCAGAATTAATTAAAGCTGATGCTTTGATTATTTTAACCGACACAGATGGTTTATATACTGGAAATCCAGATCATAAGGATTCCCGAAAAATTGATGAAGTACACCATGAAGAAGAAGTAGAACACTATGTTCAGAAATCTGAAAAAGGTGAAGGTGAAGGTCGTGGCGGAATGAAATCTAAATTGAAAATTGCCAAGGAAACTTCCCTGAAAAACATACCTACTTATATCGCTAATGGAAAACAGAAAAATGTAATTGTAGATATTTTGAACGGAAAAAAAATCGGCACAAAATTTTACGCATAAATAATAACTAAAACTGAAGAGAGATAATATGAAATTGATAGACACAAAAATAAAGAATGAGGTATTGGATGCTATGATGAAAAACATAGACCAAAGCCGTAAGGCTATTTTAGAAGCCAATAAAAAAGATTTGGAAGCTTTTAAAAAAGACGATCAAGCATTGTACGATCGTTTAGTTTTGGACGATTCCAAAATTGACGGAATGATAAAAGCAATTTCTGAAGTACGCGCCCAAGAAGATCCCGTAAATCAGGAAATTTCCAATATTGAACTAGATAACGGACTTAACATCATAAACAAGACCGCCCCTTTCGGCACTATTATGATTATCTATGAATCTAGGCCGGACGTTACTGTAGAGGCTGCTGTTTTAGCTTTTAAAGCCAATAGCAAAATCTTATTAAAAGGAGGTAAAGAAGCCTTCAATAGCAATAAGGAATTGGTGGCTTGTTGGCATAAATCGCTTGTTGAAAATGGATTGGAGAAAGACTGGGTCCGTATGCTACAATTAAACCGGGAAGAAACACAGGCATTTCTTAAAAATCCAGATGAGCAATTGGATCTTATTGTACCTAGAGGAGGCGAGCGATTGATTAATTTTGTAAAGGAAAATGCAAAATGTGCCGTTTTAATTAGCGGAAGAGGAAATAACTTTTTATATGTAGCCGAAGATGCCGATTGGGTAAAAACCCTTCAGGTTATTTTAAATGCCAAGACTGATAAAATTTCAGGTTGCAATGCTTTGGATAAAGTTTTAATAGATAAAAAACTTCCACATTATGAAACCCGCCTTCAGGAATTAAAAACTGTATTGGAAAAAGCCAAGGTAGAAATTTTGGTAGATCAAGAAATAAAGAAGGTGCTTTCAGAAAATAAATCTATTCCTAGTGAAGACACGTGGAGTGAAGAATTTTTAGCAATGAAAATTGCCGTGGGAGGTGTCGAGGGAATAGACAAAGCCATTTCAAAAATAAATAAATATAGCGGTGGTCATTCAAGTGTTATTCTGACGGAAAACACTCAAAAAGCGAAACATTTTATGGAAAATGTGGATAGCGCTGCCGTATATCACAATGCCTCTACCCGCTTTACAGATGGTGGGCAAATGGGGGTTGGTGCAGAACTTGCCATTAGCACAGACAAATTGCATCACCGAGGTCCATTAGGCTTAAAACAGTTAGTCACCAATAAATACTATGTCTTTGGTGATGGACAGGTAAGAGTTTAATTAAATATCATTTTTACCAAAAATGCCTTTAGTTTCCTAACTAGAGGCATTTTTTTATTTACCACGCAACCTTTTAAAAAATTTAAGACTATAGGGTAACAACGTAACAGAAATATTATGAAAAACCTTTGTTATCTATCTCTCATTCTTCTACTCACATTTTTCAATTCCTGCGAAGACGAACCCATAAATAAAGCCGATCCCTCAAAGGTTATTCAGGTGGATTCTGAACTTTATAATTTAATTGAGCGAGCAGCGGGAAATGATTTTGAAAATGAAATTACCTGTATTGATTTTAATTACCCTTTCACTTTGGTAATCTATTATGAAAATATGGATGTTTTCGGTTACCAGGTTATAAATAGTGATATACAATTCAGTGAGTTTCTAGGCACCTTGGAAGTAGGAAAATCTATTAGCCTAAGCTATCCTATAAGCAGTGTTTTGGACAATGGACAACCTTATGTTATCAACAATAATGATGAATTAAAAGAAGCCATAGACAAATGCTTAAAGGCAGACACAATTACAACTTGCAACAATATTTTAACTGAAACCTCGTGTATTTGGAAAGTGAGTCATCTTGACGGTCCAAATGTTGAATATGATGGTTCATATTTTGAAGTGAGCAATTTCGGAAATGCAGGTTTGTATTTTCAAGATCACTCCTTCGGCGGAACTTGGGTTACCTATTTTATAGAGGATGAACTTCACCTCAATATTTTTCTAACAGGCGATGAAAGTATAAGTAACGACTGGAATTTTGATTGGAAAGTAGTCAGTTTTGACGAAGCGCAAATGGAAATAGCAAATGGAGTGGACAGCTATCGCTTCATTAAAGACTGTTACGAACCGTGTAGAAAATTTCTTTTTGAAGAATGTGAAACCGAACCGGGTTCGCAAAGTGCCGTATTTGATCTAGAAAGTTATTTTGATTGTTTCTTCCCTTTCACAGGTATCTCTGATCCTTCAACTGTAAGCTGGAGTTATTACGAAACTTACGAAGACATGCTTGCAGGAACAAGCCCCATTACCAATTTAATGTACGAAAACAGTGTAAACCCGCAAATTATTTATATTAGATTTGATGATATTAATACGGGTAATCCGCTGGTTTATGTTCCAATAATTTTAAAAGCAATTTCCTGTTATTAATATAATTAAATATGAAGACAAAAATATTTTTTTCAGCAGTCTACATAATGAAAATTATTAGTGCAAATGCACAAGTAGCAACTATTAATTGGCAAAATGCTATTGGGGGAAATGCACGGAAAGGTCTCCGATTTATAAAAAAAGGGAAGTATAATCGAGTTTAAAAAAATTCTTTACAAAAAATATTTGAAAGAAATCGAACTCATAAAAGCATGTATGAAAAATAACCGGACAGCTCAGAATGAGTTGTTCCGGAAGTATAAAGACACCTTATATTTCACCTCTTTGAAATACTGCCGAAATGATGCCGATGCGGAAGACAATCTGCATGACTCCTTTATAACTATTTTTCAGAAAATAAAAACCTTTAAAGGGAAAGGTTCTTTTGAAGGTTGGATGAAACGTATAACCATCTATAAGGCCATCGATAAATACAAAGCCACTAGGCCCATAAACATTGAAATAAATAACGATTTTTTTGATGAGGCAGTCGAAACTGAGGAAGAAACAGACATTTCTCTAGACCAACTTTTGAAACTTATTCAAGAACTACCAGACCAATATCGGCTTGTCTTCAACCTTTACCAAATGGATGGTTTTTCACATAAAGAAATTGCCGTGCTTTTGAATATTTCCGAAGGCACTTCAAAATCAAATTACCACCGCGCAAAGTTGATTTTACGCGATAATATTATTGAATTAAACAAATCCCTTAACCCAAAAGAACATTAAAAAATGGGACGAAAAAAAGACATAGGAACGCTTTTTGAAAAAAAGCTAAACCACGGAAAAAAGATTCCCAATAAAAGTCTTTGGGATAAAATAAACACCTCACTTGACGAAGAAAATCGCAGAAAAAAAAGAATTCTTTTTTATTGGCTAATGGGCGGAGGGCTCTTCGTTTCATTGGGCTTGTTTGTTCTTCTCGTCAATGGAAATTTTTCAGAACACAATCTTGATAACCAACAAGATAATACTCCTTTAACTGAACAATCTACTCCTCCTTCCGAAGAAAAAAACAATAGATCATCCTTTGGAAAAGAAAACAATGAAGCATCTTTTGAAGTTTCAAAACACGATTCATTAATTATAAAAAATAATGATGAAACACTTTCAAAAATAGAGGCAACCAAAGAAATTTCAGAAAAAATTGAAATTGAAAATTCCCGAAAAACGAAACAATCCAAAAAACAAACATCCTCTTATACTAAATCCAAAAAAAGCATCTCAAACAAAGAAAGTATTGATGAAACTTTTTCCGTTACTACAAAATATTATTACTATAACAGCGAGGATGGGAAACGAATAGTAACTACTGATAAAAATGAAGTAGACAGTCTAATTTCAAGAAAAAACCAATCTTTAGACTCTATAACAACCAAAAAAATAGACAGTCTCGAGCAATAGATGACAAATTCTATAGTTTAAAATATCACAGATTTAGAAAGATTTAAAAACTTTTGTAACCTTTTCTGTTTTTGTTACGTATAACAAAATACAAAAGTTTAAAACTTAATCTACAGGACATTTCTTAAATGAGACAACTTAAAATTACAAAGCAGGTAACCAACAGGGAAACTGCTTCATTAGACAAGTACCTTCAGGAAATAGGAAAAGTTGACTTAATCACCGCAGACGAAGAAGTAGAATTGGCACAGCGCATTAAAGCGGGTGACCAAAGCGCTTTGGAAAAATTGACCAAAGCCAACCTGCGTTTCGTTGTTTCGGTGGCAAAGCAATACCAAAACCAAGGCCTTACCCTTCCAGATCTTATCAATGAAGGAAATCTTGGCCTTATTAAAGCCGCACAGCGTTTTGACGAGACACGTGGTTTTAAATTTATTTCCTACGCAGTTTGGTGGATTCGCCAATCTATTTTGCAAGCTTTGGCAGAGCAATCACGTATTGTTCGTTTGCCGTTGAACAAGATTGGAAGCATCAACAAGATAAATAAAATGTACGCTTATCTGGAACAAGCCAATGAGCGCCCACCTTCCGCTGAGGAAATCGCGAAAGAGCTGGATATGACCATCAACGATGTAAAAGAGTCCATGAAAAACTCGGGCCGTCACGTATCGATGGATGCACCGCTTGTTGAAGGGGAAGACAGTAACCTTTACGACGTTTTGCGAAGTGGCGAAAGTCCGAACCCAGACCGTGCTTTGTTGCACGAATCACTTAGAACTGAAATCGAGAGAGCTTTGGAAACCCTTACTCCTCGTGAAGCAGACGTTATCCGTTTGTACTTCGGTCTTGGCGATCAACATCCAATGACTTTGGAAGAAATAGGTGAAACATTTGATCTTACACGTGAACGCGTGCGTCAAATTAAAGAGAAGGCAATACGAAGACTTAAGCATACTTCGCGAAGTAAAATATTGATGACTTATCTGGGATAGCTTCAACGTCGCTCAGCTACCGTTTCCGGTCATTAAGCGTAATCGAACTAGCAAAACCCATAAAGATAACTTACAGTATCAGTTTTTCAGTTAGCCTGAAAAATTACTGTTCGTTTTTTGATTGATGAATGACCTCCGGCTGATTACCGGAGGTTTTTTCTATCTTTACAGCAGCATGGAATACACTATCTGTTATTTAAGCAAACAAGCCGAAGTTCTGAAAGACTCAGAGCTGGAAGATTTGTTTAAATATATTTTAGAAATAAATCCAACTTTGAATATTACCGGAGCACTTCTCCACAACAATGATTTTTTTCTACAAGTACTAGAAGGCGATAAAGAAACCATAAAGAAACTCTTTGATAAAATTCGAAAAGATAAAAGACACAAGAATATCTTGATGATTTTGAATCAAAAAATTGAAAATCGAATTTTTAACAATTACGATGCAAATTTTAGCATTATGAAAACCAAAGCCGATATTGAAAGATTGAATATATATCTTTCACATTACGATTTTGAAAACAAGTATCCAAAAAATATAAAAACACTTATCGAACCTTTCTTACTATAAGCTACATGAAACATACAATTATAGCCCCATCTATTCTTGCCGCAGATTTCGCAAACCTTCAGCGCGATATTGAAATGATCAACAATAGTGAAGCCGATTGGTTTCACCTTGACGTTATGGACGGTGTCTTTGTGCCAAATATCTCTTTCGGAATGCCAGTGATTAAAAGCATTGCGGCCTATGCCAAAAAACCATTGGATGTTCATTTAATGATTATTGATCCTGATCGCTACATTAAGGCGTTTGCAGATTTGGGGGCGAATATACTTTCGGTTCATTTTGAAGCTTGCACCCATCTTCACCGCACTCTTCAAGGAATAAAGGCGGAAGGAATGCAGGCGGGAGTTGCTATTAATCCACACACTAATGTTTCGCTGCTTGAAGACACCATCAATGATATTGATTTGGCATGTATGATGAGCGTTAACCCAGGTTTTGGCGGGCAGAGTTTTATTGAAAACACCTATAAAAAAGTAAAACAACTTCGAAAAATTATCGAGGCCAACGGTGCTTCTACCAAAATTGAGATTGACGGTGGTGTAACCAATAAAAACGCTAAACAACTTGTTGATGCCGGCGCGGATGTTTTGGTAGCTGGCAGTTATGTTTTTGGCGCGAGCAATCCAACACAAACCATTCAGGAGTTAAAGAAACTAACAACAATTTAAATTGAAATGGAGTTCTTGAGACTCCTTCGCTACACTCGGAATGACAGCTATTAAAGATGTTTTAATTATCGGTGCAGGACCCATAGGTATTGCCTGTGCCCTTGAATGCAAGAAGAAAGGCTTAGACTACATAGTAATAGAAAAAGGAACGCTTACCAATTCCCTATACAATTATCCGCTAAACATGACCTTTTTCTCCACTTCTGAAAAATTGGAGATTGATGATATTCCTTTCATAAGCAATAATCCCAAGCCTACACGTAATGAAGCATTGGAATATTATCGGCGTGTAGCCACTTCTAATAATCTTTATATTAATTTATATGAAAGGATTAATTCTATAAAAAAAGTCGGTAATCATTTTGAAATTACTTCTGATAAAAAAAAATACAGAAGTGAAAATGTAATTATAAGTACAGGATTTTACGATATTCCAAAAACGCTGAACGTTCCCGGAGAATCATTGCCAAAAGTAATGCACTATTACAAAGAAGCACATCCATTCATAACACAAAAGGTTATTGTGGTTGGTGCGAGTAATTCAGCTGTTGATGCCGCTTTGGAAATATGGCGCAAAGGCGGCGATGTAACCATGGTTGTTCGTGGCCCAGAAATTGGAGAACGTGTAAAATACTGGGTAAAACCAGATATTGAAAACCGAATTAAAGAGGGAAGCATCAAGGCCTTTTTCAATTCAAAAATTATTGAAATAACTGAAACTGAAGCAACGATCAAAACGCAAAAAGGCAACCAAACTATTCAAAATGATTTTGTAGTTGCACTAACAGGCTACAAACCAGATTTTCATTTTTTAAAGGAGTTAGGAATCCACTTTTCGGAAGATGGAAATCATATCCCTGAATACAATTCCAAAACGATGGAAACTAACATACAAGGATTATACTTGGCTGGGGTTATTTGTGGCGGAATGGAAACCCATAAATGGTTTATTGAAAACTCGCGAGTGCACGCTCCGTTGATTATAGAAAACATCCTGTCTTCTAAAAAATAAATTCGAGATTCGAAAATATCCCCCAAACTCCTTCAAATGAGTAATTGTTGAACTAGAATTATTAAATTATATCTATAATTTGACTAATATCACTCAAAATTAAAGTTTAACAGCTTTTTTGTATAATTATATAGTTTTGGGAATATTGCTTCAAAATCCTTTGGTGACTCAAAAAAATATTCCGCAAGTACTGCCATAAATTCGTATTGATTTGTAAAAGCATATGATCTAAAGAATTTGGTTTTGTCCAACTGGTCTTTCACTTCTTGCTTTGTCAATTGTTTTAAAATATTTTGAAATTGTTTTGAAAAACGAATAGAATCCAAGTCTCTGCTACTCATGGATTCCAACTGCATAGCGTGCATAAATTCATGAATTCCTAAATTAAAATTATCGTTGTTTATTTGAAAACCCTCTTCAAAATCTTTCCAAGAAAGGACTAATGCTCTTTCTTTTGGATTGAATTCTCCTTTATGAAAATTTTGGTTTACGGTGCTATAAAATTCTGAAGGATAAACAAGTATAAAATCGATCAAAGGATATAAATAGTTTTTTCTTCCAAAGCTCAGCATACAAGCTGTGGCAGTAATTAAAACCTCCATTTGTTCTGTAATCACCAAATCAGTTCTTCCAATAAATTTTTTTTCAGAAATAAATTTGACCATTCTATGTTCGAATTGTTTTTTATGTTTTTTAGAAAGTTTGCTATAAAAAACAAATTGATTTTGAAGAATAACTTCTTGCGAAGCAGTCAATTTTTTATACACAAAATAATGTCTATAAAGTGGTCTATCATAAATTGAGGCATACCAATTTTCAAAAACACGAAACAGAAAAAAACTAAAACCCAGCAGCACGATACCATAAGCATAAGGAGCAAGCCAAGGAGCGTATGGTTCAGATATGAGAGTTAAATACATGTGGGAAAAGAATTAATAGTTGCAATTTATTGGTTGCAATAAATATAACGCTTTTGAAAATGCTTTATTTCTATTACTATTTTGATGCAAAAAAAAAGGGCAAAAAAAATCCCCGGCATTTCTGCCGAGGATTTAATAATCAATTATTAATTTTCAAAGATTTTATCTTAAAAGCCCCAAGTGTTATCAAACTTGTCCCAGAAAAGTCTAGTTTCCGTTACATCACCACCAATTGCACTAGCGGCTTCTTCATAATTAGTTGGGTTTAGGTTAATCTCGCTAACAGGATAAGGATAGCGTACAGGATACCCAGACTCAGCACCGATTGGTTCAACTAAAACTGGAAAGTCTAAACGTCTAACAGATAGCCAAGAAGCAAAAGTTCTGTTATAATTTGCTAACCAAGCTTGAGTACCAATAGATTCTCTCCAAGCTCCACTGTTATAAACAACAGCAGGATTGGCAAGATAACCAGCAAGGCCATCTGCACCCCAGAAATCAAAAGAAGCAGTTATACCAGCTACGTAATGGCTTTCAGCACTACCACCTACATTAAATTCTCTTGCAGCAGCTTCGGCTAACAAAAATTCAGTTTCAGCGTATTGTAGGAACCAACCAGGATAATCGCCACCCAAAATAGATGGAGTTACGTGGCTATAATCTGAATAAACAGTTTGGTCACCAATTACACCCCCTATATATTCTCCATTTACATCAGTAAAAAATGAACCTCTACGTGGGTCTTCTAGTATATTCATTAAATCAATAATAGTTTTACCAGCAACGTAATCATTACGGTTACTTAAAACCAAGTTATTATTTAATGGATTACCGTTTGGTGGAGCAGTATATGCATATCCAGCATCATCGGCATTGCTAGTGAATATTCCAGAAGCAACAGCAGATTCCACAGCTGCTTTCGCAGTTGCAGCATCAGCATCAGCAAGAATAATACCCATTCTTAATTTAAGTGTATTTGCAAACTTCTTCCATGAAGCCACATCACCTGAATAGATTTTTTCTTCATCACCAGAAAAACTTCCTTTGCTAGTATCCATAGAATTAATAGCAGCTGTCAAGCGAACAATCAAATCTTTGTAAATGGTTATACCATCGTCATACTTAGGCAATAAATTTTCAATATCCAAAGCTTCAGAATAGGGAACATTACCATAGGTTTCAACCAAATTGCTCCAAGCGTAAACATTCATAACCTCGATAATAGCCAATTTATTTGGTTTTAATGGGTTTGTAATGTCGTTATCAGTAGCAGTTATGTTTATGCTCGCTTCCTTAAGATCTCTCAACACATCCCTGTACATTTCTCTCCAGTGGTTATCTGGAATAGGACGAGTTGATTGATCATAGTTACTTTCATCAGGATAAGTAGTTTCCTGCCAATGTTGTACCCACAATCTAGTATTGTTAAGGTTTACGTTTGGCGTGGTAATTTGATCAGCAAGCTGCTTTTGGGCAGAAGCGAATAAACTCTCACCACTAACTGCTGTAGGGTCCTTTATATTCTGATTCAGATCCTCTAAGTTGTCTGAACAGGAGACGGCGAAAACTGCCGCTGTTAATATTAAAATCAGTTTCTTCATTTTTCTATATATTAAAATTGTGCTTTAATGTTAAACCCGTAATCTTGGGTAGTTGGCAATGAACCTGTAATATATCCTTGAGAGTTACCTGAGCTCAATCCAGATTCTGGATCGGCATAAGGTGTATTTTTATCAATGATCCAAAGGTTTGAGCCAGTTACTGTAAACTGAAGGCCTGTCATAAATGTATTTTCAAGTAATTTTGAAGGCAGCGTATAGCTTAGAGAGGCTTGGCGTAACTTAACATAGCTAGCATCATACACAAATTCGGATTGTGGATAAGCTGCATAACCAAATTGACCAAATTCTGAAGCATCTACTCTCTTGGTGTTTGGAGTGCCATCTTCAAGAACTCCTGGATTTATAAAACCACCACCATTCTCAATAGTATTTCTTACAGGGAATCCTAAATCATTTATGTAATCAGTATCAGCATATATACCAGTAGCCTGTCCGTAATATTGATCCAATGAGAACAAAGATCCTCCTTGTTGAACATCTATCAAAAAGCTAAATGACCAAGACTTATAATTAACAGTATTGGTAACACCCATTAACCAATCTGGGTTGGTATCTCCAATTACTTCATTAGGTCCTGTTTTCAAATATCTTCCATTGGCTCCAACTACTCTATCTCCATTATCGTTGTAAACATAATCAGCTCCATAAATTACTCCGTAAGGTTGTCCTGGCACTGCATTAATTTTTACACCACCTTGATAACTAGCCAACTGGAATACCTCTACACCTTCAGGAAGTGCAATAACCTCACTCTTATTTTGGGTAAAGTTAGCGTTAAGCATCCAACTGAAATTATCAGTTTTTACTGGAGTAGCGTTCAAAGATATTTCAATACCCTTGTTTTCTATTTCACCTGCGTTCAATAACTTTCTAGATTGACCAGTTGCTTCAGAGATTGGAACTTCTACAATTTGGTCAAGTGAATTTGTTTTGTAGTAAGAAAAATCAAAACCAACACGATTATTAACAAAACGCATTTCAAGACCTGCTTCATAACTTTTAGTACGTTCAGGCTTTAAAAATGGGTTGTTAGCAGTACTAGGTACAGAAGTCCCAGTATCTATGTTAATATCAAAAGTATTAAACAATTTATCAAATTCTGGGCCATTACCTACTTCAGCGTAGTTAACCCTTAATTTACCAAAAGATATAGCATTTACGTTAATCAATTTACTAAATACAAAACTGGTAGAAACAGATGGATAATAGAATGAACTATCATCTACAGGAAGTGTTGAGAAATGGTCTCTACGTATTGTTCCGTCTACATAAACAACATTTCCAAAACCAAGAGATGCACTTGCGTAAACACCATCTACACCAACTTTCTGAGCTTTTTCTTGAGATTTTGGAATATCATCCCTTGAATTCTGAATTGAATAAAGGCCTGGAACCACCAATCCACCAGCGGTAGAGTTAGCTATAGAATTAAATTCGTTTCTTCTAATGTTTGTTCCCAAAATACCAGCTATACTTATGCTTTCAGAAATATCAGCATCAAAGTTGAACATTAAATCATAATTGGTTTCACTAACAGTCAAATCACGTCTTAAGTATCCAGAACCTGCATTAGGTCGAGCTACTCCTGCTGGCGCTATACCAAAACTTGTAGGTACAGACCCAACGGCTCTGCGTTCTTCCTGCTGCTCGTTATAAGTATCTGTTGATACTCTACCAGTAACATTTACCCAATCAGCAAGTTTGTAATTTAGCTCAAAGTTACCTAAGAAACGACTTCTACCATCATTTTGATAGTTTTCGTAACGTGTCCAATATGGGTTGTCCCAATATATTGGACTAGTACCAGGTGTAGAAGAACCTGGGTTCCATCCAATGTTTCTTTTAGTTTGATTGTATATATCCCATTGTTGTTTAATATCTACGTTGGTTTGCCACCATTGCTTGAAGTTACCAACTACGTTATCGTTGTAACCAGTTGAGTTACGTCCCAAAGCATCAGTTTTAATATAATTAGCAAACGCACTGGCTGTCATTTTTTCTGAAAGATCGTAAGTTCCAGTAAAAATAAAGTTATGTCTATCTATTTGACTGTTTGGCAATAAACCAGATTGATCCAATTTGCTATAAGACATACGATATGAACCATTCTCAAAACCATTGGAGATGGAAATAGAGTTCGTAAGTGTTATAGGTGTTTCAAAGAATGTAATTGCTCCATTTGGAGAATTTACCCAAGGAGTTCTCTTAAGATAGTTTGGCGATGCCGGATCAAATGAATCCCACTGATAAATTAATTGACCATTGTATGAAGGACCATAAGAAGCATCATCAAGGTAATTGGAAACCACATCGTCAATACCATCACCATCAATATCCTCAGAAGTAAAAGCCTCTCCACCATAACCCGCTCCGTAGCCAGTCTGATAATCAGAAAAGGTGCTTTTATCAACAAATCCTACTTGCGCATTAGAGTTAATAGTAACGCCCAATCCTTTTGATTTTTTACCTTTTTTGGTTGTAATAATAATCACACCACTTGCGGCACGAGAACCATAAAGTGCAGATGCAGCAGCACCTTTAAGTACGTTCACAGACTCAATATCGTCCGGATTAATATCTGCAGCAGCATTACCATAATCATAATAGTTATCTCCAGACGAGTTTTTTTGACTGGCATCATTGGTATTTCTATTACTAATAGGCACTCCATCCACAACAAATAATGCTTGGTTGTCACCCGTTAAAGAAGTAATACCTCTAATAACTACGTTGGTAGAACCACCAAAGTTGTTGTTTCTTCTAATTTGAAGACCTGCAACCTTACCGGAAAGTCCGTTTGTAAAGTTATTTGTCTTTACAGTAGCTAAATCTTCTCCAGCTACTTGCTGCGTAGAATAACCCAATGATTGTTTTTCACGGGAAATACCTAGTGCAGTTACTACCACTTCGTCCAGAACTGATCCGGCTTGCATAGTAATATTGATCTTATTTGAAGCCCCAACAGCAATCTCTTGGGTATCAAAACCTACATAACTATAAACAAGCGTCTGTCCAACAGCAGCCCCAATGGTATAGTTACCATCAAAATCTGATTGCGTTCCAGTACTAGTACCTTTTATAATTATGTTAACTCCTGGAAGCGGCAGACCTGTGTCATCGGCCACCGTTCCGGAAATCGTTTTTTCCTGTGCAAAAGCGAGCTGCACAATCAACACTAACAAAAGTGTTAAAATTCCACTAAACTTTGTTTTCATTTTTTTGTTTGTTTGAATTAGCACCCCAAAAGTGCCAATAAAATCTTACAATTCCAACTTTTAATGAAAGTAGATTATGAAAATTTTATCAAAAAGTTATTTTAAAACTTCCCTTTTGTCGGAAATTTTAACTTAAAATTTTGCAAAGCCTTGGTTTTCTTGTGTTTTCGGAAGGCGAGCTATAGAGAAGCTACTGAAATGAGTTTGCAAAAAAACTTTAAAAAAATTTCAAACACTTTATGAACAATTCCTCCAACTTCACAAATAATGCCGTTTTTGAGCATTTTGAAGTTTCCACAGAAGAAAGAAATTTCTTATAAAGATTGGTTTTTAGAAAGGAAACCAAGTATTTTAAAAAAGCGCTAAATTTAAGATGCCCACTCCTTAATATAATTAGTCGAATTGTTATTTCGTAGTGCTTTCCCCTTTAAATTGCTGTGAAGTGCTTTTAAATAGCACATTGAAGGTCGTTAAACTTCCGTAGCAGCGTGTTAAATATTGCTGAAGATCTATTTTATCTTGTTCTGCCAGTTCTTTACTAGAATTTATTTTTTGTTCCATCACCCGAAGCCGGTCGCGTAACATCACTATTTTATGAAAAAAAGTATCAATAGGAATTTCCTTTGAAACCAAATTTTTATCCAGCGGTTGTAAAACCATCATGCCACCCTTCCATTTATCTGCAATTGGAACTATTTCACTGAACCCGTTCCATTTTTTAAGAATATCGCGAAGGCTTTTTTCAACTTCGTAAAAGCTTACACTATCCACCTCATCTTCCGAGGCTTCAATTATTTCAAAATCATCGTCCGTAGGAATGGTTTCAAGCCCATTTTCAATAAAAGTTACCCAATACATTTTTGAGGTAACATTGGTAACAACTCCTTTTCCATATTTGGGGTGATCTATTCGAGAACCTATTCCTAAAATTTGTTTCATCTATTTGCGGTTTGAAGGGGTGTAAAAATATAAAATTATGATGGAAATATACCTCTAATTCAAATTTACCCAGAATGAAAAAACCATCCTTCTTTCGAGGGATGGTTTCTTAAGGTCTTCCAATAAATAAATCGCAGACTACTTCTTCTTAGGAGCAGTTAGCGAAGCCTTTTTGTTATCCTGCTTTTTGGCTTGTGGTCCTTTTGCAGGTTGCGGCTTTTTACTTTGCTGTTTTTCTGGCATAACAATTATTTTTTTTAATTAACAATATAAAGGTAAAAAGAGCTGCTGTTAAATTATTCTTTCATTAGCTAAAATTTAACAATCGTTTTTTTTTGAGAAAAATCAATCGTTCTTATGGTCATCAATCACTTCCTGATCCCGATACCTACAGCATGGATCTATATTTTCATAAACCTCATCTTTAGCTTTTATATCTTGAGTGTCATGACCACTGTCTGCAATGCTTTGTTGAATTTTCGTCAAATCGGTTTTTCCTTCATTGTATATCAAATTCAATTGATGGGTACTAACATCCCAAGTAGCTGACTTTACACCTTTTGCTTGAATGGATGCTTTTTCAATTCGTTCTTTACACATACCGCAAACACCGTTTACTTCTATGGTTGCTTTTGCATTTTTGTTTTGCGCAAAACCTGTTGCTCCAATTAGTAGTATTCCTAAAATTACAATCACATTTTTCATAAATATCATTTTAAAGTTTTAATGTTTAAATTAATTAAGGCTATAACGTAAACCTGCGTAATAAGAACTTCCAAAAATGGGCCCATAAACATAGGTTGTGTCAAAAGTTGTTCCAAAGGGGTTATCGCTTCCCACAATTGGGTTTAACTGTGAAACACTTGTAATGTTCTCACCGCCAACATAGATTTCAAAATTAGGCGAAAAAACTTTAGTAATCTGTGCATTTAAGGTGGAAACTGAAGGCGAAAATTCAGAAAGACCAATCGTATTCAAGTAGCTTTCATTGGAAGCAAACCGCTGCTCACCCAAATAATTGAAAGTTGCATCAAACTTCCAGTTGCCTCCTTTTCTGCTTTTATGGGTTTCATAGGAAGCATTTGCAAAAAAGCGATGGTTCGGCGTTAAAGGGGTTTGCTTTTTTCCGCTTAAATAAGTTGTTTCCACATCGTAATATTTGTAAGCCAACCGCATATCGAAATGTTCAAAAGCATTATAATTGAATTCCACTTGATAATTATTAGAATAACTTTCACCCTCCAAATTATAAAAATTTATTTCCGAAGGGTTTTCCCCATCCACAACAATTTGGTTCACAAAATCGGTTCTGTAAAAATCGAAAGTGATATCTGCTTTTCTACTGAATAGATTGAAGCCCTGCATATAGGAAACTCCATAATTCCAAGCAATTTCTGGATCGAGACCATAAATTTTTCCGCCATTACCAAGAATATTCAAGTTGCGTGAAGAGGCAAATAAACTTTGGTTTTCAGCAAAAATATTCGCACTTCGCTTTCCTCTTCCAGCCGAAATCCGAAAAGCCGATTTGTCCCAAGGCGTATAGCGCAAATGGAAGCGCGGCGTTAAGAAAGTCCCCAATGTGTTGTGAACATCGGCGCGAATTCCCGCACTAAAATTTAAATTGCCCAAATTGTCAAAGTTGTATTCAAAAAACGCTCCCACTGAATTTTCAACCCGGTTGAAATTTTCAGTCAAAACCAATTCGTCATAACCGTCATAAGTAGCGCTAAGCCCCGTTTTAATTTTGTGACGCGAATCGCTGATTATTGAATTGTAAAGCAAATTAGCATACAAACTGTTATGTTGAATATTGTAATCATTCAACCCAAAATAAGATTCTTGATTGTGATGGCTATATGCAAGTTGCAATCCTCCGGTTCGCCAAGGAATATCAGGATTTACAAATCCAAATTTCCCCGAAACATCAAACCTTTGGGTTTTTATCTCACTTCCCCATGCATTCGTGGTTCCACGGTCTTTATCTGGATCATAAAATATTTGGCCAGTCTGCTTTTCATCGTTTAAATACCTAACATTGAAAAAACCCACATAGCCGTTTTCCTGATCTGTGTATTGCCAGCGATTCATTATGTTCACTTGTTTCATCAATGGGGCATCGAGAAAGGAATCATTGTTTTTGTCAAATTCCGTTTCACGCATATTTCCGTGAATATAGAGACCTGTACTCCATCGCTCACTAACTTTTGTGTTGAGATGCGTATTCAACTCAAAACGTCCATTACCTGCACCGTAAGCGTTTACAAAGAGCTTAGCGTCAGTAGTGGGTTTTTGTAATTCGGCATTAATTTGTCCTGCAATACTTTCGTAGCCATTGACAACACTTCCTGCTCCTTTGGTAATTTGAATACTTTCCACCCAAGTTCCCGGAATAAAACTCAAACCATACGCTTGCGAAGCTCCGCGAATGCTCGGCACATTTTCAGTCGTAATCAAAATATACGGACTTGTAAGCCCAAGCATTTTAATTTGTTTGGTTCCCGAAATAGCATCGGCAAAATTCACGTCAATTGACGGATTTGTTTCAAAGCTTTCAGCCAAATTACAGCAAGCCGCTTTCAAAAGTTCGGCGCTACTTACGTTTAAAACATTCGCTGATTGGATGAAAGAACGCGACGAAGCCTTCTGCCTTGCAGTAACTGTAACCTCATCAAGATTTGCTTTAGATTTTAAGGAATGTGTTATTCGTTTCGAAGAATTTACCGTAATGGTATCGGTCTTATAGCCCACAAAACTGATCACCAGCTTTTTGTATTCCGGTTTATAGGAAATTTCAAAATTACCATCAAAATCGGTTACTGCTCCCACCGACGTATTCAACCAATAAACATTTGCGCCACCAAGCGGTACTTCTTCATTATTGACATTTTCAGTAATATGCCCCGTTATTTTTTCCTGTGAAAACACACAGAGCGGAAGTATAAAAAGTATGTATAGTAGATTTTTCATTTTTTAAATTTTTGCTCCACGTAACCGCAATGCATTAGTAATTACCGAAACCGAGCTGAAACTCATAGCGAGCGCAGCAATCATTGGTGATAATAGAATTCCGAAAAAAGGATACAGCACTCCGGCAGCAATTGGCACGCCGAGGGTGTTGTAAATCAGCGCAAAAAAGAGGTTTTGTTTGATATTGCCCATCACTTTTTCACTTAGATGAAAAGCTTTTACAATGCCGTGCAAATCGCCTTTTACCAAAGTTATTCCAGCGCTTTCAATAGCTACATCGGTGCCCGTTCCCATCGCTATGCCAACATCACTTTTTGCCAAAGCAGGTGCATCGTTTATTCCGTCGCCAGCCATTGCAACTTTTTTGCCCTCCGCTTGTAATTTTTCAACTACTTCCAGCTTATTCTGAGGCAGCATTTCAGCTTTAAAATCGGTGAGATTCAATTCCGAAGCCACTGCTTTTGCGGTATCGTAATTATCACCGGTGAGCATTATAACCTGAATCCCTTTTTTCTGAAGTTCTGCAATTGCCATTTTGCTATTTTGCTTTATTTTATCAGCAATCACAACATAACCCACCACTTTTCCATCCACGGAAAGCATCGGCACGGTTTTGCCTTTTTTCTGTTCTTCAGATATTTCTTTTTGAAGAACTTGGGAGATGTCTGCGACAGCCTCTTCCATCATCTTTTCGTTACCGAGAGCAACTTGTTTTCCGTTGATAGTTCCAACAACACCTTTTCCTGTAACCGATTTGAAGTCGATGGTTTTTAAAATTTCAGAATTTTTTTCCTTTCCATATTTTACAGTTGCATCTGCCAATGGATGTTCACTGTTTTGATTCAGCGAAACAATATATTGAAGCACTTCTTCCTTTGAAATATTTTCAGAAACACCCACTTTCTCAACGGAAGGTTTTCCCTCGGTAATGGTTCCTGTTTTGTCAATAATCAAAACATCTATTTTGTTAAGTGTTTCAAGTGCTTCGGCATTTTTGATGAGCACTCCATTTTGAGCGCCCTTCCCAACTCCAACCATTACTGACATTGGTGTGGCGAGCCCCAAAGCACACGGACAGGCGATTATTAAAACTGCAATAGCGTTGACTAAGGCATACACATATGCCGGATCAGGCCCAAAAACCGCCCAAACTACAAATGTGATTATTGAAATAAGAACTACAATCGGCACAAAATATCCCGAAATTTTATCGGCCAATTTTTGGATTGGTGCGTGGCTTCGGCTGGCTTTGTTTACCATTTCTATTATTTGTGAAAGTAGGGTATCACTTCCCACTTTTTCGGCTTTCATCACAAAGGTCTGTTTGCCATTGATAGTTCCGGAACTAACTTTATCTCCTTTCTCTTTTGAAACGGGAACAGGTTCACCGGTAATCATCGATTCGTCAATAGAGCTTTCACCTTCCAAAATACTTCCGTCCACGGGGATCTTTTCACCCGGTTTTACACGGAGTTTATCACCAACTTGTATTTTGTCGATTGCAATGGTTTCTTCTTTTCCGTCAACAATTCGAACCGCTTTGTTGGGGGCCAACTTCAACAATTCCTTAACTGCGGAATTGGTACGGTTGTGCGCACGAGCTTCCAAAACCTGCCCCATTAAAACCAAGGTAAGAATCACCGTCGCCGCTTCAAAATAAACGTGGACAGTTCCCATTTCGGTTTTGAATTGAGCGGGAAAAAAGTCTGGAAATAACATCCCAAAAACGCTAAAGGTCCAAGCCACACCAGCACCGATTCCGATGAGGGTAAACATATTGAGATTCCAAGTTTTAACAGAACGATAAGCACGTTCAAAAAACATCGCAGTGGCGTAAAAAACCACGGGAATTGATAAGCCGAATTGAATCCAATTCCAATTTCCCATTGGCATCCAATTATACAGCGGATTATTTGGAATCATTTCAGACATTGCTATTAGAAAGATAGGAACAGTAAAGGCGACCGCCATCCAAAACTTTTTGAGCAAAGTTTTATAGCTTTTGTTTTCGGCAGATTCATCAACCTCCTTTGGCACCAAATCCATCCCACAGATGGGACAAGAACCTGGTTCGTCGCGAATTATTTCAGGATGCATCGGGCAAGTGTATTCCGTTGCGGAACTTGTTGAAGTTTTTGCTTCTTCAACCAAATCCATTCCGCAAACTGGGCAATCGCCTGGTTTATCGTACGTTTTTTCACCCTCACAGTGCATTGGGCAATAGAAAGTGCCAGAGCTACTTTGCTTGGCTCTTTTCTCTTCTTTTTTCACTTGATGCTTTTGCGAGGCTTCAGCATCGTCGGGAAGGGAAATACTGTAACTTCCGCCATCGTCTTCTAAAGCTTTTTCAAAAACTTTCAATGGAATATGCTTTTCCATTTCAATGACCGCTTCTGCTTTTTCGAGATTTACCGATGCTTTGGAAACACCTTCAATTTCGTTTAAAGTTTGTTCTACGTGTCCTCTGCAGCCATTGCAGGTCATTCCGTGTATTTTATATGTGTGTTTCAAGTTTATTTGATTTTAAATCTATATTTCAGTGAATTGCTGTTGCTACATCCTTAAACGCACAACAAGTATACATTTCAAATTAATGAAACGTAGTTACTAAAAGGTTTACAAAATCAAATCAGGAAAGTCTCGTATAGAATATTTAAATCCTGTTCGAGTGGTGGCGGATTGTAATCCGCAAAGAAGATTTTTTCAGTGGAAGCAATTTCAACTTCCTGCAATACAAAGATTGAAACAAAAGTAGCTACAAAGGTTTTGCTCAGTTTTAAGTCGAACGAGGCTTTTGCAAAATTATCGTCTGTGTGTATTTTGGTTATATGGTTTTTACAGCAGTCGTGGGCTTCGCGAGCAGCAGTTTTATCACCACAATCCGAATCTGGAGCATCCGTCTCCATTCCGCAGTAAAGATGTTTTTCACCCAATGTAATTTCAGCCATCATTTCCATCCCACTGCAGAAATGCTGGGCATAGGCAATCCCTGAACTGCTGGCTAGCATCAGTACGGAGAGAAATATGGAGAAGGCTTTTTTCATTGAAATACAAAAGTACAAAAAAAGCCTCCCGAAAAATTGGAAGGCTTCGTTAAAATTATTTTACTTTGGAATCCACTCTACCGCATTTCAGCATTTTATCACCAAAATAGGGATTCAGGATATCTTCGCTACTGCTGATCCAATAGGCGCCTTTATTGTTGAATGCCATTGGGCAAAATTGTTTGTACAGTGTTCCAGATTTTAAAGCTCCTTTCAGTATATTTTCGAGTCCGTTACTCAAAGCTTCAAAATTTTCCCGTTGCACTTTTATGTCGTCAGAACCTGCTATTGCAGAAACTGCATTTTGGGTGGCTTCGTCCGCATTCATTTCTTTTAGCGTTTCCTGCAGTTTTGAGGCTGCAATGGCTGTTTTGGAAGCGTCTGTATTTACCAGTCCCACTTCAATCAGCAAATATTGATCAAAAATTTCTTCTATTTTAGGGTCGTTGAATTCGGCCTCTGTTTTAGCTATTTCGTAGGTTTTTGTCTCGGTGTTTTCTACGGTCACAACTTCGGGCTCCGTTTGTTTTGTGGTGTCTTTGCAAGATGAAACTGCAAATGCTGTAATTGCGAAGAAAATAAGCGGTAATTTTTTCATTTTTAAATAAATTTAGAGACGCAAAGGTATTAAAATTTCATCGGGATTTATATTTCTGAAAATAAAAAGCCGGAAGCAAAAGAAGTAAAAACAGTGGTTGAATAAGAAACCTGCGTACATAGAACAAAACCATATGGCTAGCAGTTCCTTCTGAAGTTAAAACAATGAAACTAAAAGCTATGAAAAGTACAACAAAGAAAAAACCATAAAGAATTGCCGAAAACTTAATAATTTCCTTATCCCTAAAAACAAGCCAAATTATTGCAAGTGAAAGGATAGTATTCATTATAAATCGAAATACTATACCCGCTAAGAGCCTAGACATATCCATCTTTGGAAGCGGTAAGATTTTGTAATCCATTTTAAAAAACTCTAAAAGTGGATCATAAAAAAGTGTGTCTTCAAAAGCACGTATTAGCACCAAAAAACTTGCAAAAACAACAACGCCCAATATCTTAAGTGGTTTTTTCATTTAGGCAAATTTGGTTTCAACATCCGCACCCAAATCATCCATAAAATAAAAACCAAACTATAAATTATGCCTGGAAAAACTACGGAATGCAATATGTTCTCATACTGTGGATATTTATAAAGTGCGACTGTAAGAATTGCGATTCGTATGATATTCACAATATAAATCAACACAGCTCCAGCGAAGAGAAACAGGAAGGTTTTTTTAAATTTTTCAGCAAAAGCGATGACAAAAGCAACAAATAACACAATAACACTAACAGAATTGCAACCTTCAACAATACTCACAGTATATTTATTATCGATGGTCAACAACATTCCCTGCCCCAAAGAATCTTTCCATAAAACTGGATTGTAACCCAAACTATCAAGCACCGCAGCGCTTTGCTTTGCAACAAGATTCGTGATGTAATCTGGGAAATACGCTCCATTTTCTGAAGCTTTCAAATAAATTGAATACAGAATTCCAAGAACCAAATAGGTCCCTAAAAAAAGGATTACAAACCGAATAACGGCTTTATATTTTCTGAAGAGTTTTCTCAATGGCTTGGGCTACTTTTTTAACAAAAATACAGTAATTGTTTTTGGTGTATATGGTCGTTTTAAAATACTTTTACCGAAGTAATCAAGAACTAAAAAATATGTCCTTTTCACATTTAAAGCCGAAAGTAACTACCATTTTGGCTAACGACCGCGAGAACAAAGACCAACGATTGAAAGAAGTTTGTGAGCTTTTGCAGTCTTCCATTGGATATTATGATTGGGTTGGATTCTATTTTGCAAACGAGGCAGAAAAAACACTTCACCTAAAAGCTTTTGCAGGAGAGCCCACCGACCATACTGTTATTCCTTTCGGAAAAGGGATTTGCGGACAAGTAGCCGTCTCAAACTCAAATTTCGTGGTGCCTGATGTGAAAGCACAGGACAACTATATTGCTTGCAGCATAACCGTAAAAGCTGAAATTGTAATCCCGCTTTTTAAAGACGGAAAAAACATAGGCCAAATAGATATCGATTCGCATATGGAAGATCCATTTTCTGAGGAAGATGAACGCTTTTTAGAATGGGTGAACGAAGAAGTAGCGAATATACTTTAGTCTTGTAAGTCAATATTTTTGGCACAGCTTCTTTGAAAACTCCAAATAACGAATAAGCACCAAACTTTTAAATTCCAAATTCCAAACATACGATCAATCCGTTTTGGAATATGGGATTTTCTTTTGTTTTTGGAATTTTCGCAATTTACATTCCCGTCCTAATCGCTTCAACCGGATCTAGTTTTGAAGCTGAAATTGCAGGAAGAATTCCTGAAATCAAGCCAATTGCTGCGCTTATTGCCGTACCAATAAACATATTCCACGGCGAGAGTACAAATTCAAAATCGCCCGTAAATTGGGACGCAAGAATGGAAACTATAAACACTAAAAACAACCCTATCAATCCTCCAATTACCGCAAGGATTACGGCTTCAAACAAAAATTGGAAAAGGATAAATTTGTTTTTCGCGCCCAAAGATTTTTGAATTCCTATTAAATTGGTTCGCTCCTTTACGCTAACGAACATAATATTTGCAATTCCGAAACCGCCCACAAGTAGTGAAAACCCACTGATTATAAGTCCAATAATATTCATACTTCCAGTTATTTCGTCAATGAAATCAGCAAAACCCTGCATTTGGTTCACGAAAAAATTACTTATTTCATCTGGTTTCAAACCACGTTTAATTCGGAGTTTTTGCGAAAGTACTGCTATAAATTCTGCCTCGTCCACGCCTTTTTTGGGTTTTACTACAATCTGTGGAAATGTTTTTTTGTTGTTGTCCCCATAAATGCGGCGTACAACATTCACGGGCATCCAAATGGATGTATCTTTTGAATTTCCAAACAAACCCGCTCCCTCCTTCTCCAAAACCCCAATTACATTAAACTTTCTTCCGTAAATCCGTACTTCTTTCCCTATAGCATTTGCAGCACCTCCAAACAATTGATTGGCAATTTCATCACCCAAAACAACGACCATAGATCCACTGTTTGATTCAGAACCATTAAAAAATCTGCCTTCGCCAAGTTTTAAAGCTTCAATATCGTAATAACTGTCAGTAACTGCTCCGATGGGAACATTATCAACCTGATTGTTTTCATACTTTATACTTTCATTCGGAACGTTTAGCGTAAAAGTAGCAGCTTCAATATTCGGGGTATTTCGGTCAATATACTGGTATTCATCATACGTAACATCTGGGAATTGTTGCCATTTCCATCGCGGGATATCTGTTGGCCCAAAATTAAAACGCATAATGATGATGGTACTATTGTCCAAACCACTGATACTACCTTCAATTTCCTGTTTTAAGGAATCAACCGCCGCCAAAACCGCGATGATGGAAAAGATCCCAATCGTTACGCCAACCAAAGAGAGAAAGGTTCGCAATTTGTTGTTCCGAAGCGCATTGAGCGCAAAATTGAAACTTTCCTTTAAAACGCGAAGATAGATTAGCATTAAGATTTCAGATTAACGATTTGAAATTTTGAAAGGGTTGATAAAATTATAAAAAGTAAGACGTTTTCTCTGTGGTTATGTTACAAATTTACTGTGCAATTATGTACTTTTGCACCTTAATTTTCAATAATGAGCAATTCCAAAAAAATTACGTCCGCATTAATTTCCGTTTTTAGCAAAGAAGGGCTCGCCCCAATTGTTAAAAAACTGAACGAACAGAACGTAAAAATCTATTCTACGGGCGGCACTGAAAAATTCATAAACGATCTTGGCATTGAAGTAATTGCGGTGGAAGATATAACAGATTATCCTTCCATTTTGGGTGGCCGCGTTAAAACCCTTCACCCAAAAGTTTTTGGTGGAATTTTAAACCGTCAAGACAACGAAAGTGATGTAGCCGAAATGGAGCAATACAACATTCCGCAGCTAGATGCAGTGATTGTGGATTTGTACCCTTTTGAAAAAACCGTTGCTTCGGGTGCTTCGGAAGCAGACATTATTGAAAAAATTGACATCGGCGGAATTTCTTTGATTCGCGCCGCTGCGAAGAATTTTAAAGACACCATTTGCGTTTCTTCGGTTGATGATTACGCTGAGTTTTTGGAATTAATTTCAGCAAACGATGGCAACATTTCTCTAAAAGACCGCAAGCGTTTCGCCGCAAAATCATTCAACGTTTCTTCAAATTACGATACGGCGATTTTTAATTATTTCAACAAAGAAGAAAAATTATCGGCTTTCAAGATAAGTGAAATCAATGGCCAAGAACTTCGCTACGGTGAAAACCCACACCAGAAAGGATATTTCTTTGGAAATCTTGACGAAATGTTCACCAAGCTTCACGGAAAGGAATTGAGCTACAACAACCTTTTGGACGTGGACGCCGCAGTAAATTTGATGAACGAATTTAAAGGCGAAGATCCAACTTTCGCCATTTTGAAACACAACAACGCCTGCGGAATTGCACAGCGAGAAACCGTGCAACAAGCATATTTAGCAGCCTTGGCGGGCGATTCTGTTTCCGCTTTCGGTGGAATTTTGATAAGCAATGTTGAAATTGACGAAGCTACCGCAAATGAAATACACGACCTTTTCTGCGAAGTAGTGATTGCCCCTTCTTTTTCAGCAAAAGCGCAGGAAACTTTAGAAGGAAAAAAGAATCGAATTTTATTGATTCAAAAAGAAATTGCACTACCTTCAACAACAGTACGCACTTGCTTGAACGGTGTTTTGGTCCAAGATAAAGATACTATTACCGACAGTGCGAAAATTTTAACGCACGCAACAAACAATAAACCAAATTCCACAGAGTTAGAAGACTTGTTGTTCGCTTCCAAAATTTGCAAACACACAAAAAGTAACACCATTGTTTTGGTAAAGGGAAAACAACTTTGCGCCAGCGGAACCGGCCAAACCAGCCGCGTTGATGCGTTACGGCAAGCAATTGATAAAGCAAAAGCCTTTAATTTTAACCTTGAAGGCGCCGTATTGGCGAGTGATGCTTTTTTCCCCTTTCCCGATTGTGTGGAAATTGCGGACAACGCAGGAATAACAGCAGTAATACAACCTGGAGGTTCTATTAAAGACCAATTGAGCATCGATTATTGCAATTCACACGAAATGGCGATGGTATTTACTGGAACACGCCATTTTAAGCATTAAATTTTATTACATTTGTTAAAACCAAACCTAACACGTTAACCTTCAATACCACCGATTTAAACTATGGGATTTTTTGACTTCCTGACTGAAGAAATAGCCATTGACTTGGGTACCGCAAACACCCTGATAATCCACAACGACAAAGTAGTTGTAGATGCGCCGTCTATTGTTGCACGCGATAGAACTACCGGAAAAATAATCGCCGTGGGCCGCGAAGCCGCGATGATGCAGGGAAAAACACACGAAAACATAAAAACAATTCGTCCGTTGAAAGATGGCGTTATTGCAGATTTTGACGCTAGTGAAAAGATGATAAATATGTTCATCAGCGACATTCCAGCACTTAAGAAAAGATGGCTGAAACCTTCATTGCGCATGGTTATCTGTATTCCCAGTGGAATTACCGAAGTGGAAATGCGTGCGGTAAAGGAAAGTGCGGAACGCGTTAACGGAAAAGAAGTTTACTTGATTCACGAACCAATGGCAGCTGCGATTGGTATTGGCGTTGACATTATGCAACCTAAAGGAAATATGGTTGTGGACATAGGAGGTGGAACCACTGAAATTGCCGTAATCGCCCTTGGAGGAATTGTTTGCGACAAATCTATAAAAATTGCTGGTGACGTTTTCACAAACGATATTGTTTACTATATGCGAACGCAGCACAACTTGTATGTGGGTGAACGTACTGCTGAAAAAATAAAAATCCAGATTGGTGCCGCTACAGAAGACCTTGAACTTCCACCAGACGAAATGGACGTGCAAGGACGCGATTTACTTACAGGAAAACCAAAACAGGTACAAACTTCTTACAGAGAAATTGCAAAAGCACTCGACAAATCCATCCTTCGAATTGAAGATGCGGTAATGGAGACGCTTTCGCAAACGCCACCTGAACTTGCCGCTGATATTTACAACACCGGAATTTATCTTGCTGGCGGTGGCTCTATGCTCCGCGGATTGGACAAAAGGCTTTCGCAAAAGACCGATCTTCCGGTGTATATTGCTGAAGATCCTTTGCGCGCTGTAGTTCGCGGTACCGGAATTTGTTTGAAAAATCTGAACAAGTACAAAAGCGTGCTGATTAAATAGTTTTCGGAAGAATTTAATTTCACTGAAAAGATTTAAAAGAATAGTTGCCCATTTATGGCGTTGCTCCCATTAGAAAGCAGAATTTATTAACCCCACAAAGCAATGCAGCAGATTATATTTTTCTTCATTCGGAATAAAAATTTCCTGTTGTTTGCCGTGCTTTTTACAATTTCCGTAGCGCTCACCATCCAAACTCACAATTATCACAATAATAAGTTTATAAGCTCTGCCAATTATGTTACAGGCGGGGTTTATTCATACAAAAATAGCATTACAGATTATTTTTCACTGGGGAAAGAAAACGAACAGTTGCTTCAGGAAAATTTAATGCTTCGGAAAAAGCTGGACCAATTTAAGGAAGTAGTTGTTTTTGAAAAGCTGGACAGCACCCTTCTTCCTAATAAATATGAATATTTTACCGCACGCGTTATCAATAACAACTATTCGAAAACCAAAAACCAACTCACGTTGGACAAAGGCAGAAAAGATAGTATAAAAATAGATTTGGGCGTTATTTCTTCCAAAGGAATTGTGGGCATTGTAAGTGATGTTTCAGAAAACTATGCAACCGTCCAATCTATTTTGAATACAAAAAGCAGGATTAATGCGAAGCTAAAAAAATCCAGCCATTTCGGATCGCTTATATGGAATACTAAAGACCCAAACGTTGCACAATTAATAGATATTCCAAGACTTGCGAAGTTGGAAAAAGGCGATACAGTTGTAACTGGAGGAAGATCTACAATTTTTCCTGAAGGGATTTTTATTGGTACCGTAAAAGATTTTCATCTTGATAACGATGACAATTATTATTATGTAAATATTGATCTTTTTAATGATATGACGAGTCTTGAGCAGGTTTACTTAATTGAAAATAAGGAAGCACAAGAAATTATAGAACTGGAAAAAAGAATGGAAGATGAAGAACAATGATGTTGTTATAAATATAGTTCGGTTTATCGCACTTGTTTTTCTTCAAGTACTGATGCTTAACAATATAAATCTTGCAGGTTACATAAATCCCTATCTATATATCTTCTTCATTTTGATGTATCCATTGGACGGAAACAAAGGGCTTTTAATATTTTTAAGTTTCCTTTTGGGACTATCCATCGATATTTTTGAGGATTCCGGTGGCGTTCACGCTGCGGCCTGTGCTTTTATAGCCTACATTCGCCCAGTAGTTTTAAAATATTCGTTCGGCGTTAGCTATGAATACAACAGTATAAAAATTAAAAAAGCCGACCCCATGGAAAGGCTAACGTACATTTCTTCTTTGGTTTTTATGCACCATTTTGTGATGTTTTCTTTGGAAATTTTTAGTGTAAAGCACATACCACTGTTACTTAAATCTACGTTGTTTTCTGGGATATTTACCATAGTTTTGGTAGTGTGTACCTTGATTTTGTTCAATAGAAAATCTACATGAGAAAAATTGTACTTATAGCATTGGTTCTTATAAGTGGCCTACTTTTTACGGCCAGGCTTTTCTATTTGCAAGTTTATGATGCTTCCTCAGACTCTCTTGCTCAAAACAGTGCCATTAAGGTAATGTACGACTATCCACAGCGAGGTTATATGTTTGACCGCAACAATAAACTTTTAGTTTCAAACCAGCCGTCGTATGATGTGATGGTGATTCCAAAAGATGTAAAACCTTTGGACACTTTGGAGTTTTGTGGTTTGCTAAAAATAACCAAAGAGGAATTCAAGGAAATATTGCACAAAGCGCGAGTGTACTCACCACGTCTTCCTTCAGTAGTGCTTCCTCAATTGAACAAGGCCGATTATGCTTCTCTTTCGGAAAAAATGCACAAATATGAAGGGTTTTACATTCAACGCCGCTCCCTTCGCGAATATCAAGTGGACCATTCAGCAAATGTGATGGGCTACATTGCAGAAGTAAACAATGCTATCATCGAAAAAAATTCCTATTACCAAATGGGCGAACTTATTGGAACCGCTGGTGTTGAAAAGGAATATGAAGATGTACTTCGCGGAATAAAAGGTGTTAAATACATTCAGAAGGACCGTTTCAATAGAGACATTGGCCCCTATAAAGAAGGTGTTTTTGACACCCTCCCTGAACGCGGAAACGATATTCAACTTACTATTGACGCTACTCTTCAAAAATACGGACAGGAACTGATGGTTCATAAAAGAGGCGGTATTGTTGCCATTGAGCCATCTACGGGCGAAATTCTGGCATTGATTACTGCGCCCAGTTATGACCCGTCTCTTTTAGTTGGGCGTGAACGTTCGAAGAATTTTACAAAATTATGGTATGACACTTTAGCAAAGCCCTTGTACGATCGGGTTTTGATGGGAGAATATCCCCCTGGATCGCCTTTTAAAACCTTGATTGCGCTTATTGGCCTTCACGAAAACGTGGTTACTACTGAAGATGCTTTCTCATGCTACGGTGGTTATAGGTATGGCAACCGAATATTGGGGTGCCACCACCACCCTAGCCCCTTATCAATGATTGGCGGGATAGCCAACAGCTGCAATGCCTATTTCTGCAATGTTTATAAAAGAGTGATTGATAAATACCCAACCCCACAGGAAGGGATTGATGCCTGGAGAAATGACCTCATGAGTTTTGGTCTAGGAGACTTTTTGGGGTATGATCTTCCCAGCGGAAAAAAGGGTAACATTCCCACATCAAAATATTATAACAAGATTCACAAATTTCCTGAACACAAGTGGTCTTCCTTGGCGACCATTTCCAATGCTATTGGGCAAGGGGAAGTTTTGCTCACCCCGATGCAAATGGCAAATTTTACAGCAGCAATTGCCAATCGCGGTTATTATTATACACCCCACATTATAAAAAATATAATAGGGCCAGATACCATTCCGAAGAAATTTACTGAAAAACATTACACCGCAGTGGAAGAGAAAGATTTCTATCCTGTTGTGGAAGGAATGCATCAAGTTTATCAGCGAGGAACAGCGGCTTCAATTCAAATTCCTGGCATTGAGATGTGCGGGAAAACTGGAACCGCAGAAAATTTCACCAAAATTGGCGGGAAACGCGTTCAGCTTACAGATCATTCCATTTTCGTAGCATTTGCGCCAATGGACAATCCAAAAATTGCTATTGCGGTATTTGTGGAAAACGGATACTGGGGTTCACGCTGGGCAGGACGAATTGCTGGGCTTATGGTTGAAAAATATCTAAAAGGTGAGATTACGCGTACCGATATGGAAAAATATGTGCTGGAAGGAAGCCTCGAAGCAGAATACGCCAAACCTTACAGTGGTCAACCCTTTTCAATAAATCGTTAATGGCAGCAAGCAAAAGTTATGTTCGTTTTGACTGGTTGATGATTTTTATTTTCATTGCCTTGGTTGCAATGGGATGGGTAAATATCTATTCCGCCTCTCTTAGCGATAGCGCAAAAGGTTTTTTCGATTTTGACCAAATCTATGGCAAACAGATGATTTGGATAGGCTTAAGCGTTATTATAATTATTTTTGTGCTCGCCATTGAATCCAAATTTTATGAACGTTTTGCTAGTGTTATTTATATAGTTTCTTTAATATCACTCGTGGGGCTCTTCGTCCTCGGTAAAACAATTGCTGGTTCCACTTCTTGGTATGATTTCGGAGGCGTAAGTATCCAGCCCAGTGAATTTGTAAAGGCCACTACGGCTTTAGCACTTGCAAAATATGTGAGTGATATTCAAACTAATATGAAGGATTTAAAGAACCAGTTAGGAGCCCTTATTATTATTGCCCTACCCGCAGTTTTAATTATCCTTCAACCAGACCCTGGAAGCGCGCTTATCTATGCTGCGTTTGTTTTTCCGCTTTACAGAGAAGGACTTCATGGGGTTTATTTGCTATTGGGTCTTTTTGCGGTTATGCTTTTTGTATCAACACTCGCTTTTGGGGCGGTTTGGGTTGCCGTTGGCGTAGTTCTATTGACTGGAATTCTATTTTATCGGAATAGAAGAAAACGTCCTAGCATTATAAAATACATTCTAATTGCGGTTGGTTGTATTGCCTTCGCATTTTCTGTAAGCTATATTTTCAACAACGTTTTTAAGCAGCACCACCGTGACCGTTTCAACATTGTATTGGGAAAAGAAGTCGACGCCCGCGGAATTGGTTATAACACCAACCAAAGCGAAATAGCAATTAGCAATGGCGGCTGGCTCGGAAAAGGCTGGACACAGGGAACACAGACCAAAGGAAATTTTGTGCCTGAGCAACATACTGACTATATTTTCAGCACGGTAGGCGAAGAATGGGGCTTTTTGGGAAGTATGATAGTTGTACTGCTGTTTGTTGCACTAATAACAAGGATTATCTATCGGGCGGAAAAACAAAAAAATCAATTTGGAAGAGTTTATGGTTATAGTGTCGCGGCAATTCTCTTTTTGCACTTTTTTGTGAATATCGGGATGGTAACAGGCATTTTTCCAACCGTTGGGATTCCGCTTCCCTTCTTTAGTTACGGAGGATCGGCCTTGTGGGGTTTTACTATTTTGCTCTTTATTTTTGTAAAGCTGGATGGGGCGAATTATCACTACGCATAGCAAACTGAACTTACCGTCAACTGCAACTGGATACTGATAACAGCGTACTGACCACTATTTCCTACCCCAAGCTTTTAAATCAATTGTATTTTCCATTGAGTTTTCAATGGAATCTGGCAATTTCGGGAAAAAATCAATTCCGGTTTTAGCTTCAACTTCATCAATGGAAATGGCGTATTCATAAAAAGAATCGCTAGAAGGTTTATTCGGAATAACGAACGCGATGGCTTTATAATTGCCATTGGAAACATCAACAACTATTTTATAGAATTCATTGGGAACCGATACATTTTCATCGCCAATGGTTTTCATATTTCCTTTTAAAACACCTCCTGTAACAACGTAAACGCCGTCATATTTTTCAGCCCAAAACCTCACTTTCTGCTCCAAGCGGTTCCAGATACCAGCGTTAAAACTATGGTCCTGCGGACTTATATTGCTGGTCAAAAATGTTTCGTTATAAGCTTCAAAAGATATTCTTCTATCACCTGCTGGACATTGATGGCCACGGTCGTAACCCGAATTCTTATAATTGCGCCAATCTGCAGATTTCGTTTTTACACTTTTATCTTCAATAAAATAAGGTCGTTCAAATTCATTTTTTGAAAGGTCGCTTTTAGCCAATTCATAAGCCACCCACTCTGCCTGTTCGTCTTTTTCGGAATAGGAAAGTGTGAAAAAATTGTGTTTCACAATGGCTCCCGTAGTTGATGCAGGAAGGAAAGAGTCGTCAAATTCATTTGAATTTCCTCGCTTTACTATTGAAGTATTAGCGACTGAATTATTGTCTTTTTCGAATAAATCGTCAGCATAATAGAGTACAACTGTTACGATTATAATTACTAAAGGGTAAATGTATTTTCGGTTCATTAAAATTCAATTAATTATTCCGCACATCCATCGCATCGCGCAGGGCATTTCCTATTAACATAAAAGCAGTGACCAAACTCATAATGGCCAGCCCAGGAATTAGGGCAAGATAGGGTTTTCCTAAAATAATATAGGCGTAGTGGTCTTTTATAATACCGCCCCAACTTGGCATTGGCGGCTGTGCTCCGATTCCCAGAAAAGAGAGCCCACTTTCAATAAGTATAGCTCCCGCAAAATTGGCAGCAGAAATAATGATAACAGGTGCCATACTATTTGGCAAAATATGATTTACAATTATTCTGAAATCATTAAAACCCAAAGCCCTTGCAGCGGTTACGTATTGCATCTGTTTTACGCCCATAACCTGACCGCGGACTACGCGAGCAACTTCTACCCACATTGTGAGCCCTACGGCTATAAAAACCTGCCAAAAACCTTTGCCTAGCGCCAAGGTGATAGCAATCACCAAAAGCAAAGTTGGAATAGACCAAGTAACATTGATAAGCCACATTATTGCAGCATCCACTTTTCCTCCAAAGTAGCCAGCAATGGCTCCCATTGTGACTCCTATTACTAATGAAATGAACACGGCAACAAAACCAATAGCCAATGAAATCCTAATGCCTATTAACATTCTGCTCAGCAGGTCGCGACCGTATTTATCGGTTCCGAGAAGGAATTTTTTTTCTGAAATGTATTTCTTTGAAATTTCTTTAACTGAGCTTGCATTGGGGAAATGTGAAATTGCATATCCTTTTTCAAGACCGTCAGTTCCATCTGGTGTATACTCTGTTATTTCGATTGAACTTTCCGTCAAATAAAATTTCGAAATAGGAATTTCCGTATCCGCATTCTTTTTTCCGAAGAAGAATACCGATAATGGATTTTGCGCTTCCACAGTAGCGGGAATGGTTAACATCTGCACAGAAAATCCCGGATTTTTAGAATGGATGGAAAGATGCATTTGGTTTGCGTTCTGTGAATTATCTGGCGCCAAGGCATACGCAAAAATCGCAACCAACACACAGAGCGCTAAAAAACCCAAACTAAAAACGCCCCAAAAGTTTTTTTTGAACTTTCGGAGCGCTATTCTGGTTAATGAAGTGGAGTTTTTCACACTTCAAATTTAGTAAAATTTAGCTTGTATCATTAAGAAACAAGCATTGGCTTCAACCTTTTATTAATTTTTAATATCAGCTACTTTTCCAGCTTTAATATTATTGAGCTTTAAATCTTCAAGCACATTGATAGCCTCTTCAATATACATATCCTTAATCAGGTTTTTGTGCCATCTTTTGCGCTTATCAGATAGGGTTGTGTCTTGCTTCATCAATGCTGTTTCATAAGGCAAGGATTCAAAAGTTAGGTGATTGTCGTATTTATCAATCGCTTCAAAACGTTTGGTTTCCTGTTTGCGTTTATCAATATCGGCGCTGTAATCTTTATAATTAAGGTTTACCTCTTTTTCATCTCTACGTTCCCTTATCCATTTTGCATTATCATCGATTAATGTCAAATGTTCGTTTTGAGCCATTCTAGCTTTGCTTTTTTGAATAGTTTCGTCGTAATCAATGTAACCGTCCCAAACAGTATATTTTGCAGCATCAATTTTATCATAGGGCAACGGGTTTGGGTAATCTCTTTCGCCTATATCAATATAACTGTATCGATCTGGCATAACCACATCGCTTTTTACACCTTCCAATTGGGTTGAACCACCATTGACACGATAGAATTTTTGGGAAGTTATTTTCAAAGCGCCCAAATCGCCCATGTCATTTTTACGGAGCCATTGGTTCAGGTCTATAACATTCTGTACAGTTCCTTTTCCATAGGTCTGCTTACTACCAATGATTATTGCGCGTTTGTAATCCTGCATTGCAGCGGCCAAAATCTCTGAAGCCGAAGCGGAAAGCTCGTTCACCAAAATAACCAATGGGCCGTCCCAAACCACTTCGCTGTCTTTATCCTCAAGTACTTCTTTATTTCCTGCTGAAGCAACTTGCACAACTGGCCCTTTTTTTATGAACAGACCTGCAATATCCACAGCAGTTCTTAAAGATCCGCCGCCATTGTCGCGAAGATCCAAAACAAGACCTTCCATGCCTTGTTCTTTTAGGCGGATGATTTCTTTTTTAACATCTGTGGCTGCATTTCTTTCTTTGTAATTTTCCATATCAAAATAGAACTGCGGCAGATTTATTAATCCAAATTTGCGGTCGTCCTTTTCAATAAATGAAGATTTTGCATAGGTTTCTTCAAGCTCAACAATATCGCGGGTAAGGGTTTTGTCGGAAATTGTTCCGTCCACATTTTTTATTGTCAACGTAACTTGGGTCCCTTTTGGACCTTTTATTAATTTCACGGCGTCATCAATACGCATACCAATTATGCTTACGGCATCATCTTCATTTTCTTGTTTTACTTTTAAAATAGCATCGCCCACTTCAATTTTTTCACTTCGCCACGCTGGGCCCCCGCCTATAACTTCAATCACCGTGATATAATCGTTTTTCTTTTGAAGCCTTGCTCCTATGCCTTCCAGCTTTCCTGACATTTGCAGATCGAACCTGTCTTTTTCTGGCGGTGCAAAATAGTTGCTGTGCGGATCGTACTCTTCAACAATTGTGTTTAAATAAATTGAGAAATAGTCCTTACGTTCCAAATCTTTGGTGAAGTCAAAATATTCATCCAAGGAATTTTTTGTGGTTTCGCGAGATTTCTTTTCAAGTTCTTCCAAAGACTTTGGCTCAAAAGGTTCCTTTGCTTCTGTCTTAGACTTTTTGTCAGTTTTAGAAAAATCTGTATCACCTTCAATATCGTTATCGGTAGCTTCTTCAGATGAAGTAATGCCCTTTTTTTTGTTCTTTTGATCTTCTACCAAATCATAATAACCCGAAAGTGTTGTGAATTTTAATTGTTGTTTCCAGCGCGCCTTCAAATCTTTCTTAGATTCGGCATAAGCCAATTTATCATAATCCACATTGATGGTTTCCTTTTCATTAAAATCAAAAGGTTTGCTCAAAACTTCGGGATAGATCTTTTTCACATCTTCCATACGCTCCTGAAAACGACCGTAAACCAAATCGAAAAACGAAAGATCTTTATTTTTAATTTGGTCATCAATCTCAGTTTTGTATTTGCTGAATTCGGCAATATCAGAAGCTATGAAATATCTTTTTAAAGGGTCGAGTCCATTTATGAAGTTCTCATAAACATCTGCCGAAAACTGATCGTTTATGTCTTTCGGATCATAATGGCCCTTTTGAAGCACGTATGTTATAAGGTCTAATAGTAGTTTGTCTTTATCGGGATCGTTAAATTCCTTGGTTGTAAAACTGCAGGAAGCTACAGAAACAAAAACAACAAGAAACAAAACTTTAAAATTCTTCTTCATTATGCGCATAGTGGTAGTATATTTTAAGAGTGCCTAAATTATATAAAAAACCGTGCCATTAAAGGATTTGGGTACTAATTTTTTGTTAAACAACTTTATTCAATTCTGAATTCTAATCTCGATGGCTATCGAGACAGAATTAATAAATGTATTTTTGTTTCTTAAAATTTTAAAAACCAATGTCCAAAAAAAGACCGCTCATTTTAGTAACCAATGACGATGGCATAAACGCTCCTGGCATTAGAACCTTAATTGAAGTAATGAACACACTGGGCGACGTTTGCGTAGTGGCTCCAGACTCACCGCAAAGTGGTATGGGCCACGCCATAACCATTAACGATGCTTTGTACTGCAATAGTATAAAGGTAATAAACGGAGAACCCCATAAGGAATACAGCTGCAGCGGTACTCCTGTGGATTGTGTTAAAATAGCAGTAAACGAAATTTTGAAACGCAAACCAGACCTTTGTGTTAGCGGCATAAATCACGGAAGCAACTCGTCCATCAATGTAATTTACAGCGGAACAATGAGTGCTGCCGTTGAAGCAGGAACGCTGGGTGTACCGTCTATTGGATTTTCGCTTTTGGACTATTCTATGGAAGCCGATTTCAAACCTTCAAAAAAGTTTGTAAAATCCATTACCGAGCAGGTTCTTAAAAATGGACTTCCAAAAGGCGTTGTATTAAATGTGAATATCCCCAAATTGGATGCTTCCGAAATAAAAGGCATCAAAGTTTGCCGGCAGGCCAATGCACATTGGGAAGAGAAATTTGACAAGCGTACCAATCCGCTGGGACGCGATTACTACTGGCTTACTGGAGAATTCGTAAACGAGGACAAAGGCGAAGACACCGATGAATGGGCGCTACACAATGGTTTTGTATCAGTAGTTCCTGTACAGTTTGATCTAACCGCCCATCACGCAATGAAAGAGCTCAATACTTGGGATTTATAAATGCTGATGCTAAAAAACATCCAAAATGAAATAAATATGAAGCCACACATAAAGGAAATATTGATTGGTTTGGTGATAGGTTTGGCGGCAAATATGGCCGGCACCTATTTATACATCTTCTTTTTTTCAAAACTCAGCTTGGAATCAACGCTAGAAGCAGCATTGGAAAGTGATTTTCTGGGAAGCTTAATCGCTTTAGGTGCAATTTTGAACCTAATCGTTTTTTTTATCCTTTTAAAAAAGAACCAAAACTATCGAGCTAGAGGTGTTGTATTGGCCACGGTAATTGCAGCGCTGGCAATTTTGATATCTAAATTTTTCTGAAAAAGAAACCGGTTTCACTTTTAACTCATTAACTTAGTAAACAAATAACTTAAAAATGAGACGCGCAGTTTTTCCTGGAACTTTTGACCCCATTACTCTTGGACATGTTGATATAATTAAACGTGCACTCCCACTTTTTGATGAATTGATTATTGCCATTGGCCTAAACGCTGATAAAAAGACGATGTTTTCCTTAGAAGAAAGAATCCATTTTATTGAAAAATCTTTTCAAGGCGAATCGAAAATTACGGTAAAAAGTTATTCCGGGCTTACTGCAAAATTCTGCATTTCAGAAAAAGCACAGTTTATAGTTCGCGGTTTACGGAATACTACAGATTTAAATTATGAGCAACCCATCGCGCAGACCAATTATAAAATGGCGCAGGTAGAAAGCATCTTTCTAATTTGTTCTCCGGAAGTTTCAAATATATCTTCAACCATTGTGCGAGATGTGATGCGAAATGATGGCGATTTTTCTGGTTTGGTTCCAAATTCGGTTAAAAAACAATAGTCTTTCCAAAATCTTCAACAAAAAAACCCTTCCAGTTTCCTGAAAGGGTTTTCAAAAAGTTTAATCAAAAAAAATTATAGCGCAGCTACATGCTTAGCCATATTCGATTTTAAGTTGGAAGCCTTATTCGTGTGAATAATGTTTTTCTTCGCCAATTTGTCTATCATAGAAACAACTGCTGGAAACATAGTTTCAGCCTCTTTCTTGTCAGTAAGTTCTTGAAACTTCTTCATGGCGTTACGGGCAGTTTTGTGCTGGTAACGGTTACGCAAGCGCTTTGCCTCGTTGCTTCTTATTCTCTTTAATGCTGACTTGTGATTTGCCATTTTGTTTTTGTTAAATTCTAATTTTTGTAGTCCGTAGGGGAATCGAACCCCTGTTACCAGGATGAAAACCTGGCGTCCTAACCCCTAGACGAACGGACCATTTTAATTTTTTAATGCGGATGCAAAAATACAACTATTTTTGAATGCCGCAAATCATAAATTACTTTTTTCAAAAAAAATTAATAAGCCCTTGCAAATAGCACTTTCCGAGCCGAGGGGTTTCCTGTAACCATGCAGACTCCAGCCTCAATACTTCCATCCAAAGGAATACATCTTATTGTGGCTTTAGTTTCGTTTTTAATTTTTTCTTCTGTCTCTGTTGTTCCGTCCCAATGGGCTAAAATAAATCCACCTTTGGAGTCCAAAACCTTCTTAAACTCCTCATAAGAAGCTACTTCAGTAGTGTTTTCAGCTCTGTGGGAAACAGCTTTCTTATATAGATTATCCTGAATTTCATCCATCAATGAAACTACTTTTTCAACTACATTTTCATTGTTAATGAATTCTTTTTGGAGTGTATCACGTCTGGCCAATTCCACAGTTCCTTTTTCTACATCTTTTGGGCCAATGGCAATTCTGATTGGAACGCCCTTTAATTCATATTCATTGAACTTCCAACCTGGCTTATGTGTATCACGATCGTCATACTTTACTCTAATTCCTTTAGAGCGCAATTGCTTCATCAAATCCTTAGCTACTTTATCTACGGCTTCAAGCTCTTCATCTTTTCTATAGATAGGAACGATAACCACTTGATCAGGAGCCAGATTTGGTGGCAAGACCAAACCATTGTCATCACTGTGAGTCATAACCAAAGCACCCATCAATCTTGTGGAAACACCCCAAGAAGTTGCCCAAACATAATCAAGAATCCCTTCTTTGGAAGTAAATTTTACATCAAAAGCCTTTGCAAAGTTCTGACCCAAAAAATGGGATGTTCCAGCTTGAAGTGCTTTTCCGTCTTGCATCAAAGCTTCGATACAATAAGTTTCCAGAGCTCCAGCAAAACGTTCGCTTTCAGTTTTTGTTCCTTTTATAACCGGAATAGCCATATAATTCTCAGCAAAATCTGAATACACATTCATCATTTGTTCTGCTTCAGCTATTGCTTCATCTTTGGTTGCGTGAGCTGTGTGTCCTTCTTGCCATAAAAATTCAGTAGTTCGCAGAAACAAACGCGTGCGCATTTCCCAACGCACCACATTTGCCCATTGGTTTATTAAAAGCGGAAGATCTCGATAAGATTGGATCCACTTTCGGTAAGTATCCCATATGATGGTTTCTGAAGTTGGGCGAACAATCAGCTCCTCTTCCAATTTGGCATCCGGATCTACAATAACTCCACTACCATCTTCGGCGTTTTTCAATCTGTAATGTGTAACTACGGCACATTCCTTTGCAAAACCATCAACGTGGCTAGCCTCTTTACTGAAATATGATTTTGGAATAAACAATGGAAAATAAGCATTCTGATGCCCAGTTTCTTTGAACATTCTATCCAGTTCGGCTTGCATGCGTTCCCAAATAGCATATCCGTAGGGCTTAATAACCATACAGCCACGAACTCCAGAGTTTTCCGCAAGGTCTGCTTTGATTACCAGCTCATTATACCATTTGGAGTAATCTTCCTCCCTTGTTGTTAAATTCTTTGCCATAGCCCAGTTTTTGGCACAAATGTTGTGTCTATGTTAAATGATTAGTTATTGTCCGCAAAACTACTTATTTTTATGATGTCCAACAATAAAATTACCATAGATATGTTCACTCAAAATTTTAATATAAAACGTTTCATTCCAATAGCATTGGCAGGGGTTTTTACACTTTTGCTCACATCATGCGGAACATATAACAACGGTTACAATGAAAATGATGGTATTTACGCATCTGGTAACAATACAAATACTGAAGAAGGAAGTACCAACGTTGAAGATCCTTATGAAAGATCAAATTACTATAAGCAATATTTCCAATCAAAGTCTAATGCCTATTCTGATTTGCCAGAAGAAGGAGCTATATTCACTGATATTGATGCCTATTCCACTACCGAAAGTTTAGATGAAGAGGGAAACATAATCATTGAAGAAAATTACAATGAAGAAGGTTATGGGTCTTGGGGAAACAATGCCGAAAACGTTACAATAAATATTTATAACACTGGCGGTTATGGCTTCTATCACAATCCTTATTGGTATGGTGGCTATTGGGGCTGGGGATATCCATATTATGGCTACTCCACACCTTATTGGGGCATAAGTTACGGTTGGAGCTACCCATATTACGGATATGGTTATGGTTACGGTTATGGCTACCCATATTATGGCTATGGAAATTATAACCCATATTATAACAATTCATATTACAACGGCGTATCCTACAATCGAGGAAGACGAAACACAGATTATAACAGAACCGAAGCTCGTGGAAGATCAAATGTTTCAACACGAAATTCATCTTATAGCCGCTCGGAAACAACCCGTCGCATAAATAGAAACGATGTTCGAGCAAACACAACACGCTCAACTCGCAGCGGCACTATTCGCAGCAATAATGTTCGCACTACTAGCCCCAATTCAACTCGGGTTATAAGAAATACACCTTCCAACACAACACGAAGCGGCAGTTACTCACAGCCCACAAGAAGCAACAATACTGTTAGAAGTACTACACCAAGTACGAGAAGTAGTAATTCTGGTTCCGTAAGGAGTTCAGGCAGCAGTGGCAGTTCTAGTAGCGGAAGTACTCGAAGCAGCGGAGGCGGAAGAGGAGGCCGTGGCTAAAATTAATTTTCAAAATATACTTTTTATAAGTTTAATATGATGATGCCCATTGACCATTTCAAACTAAACCGAAATGATTATTTTGGGCATTATCATTTCCTATTTTTTTAAAATATTTTATTCCTATGAAAAAAATACCATTCTTTATAATAGCTGCCTTCACTATGGCAATCTCCCAAGCTCAAAACACAACAGATGGCCTGCGTTATAGTACCGAACAAAACATTGGAACTGCTCGTTTTACAGCGCTTAGCGGAGCTATGGGTGCTTTGGGTAGCGATTTTTCTGCAATTAACGTAAACCCTGCTGGAGGGGCGGTTTTCCTAAATTCAAACCTGATGTTTTCTGCCTCTTTGTTTGATGTGGAAAACAAAGCAAATTATTTCAACAACAGTGAAAAAAGTTTTTCAGACGACGTTGCCATAAATCAATTGGGAGGCGTGTTCGTTATAAATAATTCAAACGAAGAATCTGCTTTTAAAAAATTCACGATTGGATTGAATTATAATACTACAAAAAGTTTTGACAATGAACTATACATTGCAGGAACAGGAAATAATTCCATCGGAAATTTCTTTTTAGAACAAGCGCAAGGCATTCCTTTAAATCTATTGGAAACAAATGGAAATGAATCTATTTCTTCAAAATATTCTTACTTAGGCGGGTTAAATTTACCCGGTGCCCAAAATGCATTCTTAGGCTATCAGGGCTTTCTTTTTGATCCAGTTGACCCAAACGATCCTTCAAACACAGCATATATTTCAAATATCGCCGATGGAAGTTTTAAACAAGAGTATGCCTATCTTTCACAGGGATACAACAGTAAATTTTCAATAAATCTTGCCACACAGATTACCGATAATTATTTCTTAGGAATTAATATAAATACACATACCCTAGATTTCGACCAAAGTTCATTTCTACTTGAAACCAACAGCAATCCAGGCTCCACAGTTAATAGAGTTGGTTTTGAAAACAATCTTTCGGTTACGGGAGCCGGAATTTCTGCTCAAATTGGAGCTATTGCGAAGCTTGCAAACAATTTCCGCCTTGGTTTAAGTTTTGATTCACCCACTTGGTATCAAATCTCTGAAGAAACAACCCAATATCTTGAAAGCCGGCGTGTTTTTGAAGGTCAGTCTATTTACCAAGAAGTAGATCCCAGAATAATTAATGTTTATGAAGATTACACACTTCGTACACCCGCAAAGGTTACAGCCAGCGCCGCCTATATTTTTGGCCAAAAAGGATTGATTAGTTTTGATTACTCTTATAAAGATTATTCCGCTATCAAGTTTAGCGAAATAAATGACTCCTATAGCTCTTTTTTTAATGATTTAAACAACACTCTTAATAACACACTGAAAGGTGCTTCAGCCTTAAAAGCTGGTGCCGAATACAGAATTAACCAACTTAGTCTAAGAGGAGGTTTTCATTATGAGGAAAGCCCTTATAAAAATACTGAAATAGTTGGAGATCTTACAGGGTTTTCTTTAGGTGCAGGTTATAATTTTGGACGGGTCACTTGCGATCTTGCTTATTCCAGATCAGAACAAGAACGCAACCAAAAGCTATATTCCGTAGGTTTAACCGATGTTGCCAAGATCAATTCCATTTACAGCAATTTTGTAGTATCGCTTGGCTTCAACTTTTAATCATTTTTTTTGAATACTGAAGCATTAAATTTATCTCTGATCAGTTACAATCTTTCTGAAGAAGAGTTAATAAATCCATATTTCAATTAAAAAACAGCTTCGCTAATTAATAGTAAAGCTAAAAGCCCCGCATTATCTGCGGGGCTTTTAATTTTATTACTTGTTTTTCTATTTATCGTTTTAAGGTAAAATGTCCTTTAAATTCCTTTGCGTTTCCGTCCTCGGTGTATTCCACCCGGAACCAGTAGTCGCTCGAGGGCAGCGGTCTGCCGTTATAGGTACCGTCCCATCC
>NZ_VORT01000058.1 GCF_007997155.1 Aequorivita antarctica | reverse complement strand
TCAAGGCCAGAACTAGCAACAGTTTCATAATGAACAGTACCGTTCCATACACGAGGAGTAAATACTGATCCAGTAAACAATCCAGCTACAGCAGTTCCTAGAGACATGGAAAGATCAGCATTAGAGAAGTTTTGGTTTGTACCATCACCGTTTGTATAACGTTGTCCAAGACCAGTTGTTACTACTGCAAAACCATAAGTGGTATTTGCTGAAAGTACTACAGGAGCATCAAGAACAACATTACTAGGTAAATCTGTACCAGCACCGGTTCCAGAACCAGTAGCGGCAACAGCACCCCAAGCAGCTGCGTTGGTTTCGTTACCTACATAAGTTCCTGTAAGAACATATA
>NZ_VORT01000057.1 GCF_007997155.1 Aequorivita antarctica | reverse complement strand
CCACAAACTCCTGGATCGTTACTTACAGTAATATCTCCAGGACAAGTAATTGTTGGCGGTATATTGTCCTCTACAGTTACAATCGTTGTACAAGTGGAAACATTACCATTTACATCGGTTACTGTTAATGTTACCGTGTTTGGGCCTACATTACTACAGTCAAAATCTGTTATGTCTATGGAAGTGCTTCCAACGCCACAGTTGTCAGTACTGCCATTTTCAATATCGGCTAATACGATGCTGGCCATTCCATTAACATCCAGTTGGATCGTAAATGGTGCCGCACAGTTTGCAACTGGAGGTTCGGTATCCTCTACAGTCACAGAATCTGAAGCACTATTTGTACATCCATTAGCATCGCTAAAGGTATATGTCAATAT
>NZ_VORT01000056.1 GCF_007997155.1 Aequorivita antarctica | reverse complement strand
TCGTTTACCAAAGTGGTGATACAGATGGCGACGGTAAACTGGATGTAACAGAAACATGGATCTACACAGCTACATCCTATACCATCACACAGGATGATATCGATACCGGCAGTGTGACCAACCAAGCTACCGCTGTTGGAACCCCACCGGTAGGAGATGATGTTGATGATCTTTCAGGAACTCAGGTTGACAATGACGATGCTACGGTAATCGAACTCTGTCAGAACGCTGACATCGCAATTGTAAAAACTGGCGTATTCAACGATGTTGACGGCAACCAGTGTGCCGATGCGGGAATCGATACGATTACCTATACGTTCACAGTTACCAACGCAGGCAACGTGAGCCTATCAAACATAACCGTTACCGATCCATTATTACAGG
>NZ_VORT01000055.1 GCF_007997155.1 Aequorivita antarctica | reverse complement strand
GGGATCGTGCCCCCCTCTCGCTACTTAAATCCCCAAGAATAAATTCTATGGGGATTTTTTTATGGAAGAATTCGTTACATATATTCTTTATTCGAAAAAGTACCATAAAATCTATATTGGTTACTCTTCATCATTAATCCAAAGATTTTATTCCCACAACCATTTTTCAAACAAAGGATATACACTGAAATACCGTCCTTGGCTGGTTTTGGAAGTTGAGTTCCATAAAACCAAAAAACAGGCAATGCAAAGAGAAAATTTCCTGAAGTCTGGAAAGGGAAGAGAATATATATATAAAACAGTTTTTCCAAAATATACCGCGGACGGATTCATATCCGCCTGAGGCGGACGCGGGATCGTGCCCCCCTCTCGCTACTTAAATCCCCAAGAATAAATTCTATGGGGATTTTTTTATGGAAGAATTCGTTACATATATTCTTTATTCGAAAAAGTACCA
>NZ_VORT01000054.1 GCF_007997155.1 Aequorivita antarctica | reverse complement strand
CGGTGTTGCCACACGTTTTTTCCTTTTCACGCTCTGTTTCGCACATCCGATTTATTTCCGACGTTTTGTTTTTTAAAAGTCCAATTTAGTCAATTTCAGATTAATTTCTTTATGGTTTTCCGTAATTCAGATTAAAATGCGTCGATAAACACAGATTTTCGGACTTACACTTAAAATCTAAAAAAAAAATTCGATTCCATTCCGACGATTTTTTCGGTCAGAGTAAAATTCGGCGTAATGATTTTCAGTTTAGTTTTTTATTCCGCAAAGATTTTCACGTTTCAGTTCCGTTTTGCTTGTTCAATTCCGGTTTTGCTTTTCGTCCGCAAAAAATCCGTTTCCATTTGGTTTGGCATTCGGTTCAGCGTGTTAATTCCGCATTTTTAATTCCGTTCACAATTTCATTTTTCCGTCGTGTCCTTTGGGTTTTTCAATGTTTGCGGGATTTTTCTCAAATGGGTGGCAACG
>NZ_VORT01000053.1 GCF_007997155.1 Aequorivita antarctica | reverse complement strand
ATTGGCTCGCAGTTTCCTTCCCAAATATAAACACCATCTAAAAGTGGGTCAAAATAAGCCCAACCTGCGTCAAACAACGCTGTTGGATTGCCAATAGAACTGGAAGAGGTAACAACCCAGTAAACAGCACCACTGCCGCCACCGTCAGTAACAGAAAGCTCGACCCAGTAAGTAGTCGGTGTACCTGCCTGTCCAGCAAACATAAATGGAGTAACAGTCAATTCTACTTCGTTCACGTCAAGGCCAAAGTTGGCGCCAATTACTGTCTGATTGTCTATAGTTACTGAAGCCTCAGAACCTATAATAGCACCAGGTAATCCGGCTGCATCAGAATAATAATTTACATCAACATTAGAGATTCCACCGTTGGCGAAAATGCTCGCGGTTATGTTGGTCAAAGTGAAGTTCTCGTCAGCAGAGACAGTTAAGTCGTTTGCGGTCTGAAAAGCAGTTGCAGAGGAACAGTTAATTCCGTTCTC
>NZ_VORT01000052.1 GCF_007997155.1 Aequorivita antarctica | reverse complement strand
AATTCTAAAATGTATTTTGAATACATTTTGAATCCAATCCCCTTTAATTAATACTTATATAAATCATTTTACTAGATGGTTTATTATTTATCCAAGGAAGTAATTCCTTGCCGAGAACTGAATATTATTTTAACCAAATATTAATCTTTAAATCTTTTAATTATGAAAAAAGTAATTTTTTGCGCAGTAGCGCTTTTTGTAGGTGGAATGACCTATGCTCAGGTAACTGATGCAAACGGTAATGTGTCACCAACTCCTAATGTGATTGCACCATTAGCACCTGCACCTGCAACAGCTAACACAGGACTATCCATTCAGAACGGTCATGAAAACAAAGTACGTGTGCGTCAGGCCGGTACTTCACAGTCGGCTTATACCTTTCAGGACGATGGTACTACAGGTTTTGGTGAAAACAAAGCAGATGTTCGTCAGACTGGGGCCGTATCGGCAGCCAGTGGGGTAGCGAATGCTGCAGACGTAAGACAATCTGGTGCCTTGAACAGCTCTGCTACTCGCCAAGAAGGTGATAACAACGATGCTGTAACCAGACAAGGCCAATTAGATGGTTCTAGTACTGCAAACAAGGCTAGAATCCGTCAAGGTACAGGGCAACAAGCACAGGATAACTTTGCTGCCATAGACCAAAATGGTGACAACAACTGGGCTTCAACCCAACA
>NZ_VORT01000051.1 GCF_007997155.1 Aequorivita antarctica | reverse complement strand
TAGGTGTGCTAGATCGTTCTGCTGGTGGAAACCAAGCTAACATCCTTCAAATGGGTCCTGATGGAGACTTTGGAGCTGGTGCAGTTGATTGTGATTTTGATGAGCCGGTTGATTTGGATATGAATTATAATTTCCCAGGTGTAAGTTTAGATGATATCTGCGGAGGCTGCTAGAATAAAACTTTAATTAAAACAGGTAAAAATGCAGGCTTATTATATAGGTCTGCATTTATTTTTTAACAAAAATTTAACATTTAATGTTAAAATCAATTATCGTGTAGTTAATCGATAATTTTTTATTCTTCGTCTTAAAAACCTTCAATTGTTGTCTATAAAAGCCCTTTTTCTTAAAGGGGTATTTCCCCTTTTTTAGTCTTCGTTGCTCATAAAGTGTTGTTTATTAGTTTTTTTTGTTGCATCTTTGAGTTGTGATTGATTGATAGTGATATCAGAATCGCATCTCCTCAAAATTGTTAAATAACAAACCTATCCCTGGTAATTGAATCTTTTTGGTCTCAGATCAAATGATTTGGCAACTTTATAAAATTTCTCCTTAATTCTAAAATGTATTTTGAATACATTTTGAATCCAATCCCCTTTAATTAATACTTATATAAATCATTTTACTAGATGGTTTATTATTTATCCAAGGAAGTAATTCCTTGCCGAGAACTGAATATTA
>NZ_VORT01000050.1 GCF_007997155.1 Aequorivita antarctica | reverse complement strand
AAGGCCAATGCCTCTATGGATAGTTTAGAGCTTAAAGTTCCCGAGGAAGAACTGGAAGCACATCTGCGTAAGATTCGCCACATAAGCACAATGGATAAAGAAAAACCTTTTCGCAAGAGCAAAGGCGATAAATCAGATAAAGGCCAGCGTACTATTACCGCCAATGAGAAGGAGCTCAATGCCATTGCCTCACGCACCAAACGCTGGAGCAAAGACCAGGATCAGCGTCCGGGAGCGGGAAATAAAGGAAGTAAATATACCAGCAACAAGACCCATTACAGCCCTACCGATCCCGACGCACGCATCAGTGTAAAACCAGGCAAGGCAAGGAAGCTCAACTACTTGAGCCAGTTGTGCGTTGACACTGCCCATCACGTAATCAGCGATATCAAGGCCTATCACGCCGACGGAAAGGACAACCAGCAGTTGCCGGACATTGTACAGCGATTAAAACGACGCCTTTGGCAACAAGGTCTGGTCTGGGAAAACTGTGTGGCCGACACAGGTTACAGCAGCGGAGAAAACTATGCTTTCCTTGAAAGACAGGGCCTCAAAAGTTTTATTCCTCCCCACGGCACCTTTAAAGGCGGCCCCGATGGTTTTATTTACAATGAGGAAGGAGACTATTATCGCTGTCCGCAGGGAAAGACCATTCCTTTTACCAAGGAGTTTTTGGATAGCAGGACGCAGACTAGAAAAAAGGAATACCGAGCTCGCAAGCACGTGTGCAT
>NZ_VORT01000049.1 GCF_007997155.1 Aequorivita antarctica | reverse complement strand
CAACGTTTTGTATAAGCGCTGTGGCGTGGGGTTAAAAATTAATTATTTTAATATTATTGTCTTTTGTGGCGGCGATAATTTTCTAAATAAACGATTGGCAGCCATGGCGTTTATGCTTTGTTGGCAAACGTTTTTAGGGCGTAAGAGTTATCACTTTCACCTCCGTTCAGATTATATCTGCTATATTTGGACAAAATTTCTATTATACCACTATTTTCTAAAAAAGATTTTTCAGATTCCATAACTGTTGGTGGTGTTCCTTACAATCCAGATTATTTAATTCAATTTCCTGTTGATAAAGATGAGATAAATATAAAAAACTGTATTTGTGTGTATTCTATTTTAGATAGCACCAATTCTGTATTTCGTAAGTACGTGGGTGCAAAATTTTTAAAGCACTTGAACAGTAAAAATGTCGGCGATAAAGTCAATGGATTTTTGCCTCAAAATATTTATTGTTTTACAGATACATATTTTCCATTAGATGATTTTGTCAAAGAACAAAAGTTTAAGTTTTTTGGTCAGGAATAGGTTCTAAACCTGTGTGATGGTGAGCACTTGTATTTTTCCCAACCTCTTTTAAATACTCGGCGAACATTTCAATCTCGGAATATGCTTTTAGGTCAAATTCTCTAAGTATTTTCTTAGCGCAATCATAGAAGAACTGCGACTTAGCATTTTTCTTTCCACGACCTCCTCCATAATCCTCTACTAATTCTCTTAATTCTTTTTTATAGAACATGATTGTCTTTTTTTATAAAACAACTCTCTATACGTGGTCAGTTAAATTTTTGCCAAC